>NZ_JAINWJ010000014.1 GCF_021021415.1 Martelella mediterranea | reverse complement strand
CCTTCTGATATCACTCAATAACTTTTAAATCGGCCTCTAAAGCGTCGCGTCGATCTCCCCGCGTTTGGGACCTGGCGTGAGCACAATCTTCTCAATCAGCATCCGCAGGGCCTCGGCCGCTTCCTGGTGCTCTGCGGGGCGATTCAGGGCCTGTGTGAGCTTTGCGACCTTCTTCGCGTAGATTGTTGAGGCCGTCGGTAACAGGTCTGGCTTGTTCTCCGGTGCGTCGGCGAGCAGGGCGGCCAGCTCGGCCTTGCGGTTCTCCAGCGCCGTCATCTCCCCTTTCATGCTCTCATGAAACATGTCGGCCTTGGTTGCCTCGATGATTTTGCGGATGTCCTTCTCCACCTTAGCCAATTCCGCCTGCCAGGCATTGCCGTTCGAGCGGCGCTCGCGGTTCAGCCGATTGGTTTCCTCCGCGTAGGCGCGCATGGCCTCTGCGGCGACCTCAGGTGTCATCATCCGATCCCTGAGACCTGAGAGAACGCGGTTCTCCAACTCTTCACGCGGAATGGTGCGGCTGTTGGAACAAGTGCCTTTGCTGATGGGGTTGGAGCAGGCGAAGCGGCCCGCTCCGCGCAGCGAATAGGGGCCGCCGCAGCAGCCGCATGCTGGCGACCGAAGACGCTCATGGCATTTATGCCAGGGCCGGCTTTCATGCGCTGAACCACCCGGAATGGTACATGCAGCGCCTCGCGACAACGCCTCACGCCGTTAGGACGCTGGCGACAGGAAAGCCGTGGCGGCGCGCGGCGAACGTCACTATAAATGCCACAGCGACCAGCACCAGCAGGGTCGGCGCGAAGCTTTGAACCCCGAACCGTTCCAACAGCAGGCCGCCGACCAGCCCGCCGCCGGCAATCGCGGTATTCCACATCGTGACCAGCATGGACTGCGCAAGGTCGGCGGCCGGTCCGGCGGCCCTGGCGCTGGCGGTCTGAAACAGGGTTGCGCTGCCGCCGAAAGCAAGTCCCCATAACGCGCTAGCCAGATAAATCGCCGCAGGAACAGCGGCCCAGAGCCAGAAGATGACAGCCGCCGCGCCGAACAGAATGATACTGGCAAGCGTCAGCGCGCGCAGGCGGGCATCGATCAGAACTCCGACGGCCCAGATGCTGACCAGCGAGGCCAGCCCGAAGACCAGAAGAACCGTATCGGTTCTCTCGACGAGGCCTGCCTGTCCCAGAAACGGCGCGATGTAGGTGTAAAGAATATTGTGGGCCAGAACATAGGTGAGAACGACGCCCAGAACCGGCAGGATCCCGGGCAATGCGACAACGCAGCGCAGCGTCAGACGCCGGCCGGCCGGCTCTCCGACAAAATCCGGGACTTTTGCCAGAACCCAGGCGATCAGGATCACCGTCAATCCGCTCATCAGCCAGAAACAGCCGCGCCAACCGATCACGGCGCCGAGATAGGTTCCGGCGGGCACGCCGAGCGACAAGGCGAGCGGGGTGCCCGCCATGGCCACCGCAATCGCCCGGCCTTTCAGATGATCGGGCGCCATGCGCGCGGCATAGCCCGCGGCCAATGCCCACAACAGACCGGCCGCCACGCCGCCGACAAAGCGGGCAACAAGCGTCAGACTATAACTTGCCGAGACAGCGGTGACCGTATTGGCAACCAGAAATCCGATGATCGCCGCCAGCAGCAGTGGCCGACGGCGCAGGCCCCGGGTCATGGCTGTCAACGGAATGGCCGCAAGCAGGGATCCCAGCGCATAGACCGTGACGAGTTGTCCGGCAGCAGCCTCGGACACGCCCATCCCCTGCCCGATGGCGGGCAGCAGACCGGCCGGCAAGGCCTCCGTCAGGATGGTGATGAAGGCTGCCATGGCGAGCGCCAGAAGGCCGGCCCAGGGGAGTTTTTGTGCTTGCGGCGTGGCCGGATCGTTTACTGCGCGCGCATTCTTCGTGGGGACCATGAAGGTTTCCTCGTTTCGATGAAAGACGAAGCGAAACTTGAGACCTTTTCCACTTCGGAAAAACAGGCTGCAGTTCCATTTATTTCGGACTATAGTGTCCGCTATCATGACCATACCGATGGACAATCTTGGCGCGTTGAACGTCTTCGTGCAGGCAGCGGAAACCCGAAGTTTCACCGCCGCCGGGCGTCAGCTCGGCGTATCGTCATCCGCCGTTGGAAAATCCATCGCCCGGCTTGAGCAGCGTCTCGGGGTTCGGTTGTTTCACCGTTCCACCCGCGCGATCGCGCTGACGCCGGAGGGGCAGATGCTGCTGGAACGCTGCCGCCGCATCTTCGCCGAGATGGAAGCTGCCGAACTGGAACTGTCGCAAACACGCGCGCATCCGGCCGGAACACTGCGCGTCAGCCTGCCGCTGGTGGGCATGCTGCTGATGCCGACCCTCTCCCGTTTCATGGAGGCCTGGCCGGACATCGAACTCGATCTCGATTTCAGCGACCGTCTCGTCGATGTCGTCGAGGAAGGCTACGACGCGGTGATCCGCACCGGAGAGCCTGCCGACTCCCGCCTGATGTCCCGCCGGCTCGGCGCCTTCCGGTTTCGCCTCGTTGCCGCGCCGGGCTATCTCGGGAAATACGGCACGCCCGCGAGCCCTCGGGACCTCCTCCGACACCGCTGCCTGCACCACCGTTACCCCAGCACCGGCAAGCTGGAGCCCTGGATTGTCGACGGCGAAGACGCAGAGCCAGTCGTCGGCCTTCCCCGCACGGCGGTTTCAAGCGCCATCGAGCCGTTGCTGCATATGGCCGAGCAGGGCAATGGCATCGCATGCCTGCCGGAATTCGCGGTCCGTCGCCCGTGCGATGAAGGCAGGCTCGTCAGCGTGCTGGACGATCATGTGAAGAACACCGGCGCGTTCCGTATCCTGTGGCCGTCAAGCCGCCACATGTCTCCGCGACTGCGTGTCTTCGTCGATTTCATGGCCGACAACCTGTTCGGCGAGACGGCTTGACCCGAACGCAGAGCAAGCATCGCCCAAAACCCGGATTTCGAAATTGAATATTGCGAATTATGCGTTTTTCGAATTCATGAAGCAGTCCTAACCTGTTCAGAGAATCTGAAGGCAGGCATCGGAGTGAGCGCATTTTCGACCGTGACGAGCATGCGGTCCGGGTCCGGCCCCATCGCAAATGGTCAATCCGGAGCGACCTTTTCAGGGTCGAATGCCAGATCCGCCAGTTCCCGGCTACTCATCCTTTTCAGATGCGGGTGCGCGAGAGGGTCGCGATAAAATCGATAGCGATGCATCTTCGCCAGGGCACGCGCCTTGCGCAGACGGCGAGCGGAATCCGCACGGCAACAGCGACGAATGAAAATGCGAAACGACTTAAGCATGCCGGCATGGTCGGCCGGAGACGCCGAAACGGCAATCGAGGTTTAAAGGGACGCGATGCAGAAAAACTACAGGGTCGACCGGGCGGTTCTTCCTCTCAACAGTCTCCGTGCCGTCGAAACCGTGCTCAGACGCGGCAACCTCAACGCCGCGGCGCTGGAAATCGGCGTGACGCCGGGCGCGGTCAGCCAGCAGGTCATCAAGGCCGAAACACTGCTGGGCGTGCAGTTGTTCAAACGGGTTCCCCACGGGCTGGAACCGACGGCAACCGCGCGGCGGCTGGCCACCCATCTGCATGACGGCTTTGCCGAACTGGCCAGAGCCGTTGCGCTGACGAGAGTGGAGCCGGGCGACCGGATCGCCGTTTCCGCGTCTCCGGTGTTTGCGGCCAAATGGCTGGTGTGGCGCCTCCACCGTTTCACCAGCGAATGGGGGAACCTCAAGGTTTCCATCGAGGCGACGACGGATTTTGCCGATCTCGACAGCGATGCCATCGACGCGAGCATTCGCGTCGGCAAGGGCAACTGGCCGGGCACGAAGTCGACGCGGCTCACCGATATCCGCGTCTTTCCGGTGTGCGCTCCTACGCTTGCGCCAAGGCTTCGCATCCCCGAAGATCTGTTGAAGGTGCCGATCATCCGCGACGGCGGGGCCTGGTTTGGCTGGAACCACTGGCTCGCGCCGAACGGCATGGATGTCGCGCAACTGCCGGACGGGCCCGTCTATTCGGATGCCTCGCTCTGCCTCGATGCCGCCATCGCCGGCCAGGGCGTGTTTCTCGCCTGGGAAACGCTGGCGCATGACGCCATTCGCGCCGGACGGCTGACCGCCCCCATGCCCGGACGTTTTAGGACCGGATCGGCCTATTGGTTCGTCGAAAATGCACGACGAACCAGGTCGCAGCCGGTGCAGCATTTCCTCGACTGGCTCCTACGGGAACTGAAGCACTGCGTGAACTGAAGGATATCATCAGTCCGGCTTGCCGGTTGCCACCGCGACCAGCCATCGCCGGACAATCGCCCGATCGTCTTCGGAAAAGCCCCGCGCAAGCTCAGCCCAAACGCGTAGACCCGCTCCTTAAAGCCTACGCTCTGACCGTCTTTCCGTTCCGCCCTCGGAAGAAGGCGTTGCCTATTGATCCGTGAAGGAAGCGCGATAAGATGTATTCGATTATCGAATAAACAGACTCGTTGGGTTTTGAAATTCTGAAGTGTTGACAACCTTTGACATGGACGCGCTGCGCACCGTTGTGGTGGGAACCGATCTCGGCAGTTTTTCGCGGGCCGCGGTGCAACTCGGCCGCTCCCAGTCGGCCGTCAGCATGCATTTGAAGAAGCTGGAGCAACAGACCGGCACCGTGCTGTTCAGGCGCAGCGGGCGCGGCCTTGTACCGACCGAGGCGGGCGAAGCCTTCATCGCCTATGCGCGCCGGATCGTCGCTCTGAACGACGAAGCCGCGCTTTCCATGGGCGCTGCCGCCACAACGGCCTCTGTCCGGCTCGGCGTGCCGCAGGATTTCTTCGATGATGTGATGCCGGCAACGCTGCGTACCTTCTCAGAGGAATACGACACCGTCCATGTCGATATCCGCGCGGGCGAAAACCACAGCATCGCCGAAGACGTGCGCTCCGGACGCCTTGATGCCGCCATCGCCTTCTATCCCGAAGGCAGCCCGGCTGAGGGTGAAACGCTGTGCCGCCTGCCAATGCGCTGGCTGGCAACCGCCGACACGATTGCAAACCTGCAACGCGATCCGCTCCCGCTGGTGCTGTTCAACCACCCTTGCCTGTTCCGGCAGGCAGCGCTTGCCGCACTGGACGCAAGCCGGATGCGCTGGCGCGCTGCCCTGACAACGCCGAGCCTTCCGGCCATCTGGTCGGCGCTGCGATCGGGCCTTGGCATCGCGGTGCGCACCGACCATGCCAGGCCGGATGATATCGTCTGCGCCGGAAACGACGGTACGCTGCCGCAACTACCGTCCATCGAGCTGCGATTGCTGCGCAGGCCGGATATTGGTCCTGTTGCCGACCGCCTGGCGCAGATCCTGCGGCTGGAAACGCTGGACAAGGTGACAGCAGGCGGCGGCAATGAACAGCCTCACAGCCCTGCCCGCGCCGCCGCCAGCATATGAGACCAAGATGACCGAAGAGAGTTATCCAGCCCGCCCGATTGCCGCGACCATCGCCATTGTCATCCGCGCCGGCAAGGTCTTGCTGGTGCGCCGCGCCAACCCGCCCGATGCCGGGCGCTGGGGCTTTCCCGGCGGCAAAATCGAACGCGGCGAAACGCTGCATCAGGCGGCGCTGCGGGAGCTGAAGGAGGAAACCGGCGTCAATGCAACGGCGCTCCGCACCTTCACTGCTGTCGACGCCTTCGATTATGCGGCCGATGGCGGGCTGCGCCGGCATTTCATCCTGGTCGCGGTGCTGTGCCAATGGGTCGATGGCGAACCGGTTGCCGGCGACGACGCACTCGAAGCCCGCTGGATCGACCTTGACAGGCTTTCCGAGACCGATCTGGCGCTCAGCCTGGATGTCGCCGAGGTGGCGGCGCAGGCTGCGGCCGTTCTGGATGAGAACCGATCATGATGGCCAGGCGCTCGGGGCCGAAAACGCATCATAAGAACGAGCAATCGTTGCTTTCATGGTGCATAGCGTCGGAACAAGGGTCAGACAAGCCATTGTGCGGACGATAAACCTACCCGATTTTCGCGATCCGCATTTCAATAAATTTCGTTTTTTCTGAACAGAGGTCTGCCATTAAGCTGCGTTCACGCAAGAGGGAAACGCGCTCATGACGCAACGGCAACCGACGGGCTTCATTGGCCTCGGGACGATGGGAACACCTATCGCGCTGAACCTCGTTTGTGCTGGCCAGCGGGTTGTTGTCTGGAACCGGACGCCGGAACGCTGCACGCCGCTGGCCGAGGCCGGTGCTGACGTCGCACCGACGGCGGACGACCTTTTTGCCCGATGCGAAACGGTGCTCCTGATGCTCGAAAACGAGCGCGCCACGGATGCCGCTCTCGGACGCGGCACAGACCGCTTCGCCAAGCGGGTCGGCGGACATTGCATTGTCTCGATGAGCACCGTCTCGGCGGACTATTCCCGAAAACTTTCTGAAGAGATTGCCGCCGCCGGAGGCCGCTATGTTGAAGCGCCGGTATCCGGGTCGCGCAAACCGGCAGAGAACGGACAGCTTGTCGGCATGCTCGCCGGCGCGCCGGAAGACCTCGTTCTCTTGCACGATCTTCTCGCGCCCGTCTGCAAACAGGTCTTCGATTGTGGGCCGGTGCCAGCCGCACTTCAGATGAAACTCGCGGTCAATACCTTCCTGATTACAATGGTCACGGGGCTGGCAGAAGCAGGGCATTTCGCAGCGCGACACGGCCTCGACATGGAGCGCTTCGCCGAGATCCTGAACGCCGGACCGATGGCCAGCGACGTCTCGAAGATCAAGGTCGAAAAACTCCGTCGTCGCGACTTCACCCGTCAGGCTGGAATCTCCGACGTTTTGAAGAACAGCAAGCTGGTGGCCGATGCCGCGCGGGCGGCTGGAACCGCCTTTCCGCTGATGGAGGCCTGCGTGGCGCTTTATGCGGAAGCGGAAGCGCTTGGAACGCCCGAGGACGACATGATCTCCGTGATCCGGGCATTTGAGACCCGCGCTGACCGCGCCCGTCCTTGATCCGCCTGTCGCACCGCGGCCATCAAAGCGGCGAACAACGCCCCTTCGTGGGCGATTGTCCGGTGACCAGCATCACGCTCGGCCGGGCTATGGCGGTCAGCACCGCACAGGCCAACGGATAGGCACGCCCGCTTTCCCACGGCATGTCTATTCCCCTTTCGGGCCCGAACCCGTTCCAATCGGTGCGAGCGATGCAAGAAAGGCTCCGCCGCCGATCAGGGCGATACCGGCCAGATCAGGCAATCCCGGACGGTCGCCGAAAAGCAGAAGGCCCCAAACCAGCGCGAACACAAGATATCCGTTGTCGAACAGTCCGATGACCGGCGCGGGCGCCAGTTGATAGGCGAGCGCCACCGCTGCGGTGATCACGGCCAGAAGGACGCCGAGGCCCGTCAGGAGTTGCCACTCCGGCCTGTCGAGTGGCGGCCAGACCGACAGCAGGAACCCCGCATCGTCTCCCGCGCCAGAGAGAAAAAGAGCTGCGACATAGGCCAGTCCGGCAGCCGCAAGCACGACGTTGAGATTTATCGCCATCGACAACGGCGACACATCCCGGCATCGGCCATAGGTGATGACGGCTGCAAGCGCGTAGAAAAAGCCTGCCAGAAGCGGCAGGACCATAACCGGCGACAACGCATCCGGCCCGGGCCTGAGGAGCACCAGCACGCCGGCAAACCCAAGAGCAATGGCCAGCACACCGCGCCGGCCGATATACGCCTTGCACAAGATGGCGGAGAGAACCGTCATCCATATCGGCGACGTATAATAGCAGGCCGCCGCAAGCGAAAAGGAGATGAATGGCAGGGCCGCATAGTAGCTCCCCCACATCAAGGCCAGGCTGAAGCTGCGCGCCCAGACCCATGGATTTGCCGAAAAGAAGCGGCCGCCGCGCCCCCCGGTCAGCCGGAAAACGATGGCAAGAATGACGGTCGCAACGGCAGAACGCAGCACGAGAACCTGCCCCAGCGAAACCGCGTCGCTGAACAGCTTGACCAACGCATCGGAGAGCGACAACAGAAGAACCGCGCCGCTGATGGCAAGGATGCCAACCAGGCGCGCTTGCCGTATGTTCACGATTATGGGTACCATATACGCATGGAACCACGCCGGGAAAGCGATGAAAAATGAGAAGTACGCAAGAATACATAACCGGAACGCATGCAAAACGATAAGCTGCAACTGGCCCGGCTGCGCCCCTTCGAAGCCGCCGCCCGCCTCGAGAGCTTCACCCGCGCCGCGGACGAGCTGGGCCTCACGCAGACCGCCATCAGCCGTCAGATCGCGCAGCTCGAAGCGGAACTGGGCGTGCGCCTGTTCGAACGCCGTAACCGTGCGGTATTTCTGACCGATGAAGGACGCCGCCTTGGCCGGGTCGTCGCAGAGGCGCTCATGTCGATCCGGGCGGAAATTGCCGCCATCAGAGGCAGTCGCGATCCGGATACTGTCGTGCTGCGCTGTCAGCTTTGTGAAGCCTTCTACTGGCTGATGCCGCGGCTGGCGGGATTTCACGCCGCACATCCCGAGATCCAGCTGCAGCTTGTCAGTGCGCTGGAACCGTTGACAGAGGCATTAGAACCCTTTGACATTGCCATTCAGACCACCGGCCGGGCTTGCGGCGCGGCCCGGCTGCTGTTCACGGCTCCGGACGAAATCTTTCCCGTCTGCGCGCCGTCGTTTCTGGATAGTCCCGACCCGCTGCCACCGGAGGCGGTCGCGCACCTGCCGCTCTTGTTCCATAAGGTGACGCCGCAGGACTGGTTCGATTGGCCGGACTGGTTTGCAGCTGCCGGTCTCGCCCGTCCGGCCAGTTTGAGAATGTCCGCCTTTGACAGCTATCCCCTCGTGCTGCAGGCCGCCGTCTCCGGCCAGGGCGTCGCGCTCGGCTGGAAACGAACCGTCGGCGGTATGATCGACGAGGGCAAATTGCGGCCAGTCTGCAACCTGTCCATCGAAAGACCGGGCGAACTATCGGTCTTTCGCGGTTCCCGTCGCTCCAACCATACCTCGGTCGAGCGGCTGGCCGCATGGCTGAGAGCCGAACTTGCCTGAATCGCCGTTATTCGTGTTCGGCACAAAGCCGACGATCGGCTCATATCTGTCCGGACCGCATGCCTCGGAAATGTGGCTAGGGTGAACCGCTGGCCGCTGTCCGGCACTTGCCTCTTGCGCGCCAGACCGGGCAGTGTGGCTCTTCGTGCATGAGCCATCATTCTCGGGGGGGAGAGAAAAATGCAGGCTGCACCGTCCGGAACACAGGGAAACCATACCGCTGGTATTGTCCTGATGTGTGTCGGTGTGGCCTGTCTGAGCGCCAACGATGCCGTGGCAAAGGCCCTGACAGCGCATTACACGCCGCTTCAGATCCTGTTTCTGCGCAATGTGATTGCCCTGCCTTTCACTGTGCTCATTGCTTTCATCATGGGTGGCCGGCCGGCGCTGAAGACGCACCGGCCTTTGGCGCACCTGCTGCGCGGAGTGCTCTGGGTGGCCGCGACGATGCTGTTTTTCACCAGTTTCATATATCTCGGTCTTGCAGAGGCGACCGCGCTGATCTTCGTGGCGCCTGTCTTCATTACCGTCATTTCGGCGTTGTTTCTGGGCGAGAGGGTCCATATACGGCGCTGGCTGGCCGTCTTCTTCGGTTTCCTCGGCGTTCTCATCATCATCCGCCCGGGCGGGGCGACGTTTCAGGCGGCGTCGCAACAAGTCCATGCTGACCGCCATTACTTTTCAGGCAAACATATACGCTCTGTCGCCTCGGTGCTGATTCAGTGCGGAAAGGCGCCCCAGCTTCGCCTATCGCTGATCTGAAAACCGCGCCAGCGAGAAGGGCGCCATTGCTTCAGGAATTGCGCCTTCCGCCAGCCAGCCGGCGCTTTCATAGGCGTGGAGGGCGGCAAGCGATACGCCGCTGTGGCAGGTGATCAGGAAGGCGCCGGGGACGACTTCCTCGTAGGCGGGCGCCGCATCGGGCGTGATGATGCGCAGCGCCGACCAGCTTCGAACGACCCGGATATTTTCGAGGAATGGGAAGAAGAACATCGAATCGGCGGCGATCCTTGTGGTCACGTCGAAGGTGGTGCCGAGGTCGTAACCCGCCTCTTCCTCCCAGCTTCCGCCGATCATCAGCGTGCCGTCGCCGGTGCCCCGGACCTGTTCGATCGCATAGTCGAGCTTCATCGGCACGCGCTCGGTGACCAGCACCTGGCCGCGCACGGGTAAAAGCGGGATCTTGACGCCCAGCATGTCGCCGAGACCCGCATTGCCGAGGCCGGCGGCAAGCGCGATACGCCCGGCGACAATCTCGCCGCGCGCGGTTTTCAGCACGAACTTTTCGCCCCGCCGGGTGATGTCGAGCACGCCGCTGTTGGCGAGCGCGCGACCGCCGCGCTTCTGATAGGCGCGATGGAAGGCCTGGAGCAACCGCAACGGGTTGGCCTGTCCGTCATAGCGCGAATAGCTGGCGCCCGGCACATCGGGACCGATCTCGGGGACCAGCCGGCGCAGCGCGGCATTGTCGAGAATATCGTAGTCGTAATCGCCGGCATGGCGCGACTGGATGGTCGCCAGATTGGCCGCGCGCGTTTCGAGTTCCTCGGGCGTGCGGCAGAGGTACAGCCCGCCATTCTGCACCAGTTCGACATCGATGCCGGTCTCCGCCAGAAGCTGATCGGAAAGCTCCGGCCAGCGCGAGACCGCATGCATTGCCCAGTTGCTGTAGGCCGGAAGACCAAGCCCCTTGGCCTGCACCCAGACGAGGCCGAAATTGCCGCGACTGGCGCGGATCGCATCGTCGCCTTCATCGAGCACGACATTGTCGATGCCGCGCAAAGAGAGGCCGTAGCCGAGCGCGATGCCGACCAGCCCCCCGCCGATCACCGCGACGTCCGTTTCAAGCTGCATGATGGGCCTCGTCCTGATTGTCTTTGTCGCGGCTTTTCGCCATCTCGCCCACCGTTACCGGCTTCAGCGGGAAGCGGACGTGATAGGCGCCGACATCTGCGGGGAAACTGTGGCGTTCCTGCGCGATCAGGCCGGTGACGATCGGCCCGCAGACGCGGCCCTGGCATGGCCCCATGCCCGCGCGGGTAAAGGCCTTGGCCTGTGCCGGGCCGGTTGCGCCATCGCGCACCGCTTGCCGTATGGCCCCGGCACTGACGGCCTCGCAGCGGCATACAAGCGTTGCGTCCGAAAGCGGAGCCGCCGCAATGCGCGGCGGGTAGAGCGCATCGAGGAAGGGGCGGAAGGCGCGCTCGCGCTTCATCACGGTATGCGCCGCAGTTATGGCGGCGCGCCCGGTGTCTTCGAGCATGCCGGCCTTTTCCAGTATCCGGCCGACGGCGATTTCGGCGGAGGCGGGGGCCGCGATCGCGCCATTGATGGCAGCGCCATCGCCGACGACAAAGACGCCGGCAAGGCTGGTTTCGCCGAAGCGATCGACGTCCGGGCGCAGGCAGTTCTGCCCGGCATCCCAGACATGGGCGCAGTTCAGAGCGCGGGAAAGCTGGGTATTGGGTATGATGCCCTCATGGGTGAGCAGCGTATCGACAGGCAAATCATGACTGTTGCCGTTTGCGGTGAAGGCCACCGCCTCGACCCGCTCCTTACCGAGCGCCCGGAGCGCCGAGACATCGCGGTGAACCTTTATGCCGGCGGCGCGAATGGCGCGTTGCATGGCGAGGCCTTTGGCGAGCTTTGCGCGGTTGGCAAACAACGCCGGCAGATGACGAGCGGCAACTGCCGCCGGATTTTTCCGGGGCGCCGTGTCGAGGATCGCCGAGATCTCCACCCCGAGATCGAGCAACTGGTTTGCAAAGAGCAGCAGCAGCGGCCCATTGCCGGCAAGCACGACCCGGCCCGCCGGCGCAATGCCGGAGGATTTCAGCAGAAGCTGCGCCGCGCCCACGCCCATCACGCCCGGCAGGGTCCAGCCCTCGAAGGGCACCGGACGCTCCATCGCGCCGGTGGCAAGGACCAGTTTTTTGTAGGCAACGCGGCGGGAGACGCCGTCGCTGATGAAGCTTGCAAAGCCGCCCTTGTCGCCGTGATCCACCCGCCAGAGACTGGCGCCGAAATGGGCGTCGACATCCGCCTTGCGGAAACGATCGATCAGGTTTGTTCCGGCCACGTAGTCGGGGCCGAGCTTGTCCTTCAGTGGGCCATCCTCCAGCCCCCGATAGATCTGGCCGCCGGCGCTCGGGCGCTCGTCGATCAGGGTGACGGAAAGGCTGTGTCGGGCGGCCATGCTGGCGGCCGCCATGCCGGCGGGGCCGCCGCCGATGATGCAGATGTCACGGCTCATGCTTCGTCACTTTCCCGCAGGGGCCGCACGTCGCGCTGGCGGCGGATGCGCATGCCGGGCTCGACCGTGCGCAGACAGCCCTGCTGGTTGGCCACGCCATCGATCTCGATCAGACATTCGAAGCAGATGCCCATCATGCAATAAGGCTCCCGCGCCGCGCCCGAAACCGGGTTGCGCCGATAGGGTCCATCGTCCGCGAGCATCGCTGCGGCCGCAACGGTATCGCCCTTGCGGCAGGTCACCGTCCGGCCGTCAATTTCGACGGTTACCGTCGCACGCTGATCGGTGATGTTGATCTTGCTGAACACATTGTTCCTTTCCTGCTGACCGATCATCATGCGATCGCGACCGTGAATTGGATCTCGACCCGGATGTCCGGCAGACCGAGAACGGCCTCGACGGTGGCGCGCGCCGGCGGCGCGTCGATCCAGGCCGTCCACGCCGCGTTCATCAGGTCGAAATCGCCGATATCGCGGAGCCAGATCGTGGCGGAGAGGACCGCGTTGCGATCCACCCCCAGCGTTTCGAGATAGGTGTCGGCCTTGGCGAGGATTTCCGCCGTCTGGCCTTGGGTATCCTTGCCTCTGTCATCTGCCGTCAGTCCGGAGAAATAGGCGGTGTTGCCATGAACGACGACGCGCGAAAGCCGCGCGGTCCTGTCAAAGCGTTGGATGTTCATGGGCCCCTCATTTCACGTTTGCGCCCTCCGGACGGAAGGCCGGTACATGAGGTATTTTCTGGAACAGCCGGTCGCTGGGCGCAAACAACCCCAACCTTCCGGCTTATAATCAATAGTTATGAAGGGAGGGGATGCGGGCGGTCCTATAAGATCAGCCGGTCAATTTATGGCTATTGGTTATCAAGTTTGTTCTCCGGCGGCGGGTAGGCGATGCTATCTCTTGGACCATGCGAATGTGCGAGGGGAGACCATGGCCGGGATGAATGCGCCGCCATTGCTTGTGATCGATGGAGCGACCGCCGAAGCGCTGGTCACACCCGAAGAGACGGTCGCGCTGGCGACAAGCGCGCTGATCAAGACGTCTGACGGCCGCATCGCGCAGGATATCCGCCGCACCCTGGCGCTGCCGGGCATGGCTGGCACCTGCCTTTCCGTAATGGTCGCCGCCGAAGGTCCGCAGGCTGGCGCCAAGGTGCAGTCGGTCTATCCCGAAAATTTCCGGCACGGCTTGCCCTCGCATCAGGGCGGCGTATTGCTGTTTGACGGCGACCACGGCCATCCGGTGGCGCTGATCAATGCCCATGCGATCACCGGGCTCAGGACGCCGGCCGCGAGCGCCGCCGCCACGAGGGCGCTTGCTCGAGAGGATGCGGACGAGCTTGCGGTCCTTGGCTATGGCGAGCAGGCCGACCGGCATGTCGACGCCATCGCGCTGGTGCGACCGCTTCATCATGTCCGGGTCTGGGGCCGCGATCGGCGGAAGGCCGAAGACTTCGCCCGCCGCCAGCGCGACAAGGGTATTGCGGCGACGGCGTTTGGCGACGCGGGCGCGGCGGTGGCGGAGGCGGATATCGTCTGCACCGTGACCTCGGCCGCCGAACCGGTGCTGCACGGCGCGTGGCTCTCCCCGGGTACGCATGTGAACGCGGTTGGCGCGAGCGTCGCGGGCCTCAGGGAAATCGATACCGACTGCGTGCTGCGCGCGAAGGTTTTCGTCGACTACATGCCAATGGCGCTGACCTCGGCATCTGACCTGATCGATCCGCTGGAGGCCGGCCTCATCGATCGCGGCCATATAAGGGGCGAAATCGGTGCGGTGTTTGCGGGTGATCTTCCCGGACGGGAGAACGCGGATGAAATCACGCTCTATCGATCCCTCGGCGTGCCGGCCCAGGATATCGAGCTTGCCCGTTTCATCTATCTCAGGGCCAGGGAACGCGGCCTTGGCGTGACCGTGACACTTTAGCGAGGACATCATGCTCGAATGCCAGAAACACCTGTTTTCGATCCCCGATCACATCAGCTATCTCGATGCGGCCTACATCTCGCCGATCCCGCGCATCGCCGAGGAGGCCGGGAAAAAGGGCGCAGGGGTGAAGGCGGCACCCTGGGATATGACCATCGGGAACTTCTATGACGAGGTTGAGGCGGCCCGCGCGCTGGCTGCGTCTTTCATCGGCGCGAGGGCTGATGATATCGCGGTGATCCCGGCGACCAGTTATGGCATCGCGGTGGCCGCCGCGAATGTCGCCGTTCCCGAGGGCTCGGCGATCATCATGATGGAAAACGAGCATACATCGCACCGCTATGCCTGGTACGAACTGGCCCGTGCGCGCGGCGCGAAGGTGGTCGCCGTCTCGCGACGCGACGGAGAGGAATGGGGCGCGGCCCTCGTCGCGGCAATCCGCCACAGCGATATCCCGGTCGCCGTCGTGGCCGGCACGATCCTGCACTGGTTCGAGGGCATGACGGTCGATATCGACGCGGTCGCCGACGCCGCAAGGGCGGTCGGAGCGGCGCTTGTCATGGACGGCACGCAATGGGTCGGGGCGGTTCCCTTCGACGTCGCGCGTATCCAGCCGGATTTTCTGTCCTTCGCCACCTATAAATTCCTGCTCGGGCCTTATAGGCTGGGTTTTCTTTATGCATCCGAGAAATGGCAGCAGGCTGGGCGGCCGATCGAGTTCCATTCATGGAACCGCGCTGGCGGCGAACGTCCCGATTTCTATCTGGAGACCATGCCCGGCTATCTCCCCGGTGCCCGCCGTTTCGACATGGGCGAGCGCTCCGACTTTGCCGTGCTGCCGGTCGCGCTCAAGTCCATGGAATTGCTGAAGAGCCTGGGCGGCGCGGCCGTTCACGCACGGCTTGTCCATCTGAACCGGCTGATCTGGGCGGAGGCGGAAGCCATGGGGCTCGGCGGGCCGGACCCCGCCATGCGCGTCGGCCACATCGCCGTCATCGAGCTCGGAGAGCACTATCGCGACGGGCTCGCCGGCATGCTGAAGGAAAAGGGCGTCCACGTCACCGTGCGGGGCACTAAGATGCGCGTCTCTCCGCATATCTATAACGACGAAGACGATATCCGAAAACTGTTTACGGCGCTCAAGACGGTGACGGCCTGAGGGCTCCCTCAGGTCTCGATATCGGGCGGGCTGCTGAGTTCGCCGATCTCGCGGTCGACCACATTCATGGTCTCCCGGGTCTTCTGGATCAGGTGCTCGATGAAGGTATCGGCCACCGAGGAGGCGATCGTGCCCCATGGCCGGTAGACGCTGAGATTGACGTCGAGATGGGGGCGGAAATCGCGGATTTCGATGGCCTTGTCCCGCGCCATCCAGGCTGAAAGCCGGTCGATGACGGCAACGCCTACGCCCTCGGCAACGAGGTTGACGCAGGTATCCGAAAGCGCGGCCTCGAGCTTGGTGCGGCGCGTCACGCCGCGTTCCTTGCAAAGATCGTCAAGCTGGCGGCGCATCCGGTCGCCAACGCCGAGCGAGACGAAATCCTGACCATCGAGATCATCGACCTGAACGGCCGACAGGCGGGACAACGGATGCCCCTTCGGCATGATGCAGACCGGCGGCGTCGCGACCAGCGAACGGCGGACGACCGAGGGGCTTTCATCATCCACCTCGGCCGCCACGGCCACATCAAGCTGGTTGCGGCTGGTGCGCTGGACGATGGTGGCGGAGCTGCGGATGTCGAGGGTGATCGAGACATCCGGGTATTCCCGCGTGAAGCTCGCAACGATCGAGGGCAGAAGCGTCAGGCCGAAGGCCGGCAACGCCGCGACATTCAGCCGTCCGCTCCGCAGTTCGCGGATCTCGCGCGCGGCGGTCGATATGCCGCGCACGGATTCAAACACGCGCTTGACCTCGGCATAGAGCATATGCGCCTCCGGCGTCGGGACGAGACGCTGGCGGTGGTTGCGAAACAACGGAAAGCCGGTCTTGGCGGTCAGCTGCAGCAATATCTTGCTGACGGCCGGCTGGGTGATGTTCAGCGCATCGGCGGCCCTGGTGGTGGTGCCGTGAAGCATGACGGCCGCGAATGTCTCGATCTCACGGGGCGTGAACTCGCCTTCATCCAGTATCACATGGACCTCCGTTCATCAGCCGCTCAACGCGGCAAGGCTAGTCGCCTTTCGGCGAAATTGAAACCGGCGGTGATCACCCAGGCCAGCGCAAAATAGACGAGGGCCGCGGCAAACAGCGGCTCATAGACCCGGAATGTCTGCCAGCGCACCATATTGGCAGCCCCCATCAGCTCAAACACGGTGATGGTGGAGGCAAGCGCGGTGCCCTTCAAGAGCAGGATGTTCTGTCCGCCGATCGAGGGCAGAGCGAGGCGCAGCGCCTGCGGCAGCAGGATGCTCAGGAATATCCGGGTCCTGGAAAGTCCGAGCGAGCGCCCGGCCTCGGTCTGTCCCTTGGGAACGCTTTCGATCGCGCCGCGCCAGATCTCCCCGCAATAGGCGGCCGTGTTCAGCGACAGCGTGAAGAAGGCATAGCCATAGGCACTGCGAAACAGCGGCCAGAAGGGGCTGTATCTGAGGGCCGGAATGCCGGCGAGGATCTGGCCGACGCCGAAATAGACCAGATAGAGCTGGACGAGCAGCGGCGTGCCGCGAAAGGCGAGAATGAAGGCCATTGCCGGATAGCGCAGCCATTTGTGCTTCGACATTCTCAAAAGCGCCAGCGGCAGCGCCAGCACATTGCCGGCAAGTGCGGCGGTGAAGAAAAGCACGATCGTCGCCTGGACGCCGATGGCGAGCTGCTGGACCAGATAGAGAGTAAAGTCGCTCATCTCTGCCTCCAGGCCTTGGAGTATCGTTCTTCCAGCATATGCAGCAGCACTGTGGAGACGCCGGACATCACCAGAAAGATCACGGCGACAGCGCTATAGAACAGGAAATAGCGGTGGGTTGCGCCCGCCGCCATCTTGCCCGCCAGCACCAGATCGGTGAAGCCGACAAGGCTCACCAGCGAGGTCTCCTTCAGCACGATCAGCCAGAGATTGCCGAGACCGGGCAGCGCCAGCGGGATCGCTTGCGGCAGTACCACAAGGCGGAAGTTCTGGCGAGGGGTAAGCCCCAGCGCATAGCCGGCTTCGGACTGGCCTCTGGCAACCGAAACCAGTGCGCCGCGCAGCACCTCGGTGCTGTAGCCGCCCTGAACGATACCGAGCGAGAAGGTCGCCGCCACGAAGCCGTTGACCTCGAAATCAGCCACCAGACCGGTCATCTGTAGGAGCGATGTAACCGCATTGGTGGCGGTGTAATAGACCAGAAAGATGATCAGGATTTCCGGGACCGAACGGATCACCGAGGTGTAGAAATTCGCGATCGTGCGGGCGATTCTGTTGCCGGAGATCTTCGCCGCCGCGCCCATGAGACCGAGGACCAGACCGAGCAGATAGGCCGTCACGGAAAGCGACAGGCTGAGCCCCGCGCCCCAGAGCAGGGAGTCGCTCCAGCCCCGATCTCCGAAGCTGAGCAGGATCAACCAGGATGAATGGGAGTCCATGAGGCTTCAATTCCGCTTGCAAAAAACGATGCCGGCGCGGGCGCCGGCACCATCAATAAGGAGCATCGACAAGATCATTCGCCGTAGATATCGATATCGAAATATTTCTCGGTGATCTCGTCATATTTGCCGCTGGCGCGCACGGCGGCAATCGCCTCGTTGAGCTGTTCCTTGAGCGCTGTATCTTCCTTACGCAATCCGCCGCCATCGCCGTAGCCGAACATCTGGACCTGCGGCATCGTGACCTTGATCTCGTAGGCCTCGCCATCGGGTGTGTCGAGGAAACTCTGGATCTGGATGCCGCCGGCCGCCATCATGTCGATGCGCCCGGCCTTCAGGTCGGCGATCTCGTCATCGAGCGTCGGATAGAGCTTCAGATCGGCGATGCCGCCAAGTTCCTGCTGGAGATAGGACGCCTGGGTGCTCGAACTCTGGGCGCCAAGGACAAGACCCTTCATCGTATCCGGATCGTCGAAATCGAATTCACGCGGATCGGCCTTGGCGCCGACCAGGACATTCGGCGAGAAGTAATATTTGTCGGTGAAGTCGATGACCTTCATGCGCTCGTCGGTGATCGACATCGAGCTCCAGATGACGTCGAACTTGTTTTCCAGGAGCGCCGGAATGATGCCGTCCCACGGAACGTCGACGATCACGCATTCCGCGTCCATCTCCGCGCAGACGGCGTCCATCAGGTCGATTTCCCAACCTTCCCAGACGCCGGCGGCATTCTTGACCGAGAATGGCGGATAGGGCTCGGCGGCGACGCCGAAGCGGATGACCTCGTCCGCTGCGGAAGCAATGGGCGCTGCGGCAAGGCTTGCGGCGATAATGGCGAGTGATGCGATCTTCATGCTTATTCCCCTTTTTTGGTATGGTGAAGAACGAAAGTCAGTCCGTCTCCTTCGGACCGAGGGCGTCGGCCACCGCGAACAGGCGATTTTCTGAAAGCGGCGGCGTGGAGAGCTGGATCGCGGCGGGAAGGTCGCCCGCGATCGGAAGCGGCATGGCAAGCGCCGGCACCCCGAAAAAATTGGCCCAGCGGCGGAACGTGCCACCCGCCGGACCATAGGGAACATGATCGCTGCCAACCATGGTTGTTTCATCGAGCAGTCGCGGCGCAAGGCCGGGAGCCACCGGCGCCGCCAGCACATCGACGGATCGCAGGAGCTTCAAAAACGCGCCCTGTGTTTCAGCGCGGAAGGCGAGGTCGGCGTGGTAGGCAGGATCGTCAATCGCCAGTCCCGTTTCCACGAAGGCATGGACGGCCTCGCCGACGCTCTCCGGCTTTGCGGCAATGAGGTCGCCGTAGCTGGCGGCAAATTCGTAAGCGAGGATGGCGAGCCCGGCCTTCGCGACCTGTTCCGCCTGCGCGAAGCGCAGTGTGGCTATCTTTGCGCCTTTATTGCGTGCGCTGCGAAGCCAGGTCTCGTGGGCCTCATCCACTGCCGCATCCAGCGGCGCGGCATGAAGGTCGGGACAGAGCCCGATCGTGAGCCCCGATGGCGAAACACGTTCCCGCTCCGGCGCGGCGCGCCCCGTCATCGCAAAGTGGACAAGGCGCGCCAGTTCGAGCGATTTTGCGATCGGTCCGACCGTATCGAAGCTCGGCGCCGTCGGCAGAATGCCGGTCGCGTCGATGGTTCCATTGGTTGGCTTGAGGCCATAAAGCCCGGTTGCGGCCGCCGTCGAGCGGTTGGAGCCGCCGGTGTCGGTGCCAAGCGCCGCCTCGCAGAAGCCCGCCGCCACGGCCGCTGCCGAGCCGCTGCTGGTCCCGCCCGTTCCCCGGTCTTCCGCAAGTGGATTGACGACCTTGCCGAACCACGGGTTAGCGTGCCCGCCGGCGGTCAACTCGTGCAGATTGGTCTTGCCGATGATGATCGCGCCCTGTTCGCGCAGCGCCCGCACGACAGGCGCATCCTCGCTTGCGATCCGGCCTTCGAACAGGCGCGAGCCGCCTGTCGTCGGCCAGCCGCTGACATCGATGACGTCCTTGACCGCGATCAGTACGCCGTGAAGCGGCCCGCGCGAACGGCCCGCGGCAAGCTCCGCCTCCAGCCGATGCGCTTCCCGCAATGCCTCATCGGCATCAACGAAGATCATCGCCCGGATAATGTCGTTTCTCTCGGCGATCCGCTCCAGACAGGATGAGACGCGCGCGACCGGCGTCAGTTCGCTCGTATGGCTTCCGGCTATCGTCTGCGGGTCGGCGGTCAAGACAGTTCGGCTCTTTTGAGAATTAACGACAGATAAAAGCTACCAGTTGCCTTCGAAGCATCATAATTCCGGAGGCAACGTGGTTGATCACCAATAGTTATGAAACAGATTTTAGGAAAATCGGCCTATGTCGGTTTCCTGGTTACCGTGCCGGAACGCGCTGGCGCCGCCGGAGAGCCCCTTCGCGCGCTTCCCTGTCGTCTGCACACGGGCATGTCGGTGTGGCCGCTATAGCCGACAATGCCGTTCAACTGCACAGGGCCGAAATTATGGCAGAAGTCGAATTCGCCTTGCCCTTGTCCGCCAACGGCTGGTCCGGCGTTGTCCGCATTGATTCTACAATATCAGACGGGCCCATCCGCATGCTGCCCCCAGGCGGGGCCTATGGCTCTTCTGAAGGAACAGCCATCGGAACTAATCATATGCCAGCGTGCAATATATTTCACTCTATAAGAAAAATATCAAAGTTTGTTGACAGCATAACCGCCGGCCGCCTAACGTCCCCATGCGCAATAAATTGCGTTATGTGAGATTAATTTCGTGCGGTACCTTTGCGTACCGATGATCTTGGATCATGGTCTTCTGGGAGGAGGAAATGATGAAATTTACTTTGGGCGGCGCGGTGACATCTCTGGCGCTTGCAGCATTCGTCTCCGGCACAGCGCCGGCTCTAGCCGACACAATCAAATGCGAGCCGGGTGAAACCTATGTCATGAATGTCATGGTTTCGGCGCACCCTTACTGGGTGCCGGTCTATGAGGGCTTCAAGCAGGCGGCAGACGCATTTGGCTGCGAGACCGTCTTTTCCGGAACGCCGGATTACGACATCACCAAGCAGATCGCCTCATTCGAGCAGGACCTGGTGAAACAGCCGGCGGGCGTTCTGTTGCATCCGATGCAGGCCGATCCCTTTATCGGGCCGATCAACCAGGCCGTCGACAGCGGGATTGCCGTGGTGACATTTGCCGCCGACTCGCCGAACTCCAAGCGAACGTCCTATATCACCTCCGACAATCTGGCCGAAGCCAAGTTCGCGGCGGAGGAGATCGTCAGCCAGATCGGCGAAAGCGGCGAATATGCGGTTCTGGAAAATCCGGGCCAGTCCAACCACGATCTTCGCGTCACGGCGCTGATTTCCTACATGGAAGACAACTATCCGGACATGAAGCTGGTCGGCCGGCAGACCACAAATCAGGACAGCAATGCCGCCTATCGGGCAACGGCGTCCATTCTCCAGGCCAACCCCAATCTTGGCGCGATGTGGATTCCCGAAGCGGGTTCGGCCGAGGGCGCGGTCGCGGCCGTCAACGAAGCCGGCGCCGACGTGCTGATCATGCATGCCGATATCACGCCGGCGACGCTTGAGCAGATCAAGGCCGGCAATATTCACATGGCGCTGAGCCCGAACCAGGGCATGCAGGGCTTTCTCGGCTTCCTGGCGACATTCTTCGCCGTGCACAGCGATGTGTTCGATCCGTTCAACGACTACAAGGTCTCGGGCTACAACCCGTTCCAGATTCCGTTTGCCGATAACGGCTTCGCGGTCATCACCAAGGAGAACGCCGAAAGCTTCGACCTCAACGCATATATGGAAGGTCGCGACACGAACTGAGCCCTTAAACCGGGGTATCGTGAGCGGTGGCGCTGGCCGCCACCGTTCGCAGCAATTTCAATCCGAGATGAAGGGCGCTCGCCATGACCGATGACGTGATCCTGAAAATTGCCAATGTGAGCAAATCCTTCGGCGCGATCCGGGCATTGAAGGGCGTGGATTTCGAGCTGCGCAAGGGCGAAATCCATGCGCTTGCCGGCGAGAATGGCGCGGGCAAGTCGACCCTGATGAACGTGATCGACGGCATCCTGCAGCCTGACAGCGGCGAGATCATCCTCGGCGACGAGGCGGTTCGGATATCGTCTCCCGCAGTTGCCCAGAAGCTCGGCATCGGCCTGGTGCATCAGGAAATCGCATTGTGCCCGGACGTCTCGGTCGCGGAAAACATCTTCATGGCCGCTACCAATGTGAGCCGGTCGTTTCTGATGGACTACAATGCCCTGCGCAAGAAGGCGAAGATTGTTCTTGAGGAGCTTGCCGACATCGATCCCGCCACCCCGGTGCGCGATCTGTCGATCTCCAGCCAGCAACTGGTCGAAATCGCCAAGGCTCTGACGCTGGATTGCCGGGTGCTGATCCTGGACGAGCCGACCGCCGCGCTGACGGAAACCGAGGCGCAGATACTGTTTGCGATCATGCGTCGTCTCGCCGATCGCGGGATATCGATCATCTATATCTCGCACCGCATGGCTGAAATCTTCGACAATTGTGATCGTGTTTCCGTGTTTCGCGATGGCCAGTATATCGTCACCTACAATGTCGCCGATATCGAGCCGGGCGATGTGGTCAACGCCATGGTCGGGCGGGTGATCGACAAGCTCTACCCGGAAAAACAGTCTGCCGCGGAGCGATCCGAAGAAATTATCCTCAAGGTCGACGGGCTGAACGAGGCCCGGCGCTTTCACGATATATCCTTCGAACTGAAGAAAGGTGAAATCCTCGGTTTCGCCGGGCTGATCGGCTCCGGCCGCAGCGAGGTCGTCAAGGGTATTTGCCGCCTCGAAGGGGACGTAACAGGCGAAGTATGGCTGAACGGCCAGAAGCTCGCGCTCGCCGAATATGCCGACAGCATCGCCGCCGGCATGGTCTATCTGAGCGAGGACCGCAAGGGCGACGGCGTGTTTCTCGAGATGTCGATCGCGGAGAATGTTTCGGCGCTGGACCTCGACCAGGTCTCCGGCATCGGCGGGCTGATCAGCGGCGGAAAGGAGCGGGAACTGGCCGAACGGCTCGGTCGTACGCTCAACCTCAAATATGGCCGTCTCGGCGATCCGGTTTCGTCGCTGTCCGGCGGTAACCAGCAGAAGGTGGCGCTCGCCAAGATGCTGTCGGTCAATCCGAAACTGATCTTCCTCGATGAGCCGACGCGCGGCGTCGATGTCGGCGCCAAATCCGAGATTCATCGCATTCTGCGTGATCTGGCGCGGGCCGGCGTCGGCATCGTCGCGATCTCGTCCGAACTGCCGGAGCTGATCGGCATCTCGGACCGTATCCTTGTGGTGCGCGAGGGCCGCATCAGCGGCGAGGTCACGGGTGAGGCGATGACCGAGGAAAACATAATGCATCTGGCATCCGTGCTTGATCGTCAAAAACAGACTGCCTGAGGGAGGGGAAGGTGGACACTGCTATGGAAATGTCAGCGCCAAAGCCGGGACGCGGCGGCACAAGCCCGCTGAAAAGATTATTCAGAATGCGCGAGACTGGTCTGATCGCGATCATTCTCATTTTGTTCATCGTGATGTCCTTTGCCTCGCCTTATTTCCTGACCTGGGTGAATATGCGGGCGATGGCCATGGCCTTTGCGGTGGAGGGGATCGTGGTGGTGGGCATGACCATCCTGCTGATCTCGGGCGGCATCGATCTTTCCGTAGGCTCGGTAACGGCGCTTGCGATGGTGATCGGCGGCTGGCTTTATCTCCATGGGGTCGATCCCTGGGTCGCATCGGCGATATCGATCGCGGCCTGCGCTGGCATCGGCGCCTTCATGGGCTTTTTCGTCACGCGCGTCGGCCTGCATCACTTCATTGTATCGCTGGCGGTGATGGTGATCGCGCGCGGCATATGCCTGCTGGCGACCGGAGGACGCCCGCTCGGGCTCTATACCCTGCCGCCGGAGTTCAAGTTCATCGGGCAGGGCGCGATCGGGCCGGTGCCGCTGGTGATTATCATCTTTCTGGTCGTCGTCATCGCATTCGACTTCGCGCTGCGCCGGACCACGCTGTTCCGCAAGGTGTTCTACACCGGCAGCAACGAGAAGGCGGCGGCCTATTCCGGCATTCGCACCAAGCGGGTGATCTTCTCCACGACCACGCTGTGCTCGGCGCTTTGCGGCGTTGCCGGCGTCATCTACATGGCGCGCTTCGGCTCGGCCCAGCCGACTTTCGGGATCGGGATGGAACTCAATGTGATTGCCGCCGCCGTCATTGGCGGGGCAAGTCTCAGCGGCGGCTCGGGCACGATTTTCGGCGCGATCCTCGGCACGGTCCTGCTTTCGGTGGTTTCCAGTTCGCTGGCGCTACTCGACGTATCGGTCTACTGGCAGGATATCATACGCGGCTCGATCCTGCTGTCGGCGGTTTCGATCGACCATTACCTCCACAAAGTGCGCGGATAGAAGGAGCACGGACATGCTCGACCACAATCTCGATTTTGAAACTGCCCGTCAGATGCACACCGTGCTCGTGCTGCATTTCCTGGAGGGGATGAAGCAGTCGGAGATCGCGCAGCGGCTCAACCTGTCGCATTCCAAGGTCAACCGGCTGATTGCCCAGGGGCGCAGGCTCGGCATGGTGCGGATCGATATCGAGACCCCGTATCAGCGCCTGATGGAGCTTGAAGCCACGCTGGTACAGGCGACGTCTCTCAGTTCGGCGGTCATCACGCCCACCGTGTCCGCGAATGCTGAAACCAACCTGCAGCAGGTCGGAAAGGCCGCGGCCAGCGTCATCCTCGAAAATGTCCGCGACGGCGACGTCATTGCCATTACCGGCGGCAAGGCCGTCAGCGCGACGGTCGACAATCTGGTCGCCGACCGCAGTTTCGATGTCACCGTGGTGCCGCTGACGGGCGGCGTACAGGGCAAGTTCTATACCGACGTCAACAATCTGGCCTCAAGGCTTGCCGAACGCCTGGGGGGCAGGGCGCTGATGGTGCATGCGCCGCTTTTCGCCGAAAGCCGGGCGCAATGCGAGATGCTCAAGGAGATGTCTTCCGTGCGCGAGGTGTTCGATCTGGCGCGCGCGGCCAATCTTGCGTTGACGGGCATTGGCTCCATCGAGCCGAGCGGATCGAGCTATTACGACCTCAATCCGGTTCCGGAAGAAGATCGGAAGATGATGGTCGGGCTCGGCGTCTCCGCCGAGTTCATGGCTCACCTGATCCTGGAGGGCGGAAGCCTCGCGAATTACGAACTGAATTCGCGGCTGGTCGCGGTCGCGCCTTCGGAGATATCAGGTTGCCGGACGGTGATCGGCGTCGCCTCCGGCCCGCACAAGGTTCGCCCGATCCAGACGGTTCTGAACGGAAAATACCTGGATTCGCTGATCCTGGATGAGGGGACCGTGAACGCGGTCCTTACAGAAATGGAAAGGTCTAAAAATGTCGCATGAAATGGTAAAGCGCCCGATCGGACACTCCGGCATCGAGGCTTCCGTGGTCGGTCTCGGCACCTGGGCAATCGGCGGCTGGATGTGGGGCGGCACGGACGAGGCGCGCTCGATCGAGGCCATTCACGCCGCTCTCGATGAGGGCATCACGCTGGTCGATACCGCGCCCGCCTATGGCCAGGGCCTGGCCGAAGAGATCGTCGGCAAGGCGCTTGCCGGACGGCGCGACAAGGTGGTGCTGGCGACCAAATGCGGTCTGATCTGGCATATGCAAAAGGGCAATCACTTCTTTGATTACGAGGGGCAACCCGTCCATCGCTATCTCGGCAAGGATTCGATCGTCTACGAAATCGAGCAGAGCCTGAAGCGTCTCAAGACGGATTATATCGACCACTACATCACCCACTGGCAGGATCCGACAACGCCCGTCGATGAGACGATGGAGGCGCTGGAGCAGCTGAAACGGCAAGGCAAGATCCGCTCGATCGGCGCCAGCAATACCTCGGCGGAGGATGTCGCAGCCTATCTGGCGGCGGGCGAACTCGACGCGATCCAGGAAGAATACAGCATGGTCAAACGGGATATCGAGACCACGCTGCTTCCGGTCTGCGTAGAAAACGGCGTTTCGGTGCTGAGCTACTCCTCGCTGGCGCTCGGCCTTCTGAGCGGAAAGATCGGCCCCGAGCGAACGTTCAGCGGCGATGATCAGCGCAAGGACAATCCCCGTTTCTCGCTCGAAAACCGGCGGAAGGTCGCCGCCCTGATGGGCGAGATCGCACCGATCGCCAGCGCTCACGACGCTAGTCTGGCGCAGGTGGTGATTGCATGGACGCTGGCCCAGCCGGGCATCACCTTTTCGCTGTGTGGCGCGAGAAATGCCCAACAGGCGCGCGAGAACGCCGCGGCGGGCCGGCTCAGGCTTTCCGAGGAGGAAAAGAAAACGATCAGCAGTGCCGTCGCGACCCATCTGAGCGACCTGGACGGTTAACCGACCGCAATATTGGAATTTGAGAACGCCGGAGCCCGCTCCGGCGAACGGAGCCCCTATGTCTGCGCAAAGAGCGAAAAGCTTTGAGAAACTGGCCGCAAACGGCGTCTTCGACGCCGTTGTGATCGGCGGCGGCATCAATGGTCTTGGGGTTTTCCGCGACCTGTCGCTGCAGGGCCTTCGCGTGCTGCTGGTGGAGCGCAACGACTTTTGCTCCGGCTGCAGCGCCGCTCCGTCGCGCATGATCCATGGTGGCCTTCGCTATCTGGAAAACGGCGAGTTCGATCTGGTGCGCGAATCCCTGGCCGAACGGGATGCCCTGCTTGCCAATGCGCCGCATATGGTCCGGCCCTTGCCGACCACCATACCGATCACCTCCTATGTATCCGGCCTGTTCAATTCGGCGGCGACCCTGTTCGGCGGATCGGGCAAACCCTCGAGCCGGGGCGCACTGCCGATCAAACTCGGCCTGACCCTCTATGACATGATCACGCGCGGGCGAAGCAGGCTGCCGAAACACACATTCCGTGGCGCCGCGGAGACCCGTCGGAAGTGGCCGGAACTCACCGGCAGGCTCTGTTGCTCGGCCACCTATTACGACGCCTGGATATCCTATCCCGAACGGCTGGGTGTGGAGCTGGTGCTGGATACGGAAAGCGCCGCGCCGGCTTCGATTGCGCTCAATTACGCCGAGATCAGCCTTGAGGGCGAGGGCTACACGGTGACGGACAGGGAGACCGGCAACAGCTACGCTCTCTCCACCCGCGTCATCGTCAACGCCTCCGGCGCCTGGCTTGACGAGGTGAACGCGCAGATCGCGCCGCGCGGGGAAGAGAGCGGGCCGCTGGTCTCCGGCACCAAGGGGTCGCACCTGATCATCGACAATGACAGACTGTTTGCGGCGCTCAACGGTCACATGATCTACTTCGAGAACACGGATGGCCGCGTCTGCATCGTCTTTCCCTATCTGGGCAAGGTGCTTGCCGGCTCGACGGATATCAGGGTCCAGCATGCCGGCCGCACGCGCTGCGAGGATGAGGAGTTGGACTACATACTCGGCTCTCTGAAACTGGTGTTTCCCGAAATCGCCATTCACCGGGACGACGTGGTCTTCAGCTATAGCGGCATCCGTCCGCTGCCGGTCAGCGACCACGATTTCACGGGGCGGATCTCGCGCGACCACAAGGTGTATCGCATGGACGGACCCGTGCCGCAATTCTGCATGGTCGGCGGCAAATGGACATCGTTCAGGGCGTTTTCGGAGCAGACCGCCGATGCCGTGCTGACCGAACTCGGGCGGGAACGGATCACGGGAACCGAGGCGCTGCCGATCGGCGGCGGGCGCGATTACCCGGCAAGGCCCGAATTGCTGGTCGGCGAGCTGATGGATAGTTTCGGCATCAGCCAGGCGCGCGCGACGCATATGGCAGACGCTTACGGAACGCGAGCGCGAGCGCTGCTGACGGCCCTGACGGCCCGCAAAGATGACGCGCCGATCGCGGGGCTGGAGCTCACGGCGGCGGAAATCGCCTTGATCACCGCCGAAGAGCATGTCGAGCACCTGTCCGATATCATCCTGCGCCGGACGTCGCTCGCCATCACCGGCAGGATTGATCACGGTCAGATCGAGGCGATTGCGGCCGTCATGGCGCACGAACTTGGCTGGGATGACGCCCGCAGGGCGCGCGAATGCCAGGCGGTCATCGAAGAGTTGCGGGACTATCACGGGGTTCCGCCGGAAATTCTGAAACAGAGAGCAGAGACAAGGAGCCGGCAATGCGCATAAGCACGAAAGCCCGCATGAATCGATTGTTTACCAATGGCGGATGCCTGGATGTCGCCATCGACCACGGGGTCTGCAACGAGCCGAGCTTCCTGGTCGGCCTTGAGGACATGGCCGGCGTTGTCGACAGCCTGATCAAGGCAAAGCCCGACGCCATCCAGATGGCCTATGGCCCGGCTGACCTGTTGCAGGGCCGGCCGGAAAAGGACAAGCCGGCGCTGGTGATGCGCATCGATATGGGCAATCCCTATAATGACCAGCGCCATCGGGTGATGTGGTCGATGCTGCAGAATGCGGATGAGCCGATCATCGGCGCGCTCGAGATGGATGCCGCCTGCGTGGTGGTCAACCTGTTCATGCTGCCCGACGAGCCCGAGCTATTCCGCCAATGCGTGGAGAACATCTCACGCGTGCGCGCGGCCTGCCACAAATACGGCATGCCGCTGATGATCGAGCCTCTGGTGATGCTGCCGAATGACGTGCGCGGCGGCTATCAGGTCGATGGCGACGCCGAGAAGATCGTGACGCTGGTGCGGCTGGCAAGCGAAATGGGCGCCGACATCATCAAGGCGGACCCGACCGAAAATCCGGAGGATTTTCATCGCGTGGTCGAGGCGGCGCGCGTGCCGGTGCTGGTGCGCGGCGGCGGTAAGGAGGATCTGAAGGCGGTGCTGGCCAAATCCGCAGCCTTGATAGCGCAGGGCGCAAAAGGCATGGTCTATGGCCGCAACATCTATCAGCATGACAATCCGAAGGCGGTGGTGGCGGCCCTGATGGCGATCATCCATGACGGCGCCGGCGGCGATGAAGCGTGGGACATCTATAATCGTGGCTGATCAGGCAAGATATCTGCTGGGGCTGGATGCCGGCAACACCGTGATCAAGGCCGTGCTGTTCGATCTCGAGGGGCGACAAATCGCCGCCCACGCCATCGATGGCGCAACCGAGACGCCCGCGCCCGGCATGGTCGAACGATCCGTCACCGAGCTTTGGGACAATGCCCGGGTCGCGATCAGGGGCTGCCTTGAGGCCGGTGGCTGCAAGCCATCCGCGATCGCCGCCATCGGCATGGCAGGGCACGGAAACGGACTCTATTTGCTGGACAGGGACGATGAAGCGCTGATCGGCATACAGTCGCTCGACACCAGGGCTGCGGCCCTTGCCGGGAAACTGGATGCGGACAAAGGCGATGCGCTTCACGCCATCTGCCTCCAGCGGCCATGGCCATCGCAAACCCCGACGCTTCTTGCATGGCTCAAGGCCAACCGTCCGGACCTTTATGCGCGGGCGGGGACGCTGCTTTTCGCCAAGGATGTCATAGGCTGGCATCTGACCGGGAAAAAAGCCAGCGAGATTTCGGATATGTCGGGCGCCGGTCTGCTTCGGTTGCCTGAGGCCGCTTATGACAGCGATCTGCTCGCGCTCTACGGTCTCGACGATGCCGAACGGCTGTTGCCGGAGCTTGTCGAGCCGACCAGCATTGTCGGGAATGCAACCGGAGCGGCGGCGGAGGCGACCGGGCTTGCCGAGGGCACGCCGGTGGTCGCCGGCTATTTCGATGTGGTGGCCTCCGCGCTCGGCTCGGGTGCGGTCGGCAGCGGCGCGGCCTCGATTATCGTTGGAAGCTGGTCGATCAATCAGGTCTTTTCCGATGTGCCTGTGCGCGACGATCGCGTCTTCATGATCTCGGCCTATGGCCGCAACCGGTTTGCCAACATGGAAAACAGCGCCACATCGGCGGCCAATCTGGAATGGTATGTCAGGAGCTTCGTGGAGCGCGGCGGCCATCACGACGATCCCTTCGGTTTCGTCAATGACGCCGTCGGCAGCGTGACGCCGGGGCGGGAAGACCCGATGTTTCACCCCTTTCTCTACGGCGGGCGTCTTGGCGCGCATCAGCGCGGCGGCTTTTTCGGGCTGGCCGGCTGGCATGGGGAAGGGCATCTGCTGCGCGCGCTCTACGAGGGTGTGATGTTCGAGCATCGCCGCCACATCGAAGTGCTGGCGGAGGCCGGGGTCACCTTCGACAGGGCGGCGCTTGCAGGCGGCGGAGCGCGCTCCCCGCACTGGCCGGCAATGTTCGCAGATGGGCTTGGCGTCCCGGTCACCGTGGCGCAAGCGCGCGAAACCGGCGCGCTGGGCGCTGTGATCGCAGCATCCGTCGGCGTCGGCATCCATCCCGATGAGGCGGCGGCGGTGGCCAACATGACCCGGCCTGCCCGCACCTTCGCGCCCGATCCGCACATGCGCGCCCATTATGACCGGCGCTATGAGATATGGCGCCGGGCAATGCGGGCCATGGATCCGGTCTGGCGTGATCTTGCGGCTTCGGAGACCGATGGATGAAACTGGACGGCAGCTATGATTACATCATCGTCGGGGCAGGGACGGCGGGCTGCGTTCTCGCCAACCGGCTGACCGAGGACCCGGCCTGCCGCGTACTGCTGTTGGAGGCCGGCGGCTCGGATAATTACCACTGGGTCCATATACCCGTCGGTTACCTCTATTGTATCGGCAATCCGCGCACCGACTGGATGATGAAGACCGCCGCCGAACCGGGTCTCAACGGGCGCAGCCTGGTCTATCCGCGCGGCAAGGTGCTGGGCGGCTGCACTTCCGTCAACGGCATGATCTACATGCGCGGCCAGTCCGCCGACTACGACCACTGGCGTCAGCTCGGCAATGTCGGCTGGGCATGGGATGACGTGCTGCCCTATTTCCTGAAATCCGAGGATCATCATGCGGGCAAAAGCGCGATGCATGGCAGCGGCGGCGAATGGAAAGTCGCCCGGCAGCGCGGGCGCTGGGAAATTCTCAAGGCCGTTCAGGAGGGCGCGAAGGAGTTCGGGATCATGCCGCGCCCTGATTTCAACGATGGCAGCAATGAGGGCAGCGGGTTCTTCGAGGTCAACCAGAAGAACGGCGTGCGCTGGAATACGGCCAAGGGCTTTCTGCGGCCCGCCCTGAAACGGCCAAACCTGCGCCTTGTCACCCACGCCGAGACCGAACGCCTGATCATCGAGGGCCGGCGGGTGATGGGCGTCCGGTTTCATCACAAGGGCGCGGCCTTCACGGCCCGTGCAAACGCTGAAGTCCTGCTTTCAGCCGGTGCGATCAACTCACCGAAAATCCTCGAACTCTCCGGCGTTGGCGACCCGGAGCGGTTCTCTGCCGTCGGGATAGACACCCGTTTCGCAAGACGGGGCGTGGGTGAAAACCTGCAGGACCATTTGCAGATCCGCACGGTCTACAAGGTGAGGAATGCAAAGACACTCAACACCATGGTCCACTCTCTTTCCGGCAAGGCGGCGATCGCGCTCGAATACGGGCTGACGCGATCAGGCCCCATGTCGATGGCGCCGAGCCAGTTCGGCATGTTTACGAAATCCGATCCGTCGCTGGAAATGCCCGACCTCGAATATCACGTCCAGCCGCTTTCGACCGAACGGCTGGGGGAACCGCTTCACGCTTTTCCCGCCATCACGGTTTCGGTCTGCAATCTGAGGCCCGAAAGCGTCGGCGCCAGTCACGTAACGACTGCTGACGCCACGACACAGCCGGAAATCCGGTTGAATTATCTCTCGGCTGCCAGGGACAGGGACATTGCGGTCACCTCCATCAGGCAGGCCCGCAAGATCATGACGGCGAAGGCGCTGACGCCTTACGCGCCAGAGGAAATCCTCCCCGGGCCGGCGGTCGAGGGCGATGACGCCCTGCTGTCGGCGGCCGGAAACATCGCAACCACGATCTTCCATCCGGTCGGAACATGCCGCATGGGCGTTGACGACGAAGCCGTCGTCGATCCGCAGCTGCGGTTCCGGGGGCTTGATGGTCTGCGGATCATCGATGCCTCGATCATGCCCAAAATCGTGTCCGGCAACACGGCCTCGCCCGTCGTGATGATCGCCGAAAAGGCTGCGGATATGATCAGGAAGGACTCTCGTTCCTGAACTGGGGCCGGAAGCGGCGCCTCCCGGTGCCCTGGCCTTACACGGCCCCGTTTTTGTCATCCCAACTCAGCCAGGGCTGTGTTCGCGTATTCGAGTTTTGCGGGATAAATATCGAAATGTCGGAGTCGAGGGCTCATATTCCTCCAAGATCGCAAAGGTAGACAGCTTCGACTAACCCGAGACCCGCTCGATCAGAGTACACTCGACCTTGAGCTGGTCATGCGCGCTGGTCAGTCCGCCCATCATGTCCTCGAGCAATTCGACGGCCATCGCGCCCATTTCGAACATCGGGAGATGGTAGGTCGTCAGCGGGGGCATGGTGAACTGGGCGATATCGCGATTGTCGAAGCCGACGACGGCGACATCACCGGGGATGGACTTGCCGAGCTCCTTGAGCGCTTCCAGACAGCCGATCGCCATCAGGTCGTTGGCGCAGAAAATGCCGTCGGGCGGGTCGGGGAGCCTCATCAGTTCGTGGGTCTTCTCATAGCCGGATGACGGCTCCCAGTTGCCGTAATGCACGAGCTTCGGATCATAGGCGAGGTCGTTGCTGGCAAGCGCCTGCTTGTAGCCGCGCAGCCGGTCGCGCGGGTTGTCGAGCCCCTCCTGGCCGTTGATGAGCGCAACGCGCTTGCGCCCGCCGGCAATCAGCCGCTCGGTCGCGGCGCGTCCGCCGGCGACGTCGCCGGGCACGATCGAGGGCAGGCGGCGCTGCTGGTCGTAGCAATTGACGAGCACGGAAGGCGCATCGAGAAGCGCCTGGGGCGGGTCGACCTTGCGGGTCAGGATCGTGCCGAAGATATAGCCCACCAGCGTCTGGCTTTCGCAGATGGACAATACCCCATCATCCGGATCCTCGCCCTTGCGGAACACGCCAAGCGTGACGATGATCCCGCTCTCCAGCGCCTTTTCCCGCGCGCCCTCGAAGGCGAGCGCCATCCAGGGGTCGGTGGTGAGCTCATCGACGAGGAAGACGATGACCTTGGCGGCCGCGTGGCTGGCGGTCGCCGTCCTGTTGGACAGGCGATAGCCCAGCGCCTCTGCGGCATCGAACACCCTTTTGCGCGTGGCTTCGCTGAAGCGGGCGCCGGAACTGCCGTTGAGAATGAGGGAGACGGTGGCCTGGGATACGCCGGCGCGGGCGGCGACATCCATCATTGTCGGTTTCAATGCATTCTCCAAGACGATCGGCGCAGTCGCCACTTGCAGGCCTCATGATCTGAAATGCCTGATTCGGTCGAAGGCCACCGCAATAATTATGAATGTACCTATGAACATTCCTTGCCAGAATGTCGAGATGCCAAGGAGGATCAGCGAGTTGCGAATGACCTCGATCAAAAGCGCGCCGACAACCGCGCCGATTGCCGTGCCCTCGCCACCGGCAAGATTGGCGCCGCCGATCACCGCGGCGGCGATCACGGTCAGTTCGAGCGCCTGGCCGAGATTGGTGGTGACGCTACCGAGCCATCCGGCCATCAGGATACCCGCCACGCCCGCGGTGAAGGCGGAGAACATGTAGATGCTGACCTTGAGCCGCTTGACCGGAATGCCGGTCAGGCGCACAGCGCTCTCATTGCTGCCGATCGCATAGACATGCTGGCCCCAACGCGTCCATTTGAGCGCGAGCGACATGACGAGGGTGAGGAATGCGAGCGCGTAGAGCGGGTGCGGAATGCCAAGCGTCGACCCGCCGCCTATCCATAGCAGGAGATCATGGTCGGGCCCGAATTCCCATATCATCTTGTTGTCGGAAAGCACCATGGCGAGAGAGCGCGCGGCGGAAAGCGTGCCGAGCGTGATCACGAAGGGCGGCATCCCGCCATAGGCGATCAGCACGCCGTTCACGAGCCCCACCAGAAGCGCCGCGCCGATCGCCATCGGAGCGGCCAGCCAGAACGACATGCCGCCGGCCATCAGCACGCTGATCACCATCGCGCTCAAAACCACGCTTGAGCCGACCGACAGATCGATTCCGCCCGAGGCGATCACCACCGTCATGCCGATCGCGATGATGCCGACAAAGGCGAAGTTGCGGGCGACGTTGAACAGGTTTCTTTCGCTGGCGAAGGTATCGGTCATGAGGCTCAGCGCCAGGCAGGCCGCGACTGCGGCGACAAACACCCAGAAAAGCTGCTGGGTGGCGAGTTTTCCGGCCCAGTTGCGGTGCTGACTTCTTGATATCACATGGTCCATGGTGGTCATCGGTCCGCCTTTCTATGCCGCTTCGATTGCGCCGGTGATGAGACCGGTCACTTCTTCGGGAGAGGAGCCCGCCGCTGGCTTGCTGGCGACAAGCTCGCCCCGCCGTAAAACGGCGATCCTGTCGGCGACGCCGAAGACATCCGGCATCCGGTGGCTGATCAGGATGACGCTGATGCCCTGATCCCTGAGGCGCAGGATCAGGTCCAGCACCTCCTTGACCTGCCGGACCGAGATCGCCGCCGTCGGCTCGTCCATCATCACGATCTTCGGCTTCGACAGCAGCGTGCGCGCTATGGCGACTGCCTGGCGCTGCCCGCCCGACATTTTCCTGACGAGATCGCGCGGATGGGTTTCGGACTTGAGCTGGCGGAAGAGGTCTGCCGCGGTCTCGTTCATCTGGCGATAGTTCAGGTATTTCACCAGCCCGACCCGGCGCATGGCCTCGCGGCCGAGAAAGACATTCGAGGCGGCCGATAGATTGTCGCAAAGCGCCAGGTCCTGATAGACGACCTCGATGCCCTCATCCTGCGCATCGCGCGGCCGGTGGAAGGTCACGGGCTTGTCGTCGATGCGGATCTCGCCCGCCGAGGGCGGGAAATTGCCGGCGATGATCTTCACCAGCGTGCTCTTGCCCGCGCCGTTATCGCCCATCAGGCCCAGCACTTCCCCCGGCGCGATTTCCAGCGACACGGATGACAAGGCCTGAATGGCCCCGAAATTCTTCGATATTTTCGACAAAACAAGTCTCGACACAGGTCCCCTCCCTCTTGTCCGGCGCCGCTCCGGAAAGCGTTGAGCTTATCCGGCAATCTCCCTTGGCGCCATAACTAAATCAATAATAACTTGACTTAATATTATTATTAAATAATTATCACGACCAACACAAGGGGATATCGAGGGGGTTTGCCGATGAAGCTGCTGGTGACCGGCGCGGCCGGAAAAGTGGGACAGGTGTTCTTGCCCGCCTTTCTGGCCGAGCAGCGTTTTTCGGATTTCGAGGTGGTGGCGCTTTGCAACAACCGCCTCATCGAAACCGACGATCGCCGGGTCACCGTGATCCGCGGTTCCATGGCCGATGAACAGGTGGTCGAGCAGGCGCTGGACGGCGTCAGCCATGTCGTTCATCTGGCCGCGGTGAAGGAGTCACCCGATCTCGCCATCGATGTCGCGTTGAAGGGGCTCTACCTGCTGCTCGACCGGTTCCGCCGGTCCGAGAAAGGTCGCCAGTTCCTGCTACTCAGCGGCGATTGCGTCGTTGGTCATATCTTTCAGGGCTACGCCGCGCCAATCACCGAAGCCACGCCGCGTCGCGCCTATCCGGGCGTCTATGCGCTGACCAAGGTGATGGAAGAGGTGATGCTGGAGCAGTTCGGCATCCAGTACGACGTCGGCTACACGATCCTGCGGGCGCCATGGATCATGGAAAAGGACGATTTCAGATATGCCTTCGCCCTTGACGACACGCAGTTCGGCGGCCCGCCCTGGGAAACGCTGGTCGAGGCGGCTGAACTTGCGACAATGCGCAACGGCGACGTGTTTCCCGCCATGCGCGATGTCGAGGGCCGCTTTCTGAAGCGCAACTTCATCCATGTCGATGATCTGGTGGACGCGATCCTGCTTTCGATCGACAACCCTGGGGCCCGTGGCGAGCTCTTCAATATCGCCATGAACGAACCGGTCGATTACGGCGCAGTCGCCGCGCTGATGGAGACCGCGGGCAGGGACCGGGCGGAGATAGCGACGCCGTTTCACAGCAACTGGCTGGACAATGCCAAGGCCCGCAAGGTGCTGGGCTGGACGCCGTCGGTCGGCCTGGATGAACTCTTTGAACGTGCATGGAACTACAGGCGCGGGGAAAACGACCCGCGCATTGTCTGGTATCCCGGCTGAGGAAGGAGCCTTTGCCGGCGATTGCGAAGAGGAGGAGAATTGCAATGAATATCAAGTATCTGGCTATAACCGCCCTGTCGGCGGCCATGCTTCTTGCCGGTCAGGCGGGGGCTCAGGACAAGAAGACGCTGGCGATCGTGGTCAAGGGGCTCGACAACCCGTTCTTCGAGCAGATCAATCTCGGCTGCAAGAAGTGGCTTTCGGAAAACAAGGACAGCGAATACGAGTGCCTCTACACCGGGCCCGCCTCGTCCTCCGACGAAGCCGGCGAGGTGCAGATCGTCGATGACCTCTTGACCCGTGGCGTTGCGGCGATTGCCATTTCGCCGTCGAACGCGCCGGCCATGGCCAACCGCATCCGCGAGATCGCGCCGGACGTTCCGGTCATGACCATCGATGCCGATTTCCTCGAGCAGGATCGCGACCTGCGCAAGACCTATCTCGGCACGGACAACTATCTGATGGGCGTCAAGATGGCGGAAGAGGCGAAAACGCTCCGCGCTGACGGCGGCACAGTCTGCCTTCAGCTCGGCAATGTCGCCGCCGACAACATCAATGCCCGCGCCCAGGGCTTCCGCGACACGATCGCGGGCGAGAAGAATGTCGACCGGCTCACCGGGCAGAACGGCTGGACCGAGATCGAGGGTTGCCCGGTCTTCACCAATGACCAGGCCGATCTCGCCAACCAGCAGATGTCGGATGTGTTCACCGCCAATCCGGACCTCGACGCCTTCATCCTGATCGGCGGCTGGGCGCAGTTCGCCCCGCAGGCCTATACCCAGGTGACGGACCAGGTGATGGACAGGCTGAAATCCAAGGACCTGATCATCATCGCCGGCGACACGCTGCCGCCGCAGACCAAGGCCTTCCGCGAGGGCCGCAGCCATGTGCAGGTCGGCCAGCGCCCGTTCGAGATGGGCTACCGGGCGCCCGACGTCATGATCCAGCTGATCAATGGCGAAAAGGTGGATGATCCGCTGTTCACCGGGCTCGACGTCTGCACCGCGGATGAACCCGGCTTCTGCGAGAACAACTGAGACCCCGGCGGGCGGCTTGCTCTTCAAGCGGTCGCCCGTCCGCACCGTCGCATGCCACGGCGTCGGGCAAGGCCCGTTGCGGCGTTGCCGTGCGCCATTTTCAACCTGGTAAGAGCGATCCTGGAGGAGAGGGTCGCGGGAGGACATCATGAACAAGACATCCATACTCCTGGCTGCAGCGGGCTTCGCTGTAACCGCAACGGCCACCATGGCCGACGACAAACCGCAACTGGCCTTCGTCGTCAATGCCGCATCGGACTTCTGGAAACTGGCCGAGGCCGGCGTCAACGCGGCGCAGGCCGAGCTTCCGGGCTACGAGCTGCAGTTCCGCTATCCGGCGCAGGGCACCGCCGCCCTGCAGAACGCGCTGATGGACGATCTGGTCGCCGCCGGCACGGACGCCATCATGATCTCGTCGGCCGATCCGAAGAATTCGATCGACGCCTTCAACCGGATCGCCGCGCAGGTGCCGCTGTTCACCACCGACAGCGACGCGCCGCAGTCCGACCGGATCGCCTATCTCGGCTCGTCGAACACCGCAGCCGGCGCCCAGGCTGGTGAAATCGCGGTCGGCGCGATGCCGGATGGCGGCAAGTGCATGGGCTTTGTCGGCTTTCTCGGGGCGGACAATGCCAAGGAACGCATCGCTGGCTTCCGTCAGGCGGTCGAGGGCAAGGGCATAGAACTGGTGGATGTGCGCGGCGACGATGTCGACTTTGCCCGGGCCCGCTCCAATGTCGATGACGTGCTGGCCGCAAGCCCCGACATCAACTGCATGGTGGGTTTTTATTCCTATAATCCGCCCAAGATCTATGAGGCTTTGCAGGCGGCGGGCAAGCTGGGCGACATCACCGTCATCGCCTTCGACGAGGACCCGATCACGCTTGGGGCCGTTCGCGAAGGCTCGTTTGCCGGCACCGTCGTGCAGGACCCCTACCAGTGGGGCTATCAGGGCATGAAGCTGATGGCGTCCTATCTGGAGGGCGACCGATCGGAAATCCCGGCGGACGGGCTGATCATTGTGCCGACCAAGATCATCGACCAGGACAATGTCGATGCATTCGAGGCCGAGCTCAAGAAGCGCATCGGCGGCTAGCCCGGGAAATGCGGCGTCCCTCCTGTCGCCACAGGCATTTCCCGCCCGTGCGGACATCATCGTCCGCACGGGTCAATCGGACGCATTTGAGGAAGCGATGGCACGGATCGGCAAACCCATTTCCCTGACGTTGAGCGGCATCACCAAGGTCTATTCCAGCGCCATTGCCCTCAACGACGTCTCGCTGGAGATCGCCGGCGGCGAGGTGGTCGGCCTGATCGGCGAGAACGGCGCCGGCAAGTCCACCCTGATGAAGGTGCTCGGCGGCGCGATCCGGCCGGACCACGGCGCAATCGTCATTGACGGCCACCGCATGGAAAGCCTGACGCCCGCCCGCGCGTTGTCGCATGGCATCGCCTTCGTGCACCAGGAGCTGAACCCGTTCTCAAATCTCGATGTGACCGGCAACGTGATGCTGGGTCGGGAAATGCGCAAGGGCCTGTTCGGCTTCATCGACCGCGCGGCGATGGAAGATCGCGTACGACCCTTGCTCGCCATGCTCGGCACACGCTTCGGCCCGTCGGATCCGGTCGCCGAGCTTTCGCTTGCCGACCAGCAATTGCTGGAAATCGCGCGGGCGCTTTCGACCAATGTGCGCCTGCTGATCCTGGACGAGCCGACATCGAGCCTGACCGTTTCGGAGACGCAGCGCCTGCTGGACGTCATCCGGCTTTTGCGCGAGCAGGGCGTCGCCGTCCTGTTCATTACCCATCGTCTTGGCGAGATAGAGCAGGTCGCCGATCGGGTCGTCGGTCTGCGCGACGGCAGGAATGCCGGCGACCTCGTCGGCGCCGATATCCGCAAGGATGCCATGGTGCGCCTCATGATTGGCCGTCCGGTCTCGGAATTCTACGAGAAGCCCGCCGACAGACGCGGAGACATCGTGCTCGAGGCGCGGGGCCTGCGCACCGCCGCCTATCCGCATGAAAGCGTCGATCTTGCGTTGCGCGGCGGCGAAATCCTCGGCCTTGCGGGGCTTGTGGGCGCGGGGCGCACAGAGCTTGCCCGCGCCATTTTCGGCATCGATCCGATCGAAGCCGGAACGGTGACCGTCGAGCGGAAACCGGTTACGCCCGGCTCGGTGCCGGACGCGATCAGGGCCGGGATCTGTCTCGTGCCGGAGGACCGCAAGTCGGAAGGCCTGTTTCTCGACTTTACGATCGCCGGGAATATCGCGATGCCGAACCTTGCCGCATTGTCGCGACGCGGTTTCGTCGACCGGCGGGCCGAGCTCGCTCTGGCGGTCGACGCGCGCGAAAACCTGGCGATCAAGGCCCGCCGGCTCGACCGGCCCGCCGCGGAGCTTTCGGGCGGCAACCAGCAAAAAATCGTGCTGGCGAAATGGCTGGCCACACGGCCGAAGGTCATCATCCTGGATGAGCCGACGCGGGGGATCGATGTCGGCGCCAAGGCGGAGGTCTACCGCCTGATGCGCGAGCTCGCCGCGAACGGCACGGCGCTTCTGATGATCTCCTCGGACATGGAGGAGGTGATCGGCGTATCGAGCCGCGTCGCCGTGATGAGCCACGGCCGCATCGCCGGAATCTTGGAACATGAGGCGCTGTCGGAGGAAAACATCCTGCGCCTTGCCGTCGGATAGGGGCATGACAATGCATAGAAAAGATATCGGGCTTGCGGTTCTGGTGATCTGCGTCGGGGCGATCGTGGCACTGGTCAATCCGCGCTTCCTGTCGCCGATCAACCTTGCGAACACGGCCAACCTGATCGGGCTTTTCGGCCTGTTTTCCATCGCCGAAGCCTTCGTCATCGTGACCGGCGGGATCGAGCTTTCGGTCGGCTCCGTCATCGCGCTACTGGGGGTGATCTTCATCGATCTGATCGCGACCCATGGCGTGGCATGGCCGGTTGCGCTGGCGATCGTTCTTGTGCTCGCCGTTTTCATCGGCCTGCTGCACGGCCTGCTGGTGACCAGGCTGAAGCTCCAGCCCTTCGTGGTGACCCTTTGCGGGCTGCTGATCTATCGCGGCATTGCCCGTTTCTACACCCGCGACGGCACGGCCGGCTTCACCTTCGGAACCGATTTTCCGGCGCTCGAATATCTCGTCGCCGGGCGCAGCTTCGGCATCCCGCACTCCGTGATCGCCTTCGCCCTTGTGGCCGTCGTCTCCTGGTTCGTCCTGCACCGCACCGTGTTCGGGCGGCATCTATTCGCCGTCGGCAAGAACGAGGAGGCGGCGCGCTATTCCGGGATCAATACGCGAAGGGTGATCGTCTCGGCCTATGTGCTGTGCATGCTGCTGACCGGCCTTTCGGCGGTGTTCTTCGCGATGTACACCCGTTCAGTGCAGCCGGCATCGCACGGCAATTTCTACGAGCTTTACGGGATTGCCGCCGCCGTGCTTGGCGGGTTTTCGCTGCGCGGCGGGGAGGGCTCGATCATCGGCGTCGTTCTTGGCGTCATCCTGCTTCAGATGCTGCAGAACCTCGTCAACCTTCTCGGCATCCCCTCATCCCTGAATTTCGCGGTCATGGGCAGCGTCATTCTGGCAGGCGTGATCGCCGACACGCAATTTTCCGCCTATCGCGAAAGACGCCGGCATCAGGCGGCGATGTCTTTGCTCGATAAAGCCGCAACGACGTCTAAAGGCTAGCTGCCGAATAGCCAGAAGGGATCGCAGGGCGTCAACGTCCAGTCGTTTTTGGGGAGCCGCCGGCGATTGTGGCGCGAAACTCGGTCGTCACTTCGAGACGGACAGCGCGACACCTTGCGATATCCTGATCCGAGTCGGATATATCGGCTTCTCGGTCAGTATTGCGGCTTGACCGGAAACCAGTCGGGGCGCGCAGGATCGAGATAGGCGCCTTCGATCCGGTCGACTGTGTAGCGGGCAATCATCTCCGGGTCGGGGGTTACGCCGAGGCCGGGAGCCTCAGGCACGGCGAAGCTTCCATGGGCAAGTTGCGGCGGGTCGTGAGCGATATCGCCGGCAAGATAGGCGCGCTCGGTATCGATGGCGAGCGTCATATTCGGTATTGATGCAGCCAGATGCAGATAGGCGGCCTGGCTGATGGCAAGTTCCGCGCCCGAATGAAGCCCCACCTCGATGCCTGCTGCTTCGGCAATCGCAGCGGCCTTGATGACCTGCCACAGGCCGCCGGCCTGGTGCGGGTCGAGAAGCAGGATCTCGGCGGCCTGATTTGTCACGATATTGCCGACATCCTGCAGCGTGTAGGCGCTTTCGTCGAGCGCGATCGGGAGGGGCTGGTTCTGCGCGAGCGCTCTTGCGCCGACAAGGTCGTCGAGCTCAAGCGGCTGCTCGACATAGGCCGGCGCCAGCGGCCTCAGCCGTTCCAGCTGGCGTTTCGCGGTGGCGCGGGTCCACGCGCCGTTGACGTCAAGGCGAATATGAGCGTCGTCGCCGAGGGTGTCGCGCGCTATCGTGGCAAGCGCGATGTCACTTTCGGCGTCGAAGCCTATCTTGACCTTGAAACTGGAATAGCCGCTCTCCCTGAAGGTCATCAGCCGCTCGGCAAGCTGTGCAGGCTCGCGGGTGAATGTGTAGGCCGCAGCCGCGACCTTGTCGCGCCAGCGGCCGCCCCACATCGCCCAGAGCGGCAGGCCGGCGGCTTTGCCCTTCGCGTCCCACATCGCCATTTCAAGGGCCGCGATCGCCATGACGGCGGCGCGCTTGTGGTGGTAGTAGCCCGCCCCCAGAACATGGCGGTGGAGCCGCTCCACATTGTTGATGTCATAGCCGGGCCCGATCTTTGCCACGACTTCGCGGAAGACGGCCGGCACGGCGTCGATCAGGCACAGCGTTTCGCCCCAGCCCTCGACCCCTTCATCGGTCGTCAATCTGCAGATCAGCCGCGTCGTGCCGATCCGCGTGCCCGAGCCCCAGGCGATCACTTCGGAAAACGGGACGCGGACAAGCCAGTGATCGATCGTGGAAATGCGCATTTCGGCCAGACTCCTCCCAAACCTTGCTTGACTTGGAACTTAGTTTCAAAATATACGAAAGGGAAGAGTGAAGATTGAGGAGCGGTCATTGTCGGACGCGAAAAACAACGAGGACGACGCGGAAATCGGCGGCATTCCGCCCGGCATGCAGGCGCTTTCGCGCGGGCTGCGGATACTCGACCTGATCAGCGAGGGCGAGGGGTCGGTCCGCTTCACCGCGCTTCAGGAAGGCTCCGGCCTGCCCAAGGGCACACTGCACCGCATTCTGCAAACGCTGGTCGAGGAACGCTATGCGACCTTTGACGAGCGCGACCAGGGTTACCGGCTCGGCGCGCGTCCGTTCCAGCTTGCCCACAGGGTGTGGGACCAGTTCGACCTGCGCGGCGCCGCCGAACCGGAACTGCTGCGCCTTGCAGAAGAAAGCAGCGAGGCAACCCGGCTTGGCCTCCTGGACGGCGGTATGATTCTTTATATCGACCAGCGGGAAAAGCACCGTCAGGTGCGCATCGCCAACGGTATCGGCTCGCGCGCCGCCATTCACGCGACAGCGCTCGGCAAGGCGATTGCGGCGCATTTGCCGGAGGCCGATCGCCGCCGTCTTCTGAGTGCGCAGGATCTGCAGGTCTATACCGATCACACCATCGTCTCGAAGGGCGATCTGGACCAGCAGCTCAACATCATCAAGGCGCGCGGCTATGCCATCAGCATCGGCGAGCAGCACGAGGATATCAGCGCGGTTGCCGCGCCGATCCTCGATCATCGCGCCCGCCCGATCGGCGCCATCGGGATTGTCGGCCCGTCCTATCGCCTCAATGCCGACCGGCTTCATGCGCTTGGTCGGGATGTGATTGAGGCCGCGCGCCGGATCGCCGGGAATATCGGAGAGCTTGCCATGTCCATCGCCGTTGGCCCGCGTCCGCTCGATACCGGTCGCGAGGATATCCGCTGCGTGTTACCCGGTGAGGATTTCCTGGGTGAAGGGCCGTTCTGGTCAACGGCCGATCAGCGGCTGCACTGGGTTGATATTCTTGCGCCGCGGGTCATCACCGGCGATCCCGAAACCGGAGAGCGCAGTTTTCTGCCGATGTCGGAACTGGTCGGGGTCGCAGTTCCCAAGGTCTCCGGCGGCTTCGTCTGCGCCACCGAGACCGGCATCAAGTCGCTTTCGGCCGATGGCACCCTGACCACGCTCGCCGATCCCGAGGCGGAGCGCCCGGATAATCGCTTCAATGATGGCAAATGCGATGCCAGGGGGCGGCTCTGGGTCGGTACGCTGGCAATCAACACCGAGCCGGGGCGGGGCGCTCTGTGGCGGGTGGATCCCGATGGCGCGGTGACGCGCATGGCGGACAGAATCCACATCTCCAACGGTCTCGGCTGGAGCCCCGACAACCGCACCTTCTACTTCACAGATTCCGGCAAGCGCACGATCTACGCCTATGATTTCGACCTTGAGGCGGGCGAGATCGCCAACCGGCGCGTCTTTGCCGAGATCGCTGCTCATGACGGGGTTCCCGACGGATTGACGGTGGATGCCGAGGGGTTTGTCTGGACGGCGCTCTGGGACGGCTGGAGCGTTCAGCGCTTCGCCCCTGACGGCAGGCCGGAGCGCAGGATCACGCTGCCGGTGCCGCGGCCCACGAGTTGCACCTTCGGCGGAAAGGACATGACGACGCTGTTTGTCACCACGGCCCGCATCAGGCTGTCGACGCGGCAATTGTCGGATGCGCCGCTTTCCGGCAGCGTCCTGGCAATCAACACGGAGATCAAGGGGCAACCGGACCGGCCGTTCGCCGGCTGAACTGCTTTTGGGAGGAAACATGGCCGATCTGAAAATTACCGGCCTTCACAAGCGCTATGGCGCGGTGGAGGTTCTGAAGGATATCAATCTTGATGTCTCGCATGGCGAGTTCGTCGTCTTCGTTGGTCCTTCGGGCTGCGGGAAGTCGACGCTGCTCAGGATGATCTGCGGGCTTGATGAGGTTTCCGCCGGAACGATCGCGCTTGGCGGCGAGATCGTCAATGATGTGCCGCCGGCAAGGCGCGGCGTGGCCATGGTTTTCCAGTCCTACGCGCTCTACCCGCATATGACGGTGTCAGAGAATATGAGCTACGCGCTTCGGCTTGCCGGCACGGAGAAGAACGAAATCGATTCCCGTGTGCGCACGGCGGCTTCCATCCTGCAGATCGAACCGCTGCTTCAGCGCAAGCCTCGCCAGCTTTCCGGCGGCCAGCGTCAGCGCGTCGCCATCGGCCGGGCTATCGTGCGCGAGCCGGAGGTTTTTCTGTTCGACGAGCCGCTCTCCAACCTCGATGCAGCGCTTCGGGTCGATATGCGCATGGAGTTTGCGCGGCTGAAGGAACGGCTCGGCACGACGATGATCTATGTGACGCATGATCAGGTCGAGGCGATGACGCTCGCTGACAAGATCGTGGTGCTGCATGACGGGCGGGTCGAGCAGGTCGGCTCGCCGATCGAGCTTTACCAGCGCCCGGCCAATCGCTTCGTTGCCGGCTTCATCGGCTCACCCAAGATGAATTTTCTGCCGGTAACGGAGGATGGTTCGGGACTGCGTCTTCCCGGCGACGGCCTGTTTTCCACCACCGTGCGCGGCGTCAGCGAAATCGGTGTGCGGCCGGAGCATCTGCGGCTCGGCGAAGGCGGCGACGGCCGGCTTTCCGGCCGGGTCGTTGCGACGGAACATCTGGGCTCCGATACATTCGCCCACCTGGAGGTGGAGGGCCTTGACCGGCTGCTTCAGGTGCGGCTTGAGGGCGAGCAGAAGGTCGAGCGCGGCGTGTTGCGCGCCGTGGCCTTCGATGCGGCGCAGACCTATGGTTTTGCCGAGGATGGCCTTGCCGTTGATGTCGCCAGGCGACCGGTGGCGGCATGAGGCTGGAACGCTCGGATCATCCCGAACTTGTCCCGGTCGAAATTGAGGCCGCTCGCTATCCCAGCCTTGAAGGGCGCGGTGTGCTGATCACCGGCGGTGGCTCTGGCATCGGCATGTATCTGGTCGAGGCCTTCTGCGCGCAAGGGGCGCGGGTTGCCTTCATCGATATCGATGCGGAAGCCGCCGAACATGTGGCCTCCGTCTGCGCGGAAACCACCGGCAACAGGCCGTTTCACCGGATCGCCGATCTGCGGGATATCGACGCCCTGCGTGGCGCGATCGATGCGCTTCGGTCTGAAGCGGGGCCTTTCCGTGCACTGATCAACAATGCCGGCAATGACGACCGGCTGCCGCTTTCAGAGATCACGCCGGAATACTGGGACGACCGGCAGAATGTGAACCTGCGCCATCAGGTGTTTGCCGCGCAGGCGGTTCTGCCGGATATGGCCGGCGTCGGCGGCAGTATCGTCAATATGGGTTCGAACAGCTGGATGCAGGGAGCCGCAGGACTGTTGCCCTATACAACCGCCAAGGCCGCCGTGCACGGCATGACGCGCAGTCTGGCGCGCGAGGTCGGCGGACATGGCGTCCGCGTCAATTCCATCGCGCCCGGCTGGATTCTGACCGAGCGGCAGGTCAGCCGCGCCAAGGCGATCTATCAGGGCAAGTTCGACGACTATCTGTCGCGCCAGTGCCTGAAGGAATTCCTGTTGCCGCCGGATGTGGCGCGGATGGCGCTTTTTCTCACCGCGGATGATAGCCGCATGGTCACCGGGCAATGCCTGATCGTGGATGGCGGCGTCGTCTAGATTGGAACTTAGTTTCAAAGTTCTTGCGGAAAGGCGGATTTTCGCCTAAAAATACAGTTGGAACAAAGTTTCATTAATTTCTGGGAGGAGTGAGAAATGAAATTCGGAAGATTTGCGATGGCAACGGCCGTGGCCGCGCTTATGGCCCTGCCGGCAGCAGCGACCGACGTGGAGTTCATGTCCTGGACCTACGCCGAAGATGCCAACAAACCGCTGATTGAAAGCATGATCGAAAGCTTCGATGGCGGAGAGGTCGAGGCGCAGGGCTATGCCTGGGGCGAGATGAACAAGAACTATCTTCTGCGCGACCGCACCAACACGCTGCCCGATGTCGGCCAGAGCCAGGCGCGCCTGCTGCCGATCATCGCCAATATCGATGACCTGCAGGACTTCAACGAGATCATCGGCCGCGACAAGCTGCTCGAGACCTTCGATGAAGGCTACCTCGCCATGGGCGAGATCGACGGCAAGCAGCTTGCCCTGCCATGGATCGTCGGCACGATCGGCATGGTCGCCAACACGGAGGTTCTGGACGCTGCGGGCGTTGAGGGCATTCCGGCAACCATGGATGAGTTCAAAGCGGCTCTCGTCGCCGTGCGCGACAATGTGCCGAATTCCGTGCCGCTTGGCCTCGCGACCAAGAACCCGAATTCGATCCTGCTCGATTATATCACCTGGGTCTGGACCTTCGGCGGCGAACCGCTGACGGCGGACGGCAAGCCCGCCGTCAACTCACCCGAAGCCGTTGCGGCGCTTGAATTCATGACCGATGCCGTTTCCGAACGGCTGGCAGCCCCTGAAATCGACCGGCCGGACGCGCGCCGCCTGTTTGCCCAGGGCGCGACCGCGTTTTACATCGACGCGCCGCAGGCATTGAGCTTCGCCCGCGATTTCTCCGGCCGTGGCGAGGAGATCGATGCAGCCGTGAAGCCGATCAAGGCGCCCGTCTTGAAAGAGGGCGATACCCCGGTATCCATTCAGTGGGGCCATGTGCTGACCGTCTTTGGCGATGAGAACGCGAGCGCCGATAGCCCCGCTGTCGAATTCGTGATGCATCTTCTCTCCGACCAGGAACTGGTGCCCTATGCCGTCGGCCTTTCGACGCTTCCCGCGACCAAGTCCGGCATCGCGTCGGAGGAAGTGCAGAGCGACCAGTATCTCGCCGACTGGGCTGCCGCCTCGGTTTCGCCCAAGCGCAACACGATCGCCTCTCTGCCGCAGGGCGCCGAGGTCACGACCGTGATCGGCGAAGAGGTGCAGGCGTCGCTTCTGGGTCAGAAGTCGCCGCAGGAGGCAGCCGACGACATGCAGGCGCGTCTGGAAGATATTCTTGGCAACTGACCGGGAAACGCCAGAGTGGGGCGGCGGAAATCCGCCCCGCAACCCTCTTCAGCATTCTTAGGTAAACCATGTCCGTTGAACCCGAAACGGGCGCGGCGCAGTCCGCGCCCCCGCTCAAAGTCTCGCCTTACGCCCGCAAGGGCGGGCTCAAGGCCGGCGAAGGCCGGATCGGCATGCTGCTGCTGCTGCCCGCGGTGCTGGCGTTCTGCATCGTCGTGCTGAAGCCGTTCATCGAGGCGCTCGGCCTGTCGTTCTACAAATACACGATCGAGATGAGCGAGCCGAAGTTCATCGGTTTCGGCAATTATCTCCGCGTGCTGAGCGATCCGGCGATCCTCGGTTCGCTGGTGACGACGCTGATCTATGTCGCGCTTGCAACCTTCTTTTCCATCACCATCGGCATGGCCTGGGCGCTGATTCTCAACCAGCCTTTCATGGGTCGCAACGCGCTTCGCGGCCTTTCGCTCCTGCCCTGGGTGATGCCGGCCACGGTTTCGGCCTTTCTGTGGGGCTGGATATTCAATTCACGCTACGGGCTCTTGAACGCGCTCGGCCAGGATATGGGGCTGATCGAGTATCCGGTCGCCTGGCTTTCCACATCAACGGGCGCCATGGCGGCGGTGGTGATCACCAAAGTGTGGCTTTCGATACCGCTGTTCATGGCGTTCTTTCTCGCCGGCCTCGCCTCGATGGACAAGGAGCAGATCGAGGCGGCGCGCGTCGATGGCGCGGGCAATTACCGGGTGATCCGCGATCACATCCTGCCGCATCTCAGGCCGGTGCTGCTGGTCACCGTTGTGCTTGGCATGATCGGCAATCTGCAGCATTTCGACACGATCTGGGCGCTGACCGGCGGCGGGCCGGTGCGCGCCACATCGGTGCTTTCCATCGAAGTCTACCGCCGCGCCTTCGAGCAGTGGGACATCGGCATGGCCGCCACCGTCGGCGTGCTCTGGGTCGCGACCATCATGCCGCCCGCCTATTTCTACCTGCGCCAACTGATGAAAGGGGTCGAATAATGCTCGATCTCTCGACAACCCGCGCCAAGCTCGGCTTTGTCGCCTGCGCCCTGGTGATCGGTTTCTTCCTGTTCTTTCCGGTCTACTGGATGGTGATCTCGTCGCTGAAGGCCGATGCCGAGTTGTACCGCATCCGCCCGACATTCTGGCCTCATGATGTGACGCTGAAGCACTTCGCGACCGCACTGTTCGAAGGCGATCTGCTGCGCCAGCTCGGCAACAGCCTTCTGGTCTCCACGTCCTCGGCGGCGCTCAACGCGACGCTTGCGGTCTATGCCGGCTATTCCTTCGCCAAATACCGCTACATCGGCCGCCGGCCGGTGATGCTGTTCATGCTGTCGGCGCAGATGTTTCCCTTCGGCCTGCTGCTGATCACGATCTATCCGGCGCTGGTCAACTGGGGTTTGCTTGATACGAGGCTCGGGCTGATGATTTCCTACATCGTCTTCGCGCTGCCGGTCGCCACCTATATGCTCTACAGCTATTTCAGTCAGGTGCCGAATGAGCTGATCGAGGCAGCGCGCGCAGATGGGGCCGGGGATTTGAGGATCCTGCACACGATCGTGCTTCCGATCTCGATCCCGCCGATCGTCACGGTGTTTCTCTATTCCTTCATGTGGAGCTGGAACGACCTTCTCTATTCGCTGACGCTGATTATTTCCGAGGACAAGCGCACGATCGGACCGGGCCTGCTTCTAACCTATCTCAATGAAACCAGCGCGGATTGGGGCGGGGCCATGGCCGCGTCGCTGATGGCGGCGCTGCCGGTGACGGTGGCCTTCATCGCGCTGCAGCGCTTCTTCATCCAGGGCGCAACAGCGGGGGCCGTAAAATGAAATTGTCCGGTGTCTTTCCAGTTCTGTGCACCCCCTTTGGCGATGACGGCGCGGTTGCGCCCGACCAGTTTGACCGGGTCATCGACTTCGTTCTGCGTTCAGGCGCCGGGGGCTGCGTCTTTCCCGGCGTTGCCAGCGAGGTCGACACGCTGAGCGCGGATGAGCGCGGCCTGCTGGTCGCGCGTCTCGGCGCACGCCTGCAGGGGCGTATTCCCTTCATCGTCGGGGCGAGTGATCCCGATCCGGATGCCGTGCTGACACATATCGAGCGCGGCGCACGAGCAGGGGCGGCCGTCGCCATGGTCATCGCCCAAGGGGCCATTGGCCACGATCTTAATGCCCAGCTTGCCTATTTCGAGCAGATCGGCGCCGACAGTCCGCTGCCGCTGATGCTGCAGAACCAGCCGGTGCCGATCGGGGCGGGATTGAAGGCGGATGATATGGCGACGCTCGCCCGCGCCGTTCCCGCGATCCGCTACGTCAAGGAAGAGACGCTGCCCTGCGGGCAGAACCTGACGCTGATCCGCGAGGCCTGCGGCGATGCGATCGAGGGCGTCTTCGGCGGCGCGGGTGGGCGCTATGTCATCGATGAACTGGCGCGCGGCGGGCTTGGCACGATGCCGGCCAGTGAGTTTGCCGATCTGCATGTGCGCATGGTGGGCGCCTGGCAGCGCGGCGACCGGGACGAGGCGCGGCGCCTTTACGAAGTCAGCCTGCCTGCGCTCACCTTCCAGGCCGTCTTCCGCATGCACATGACCAAGGAGACGCTGCGCCGGCGCGGTGTGCTGGCGACCACCCATGTGCGCGGCAAGGGGCCGAAGATGGATGCCGGCGACCGCGCCGAACTGGCGGCGCTTTTGCAGCGCCTGTCACCGGAATTTCAGAACGATCCGCTTGCCGAGGCGACGCGGGAAGAACAGGAAACGATCATATGAGCCGCAATCAACTGGATGCGATCGCAAAGGTCGAAACCTTCATCATCGACATTCCGCGCGCGGTTCCCTATCTCGGGCCGCTGCGCGAAGGCGAGTTCATCAATGAAAAGGGCTATCTGGTCCGCAAGGGCAACCGTTCGATCTATCCCTCATCCGATCTCACGGTGCTGGTCAAGATCACCGGCGAAAGCGGCATGGTGGGCTGGGGCGAGACCTACGGGATTGCAGCGCCCGAGGCCGTCAAGGCGATCATCGACAACCTTCTGGCCCCGGTGATGCTCGGCCGCGACCCGTCCGATGCCGCGGTGATCCATGAGGACCTCTACGACCTGATGCGGGTGCGCGGCTTTTTCGGCGGCTATTATGTCGATGCCCTGGCCGGCGTCGATATCGCCTGCTGGGATCTGTTCGGCAGGCTGGCGAACCTTTCTGTGGCCCAGCTTCTGGGCGGCCGCCGGCACGAGACGCTGCCGGCCTATGTCTCAGGCCTGCCCAAGGCGACGCTGGCGGAACGCTGCCAGCTCGCGGTCGAATGGGTCGGCAAGGGGTTTCGCGCCATCAAATTCGCCGCAGCCGTCAGCGACGACGGCATTGTCCGCGAGATGGAAGCGCTGCGCGAGGCGGTCGGTCCCAATATCGACCTGATGGTCGACCTGCACTGGAAATTCGAAGCGAGCGAGGCGATCCGCCTGATCCGGCGGCTGGAGCCGTTCAACCTCTATTTTGCCGAAGCCCCCTGCCAGCCGGAGGATCTGGAAGGCCAGGCGCGGGTTGCGCGCGGCATCGGCGTGCCGCTGGCGCTGGGCGAGGAATGGCGCACGACCTATGAATATCGCCCGCGGTTCGAAGCCCGCGCCATGGGCATCATCCAGCCGGAGATCGGCCATACCGGGATTACCGAATTTTCCCGGATCGGCGTCATGGCCCACGCCTTCCATGTCAATGTCATTCCGCATGCTTCCATCTCGATCGGCATCTTCACCGCCGCCTCGCTTCAGGCAACCGCGGCGCTCCAGCGCGTACCCTACCACGAATACCAGCACTCGATCTTCGACCGAAACCTTGCCTTCACCGATGGCGACATGGCCTGCGGGGCCGGGCATTACACCATTCCGACAGGTCCGGGCCTGGGCGTCGTGCCGAACGAGGCGGTGTTCGAACATATCCGAAAGGGGACGGCATGAGCGACTGGAAGGGCATTTACCCGATCCTCTATGCCTTCTGGGACGATCAGGGCCGTCTCGACCGTGCCGCCATGGCGCGCCAGGTCGAATACTGCATCGAAGCGGGCGCGCATGGGATCGCGGTGCTGGGGCTTGTCACCGAGGTGCACAAGATGGACGTCAATGAGCGCCTTCATCTTGCGGAAATGGTCGGAGAGATGATTGGCGGCAGGGTGCCCTATGCAGTGACCGTTGGCGAACCCTCAACCGCCGGCCAGGTTGCCTTTGCAAGGGCCGCGGCTAGGGCGGGTGCGGACTGGGTCATCCTGCAACCGCCGGCGATCAAGGGCACGTCCCAGGCCGACCTGATCCGCTTTTTCGGCCACGTCGCCGATGCGGTGGATATCGAGGTCGCCGTTCAAAACAATCCCGTCAATCTCGATGTCTCTCTGTCGACCACAGGACTCGTAGAACTGAACCGTCAGCACCCCAACATCACCTTGCTCAAAGGCGAAGGCTTCTCGGTCGATATCGCTCGCGTCATCAGGGATTCTGAAGGCGCCTACCGGGTTTTCGGCGGTCATGGCGGCATCGAGTTCATCTCGCTGCTGCGCTCCGGCGGCGTGGGGTTGATCCCGGCGCCGGACTTCGTGAAGGCGCAGGTGCGGCTTTTCAATGCCTGGCAGAACGGCGATGTGGCCGAGGCGGAACGCATTCACGGTCAAATTCTGCCGGCGATCGTGTTCATGTCGCGCTCCGTTCCCGCCATGCTCTGCTACGGCAAGCGTCTGTTCGCCTCGCAGGCCGGCATAGAAGAGGTGAGGGACCGTGCGCCTGCTCTTCGGCCAACCGAATTCGGCCTGTCCGAGATAGACCGTTTTGCAACCGCGATTGCCTTGGCCGGCGGTGAGCGACCCGTGGAAGGGGCCTGATGGTCTTTGATATCAGGCAGGAGATCATCCACGTTTGCAAAAAAATCGTGGATGATCCGCCCAAACCACCTACTACTATTCAGGCGCGACGGTTTTCATAATGCTAAAATCTGCGGACGAAGCGCCGATGGCAAGTGTGAGGGGGAGGGGGGTACGTACCCACGCGCGCTGGTCGGGGTCCCATGTGCAAAGCCTGCGTTCCGGGATCGTGATTGTGACGCTCCGGGCCTCACGGGCTTCGAGCGTGACCTTCGAAAAGCCGACGAGGCGTATCGGCGCGCCGGTTTCGCTCATCAGGTAGATCTGCGCGACCGTGCCGCCGGCGCGCTCCGACCGGTTGGAAAGATCAAGCTCGACAGTGACCGCCGATCCCGCGCAGGCGAGCCGTGCATCGATAAATTCGATCCTTGCGTAACCAAGGCCGTGGCCGAAGGGGAATTGCGGCCGCGTGCCGCGCGCGGCAAAGCCGCGATAGCCGATGGCCGTTCCTTCGGCGTAGACAACCTTGCCGTGGGCCTCGGGGCACCGGGTGAGCGCGCCGTAGTCCTCACCCTCGGCGGGAAAACTCTGGGGCAGGTGTCCGCCCGGCTCGGCTTTGCCCGTAAGAATGTCGGCCAGCGCGTTGCCGCATTCCTGGCCCGGATACCATAATTGCAGGATCGCTGGCACTTTTGCCGCCCAGGGCATGGCAACGGGCGCCCCGGACTGCATGACGACGATGGTCGAGCGGTTTGCAGCCACCACCGCCTCGATCAGCGCGTTCTGCGCGGGCGGCAGGTCGAAGCTTTCGCGGTCCTCCGCCTCGGTTTCCCAGTCGTCGTTGAGGCCGGCGACCACGACGACCGCATCGACCTTGCGCGCGAGCGCCACGGCATCCTCGAGCGAACCGAGCGCCGAGGGCGCCCTGAGGCCGAAGCGCACGGCCTTCAGCGTGGTGGTGATGCCGTCGCCGCAGGCGTAATCGACGCTGATTTCATAGCGTTTTCCGGCTTCGAGATGGACCCGGCCGCGCCGCTCGGCGCAGCCATGGCCGAAATAGCTGAAGCCGCGCGTCCAAGTCTCCCATGCTTCGAGAATAGGTTCTCCATCGATGGCGAGGCGGCTGGTGCCCGCGCTCATCAGGCCGATCTCATGCCATCCCGTTTCGCGCGCCTCGTAGCGAGCCGAAAGCCGTGCCGAAAACGCGCGGTGATCGACCTCGGCCGCCACCGGCCCGAACCAGCGGAACTCGCTCCTGGCACCGGTCTTGGTGAGCACTGGCGGGCCGGAAAAATCGGTTCCCGCAAAAAAACGGATGTCGATGGGGCCGTCGATCAGCGGCAGGTAACGGTCGCCGGGACAGCCGAGCGCATAGTCGACCTGCGCATCGGGAAACGCCGCGCGGATGCCTTCGAGCGGAGAGATCGCATAATGGGCATTGATCTGGGCCGAGCCACCGCCGAACATCACCGCCCTTGCCGCATTGGGGCCGATGACGGCGATGCGGCGGGGCGTCGGGCCGGCGAGCGGCAGTAGATCGCCGTCGTTCTTCAGCAGGACGGCGGCCTCCGCGCCGGCGCGACGGATCAGGGTGCGCGTTTCGAGCCGGTCCTCGGCGCGCTCGGTCTCCAGATCGTCAGTCGTTTTCGCACCAACGCGCTCGATCAGCCTCAGCACCCTTCGGGCGGCGCGGCGGACGGCTTCGCGCGGCACATCTCCGTTTTCGACGGCCTCGACCAGCATGTCGCCGCGGAATTTCCCCGGTCCCGGCATTTCGAGATCGAGACCGGCGACAAGGGCCGCTGCGGTTGAATGGGTTGCCGTCCAGTCCGACATCACGACGCCCTCAAACCCCCATTCCTGGCGCAGGACGGTATCGAGCAGCCACGGATTTTCGGAGGTATGGACGCCGTTGAGCGCGTTATAGGCGGTCATCACGCAGGCAACGCCGGCCTCTTTCACAGCCGCCTCGAAGGGCGGGAGATAGATCTCGCGCAGCGTCTTCTCGTCGATCTCGGAACTGGTGGTGCGGCGCTCATGCTCGCATTCATTGCCGATGAAATGCTTGATCGTGGCGGCGACGCCCTGCGACTGGACGCCCCTGACATAGGCGACCGCCATGGTCGAGGCGAGAACGGGATCCTCGGAAAAACACTCGAAATTGCGCCCGTTGAGCGGGTTGCGATGCATGTTCACGGTCGGGCCGAGCAAAATGCGCGCGCCCTTCGAACGCGCCTCGCGGGCCAGATCCGCGCCGATTTCATGGACGAGGTCGGGATCGAACGTCGCCGCGAGCGCGATCGCGACCGGATAGGCGGCGGATCGCACGCCGCCGGAAAAATCCTCCCCGCGCGCGCCATTTGGGCCATCGGTCATCTTCACGGCTGGAATGCCGAGGCGATCGATGGCTGCCGTGCGCCAGAAGGACGCGCCGGAGAGCAGGCTGACCTGCTCGGCAAGCGTCATCGCGTCGAGCTTTTCGTCGAGGGTCATGTCGGTCATGTCAAAATATCTGTTTCAGCCGGCGCGGCGCTTGAGGGACCGCGAGAGCCCGTAGCTCACAGCCATTGTTAGAATGAGGGTCGTGGCCAGGAGGACGAAGGCGAGCGCCGCGCCGAAGGGCCAGTTTCCGGCGGTCATGAACTGGTCGTAGACGGCAGGGGCCAGCATGGTGAAGCCGGGGCCGCCGAGCAGGACCGGGGTCGCATAGGCGTTCATGGAAAGGATGAACACCAGCATGCTGCCCGCGAGAACCCCGGGGGCCGCTTGCGGTAACAGGACGCGGAAGAACACCTTCAACGGTGTCGCGCCGAGATTGGCGGCGGCTTCCTCGGTGTCGCGCGGAACGGTTTCCACGACGGAGGAAAGCGTGAGGATCATATAGGGCAGTACCACCGCCGTCGTGCCCACCACCACGGCGAGCGGGGTGTACATCAGCGTGAGCGGGCCGATGCCGAACATGCCGAGGAAGGCGTTGATCGCGCCATGGGTGCTGAGCAGCGCCATCCATCCCGCCGCCCGGACCACATTGCCGACCAGCAGCGGAAACAGCGTCAGGATGATCAGCACCGATTTCCACCGGCTCTGCATGCGCGCCAGCCAATAGGCCGGCGCGAGCGAGAGCAGGAGGCAGAGCGTCATGCACAGGAACGCCACGCCGACCGTCGTCAGGATGATCTCCTGGTAATAGGGATCGGTCAGCGCGGCGATGTAGTTTTTCCCGCTGAACGCCGCGGTCATCATCTCCATCGGGCTGTAGTGGTTGAGCGACATTCTGAAGAGACCCGCCATCGGCAGGACCAGCAGAACGAAAACCAGCAGCGCGGCGGGAAAAACCAGGAGTGCCATTTCAGCCCTTGAACTCGCGGTTCCAGAAGTCGAGGATCTCCGTCTGATGCTGCATCAGATAGTCGTCATCGAGCCGGATCAGGCGATCCTGGTCCGCCGCAGGCAGGCCGATTGCCGCCTCGAGTTCCGCAGGCAGTTCGGCGTCGGTCACGGTCGGCAGGTAGCCCATCTTGGCGGCGAAGCCGATTTGGGCCTCGGGGTCGAGCGCCGCATCGAGATAGGCGAAGCCGCCCTCCTTGTTGGGGGCGTTCTTCGGCACGGCCATCTCGAACGCGATCGGGATCGCGCCCTCCGATGGCACGGCGCGTTCGATGTTGAGGCCGCTCTGGCGCCAGGAATACGCCCTGGAGACGTAGTTGAGCGTGATCCAGATATCGCCGCTTTCGAAGGCCCCGGCGATCGCTTCGTTCGAGGGCAGGATCTGGACGTCCTGCTTGTCCTTGAGTTCGAGAAGCTTGGCCTGGCCGGGGGTGAAATCGCTCATCGAGCCGCCGCCGACCAGCGCGGCCACGGCCGAGGTCGCCACATGCAGCTTGTCGGATACGCCGATCTTGCCCTTGTATTCCGGCTTCCACAGATCGGCGTAGGAGGTCGGCGGCGTGGTGACCTTCTCCGGATTGTAGAGTATGGCGATGTAGGAATAGATCTGGGGCACCGAATAGGTCTTGCGCAGAGCCGGGATGACCGCGGAAAGCCGCGGAACGTTCTCCTCGGTGACTTCCGACAGCACGCCGAGCTTTGCCATCGGATACATGTCGAGGTCGGCGAGCACGGCCACGTCGAAGCTCGACTTGGCGCGCATCTTCTCGGTTCTGAGCTTGGTCTGGCGGGCCTCGGTCGAGGAGATGTCCTGAAGGACCTCGTAGCCTTCCGGGGCCATGATCGCCTCATCGACGGTCGCGCGCAGGATATCGCCATAGTCGCCGCCGAAGACGGAGGCAATCACGGTGCCCTTGTCGGCGGAAAAGGCCGGCCCGGCGGCGCCGAGCGCGATAAGCGATGTCGCGGCGGTGCCCACGAGGAAAGCGCGGCGGGTTGTTTTCATTCTGTCTGACATAGGCTGTTCACTCTTCCTTTTGATCGTCTTCTCGTCCGGATCGTTCAGACCCGGCTTGCCTGGTCCGGGGCCGTTCAGGGCCGCTCGGCAAGCAGGCGCGCGTCCTGCGCCTGCCATGTTGCGAAAACCTCCGCTCCGGGCTTGAGAGCGGAAAGAGGGGTGTTGCGGGAGGGCGTGGGCATGACCGCGACAAGCGATGTGCCGGCAAGATCGAGCTCGAACTCCGTCTGGGCGCCGAGATAGGCCATGCCGCTGATCCGCGCGCGCTGGCGCGTCGCGGCGTCTCCGGGGTCGGGCTCGGAGGCGACGGGGACAAGTGTGATCTTTTCCGGGCGCAGGGCGAAGGTCACCTCCCGCGCGCCCGCATCACTCGCGGGATCGCAGGGCAGTTCCGATCCGCCCTCGCTGACAAACAGCCCCGGCGCCTTTTGCCGGCCCGCGATCAGGTTGCAGCGGCCGATGAAGCCGGCGACATAGACATCATCCGGCGTGTCGTAGATTTCCTGCGGCGTGCCGATCTGGCGGACCACGCCGCCTTCCATCATCGCCAGGCGGTCGGCCATGGTCAGCGCCTCGTCCTGGTCGTGGGTCACCATCAGCGTCGTCAGCCCCAGCCGCTGCTGCAGGTTGCGGATCTCATGCTGCACCTCGCCGCGCAGCTTGGCGTCCAGATTGGAAAGCGGCTCGTCGAGCAGCAGCATTTTCGGGTTGATCGCCAGCGCCCGGGCGAGCGCCACGCGCTGCTGCTGGCCGCCCGAAAGCTGACGCGGCATGCGCTCGGCCAGATGGTCGAGCCGCACCATTTCCAGCGCCTGTCTGATCCGCTCGTCGCGTTCGGCCCGGCCGATCTTGCGCATTTCAAGGCCGAAGCCGACATTGGCGGCGACGCTCATATGCGGAAACAGCGCATAGGACTGGAACACCATGCCGGTGTCGCGACGGTAGGGCGGTAGCCGGGAGATGTCCTCGCCGCCAAGCAGGATCCGCCCCTCGGTCGGCTTCACGAAGCCGGCGATCATCCGCAATGTCGTGGATTTTCCGCATCCCGATGGCCCGAGCAACGCCACCAGTTCGCCTTCCTCGACGTGAAGGTTGATGTCCTTCACGACGCGGGTGTCGCCATAGGCCTTGGCAAGATGTTCAATGATCAGTTCGCTCAAAACACTCTCCGGGCCTTGGGGTCATAGGACGCGCGACAGCTTGACGTAGCGGTCGGTCACCAGCATCAGCACGCCGATCAGAAGGATCTGGATCGTGCCGACAGCGGCAAGCGTCGGGTCGATCTTGAATTCGAGATAGTTCAGCATCGCGACCGGCAGCGTGATCTTGCCGGGGCCGATCAGCAGCAGCGAAAGCTCTAGATTCTCGAAACTCTGGATGAAGGAAAACATGCTGGCCGCGACAATGCCGGAGCGCAGCATGGGCAGGGTGATCCGCCAGGCGACGACAACCGGCGGCGCGCCGAGATTGGCGGCGGCTTCCTCGACGCGCAGATCGACGCCTTCCATGCTGGCGGCGACCAGACGCACCGTCCACGGGATCGTCAGCAGCACATGGGCGGCCACCAGTCCCGCCGTCGTGCCGACGATCGTCTGGTCGATGATCGCTTCGGCGCGGATGTAGAAGATATAAAGCGCGGTCCCCATGATGATGGCTGGCACCGCGAGCGGCCCGAGCAGCAGCGTGGAAATCACGCCCTTGCCGCGAAACCGGCCGCGATTGAGCCCGTAGGCTGCCAGCGTTCCGAGCGGCACGCCGATGGCGGTCGCGATCAGCGCCAGCTCCAGGCTCATGATCAGGCCTTGCGTGAATTCACGCCGCGCCCAGGCGTTGACGAACCACCGCAGGGTGAGCCCGTCGGGCGGAAAGCTGATGATGCCCTGGTCGAAAAAGCTGATCGCCACCACGGTCACCACGGGCGCGAGAATGACCGCGTAGGCAATCACGATCAGCGCCGACAAGATGGACCTCGAAAGAAGGTGGCTCGAAATCATGGGATCTGCTTTTCCTCGCAAGCGCCGCTGAAAAAAGTGGAAAATTCCGCTCGAAATCATATGATGACGTCACCATTTGCAAATGATGACGTCATCATCAATAGAAAAAGAGGCCCGGCGTGGAAAAAAATCGACACTTGTCAACCATGGGGGATGTGGCGCGGCATGCGGGCGTGTCGCCGGCCACCGTGGCGCGGGTGCTCTACGAGCCGGACAAGGTCGGACCGGAAAAACAGCGGCGCGTGCGCGAGGCGCTCAAGGCGACGGGATACCGGCCGAACGCGGTGGCGCGCGGGCTCAGAACCAAGCGCAGCTGGACGATCGGCCTGATCGTCGTAGACGGCTCGCTCAATCCGTTCTTCAGCCAGTTGAGCCAGGCCATCCGAAGCGAGGCGCTTGCCCGCGGATACAATGTGCTGATGTTCCAGCACGGCATGAAGCCGGAAGTCGAGGCGAGCGCCGTGGTCCAGCTCCTGCAGCAGCGCGCCGATGCGGTGATCTTCTCCTACGGTATCAACGCCAGTGGCATGGCGCCGTTACTGCAGGCGGGCGTACCGGTCATCCAGATCGAGCAGGAGGTCTGCGGGGGAACCGATGCGGTCCTGATCGATCCGGCAAGCGGCATCGACCAGGCGGTCGATCATCTTCAGGCGCTGGGACATCGGCGCATCGCCTTTATCGGCGGCGCGCCCGACCGCTATAACCGCGCCCGCGTGCACGGCACCTCGATGGAGGAGGATCGTCTCGCCGCCTTTAGCGCCGCCATTGCCCGCCACGGCCTTGATGATGATCCGGCCCTGATCAGGCTGGGGCTTTATTTCCCGCTGACGGGCGATGACCCGGCAAGCGAAGGCCGGAAGATGATGCGCGACCTGCTCGGCATCGAGCGCCGCCCGACGGCTGTCCTCGCCTCCAGCGACATTCTCGCGGCCGGGGCATTGCAGGCCCTCGGCGAGGCCGGGCTCAGCGTACCGGACGACATGTCCCTCATCGGCTTCGACAATTCGATCGCCAACCTGCTGACGCCGCCGCTGACCTCGGTAGGCCGGCCGCTGCAGGCCATGGGCCTGGCCGCCATCGACCTGGTCGTGGAAGCGATCGAGAACCCCGATCGAAAGGTGCGCACCGTGGTTTACCAGACGGAACTCGTCACACGGAAGTCGACCTCAAGGATACGTTAAGATACACAGTGGCCGCAGCTATTGCAGAGCGCACGGTTGTGGATTAGCAGGATCGGCGGTGTCGGTGACGCTAGTGTTAAGCCGCGTGATTTTCAGACCGGAGGCAAGGCCATATCAAATACTTGGCCGACCACTGGCGGCTCTGCTCTGCGCGCCAAAATCGGATATGCCCGGTGACGCACGATTTTCAAGATATAAGCAGCGGCACATCGCTGGTCAGGGAGCGCGTTGCAGCCCCACGTTCAACTCGTCGACAGAGCTGAGGAGGCCTGAAATTCAGGCTGTGGCCGAGGGAAAGTCCTGCAAGCAAGTTTCCGGACGGCTGGTTTTTAGGATTTTTTTCTAAAGACAACGGGATCAAGGGTCAAATTGACATTTTAATTTTGCGTATGAACCTTTATCTCTAGGCGACATTTGGAAAATTCGGTTTCATTCATATTATCGGGAATATTCAATGGCTCTTACACATTTGCAGAGACTGGAGGCGGAATCGATTCATATCTTCCGCGAGGTCGCCGCGAGCTTTTCGAGGCCGGTGATGCTGTATTCCATCGGCAAGGATTCGTCGGTGATGATGCATCTGGCGATGAAGGCGTTCTATCCGGCCAAGCCGCCTTTTCCGTTTCTCCATGTCGACACCACCTGGAAGTTCCAGGCGATGTATGACTTCCGGCAGAAGATGGCGGACGATCTCGGCATAGACCTGCTCGTTCACGTCAATCCGGAAGCGGTCGAGGTCGGCATCAATCCCTTCGATCACGGCTCCAACACCCACACCCATCTCTGGAAGACGGTTGGCTTGCGCCAGGCGCTCGACAAATACGGCTTCGATGCCGCTTTCGGCGGCGCGCGGCGCGACGAGGAGAAGTCGCGGGCCAAGGAACGCATCTTTTCCTTCCGCAATGCGCAGCATGCCTGGGACCCGAAGAACCAGCGTCCGGAAATGTGGAAGACCTACAATACCCGTGTCGGCAAGGGCGAATCGATCCGCGTCTTTCCGCTGTCGAACTGGACCGAGCTCGACATCTGGCAATATATCATGAAGGAGAATATCCCGATCGTGCCGCTTTATTTCGCGGCGAAACGCCCGGTGGTCGAGCGCGACGGCGCGCTGATCATGGTCGATGACGCGCGCATGCCGATCGGCTCTGATGAGGCCGTGACGGAGAAGATGGTGCGTTTCCGCACGCTTGGCTGCTATCCGTTGACGGGCGCGGTCGAATCCGATGCTGACGACCTGCAGGCGATCGTGCGCGAGATGCTGACGGCCAGAACCTCGGAGCGTCAGGGCCGGATGATCGACAAGGATGAGGCCGGGTCGATGGAGAAGAAGAAGCGCGAGGGGTATTTCTGATGGTCGAGGATGTTTCCGGCGACATGATCGCCTATCTCGCCGAACAGGAAAAGAAATCGCTGCTGCGCTTCCTGACCTGCGGTTCCGTCGATGACGGCAAGTCGACCCTGATCGGCCGCCTGCTTTACGACACCAAGCTGATCTTCGAGGACCAGCTTGCCTCGCTTCAAAGCGACAGCGCAAAACACGGCACGACCGGCGCGGATATCGACTTCGCGCTTCTGGTCGACGGGCTGGAATCCGAGCGCGAACAGGGCATCACCATCGATGTCGCCTATCGCTTTTTCGCGACCGCCAAGCGCAAGTTCATCGTCGCCGATACGCCCGGCCATGAGGAATATACCCGCAATATGGCCACCGGCGCCTCGACCGCCGATCTCGCCATCGTGCTGGTCGACAGCCGTCAGGGCATTCTGCGGCAGACCCGCCGGCATTCCTTCATCGCCTCGCTGCTCGGCATTCGCCATATCGTGGTCGCGATCAACAAGATCGACCTGATGGAGTATTCGCAGGAGGTCTACGACCGGATCGTCGCCGATTATCTGGAATTTGCCAGGGATCTCGGGTTCGAGACGATCGTGCCGATCCCGATCTCGGCGCGTTATGGCGACAATGTCACCCAGCCCTCGCAAAACATGCCCTGGTACAAGGGGCCGGCCCTTCTGGACCATCTTGAAACGGTGCCGGTCGAATCCGCCCTTGCGGAAAAACCGTTCCGCATGCCGGTGCAGCTTGTCACCCGTCCTAACCTCAATTTCCGCGGCTTTGCCGGGCAGATCGCGTCCGGCCGGGTTGCCGTCGGGGACCGCGTCACGGTCGCCAAGTCCGGCAAGTCCTCGGCGATCCGCCAGATCGTGACGATGGAAGGCGACCTTGAAAGCGCCGAGGCCGGTCAGGCCGTCACGCTTGCGCTCGAGGACGAGATCGAGGTCTCGCGCGGCAATATCCTGGTGGCGCCCGATGAGCGGCCCAATGTTGCCGACCAGTTTCAGGCGAAGATTATCTGGTTCGACGCGGACGCAATGATCCCCGGCCGTTCCTATATCTTGCGCACCGAGGCGGACCAGACGCCGGCGACGATCACCGCCCTCAAATATCAGGTGAACGTCAACAGCTTCGCCCATGAGGCAGCCAAGGCGCTCCACATGAACGAGGTCGGGGTCTGCAACATCTCGACCCAGGCGCCGATCGTGTTCGATGCCTATGCGGACAACCGCGCCACCGGCAATTTCGTGATCATCGACCGGATATCCAACAAGACCGTCGGCGCCGGCATGATCGATTTCGCGCTGCGCCGGGCGGACAATGTCCACTGGCAGGCGGTCGAGATCAACAAGAAGGCGCATGCGAGCCTTAAGGCGCAGACGCCGGCGGTGCTGTGGTTCACCGGGCTTTCGGGCTCGGGCAAATCGACGGTCGCCAATGCGCTGGAAAAGATACTCCACGCCAAGGGCAAACACACCTATCTGCTTGACGGCGACAATGTTCGCCACGGCCTCAACCGCGATCTCGGCTTCACCGCCGAAGACCGGGTCGAAAATATCCGCCGCGTGGCCGAGGTGGCGAAGCTCATGGCCGATGCCGGGCTGATCGTACTGGTGTCCTTCATCTCGCCGTTCCGCTCCGAACGGCGGCTGGCGCGCGAGATGATGGAGGACGGCGAGTTCATCGAGATTTTCGTCGACACCCCGATCGAGGTCTGCGCCGAGCGTGACCCGAAGGGGCTCTACAAAAAGGCGCAGGCCGGAGAAATCGCCAATTTCACCGGCATTTCCTCGCCCTATGAACCGCCGGAAAACGCCGAGCTTCATCTCCACACCGTCGGCCATGAGCCGTTTGAACTGGCAAGCCGGATCGAGGATTTCCTCGCGAGCCGGGAGCAGGGGGAGTGAGCGCCATAGCGGATATGCAGCAAGTGTTCCTGGATGCAGCTCTTGAAGCCGGCAGTACGATCATGTCGATCTATGAGAACGGCATCGACGTATCCTACAAGAAGGATCAGTCGCCGGTGACGGCAGCCGACGAGCAGGCCGAGGCGATCATTCTTGCCCATCTCGCTCGGTCTTTTCCCGACATTCCCGTGATCGCCGAGGAGAGCGTTGCGGCGGGGCGCATTCCCGATATCACCGGCAAGGCTTTCTTCCTGGTCGATCCTCTCGACGGGACGAAGGAATTCATCAACAGGCGGGAAGACTTTACGGTCAATATCGCGCTCATTGAAGGCCGCGTGCCGGTTGCGGGCATCGTCTATGCCCCGGCCAAGGGCGTGGCCTACCGCACCACGGCCGACGGCGCCGAGAAACTCATTGTGGCTGATGGCGCCGTCGTGCGCTCCGAAACGATCAGATGCCGGCCAAAGGGCGAGGTTCTGACCGCGGTTGCCAGCCGATCGCACAACAGCCCCGAAACCGAGGAGTTCATGCGGCAGATCGGCGTTTCCGATTTCACCTCGGTGGGCTCGTCGCTGAAATTCTGCCTTCTCGCGGAAGGCGTTGCCGATGTCTATCCCCGTTTCGGGCGAACCATGGAATGGGATACCGCCGCCGGCGACGCAGTCCTGCGCGCCGCAGGAGGCACGACCGAGTGTGCAGACAATACGGTTTTTGTATATGGCAAGACGCGGCAGGCCGAGGACAACGATTTCGCCAATCCGCCGTTTATCGGATGGGCTCATCCGTTCTCACGACGGTAACTTCAAGAAATTTGCGGAGGAAGACTGTGCGGCGGCGGTGCGGAGCGTACCCGCTTCATACAAGGTGGCCCTTCGGGCCCTCTCTCGGTCGCGGGCAGACACTCTGCTTCCATCGCTTGTAGTGCCTATATCGCAGCGAATGGCATCGACGCTGATGTGAAGCCAATGAGGCAGCCCTGGCTGTTTCGAATTTGCGGGTCCCCGCGGCAAGAAATTTAGCGGTTAATACACTTTAAGATTGAATATATGAGAATCCGCATCTTTTTAGCGATCCGTAATCTCACAAGCAAATAAGTCTTTCAGTTCTCGGTTGACGAGGTTTCAATATCTGCTAATTTACAGCCAAAGCTGGATGCGTAAAACTTTATTTTTTAGTAGGTTACATTTTTTAGTTGCGATGTTTGAGTTAGATCAAACGTTTATTTGTAATTTTACTCAATTTTGATCGATGAAATTAGTTTGGGCGGCCTGGTCAGCCGTATTTTCACGCAGGGGTTCCACCTTTCATGAGTGGGTATTTTTTCCAGGCGCTGGTGTGCGCATTTTTTGTTTCCGCAGCGATATGCGCGCTGATTGTATCGACGCGGAAGTTTCATCTCAGATTTTCTGATCGTCGCAAAGACACCAAAGCTGTTCAGAGTGCTCATCGAGTGCCGACGCCGAGAATTGGCGGGGTGGCTATCATAGTCGCTCTTGTTGCATTCGGTATGTTCATACCGGATACGACCGGTCATCATCTATGGTTGTTGCTGCCCTCGCTGATGCCGGTCTTCCTTGCCGGTCTGGCGGAGGATCTCGGTTTTCACGTGTCGCCGCGTCGCCGCTTGATCGCCGCCGCAGTCTCGTCGCTGCTCGCTGTCGTGCTGTTCAAGCTCTGGATCCCGCGAGCCGACATCCCGCTGATCGGCACGATCATAACGTTTGCGCCGTTTGCGATCGCCGTGACCATTTTTGGCGGAGCTGGCATTTGCAATGCCTTCAACCTGGTTGATGGCGTCAACGGCCTTTCCAGTCTGATTGCCGTCGTCGTCGCGGCTTCCCTGGCGGCTATTGCTGCCCAGAACGGTTTGTTCGAGGTCAGCGCTTGGTGCGCCATCGTTATCGGAGCGCTGCTCGGATTTCTTGTCTTCAATTTCCCATTGGGGAAAATTTTCCTGGGAGACGCGGGTGCTTATGGCATCGGCCATATTCTTGCCTGGCTTGCCTTCCTGATACTGAACTTCATTCCGGACCTGACTCCGTGGGCGCTGCTGCTGATATTCTTCTGGCCGATCGCCGATACATTGCTTGCCATATTCCGTCGCCGCATCGCCGGTCGTCCCACCGATCAACCCGACCGGCTGCATTTTCATCAGTTGGTCATGCGCGCCCTCGAGATTGGTTTGCTCGGCCGGAATGCGCGGCATATCAGCAATCCCATGACGACGGTGATCCTGGCGCCGATGTTCACCGCGCCGGCTATTGCCGGTGTGTTGTTCTGGCACAACCCGGCAGCCGCCGCGCTTTCTATCGTTTTCTTCGCCGGCCTGTTCGTGGCGACTTATCAGTTCGGCGCCCGGCTCGCGAGCTGCCTGCGTCTTCCCGCCGGGACTAAGGTGCATTTCAACAGGCCTTTGAATCTCAAAAGACTTTCGCACAGAAAAGGCGGATGAACTGAGTGCAAATTGACGTCCCTCTGTCTTCTGCCACTGTTAAACGACGCATGGGCCCGTTTTTCAGGCGACACGCGCACGGAAAGGGGCGTACATAGCTTGCACTTATTAGGATCTTAAAAGACTATGCAATCTGGCCTTGATGAGAAACGATTTTGATTAAGCTTGTGCAACCCGCTCCACGATCTTTTGGTTGTGTTCCATGGCTGGGGCATTGCGCATAATGCGCCTTTTCCCGCGCTGGCAGAATTTCCTGCAGGCGTCCGGTTCCGGGCGAAAGAGCGGTTTGGTCGCAGAGCGCTTTCCGGTGTTGGTAGAAGGTGGCCGCAATGAGCCGCAAAATCGCGAAACTGTTGCAATCCTGGCTTCGACAGTCGGAAACTTGACTGGTCGGGACGCTTGGTCTATCGCCCGAACCGGCTCGCCCCATGAACGACTGCGTTGAAAAGGCGCAGGATCGACTGACGACAGGACCAACCCGATTTCCAGAAACGGCCTGAAATTTTGAGCGACATGCAGAACATTAGAACCAGTACTGAAAATGATGAAATCGATCTTCAGAAAATATTCTTCATTTTCTGGCGGCGTAAATTTCTGATCGCGCTGATATGCACTGTGTTCGTTCTGGCGGGCGGGTACTACGCCTTCAAAATGACGACTCCGATCTATGAGGCCTCCTCAGTCACGATGGTGAGCAGCCAGTCGGAGAAACTCATCGATCTGCCGAGCGTTCTTGCGCAGATTGGAACGGATGATGTCGCGCTGAAGTCCGAAATCGAGGTAATCAGATCGCGCATACTGATCGGAAAAGTCGTTGATATGCTGGATCTGACCTCGGATCCTGAGTTCAACGGAGCTCTGAGGGAACCGACGGCATTTTCGCAACTGGTCTCCAGCATCAAAGGTCTGTTGCCAACGAATTCCAAACCTACCGCCGGTCGGGTTGATCCGGAGCGGACGCGCGAACGGGTGGTAAGCGCTCTTCTTGCGCATTTCACGGCGAACGTGGTTCCCGGGACCACAACCTTCAGAATAACCGTGCAGTCTGAGGATCCTGAAAAGGCAGCGCTGATAGCAGATACGATTGCCGAGCAGTATGTCCAGCGTCAGATCGACGTCAAACGCGGCGCCACGGTCGATGCGATCGACTGGCTCAGCGACCGCGTGGCTGAACTCAAGGTCGCGCTTCAAAATTCCGAAAACGCGGTCAAGCAGTTCAAGACCGATACGCCGCTGACCACCCCTGAAGTGCTGAGTGGACTGGAGCGGCAACTGAAGTCGATCCGTGATCGCATCGACGAGACCCGACAGAGGGTCGCGGCCTCTGACGATTTCTTTGCCGCATTCGAGCAGGCAACGGGCTATGAGGACAAGGCTGTTCTGCTCGGCGATGCAACGCTCATCGATCTGTCGGCGACCGCGTCTCGCAGCAGAAGCGCTGCATCACGCTTCAATGCAAGAATGGAGACGCTGCTCGCCGAACGTCGCAGGGATGCGACGGAGAACAAGAGCCAGCTTGCCTCACTGGAGTCTGCGGAAGCGGCGGTTGAGCAGAAAATTCAGACGGAAAGCGCCGCTTATCTTGAACTGGAGCAGTTGACGCGTGAGGCGGAAGCCAATCGGACGCTCTATGAATATTTCCTGGCGCGCCTCAAGGAGACTTCTGCCCAGCAGGGGGTGCAGCAGGCTGACAGCGTCATCCTTTCCTACGCAGTCGAGCCCGGGGCCGCTAGCGCGCCGTCCAAGAAGCGGATTGTTCTGCTTTCCGGGTTTGTGGGTCTTATTTTCGGTTGTGCGCTCAGCATGCTTCTCGAAATGCGGAACAAGACTTTCCGCACATCTCAGGAACTGGAGGAACTGGCCGGCTTGCCCGTGGTTGGTATGCTGCCCCTCGTTCCGGCAAAACATCGGAATGATTTCTTCCACTATCTTCAAAGTCACCCGACATCGCCGTTTGCCGAGGCTGTGCGCAATCTCAGAACATCGGTTCTGCTCGCCCATCTCGATAACCCTCCGCAGGTGATCCTGCTGACGTCATCAATACCTGGCGAAGGCAAGACGTCGAGCAGCATTGGTCTCGCGCTCAACTTCGCCAGCATGGGAAAGAGAGTTCTTCTGGTCGAGGGCGATCTGCGTCGATTGACCTTCAATCGGTATTTTGACAATTCCAAACGCGCTGCCGGCCTTATTTCCGTGCTCTCAGGAAAAACGTCGCTTGAGGAAGCCGTTTTCCATCATGACGAACTCGATATCGACATTCTGTTTGGAGAGCGCTCGACGAAGAATGCGGCCGACATTCTCTCCTCACGGAAGATGGATGAGCTTCTTCGCGAAGCCCGGTCCAAGTATGATTTCGTCATCGTCGACGCGCCGCCTGTGCTGATCGTGCCCGATGCCCGCGTGCTGAGCCAGTTTGTCGATGCCATCCTCTTCATCGTCAAATGGGATTCGACACATCAGCGTCAGGTCGAAGAAGCAATCCGCTCGTTCGAGGAAGGCAAGATCGAGGGGCTGGTCCTGAATCAGATCGATCCGAACGGGTTCAAGCGTTATGGCTATAATTATGGCTATGGCTATGGCTATGCCGCCCACTATGGCGATAAATATTACGACACCGCGAGCGATTAGGGCATTTCGCGCGCAACTGATGAATCGGCACCTGCGACAGGACCGTGAAACACGGAGCAGGAACCGCAATGCGCTTCCGTCCGGACCGGACCCTTCGTGGCTCCGATCCGCGGATATCTCGGCGGGCCGTAGATGACTACCGACGCCCTACGCCCACATAGGCGATAAACCCGGCTGCCTCGGCGTCGCCTCTGTTATATATATTTCTCAGGTCGGCGAGCCTCGCCGTCGCCATTACGCCCGCCAGCCGGGACAGGTCGAGCGCACGGAATTCGTTCCACTCGGTCAGGATCACGGCAGCATCGGCATTCTCTGCTGCCTCATAGGCGTTTTCCAGCCATTGGACGCCCGGTAGCAGGGCCTCGCCCTCACGACGACCGTGGGGATCCACCACTCTGACATGCGCTCCTCCGCCCACCAACGCCGGCACGATGGTCAGCGATGGCGAGTCGCGCATGTCGTCGGTGTTGGGTTTGAAGGTCACGCCAAGAACGGCGATGGTCTTGCCGTTTACCGTGCCGCCACACAGATCCGTGACCTTTTCGACCATCCTGCGTTTGATGTCGTCATTGAGCTTGATTACCGTCTCGGTGATCTGCATCGACACGCCGTGCTCCTGACCGATCCGGGCAAGCGCCTTGGTGTCCTTGGGAAAGCACGAGCCGCCGAAGCCCGGCCCTGCATGCAGAAACTTGTTGCCGATCCGATTGTCGAGGCCAATGCCCTTGGATACGAGTTTAACATCGGCCCCCACGCGTTCGCAGAGCGCCGCGATCTCGTTGATGAAGGTGATCTTCGTAGCGAGAAATGCGTTGGCCGCGTATTTGATCATTTCGGCCGACTCCAGGTCGGTCGTAACGATTGGAAAGTCGCGCAGAAAGAGAGGGCGATAGATCTCGCCCATCACCTCTGCCGCGCGTTCATGCTGAACCCCCACAACCACCCGGTCCGGCCGCATGAAATCGTCGATCGCCGCACCCTCGCGCAGGAATTCCGGGTTGGAGGCGACATCGAAATCAGCCTGGGGGTTGGCCCTTGCAATGATTTCCTGAACCTGCCGGTTGGTTCCGACCGGTACCGTCGATTTTGTCACCACGACAGTATAGTCGTCGATGGCGTGGGCGATCTCCTCGGCCGCGGCGAAGACATAGGTCAGGTCGGCATGTCCATCGCCCCGGCGCGCCGGCGTGCCCACTGCGATGAAGACCGCATCGGCTTCCGACACCGCCGCGGGCAGATCGCTGCTGAAGTGCAACCGACCGGACTCCATGTTTCTGGCCATAAGCTCTTGTAGACCGGGCTCATAGATCGGCACCTGACCGGCTCTGAGCATGTCAAGCTTGGCCGGGTCCTTGTCGACGCAAACCACCTCATGGCCGAAGTCGGAAAAGCAGACACCGGAAACGAGTCCCACATAGCCGGTGCCGATCATTGCGATTTTCATGGGAAAATGTTCACTCTTCTGGCCGTTGACGGATCGCATGTATTATTGAGATGAATTGATTACAGTTGCACGACAGGCCTTGTCGAGTAGCGGCCTTCAAAAAAGAAAGTCACGATGGCCTTCGGCTTTACGGGAAAGGTTCGGTGTCGCCTTTTCGCGTTCTCGATATCGGCAAGGTAGCTCCCTGTTTTGACGCGTCGGGTTATCGAAAGACCGGGTTCCACTTTTTCGCCCGATGCTCTAACGCAGGCCGACAGGGCTGGAATCCTGCCAGCCCTGGTTGCACAGCGGAGAAACCTTTCGCCGCTGTGCTTTCCTCTCCCGCATCTCCATAAAATAGACGCAAGCGCATGCTCTTTCGGTCAGGAGGCCGATGCGCTAGGTTTGTGCACGAATGGAGCGGGGTTATCGCTATGTATCTGACGCGACGCGTGTTTTCTCTTGGGGTGATTGCCGCGACGCTTTCAGCGTGTACGAACAGTTCGGTGGGCAGTTTTTCCTCCGTTGCCGATCCGGCGATGCGGCCGGTGGCCAATCCGGAATGGAACGCGTGGGTGGCCGGGTTCAAGAGCCGCGCGGCCGCGCGCGGGATTTCCAACAACACGCTGGCGGCGGCGTTCGCAAATGCCGGATACACGCCGGGGGTTATCGAGCAGGACCGCAACCAGACCGAATTCAAGCGCACGCTGGAAGATTATCTGGCCATCGCCGCGTCCGACGAGCGTGTCGCCAAGGGGCGGGCGAACTACGCCCGTTACCGCGATGTTCTGGAGCGGATCGAGGCGACCTATGGCGTCGACGCCAATGTCATCGTCGCCATCTGGGGACTGGAAAGTATGTATGGCGAACGGCGCGGCAGCATTCCGGTGGTCTCGTCGCTCTCGACGCTCGCCGTCGAGGGGCGGCGCGGCGCTTTCTTCGAAAGCCAGCTGGTCGGGGCGATGCGGATCCTGCAGAACGGCGATATCACGCCCGAGCGGATGACCGGAAGCTGGGCCGGCGCCATGGGCCATACCCAGTTCATCCCCACCTCCTATCTCGGCTATGCCGTCGATTTCAACGGCGACGGGCGGCGCGATATCTGGGACGCCGACCCGACCGATGCGCTTGCGAGCACCGCGAACTATCTTGCCCGCTCCGGCTGGCGGAAAGGTCAGCCCTGGGGCGGCGAAGAGGGCTCGCCGGGCGCCGCCGTCGATGGCACCAGGATACAGCCGCAGGCGGGCGGTCCGGTCTTCGTCGTGGGGCACAATTTCAACGTCATCAAGCGCTACAATAATTCCACCAATTACGCGCTGGGCGTGGGATATCTCGCAGACCGGATCGCGGGCGCCGGCCCGCTCAGGGGCAGTTTTCCCGACGACAATTACGGCTTCAGCGCCGACCAGCGCAAGGAATTGCAGTCGCGGCTTTCGGCGGCGGGCTACGATGCCGGCACCATCGACGGCGTGTTCGGCGACCAGACCCGCGCCGCGATCACCGCCTACCAGCGGCAGAACGGGCTGAATGTCACGGGCGAACCGTCCATGGCTCTGCTGCAAAGGCTGAAGTGAAAACGGCCGTTCCGAAATAACCGGCATCGGCGCTTCCGGCCATGCCTTGCGGCATGCCATTGACACAGGCCCAAAAGCCGGACAAAACCTGACTATTCCGAGGGGTGCATCGTGCGATGCTGAGACGGCGGTGAGCCGGACCCTTGAACCTGATCCGGGTCATGCCGGCGTAGGAACGGAAAATCTGGCCGCTCTGCCATAACCTTTCTCTTCTCGCCGGTCTCCGTGATTGCAACATCCTGGGGATCGCATCATGAAGTCTTGCCTTCCAATGCCATGCGCGGGCCGCCGATGGTTCAGCCGTCCGAACGGATGTTTCGAGACAGGCGCCGCCTGCGAACGGCATCGTCCGTGCCCATGACGGCGATCCGCAGCACCGCCGGACGGTTTGCGGACGCGCTGGAAACGGCGCTCGGCATGCTCGCCGCTGTCATTCTGATGGCGATGCTCGCTCTTGTCGTGGCGGGCGTCGTGCTGCGCTATGGCTTCCACACCGGCGTCGTCGGCATGGAGGATCTGGGCGTCTGGCTGAACATCGCGCTGATCTCGGCCGGCCTGCCGCTTACCCTTTCGGGCCCGCTGTCGATGCGGCTCGATGGGCTTGCAAGGCTGCTGCCCGATCGGGCGTCCGGCGTGCTCGCTGCTGTGGCCGACGGCTTCAGCGTCGTCGCGGGCTTGATCCTGTGCCTCGGCGGACGTGAGGCGATCGCGTTGCTTGGCGGAATGTCGCCAACGCTTGGGGTTCCGGAATGGGTGCGCTTCGCCTTTCCGGTGGCGGGCGGGCTGGGTCTGCTCGTGCTGCTCTGCCTGCGCCACCTGGAGCGCTCAAGCGGCGCGCGGCTGATCTTCGGCTTCGCGCTCGGCGGGTTTGTTTACTGGGCTGTCGGCCGGTTCGCGATCGATATCGCACTACCGGCCAGCCTGCCGCTCGCCCTTGCCGCCGCGCTCGGCGTCATCGCCGGTGCGCCGCTCGCCCATGTGTTTCTGGCATCGTCCTACGGCGCGATCGCCTTCGGCGCGCTGCAGACGGAGCAGGCGATCATCGCCAATACGGTCGCCGGCATGTCGAAATTCCTGCTGCTGGCGATCCCGTTCTTTCTCCTCGCGGGCGCGTTTCTGAAGCTCTCGGGCGCGGCCGGCAAACTCGTGCAGTTCGCGGCCTCGCTCGTTGGTCATTATCGTGGCGGGCTGGCGCAGACGACGCTTTTGACAGGGGTTCTGTTTTCCGGCGCGTCCGGTTCTTCCGTCGCCAATGCCGCCTTTGCCGCCTCGACCTTCCATCCCGAACTGGTGCGCCATGGCTATTCGCCCGCCCGCGCCGGCGCGCTTGTCGCCGCATCCTCGGTTCTCGACAACGTCATCCCGCCGTCGATCGCCTTTCTCATCCTGGCGACGGCGACCAATCTTTCGGTGGGGGCGCTGCTTGTCGGCGGGCTGTTTGCCGGCCTGCTGATGGCGGCCTTTCTCGCTGTAGCCATAAGGCTTGCGATGGGGGCCGCGAGCGGCGCGCCGCGGGCTTCGGCTGAAATGCGCAGGCAGGCCGGGATCGCGGCCCTGCCGGTCTTCGGCCTCGGCCTGATCGTGGTGTTCGGCATTCGCCTGGGAATCGTCACGACGACCGAGGCGGCGGGTCTTGCGGCGCTCTACACGCTGATCCTCGCGGCGCTATCCCGCCGTTCCGGTTCAAGCATTGTCGCCGCCTTCCGCCAGTCGGCGGCAGAGGCGGCGGCGATCGGTCTGCTGATCGGCGCGGCGGCCCCCGTCGCCTTCCTGCTCGCGATCGACGATATCGCCGGTCTGGTGCGCCACCTCGCCGGCCTGTTCGGGGGCAGCGCCGTTGCCGTGCTCCTGCTCGCCAATGTGATCCTGCTGATTGCGGGCCTGGTAATGGATATCGGGGCGGCGATCCTGCTTCTTGGTCCCGTCCTGCTGCCGGTCGCCGTTTCCGCCGGGATCGATCCGATCCGCTTCGGCGTCGTCCTCGTCGTCAACCTGATGATCGGCGGGCTAACCCCGCCGGTCGGCATGCTGGCCTTCGTTGTCGGCGGCGTCACCGGTCTTTCGCCGGAAAGCCTGTTCAGGGCGATGCGTCCCTTTCTTCTGGCGCTTCTCGCCGCCCTGTTCGTCATCACCCTCTTCGCTGTTCCTGTCTGAAAGGTTTGTCTGCCATGACTACGCTCAATCGTCGCCATCTCCTGAAAACAGGCGCCGCGGCCGCCGCAATGCTTGCCGCGCCCGCCTATCTGCGAACCGCCAGCGGCGCCACGCGCGATGTCGTCATCGCCTCGCTCCTCGGCGAGGACAAGCCGGAAACCATGGTCTGGCGCTTCTTCGCCGATGAGGTCGAACAGCGGTTTCCTGGCCGGTTCCGCTTCCGGATCGTGACCAATGGCGCGCTCGGCGGCGAAAAACAGGTGGCCGAGAATATCCGTCTCGGATCGGTGCAGGCGAGCCTCTCCACCGTTTCGGCGCTTTCGGCCTGGACGCCGCAATTGCAGTTGCTCGACCTGCCTTTCCTGTTTCGCGATGCCGCCCATCTTCGCGAGGTCGTCACCGGGCCGATCGGCGACGACCTCTCCGCCCGGCTTGCGCAAGAGCAGTTTATCGTCGGTGGCTTCATCGATTACGGGGCCCGCAACCTGCTGGCCAAGGCACCAGTCACGCGGCCCGGACAAATGGAAGGCAAGACCATCCGCGTCATCAACACGCCGCTCCACACGCGCCTGTGGAACGCCTACGGCGCGACGCCGGTCGGCATCCCGATCACCGAAACCTATAACGCGCTCGCCACCGGCGTGGCGGATGCCATGGACCTGACCAAATCGGCCTATGCCGGCTTCAAGCTCTACGAAGTGGTGCCGTTCATGACCGAAACCCGCCATATCCGCGCCGCCGGGGTGCTTTATTTTTCAGCCGGCTTCTGGAACAGTCTGGATCCCGAGACACAGACCATCCTCCGCGCGATCTCGGCCGAGGCCGCGCTCTATTTCAATCGCCTGATCGTCGAGGACGAGGCCCAATCCGTGGCGCTTGCCGAGGCCAACGGCGCCACTTTCCTTGAGCCGGAGGAGATGGACGCCTGGCGCGCGGGAGCGCGGGGCGTGTGGAGCGATTTCGCGCCCGTCGTCGGAGGGATGGATGTGATCGAAGGGGTGGCGCAGGGCTGACCTGCGATCGCCCGAAACCGCCTTTGAAGGTCAGCCGGTGACCTTCACCTTGTTGCGGCCCTCCATCTTGGCGGCATAGAGCGCGCGGTCGGCGAGCTCTATGATATTGGGCGGCGAAACCCGCGGGCTGAACACCGAGATGCCGATGCTGACCGTCAGCGTCTGCTTCTGTCCGTCGGGAAGGATGAGCGTCTGCGCGGCGATGGTGTTGCAAAGGCGCTCGGCGATCGCAGTTGCCTCATAGGTGCGAAGTCCCGGCAAGATCATCGCGAATTCCTCGCCGCCGTAACGATAGGCCCGGTCATTCTCGCGCGCGGTCAGTTCAATTGTCGCCGCAACCTGTCTGAGCGCGTCATCGCCCGCGAGGTGGCCATGAGTGTCGTTGAACTGCTTGAAATGATCGACGTCGATCATCAGCAGGGAGAACGGCTCGCCGCTCTCCTTCGATACGGCGATAGCCTCGTCGATCGCGCGGTCGAACTCGCGGCGGTTGTAAAGACCGGTCAGGCCATCCGCGCGCGCGGCCGCGGCGAGGGCATCTTCCTGCTGGTTGATCTGCTTGAGCATGGTGTTGAAGGCCTGCGCCACGGAGGCAAGCTCCGGCGGAACCTGCACCTCGATTTCGCGGTTGCGCGTGCCGCCCGCGACCAGCATCGCGCCTTCCACCAGTTTGTCGGTGCTGCGGATCAGCGCCTGGTCGATGATGAATATGCCGATCCCGGAAAACACCAGCGCCAAGACGCCCGCAATCGCCGCAAAGCGGTCGAGCCGCTCCATCGTGGCAAGCGCCTCCCTATGGCTTTCCTCATTCAGGAGGCGCATGCTCTCGGCAATGCTTTCCACGCGCTTGCCGGTTTCGGCGATGACGCTTTCGAAGCGCATCAGGGGCTGATCGGCCGTGCCGGGTAAAGGGGCAACGTCCGAAGCGGCCTGCAGTAACAGGGCCCATTGCTGGCTCACCCCCTCCAGCACAGGTTCAAACGAGGGATAGTCATCGGTTATCATTTCCAGATTGCGCAGGTTGGCGGCGATCTCGCGCTCCGCCGCTTCGAAATGATTGCGGTAGCTTTCGTCGCCGGTCTGAGCAAAATCGTTGACGTCCATGGCGATATCCCAGAGATTGCCCTGGATTCGCTCCAGCGCCAGCGATACGTTGTGCTGGGTGTTGAGAACCTGCCGAAATGGCTCGCGCAGCTGGTCGCGATAGTCCAGATACCAGAAGGCGGAAAGGAGCGCGACCGGCAGCAGCGCCATCATGAAGCCGACGATCAGCCAGGCCCTGAGAGAAAGCCCTCGGAACCAGCGGCCAAACAGGCCGGGATCACCCGATTTGTCCATCCAACAATATCCCCCGCGGCATCATGCCGTTGTTCGCTTTTCCAGTGTGTTTCGGTGGTGCACTAAACCGAACAGGGGTCTGGTTCAACTATCTCCAAGTTGTCATTTGGGCCCGGACGGTAAGCCGCGTCGAGCATGCGCAGCGCTTTCGTCGGACGATGACGTGGCGGGATGGACCCAGCATCTCCGCAGCGAGTGTCTTCGCAGCCGGCGGTTGATAACACGGCTCCTCAGACGGCATGGGTCGAGGGCGAAAGCCTGCGTGACGCTGCTACCCGTACATCAGGTTCGGCAGGAACAGCGCGATGCCCGGCACGAACAGAAGCAGCGCCACCAGCGCCATGATGGCGGCGATGAACGGCCAGGATTCCTTCACATAATCCTCGATCTTGGTGTCCAGCAGGCTGCAGACCGTGAACATCGCGACGCCGACCGGCGGCGTCATGCCGCCGAAGGTGACGATGGTCATCATCAGGATGCCGAAATGCACCGGGTCGACGCCCGCCTTGACCACGACCGGGACGAGGATCGGCGTCAGCAGCAGCACCAGGATCGTGCTTTCGAAAAACAGGCCGGCGATGAACAGGCCGATCAGGATGACGGTGACGATCAGAACCGGATTTGCGAGGCTTTCCAGCATGAAGCCCGCCACGCTCTGCGGCACCTGAAGGAAGATGATCGCGAACCCGATCATGCCCGACATCAGGATGATCAGCATGATCAGGCCGATATCCGACAGCGCATGGCCGAAGGCCCGCTTGATCGTCTCAAACGTCATCACCCGGTGGGCGAAGACGCCGACGAGGATAGCGTAGACCACCGCGAACGCACCAACTTCCGATGGCGTGAACAGCCCGCCGCGGATCGAGCCGATCAGAAGCACGGGAAACAGCAGCGCCCATTTGGCGCCCCAGGCGGCGCGGCCGAGTTCGCCGGCGGTCGGCTTCCTCATGTCGCTCATGACGTAGTTGCGTTTGCGGGCGACGAGCCAGGCGGCAACCATCAGGAACGCCATCATCAGCAAGCCGGGCACGATGCCGGCCATGAACAGCCGGCCGATCGAGACCTGACCGACATAGCCATAGAGGATCAGGCCGATCGATGGCGGAATGGTCGCGGTGATCAGCGAGGACATCGCGATCACGGCGGAGGAATAGCCCTTCGAATAGCCGTTGGAGATCATCTGCGGACCGAGCACGCGCGCTTCCATGGCCGCATCGGCGACGGCCGAGCCGGACACGCCGCCCATCAGCGTCGACAGGATGATCGAGACCTGCGCGAGGCCGCCCGCCATCCAGCCGACCGCGACCTTGGAGAAGGTGAACAACCGGTCGGTGATGCCGCTTTCGTTCATCAGATGGCCAGCGAGCACGAAAAAGGGAACCGCCAGCAGCGGGAAGCTTTGCGAAACGGTCGCGATCTTCTGCACGCCGATCGAGACCGGCATGATGTCGGAGGTCAGGAAGAAGGTGAAGCCCGAAATGCCGATCGCGAAGGCAATCGGCGCGCCAAGCAGCATCAGGGCGAAGAAGACGATACCGATCAGGGCCATGGGCTTACTCCGCCGGACCGGCGTGGATCACCGGTTCGTCGTAGGCCGCGGTGCGGGTGAAAACCAGCATCCCGTCCTTCACATTGCGCCAGGCCTGCCAGAGATTGCCGAGGATCGAGATCGACAGCATCACGCAGCCGGCGGGCACGGCAATCGTCACCCAGGCATAGGAGAGGCCGGAGTCGCCGAACTGGCGTTCCTTGTTGAGCATGGTGAGCTTGTAGCCCTCATAGGCAAGCAGCATGAGAAAGGCGAGGAACAGTGCGGCGAGCGCCGTCTCCAGCGCCAGCCGGTAGCGATGCGGAAACGGGCGGACCAGGAAATCGACGCCCAGATGGCCGCGCTCGCGCATGGCCCGCGTCGCGCCGATGAAACAGAGCCAGATGAACAGAAGCTGCGCAAGATCGACGGACCAGATCAGCGGATGGCCGAAGAAACGCATGGTCGCGGCGATGAACACCAGAAAGGTGATGACCGCAAGCAGGATCGCGCCTGCGACATATTCGATCTTTGCGAGGAAACCGGGCATGGTGGCCCCTCCCGATATGGCACGAGGAGCGACAGCTCCCCGGCGTGTTTTTCCCGGGCTTCCCCAGGGGAAGCCGAATGTTGTTTTCGGCCGCGCCCCGAAGAAAGGGCGCGGCCGTCTTTATCTCAAGCGGGTCGGGCCGCCTTACTGCGCGGCGATGGCCTGCAGCTTGTCGCGTAGATCGCCGTAACCGAGATTGTCATAGACCACGGCGGTCCGCTCCTTGAACGGGGTAACGTCGATTGCCTCGACCGTGACGCCGCCATCCTTCAACTGCTGTTCCAGGCTCGCCAGCGCGTCACGGGTGCCGTAGGAGGCGATGTCGCCGGCCTTCAGCGCTTCCTCGTGCAGGATCGTCTGCAGGTTTTCCGGCAGCGAATCCACCCACGCGGCGGAGGTGATGAGGCCGGTGATCAGGTTGATATGACCGGTCAGCGTGATGTTGGTGATGACCTCGTCAAGCTTGGCGCCGACGACGGCGGGTAGCTGCGCTTCGGCTCCATCGATGACATTCGAGGAGATCGCGGAGTAGACCTCGCCCCAGGGCATCGGCGTCGGCGTCGCGCCCATGGCCTCGATCGTGCCGGTCCAAACAGGCGCGCCGGGGGTGCGCATGCGCACGCCGGAAAGGTCATCCGGCCCGTTGATCGGCTTCTTGGTCAGGAGATGGCGTTCGCCCTGCCACCAGTTGAAGCTCAGAACGTCAAGGCCGGCCTCGTCGTGAAGCGTGGTCGCCCACTCGTCGAACATGTCGGAAGTGACGACCTTGCGGATGCCGTCATAGCCATTGGCGAGGTAGGGCGCGCCCAGCACGCCGAATTCGTTGACGAAGACGGCGAGGCGGCCGCCGTCGACCACAACCGCGACCGGCGCGCCGGCGCGCGCCTGTTCCAGCACATCCTCGTCGGGACCAAGCTGCGAGTTCGGGAACAGGCGCACTTCGAGCGCGCCGTCGGAGGCTTCGGCAACATTGTCGCGGAAGGCCTCAAGGCCCTTGTAAAGCGGGTCCGTGGTGGCGAGCGCGGTGTTGACGCTCAGCGTATAGTCAGCGGCAAGCGCCGTGCCCGCCATCAGGCTTGCGGCAAGGCCGGCGAGCGCGATGCTTTTGATATTGGCGATGTAGTTCATATCGTCCTCCCATTCAGACGGCGGGGCTTTGCCCCGGTGGCAATGTCCGGGGCCTAGCGTCCCGGCTCCTCGAAAAACTCAGGCTTTTCCTCGAATATCGCGGGCAGGTCGCTCAGGATTTCGCGCAAGTGCCCGCGCGCCGCGGCCTCCGCCGCTTGCTGGTCGCCATCGCCGATCGCGTTGACAATGGCTTCATGCTGGTCGGTGAGCTTGACCATCGGGAAGCGCAGCAGGCTGAGATAGCGCACGCGGTCCATCTGCACCTTCAGGCCCTCGATCAGGGCCCAGGCGCGCGCCTTTCCGGCGGCGTCGGCCAGCGTCTTGTGAAACAGTTCGTCGAGCTTGATGAAGCGCGTGGCGTCGGTGCGGGCCGCTTCGCGCTGTTCCTGCAACTGGAGCCGCAATTCCTCAACCAGCCCGGCATCGGGTCTTGCAGCCAGAAGCTTGACGATATCGGCCTCGATCGCCTCGCGCACGAAGCGGGCATCCATGACCGCGGCCTGCGATATCCGGCGCACGAATGTGCCGCGCTGCGGACGTACTTCCAGCAGGCCTTCCTCCGAAAGCTTGATGAAGGCTTCGCGCACCGGCTGGCGGCTGACGGAAAAGCGGGCAGCAAGCTCCGACTCGGAAAGTCTGGAGCCGGGCGGCAGATCGTTGTGAAGGATGAGGTCACGCAGAATGCCATGCAGCTGGGCGCCGACCGGCGCGCCCGGAGCAATCGTCGTTTGCACTGTCTCTGGCAGCATTGCGTTCCTCCCTGTGTTCTCAGGTTGCACCATACTTCCATACTAGTCAACAGGACATTTCAATGCTAAGCCTGTGCCGTGGCCATCCGGGTGTTTGCGCGCCCGGGCTTGGCTGCTTGAGCGCGTCCAGGAAAAATGCATACCGTTTGCCGACCGGACACGCGTAAAACAAATGGATAGGGCATTTCCGGGGATTCGGTTTCCATCGGAAATGCTCTAATGAGATGAAAAATGTTTCGGGAGAGAGAGTATGCGGCAGACATGGCGCTGGTTTGGACCTTTGGATCGCGTATCGATCGACGATATGCTGCAGGCTGGCGTAGAAGGCGTGGTCACCGCGCTGCACCATGTCCCGACCGGCGAGGTCTGGACGCCGGCCGAGATCGCTGGGAGGCAGGCCGAGCTATCGCTGATGAGCGACGGCGCGCCGTCCGGGCTGAAATGGGAAGTGGTCGAAAGCCTGCCGGTTTCGGAGGATATCAAGAAGCAGAAGGGCGACTGGCGCCGCCATATCGATAATTACAAGACAAGCATGGCAAATCTCGCCGAGGCCGGAATCGAGACAATCTGCTATAATTTCATGCCGGTGCTGGACTGGACCCGCACCGATCTTGCCTACCGGCTGAAGACCGGCGCGACCTGCATGCGTTTCGACTACGCCGATTTCGCCGCCTTCGATATCCATATCCTGAAGCGTCCCGGCGCGCATGAGGATTTCGCCGAGGATGTGCGCGCCGAGGCCGACCGCCAGTTTGGCGAAATGGATGAAGCGCGCAAGGCTGAACTGGCAAAGAACATCGTCTTCGGCCTTCCGGGCGCGGCCGAGAGTTTCACGCTGGAAGATGTGCGCCGGCATCTCGCCGAATATGCAACGATTTCAGCCGAAGGGCTGAGGGCCCATTTCATTGATTTCCTGGAAGAAGTGACGCCGGTTGCGGAGGATCTCGGGCTCAGGCTCTGCTGCCACCCCGACGATCCGCCCTTCGGCCTTCTGGGCCTGCCACGGGTGATGTCGACGGAAGCCGATTACGGGGCGATGATGAAGGCGGTCGATAGCCCCGCCAACGGTATCACGCTTTGCTCCGGTTCGCTCGGCGTAAGGCCCGACAACGACCTGCCTGGCATGATGGAGCGGCTGGGTGACCGGGTGCATTTCCTGCACCTGCGCAATGTCCATCGCGAGAGCGCCAACATTGCAGGCTCGTTCTATGAATCGGAACATCTCGGCGGCGATACCGATATGGTGGCGCTGATGGCGGCGGCGATTGCCGAGGAGCGGGGGCGCAAGGCCGCGGGCCGCGCCGACTGGAACATTCCCTTCCGGCCCGATCACGGCCTCGACATTCTCGATGACCAGAAGCGCAGGGCCCAGCCCGGCTATCCGGCGATCGGCCGGCTGAAGGGGCTTGCGGAACTGCGCGGCATCCTCAAGGCTCTGGATCGCTGATCTCGTCGTCGGGGTCGGGCAAGGCGAAGGTCATCGCCAAAAGGTTGTCGCGCAGCCGGTCGATATCCGCGCCAACGACCTTGTCGATCCGGTCATGGGTCTCGCGCCAGATCGGCACGGCCTTCTCCAGAAGGTTGCGACCCTCATCGGTAAGTTTCAGCCGGCGCACACGCCTGTCCTTGTCGTCCTGGAACGAGGTCATCAGACCGCGGCGCTCCAACGGCTTGATGCTCGCCGTCAGCGTGGTGCGGTCCATCGCCAGCACATGGGCGACCTCGGCCACGCGCGGCGGTTCCGGCCGGTTGAGCGAGACCAGCAGCGAGTACTGGCCGTTGGTCAGCCCCAGCGGTCGCAGCACCTCGTCGAAATACCGGCCCACGGTCCGCGCGGCGCGCTGGAGGTGAAGGCAGATACACCGGTCCCGTACTTCAACGGTGACTGACAGGGGTAGACTTTCGCGCATATCCGTGCCTTTATGTTGATATCAACGTATGTTCCGCAACGGACAAAGTCAAGATATCGGAGGATTTGATGGCGTATGTAGACGGGTTTTTGGTCCCTGTTCCCGCTGAAAACAAGAAGGCCTATGTGGATTTATGCGCACAGGCGGCAAAAAAGTTCCGGGAATGGGGCGCGCTCGACTATGTCGAATGCTGGGGCGATGACGTGCCGGATGGCAAGGTGACCTCCTTCCCGATGGCGGTCAAGCGGGAGGAAAACGAAGTCGTCGTGTTTTCCTGGGTCATCTGGCCGGACAAGGCGGTGCGCGACGCGGCCTGGCAGAAAATGTTCGATGACCCCGAAATGGGCGAGATGAAAATGCCTTTCGATGGCAAGCGCATGATCTTTGGCGGTTTCGTGCCGGTGTTCGAACTCGACGCATGAACGCCGCGTTGACACTGTGTCTCGCCCTTCTCCGCCTTTGAGGACAGAATCGGGCTTGTCATTTTCAGATAGCCCCCCTAAGTTTACGTCGCCGGTCCGGTTGGGCCGGTGACGTTCTCAGGGCGGGGTGAAATTCCCCACCGGCGGTAATTGCTCTTATCGAGCATCAGCCCGCGAGCGCCTTTTTCGAAAGTCGAAGAAGGGTCAGCAGATCCGGTGTAATTCCGGAGCCGACGGTTAGAGTCCGGATGGAAGAGAACGAAGCGTATCGACGCGCGGAATCTACCCTTTTGCGAGGGTATTTTACGCTGTTTTTACGCTTTTTGCCCTGCTGGCGTCTTGTTGCAATAACGAGGCCAAGGGCATGATCACAGCCCCGGACATAACGATATCATCAGCCGAGCATGCCGCCTTGCGACGGGCGCTTGAGGGTGCCGCGCGCTTTGCCGGCGCCACCTCCCCAAATCCGCCGGTCGGTTGCGTGTTGCTGGACGAGCACGGCGCGGTGCTGGCCGAAGGCTACCACATGAAGGCCGGCGAGGCCCATGCCGAGGCGGCGGCGATCGCCAGCGCCCGCGCGCTCGGCGTTTTCGGCCGCATTCACACCGTGGTGGTCACGCTCGAACCCTGCAATCACCATGGCCGCACCCCGCCCTGTTCGGACGCGATCCTTACGACCCCGGCGCGCCGTGTGGTCATCGGCGCGGCCGATCCCAACCCGTCGGTCAAGGGCGGGGGCGGCGCGCGGCTGAAGGCGGCGGGGCTCGATGTCGTCTTCATCGCCGATGAACCGGAACTCCGTCGCCAGAGCACTGCCGCCAGACGGCTGATCGCTCCCTTCGCCAAACATGCCCGGACGGGAAGGCTCTGGGTCACCGTCAAGCAGGCGGTGGACGAGACCGGCGGCATGGTCCCGCCGGCCGGCCGCAAGACCTTCACCTCGAAGTCCTCGCTGGTGTTTGCCCACAGGCTGCGCCGCCGCGCCGATGCGATCCTCACCGGATCGGGCACGGTGCTGGCCGACGATCCTGAATTCACCGTGCGCCATGTGCCTGACTTTCCCGGCAAGCGCCGGTTTCTGGCTTTGCTTGACCGCCGGGGGCGGGTGCCGCAGCGCTATCTCGAAGCGGCCCGCGCGCGCGGTTTCACCGTGCTCAATCCCGCCGGCCTTGACGAAGCGCTCGCCATGCTGGGCGCGCGGGGCGCGCTGGAAGTGCTGGTCGAGGCCGGACCTTTGCTCACCGCCGCCGTGCTCGACGCCGGCCTTGCCGACGAATATGTGCTGATCACCAAGGGTAATCCCGACCGTATCGCGATCACCCATGCCAATCCCGAATTTGATGCCGTTAAAGGGCCCGGAGAAGACCAATGAAGATGGAACGTGATTTTTCTATGGAGCCGGTGGAGCGCGCGCTTGAGGCCATGCGCGCCGGCGGCATGGTGCTGCTGGTCGATGATGAAGCCCGAGAGAACGAGGGCGATGTTGTGGTCGCCGCCGAGTTCGCCGATGCCGCCGCCGTCAATTTCATGGCCAGGTACGCGCGCGGGCTGATCTGCCTGACGCTGACGGGCGCGCAGGTCGACCGTCTCGGCCTGACCCCGATGGTGGCCGACAACCGCGCCCGCCACACCACCGCGTTCACGGTCTCGATCGAGGCGGCAGAGGGCATCACCACCGGCATTTCGGCGGCCGAGCGCGCCCGAACGGTCGCCGCCGCCGCCAATCCGGAGGCGAAGCCCGGCGATGTCGTTTCGCCCGGTCACATGTTCCCGCTGCGGGCCGTCGAAGGCGGCGTCCTTGCCCGTGACGGCCACACCGAGGGGGCGGTCGATCTCGCACGCCTCGCCGGTCTCAACCCGGCGGCGGTGATCTGCGAGGTGATGCGCGACGACGGCGAGATGGCCCGCCGCGACGACCTGATGGCGTTTGCCAAACAGCATGACATGCCGTTCCTGACGATCGCCGAGCTTGCCGAATACCGCATGCGCACCGAGATCCTCGTTGACGAGGTCGCGGCGGCCAACCTGCCGGTCGCGCATGGCGCTTTCAAGGTCCACGCCTTCACGAGCAGGGTCGACGGCGTGGAGCATCTGGCGTTGGTCAAGGGCCCGCTTTCGGCAAACCCGCTGGTGCGGGTGCATTCGGAATGCCTGACCGGCGACGTGTTCGGCTCGCTGCGCTGCGATTGCGGCGATCAGCTTGCCGAAAGCATGGCGCTGATCGGCGAGAAGGGCGGGGTCGTGGTCTATCTGCGCGGCCAGGAGGGCAGGGGCATCGGCCTTGCCAACAAGATCCGCGCCTATGGCCTGCAGGAGCAGGGGCTCGATACCCACGCGGCCAATCTCGCGCTCGGCCTGCCCGCCGATGCCCGCCAATATTATACCGCGGCCCATATTCTCAAGAGCCTCGGCGTTTCCCGGCTGCAGCTTCTGTCCAACAATCCGGCGAAGCCCGAGGCGCTCGCGCGCTGCGGGCTGACGGTTGAAAAGCGCCTGCCGCTGATCATCGCCACCAACCCTCACAACGAAAATTATCTCGCGGCCAAGCGCGAAAAATTCGGTCACACTCTGCCGATCTGAACTCTGGCTGCCTGTTCCGGCGCATCTTGACACTGAAAGGAAACAGCGTGTCCCATCGCATCGCCATCGTCATCTCCCGCTTCAACGAAAAGGTCACCACCGGCCTTCTGAACGGCGCAAAGGCGGAACTCTCTGAACGCGGCGCGCCGGTTTCCGACGCCGATATCTTCGACGTGCCGGGCGCCTTCGAAATCCCGCTGGTCGCCAAGAAGCTCGCCCAAACGGGCAAATTCGCCGGTGTCGTCTGCATCGGCGCGGTGATCAAGGGCGAGACGGCCCATTTCGAATATATCTCGGAAGCCGCCGCTCACGGGCTGATGCAGGTTTCGCTTGAAACCGAAATTCCCGTCACCTTCGGCATCCTCACCACCTACACCGCCTTCCAGGCCTTCGACCGCTCGGGTGACGACGAGCACAACAAGGGCCGCGAGGCGGCGGCTGCCTGCGTGGAAGCCCTGGAAGCGCTGGCAAGGGTCGCGGCGGCCTGAGCGAGAACGAACTGACCGCTGGCAGATAGGTGGAGTATCCATCTTGGCCACGCCAGCTTATTGATCCAGGCGGATACTCCAGATCATCGGGTGCTTCGTGTGAGGCTCCCGATGAACTGTTTTTTCCGTGCCGCGTCGGGTTTCGAGCAACCGGATTCCACTTTTTCATCCGACGCTCTAAACGGCGGCGTCCCCGGTCTGGCCCGTGCATGCCGCCGAACGCTCCAGCTTCCCCCCAAAAAATAGCCGTTTGTCTTCGGCGAAGCCCCGTGATGTTGGAGACTTGGAGACCGCACGTGGTTGACGGTGCGAAACCTTTCGTCATTAAATCCACATATCACTACAAAATTGCGCTTGGCAGAATTAATGGGATTGATTATCCTCCTTTCAAAATGGAGGAAATCGATGAAAACCAATGAGGGCGTCATCAAGACGTTTATCGAGGCCGGCATCACGCGCGGCTTCACGCTGCCGGGTCTCGGCATCACATGGTCGCTGCCGGCATTTTTTGATCGCAAGGACGAATTCGAGCTGGTGCTGGCGCGCTCGGAACAGTCGGCCTCGGTCATGGCGCAGGTCGCGGGCAAGCTCACCGGCCGACCGGGCCTGTTGATGGCGCAGGGTCCGTTTGCGAGCTCCACCGGCGCTTTCGGCATTCTGGAGGCCTATTTCTCCTCGACGCCGATGGTCGTGCTCACCGACACATCCTGTTATGACGGCTTCGCCCAGTACGGCGTCTACCAGACCATGACCGGCGATTACGGCGCGGGCGATGCCTTCGCGGTGATGAAGACCATGACCAAATACGCCACCTACGCGACCACGCCGGCAGAGGCGATCTATGGCACCCAGCTTGCGGTGAAACACGCCATGACGCCGCGCCAGGGACCGGCGGCTGTGGTGATGCGCACCAACATCATCAAGGAGGAGGTGCCGGATCACCCGCGCGCCAAACTCTACCCGACCGAGGGCTATCTGCGCTCGACGCCGATGAAGCCGGACGGCGATGCGCTGCACAGGATCGCCGAGACCCTGAAGTCTGCCGAACGCCCCGTCATCATCGCCGGCAATGGCGTCTATATGAGCCGCTCCGGCGAGATGCTGTCGCGGCTCGCCCATCGCGAGGGGATCGCGGTCGCCTCCAGCTATCACGGCAAGGGCGTCATCGACGAGACCACGCCGGTGGCCGTCGGCATGATGGGCAACTGGGCGGCGAAATCGGCAAACCGCATGGTCCAGGCCGCCGATGTCATCCTCGTGCTCGGCTGCAGCCTCGGCCCGGAATATACCCGTTTCCGCGATGAAAAGATGATACGGCCGGGCGAGCAGACCATCATCCAGGTCGATCTCGATCCGCTGAATGCCGGCTGGGTCGTGCCGGTCGACATGGCGGTGACGGCGGATGCCGCCGACGTGATCCGCTATTTGCTCGATGCCATCGGCGTCGACGCCGCGCAGGCGGCGAGGCGCAGCGATTTCATCGGCAGGATCAAGGCCGAAAACCGCTATGGCGACCTGCCGCATTACAAGACCCGCCCCGGCACGGTGCATTACGCCGATATCATGCGCGGGCTCGACGGTTTCCTGACGCCAAACGACCTGCTGACGCTCGATGCCGGCACCAACCGCATCTGGGCGACCTCGTCGCTGCCGCTCAGAACGCCGCATCAGCTCGTCGCCCCCGGCGGCATTGGCGGCATGGGCTGGTCGACGCCGGCGGCAACCGGCGCCAAGGTGACCTGCCCTGAAAAGCGCGTCACCGGCGTGATCGGCGATGGCGGTTTCGTCATGACCATGGATGCGATTGCCACGGCGGCGGAACACAATCTCGACGTCGTCTATGTGGTCGCCAACAATGCCGGGCTCGGCATGGTGCGCGACAATCTCGGCAACAAGGCGATCGGGGTCGACTTCGGCGATCATGACTTCGCCAAGGTGGCCGAGGGTCTCGGCGGCTCCGGGATCACGGTGACCGAGGCCGATCAGATCGGCGATGCGATCCGGGAAGGCCACAGCCGCGGTGGCCCGGTCGTCATCGACGTCAAGGTCGATCCGGCCGCAAGCCACCGCGATTGCTCGGATTACGACGACCTGCCGGATCCCTCCGCCCTCAAATAGGAATTTTGTCCTTCCCGCGCCCGTCAAATCCAATGACAAACGGGCGCGGGATGGGCTAAACAGGGGTCATGAGCGAGGACAATCAAACAAATGATCAACCTGTCCGGCGGCGCGGCCGCCCGCGGCAGGATATCGGGGCCGCGGCCCTGAACGAGGAGCGGCCGTTCGTCAGTTCGCTGGCGCGCGGTCTTTCGATTCTGCGCGCCTTCCGGGCGGACGACAAGGTGCTGGGCACCCAGGCGCTTGCCGAGCGCACCGGCCTGCACAAGACCACGGTCTCGCGGCTGCTCGGCACGCTGACCAAGCTCGGCTATCTGCGCTACATGCCCGAATACGGCAAATATGCCGTCTCCAACCAGGTGCTGACGCTCGGCTATGCGGCGATCGGCCGGTTCGGCTTTGGCGAGCTTGTGCGCTCGCATATGGACCAGATCGCCGCAGTGGGCGATTGCGCGGTGGCGCTGTCGGTGCGTGACGGGCCGGACATGATGTTCGTCGAACTGGTGCGCCGACCGACGGCGGTGGCGCTCAACCTCAATGTCGGCTCGCGCATTCCGCTGGCTGAAAGCGCGCCCGGAAGGGCCTATCTGTTCGCCATGGGCGAGGCGGAACGCGCCGAGGCGTTTGCGCTTCTGGCCGGCATTCACGGCGATGCCTGGGACGCCGAGAAACGACCCGCGCTTGAAGAGGCGTTGTCGCGGATGTCGGGCAATGGCTATTCGGATTCTTTCGGCGAGTGGAAGGAGGGACATAACGCCATCGGCGTTGTCCTGCGCGCGCCGATGACCGGCGACATCTATACGCTCAGCGTTGGCGGCAATGCCCGCAACCTGCCGCCGGAAAAGCTGAACTCGATCCATCTGCCGATGCTGATGCGGGCTGCGCAGGAGATCTCGGCGCTTTCAGCCAGCAATTTTTAGGGCTCTCCCTCAGCCGCTCTCTTCCGGCTTGTATTCGAGGATATCGCCGGGCTGGCAGTCGAGCGCGGCGCAGATCCTTTCGAGCGTTTCAAAGCGCACGCCCTTCACCTTGCCCGAACGCAGCAGCGAAATATTCTGCTCGGTGATGCCGACATGTTCGGCGAGGACCTTCGCCCGCATCTTGCGGCGGGCGAGCATGACATCGAGATTGACAATGATCGGCATGGGTCAGACGAAACGCTCATAGTCTTCGTTGATCGAGGTGGCGAGAACCATCACATGGCCCATCACGAACAGGAATCCGGCGAGCAGAAACAGCATCAGTTGATCGCTGCCAAGGCCGATTGATATCGCCCGCGCGCCCGGCGGATTGGCAAGCGTTGCGAGCAGCGTGGCGACCGGGCGCAGAACCATGCCCGCAATCGCGCCGGTAAGCGCGATCAGGCCCGCGCGGCGCAAAAGGGCGGCCGCCTCATAGGAAAACGGGCGCTCGCGCTGAAGCCGGTCGAAAAGCTGCCAGACGGTTTGCAACCCGACGAGAACCAGCCCCGCCAGGATTACCGCGGTGGCGACGAAAGCCAGTCCGATCGCCGGGGTGATGGTCACAGCGACGTTCAGGTCAAGAGCGTCCGCCAGCCATGCGGCAAGCCCGTCAGTCCGGAAAAGTGCCGTCCAGGCCACGTAGATCAGGCCGGCTGCAAGCATGGCCTGAAGAACCCGCGTCAGGAGCTTCATCCGCTTGCACAGCCGGATCATGGCGCGCGAATTTTGGTTGTTCATCATGATGCCTCTTGATTGACGATATAAAATTATCGTAAAACAATAATAAATGTCTGTCAATCGAGAGGAATGTCATGTTTCGACGTTTTTTACTTCGCGCCTTCTGTTGCGCAACCCTGGCGCTTCCGGCCGCGTGTTCCACCATGGGTGGCGTTACGCCGCGGGCGCTTGAGGCCGCTTCTCCGCTCGATGCCGATCCCAATGCGCTCGTCGTCGCCCTGACCAAGCCGACGGTGTTGCAGGTGGGGGATGGCGATCTCGCCCTTTCGCTCAGTTGGGCCGTTCCGGGGCGGGTGGCGCTGGAGGAGCAGGCGGGCCTGCGGGTCGCGCGCCGCCTCGACGCCGCGCCTAACCGCGATACGGTCGAGCTTGTGCTTGCGCCCGATGAGGCAGAACGCATGTCGACGCTGTTGTCTGAGATCAGGAAGGACAGAGAGGCCGGCATTGAAGGCAAGGGCGCGTTCTCCGTTTCCTTCACGGCGCGCTGTGTGGATGGCGGTACGGATCTTTCCGATATGGTTGTGGATGTCGCACTGACACTCCGGTACGGCGAGCCAGCCATTCCGCTGTTGAAGAACGCGACGTTTGGCGCGCTTCTGGCGACCCGCGGCATCGAGCGTCTGCCGGATTGTAGTGCCCTGCAACGGTGAGAAGGATGCCCGCGCAAGAGGTCAGCGTTTGACCCGGGCATACCCCTTGCGCAGCAGCGGCCAGCAGAGCGTCAGCGCGGTGATGACGAACAGGATGGCCGCGATCGGGCGCTCGAAGAACGCCCAGAAATTGCCATGGGTCAGGATCAGGCCCTGGCGCAGCGACATTTCGATGGTCGGCTGCAGCACCATGCCGATCACGATCGGGGCGACGGGGAAGCGGAAATGCCGCAGCACCACGCCGACGACGCCAGCGATGAAGGCGACCCAGACATCGAAGGGGTTGCCGTTCACGCCATAGGCGCCGACCGTGGCGATGATCAGGATCAGGCCGATCAGGATCGGCTCGGGAATGCGCAGCACCCGGGTAAACAGCGATGCGCCGAGCGCGCCGATCGCAAACATCGCCAGATTGACGATGATCAGGCAGAAGAAGATCGCATAGATCAGGTCGAGATGGTTGGCGAAGAGCTGCGGGCCCGGTGCAATGCCCTGCACCACCAGCGCGCCGAGCATGACGGCGGTCACCGGGTCGCCGGGGATGCCGAGTGAAAGCGTCGGCACCAGCGCCGAGCCGGTGACGGCATTGTTGGCGCTTTCGCAGGCCACCAGCCCGTCCGGCTCGCCCTTGCCGAAATTATCCTTGCGCTTGGAGGCGCGCCGGGCCTCCGAATAGGCGATGAAGGCGGAGGTGGCGGCGCCCGTGCCCGGCAACGCGCCGACGAAGGAGCCGATCAGCGAGCCGCGCAAAAGCATGCCGAGGCGGCCCTTCCAGGCGGCAAGCGGCGGCATGCGGAAGCCGACCCGCATCTGTTCGGGCGGCGGCCCGTCATTGTCGATCGTCAGCACCCGCATGAACATTTCGGAAAAGGCGAACAGGCCGACGATGACCGGGATCAGCCCGATGCCGGCGGAAAGCTGGAAACTGTCGAAGGTAAAGCGCAGATCGCCGGTGACCGGATCATTCCCGACGGTGGCCAGCAGCACGCCAAGCGCGCCTGCGGCAAGGCCCTTCAAGAGATTGCCGGAGGAGACGCCGGCGATGCAGGTCATCGCGAACAGGCCGAGCGCGAAATATTCGATCGGCGTGAACTGCAGCGAAAAGGCCGCAAGCGAGGGGCCGGCCAGCACGAACACCAGAACCGAGAACAGCCCGCCAATGGTGGATGAGGTCGTGACCCAGCCAATGGCAAGGTCGGCCTCGCCCCGCTGGGCCATGGGAAACCCTTCCAGCGCGGTCGCCGCCGATTGCGGCGTGCCGGGCGTGTTGAGCACGATCGCGGTGATCGAGCCGCCATAGACCGAGCCGCAATAGACGCCGAGCATCAGCGCAATGGCCGGTATCTGCGGCATGGAGAAGGTGAAGGGCAGCACCATGGTGAGCCCGATCACCGAGCCGAGCCCCGGCAGGACGCCGACAATCACGCCCACCAGCGTTCCCGCGATGATGGCCAGAAGCGTGAGCGGTGTCGCGATCTGGGTTGCGGCCGAAACTATGAGATCCATGAAACGTCCCTGGCTAACGGTTTGACGAGGTCACCACGGCCATGAAAAGCCGGGCAGAAGGATCAGGAACACCCGCTCGAACAGGAACCAGACGGCGAGCGAATAGCTGCCCGCGACGGCGGCGAGCACAAGAATGTCGCGCCGGCCTAAAATCGCGGGAACCACGATCGCGAAGACGATGCTAGATGCGAGAAACCCGATCACCGGCATCGCCGCGCAATAGCCCGCCGTTGCCGCCATCAGCGCCAGCATGCGCAGCGATGGCTTGAGCGCGGGCAGTTCCGAGCCGCGATGGCGCGCGCCCGGCAACAGCAGGATCAAAAGCGCGATCAGCAGCGCCATCACCCCGAGCACGAAGCGGGGAAAGAAGAACGGTCCGCGGCCCTGGCTCGCGCGGGCAAAGGCGCTGATTTCCTCGAAGGTCTGGATGAAGAACACGAGGACAAGGAGCGCGAGCGCGCCGATGACCGCAGCTTCGCTGATGCGTGCTGCCAGTGACACCTTGCCGTCGCTGATCTGCCGGTCGTCCATGCTTCCTCCAAGCCCGTTTCGACGTGACATAGGCAATGCCGGCAAGATGGGGCCTGCCGCAATTTTCTAGCAATAGATAGCGTGTTTCAGCGCGCTTGGGAAAGCGCGCGGCATCGGAACGGCTGCCGCAAGCCGCGGCAGCCGTTAGCCGATCAGTTCGCCAGAAGCCCGGCCTTTTCGAGCAGCTTGCGGTTGGTTTCGTATTTTTCGTGGACGAAAGCGTCGAAATCGGCCGAATTCATGTAGGCGATCGGCTGCTTGACCGCTTCCATACGCTCCTGGAAGGGCGCGGAATCGATCGCTGCCTTGCAGGAGGTTTCCAGCCTGGTGATGTCGGCGGCCTCAAGCCCTTTCGGCGCAACCAGACCGCCCCAGATCGGGAAGTCGAGATTGTAGCCCTGCTCGGCGGCCGTCACCAGGTTCGGCTGTTCGGCAAGCTTGTCCTTGGCAAGCAGCGCCAGCGATTTAAGCTGGTCCGCATTGCTGGTGTAGAAGGACACATGCGGGATGAACACGTCGGCGGTGCCGTCCAGCAGCGCCTTCAGCGCGGGACCATCGCCGTCGACCGGCAGATAGGTCATCTTGATGCCCGCTGCATCCTCCAGCGCCAGACCCGCGATATGCGGGATCGAGCCGATCGCCTGCACGGCGAAGGTTACCCCCTCCGGGTTTTCCTTGGCATATTTGACGAGGTCTTCGAGGTTGTCGAAGGGAGCATCCTTTCCGACCGCGATCACCGTCGGCGCCGAATAGGCAAGGCAGATATAGTCGAAACTGTCGACGTCATAGGGCAGCTTGCGCAGATGCGGCTGGGTGGTCAGCGGGCCGACCGGGGCCATGCCGAGCGTGGTGCCATCCGCCCTCGCGCGGGCAACCTCGCCAACGCCGATCGTGCCGCCGGCGCCTGCGGTGTTCTTCACCGCCACGCTGACGCCCAGCGAATTGGACATGCCTTCCTGCATGGCGCGGGTGGTGATGTCGGTGCCGCCGCCGGCGGCAAACGGCACGACGACGGTGACCGGACGGTTGGACTGGGCCTCGGCGCCGCCGGTGAAGGCGACAAATGTCGCGGCCACTGCCATTACGGATGCGAGGCGGCCAGCGCCCCCCTTGGCTGATTTCATCATGAATCTCCTCCCAAATATTCACGCGCTCCGCCAGGAGCTCTCGCAAAAACCGTTGGCAGAATGCCAAAAGTTCTGCATAGTGGTATTATGTACCATTTTTAATACGGGTCAATCCCTCATTCAAAAGGGAAGGCCAAAGGGAGGATATATGGAACGGGTGAAGGGCAGAACCGCGCTGGTGACGGGTGCGGCGGACGGGCTGGGCGCTGCGATAGCGGCAAGGCTCGCCGCCGAGGGCGCGCGGATCGGCATCATCGACCGCAGCCCGGAGGCGATCGACAAGGCGCGCCAATCCCCGGAACTGCGCGACGCCGTCTTCATTGCCGGCGATCTGACCGATGGCGATGACATCGCCCGGATGATGGCGGAATTCGCCGATATGGGTATGACCTTCGATATCCTGGTCAACAATGCCGGCGGATCACTGCATACGCCTAAAGCCTTTCTGGAGGAAAGCGATGACGACTGGGAGCGGGTGATGGCGCTCAACGTCACGGCGGCCGTGCGCGTCAGCCGTCATGTGCTGCCGGGCATGATCAAGACAGGCTTCGGCCGGGTGATCAATCTCGGCTCCAAGGCCGGGCGCTATGGCAGCCTGTTCACGGGCGCGAATTACGTTGCCGCCAAGGGCGCGATCCAGTCGATGACATTGCAGATGGCGCAGGAATTTGGTCCCCATGGCATCACATGCAATGCCGTCTGCCCCGGCGCGATCCTGACGCCGCGGGTCGAGCGGCTGTTGAGCGAGCGGATGTCGCCGGAGGAGCGGCAAAAGGCGGTGGACAGCATTCCCGTGCGCCGCAACGGAAGGGTCGAGGATGTCGCTGCCGCCGTGGCCTTCTTCGCCGCCGATGAGGCCGGCTTCATCACCGGGCAGTTGATGGACGTCAATGGCGGGCAGGGGATGGCATCATGAGCGGGCACAACGAAAAGCGCATGCCGCTGACGGTGCTTGTCACGGGCGGCTCGGGTTTTCTGGGACAGTCGCTCGCCGATGCGCTTGCCGAACGTGGAGATACGGTGATCGTGTTCGACCTCAACCTGCCGCCGGAAGAGGCGCGTTTGCCGGGCGTCACCTATGTGGAAGGCGACATCACCCGGTCGAGCGCGATCGACGCGGTGATTGCCCGTTTCGGCGTCAATGCCATCCTGCATCTGGCAGCCCTCGTCATCCCGGCCTGCCGCTCCAACCCGGTGCTCGGCGCTAAGGTCAATGTCATCGGCCATATCAATATTCTCGAGGCGGCGGTGAAGGCGGGGATAGACCGCGTGGTCTATGCAAGTTCGCTCGCCGCCCGCCCGCGCGGGTCGCTGGATTCGCCGGCCAATCTCTATGGCGTGTTCAAGCATTGCTGCGAGGAAATATCGAAGGTGTATTTTCTCGATCACGGCCTCGGCTCGGTCGGGCTCAGGCCGAATGTGGTCTACGGTCCCGGCCGCACCAGCGGCGAGACCGCCGCGATCACGCTTGCCATGCAGGCCGCGGCGCGGGGCGAGGCGTATGAGCTGCCGTTTTCCGGAAAGATGTGCTTCCAGCATGTCGACGAGGTGACCGAAATATTCCTGCGCTGCCTCGACAAGCCGGCAAGCGAGCCGGTTGTCAGCGACCTGACCACCGAGATCGAATCCATGCACGACGTTGCCGATGCCATCCGCGCGGTCGTGCCCGGTGCCGCGATCACCGTGGCGGATAATCCGCGGCCCGTGCCGGAGACCATGGACAACGCCCCGCTGCGCGCCTTTCTCGGAACCTGGACGGCCATCTCGCTTGTGGAAGGGACGCAGCGGACGATCGAGGTCTTTCGCGAAACCGTCGAAAGCTGATAGCCTGAGCGCGCGCCCGGCCAAACGGGTGCCGCTTGGAGCAGTGGACAGTGGTAAGGATCAAACCGGCCGGCGATCAGGCCGTGACCGTGGAATTCGACGACAGGATCGACGCGGCCGTCAACGCCCGCGTGATCGCGCTCGCCGACGCTTTGAAGGTGCGGCCGGTGGAAGGCATTGTCGAAACCGTTCCGACCTATCGCTCGCTGCTGGTCTATTACGATCCCGGCCGCATTCGCGGCGCACAGCTGATGCCGCTGCTTCACGAGCGGGTGGACCATCTCACCGAGGGCGGGGAAAACACCGCCCGCCATTTCCGGGTGCCGGTCTGCTACCGGGGCGATAACGCGCTTGATCTCGCAGACCTTGCCGAACTCAAGAATATCAGTCCTGAAGAGCTGATCGCGCTTCACACGGGGGCTGACTACCGGGTCTACATGATCGGGTTTGCGCCTGGCTTCACATATCTCGGCGGCATGCCTGAGGCGTTGCACACGCCTCGTCTCGCGGTGCCGCGCCAGAAGGTGGCGGCGGGCGCGGTCGGCATTGGCGGCGCGCAGGCGGCGATCAATTCTCTGTCCGGTCCCAGCGGCTGGCGCTATATCGGCCGCACGCCGCTGCGCCTGTTCGACCCGGAGCGCGCCGAACCATCCTTCTTCCGCGCCGGCGACACGATCCGGTTTTTCGAGATTGGCGCCGACGACATGGCGGCGCTGGAACGTCGTATAGCGGCAGGCGAAGTCATTGTGGAACCGGAGGCGGCATGAACAGGCTGGAGGTCGTCTGGGCCGGGCTCATGGTTTCCGTGCAGGCGCGGCCGCGCACAGGCTATCTCGCCGCCGGCGTCTCGCCTTCGGGGCCGATGGACGAGGCGGCCTTTCTGATCGCGCAGGCGCTTGTCGGTAATGGCGATGACGCGGCGGCGCTGGAGTTTGCCCAGTTCGGCGGCAGCTATCGCGTCAGCGCGCCCTGCATGGTGGCCGTCACCGGCGGGGCCGCGCAGGTGACGATCAACGGGCGCGCCATGCCGCTTTGGGAAAGCCATGCGCTGCGGCCGGGCGAAACGCTGGAGATCGGCCCGATGAGAGGCGCGGTCTGGGGCTATATCGCCTTTTCGGGCGGCATCGCGGTGCCGGAACTGCTCGGCTCGCGCGCCACCCATGTCCGAAACGCGATGGGCGGGTTCGAGGGCAGGGTACTTACCGAGGGCGATATGCTGCCGCTCGGCGACAGCGCACTTGCCCCGCCGCGAAGACTGACGGAGTTTTTCCACTATCCGCAGGGCCCGATCCGGATCGTCGCCGGGCCGCAGGATGACCGGTTCGATACCCGGGCATGGTCGCTGCTTCTTACCGAGCCGTTTTTCGTCTCCAGCCGGCGCGACCGGATGGCGAGCCTGCTCGACGGGCCGCTGCTGCGCGCCATCGGCGGCCACGATATCATTTCCGATGCCACGCCCGCCGGTTCGATCCAGGTGCCGGGCTCGGGCATCGCCACGGTGCTGACGGCGGAGCGGCAGACGACCGGCGGCTATCCCAAGATCGCCACGGTGATTTCCGCCGACCTGCCGCGACTTGCGCAGATGCCGGCCGGCAAGCCATTCCACTTCGTCCGCATCGGCCAGGACGAAGCCGAGGCGCGGCTTCTGGCCGAGCGCGAACGGGTCGAAGCGGCAATCCGGTCGATTGCGACGCCGGTGTGAGGGGCGACAAGAAGTAGAAAGGGGCCTTGGTTGTTTAAGAGACCAAATCCCAATCGGGGTCACCCTCGGGCTTGACCCGAGGGTCCAGGCGGCGTTTTCCGCGTGGCATGGATGCTCGTGTCAGGCACGAACACCACGCCTGGAAGCCGGGAGGCTTCGTCGCCTCCCGACGAGGAGCGCTGCCCGCCCTCAGGCGATGCCGCCGAGGCAGATATATTTCAGCTCGGTATAGTCATCGAGGCCGTATTTGGAGCCCTCGCGGCCGAGGCCGGACTGCTTGACGCCGCCGAACGGGGCGACCTCCGTGGAGATCAGGCCGGTATTGACGCCGACAATGCCGTATTCCAGCGCTTCGGCGACCCGGAAGATCTTCGCCACATCGCGTGAGAAGAAATAGGAAGCGAGGCCGAATTCGGTGTCGTTGGCCATGGCGACGACATCGTCCTCGGTCTCGAACTTGAACAGCGGGGCCACCGGGCCGAAGGTTTCCTCGCGCGCGCACTTCATCTCGGGCGTCACGCCGGTGAGCACCGTCGGCTGGAAGAACAGGCCGCCGCGCTCATGCGGCTTGCCGCCGAGCTTGACCGAGGCGCCCTTGGCGGTGGCGTCGGCGATATGATCCTCGACCTTCTCGACGGCCGCCTTTTCGATCATCGGGCCGATTTCGACGCCGTCCTCCATGCCGGAACCGACCTTGAGGCCGGCAACGCGCTTGGAGAGTTTCTCGGCGAATGCGTCATAGACGCCCGACTGCACGTAAAGCCGGTTGGCGCAGACGCAGGTCTGGCCGGCATTGCGGAATTTGGACGCAATCGCGCCCTCGACCGCCGCGTCGAGATCGGCGTCGTCGAACACGATGAACGGCGCATTGCCGCCGAGTTCGAGGCCCATCTTCTTGATCTGGTCAGCGCCCTGGCGCATCAGGATCCGGCCGACCTCGGTGGAGCCGGTGAAGGTGATCTTGCGGACGCGGTCATCCTCGCTGAAGACCTTGCCGACGGTGGATGAACTGGTCGAGGTGACGACCGACAGCAGGCCTTTCGGCAGGCCGGCGCGCTCGGCGAGCAGCGCCATGGAGAGCGCCGAAAGCGGCGTCTGCTGGGCGGGCTTGGACACGATCGAGCAGCCGGCGGCGAGCGCCGGGGCCATCTTACGGGCGAGCATGGCGTTGGGAAAGTTCCACGGCGTGATCGCGCCGACGACGCCGACGGGCTGGCGGATGACCATGATCCGCTTATCGGCCTGATGGCCGGGAATGATATCGCCATAGGCGCGCTTGGCCTCTTCACCGAACCATTCGATATAGGCCGCGCCGTAAAGCACCTCGCCGCGCGCCTCGGCAAGCGGTTTGCCCATTTCCGCCGTCAGGATCACGGCAAGATCATCGGCATTCTCGACCATCAGGTCGTAGAGTTTGCGCAGGATCTGGGCGCGTTCCTTGCCAGTCTTCTTCGCCCAGGCCTTCTGGGCCTCATAGGCGGCGGCGACGGCCTCCTCGACCTCTTCCTTGCCGCAGTCGGGGAGCGTGGCGATGACGTCGCCGTTGGCCGGGTTCACGACATCGAAGGTCTTGCCGCTGGCCACCGTGTCGCGCCATTCGCCGGCGATATAGGCGCGGGGCTCGGCGAGGTCCGCCTTCTTGAGTTTGTCCGATAACGCTTTTGCGATTGCCATGATGCTTACTCCCTGTTTCCTTCGTCTGCCGGCCTGTGACTGAAAGACCGTGGTCGACGCTCACAATGCATATAGACCGGCCGTTTCATTCGCCAAACTAAATTCTGGCGCGCCGGTTCCGAAGATTATCTCTGCTCAGAATACGCGTGCCGGAAATGCGTTGTCTCCCTTCGATTCTCATGCCGCCGGAGACAAAGCCACATCCACTTTCACGGAAGCGTTCTGTGGGCTCTGAAACAATAAATAACGTATAATGGAATTAAGTTTTATTTTTCTGATAGTCAATCTCTCGTATCGAACCATCTGGCCTCCCTCCGCCGGCTGGTGCTATACACGAAGCGGCGATGCCATGATGATGCGCAAAGAGGACCTAGTAGCCGATGCAGACGATATTCGTTCAGTTCAAATGCCATCCCGGACAGGCGTATGACGTTGCCGATCTGGTGGTGCGCACGCTTGAGGAAACCTCGGAAATCTATTCGACCTCCGGCGATTACGATCTGCTGGCGAAATTTTACCTGGCCAAGGATGCCGATATCGGCCATTTCGTCACCAGCAATCTGCAGACCATCGAAGGCGTCAAGGACACCTTCACCCTGGTGACCTTCAAGGCCTTTAGCTGAAGCCTCGCAGGCAAAACGGGGCGAAAGCGGCCGGCGGGCCGCGGTTCGCCTCAGAATTCCGGTACAGTCACGCCGCTGTCGCGGCAGGCAGCAATCACTGTGTTGGCCATCAGCATGGTGATCGTCATCGGGCCGACTCCGCCGGGGACGGGCGTGATGGCGCCGGCGATCTTTTCGACGGCGGCATAATCGACATCGCCGATCAGGCGCGTCTTGCCCTCGCCGCGCTCGGGTGCGGGTATGCGGGTGATGCCGACATCGATCACCGTCGCGCCGGGTTTCACCCAATCGGCCTTGACCATTTCCGCCCGGCCGGTGGCCGCGATCAGGATATCGGCGCGGCGGCAGATTTCCGGCAGGTCGGCCGTGCGCGAATGGGCCATGGTGACCGTGGCATTGGCCTGAAGCAGCAATTGTCCCATCGGCTTGCCGAACAGGTTCGAACGGCCGATCACGACGGCATCGAGGCCGGAGAGGTCGCTGCCATGGATCGAGCGAATCAGCACCATCGCGCCGGCCGGCGTGCACGAGATCAGGCCTGTCTTTGTGTCGCCGAGGGCAAGCTTGCCGGCATTGACGATCGAAAGCCCGTCCACGTCCTTTTCGGGACGGATCAGCTGGATGACGGGAAACTCGTCGAGATGGCCGGGCAGGGGGAGCTGCACCAGAATGCCGTGGATCGTGGGATCGTCGTTCAGTTCGCGGACAACCTGTTCCAGTTCCGCCTGGCTGGTTTCCGCCGGCAGCGTGACCTGGACGGAGTGGAACCCGCATTCCTTGGCGCGCCTGCCCTTGGCCGCGACATAGGTGTGGCTTGCCGGATCATCGCCGACGATAACAACGGCCAGTCCCGGTATGACGTCTTTCTCAGCCTTCAGCGCGGCGCTTGCCGCCGTGACCTTCCCGATCACATCCGCCGCGATCGCCTTGCCGTCTATCCGCTTTGCCATGTCTGCCACCATCTTTTGCGGCGTCCCGGGTCAATCAAGCGGACGCCAGAAACAAAAACGGCAAGCGCCGGAACGCTTGCCAATGTCTTTCACACTTAACCCGGCCGGATCAGTTGAGGCGGGATTTGACCGCGTCGACCGACTGCGAGAACAGCTTGGAGCGTACCGCGGGCGTCGCCTTCTTTTCCAGAACGATGCGCGCGGCATCGACGGCAACGTCAACGGCAGCGCCACGCACTGCGGCAACGGCTTCCTGCTCGGCCTGACGAATCTTCTGTTCGGAAAATGCGGTCCGGCGCTCGACATATTCTTCCGTCTTGCGGCGGGCTTCTTCCTTGATCGCCTTTGCGTCGCGCTCGGCGGCGGCAACGATATCCTTGGCCTCTTCCTCGGCCTCGCGGCGCTTGCGCTGATAATCGGCAAGCACGTGCTGGGCTTCCTCGCGCAGACGCTTGGCTTCCGCCAGCTCGTCGCGAATCTCGTCGGCGCGCGAATCAAGCGAGCGCAGCAGAATGCCGGGCACCTTGAAATAGGCGACGACGATGAAGAACAGGATCAGGCCGACAAAGGCGTAGAATGTTGCATCGAGAGACATGGGCTCAGCCCTCCCTGACGGTCGAAACCGCGCTTTCGATATCGCCCTTGGCGACACGGCCGCCAATCAGATGGGTAACGATCAAAGCGGCTGTTTCCTCGGCGATGCCGCCGACTTCCTGAAGCGCTTCGTTGCGAACCGCGGCAATGCGTTCATTGGCGGCCGCAAGCTTCTTGCCAAGCTCGGCTTCGAGCTGTTCGCGCTCGGCATCGGCCTCGGCGCGCGCCTTGTCGGCGGCTGCGGCGGAAATGCTGCGGGCCTCGTTGCGGGCTTCGGCGAGTTCTTTTTCATAGGCCTTGATCGCGGCATCGGCCTCGCTGCGAAGGCGTTCCGCCTCATCGAGGTCCTGGGCAATGCGATCGTGGCGGTCTTCCAGAATGGAGCCGACGCGGGGAACGATCACCTTCTTCATCACAAGATAGAAGAGACCGAACGTAATGGCCAGCCAGAGGATCTGCGACGGGAAGGTCGCGAAATCGAATGGGGGGAACACCTGCTGTTCGTGATGTTCCACCTCGGCCAGCGTGGTTTCCGTGTGCTGTTCTTCTGCACCATGCGACGTCTGGGCCAAAGCCGGGGTCACAAACATGCTCACCTCCAAGGGTCTTCGACAACAAGGGGCGCGGCGCCGGCCTCAGGCCAGGCGCCGCAACCGAAAGTCGGACCGTTCAAAAAATCAAACGGCGAAGAGGAGGAGCAGGGCAACGAGCAGCGAGAAGATGCCGAGCGCTTCGGTAACGGCGAAGCCGAACACCAGACGGCCGAACTGGCTGTCGGCGGCGGACGGGTTGCGCAGCGCGCCGGTGAGGTAATCACCGAAGATGCGGCCGAGGCCCATGGAGGTTGCACCCATGCCAAGGCAGGCAATACCGGCGCCGATGAACTTTGCTGCTTCCGCTTCCATATGAGAACTCCTTAGAAGAATTGGGTTGTTGCGGCTTAATAGCGATGCCGGTTCCGCCTGTCCAGACGAAGCCGGCGACTTTTCTATCCTAGTGCTCGCCCGCGTTGACGGCGTCGTTGAGATACATGCAGGTCAGGACTGCAAAGACGTAGGCCTGCAGGAAGGCCACCAGGAATTCCAGCGCCGTCAGCGCCACGGTCATGGCAAGCGGCAGGATTGCGCCGCCGGTGCCGATCGTGCCGATCGAGATCAGCGAGACCACGAAGCCGGCAAAAACCTTCAGCGTGATGTGGCCGGCCAGCATGTTGGCGAACAGACGGACGGAAAGGCTGATGGGACGCGAGAGAAACGAAACGATCTCGATCAGCGTCACCAGCGGCAGTAGCGCCACCGGAACTCCGGATGGCACGAACACCTTGAAGAAATGGAAGCCGTGCTTGTAAAGCCCGTATCCGACGACCACGCACATCACCATCAGCGCCAGCGAGAAGGTGACCACGATCTGACTGGTGACGGAGAAGAAATAGGGGAACATGCCGATCAGGTTCGCCGTCAGCAGGAACATGAACAGCGTCAGCACGAAGGGGAAGAACACCATGCCCTTGGTTCCCGCGCCCTCTCGCAGCATCGAGGCGACGAATTCATAGAGAAGCTCGGCGATCGACTGGGTGCGCGAGGGAATAAGGCCGCGCTTGGCGGTTGCCAGGTAAAGGAAGCCCGCAGCGGCCCCGGCGGAAATCACCATGAACAGCGAAGCATTGGTGAAGGACAGGTCCAGCCCGCCGACATTGATCGGAACGATGCTGTGGATCTGAAATTGATGGGTCGGATCGTTTGCCACCTAGTCTCTCTCTTCTTGCCCTGCCTGCGGCCGTTTTCAGCCGCCGGCAACCAAAACTTTACTTGCCGTCTTTTTTCATACGGTCTTCCGGCTCCGCCACATAACCCACGGAGCGCAGTACATTCAATACCCCGGCGCAGAATCCGAGGAGAATAAATACAATCAATCCCCAGGGGCCTGTCCCCGCGAAGCGATCAAGCAGGTATCCGATCATGAAACCGACGAAGATCGCCGCCATGAACTCGCTCGAAAGCTTCAGGCCCTTCGACATTTCCTTGCGGTCCTTGGCGGAGGCCGCCGTCTTTGCCCGTTCGGAAACCTCGTCCTTGCGCAGCGAGCCGAGTTCGGATTCCAGCCGCTTGCGGCGGGCCTCCAGATCGTCCTGTCCGTTCTCTGCCATGACATCCCTCCTTGAGCGCGTCCCCGTCAAGAAGGCTCCGGCCACGCGATAAAGCGGCGGAAAGGCCCGGTCAAGTGGTGCGCACCATAGTTTTAGCGCCCATGCTAGTCAAGACAAGGGGCGGCATCAATGTCGCATGCTGTAAATATCTGATTTTATTGCAAGAAATGCGTGTGTTTCGTCGCTACAGCCAGCCGCGCTTGCGCAGCCAGACGACCGCCGCCGCCCCGGTCAGGAACATCAGGCCGAGAGCGGCCGGATATCCCCACGAAAAGTGCAGCTCCGGCATCTTGTCGAAGTTCATGCCGTATATGCCGGCGATCAGCATCGGCGGCGCGAACACGACCGAGACCACCGAGAACAGCTTCATGATGTTGTTCTGTTCGAGATTGATCAGGCCAAGCGAGGAATCGAGCAGGAAGGTTATGTTGGAAGCGACGAAGCCCGCATGCTCAGAGAGCGACTGGATATCGTGGGACACGATCCGGCACAGATCCTTGGTCGCCTTGTCGTCGCGCACCCGGCGCAGCGTCTGCACATAGGTCGCAAGCCGCGACAGCGTGGTCAGGCTGTCGCGGGTCTTGCTGACGAGGCGATGATAGGTCGAAATCTCGATCAGGCGTTCTTCCAGCTCCGCCGGCGGGCGTCTGCGACCGCGCGCGCCCTCGCCGAACACGGCAATCGAGATATTGTCGATCTTGGCGACAGCCAGTTCCAGGATTTCGGCGGTGCGGTCCACGATCGTGTCGAGCAGATAGGCCAGAACCTTGGCGCCCTGTCCGGGCGCAACTTCGAGCCGCTTCATGTCTGCGGCAAACAGGAAGAACGGCTTCGGTTCCGCGTGGCGGATGGTGATCAGCCGTCCCTCGGCGAGAATGAACCCGATATCGGTCAGATGGGCGAGGCCGAAATCCACATTCATGACGACAGAGGCCGTCATGTAGACGGCGTCGCCATCCGTATAGTACCGGCTCGAGGGCTCGATATCCTTCAGCGATTCGCGCGTCGGCAGCACCACGCCGAGCAGTTCTTCGATGTGGCGCATGTCGTCTTCGGTCGGATCGAGCATGTCGATCCAGATCACGTCGTCCTCAAGCGGCGCGGGCGTGCCGGTGGAAGACATCGGCGTCTTCGCCCCTCCGACCTTGTAGAGATGGATCATCAAAACCCCGCTTTTCGAGATCGCGCGCCAGTGAATGCGCACCGGCGCACAGCGCCCCCTTGCCTCAAAGGGCTACCGAAGCCTAATGATGAGGGCAAGACTGTTTTTGGCCAAGCCTCGAGATTTCATCCGCCATGCAACCCCATCATTTCTGGCAGGAACTGCTGCCGCCCGCGCCGGCTGAGACGGCCGCCCATGACGCCGCCTATACCGCGCGGCTTGCCGACGGCCGCCGTTTACTTTTGCCGATCCGCCCGCTCGGAGACAGCGGTGAGGGACTTGCGTCTCTGATCATCAACCAGGCTTCGTTCGCGGTCACCAAGGCGCTTGCCGAGGATCTCGCCGCCCGGCTTGCCCCGTTGAAGCCCGAAATCATCGTCGGCCTGCCGACGCTGGGCCTCACGCTGGCGGCTGCTGTGGCCGAGGCGCTTGGCCATTCCCGCTACGTGCCGCTCGGCAATTCACGCAAGTTCTGGTACGAGGACGCGCTGTCGCTTCCGGTCAGTTCCATCACCACGCCCGGTCAGCAGAAGCGGCTCTATATCGATCCACGCATGCTGCCGCTGCTTGAGGGGAAGCGGGTCGCGCTCGTCGATGACGTGATCTCCTCGGGCAAATCGATCGTCGCGGGGCTTTCGCTCCTGAAGCAATGCGGCGTGCGCCCCGTGGCGATCGCCGCCGCCATGCTGCAGACCGCGCGCCATGTCGAGGCGCTTGCCGCTTTCGATGCGGATATCGTCGAGGATATTCACGCCTGCTTTGCCACGCCGCTGCTGCTGCGCGGAGGCGACGGGCTCTGGCGTCCGGCATGAAAAAGCCCGCGATCGCGAGATCACGGGCTTTCTGCAAGGAACGTCGGGCCGGAATTAGTTCAGAAGAACGGCATCCGGATTATCGTTCAGGCTCTGCTCGGTATATTCCGGCTGGTTTTCGAGCGTGGCACGGTCATACTCGGTCTGGACGACATAGGTATCGCCATCGCTCATGACCGTGGCCGCTTCCGCGGAAATGGCGACCGGCTTTTCGCCAATGCCCAGGAACCCGCCGACATCAACGACGAAGACGTTTTCGTTATTGTCGCCGTAGACAATGATGTCGGAGATTTCGCCGACATTGTCGCCTTCAGCGCCCAGTACCGGTGCGCCTTCCAGCTCGTCATAGGAAATCGAGGCGGTGTCGACTTCGCTCATGCCTTCCAGCATCGGGTTTTCGGCCATGGTGCCGTCGTTCTGCATCGCATCGCCGGCATTGTCGACATTGGAGGCGACATCGTTCATGGCGTTGCCGGTAGCGTCTGCGGCAGTGCCGATGCCGGTTGCCACGTCGTTCATGGCTTCGCCCGTCGCGTTGCCGGCTTCGTCGAGCGCGGTTCCTGCGGTGTTAGCCAAATCCGTGGAGCCATCCGCCATGGTGCCTTCCGGCGCCGGAGCGCGGCCAACTTCCATCAGGTTCTCGTTGTCGGATTCGAATTCCGGCGCGGATTCGAGTTCCTCACGGGTGGCGTCGATGCTGAGCCACGCGCCGTTTTCGCCCTGCTGCCAGGAGAGGCGGTCAAAGGAAATCGCGACTTCCTTTTCACCGATGCCGAGGAAACCGCCGACGCCGATCACGGCGGCGTTGGCCGAGCCATCGGTGTTCATCACGATGTCCGCGATGTCGCCGACCTGTTCACGTTCCTGGGTTTCGGCGCTCATGCCGTAGACCGGCCAGCCAAGCAGCGAACTTGCGAGAACCTGCTCGCCGGTCGCGCCGTAAAAGCTCTTGGCGTCTTCGCCTGCTGCCTGACGGTCAGGGAAGATCGGCGCCGCGCCGTTTTCCATGCCCGAGCTTGCTTCAGGCTGGTTCATGGGTTCGGTGGTGTTGGTGTCCTGGGCAAAGGCTGCACCCGTGGAAACAACAGCTACCAGTGCGGTGGTCGAAAGAATCTTGCGAAGCATGTCAATACTCCTCTTTTCTTGAATTGCTCCAATTTAGGTGCGATTTAATAGTTGCGTTATTTGTTTTTATCTCACCTTGCTCACGACAATTAAACGTGCCCGAATGACCCTTGTTCCTCCGACCGATGACTTTTTTGGAAAAAAGAGCGGAAAAAAATAAACCCGCCGCGTTCGGGAAACGGGCGGGTGTCTTTATGCGAACTTGCGTTCGCTCAGCAGTAGCGCAACGGCATGGATATGTGGACCTTGAGGCCGGTTTCGGCATAGTCGACATCGACCTTGCTGCCGATGACCTTGTCGAGGCTGCGTTCGATCAGAACGGACCCGAAGCCGCGCTGCTCGGGCGTGGTCACCCGCGGCCCGCCAACCTCGACCCAGTCGAGTTCCAGATGGGCGTTGCCGCCTTCATCCTTACAGGCCACTGTAATATCCACGACGCCGGCCCGGGTCGAAAGCGCACCGAACTTGGCGGCATTGCTGGCAAGTTCGTGGATGACGAGGCCGAGCGCCAGCGCTTCGTCGGGATCGAGATAGACGGCGCTGCCGTGGATATCCACCTGCCGGCCCGAACTGTCGCTGTAGGGCGCGATCTGCGAGCGCAGCAGCCGGTCGAGCGCGATTGCACCCCACTGCTCGTCGGACAGCAGGGTATGCGCGGCGGAAAGTGCCTGCAGCCTGCCGGAGAACGACATGTTGAATTCGGCCGAGGTCCGCGAGCGCCGCAGCGTCTGGCCGGCGATCGACTGTACGATCGCCAGCGTGTTCTTGACGCGGTGGTTGAGTTCGCGCAGCAGAAGGCGGGTCTTCTGTTCGCTTTCCTTGGTGGTGCTGATATCGACCACCACGCCGAACACTGGCCCCTTGCGCTCCTCAAGCAATGCGTCTTCATAAGCGCCGCCCAGCGAAAGCAGCCATTTACCGGTGGACTCCACCTTGAATTCGCTTTGATATTCCTCGCCCCGGTCAAGCGCCGCTTTGAACCGGCGCATCAGGGAAAAGCGCATGTCCTTGTTAATGGCGCCGAGCACCCGGCGGCAGGTCACCGGCTCATCGGGTGAAAGCGCAAGCATTTCCCGTAGAGCATTGTCGCATTCAACCGTCTCGCTGATGCCGTCCCAGCTCCAGGTCGCGATATTCGCGGCACGCAATGCCATCGAATGGCGGCGTTCCGATTGCGAAAGGGCGATATCGGCCGAAGCCTTGCCGCGCGCGGCGTGCTTCAGTTCATAAAGCGAGCCGGCAAGGTTCGCCAGTCGGCGCAGCGCTTCGGCATCCTCTTCAGTGGTGTCGCGGTGGTTTTCGCCGTCGATGATGCAGATGGCCCCGGCATTGACGCCGTGAACCGGGATCGGAGCGCCGGCGAAAAACTTCACCCGCTTGCCTTCGAACATCGGGACCGAACGGGCAAGTTCCTCATGGGTCTCGGGATTGTTGAGGATCAGCGCGCGTTGTTTCTTGAGCGCGATCGGGTAGACGAACAGGCCCGAGCGGGTGGGCACGTCATCAACCTTCATGCCATGGACGGCCTGAACCCAGTTTTCGTCGGAATCGGCAATCAGGATCAGGGCGGCGGGGCAGGAAAAGCGGTTTGCCGCAGCTTCGACGATCGCGACGAAATTCTCGTCGACTTCCGCCGCGCGCATGATCGATTGCGAAAGCGTCTTCAGACGGTCCTCGTCCCTGATCGCCTCCACAATTTCCGATGGCAAATGTTCCACAGGCTCAAGCTCTTTTATTCTCGCTCAGGCAGACAATCCCCGGCCCGGGCACACCTATAAGTCACCGTACCGGAAAGGTGCAAGGACTTCCGACTTCGCATCGAAACGTCCCGGTTTGGCGATCGGTTCCACCGCTGACGCTTTTTTTTAACGGCTTCAACTCCGCGAGCGGTAGCGCCACGGAACAAATAGTAAAGTTAGGCGTTAAATGTCATGGACGAAAAAGAGGGCGTTCGAGCGCGACACTGTGTGGCGAAAAACCGCTGTTCGACAGGAAAGGGGCTTGGGAACTGCGATGTTCCAGGAAAAACGTTCTCAACTTATCGTTTCAGTATTGCCAAGCTTGTAAGGGGCATCATTTTGGCGAAGATTACCCCCTCCGCGCGGACCTGGCGCCTCGAGTTTTGGTAATCGACGGGTTCGTGCGATAGACTGTCCGAAACGGAGTGGCCGAGGCCGCTCCATTGTTTTGAAAGGCGGCCGGTCGGGACCTCTGCCCGGCGGCGGCGCAAAGACTGGGATAAACAGTACCGATGAGCGTAAAATTCGGGACGAGCGGCCTTCGCGGCCTGTCAACGGATCTCCTGGGGGAGCCTTCTTCCCTTTACACGGCGGCTTTCTGTCATCACCTGCAAAAGGCAGGCTATGCCGAAAAAGACGATGTCGTGCTTGTGGGGCAGGATTATCGCGAGTCGAGCCCGGCGATCGCGGCAAACTGCATGGGCGCGATCGCGGCCTCGGGCTTCACGCCGGTCGATTGCGGCGCGCTGCCGACGCCGGCGCTGGCCTTTTACGGGCAGAAGCGGAAAGCCGCCTCGATCATGATCACCGGCTCCCACATTCCGGCCGATCGCAACGGCATCAAATTCTATCTTCCCGATGGCGAGATCACCAAGGCGGATGAAGAGGCGATTTCCGGCTTTGCAGAGCAGCTTGCGGGCACCGTCGATCAGACAACCGCAGAGGGCGAGGACGAGGCAAGCGAGGCGCTGGCCGGCTTCGGCGCGCGCTGCACCGCCATCCTTCCCGATGATGCCCTTTCCGGCATGAAGGTCGGCGTCTATCAGCATTCCACGGTGGCGCGCGATCTGTTCATCGCGGTGCTTGAGCATTATGGCGCCGACGTCAAGCCGCTCGGCTTTTCCGAGGAATTTATTCCTGTCGATACCGAGGCGGTGGCGCCGGAAACCGTCGCGCTTCTGAAGGGCTGGACCGGCGAACACGGTTTCGACGCCATCATCTCCGCCGATGGCGATGCCGACCGGCCACTTGTGGCGGATGAGACCGGCACCCCGCTGCGCGGCGATCTGATCGGTCTGATGACCGCCAATTTTCTCGGCGCGAAAGTGGTCGTGACCCCGGTAACCTCCAATTCCGGCATCGAGAAGAACGGCGATTTCGAGGTGATCAGGACAAGGGTCGGTTCACCCTACGTCATCGCCGGCATGGAAAAGGCGATTGCCGAAGGCAAGGACGGCGTCATGGGGTTCGAGGCCAATGGCGGCCTGCTGACGGCCTCACCCTTCCGCCCGGCCGGCGACACGATCGCGCCGCTGCCGACGCGGGACTGCTTCCTGCCCGTCCTGTCCGCGCTCTATCTCGCCCATCGCGACAAGCGCAAGCTGTCGGAACTCGCGAAGGCCTACAGCCTGCCGGTCGCCGATGCCGACCGGATCAAGAACTTCGAGCAGGCGCGCAGCGCCGCGCTGATGGACTACCTGCGCGAAAGCGACGACAATCTTTCCGAATTCCTTGCGCCGATCGGCACGGTTGCGGACAAGAGCGACATCGACGGCCTGCGGGTCACGCTCGATGACGGCCGCATCATCCATTTCCGCCCCTCCGGCAACGCACCCGAAATGCGCTGTTACGTGGAGGCGGCGAGCGCCGGCGAGGCGCGCGAACTTCTGAAACAGGGGCTCGCCCTGATCGAAGGTTTCAAGGCCCGTTAAACAGACCCTTATTCAAAAGATTCATTCATTAGGAGATTTATCGACATGAGCAGCAAGATCGTTCCCGTCATCATGGCCGGCGGCAAGGGCACGCGCCTGTGGCCGCTGTCGCGCGCGACAGCGCCGAAACAGTTCATCCGTTTCCTCGGGCCGAAGACGCTTTACCAGAAGACGCTGGAACGTGTGTCGGACAGCGATCGCTACGAAGCGCCGATCATCCTGACCAATGAGGACTTCCGCTTCCTTGCCGCCGAACAGGCGCGCGAACTGGATATCGAGCTCTCCGGCATCATTCTTGAGCCGATCGCCCGCAACACCGCCCCCGCCGTTGCCGCCGCCGCCGCCATGGTTCGCGCCAATTTCGGCGACGACGCAATCATGCAGGTGCTGGCCTCCGACCACGAGATCGATGCGGGCGCGGATTATTTCGGCGCGATCGATACCGCGCTTGAGGCCGCGAAGAGCGGCAAGCTCGTCACTTTCGGCATCGAGCCGACCGAACCCGCCACCGGCTTCGGCTATATCGAGGCCGGCGAGGAGCTTCCCTCCGGCGCCCGCAAGGTAGCCCGCTTCGTTGAAAAGCCCGCGCAGGACAAGGCCGAGGAGATGCTGGCGGCCGGCAACTACACCTGGAACTCCGGCATGTTCATGTTCCCGGTCGCGGTGCTGATCCGGGAACTGGAGAAATACGCCCCGCAAGTGTTCGAATTCGCCGAGCAGGCCGTGCTGAAGGACGAGAGCGATCTCGAGCTCGACTTCACCCGTCTCGACAAGGAGACCTTTGCGCAGTGCCCCGATATTTCCATCGACTATGCGGTGATGGAAAAGACCAGCGAAGCCGCCGTCGTGCCGTCGGCCTTCACCTGGTCGGATCTCGGCTCCTGGGATGCGATCTGGAAGGATGGCGAACAGGATGGCAGCGGCAATGTCGTCTCCGGCGATGCGACGCTGCTCGACACCCAGAATTCGCTGGTGATCTCGCGCGACATGCATATCGCCATGCAGGGGCTCGACGGCATGGCGGTGATTGCCTCCGAGGATGCCGTCTATGTCGGCAAGCTCGAAGACAGCCAGAATGTCGGCAATATCGTCAAGGTACTGAAGGGCGCGAAGGAAACCCGGGCGCTGGCCGAGGAACACCCGACCTCCTACCGACCCTGGGGCGGCTATACCTCGATCATCAAGGGCGAGCGCTTCCAGGCCAAGCGCATCTTCGTTAAGCCCGGCAAAAAGCTGTCGCTGCAGAAGCACCACCACCGCGCCGAACACTGGATCATCGTCAAGGGCACGGCCGAGGTGACGGTGGACGAGGACGTGAAGCAGCTGACCGAAAACCAGTCGATCTACATTCCGCTCGGCGCCGTCCACCGGCTTTACAATCCCGGCAAGATCACGCTGGAACTGATCGAGGTCCAGACCGGCTCCTATCTCGGCGAGGATGACATCATCCGCATCGTCGACGATTTCGGTCGCGGCTGATTGAGAGGCAAGGCCCCTGCGCCGCTCGGCGCGGGGGCAGATTTGCGTCAATCTTCCACCTTGCGCTGTAGGCCCAAAAAAACGTCAAAATCACATTTCGGGCTATCATAATTCGCGATTCCTGCGTGGTGCGCGCCAATTCGCGCAAACTTTCATCGCTCCAGCTTGACCGCTACCGTCCCGTCGCGATATCGTCGCGCAACTCTCTCTCACAGCCGGGTGGTCAAGCACATGATCGAAACTCCCTATCTTCTGTTCCTGGGCGATGCGCCCGACGGGCTTGCCGCCAAGGTGGCGCAGGGCATCAAGGACTGGCGTCCGGAATATGCCGTCGGCCAGTTGCGGCTTGAAGGCTGCAAGGCGGACATGAAGTTGCCCGATCTGTCGATCGCGGAAGCCGTGGACAAGGGCGTCAAGACGCTGGTGATCGGCGTTGCCAATCGCGGCGGCGTGATCTCGCCGGCCTGGAAGAGCGTGCTGATCGAGGCGATGGAGGCGGGTCTCGACCTCGCCTCCGGCCTGCACAACCTGCTGCGCAACGAGGCCGACCTTGCCGCCAAGGCCAGGGAACTCGGCCGCACGCTGCATGATGTGCGCATTCCCGCCGTGCAATACCCCATTGCCAATGGCAAGAAGCGGACCGGCAAGCGCATGCTCGCTGTCGGCACGGATTGCTCGGTCGGCAAGATGTACACCGCGCTCTGCGTGGAAAAGGCGATGCGTGACAAGGGCATGAAGGCGACCTTCCGCGCCACCGGCCAGACCGGCATTTTGATCACCGGCGGCGGCGTGCCGCTCGATGCGGTGATCGCCGATTTCATGGCCGGCTCGATCGAATATCTCTCGCCGGACAATGATGCCGACCACTGGGACCTGATCGAAGGGCAGGGCAGCCTGTTCCACGCCTCCTATTCCGGCGTGACGCTGGCGCTGATCCATGGCGGCCAGCCGGATGCGCTGGTGATCTGCCACGAGCCCAACCGGCCGCATATGCGCGGCCTGCCGGACTATCAGCTCCCGAGCCTCGAAGCGGTGCGGGATCTCGCGCTGCAGATGGCCCGTATCGTCAATCCGGATTGCAAGGTGGTCGGCATCTCGCTCAATACCTCAGCCATGTCGGACGAGGAGGCGCTTGAATATTGCCGGCAGACCGAAGCGCGCATGGGCCTGCCGACGGTCGATCCGTTCCGCCACGGGGCCGAACGCCTCGCCGATGCGCTGGCGGCGCTATGAGCGAACTTTACGTCTCCGCCCGCGAGGACGTGTTTCCGGTCGCGGGCTCCTTCACGATTTCGCGCGGCTCGCGCACCGAAATCCGCGTGGTGACGGTGACGCTCACCGATGGCGCGCATACCGGGCGCGGCGAATCCGTGCCCTATGCCCGCTATGGCGAGACGGTTGACGGCGTCATTGCCGATATCCTGTCGCTGGAGGCGGAAATCCGCGCCGGGCTCGATCGCGAATCCTTGCAGACGCGGATGAAGCCGGGCGCGGCGCGCAATGCGCTCGACTGCGCTTTCTGGGATTTTGAAGCCAAAAGCAGCGGCAAGCCGGTTTGGCAGCTTGCCGGCCTTCAAAAGCCCGGCCCGTTGACGACGGCCTACACCATCTCGCTCGGCGAACCGGAAAAGATGCGCGCTCAGGCCGCCGAAAACGCCCACCGGCCGCTGTTGAAGGTCAAGCTCGGCACTGACGACGACCTTGGCCGCATCGAGGCGGTGCGCGCCGGCGCGCCCGATGCCACGATCATCGTCGATGCCAATGAAGGCTGGAGCGTCGAGGCCTATCAGGCACTTGCGCCTGCGCTCGTGCGTCTCGGCGTGGCGCTGGTGGAACAGCCGTTGCCGGCCGGCGATGACGAGGCGCTGCGCCATATCGAGCGCCCGCTGCCGGTCTGCGCTGACGAGAGCTGCCACGCCCGCCCCTCGCTTGCCGATCTCAAGGGCAAATACGACGCGATCAATATCAAGATCGACAAGACCGGCGGACTGACCGAGGCGCTGCTCCTGAAGCAGGAAGCGGAGGCCATGGGCTTCCAGATCATGATCGGCTGCATGCTCGGCACCTCTCTTGCCATGGCGCCGGCCATGCTGGTGGCCGAGGGCGCGGCCTTCGTCGACCTCGACGGGCCGCTGCTGCTTGCCCAGGACCGCGCGAACGCAATCCGGTTCGATGGCTCGGTGATGCACCCGGCTGAGCCGGTGCTGTGGGGCTAGTCCGCCTCAGCCTCTCGTCCACGAAGGGAAGGGGTCGGTCAGGAACTCGAAATCGCGTTCATTGAACGTAGGCCCGATGTCGATCAGGCAGTCATCGAGGGCTTCTCGGATTGCCGCCTGGTCCATGCCCGCACCGATGAAGACGATCTCCTGCCGGCGATCGCCATAGATCTCGTCCCAGCAATCATCGATCATTTTTTGCAGCTCCGGCGCATTCGGCCACCGGCTGCGCGGAACGGCCGCCCACCAGCGCCCGAGCGGGCCGTTGCGCACGATCGCGCCGGCAAGCGAGAATTCGCCGGCGAAATCCGGCCGCGTCGCCAGCCAGAAATGCCCCTTGGCGCGGATCAGGCCGGGAAAATTCATCCGCGTGAACGCGTCGAATTTCAGCGGATCGAACGGCGCGCGGGCGCGATAGACAAAGCTTGAAATACCGTATTCCTCGGTCTCCGGTACATGATCGGCAAAACCGTAAAGCTCCTTGGCCCAGAGCGGGTGCTGGCTCGCCTTGTCCTCGCTGAAGAGGCCGGTATCGAGCAGTTCGTCGAGATTGACACGGCTGAAATCCGTCTCGATGATCTTGGCATCGGCGTTCAGCGCGCGGACAATCTTGACGACATTCTCGCGCTCTTCCGCGCTCACGTCCGAGACCTTGTTGACGACCACGACATCGGCGAATTCGATCTGTTCGACATGAAGATCGACCAGCGTGCGTTCGTCTCCTTCGCCGGCGACCTCGCCACGGTTCTTCAGAAATTCATGGCCGCCATATTCGCGCAGCAGGTTCACCGCGTCGACCACCGTGACCATGGTATCCAGCCGGGCGAGATCGGAGAGGCTCTCGCCGCGCTCGTCGCGCCAGGAGAATGTCGCGGCCACCGGCAGCGGCTCGGCAATGCCGGTTCCCTCGATCAGCAGATAGTCGAAGCGCCTCTCCTCCGAAAGCCGCCGCACTTCCGTCAGAAGGTCGTCGCGCAGCGTGCAACAGATGCAGCCATTGGTCATCTCGACCATGGTTTCCTCGGTGCGCGATAGATCGGCGCCGCCCTCGCGCACCAGATCGGCATCGATATTCACCTCGCTCATATCGTTGACGATCACCGCGACCCGCCGACCCTCGCGATTGTTGAGAATGTGGTTCAGCAACGTGGTCTTGCCCGCGCCGAGAAAGCCGGAAAGCACGGTGACGGGCAGGCGGGTGTCATTGTTTTGCAGCATGGGTCGTGTCCTGAACTTGCGCGAGAATGCCAAACGAACGGGCATCGTTTGGTCACTAAATGTTATAACGTAACGTTGATAACCAAAAGCCCGACTGGCGTCAACTCGTGGCGGCAGGGCAAATAGGAGCGAGGTTGCTGGCCAAGCCTGATAAGTGGGTTTTCTCGGGCCAGCGAGCGCTCCACGTTGGCCGTGTTCGAACGTAATCCGCGCGCCCCTCCCGCCACAGGCTCATCCCGCCGAGATTCTATAGGCGCAGCCGGGCCCTCGTTGTGGGGCCTTCGGTCGCGTGCATGGCCTCACCGCATAGCCCCCTAATCTTCTCGCCCCGGAGGGGAGAGATGTCGCGATAGCGACAGTGAGGGGGGAGTCTATCACCGCGAGCGCCGTCACGATTTGAAATGCCGCGCCACCCTCACTGCCCCTTTCGGGGCATCTCTCCCGCCAGCGGGAGAGAGTATTGGGGGCAAGAAGCCATCCCACATGCGGCCGCCCTGCGGTCGAGCGCAGTGACGCAGCAGGATATGGGGCGGCTTTGTCGCTCAACAGAGCCAGGCGATTCCCGCTAAACGCGGACAGGCGGCCGGGGCTTTCGATCGTAACTGATCAACGCATCCGCTCGAAGCTCATGGCGATATGGGCGCGGCGGAGGTGGCTGAGTGCGTCGAGCTGGCCGGCCTCGACGGCGGCGAGGATTTCGGCGGTTTCCCGGCAATAGATCTCCGCTTCATTTTCGAGATCCGCCGCCGAGGCGGTGATGGCCTGCAGCCAGATGCGGGCGGTGCGGAAATAGAGGCGTTCGCCGGTGTCTCGGAGCGGCTGGTTCAGCGAAAGTTGGTTGAGCGCCAGAAACATGTCCCGGTCGAGTGCCGCGAAATCGCGCGGCGCGGGGGCGTTCCTGAGCGAAAGAGCGCGCTCGTGGAGTGCGCGAAAATCCGCCACGATCCCCTCGGTGACCGGTGCTGGATCTAGATGCGCCATCAGCACGACAAGCTCCATCCGGAGACGATAGACCTGCGCCAGCTCATCGAAGTCGACATCGGTCACGATGGTGCCGACGCCATGGACGGAGAGCAGCAGCCCCTCATCCTCCAGCCCAGCCAGCACGCGCCGGAGCGGCGTGCGCGACACGCCGAATTCATTCGCAAGGGCCACTTCCGAGAGCTTTTCGCCCGGCGGATAGTCCAGCATCATGATCCGCTCGCGAATGACGTCGTGGATCTGGATAAGCCGGTCGCGGCCGGTGGCAGGCTCCGCCGTCATCGCCACGCGCCCGCAAGCCGGTCGAGCATCGCAAGGCACTGGCCGAGTTGGTCTGCGCTCAGATATTCATCGGGTTTATGAGCCTGGTCGATCGAGCCCGGCCCGCAGACAACGGCGTCCATGCCGATTTCCTGAAAGAAGCCGGCCTCGGTGCCGAAGGGCACGACGTCGGCGCTGTCCGCGCCTGTGAGCCGGAAGGCGAGGTCGCGGGCGGCGTTTTCATTTCTCGGAAACAGCGCCGCGGCCTCGCCGATCACCTCCGTCTCGATATCGGCTTCAGGCGCCACTGCGCGCATGGCGGGCAACAGGTCGCGGGCGCAGTAGTCGGCAATGTCGTCTTTCACCAGCGACAGGTCCTCGGCGATCACCGGCCGGGTTTCCCAGCGCAGCACCGCGCGCGGCGCAATGACATTATGCGACAACCCGCCCTCCAGCGCGCCGACATTGAGCGTCGCATGGGGCGGCTGGTAGCGCGAGCCTTCCGGCACGCGCGCCATCAGCTTTTCCCGTAGTTCCATCAGCCGGGCGATATAGCGGGCGGCATATTCGACCGCGTTGACGCCCAGCTCGGGCGCCGAGGAATGGCCGGAGCGGCCGGTGAAGGTGACGGTGTATTCGCAGCAGCCCTTGTGCCCCTCGATCACCCGCATCATGGTCGGCTCGCCGACGATCGCGAGCGCGGGACGGACTTCGCGCTCTGACAGCCATTCCGTCAGCGCCCGCGCGCCGATGCAGCCGACCTCCTCGTCATGGGTGAAGGCGAAGTGGATCGGCTTGCTGGCCGCGATCTCGGCCAGGGTGTCCCGCTTGGCAAGGCAGGCGGCAATGAAGCCCTTCATGTCGCAGGTGCCGCGGCCGAAGAACTTGCCGTCGCGTTCGGCAAGCGTGAACGGGTCGTTGGTCCAGAGTTGGTCGTCCACGGGCACGACATCGCTGTGGCCGGACAGCATCAGCCCGCCGGGGCGGTCGTCGCCGAGCGTTGCGAACAGGTTGGCTTTGGTCCCGGTGGCGTCGGTCAGGATTTCCACCCGTGCGCCGCAATCCGACAGCCGCTCGGCGATATAGGCGATCAGCGGCAAATTGCTTTCCGACGACACCGAGGGAAAGGCGACAAGGTCTGCGAGAATATCGCGGGCTGCGGTCAGATCGCTCAACGGTCAATCCTTCACGAACAGTTTGCGCTCGACGCTGCAGAGTGCCTCCGCAGGGCCGTTTTCGGTGATCAGGATGGTCTCGGTGATTTCCAGTCCCCAGTCATCCATCCACAGCCCCGGCATGAAATGCAGCGTCATGCCCGGTTTCAGCAGGGTTTCGTCGATGGTGCGGATGCTGACGGTGTGCTCGCCCCAGTCCGGCGGATAGGCAAGGCCGGTGGCATAGCCGCAGCGGTTTGGCCGTTCGATGCCGACCTTCCAGAGTTCCTTTTCCAGCGCTGCCGCGATATCGCCCGCCCGGTTGCCGGCCCGCGCCGCCTCGATGCCGGCGTTGAGCCCGGCGACCAGCGCTTGCGCAGCGTCGGTCATGTATCGCGGCGGCTTACCGAAGAACACGGTGCGGCTGAGCGGCGCATGGTAACGGCGATAGCAGCCGGCCTGCTCGATGAAGGTGGCCTCGCCGGTTCTGAACTCGTCGCCGCTCCAGGTGAGATGCGGCGCGGAGGCGTCGGGACCGGATGGCAGTAGCGGCATGATCGCCGGATAATCGCCCCAGATATCGTCGACGCCGGTGATCGCGGTCTTCATCAGTTCGCCGACGAAATGGTTCTTCTTCATGCCCGGCTCGGCGATCTCCATCGCATGGCCCATCACCCGGTCGGAAATCTGCGCTGCCTTGCGCATGAAGGCGATTTCCTCCTCCGACTTCACCACGCGCTGCCAGTCGACAAGGCCCGAACCGTCCTTGATGGTTGCGCCCGGCAGGCCCTTCATCAGCGCCGCGTGGCCGGCGGCGGAGTAGTAGTAGGCGTTCATCTCCACGCCGATGCGGGCCTTGTCGAGGCCAAGACCCGCAAGCTTTTCGGCAAGGTCGTCCATCGGGTGGATGCCGTCTGCCTGGATATAGCGGTCGGCGTACCAGAGGATATGATCCTCAGCGAGAAAGGCGGTGCGGCGCGCGCCATTGGCGTCCATCAGCCGACCCCACCAGTAAGGCATGCCGTCGCCGGTGACGATCACCGCCTGATCGACATAGAAGGACCAGCCGTCATAGCCGGTCAGCCAGTTCATGCCGGCGGGCGAAGTCACCACCAGCGCATCCAGCCCATAGGCCTCCATCGCCTTCCGGGTCAGCGCCAGCCGGCGGTCATATTCCGATTTCGAAAAGGGCAGTTCCATCGCCGCCATGGCTTTCCTCGTTTTGTTGTGCACAACAGTGGATGTGACACGTTTTCCCACATTTATTGAATCATAGGCTCTGCCATCTCAATCGACCTGCCAGTAGCGCCGATCTCCCCCCTTTGAGGGGGAGATTGTTTTGTGCCAGCCTCTCTTCGGGCGTCATCCTCGGGCTTGACCCGAGGATCTAATCCCATCTCCCCACGAGAGGAGGTGCGTGTTCTTGCGCCTCGCATTCCCAATGCGCTCCACCCGCCAACGCCGCTCGCGACACACGTGGTTGGATCCTCGGGTCAAGCCCGAGGATGACGCAGAAAGGGAGGAGAGGACTCGCGATATTCACGTGCAGAGTGTTCCGCTTTGCATTCTCTCTCGATGTTGTATACAACACGTTTTCAACACGGCGCGCAAGCCCTTTTCACAGCACGAGGATACGATGCTTACCAACGACCAGCTCGACCGCTTCGACCGCGAGAATTTCTTCCATCCCTCCACCCATCTCGCCCAACATGCGCGCGGCGAAAGTCCGAGCCGGATCGTGAAGACGGCCAAGGGCGTGTTCATCGAGGATCGCGACGGCAACAGGCTGCTGGACGGTTTCGGCGGGCTCTATTGCGTCAATGTCGGCTACGGGCGGGAAAGCATTATCGAGGCGATTGCCGAGCAGGCGAAGGAGCTTGCCTATTACCACGCCTATGCCGGCCATGGCACAGAGGCCTCGATCAACTTGGCGAAGATGGTCATCGACCGCGCGCCGGACCATATGTCCAAGGTCTATTTTGGCCTGTCGGGATCGGATGCCAACGAGACCAATATCAAGCTCATCTGGTACTACAACAACATCCTCGGGCGGCCGGAAAAGAAGAAGATCATCTCGCGCTGGCGCGGCTATCACGGCTCGGGCCTGATGACCGGGTCGCTCACCGGCCTTGCCGGCTTCCAGAGGAAGTTCGACCTGCCGCTGGAACGGGTGTTCCACACCACCGCGCCTTATTATTACCGCCGCAAGGACCTTGCGATGAGCGAGGCCGATTTCGTCGCCCATTGCGTTGCCGAGCTGGAAATGCGGATCGAACGCGAGGGCGCGGATACGATCGCGGCTTTCATCGGCGAGCCGGTGCTGGGCACCGGCGGCATCGTGCCGCCGCCGGAGGGTTACTGGAAGGCGATTTCGGCGGTGCTGGAAAAGCATGATATCCTGCTGATCGCCGACGAGGTCGTCACCGGCTTCGGCCGGCTCGGCTCGATGTTCGGCTCTGATCACTACGACCTGAAGCCCGACCTGATCACCATTGCCAAGGGCCTGACCTCGGCCTATGCGCCGCTCTCCGGCACGATCGTTTCCGACAAGGTCTGGAAGGTGCTGGAACAGGGCACGGATGAAAACGGCCCGATCGGCCATGGCTGGACCTATTCCGCCCATCCGATCGGGGCTGCCGCAGGCGTTGCCAACCTGAAGCTGATCGATGAGCTGGGTCTGGTGAAAAATGCCGCCGAAACCGGGGCCTATCTGCGCACCGCGATGAAGGACGCGCTTGCCGATCATCCCCATGTCGGCGATATTCGCGGCGAGGGCATGCTGATGGCCGTCGAATTCGTCAGGGACCGCGACAGCCGGACTTTCTACGATCCGTCCGAAAAGGTCGGCCCCAACCTTGCCGCCGCGCTGATTTCCGAAGGCGTCATCGCCCGCGCCATGCCGGAGGGCGATATCCTGGGCTATGCCCCGCCGCTCTGCCTGACGCGCGACGAGGCCGACCAGATCGTGGCGGCCACGAAGAAGGCGGTGACTGCAGTTCTGGGATAGAGACGAAAGGAGGCGCGATGCTGAAGGCGATCCATCACGTGCAGCTTGCCATGCCGGCCGGCGGCCAGGATCGGGCGCGCGCCTTCTATCGGGATGTTCTCGGCGTGCCCGAAGTGGAAAAGCCCGACAATCTGAAACCGCGCGGCGGCTGCTGTTTCGAGGCGGATGGGCTGCGTATCCATCTCGGCGTTGAGAAGGATTTCCGGCCCGCCCGCAAGGCGCATCCGGCCATTCTGGTCGACGATGTCGGTACGCTCGCCGCACGGGTCTCGAAGGCCGGCTACGCGGTGAAGGCCGACGCGCCACTGGAAGGTTTTTTGCGGACTTATGTCTACGACCCCTTCGGCAATCGCATCGAGTTGATGCAGGCGATCGCGTGAGCTTTTCGGCCCGCAATCGTTGACATTTGCCGCAAAGGATGGTCATCGGTTGCGGCGAACAGAAGAGACCGTCCATCCATGCCGTCCACCAGCTTGCCGGATTGCGCCGGCGCCATCCTTCAAGCCTTCGCGGCGCGCGACACGGCGTTGACCGATATCCCGGTCATCCAGCCGGCAGCGCCGTTTCTGGATATGGCCGGCGAGGCGCTGCGCCGCCGCATCTTCATGACCGAGAGCGAGACCGGCGAAAGCCTTTGCCTGCGCCCGGAATTCACCATTCCCGTCTGCGCCCATCATATCGAGAACAATGCCGGCACGCCGAAGCGCTATGCCTATTGCGGCATGGTGTTCCGTCAGGCGCGCGATGATGGCGCGTCGGAGTTTTTCCAGGCAGGTATCGAGGATCTCGGCAGCGCCGATTTCGCAAAGGCCGATGCCCGCGCGATTGCCGATGCGCTCGGTATCCTGCGCGAATGTCTGCCGGATGTGCGGTTTGCGGTCACGCTCGGCGACCAGAACCTTTTCGAAGCGGTCGTCGGCGCGCTCGGCCTGCCGGGCGGCTGGCAGAAGCGGCTGATCCATGCCTTCGGCAATCAGAAGCGGCTGGAAACGCTGCTCGACGCCCTTGCCCGGCCGCAGCCGGTCGGCGGGCTCGACCGGCGCGTTGCCGGTTTCCTCGCCGATGGCGACGAGGCCGGGCTGATCGCGCATATTGACGAGACCATGCAGGCGACCGGCTATTCCACCAATGCCAGTCGCAGCCCGGAGGAAATCGCGCGGCGGCTGAAGGAAAAGCTGGCGCTGTCGGTCACCAGCTTGGATGCCGAGGCGCTGGACGCGCTCACGACGTTCCTGTCGCTCGATATCGGTCTCGATCAGGCGTCGGATGCGCTCACCGGTTTCGCGGAGAAATTCGGCCTCGACATCGGTTCGGCGATTGCCGCCTTCGAAAACCGGATCGCGGCGATCGCGGAAAGCGGCGTTGCCGTTGCCGACATCACCTATCGCGCCGCCTTCGGGCGGCCGCTCGATTATTACACCGGCCTCGTCTTCGAGATCACCGAAGCCGGTCCGCGCGCGGCACTTCTGGCCGGCGGCGGGCGCTATGACCGGCTGCTGACGCTGCTCGGCGCAAGCGGCCATATTCCTGCGGTCGGGTTCTCCCTCTGGCTCGACCGGATCGAGCGGGCAGGCAGCCAAGCCAAGGATATCCGATGACCGTCACCATTGCCCTGCCCTCCAAGGGGCGCATCAAGGAAGGCGCGGAACAGGCGCTGAAGGCGGCCGGCCTCACGGTCGTGACCAATGGCAACAGCCGCTCCTATCGCGGCCAGATCGAAGGGCGCGGCGATATCGAGATCGCGTTTCTCTCGGCCTCCGAGATTGCGCGCGAGGTCGGCAGCGGCGCCGTCGATTTCGGCGTGACCGGCGAGGATGTCGTGCGCGAGAATGTCGCCAATGCCGACGCCCGCGTCGAGATCGTCTCGCGCCTCGGCTTCGGCCAGGCCGATGTCGTGGTCGCCGTGCCGGAAATCTGGCTCGATGTCGATACCATGGCCGACCTCAACGACGTCGCCGCCGAGTTCCGCAGCCGCCATGGCCGCCGGCTGGCGATCGCCACGAAATTCTGGCGGCTGACGCAGCAGTTCTTCACCGCCACCCACGGCATCCAGCTCTACCGCATCGTCGAAAGCCTCGGCGCCACCGAGGGCGCGCCGATGGCCGGCCAGGCCGATATCATCGTCGACATCACCTCCACCGGCTCGACGCTCAGGGCCAACCACCTCAAGATTTTGTCCGACGGGCTGATCCTGAAATCGGAAGCCTGTTTCATGCGCGCCAGGAAGAGCGAGCATGAGGGTAATGCGGTGGTGGAGGAAATCGCTGCGGCGATGAGGGGGTGAGGGCCGGTGATACTGGCGGCTTGCTCCCATTACTCTCTCCCGCTGGCGGGAGAGATGCCCCGAAAGGGGCAGTGAGGGTGGTGCAGCGTATCAAATCGTGAGGGCATTCGCGGGGATGGACTCCCCCTCACTGTCGCTTTCGCGACATCTCTCCCCTCCGGGGCGAGAAGATTGAGGGCTATGCGGGTGAAGCCACCGGCGATTGCGGTGTCGCTTTAAGGGTAACGCGCATAAGCCGCATTCACCGCACTCTCGAAGAGGGTTCACCCCTCTCTGCCCCTGTCGGAGCATCTCTCCCTCAAGGGGAGAGATTATTTGCTGGAAGGTTCGCGGAACGAATACCGCTCAGTCCTTGGCGCGTTCCACGTAGGAGCCGTCTTCGGTGAGGATCACAACGCGGGTGCCGGCGTCGATATGGGGTGGCACCATGGTGCGCAGGCCGTTGGAAAGCATGGCCGGCTTGTAGGAGGACGAGGCCGTCTGGCCCTTGACCACCGGCTCGGTCTCGGTGATTTCGAGCGTCACCTGGCGCGGCAGTTCGAGGGCGATCGCAATGCCTTCGTGGATCGACAGGACCACCGTCATGCCTTCGGAGAGATAGGCGGCGGCATCGCCGACATCGTCCGCGCTCATGGTGAGCTGGTCGTAGGTCTCCGGGTTCATGAAGTGATAGCCTTCGCCATCGGCGTAGAGGAAGGTGTGGTCATTGTCCTCGACGAAGGCGCGCTCGACCTGTTCCGTCGTCTTCCAGCGCTCCGAAACCTTGACGCCGTCGGCGATCCGGCGCATGTCCACCTGGGTAACGGGCGTGCCCTTGCCGGGGTGAAAATTCTGGGCGGTGAGCACGACATAGAGCTTGCCGTCGACATCGACGACATTACCCTTGCGCAGCGACGAGGCGATGACCTTGACCATGAAACTTCCTTGCTATCTCAGCGCGGCCCGAGGCCGCAATCCCTTATGAATTGTGAGAGCGGGACTAACGCAAATCGCACCTGAATGCCAGTGCCAAACGCGGCAAACCGCCTGTGAGGCTTCGGAAACCGATATGAACAAGCTGACTGACAGAAGAGATGCGGGCGACGGAGCGTGGTGGCGTCCCGACCGCCATGCCGACCGCCGGCCGGCGCTCCTCGCCCGCAACCGGATGATGGCGGCGATGCGCGGCTGGTTTGCCGCCGAGGATTTCATCGAGGCCGATGTGCCGGCGCTGCAGGTCTCGCCCGGAAACGAGACCCATCTCCATGCCTTCGCCGCCAACATGATTGGCAATGACGGCGCTGGACGGCCGATGTATCTCCACACATCGCCGGAATTCACCGCCAAAAAACTGCTGGCGGCGGGCGAGGAGCGGCTGGTGTGCTTCTCCCGCGTCTATCGCAATCGCGAGCGCGGACCGCTGCACCATCCCGAATTCACCATGGTGGAATGGTATCGTGCTAGCGCGCCCTATGAGCGGTTGTTTGAGGATTGCCAGGCGCTGCTGGCGCTGGCGGCAAAGGCGGCGGGTGCGACGCAGTTCTCGTGGCGCGGCAGAACCTGCGACCCGTTCGCTGCCATCCAAAGGGTAAGCGTTGCCGAGGCCTTCGAGCGCTATGCGGGGATCGAGCTTCTGACAACGATCGGTAATGACGGGGAAGGGGACCGGGGTGCGCTGGCCGCCCGCATGGTCAAGGCGGGGCTTCGCTATGGCCCGGACGATAGCTGGTCGGACATGTTTTCGCGCGTGCTGGTGGAAAAGGTCGAGCCGGAACTCGGCCACGGGGCGGCCACGGTGCTGGATGCCTATCCCGCCTGCGAGGCGGCGCTCGCGCGCAAGAGCGAGGCCGATCCGCGGGTCAGCGAGCGTTTCGAGCTCTATGTCTGCGGGGTGGAGCTTGCCAATGGCTTTGGCGAACTGACAGATGCCGACGAGCAGCGCCGGCGCTTCGTCGCCGACATGGCGGAAAAGCAGCGCATCTACGGCGAGACCTATCCGATCGACGAGGACTTTCTCGACTCGCTCGGGTTCATGCCGCCGGCAAGCGGCATCGCGCTCGGCTTCGACAGGCTGGTGATGCTCGCCACCGGAGCCCGCCGCATCGAGGACGTGCTATGGGCGCCCGTTGCCGGAAGCTAGACTTCAGTGGGCGTTGCAGGCAAGCCGCGTGTCCGGCTCGTTCAGGACCGGCTGCAGCGTGGTGAGCTGCGCCTTGCCGCCATTGCGCAGATCCGGCTGGATGATCATCGGCGAATTCTTCGGCCACCATTCGCCGCTTGCCCAGTATGCCCATCCGATCCAGGCCTTGGGATTTTGCTCGATGATGTCGACCATCTGCTTCAGCCCCTTGAGGCAGGAGAGCTGGTCGGTAGTGCCGAACTCGCCGAGAAAGCCCTGGTAGTCATTGGCGTTCAGCCAGTTGGTGAAGCTCTGTACCGCGCTGACGGCGCCATCGATCTTGTTGCAGTTGTCGGCTTTGCCCGAAAAATCGTCATCGGCATATTGGTGCACTTCGAAGGCGAAATTGTCGACGGGGTCCTGCACTCCGATCATCACCGATGCATTGGAGTTGCCGTAGAAATCCTGGCTCCAGCTATGCGCGCCGGACCAGGCGGTGCCGGGCACGAGCACGAGATTGCCGGCGCCGATATCGCGGATCGACTTCAGCGCCGCGTTGGCCGCCGTCAGCCAGTCCACGGCTTCGATATCATGCGGCTCGTTCATCAGGCCGAAGATTACATCCTCGTCATTGGCGAACACGGCGCCAAGGCGCTTCCAGAAATCGGCGAAGGCGTCGACCGGCACGTTGGGGCTGCCGATCACCTCGCCGCGATAACGCGCGTAATTATGGGGATCGAGGATTACCACCATGTTGTTGGCATGGGCGTCGTCCACCGTTTGCTGAATGCGCGACAGCTCCGTGGAATCCAGTATGCCGTTCAACTGCGGCTGAAGACGCTCCCACAGGAAGGGCAGGCGGATGGCGTTGAACTTGTCGCTGGCAAGCGAATCGATGGTTTCCTTGGTGGGGTAGATGTAGCCCTCGCCATAGGGATCGCCCGGCTTGCCGAACTCGGCGCCGGCGACATTGATGCCGCGCAGGCTCATCTCACAATCGGCGGCCATGCCGGCCTGCACCGAAACCGAAAGGGCGGTCAGCGAAACAGCCGCCGTAAAAAACAGCTTCCCGAGGCTGGCAGAGGCGCTGGGGCACGGCAGAAACCCTTTCAGACTTGGCATTCACAAAACTCCGGACATGGCTCCATCGGATGGCGCCTCTATGGTAGCAGCGATGAATTAACAGGAATATAGCGCACACCTTTGTCAATGATACGGCGACATATCTTATTTGGTTTCCCGGCCGTCGTTTTTCCAGTTATGACCGACCTTAGCCTGCTTGCGTGGCGGCAATCGACCTTTATGCGTCGCCAATGCAAAAGCGTGACAGCCCAGCCCATAGTCTGATGCGCTGGACACGGCAGCGGTTGAAAGCGCTGCCGCAAGCTTTTATGACCGATCGGCCGCCGCGACAGGCTGGCGCTCTAGGAATGGGAGATGGCTATGAATAATTATGTGCTTACGGTGACCTGCCCTTCCACGCGTGGCATCGTTGCCGCGATCTCCGGCTATCTCGCCGCCGAGGGCTGCAACATCATCGACAGTTCGCAATATGACGATCTGGACACCGGCCGTTTTTTCATCCGCATCAGCTTCATTTCCGAAACCGGCGCCGGCCTCGATAGTCTCAGGGATGGTTTCGAGGCGATCGCGGCGCCGTTCTCGATGGATTACAAATTCCATGACGGCGCATACAAGATCAAGACGTTGATCATGGTGTCGCGGTTCGGCCATTGCCTCAACGACCTGCTCTATCGCTGGCGCATCGGCGCGCTGCCGATCGATATCGTGGGGGTCGTTTCCAACCACCTCGATTACCAGAAGCTGGTGGTCAATCATGATATTCCGTTCTTCCATATCCCGGTGAACAAGGACACCAAGGCGGCGGCCGAGGCGCGGCTGATGGAACTGATCGAGCAGACCGATACCGAGCTTGTCGTGCTGGCGCGTTACATGCAGGTGCTGTCCGATACGCTGTGCCGGAAGATGGAGGGGCGGGTAATCAATATCCACCATTCCTTCCTGCCGTCCTTCAAGGGCGCCAATCCCTACAAGCAGGCCTATCAGCGCGGGGTCAAGCTGATCGGCGCGACGGCGCATTACGTGACGCCGGATCTCGACGAGGGGCCGATCATCGAGCAGGAAACGGTGCGCATCACCCATGCCCAGAGCCCGGACGATTATGTGGCGCTCGGGCGCGATGTCGAGGCGCTGGTGCTTGCCCGCGCCATCCACGCCCACATCCATCACCGGGTGTTCATCAACGGCAACCGCACGGTGATTTTCGCGCCGTCCGCGGGCTCCTACGCCTCCGAGCGGATGGGCTGAGGCCCCGTCCCGCAACGCGGTCATAATTCAGGCTGCACCAGGGATTGTATTTGTTGACGGGCGGTCAATTTTATCGGCCGGGCCCTTGTTCGTCGTTTGCCTCGCGCTATCTATGGGAAGGCGGAGGATTACGGACCCATCGGTGCTTTCGCCCGGAAAATAAATTTCAATTTTTCGAGCGATTGTGTCATGAATTTGAAGAATATCCTCATTATCGGTAAAATATAACTCTGGTATTCGTGGCCGGTTTTGGCTATCACGATAACCGGAATGCGGCCCTGTGCCGCTTCAAGGAGAGGAGGCGTTCGATGCCCGTCGAGATGGATACTTTAGAAATCACTCAACGCCGACATCTCAATTATGTCCTGTTTTGCGTCTGTCCTTCGAAAGGCAGTGCGGCCTGACCCATCAACCGGGAGCCCAGCTTTGGCTTTGCCCTGAGGAGCACCCGGTTTCATATGCGTCAGACTGCACACGCAGGTTGAAAACATACGTCTAAAACATAAGAGGCCGGCCGCTTTTCAAGGGTCGGAGGTGCATTTCATGAAAAAGCAGATGGTTGAATTCGCCGGCCAGCCGGTCGGTATCGTCATCCCCGAAAACGGTCGCTTGAAATTCGTGGCGGTGAAGTTTCACGTGCACGGTCTCGACGGCCGCCTGTACGAGACGATGGAAGAACTGCGCCTTGCCATCCGGACCCATGTGGAAACCTTTTATCGTGAGGGGCCTGATCAGGCTCTGGCGGGCTGATTTTCGCGTTCCCTGTTGCTTTGATCTGGAACAAGGATCATGCTCGGGCGTTATCGTAAGGAAGTAGCCTAATTTCAGGAGTTCACAATGGTAGCCAATAAATCGACGGAAGCCCAGGCGGGCAAGACGACGGAAGCCGATATCCAGGCTCAGATTGATCAGTTGCGCGGCGACATTGCCGAGTTGACGAAGCTGATCGGCACTCTTGGCAATCAGAAAGCCTCTGAAGCGCGCGTCAAGGCCGAGAAGTTTCGCGACGATGCGATCAAGAGTGGTCAGGACGCCTATGATCGTGCCCGCGATGAGGCCATGTCCTTCGAGGAAGATGTTGAGGATCACATCCGCAGCCGTCCGCTTCAGTCGATCCTGATGGCTGCCGGTTTCGGATTTCTGATGGCGCTCCTGACGCGGCGCTAGATGATGGATCGGCTCATATCACTCGTGGCGGCCGCCATGGCAGTGGATGGCCGCATCATTGCGCGTTCAGCCAAGCGGAACGCGGTTGTCGCCGTTATTCTGTTCTTCCTGTTTCTCGCCGCCTTCGTCAGCGGCGTTGCAGCGCTTGCCATCTATCTTGCGGAAAAATTCGGCCCCCTCGGCGCCACCTTGACGATCGCCATCGCCTCTCTAGCGCTGGCGATGTTCGTCCTCGCCTATGCGATGATGATGAACCGCATGGAGCGACGGCGGTTCCGCGCGGCGAAATATGCGACCGAAGAGATGCTGCAGAGCGTCGTTGGCGTCGTGCCGACCATGATCAACCAGAAGCCGATCACGGGCGTTGCCTCCATCGCGGCGCTCGCCTTCGTGCTGATGCGCGCTTACCAGAAAAAGAAGTGAACACGGAACGAATGGCAGGCGGCGGGGCGACCCGGCGCCTTTCGTTTGCGTGCTTGTGAGACTGAAAGATGACCATGAAAACGATCAACGGCATACCGCAAATGGGCTTCGGTACCTGGAAGCGGAAGGACAGCGAGGCCTATGATACGGTGATCGCCGCTCTTGAGGCCGGCTACCGCCATATCGACACCGCCCAAGCCTATGACAATGAAACCGAAGTCGGCAATGCGATTTCCGATTCCGGCTTTACGCCCGCGGATATTTTCGTCACCACCAAGGTGTGGATCGACAATTACGGCCCGGCTTCCTTCCGACCGAGCGTGGAGGAGAGCCTTGCGCGGCTCAGGGTAGACAAGCTCGACCTTCTCCTGCTGCACTGGCCCGGCCGTCCCGATGGGCCCGCCTTCGAGGACTATATCGGTGAACTCGCCGCCGTCTATGACGATGGCCTGACCAGGCGCATCGGCGTGTCCAACTTTAACACGACGCTTTTGGCGGAAGCTGCGAGCCTTCTCGGCGATCGCAAGATTTCGACCAACCAAGTCGAGTGCCACGTGTTCAACCAGAACAGGGTGGTGGCCGACTATTGCCGGGAGCACGATATCGCGCTGACGGCTTATTCTCCTCTGGCACAGGGCACGGTCTCCGGCAATCCGATCCTGAAGGAAGTGGCGGACGCGCATGAAACCGGTGAAGGCGTCATCGCGCTCGCCTTCCTGATGGCCGAAGGCCATGTGGTGATCCCGACTTCGAGCCGGCCCGAACGGGTGAAGTCCAATCTGGATGCGGCATCCATCCGCCTTTCCGGCGAGGAGGTCATGCGCATCCGCGAACTCGACGCGCGCATGCGATTGATCGATCCGGAATGGGCGCCCGATTGGGACTGATCCTTGCGGATTTCTTGGCAGCACTCAGAGTGATATGCTGACAAGATATTGAATTTGTTTATTAAAACGAAATTTTCAGATTGAAGCCGCCGGCAAAATACGTCAGCCTCTGATATTGTCAACGACAATGAGGTGGACCATGAGACTTGCATCGGACTTCGAATTGCAGCTTGCCGGCTATGGGCTGACGACAGCGCATATCCTCTACCGCCTGCCGGATTTCGAAAACCTGCTGCAGACCTATGTCTGGCAGGACTACGATCTCGCCCCAGACTTTCCCGAGATGCACAAGTTCCTCGATTTCTGGCGGGAAAAGCTCGACGGGCCGCTGCATTCCGTCTGCTACGCCCACAGACGGCTGATCGGCCCCAATGAATGGCGACAGGTGTCGGGCGAGTTCACGATCCACTGATCAATCGCCGGCGTCGATAACCGCCTGCAACTGCTCTTTGGCTGACAGCATCAGGCCGATGGGATTGATCGCGACGATATCGTCGATCCGCGCTTCGCCATTCTCCTCAACCATAGAGAAACGTGCGGTCGAATAGGTCTGGTATTCGGGCGCATCGCCAACGCAGGCCAGCATCTGGAACCGCACGGTGACATGAAACACGTCGTCGTCGACCGGTTTCGGCGGCGAGATCGTCACGTTTTCGAGCGGGCATCCGTCCTGAGCATTGGTCACGACATCATAGTCGAAGGGCGAGCCGGCCTCCCTGGCATAGGGCGTCTTCATCGCCTCGGCATAGCGCATCTGGAAATCCGCGCTGAACAGGCGCGAGAGACGGTCCTCGGTGAACAACGCCTGATAGCCGGCCGGATCCGTGGCCCAATTGTTTTCCGTCACGGCCATGACGTCGCGAACGGGATCCGTCGGCTCGGCGGCAAGCGCCGGCGCGGAGAGAACGAGAATGGCGAACAGGGCTTTGAGAGACATTGGACCGACCTTCTGCTGGAGCGCGGTCTTTCACACTACAGATCGTTGTCGCTTAGGTCGACCCGGTCCAGCACCAGCGGCCGCTCCGCGGGCGGATAATCTTCGATAGCGATGGCCGCGCGCAGCGTTGCGGCGGCAGCCTGCCAGCCTTCCTCGGTGGCGGCATGGACAAGGGCGAGCGGTTCGCCCGCGGCCACCTCGGCGCCGAGCGGCCTCAGCGCGGAATAGCCGACGCTGTGGTCGATGCGGTCCGTCGGACGCTGCCGCCCGCCGCCAAGCGACACCACGCTCAGACCGATCGCCCTGGCGTCGCAGGCGGCAAGATAACCGGAGGCGGGGGCTTCGACCGGGCGGATGATCGCGGCCTTGGGAAGATAGCTCTCCCAGCGTTCGACGAAATCCGCCGGGCCGCCAAGGCCTGCCACCATCCTGCCGAAGGTCTCCAGCGCCCTGCCGCTCGTCAGCGTTTCGCGGGCGATTTCGCCCGCGCGGTCATGGTCTTCGGCAAGGCCGGCATTGGCGATCATCTCTGCGGCGAAGGCAAGCACGACGGTTTCAAGCCGCGTTCCGGATTTCTCGCCCCTGAGAAACGCTAGCGCGTTTTCGATCTCGACCGCATTGCCGACGGCATCGGCGAGCGGCTCGTTCATATCGGTGACGAGCGCCGTGGTGGCAAGCCCCGCACCATTTGCGACCCGCACCAGAAGGCGGGCGAGGGCTCTGGCGTCCTCGGGGTCGGTCATGAACGCGCCATTGCCGAACTTGACGTCCAGCACCAGCGTTTGCAGCCCGGCCGCGAGCTTTTTCGACAGGATTGACGAGACGATCAGCGGCATGGACTCGACCGTGGCCGTGACATCGCGGATGGCGTAAAGCCGCTTGTCGGCCGGCGAGAGCGCCGCCGTCTGGCCGATGATCGCGCAACCGGTCTCATTGATGACCCGCCGGAGCGTCGTTTCGTCGGGGCTTATGTTGTAGCCCGGTATCGATTCCAGCTTGTCGAGCGTGCCGCCGGAGGGGCCGAGCCCGCGTCCCGAGATCATCGGCACGGCCAGCCCCGCGGCGGCCGCAATCGGTGCCAGCATCAGCGAGACATTGTCGCCAATGCCGCCGGTGGAATGCTTGTCGGCGATCGGGCGGTCGATGCCGGGCCAGGACAGCACATGGCCGGAATCGCGCATGGCCAGCGTCAGCGCGACCGTTTCCGTCTCGTCCATGCCGCGAAAGAACACGGCCATGGCGAAGGCGGCGGCCTGGGCCTCCGATAGCGTCTCGTCGCTGAGCGCGCGCACGAAAGCGGCGATCTCCTCGCCCGAGAGCGTCAACCCGTCGCGTTTCCTGCGGATGATCTCCTGGGCGAGCATAGGCTCAGTACCCGCCGGACGCCGCGCTCGACTGCTTGCCGTCCAGCACGGCCTGAATGTCGTTCAGAAGGCCGGATGCGCCGAAGCGGAAGGTGGTGGGCATCACCCAGCCCTCGCCCATCACGGTTTCGGCAAGGCTCAGATAGAGCTGGGCGTCGCGCACCGACGAGATGCCGCCGGCGGGCTTGATGCCGACCTTGCGATCGGTCTGGCGGATGACGCCGAGCATGATGTCGGCGGCTTCCAGCGTGGCGTTGATCTTGACCTTGCCGGTGGAGGTCTTGATGAAGTCTGCGCCCTCGGCAATTGCCAGTTCGGCGGCCTTGCGGATCAGGCCGGCATCGGCCAGCTCACCGGTTTCCAGAATGACCTTGAGCAGAACGGGCTCGCGGCAGAGAAAACGCACGGCGCGGATCATCTCGCTGACGGCCCATTCATTGCCGGCCTTTAGCTTGGCATAGGGGATCACGAGGTCGATTTCGTCTGCGCCGTCGCGGATCGCCTGTTCGGTCTGCTCTTCCACGGCCGAGATCGACATGTCGCCTGCGGGAAAATTCACCACGGTCGCGATCTTGATCAGGTGGTCGGGGCCGAGCATCTGTCGCGCAAGGCTGACGAAACGCGGCCAGATGCAGATCGCCGCCGGCGTGCCATAGGGCGTGTGGGCGCGTTCCAGCAGCGTCTCGATATCCTTGTCGGTGCAGTCGTCGTTCAGATTGGTCAGGTCAAGCAGCGAAAGCGAGACCGACGCGGCCTCCTGAATCGTATGGTGTTTCATGGCTTACCCCTTACCGATCGCGCGCTTGACGATGGCGGCCAGTTTGCGGCCGCCAATCGGCGCCATTTTCTTGGTTTCGTCATGGCCAAGCTCCCCCTGGCTCATGCCGGCCCCGAAATTCGTGATCACCGAGGCCGCGGCGACCTTCAGACCCAGAAAGCGCGCCAAAATAACCTCAGGCACCGTCGACATGCCGACTGCATCAGCGCCCAGGATCCGGGCCATGCGGATCTCAGCCGGCGTTTCGAAGCTCGGTCCTGAAAACCACATATATATGCCTTCCGCAAGTATTATGTCGAGATCGGCCGCCGCCCGGCGCATGGCGTCGGCAAGTTCACGGTCATAGGCACGGCTCATTCCGGTGAACCGTCGGTCGGATGTTTCACCGATCAGCGGGTTCATGCCGGAGTAATTGATGTGGTCGGTAATCAGCATCACCGAGCCGGGCGGCATGTCCTCATGCAGCGATCCGGCCGCATTGCTGAGGAACAGGTTCTCGACGCCGAGCGCCGCCAGCGTTTCCAGCGGCAGGCGCATCGCCGCCGCGTCGCCCTGCTCGTAATAATGCACGCGGCCGGACAGCACGATCACCGGCGTGCCGGCAAGCAGCCCGGCAACGAGACTGCCATGATGGCCGCTGACCGCGCCAACCGGAAAACCGGGCAGTTCCGAAAAGGCAAAGCGCGTTGGATTTTCGATCTCGTCCGCCAAGCCGCCAAGGCCGGAGCCGAGCACGATCGCGTGGCGCGGCGAAAGGTCGCCGAGCGCCTCCTTCAGCAGAAGCGCTGCCTCTGTCATCCGATGTCCTCGGTGTCGAAGGCGTGGGGCAGCAGACCGCCGACGGTCACGGTTTCGCGCACGCCGGTATCGTCGCAGAGATAGACCTTAGCGCCGGCATCGGAAAATTCGGCAAGCTTCTGGCGGCAGCCGCCGCAGGGCGAGCACAGCGCCAGTCGCGGCGCATAGACGGCGACCGCCTTGATCTTCGTCGCGCCGCCCATGATCATGTGGCCGATCGCAACGCCCTCGGCGCAGATGCCTTCCGGATAGGCAAGGTTTTCGACATTGGCCCCGGCATAGACCGCGCCATCTTCGGCAAGGATGGCCGCGCCCACCGGGAATTTGGAATAGGGCGAATAGGATTTGGCGCTTGCCGCGCGCGCGGCCGCAAACAGATCGGCTGGCGTCGTCATGTTACCGCTCCTTGGTATAGGGCACGCCGCCGGCCTTGGGCGGACGGGCGGTGCCGATGAAACCCGCCAAGAGGACGCAGGTGAGGATATAGGGCATGGCCTGGAACACCTGCACCGGCACCTCGCCGATCAGCGGCATGGACTTGCCCTGCATGAAATTGGAAAACGCTTCGAGGAAACCGAACAGCAGGCAGGCAAACATCACCGGAACCGGCTTCCATTTGGCGAAGATCAGCGCCGCGAGCGCGATATAGCCCTTGCCCGCCGACATGTTGTTGATGAACGAGGCCGATTGCGCGATCGCGAGATAGGTGCCGGAAAAGCCGCAGAGCAGACCGGCGAGGATCACCGCCCGGTATCTCAGCCAGGTCACCGAAATGCCGGCCGTATCCACCGCGCCGGGGTTCTCGCCAACGGCGCGCAGGCGCAGGCCGAAGCGGGTCTTGTAGACCACCCACCACACGATCGGCACGGTGATGAAGGCGATATAGACGAGGATATTGTTGCCGGAAAGGACGTCGGCATAGAGCTTGCCGAAAAAGCCCATCTGGCTTGCCGCCTCCGCGCCCGGGAAATCGATGCCGGTAAAGCGGGCGCTGTTTTCAAGCTGCGGGGTGCGCCCGCCCTGCCTGAACCAGGCGTTGCCGAGCACCACGGTCAGCCCCGCCGCCACGAAATTGAGCGCCACGCCCGAGACGATCTGGTTGCCGCGCGCGGTGATCGAGGCGTAGCCGTGAACAAGGCTGAAGACGATCGAGATCAGAATGCCGCCGAGCAGCCCGAGCCAGGGCGAGCCGGTGTAATAGGCGACGACGGCGGCCGCAAAGGCCGAGGCCAGCATCTTGCCTTCAAGCCCGATGTCGAAAATGCCGGAGCGTTCCGAAAACAGCCCCGCAAGCGCTGTAAAGATCAGAGGAATGGAAAGGCGAATGGTCGAGCCCAGCATGCCGATGATGATGTCGATGCTCTGCATGGATCAGGCCTCCGCCATCATCTGTCGTCTGGAAAACACCCTGACCAGCGCCGGCCGGTAGAGGAATTCCAGCGCGCCGGCAAACAGGATGACCAGACCCTGGATCATCACGATCATGTCGCGGGTGATCTGCGGCATCATGAAGGAAAGCTGGGCGCCGCCCTGATAGAGAATGCCGAACAGGATCGCGGCGATCACGATGCCGAGCGGATGGTTGCGGCCCATAAGCGACACGGCGATGCCAACAAAGCCCGCCCCGCCGACGAATTCCACCTGCAGGCGGTCGGCCGAGCCCATCACCACGTTGAGCGCCATCATGCCGGCCAGCCCGCCGGACAGCAGCATGGTGACGATGACCGTGCGGGCATAGGGAATGCCGGCATAGGTGGCGGCCGACTTGCTCATGCCGAGCGCGCGCACCGAATAGCCGAATTTGGTGCGCCAGATCAGGAACCAGACGGCAACGCCCATGACAAGCGCGATGATGAAGGAGACGTTGAGCGGAGCTGGACCAAGCCTGGATCCGAACATCGCCATCAGCCAGTCAAGGTTCGGAAGCTGGCCGCCCGGGGCAAAGCCGCGCGTTTCCGGCGACATCGCGCCGGCCGGCTTCAGCACATGCACCAGCAGATAGACCATCAGCGCCGCGCCGATGAAGTTGAACATGATCGTCGTGATCACGATATGGCTGCCGCGCTTGGCCTGCAGCCAGGCCGGGATGAAAGCCCAGGCCGCGCCGAATATGCCCGCGCCCAGAACGGCGAAGGGCATGGTCACATACCACGGCACATAATTGCCGAGCGACAGCGCCACCAGCGCGCAGCCGAGCCCGCCGACATAGGCCTGGCCCTCGGAGCCGATATTGAACAGCCCGGCGTGATAGGCCATCGCCACCGAAAGCCCGGTGAAGATGAAATTGGTCGCGTAAAACAGCGTGAAGCCGATGCCCATGCCGCTGCCGAGCGCGCCGTTGATCAGGATGCCGAGCGCCTCGAACGGGCTCTGGCCGATCATCCAGATCACGAAGCCGGAAATCACCAGCGCCGTGACGAGGTTGAGCAGCGGCATCAGCAGAAAGGTGACCCAGGAGGGCAGGGGCGTGTTGGCGGCGCTCATGTCGACCTCAAGATGCTATCCCGGCCATCATCAGGCCGAGTTTCTGTTCGTCCGCCGCCGGCGTGGTTTCGCCGACGACCTCGCCGGCGAACATCACCAGTATGCGGTCGGCAAGACCGCGGATTTCGTCCAGCTCAACGGATACGAGCAGCACCGCCTTGCCGCTGTCGCGCATGTCGATGATGCGGCGGTGGATGAACTCGATCGCGCCGATATCGACGCCGCGGGTCGGCTGGCCGACGAGCAGGATGTCCGGGTCGCGCTCGATCTCGCGGGCAACCACGATCTTCTGCTGGTTGCCGCCGGAGAAATTGGCGGTCTTCAGCATCGGATTGGGCGGACGGATATCGTATTTCTCGATCTTCTCGCGGGCGTCCTCAAGGATCGCCTGACGATCAAGCACCCCGGCGCGGCCATATTTCTCGAGATGATGATAGCCGAGGATATTGTTCTCGCGCTCCTCGAACGGCAGGATCAGCCCCATATGGTGACGGTCCTCGGGAATATGGGCAACGCCCGCGTGCCGGATCTTCGCCGGATCGGCGTGAACGACCTTCTTGCCATCGATCCAGATTTCGCCGGATTGCGGCTTGCGAATGCCGGACAGCGCCTCCAGCAGCTCCGACTGGCCGTTGCCGGCAACCCCCGCAATGCCAACGATCTCGCCCTTGCGCACATCGAAGGAAACGTTCTTGACCATCGGCACGCCGCGGCTGTCGTGAACGGTGAGATTGCGCACCGAAAGCGCGACGTCGCCCGGCTTGGCCTCGCCCTTTTCCACGCGCAGCAGCACGCGGCGGCCGACCATGAGCTCGGCAAGCTCCTCCACTGTGGTCTCGGCGGTGTCGCGGGTCGCAACCATCTCGCCGCGGCGCATGACGGAGACCTTGTCGGTGATCGCCATGATCTCGCGCAGCTTGTGAGTGATGAAAATGATGGTCTTGCCCTGGTCGCGCAGCATGCCGAGAATGCGGAACAGGTGATCGGCTTCCGACGGCGTCAGCACGCCAGTCGGCTCGTCCAGGATCAGGATTTCGGCGCCGCGAAACATCGCCTTCAGGATTTCGACGCGCTGTTGCAGGCCGACCGGCAGTTCCTCGATCACCGCGTCGGGATCGACCTCCAGGCCGTATTCCTCCTCAAGCCGCTTCAGTTCCTTGCGGGCAGCGCTCGCGCCCTTGGCGAGCAACGCGCCGCCTTCCGCGCCGAGCATGATGTTTTCCAGAACGGTGAAATCCTCCACCAGCATGAAGTGCTGATGCACCATGCCGATGCCGGCATCGATCGCGACATCAGTGTCGGCGATCACAAGCTTGTCGCCGTTCACCCGGATTTCGCCATTATCGGCTTGGTAGAAGCCGTAGAGGATCGACATCAGCGTGGACTTGCCCGCCCCGTTTTCGCCGATAATGCCGTGGATCGTGCCCTTCTCAACCGTGAGATTGATGTCCTTGTTGGCATGGACCGGGCCAAAGCTTTTATCGATGCCGATGAGTTCGATCGCGGGGCTCAAATGCTGTTACTCTCCAACAGGTCTTGCCGCAGCCATTGACAGGCAGGCAGGTTGGCGCCGCCCGCTTGACGAAAAGCGCAGGGCGGAAGTCAAAAGACGGGCGTCTGCGACACGCGCAGACGCCCGTCAGGGTTCACATCAATAGGGGCAGGTGTTGTCGACCGAGTAGTCGTGGACTTCGATCTCCCCGGAGATGATGCCTTCCTTCGCCTTTTCGACGGCGGCCATCATATCTTCGGTGATCAGCGCCTTGTTGTTTTCGTCATAGGCCCAGCCCACGCCGTCCTCGGCCACGCCCAGGCTGTTGACGCCGGCTTCGAAATTGCCGTCCTGGCTGGCCTTGAAGGCGTCATAGACGGCATTGTCGACGCGCTTGACCATCGAGGTCAGAACCGAGCCGGGATGAACGTAGTTCTGGTTGGAATCGACGCCGATCGAATATTTCTCGGCATCGGCGGCGGCCTGCAGCACGCCGAGGCCGGAGGCGCCGGCTGCCGCGTAGATCACGTCGGCGCCCTGGTCCATCTGGTTCTTGGTAAGCTCGCCAGCCTTGACCGGGTCGTTCCAGGCAGCGCCGGTGGTGCCGACCATGTTGCGCAGCACCTTGACGTTTTCGTCGGCCGCATGGGCGCCCTGGGCATAACCGCAGCCGAATTTGTGGATCAACGGAATATCCATGCCGCCGACAAAGCCGACCGTGCCGGTTTCCGATTTCATCGCGCCGAGAAGGCCGACCAGATAGGAGCCCTGCTCTTCCTTGAAGACGACGGACTGGACGTTCGGCGCGTCGATCACGTCATCGACGATGTAGAACTCGGTATCGGGAAACTGCGGCGCGATCTTTTCGACAGCCGACTTCCAGGCAAACGACAGCGCCACGACCGGGTTGAAGCCCATCGAGGCGAAATTCAGGATCGCCTGTTCGCCCTGGGCGTCGCCGGTGGGTTCGAAATCGCGGTATTCAACGCCGGTGTCGGCCTTGAACTTTTCGGCGCCGTTATAGGCGGATTCATTGAAGGATTTGTCGAACTTGCCGCCCGTGCCGTAGACCAGCGCCGGTTTGAAATCGGCGGCCAGCGCGGTGGTCGACATGGCGGCTACAGCCATAAGGCTCAAAATGGTCTTCTTCATATCGCAGCTCTGTTCCCTGTGCGTGAAACCCTGAGATCCCGGCCCCTGTCCGGGAAGGTCGCCGGCGCGCAATGGCCGACCCTGCCATCATCGTTGCACGGCTCAGACAAAATTTCATCACAAAATTTGCCCGAAGGGTAAAAATCCGCGCGGGGTTATCAACAGGGGCTGACGACGAAAAAGGGAGCGCGAACGCTCCCTTCGGCAACATCTGCTGGCGACAACCCTGTAAGGTCAGCCGATCGGGCAGGAGACGCCGGTGCCCCTGAGGCCGCAATAGCCGGCGGGGTTCTTGGCCAGATATTGCTGGTGATAATCCTCGGCCGGGTAGAATGCGCCGGCCTTTGCGATTTCGGTGGTGATCAGGTCGGCCCGGCCGCTTTGCTTCAGGGCGGACTGGAAGCGGTCGCGCACGCGTTCGGCAAGCTCCAGGTCGTCCTCGTCCTCAAGGTAGATCGCAGAGCGATAGGTCGTGCCGATATCATTGCCCTGGCGCATGCCCTGGGTCGGGTCGTGGGCCTCGAAGAAGATCGCGAGCAATTGTTCAAGGCTCACCTGCTGCGGATCATAGACCACGCGCACCACCTCGGTGTGGCCGGTCAGCCCTGTGCAGGTTTCCTCATAGGTCGGGTTGGGGGTGATTCCGCCGGAATAACCGGCGACGGTCACATAGACGCCGGGCGTCTGCCACAACAGCCGTTCCGCGCCCCAGAAGCACCCCATGCCGAGCATCACTTCCTTCAGGTGATCGGGATAGGGCGGGGCGAGCGGACGACCATTGACGAAATGCTCGCGCGCCGTGGGGATCGGCTCGGCGCGACCGGGCAGCGCGGTCTCAGCCGTCGGCAGCGTGGTCTTTTCCTTTTTCAGGGTCGAGAGAAACATCTGATTCTCCTTTGAACGGGTGGGCCGGCCGCGCATTTCCTTGTCTGCGCAGGCCCGGCAATCAATGCGCAATAGATAAGCATGGAAACGGACGGACACAAGTTCCGGTTCCGCAGCCGGGCGATGGACCCACGCAATTGTCGACCGCTCGCAATCATTTCAGGAAACTGACAAATTCGGGTTGATCATCGCGCCTTCATCGGTATATATCGCGCCGTTCCCGCCGCTCGGTTTCTCCGATGACGGCATCAGACGGACAGGTGGCCGAGTGGTTGAAGGCGCACGCCTGGAACGCGTGTATACGGGAAACCGTATCGAGGGTTCGAATCCCTCTCTGTCCGCCATTACCTCGTCCCAAGATCATGTTTTTATTCATGGTTTTCTTTCCAGGGTTGGTTGAGGTACATTTCAAGGTACATTCTGGCACGAAAGTCGAGGCTGACCTTCCAGAAGCCCGTGGTGGCCATGCTGCTGCAGGGAAGGAAGCGCGTGACCACACTGGGGGCCAGCTTCGAATACGCGCCGGGGGAGGCGATGGTGATCGCGGCGGATATCCCGACGGTCAGCCGGATCACCCGCGCCAGCATCGCTGAACCCTACTATGCGCTCGAGCTCGATCCCGCGATCCTGCGCGCGTTGCGCTCGGCTGTCTCCGTGCGGTCGGGTGAGGCGCGGCCTGTGAGGGTCGAGCCGATCGACGCAGAGGTCATCGATGCCTCGCTTTGCCTTGCGCGGCTGCTGGATCGGCCCGAGGCTCTGTCGGTGCTTGGCGACGGCCTGCTGCGTGAGCTGCATTAGTGGCTTCTCATGGGTGTTCACGGCCCGGCCATCGCTGCGCTCGGGTGCCAGACAGCCACGCGGGACGGATCGCGCGTGCGGTCGACATCCTGCGGCGGGAATACACCCGTCCGATCCGGGTTGAGGAACTCGCCGAGGCCGCCGCGATGAGAGAGCCCGCGTTCCACAAGCACTTCCGCGCTATCACGACCCTGTCACCGCTCCAGTTCCAGAAGCAGCTTCGCCTGATAGAAGCGAGGCGGCTCATGCTGCTGGAGGGTACGAAGATCGCGGAGGCAGCCCACGCAGTTGGTTACGCCAGCGTGACACAGTTTACCCGGGAATACGGCCGTCTTTTCAATGTACCTCCTGGTCGGGACATACGCATCGAAAATGCCGTCGCTTGAGTGCTCGACATGCACTCCTACGCATGGGGCCAAGCTCAGCTTCGTCCGTACCGCAGCCTTCGGTGCTCGGCCCAGCAATCGACGGCTTCCCGCCCTTTATAAGCATTTGATCAGCGTTCAACGAACGGCAGCTTCGCGGGTATAACCGAAATCCTGCGAAAGTCCGAAATGGCAGCGCCTTGCGGACGAACAGAAACGAGGCCGATAACCGCCATTGAAAGAGCCACCCTCGGTCCGCCAAATAGGATTACGTCGCTCGCGCGCCGCGCGCTTACGTGCCGCAGAAGGTTCGGTACGCCGTCTCGGGCACCGGCGGAAGGTCGGCATAATCGGTGAATTCCGCCCGATCCTCGAAGGGCGTGGCCAGTGCTTTGTTCAAGCGTTCGAAGGGTGCCAGGTCGCCGGCCATCGCGGCGGCAAGCGCTTCCTCGACGAGATGGTTGCGCGGAATGATCGCCGGGTTCACCGCATCCATCGCAACGCGACGTTCACTCGGCTCTCCCGGTTCGGCCTCGAGGCGCTGACGCCAGCGAACCGCCCAGCCGTCGTAAGCGGTTGGATCGGCAAAGAGACCGCGCACGGCCCCCTCGGCCTGCGCGCTTTCCGCCGCTTTGCCGAGACTGCGGAAGGTCAGGGTGAAGTCCGCATTCTGCTGTGCCATGTGCCCAAGAAGATCCTCGATCAAAGCGGCGTCTTCCGTCTGCGATGTCTGCAAACCGATCTTCGCGCGAAAGCCGTCGAGATAAGCGGTGTTGAACGCGTCGGCATAGCCGGAAAGCACGTCCTGCGCGGCTTCAATGGCCTTGTTTTCATCAGGATCGAGATGAGGAAGCAGACATTCTGCCAGACGAAAGAGGTTCCAGTGCGCGATGCCGGGCTGGTTGGCGTAGGCGTAACGCCCGTTCCGGTCGATCGAGGAGAAGACGGTCGCGGGATCGTAGGCGTCGAGGAAGGCGCACGGGCCGTAGTCGATCGTTTCCCCGGTGATGGACATATTGTCGGTGTTCATGACGCCGTGCACGAAGCCGATTTGCATCCAGCGTGCGACGAGTTCGGCCTGACGGGCGCAGACGCCTTCGAGCAGAGCGCGGTAGGGATTGGAAGCGCCCGCGGCCTCGGGGTAATGCCTGTCGATCACATGGTCGGCGAGTTGGCGAACCGCTTGGTCATCGCCCCGTGCCGCGAAGAACTGGAACGTGCCGACGCGTATATGGCTGGAGGCAACACGCGTGAGGACCGCGCCCGGCAGGGCCGTTTCCCGGTAGACTGGCTCTCCCGTCGCGACCGCGGCCAGTGCCCGCGTGGTTGGAATGCCGAGCGCGGCCATGGCCTCGCTGACGAGATACTCCCGCAGGACCGGGCCGAGTGCTGCCCGTCCGTCGCCGCTGCGCGAGAAGATGGTGGGGCCAGCCCCTTTCAGTTGAATGTCGCGACGCCGACCCTTTCGGTCGACGACCTCGCCGAGGAGGATGGCGCGCCCATCGCCGAGTTGCGGCACGAAGTTTCCGAATTGATGTCCGGCGTAAGCGGCCGCGATCGGCTCGGCTCCTGTCGGGAGCCGGTTGCCGGCGAAGATCTCAACCCCTTCAGCAGTGTCCAACGCATCCGCGTCGAGCCCGAGCTCTTTGACGAGTGGCCGGTTCAGCTTCAGGAGACTCGGCGCGGTGACGGGCGACGGCGCGGTAGGCCGGTGGAACGCGCCGCCGAGACGCGCGTAGCTGTTATCGAAGTCGAAATGTACCGTCATCTTTTCCGCATCGCTTCCGTCGTACTGATCGGCCGCTGGCTCTCGACCATTCTGCACATAGGTGGCGTTGCCGATGCCGGATTTCCAGGGCAATTCCTGACAGACCATCATCGGATAGACGCCGGTAAAGGCGAAGCAGCCAACCCCAAGCGGACGCAGGGCAAGCCCGGCAGCGTCTTTCGGGCCGGCATAGTTCTTTGCTGACATCCGGTCTCTCATGCGCTCGCGGAAGGTTCGATGTTCGAGGCCGCCAGAAGACGTTTGCGCCATTCGAGGAATGCGGGCGTGGCGAACCCCGGCCGGAAGGCCAGATGGGTATCCACGGTCATCAGCCCATGAGCTTCCACGGAGCCGAGATGGGACAGCGTGTCGGCGACGCTTTTCGGCATGACGCTAACGCAGGCCCCCGCCGCAGTGCAGGCGAACATGGCGTGGTAGGAGCCGACCTCCTGGATCTTCAGACGCGAGCGGGCGGGGCTTCCGCCCATCAGCCACTCCTCCGCCAGCATCCGGTAGGTGCAGCCCGGCGCGAAGGCTGCCAGCGCCTTGCGCTCCACGTCCGCTGGCGCGCGAACCGCGCGGTGCCCCTTTGGCATGAGCAGGACGAGCTCCTCGCGAAAGACGGGGACTGTTTCCAGCGCGTCGAGCGCGCTCCAGCCATCATCCACCGCGATGGCGATGAGGGCGCAGTCGATACGGTGGGCCTGAACCGCATCGACAAGCTGGCGTGTCGGCACCGTCGAGAGCTCGATCGCCACCTCCGGCCAGTCGCGGTTGAAGGTGGCAAGCAATGAGGGCAGGCGGCTTGCGACCGTGCTTTCCATCGAGCCGATGCGCAGTGTGCCGCCGGGGCCTTCGGGATTGATCTGCTGGCGTGCCTCTTCGGCGAGATTGAGGATGCGCTCGGCATAGTCGAGATAGGTTTTGCCCTCGCTGGTCAGCACCATGCGTCGCGTCTCGCGGGCAAACAGCGCCACGCCAATCTCCGCCTCCAGCTGCTGAATCCGGGTGGTGACGTTCGATGGCACGCGACCCAGCAGTTCGGCGGCCCGGGTGATGCTTTCCTCTCTGGCGACGGCCCTGAAGACGGCGAGTGTGGCGAGGTCCATCGGAATTCTCCATTGCAGAACCAATGGAAATATATATTCTTTAAATGGAAATAAACGTCAAGGTGAATTCTCTTTCAGGGAATTTGTGCCGACCTGGTCGATATGTATGCGGAACGGTGAAAGGAGATGGCGTATGCTTGAAGGACTCGGAATGACGCTGCCAATCATTCAGGCGCCGATGGCCGGCGTCTCGACGCCGGCGCTGGCGGCGGCGGTGTCGAACGCTGGCGGTCTTGGCTCGATCGGTATTGGCGCGAGCGATGTCGCCGGTGCCCGCGCGATGATCGACGAGACCTTCGCCCAAACGGACCGGCCCTTCAACGTCAACGTCTTCGTGCATGGCCCTGCCGTGCAGGACCCGGAACGGGAGGCGGCATGGCTGGCGGCACTCGAGCCCGTCTTCGCCGAATTCGACGCCGCGCCGCCGTCCGATCTGCGCGTCATCTACAAGAGCTTTTCCGATGACCCGGAGATGCTGTCTCTTCTGGTCGAGAAAAAGCCGGCAGTCGTCAGCTTTCATTTCGGCCTGCCGCCGGCGGAAACGATCACTGCCCTGAAGGACGCTGGCATCCGACTTTTCGCGACGGCGACAAGCCTTGCCGAGGCCGAAGCCGTCGAGGCCGCCGGGCTCGATGCCGTCATCGCACAGGGGATCGAGGCCGGCGGGCATCGTGGCGTGTTCGATCCGCTGGCCGTTGATGATGGCCTTGGTACATTTGCGCTGACGCGGCTTCTGGCAAGGAAGACTGGCATCCCCGTCATCGCGGCAGGCGGGATCATGGATGGCGCGGGCATTGCCGCCGCCTGCGATCTCGGCGCGATCGCCGCGCAGCTCGGCACAGCCTTCACCGCCTGCCCCGAGTCGGCCGCCGATGATGCCTATCGCGCGGCGCTGAAGGGACCGGGCGCCTTCCACACGCGGCTGACGACTGCAATTTCCGGCCGGCCGGCACGTGCGCTTGCCAACCGGTTCACGGAACTGGCGGAAACATCGCTTCACGGAACCACGCCGCCCGACTATCCCATTGCCTACGACGCCGGAAAGGCCCTTCACGCCGCCGCCAAAGCCTGCGGCGAGGCTGGTTACGGTGCGCAATGGGCGGGGCAAGGTGCGCCGCTCGCGCGGGCCATGCCCGCGGCAGAGCTGATGGCAACACTCGCGCGTGAAATGCGGCTCGGTGCAGCGTCGTGCATCGACGATCGCCGTTAAAAGTGACGGTGAGGTCTCGCCTCGATTCCTCTCTGGTGCCGATCACATAGAGCAGCGTCCCGAGAACCCTGACCGGCCGCAGAATTGATGGCAGATCTTCCGGAAAGAAATAGTTTCTTGGCCCTTTGTTCAATGAACGGGTGCGGGCTGGACCGCGCCTGCCATCGTGGCGGTTGGACAATCGCGAGAATTCGCCGAGCGCTTTTATGAATTGGAATACCTGAAGTTTGTTTATCCACATAATTCGTGCGGAACCGCCCACTTTCCACATTTCCAGCCACTCCCCCTATATCGAAATCCGAAAATCTGTTTAAATTGGCGTGCCATCGAAACACTCTCCGGAGGCCACGATGGCAAAAATCCCTCTAGAACACCGACTGACTCCCAAGCAGAAGCTCATGGAGCTGCTGTCATGGAGCGAGAGCTCCATCGACAGGAGGCTGCGCGAGGACCTCGATTTCCCGAGACCCGTCCGTCTGGGGCCTCGCACCGTCCGATGGCGATTGGCCGAAGTGCTGGCGTACATCGACTCGCTTCCTCTGGCGGAGGAGGAGTGGCGATGAGTTCTCGAAGGACGGAAATTTTCCAGACTCGCCTTACGCGATCGGAGGCGCCGGTAGTCCGGTGGCATATGCTGCAATGCCGCGAGCAGCAAAAGTCGCGGTATATTCGTCTCTGCCTTCTGGCTGGTGGCGGCGCAAGGCTGCAAGAGCTTGATCGCCGCACTGGCGAAATCATGGCGATCGTTAGAGATCTTCAGATGTGTACGCACCTGACCCGGGCTGAAAAGGCACGGTTGCTGCGCATAGCGCACACGCAAGCGTCAGCCCTCGTGCATGTCGTGGGAGTGCTGGGACCATGAGGCCTTACTTCACCGTTCCCAATAATTTCGACGTGCTTTACGCCTACTTTCAGTCGCCAGAGGCGGAAGTGCTGGCCGGCCCGATCGCCGGACTTCCACGCCCGATCTGCCGAAAGATCTTCACTGCGAACCACGCACACATGGCTCGCCCCCATGCGCATATGATATTGTCAGCACCGCAAACGGCAGTGACCTGCACCCCTTGCGTCCCACGTTCAATTCGAGAGTCTGCGGGTTAGTGATTGGTAGTTTGGTTGGTCTGCGTGGGCAGGGGCCTGTGTGGCGCCCGCATCAAGCTCTTCCATTTCTCTCCGCACTTCGTTCGGCGTTTTATTACCCAGCGATGAGTGCGGCCTGATATTGTTGTAGTCGTATCGCCACAGGGCCAGTTTTCGGCGCGCTTCACCATCCGAACAGCCCGGGTGCGGACCTCTGGCGAATACTTATTGGTCGTCTTGCTTGTCATAGACCCGACTTCTCAGGAGTTGGGATCTCCGGCAAACCCGGCGCGGTTCAAGGATGACGACATCTCCAGGCTTCAATGTTGGGACGAGAACCTGCGCGACATAGGCCTCGAACCATTCTCCATTGATCGGCCCGTCAATCACGAGCGGCGCGACCATTCCGGTATTGCGCAGGCCCGCAACGAGCGTAGTCGTCTTTCGGTGGCCGTGAGGAAAGCCCATGCGTAGCCGCTCCCCCTTTTTGCACCGCCCATGAGTGTGCGCCGTGTTCGTGGCCGTCCAGGTTTCATCGATGAAGACGAGCTTGGCGGGATCAAGGTCCAGTTGATCGTCGAACCAGCGCTGGCGCTGCTCCAAGAGATCGGGGCGGCTCTGCTCTATCGCGTGGCCAGTCTTTTTTACGTGTCTGGCCATGCCGGACCAAGAACCGGTGCAGTGCCGACTTGCTGATCATGATGTCCTGAGCGGAAAGAGCATCGCGGAGTTCGAACAGTATGCCGTCGTGATTCCCGGTGAGCCAGGCCATGATCTCAATCGCATGCGCTTCGGTCTTCCGGGAGTTCCGATCCCCGCCAAGAGGGCCGGGTCGGGCGTCACCCTGACGGAGGTGCAGATTGCGCCAGCGGCTGACGCTCGCAGCACTCACGCCGAAACGCTCACCGACAGCGCTCAACCGCGCATACCGCTCATCAACATCAAAAAACCAGGCTGCCCGCGCATGACCAATCTCCGAAAATTCAACCCGAACCAACTGAATCATGAAACGCCGGAAACTGGCAGGTATTTCGAGGCGACCATATGGCAACCTTGACTGGAACATTACCGATGAGTATCCGGAGGCACGGGCCTTACCAATGAGCGCCTTATAGAACTGCAACGATGCGACATCGACCCGCGCAGAAAGCGCCAATGCCTGGTAAGCGGCCAGCACAGCATATAGGTGCCTTCTCAAGGTTTTTTACCTGCCAGGCGTTTGAAAAGAGGAGCGGCACATGTTTGCAAGGAAGGACCGATATTGCGACGCGGTTTTATACATTTTAATCGCCTTAAGTCTGTGCAATTTGGCTTATTTCTTCACTTCCTCGCTCGATAATGTCGTATTTGACAAGCACGCATTCCGCCAATCGCAAACAGCGATATCCGCCTATTGGCTTATGCATGGAGGTGACTGGCTGCGCTACGAGACGCCGGTACTGGGCGCGCCATGGTCAATTCCCTTCGAATTCCCAGTATATCAGGGCATTGTAGCTCTCTTTGCCCGCATGGGGATTCCACTGAATGCCGCCGGTCGAACTATTTCGTTCCTCTTCTTTCTTGCTACGCTGATCCCGTTTCATTTCATATTTCGCAAACTCTCCATCGGCCCTAGGTCATTTCTAATTTTCTCGATTATTTTCCTGTCTTCGCCGCTCTATGTCTTCTGGTCGCGAAGCTTCATGATGGAATCGACGGCCCTGTTTTTCTCGGCTGCCTGGATCGCAATGTTGCTTTACATTGAGAAGCCGCAGGACTTCGGGAAGATTTTAATCTGCGTGATCATGGGAACTCTGGCCGCGCTGACGAAATCAACAACCTTTTTGGTTTGGGGATTGGCTGGTTTCCTTCTTTGCTTGTTCCTTCTATATCGGCAAAGGACATCGAGCGCGCTGGTGCCTCTGACTATCACCTATCTGATCGCAGGATTGGTGCCGCTGGCTATAGGTTACGGCTGGGTGGCATACAGCGATGCCGTGAAGTCGGAGAACCCGATTGCAGCTGCCTATTTAATGTCAGGCTCACTTAAAGGATGGAATTTCGGCACGTTTTCTCAACGTATAAGCGAGGGCCTATGGCTGGGCGTCGTTGTGAAGCGAATGTTCGTAGACCTGTTCGGCATCATCGGCATATCAGCATTGTTGTCGCTGTTTCTCGTCGTGGCGAGACCGAAATTCTTTTATCTTGTTGTACTCTTGATGCTGGTGTTCGTGTCGTCATTTATGATATTTACGAATCTTTATTTCGTTCACGATTATTATCTGTATGCCAGTGGCATATTTGCGGTTCTTGCTGTGACTGTAAGTATCTCAGTCGCCTACGGCGCAAGGACCAAGATTATTGCGACCATTGCCGTCGCAGTGATTTCCATCAGTCAAATCTATTATGCGCTCACCAATGACATGTTCATCCAAGCCGCGCATGATCACCCGGACATGGCCCAATACCAGGCAGGCCAATTCGCGAGCAAGATCACCCATCCGGACGACGCGATCGTTGTGTTCGGCCAGGATTGGTCCTCTGAGGTTCCCTACTACGCTGGACGACGCGGTATTGCCGTTCCCGACTGGCTTCCAAAGGAGCAGGTAGACGCTATCTTCGAGAATCCAACGAAAATATTCGGCGACAAACAGCTGGGCGCAATCATCGATTGCCGATGGTCGCAGGAACAGAGCGCTTCTCCCAAAGCCGACGATTGGTTCGCAGCGCATGAAGCTGCGGGTGTCTTTGATTTCTGCAAGGTATACCGTCCCGAGAACATTCCAATTCCCACAGGCTGAAGAACGCGGCCCGAGAGTCTCCGTCTTGCACCCCGCACTTTTCCGCAGTTTGACTTAGGGCTTGCTCAGCCGTGCAATGCAATCGGCGTCGTCGGCGTCCGCTAATTGGCGTCTATGGCTAGGTGATTGTATTCTGCATGGATATTCGAGACTTGGTCGAACTGCTGCCTGCTGATATTGCTCGTCTATCTTTAAGTCTGCCTTTGAAGAGTTGAGAATACTCATGATGATTTCGTCGTCCGAGATGACGCCCTTGGGAAATGCACAGCACGTTCAATATCCGATAGTTGTCGATCTGGATGGGACACTCGTTCATTCCGATTCTCTTCATGAGAGCCTTATGATTGCTCTCTTCCGCCATCCTCAGACGCTGCTTTCCTGCGCGTGGACATTGGCGAACGGGCGGCATGCATTCAAGGCAAAGGTCGCTGATGTGGTGTCCTTGGTCGATTTTCCGCTGCCCTTTCGGGAGGATCTGGTTTCCTGGCTGCATCAGAAGAAGCAGGAGGGGTGTGAACTTCATCTCTGCTCTGCTGCCGACCAACGCATTGTCGATGCGGTTGCCGCGTCATTGGGTATTTTTGCGACTGCTGTGGGGTCGAACGGTGAGAATCTCAAAGGTGCGGCTAAGGCACGGCATCTGGTGGACCGGTTTCCCGACGGATTCATCTATGTTGGCAACGATCGGGCCGATCTTGAAATCTGGCGTCATAGCAAGGGGATCGTGACGGCCGGCATTTCGGGCGACGTCAAGAAGGCAGTTGATAGACTCGATATTCCAGTCCTCGAACGCTTTGAGAATCCGCGCCTGAGCGTGAGTGCTATTGCCAAGGCCATTCGCGTTCATCACTGGAGCAAGAATGCGCTGGTTTTTGTCCCGCTCATATTGGCTCACGCGTGGGGGGATATTGCCCTTGTTCTGGAGACTGTTCTTGCCTTCATTGCCCTACTTTCCGTTACGTCGGGGACGTACCTCCTCAACGACATTTCCGATCTCAGGTCTGACCGTCTTCACTGGTCGAAGAAGAACCGTGCGCTTGCAAGCGGTGCTTTGTCTATCAGGACAGGCTTGGCTTTATCGTTGGCCTTGTTCATCCTCGGCTTCGGGATTGCCGCGTTCTTGTCGCTGAAGCTTCTCCTGGCGCTTCTGGGCTATCTCGTGCTCACTGGTGCTTATTCACTCGGACTGAAGCGCGTGCCTCTGTTGGATATGCTGGTTATCGGAGTGTTGTTCACCATCCGTCTCGTCGTGGGCATCGTCTTGATTGACGGACCGAGCCCGGCTTGGCTGCTCACCTTCGCTGTTTTCTTCTTTTTCTCCCTGGCTGCAGCGAAGCGGCATACAGAAATACTGCGTGCAAGCGCCTTGGGAAGCGAAAGTCTGAGGGCGCGCGGTTATGAGCCTGAGGATGAACCGTTGACGCTGGCGATTGGTGTCGGAGCAGCATTGGCATCGCTCGTCGTGATCGTTTTGTTTATATTGCAGGAAATGCTCCCCGGGAACGCCTATGCCCGTCCCGAGTTACTGGGGGGGATTCCACTTCTGCTTTCGATCTGGCTTGGGCGCATCTGGCTTCTTTCCCATCGCGGCAAGATGACGGATGATCCGGTCAGCTTTGCCATTCGCGATCGTGTAAGTCTATGGCTTGCACTGCTGATCGCGTTGTTGTTCGTCGGTGCGCTATGAACCGCTTTCATGTTGTAGATGATTTCCAGTCTTGGGGCCGTGTCGTCAAGGCACAGCATCGGGTCGCCGTCCCACATTGGCGGGATGAACTGCAGGGCCTGGTGGCAACCGCTGTCGGGAAAGATCAGCCATTGCTGGCTGCCGGACTGCGCCGGTCATACGGAGATAGCGTCCTCAATCCGGCTGGTGCCGTAATCAGGATGGACCAGGTCTCGAGAATGATCTCACTTGATCGAGAGAACAGGTTGTTGCGAGCGGAAGCCGGCGCCTCTTTCGATATGCTTATTCCTTTGCTTCTTGAGAACCAGCTTTTTCTGCCGGTCACACCGGGGACACGTTTTGTTACGCTCGGCGGTGCCGTGGCCAATGACGTTCATGGCAAAAACCATCACAGAAATGGCTCCATCGGAGATTGGGTGCGAAAGCTGGGTCTGCTCCGTTCCGATGGGCGGGAGATAATTCTCGGTCCGGACGACCAAAGCGGACTGTTCCGCGCCACGATTGGAGGCCTTGGTTTGACTGGCCTCATCACCTGGGTCGAGCTCGAAGTAGTTCCTGCGTCGAATGGCTATATAGATGCGGAGACGATCGCCTTTGGCAATCTCGATGAATTTTTCGAGCTGTCCAGCAGAAGCGATGAAACGCATGAATACACGGTGTCTTGGATCGACTGCATGGCCGGCGGACTTTCAACAGGGCGCGGGCTTTTCGTGCGCGGCAACCATGCAAAGAACGGGGCGGCCCGGCCTAGGGCAGGCAATACACGCTTTTCAATGCCGGTCGAACTGCCGACGATGTGCATGAATCGGTATTCAATTTCGACTTTCAACAAACTGTATTACTGGAAAGGACGCCTTTCTCGAAAAAATGCGACTGTGTCGCTTTATCCGTTCTTCTATCCTCTTGATTCAATCGGACATTGGAACCGAATGTATGGACGCGGCGGCATGTTCCAGTATCAGTCGGTTGTTCCTCCGGAAAATCAGCGGGATGCAACACGCGAGATGTTGAACGCGATCGAACGTGGCGGACAGGGATCATTTCTGGCTGTCCTGAAAACCTTTGGTCATCGCAAAGCTCCTGGAATGATTTCCTTCCCCAAGCCTGGCACGACGCTTGCACTCGACTTTCCCAATCATGGGCCTTCGACGCTTGCCCTTCTTGATCGGTTGGACGATATCGTGCAGGAAGCAGGCGGTCGGCTTTACCCGGCTAAGGATGGACGCATGTCTGCTCGTATGTTCCAATCTGGATTTGAGAACTGGCAGGCATTCTCCAACCATGTCGATCCGGGTTTTTCATCGCTTTTCTGGCAGCGCGTTTCATATGTGGGGGACTAAACATGAAGGTCGTGATCCTCGGTGGCACGTCCGCCATTGCGACGGAGACAGCCAAGCTTTACGCAGCGAAAAAGGCTGAGATCGTGCTTGTCGGCCGCAATGAAGACCGGCTTGTCGTCATAGCGAATGACCTCGTTGTGCGCGGTGCGGTTTTGGTCAAGACGCTTGTGGCTGACCTTGGGAACTGTGGCGATAAGGACGCCGGTCTGAATCATGCGCGAGAGCTGATCGGCGGCGTTGACCTTATACTTCTCGCCTATGGAACGCTCGGCAACCAACCCGAAGCCGAGCAGGATGAAAAGGTCGCTGCCGAGATATTGGCGGTGAACTTCACGTCTGCTGCACAATGGTGTCTTGCTGCGGCCAATCTGCTTGAGAGCCAGGGTCATGGAAACCTGGTAGTCATCGGTTCCGTTGCCGGTGATCGCGGTCGACGCGCGAATTTTGTTTATGGAGCGGCAAAGGCTGGACTCGAGACTCTTGTTGAGGGGATTTCCCATCGCTTCGCCAACAAGGGGCCACGGGCCGGTCTCGTGAAACCCGGCCCGACGATTACACCCATGACAGAGGGCATGGAACGCGGCGGATTGCTGTGGGCCACTCCCGAACAAATCGCCAAAGTAGTCGAAAGATGCGGTCGCAAAGGTGGCATTCACTATGCCCCCTGGTTCTGGCGCTACATCATGTTGATCATTCGCAATCTTCCGTCTGCGATTTTCAACCGAATGGATATTTGATGAAAAAACTTGTTATTACCGGCGCCGCTGGTCTGGTTGGCCAGAATGTCATTGCACGCCTCAGCAACCGGCCCGACTTGAAGCTTCTGGCGATTGACAAACATCCGACCAATACCGCACTGCTTCGCAAGCTCCATCCGGAAATTGAGGTAGTGGAAGCGGACCTGGCTGAGCCGGGCGACTGGGAAGTTCATTTTGAAGGAGCTGATTCCGTTCTGCTGAACCAGGCGCAAATCGGCGGGCTTGATGAGCAGGAGTTTATCGACAACAATGTTGTCGCGACGGAAAACATTGTCGCCGCCATGCGTCGCCACAAAGTGCCCTATTTCGTTCACATCTCATCTTCCGTCGTCAACTCGGAAGCCGATGACTTTTACACGCAGACGAAGACCCGTCAGGAGCAACTGATTGATCAGGTGAAGGATATCCCGCATGTGGTGCTTCGTCCGACATTGATGTTTGGCTGGTTTGACAGGAAGCATCTCGGTTGGTTGCGTCGTTTCATGGATCGGACCGCCGTGTTCCCAATTCCGCGCGATGGCAAGTTTACACGTCAGCCGCTTTATGTCGGTGACTTTGCAGCGATCATCATATCATCGCTCGATAGCCAAAAGACCGGCACGTACGATATCTCCGGCCTCGAAAAGATCTACTACGGTGATCTCATCCGGCTGATCCATGAGACGGTGAAGCCCAAGGCCCGAATCGTGCACATTCCGTACAGCCTGTTTTGGTTGCTTCTGTTCGTCTATGGCAAGCTGAACAGCAACCCTCCCTTCACCACCAGCCAGCTCGAAGCGCTGGTCCTGCCAGAGACCTTTCCGGTTATAGACTGGCCGCAGATATTTGATGTGTCCGCGACCCCACTTAGGGATGCGATCCGCGAGACCTATCTCGATTCGACCTATGGCAAGATCGTACTGGATTTTTGAAGGATAGTGGAATGAGTCGAGTCGTTGTAATCGGAGCTGGCGCCATGGGGCTTGCCGCAGCCTATCGGGCGGCGAAGCTTGGCCACGAGGTTGACCTTATTGAAATCGACAGCGTGCCCGGCGGTATGGCCGCACATTTCGACTTTGGCGGCTTGTCCATCGAACGTTTCTACCATTTCATTTGCAAGTCGGACGAGCCGACTTTCGCGTTGATGAAAGAGCTGGGGATAGAAGATAAGCTTCGCTGGCGCGCAACATCGATGGCGTATTATATCAAGGGCAAGATCCATGCTTGGGGTGAGCCCTTTGCGTTGCTTCGTTTCCCGCATCTCAGCTTTGGCGCCAAACTGCGCACTGGCCTGCATATGTTCCTGACGACCAAGGCCAAGAACTTCAGGAAAATCGAGTCCCTTACCGCACGCGAATGGCTGGAAAAAGGCTCCGGAAAAGAGGTCTACAATACGCTCTGGAAGCGGCTGATGGATCTGAAGTTTTACGAGCTGGCAGATGAAATTTCGGCTTCCTGGATCGCAACGCGCGTCAGACGTGTCGGAAACTCCCGGAAAACGGTGTTTCAGGAAGAGCTCGGGTACATAGAAGGCGGTAGCCAGACACTCGTGGATGCTTTGGTTTCTGCGTATGAGGAAAATGGCGGTCGCCTGCATCTGGCAACCAAGGTAGAGCAAGTCGTTGCTGAAAATGGTCGCGTCTCGGGCGTGAAGGCCGGCGATCGCTTTTTCGAAGCGGATGCTGTGATTTCGACTGTGCCGACCCCTCTGGTTTCCAACCTGGTTCCAGACCTGCCGCAGGACTGGAAAGATCAATATGATGCGATCAAGAATATCGGCGTTGTCTGCCTGCTGCTTCGCTTGAAGACTTCAATCAGCAAGAATTTCTGGCTGAATATTGTCGAAGAGGGGATGGAGGTTCCAGGGCTGATTGAATTTTCAAATCTCCGCCCTGTTAAAGATACTATCGTCTATGTGCCGTATTATATGCCGACGACACAGTCGAAGTGGAACTGGACCGATCAGCAGTTTGTTGACGAGGCCTTCTCATATATTCGCAAGATCAATCCGGAGATCAAGGATACCGATCTCCTGGATTCGACTGTCGGGCGTCTTCGTTATGCTCAGCCTGTGTGCGAGCCCGATTTCCTCGACAAATTGCCACCGATCGAGACCCCGATTAGAGGCCTGCAGATCGCTGACACCTGCTATTATTATCCGGAAGACAGAGGTATTGCCGAGAGTGTGCGTTACGGCCAGATGATGGCCGAGGCTATTGACGGATGAGGGCCTTTTTAGAGGCCAGCTTTCGGTCACCGTTCATGCGATTCCTGTTTGCAGGAGGCGTTGCCGCTCTGGTCAACATTCTCACGCGGATCGAGCTGTCCAATTTTATGGGCTTCACGCCCGCCATCATTATTGCTTATCTATTCGGCATGACAACGGCCTATGTTTTGATGAGGGCGTTCGCTTTCGAGCGCTCCGGCCGTCATCTCCACCAGGAGTACATTCGTTTCGGATTGGTCAATCTTTTCGCACTTTTCCAGATCTGGCTTATCAGCGTCGGCCTTGAGGACTATGTTTTCCCCTGGATCGGGTTTGTGCGCCACTCCGAGACGGTCGCCCATAGTATCGGTGTTCTCAGCCCAACCATAACAAGTTATTTCCTGCACAAGTATTTCACTTTCTCAAAACGTTGAGATAGAGTTTCTGAACCGTTGACCTGCCGCTGAGGTTTCATCCAGCTGCGATTAGACGTCCAGCATTTTGCTGTGCGCCATTTATTGGTCCGCCGGATGTTGGATTTTTCGTAAGCGTCGTCTGCGCCGCATCGGTAATCAGCTTGACA
>NZ_JAINWJ010000013.1 GCF_021021415.1 Martelella mediterranea | reverse complement strand
CAAGGATCAGAGACCAAACCATCAAACAGAGTTGATGACACGGAATGTGAGGAGACGTTTGTCACCAAATTGAAAGGGCCAGTCAGTGACCGGCCCTTTCAATTCTCGAAACCCTCAATCGTGCAATCCTCAACCGGCGCTACGGACTACTTCAACGCCGAAATCAGCGCCTTCAGCTCGTTTTCCACCTTCGGACGGATATCGTCGCGCTTCAGGGCGAGCGCGACATTGGCGATGATGAAGCCTTCCTTGGAGCCGCAGTCGAAGGTCTGGCCGTCGAACTTGTAGCCGTAGAAATCCTGCTCCCTGGCGAGCGTCAGCATGCCATCGGTAAGCTGGATCTCGTTGCCCGCGCCGCGTTCGGTCTTGCCCAGGATCGGGAAGATTTCCGGCTGCAGGATGTAACGGCCATTGATGAAATAATTCGACGGCGCGGTGCCCTTCTCGGGCTTCTCCACCATTTCGGTAATCTTGAAGCCGCTGCCCACCGCCTCGCCGACGCCGACAATGCCGTATTTATGCGCCTGTTCGGGATCGCACTCCTCGACGGAGACGACATTGCCGCCGGCGACTTCGTAGACATCCATCATGCCCTTCAGGCACGGCGTCTCGGCATCCATCACCATGTCGGGCAGGATCAGCGCGAACGGATCCTGGCCGACGATCTCGCGCGCGCACCAGACCGCGTGGCCGAGGCCATGGGGCTCCTGCTGGCGCGTGAAGGTGGAGGTGCCGGCCTTCGGCAGAAGGCTCGAAAGCAGGCTCAACTCGGCATTCTTGTTGCGGGCCTTCAGCGTCGATTCCAGCTCGTACTGGATATCGAAATAGTCCTCGATGACGTTCTTGTTGCGGCCTGTGACGAACACGAAATGCTCGATCCCCGCCTCGATCGCCTCATCGACCACATACTGGATGATCGGCTTGTCGACCACCGGCAACATTTCCTTCGGCACCACCTTGGTGGCGGGAAGAAACCGCGTGCCAAGCCCCGCGACCGGAAGCACTGCCTTGCGAACCTTCTTATGCTGAGCCAAGCCCCTCTCCTTTATAGGCAATCATCGAAAACAAATGAACTCTGGCAATATTGTTCAGGTCTAGCAAGAGACAAGGGGCAGCGCAATCAAGCCGCCGCCCCTCGCATAAATTTATCAAAAAAGGCCAGCCCGCTACCGGGAGCGGACCTGCGGCATCACCGCGGCAGCAGGGTCTCGCCCATCAGCGCCTCGTCGATGGCGCGCGCCGCCTGCCGCCCCTCGCGGATCGCCCAGACCACCAACGACTGGCCGCGGCGCACGTCGCCCGCCGTCCAGAACTTGTCGACCGAGGTCTTGTAGTCGCTGTCGCTGGCCACGACGTTGACCGAGCCGCGGCTGTCGGTGTTGAGGGTCAGCCGGCCTTCGAGATCGGCGAGAACGCCGCTCTTGAACGGGCCGCGGAAACCGATGGCGATGAAGGCGAGATCGGCCTTGATGACGAATTCGGTGCCGGGGATCGGCTTGCGCTTTTCATCCACATGGCAGCATTTCACGCCGGTGAGCACGCCGTCTTCGCCAACGAATTCCAGCGTCGCGACCTGGAACTCGCGCACGGCACCTTCGGCCTGCGAGGACGAGGTGCGCATCTTGGTGGCCCAGAACGGCCAGACGGCGAGCTTGTCTTCCTTCTCCGGCGGCTGCGGGCGGATATCGAGCTGGGTGACCTTGACGGCGCCCTGACGGAAGGCGGTGCCGACACAGTCGGACGCGGTATCGCCGCCGCCGACAACCACGACATGCTTGCCGCCGGCCAGAATCGGCTCGGATGGCCAGCCGGTTGAGTCGATGTTTTCGCGACCGACGCGGCGGTTCTGCTGCACCAGGAACGGCATGGCGTCATGCACGCCATGCAGATCGCCGCCGCCGATACCGGAGGCGCGCGGCGTTTCCGAGCCGCCGCAGTAGAGCACGGCGTCGTGTTCGGCGAGAAGCTGGTCAACCGTGATATCGACGCCGACATTGACGCCGCAGTGAAACTCCACGCCCTCGCCGCGCATCTGTTCGACGCGGCGGTCGATGAAGTTCTTCTCCATCTTGAAATCCGGAATGCCATAACGAAGCAGCCCGCCGGGCTTGGATTCGCGCTCATAGAGGTGGACTTCGTGGCCGGCGCGGCCAAGCTGCTGTGCGGCCGACATGCCGGCCGGGCCGGAGCCGATGACGGCGACCTTCTTGCCTGTCTTCACCGTTGCCGGCTGCGGCACGATATAGCCCAGCTCATAGGCCTTGTCGGCAATCGCCTGCTCGACCGTCTTGATCGCAACCGGAATGTCCTCGAGATTCAGCGTGCAGGCCTCCTCGCAGGGCGCGGGGCAGACGCGGCCGGTGAATTCCGGGAAATTATTGGTCGAATGCAGGTTGGCGATCGCCTCTTTCCAGTTGCCGTTATAGACCAGATCGTTCCAGTCCGGAATCTGGTTGTGGATCGGACAGCCGGTCGGGCCATGGCAATAGGGAATGCCGCAATCCATGCAGCGGGCCGCCTGCTTCTGCACCTCGGGGTCCGACATCGGGATCGTGAATTCGCGGAAATGACGGATGCGATCGGAGGCCGGCTGATACTTCGCGACCTGCCGGTCGATTTCCATGAAACCTGTAACTTTACCCATGATTTTTCCTGAACTACTCGATGACGACCGCAGTGCCGGAAACCGATACCATCAGCATGGTTCCGCGGTCGGAGGTAATGTTTTCATAGTCGAGATCGACCCCGATGACGGCATTGGCGCCAAGGCGCTCCGCCTGATGTTCCATTTCCGCATAGGCGGTTTCGCGCGCCTCGCGCAACGAGCTTTCATAGGCCGCCGAGCGCCCGCCAACGATATCGCGGATACCAGCCATAAAATCCCGGAAAATATTGGTCCCGAGAATGGTCTCGCCCGTGACGATGCCTTTATAGGCAACGATTTTATGGCCCTCGAGCGTATTCGTGGTGGAAATCAGCATTGCGACACCTCGGTTTCAACCGGAGCCTTGCGGCTCGTCCAAATTCTAATCACGTTCCCAGTTCTCGACCTTGAGGCCGGGAACCCGCGAAAATTCTCTCTCGTTCGCCGTCACCACCACCGCATCGAGCGCAAGCGCGTGGGCGGCGATCAGCATGTCCATCTGGCCGATCGGCGTGCCGGCCCTTTCAAGCGCCAGTCGCAGTTCGGCATATTTCCACTCTGCCGGGCTCTCCCATGGCAGGATATCCAGACTGCCAACCAGCGTCTCGACATCCCTTTTGAGCCGCTCGGAGCCCCGTCTCATATAACCGAACCGAAGCTCGGCCACCACGACGATACTGGTACACAGCGCGTCGGCATCTTCCTCGAACAATCTCCGGCCGACCGGTCCGGCCGGGAATTTCAGCGCATGCGATATCGCATTTGTATCCAGCAGATACCTCATTTCTAAAGATCGACGTCCCGCGGCGGCAGGTCTTCGATCTCCGGCAACCATTCATCTTCCGGCAGAGGCGGCTCAGCGCGAAGCCACGCGATAACCTCACGCGGCGTCATCTTCTTCTTTACCGGCTCGATCGTGATCAGGCCGCTCTCTTCCTGTCTGATGATAACCTCGTCGCCTTCCAGTTCGAACTCGCTTGGAATTCGCACGGCGCGGCTGCGGCCATTCATGAAAATGCGGGACTTTCTTTCCTTGGTGATACGGTTGGACATTTCAGCCTCCACACCTGTGATATGACAATGTCATATCACAGGCATTTCGCAGCAACAATCACTCCGCCGCCACGCCCATGCGCATGCGCTCCATCTCTTCCAGAGCGCGGCGATATTCGACCGGCATGACCTTGCGGAACATTGGGCGGTAATGCGCCCAGTCGTCCAGGATCGCCTTGGCGCGGCCGGAACCGGTGTAGAGCAGGTGGTTGGTGATCAGGCGCACGAGGCGCTCCTCGTCATGCCGGGTCATGTCGCCGGAAACGTCGACGCGGCCCTTGTGCATGATGTCGCCGCCATGATGGTGGAGCTTTTCGAGCATGTCGTCTTCCTCCGGAACCGGCTCCAGCATGACCATGGCCATGTTGCAGCGGTCGGCAAAGCCGCCATCCTCATCGAGCACATAGGCGACGCCGCCCGACATGCCGGCCGCGAAGTTGCGGCCCGTCTGGCCGAGCACGACGACGATGCCGCCGGTCATGTATTCGCAGCCATGGTCGCCGACGCCTTCGACAACGGCGGCCGCACCGGAGTTGCGCACCGCAAACCGCTCGCCGGCAACGCCATGGAAATAGCATTCGCCCGAGGTCGCGCCGTAAAGCACGGTATTGCCGACAATGATCGATTCCTCCGGCACGATCGGCGTGTTTTCCGGCGGACGGATGATGATCTTGCCGCCGGAAAGCCCCTTGCCGACATAGTCATTGCCATCGCCGACGAGATCGAAGGTCACGCCGTTTGCGAGGAACGCGCCGAAGGACTGGCCGGCCGTGCCCGTAAGCTTGACCGTGATCGTGTCTTCCTTCAGGCCCTTCTCGTTCCAGCGCTTGGCGACCTCGCCCGAAAGCATGGCGCCGGCGGAGCGGTCGACATTCTTGATCACGGTCTCGATCGTCACCTTTTCCTTGTTCTCCAGCGCGGGCATCGCCTCGGCGATCAGCTTGCGGTCGAGAATGTCGTCGATCGGGTGCTTCTGGCGCTCGGTCCAGAAGGTCGCTTCCTTGGGCGCGGGCACCTTGTGGAAGATCTTCGAGAAATCGAGGCCCTTCGACTTCCAGTGCGCGATCGCCTCGTCCTTGTCGAGCAGTTCGACAGAGCCGATAACGTCGTTGAGACTGGTGAAGCCGAGTTCGGCCAGCAGCTCGCGCAGTTCCTCGGCCACGAAGAAGAAGTAGTTAACGACGTGTTCCGGCGCGCCCTTGAAGCGCTTCCTCAGGACCGGGTCCTGGGTCGCGACGCCCACCGGGCAGGTATTGAGATGGCACTTGCGCATCATGATGCAGCCGGCCGCGATCAGCGGCGCAGTCGAGAAGCCGAACTCGTCGGCGCCGAGCATTGCGCCGATCAGCACATCGCGGCCGGTCTTCAGCCCGCCATCGACCTGCAGCGCGATGCGCGAGCGAAGACCGTTCAGCACCAGCGTCTGCTGGGTTTCGGCAAGGCCGATTTCCCAGGGGCTGCCGGCATGCTTCAGCGAGGTCAGCGGCGATGCGCCGGTGCCCCCGTCGAAGCCCGAGATTGTGATGTGGTCGGCGCGCGCCTTGGCAACGCCGGCGGCAACCGTGCCGACGCCCACTTCGGACACCAGCTTGACCGAGACATCCGACGTCGGATTGACGTTCTTCAGGTCGTAGATCAGCTGCGCCAGATCCTCGATCGAATAGATATCGTGGTGCGGCGGCGGGGAAATCAGGCCGACGCCCGGCGTCGAATGCCGGGTCTTTGCGATCGTCGCATCGACCTTGTGGCCGGGCAGCTGACCGCCTTCGCCGGGCTTTGCGCCCTGCGCCACCTTGATCTGCAGCATATCCGCATTGACCAGATATTCGGCCGTTACGCCGAAACGGCCGGACGCGATCTGCTTGATGGCCGAACGCTCGCGCGGATAGGAGCCATCAGGCAGCTTGAGATAGCGATCCGATTCCTCGCCGCCCTCGCCGGTGTTCGACTTGCCGCCGATCTGGTTCATGGCAATCGCAAGCGTGGTGTGGGCCTCGCGCGAGATCGAGCCGAACGACATCGCTCCGGTCGAGAACCGCTTGACGATCTCGGACGCCGGCTCGACATTTTCAAGCGGCACCGGCTTGCGGCCGATCTCGCTGGCATTCTTGATGCGGAACAGGCCGCGGATCGTGTTCATGCGCAGCGCCGTGGCGTTTTCCATCTTCGCGAAGGCATCATAGCGATCACGGGCATTGCCACGCACGGCATGCTGCAGCTCGGCAACCGCATCCGGCGTCCAGGCATGGGCCTCGCCGCGCATGCGGTAGGCATATTCGCCGCCGATATCGAGCGTCGACGACAGCACCGGGTCTTTGCCGAAGGCGGAGGCGTGACGCGCCACGGTTTCTTCCGCCACCTCGGTGAGGCCGACGCCCTCGATCATCGAGGCGGTTCCGAAGAAGAACCGTTCGACGAATTCCGAGGACAGGCCGATCGCGTCGAAAATCTGCGCGCCGCAATAGGACTGATAGGTCGAAATGCCCATCTTGGACATGACCTTGAGCATGCCCTTGCCGACCGCCTTGATGAAGCGATAGACCACTTCGCCGGCATCGACCTCCTGCGGGAACAGGCCCTTGGCGTGCATGTCGGCAAGCGTGTCAAAGGCGAGATAGGGGTTGATCGCCTCCGCGCCATAGCCCGCAAGACAGCAGAAGTGATGGATTTCGCGCGGCTCGCCCGATTCCACCACGAGGCCGACCGAGGTGCGAAGCCCCTTGCGGATCAGGTGGTGGTGCACGGCGGCGGTCGCCAGCAGCGCCGGGATCGCGATCCGGTCCGGGCCGATCTGGCGGTCCGACAGCACGATGATGTTATAACCGCCGCGCACGGCGGCTTCCGCCCGCTCGCACAGCCGGTCGATCATCGCCGGCATGCCTTCGGCGCCCTGTTCGACGCCATAGGTGATGTCGAGCGTCTTGGTGTCGAACCGGTCCTCGGTATGGCCAATGGAGCGGATCTTTTCGAGATCGCCATTGGTCAGGATCGGCTGGCGCACCTCAAGACGCTTTTCACGCGAGGCGCCCTCGTGATCGAGAATGTTGGGACGCGGGCCGATGAACGAGACCAGGCTCATCACCAGTTCCTCGCGGATCGGGTCGATCGGCGGGTTGGTGACCTGGGCGAAGTTCTGCTTGAAATAGGTGTAGAGCAGCTTCGACTTGTCCGACATCGCCGAAATCGGCGTATCGGTGCCCATCGAGCCGATCGCTTCCTGGCCGGTCGTCGCCATCGGCGACATCAGGATCTTGGTATCTTCCTGGGTGTAGCCGAAGGCCTGCTGGCGATCGAGCAGCGACACGTCGCGGCGCAGAGCACGGGGCTCCACCGGGTTCAGGTCCTCAAGGATCAGCTGGGTGCGGCCGAGCCAGTCCTGATAGGGGTGCATGCCGGCAAGTTCCGACTTGATCTCCTCATCGGAGACGATCCGGCCCTTGTCCATGTCGATCAGCAGCATCTTGCCCGGCTGGAGCCGCCACTTGGCAACGATGTTTTCCTCTTCCACCGGCAGCACGCCGGCCTCGGAGGCCATGATGATCCGGTCATCCTTGGTGATCAGATAACGCGCCGGACGCAGACCGTTACGGTCGAGCGTCGCGCCGATCTGGCGGCCATCGGTGAAGGCGACGGCTGCGGGGCCGTCCCACGGCTCCATCAGCGAGGCGTGGTATTCGTAGAACGCCTTGCGTTCCGGGCTCATCGACAGGTTGCCGGCCCAGGCTTCCGGAATCAGCATCATCACGGCGTGCGCCATGGAATAGCCGCCCTGCACCAGGAATTCGAGCGCGTTGTCGAAACAGGCCGTATCCGACTGGCCCTCATAGGAGATCGGCCACAGCTTGGAGATATCCTCGCCGAACAGCGGCGAGGACACCGAGGCCTGACGCGCCGCCATCCAGTTCACATTGCCGCGCAGCGTGTTGATCTCGCCGTTATGGGCGACCATGCGGTACGGGTGTGACAGCTTCCAGGACGGGAAGGTGTTGGTCGAAAACCGCTGATGCACGAGCGCAACCGCCGATTCGAACCGCGGATCGGACAGATCCTTGTAATAGGCGCCGACCTGATAGGCGAGGAACATGCCCTTGTAGACGATGGTCGAGGACGACATCGACACGGCATAGAAATCCTCGGTCGCCTCCGGGCTTTCGGAGAAGATCGTGTTCGAGATCACCTTGCGCAGCACGAACAGGCGGCGCTCGAATTCCTGCTGCGAATGGGCGCGCTGGCCGGCGCCGATGAACACCTGCAGATGATAGGGCTCGGTCGCGGCGATATCCGGGGCCTTCGACAGCGTGGAATTGTCGACCGGCACCTCGCGGAAGCCGAGGAAGCTCTGCCCCTCGTCGACGATCACCTTCTCGATAATCGCCTTGTAATGGGCAATCCGGGCCTCGTCGCGCGGCATGAAGAAATAGCCAACGGCATATTCGCCGACCTTCGGCAGGGTGACGCCTTCCTTGGCCATCTCCTCGCGGAAGAAGCGGTCGGGGATCTGCATCAGCATGCCGGCGCCATCGCCCATCAGCGGATCGGCGCCGACAGCGCCGCGATGGGTGAGGTTTTCCAGGATGAACAGGCCGTCGCGCACGATCTGGTGCGACTTCTCGCCCTTCATATGGGCGATGAAGCCGACGCCGCAGGCATCGTGCTCGTTGCGGGGATCGTAAAGACCCTGACGTTTGGGGCGACGACCGGTAGCTGCTTTGGCTTCGGTCGCCACGGAGGCAAGCTCAGTGACCGGTGCACCATCAAGCGCTATGGGCGTCATCTTCGTCATTCAAGATCTCCTAAAATCCTGCCGGATGCAGGCGAAGCCGGGGCACACAGGCGAGCCAGGACGATCGTCCCTCTCCGGCCTGCCATCAATTTCACTTAAGTCCGAAGCGGAAACCATGAACAACCGTCATGGAAAACCGACCGGCCGTGTCCTGACTGATAAGACGCGGAAGCTTTCCGTCGTCCGAAAGGGCCATTATAAACCCAAAGCGGTATGACGTCAGCCCCTCGGCGGCAATCGTGCCAGACACAAAAATAGGACAGCATAACTGTCCTATCTGCACTTCATGCCAGAAACAACACAAACTGGCAAGCAAAATCACAACGCCAGCCCGGCCAAGGCGAGCAAAAATTACCGAAAGACCGCCGCCAGCGCAATAAAGTTACGCCCACCTGTCGGTATTCGTAATTCGTGAAAGAAAGAGGCCATTTTCGGGCAGAATCCACGCCTGTCGGCCCCAATCGCGCAATCTTTCCGTCATCCCTCGCCCGCGCGGCTTTTTCCATGGCCGCCCTTTACAAAGCCAGCTCTCTTCCCCGATATCCGAAGCATCCCAAGATATGAGGTTTTCCGCCATGTTCTTTGCTTCCGACAACTGGTCCGGCGCCCACCCCGCCATCGGCGCTGCGCTGATGCGCGAACAATCCGGCTACGCCAACGCCTATGGCACGAGCGCGCTCGACCGCAAGATCGAGGCGAAGTTCAACGATGTGTTCGAGCGCGAGGTCGCGGTGTTCTTCGTCGGCACCGGTACGGCGGCCAACTCGCTGGCGCTTTCCTCCGTCGGCCGTCCGGGTGGCGTGGTGTTCTGCCACAAGGACGCCCATATCGCCAATGACGAGGGCGGCGCGCCGGAATATTTCACCGGCGGCGGCAGGCTGGCCACGGTTTCGGGCGAAAACGGCAGGATGAATCCGGCAGCACTCCGGCGGATGATCGGCCGCTTCCCGGCCGATTTCATCCACCACGGCCAGCCGATGGCGGTTTCGCTGACCCAGTCCACCGAGGTCGGAACAGTCTATGCGCTGGACGAGATCGACGCGATCACCGCCGAGGCGAAGGCGCATGGCCTGCCGGTCCACATGGACGGCGCGCGCTTTGCCAATGCGCTGGCTGCCCTTGACGTCACGCCCGCCGAGATGACGTGGAAGCGTGGCGTCGACATTCTCTCCTTCGGCGGCACCAAGAATGGCTGCTGGTGCGCCGAGGCGATCGTGTTCATGAACCCCGACCAGGCCCGCGACATGCCGTTCATCCGCAAGCGCGCGGCCCATCTGTTTTCCAAGACCCGCTTCATCTCCGCCCAGTTCGACGCCTATCTCGAAGGCGGGCTCTGGCTTGATCTCGCCCGCCACTCAAACGCCATGGCCGAGCGGATGCGCCAGGCCTTCCGCGCGGCAAAGACCGCACGGCTTGCCTGGGAGACCGCCACCAACGAAGTGTTCATCATCCTGCCGGAGGAAGCGGCGGACGCCGCCCGCAAGGCCGGCGCACAGTTCCACAACTGGCCAACGCCCGCCGACCAGCCGGATCTCATCGGCGAAGGCGAAGCGCTGATCCGCTGCGTCACCAGCTTTTCGACCGAAGAACAGGAAATCGACCGCTTCGTGTCGTTTCTTTAGGCCAAGCCGGGGACCGACATCGGCCTCCACCGGCCAGGATTACCCCCCACTCCGGCAGTCACGCCCCTATCACGGACCGGTCATCCACCGTGAGGGGATGATGACGCGCCATTGATTTCCAGTTGAAGCGCCTCTTTGCCACACTTCATCACGCAAGGCCGACCTTGCTTACAACCGATGAAGAGGAGAGCTTCATGTCCAAGACTTCAAAATTCAGCGCGGCAACACTTGCCGGCGCACTCGCCGTCGCCGCCGGCACGATTGCCGCCACCACCCCCGCGCAGGCCGCCAACGTCAAATGCTACGGCGTTGCCATGGCCGGCCAGAACGATTGCGCCGCCGGCCCCGGCACCACCTGCGCCGGCACCTCCAAGGTCGATTACCAGGGCAATGCCTGGAAATATGTCGAGGAGGGCACCTGCACCGAGATGATGCTGCCGGGCGACCGGATGGGCTCGCTGGAGCCGCTCGACCGCGACATGCCGGCCATGTGAGCCCCGCCGCCGGCGTCCCCGCGCCGGCGGTATTGTTCCCGGAGGCGACGATGAACGCGATATCCAGAAAATTCGAAAATCATGGCGCCATTCCCGCCCGCGCCGGCGCCGGCTTCAAGACCGCCCATGCCGATGCCATCCTCGAAGACGGCTATCGCATCGGCTTTCTCGAAGTGCATGCGGAAAACTACATGGGCGCAGGCGGCCATCCGCATCGCGTGCTGACCCGCATGCGCGCCGATTTTCCGCTGTCGATCCACGGCGTCGGCATGTCGATCGGCGCGCCCGGCGGGCTCGATCCCGCCCATCTTGCCCGGCTGAAACGGGTGGTGGAGCGTTACGAACCCGGCCTGGTTTCCGAGCATCTCGCCTGGTCGACCCATGAAAGCGCCTATTACAACGACCTGCTGCCGCTGCCCTATACCGAGGAGACGCTGGCACTGGTCGCTGCCCATGTCGATGAGGTCCAGAGCGCCATCGGGCGGACCATCCTGCTCGAAAACCCGTCCACCTATGTCGCCTTTGCCGAAAGCGCGATCCCCGAGACCGAATTCCTGGACGAGATCGCCCGGCGCACCGGCAGCGGCCTGCTGCTCGACGTCAACAATGTGCACGTCTCCGCTATCAACAACGGCTTTGACGCCATAGATTATCTGAAGGCCTATCCGCTGGAACGCGTCGGCGAGATCCATCTCGCCGGCCATGCCGAGGACAGCGACGACAACGGTGCGCCGCTGCTGATCGACGCCCATGACCGGCCGGTGGCCGATGCCGTCTGGGGGCTTTATGAGTTCGTGCTGAAACAGGCCGGCCCGCTCCCGACGCTGATCGAATGGGACAATGACGTGCCCGACTGGCCGGTGCTGAAGCGCGAGGCGAAGATCGCCGACGCGATGATTGCAGACCATGCCGGCCGCTCCCTGCTGGGGGCGCGTCATGGCTGAGCCGGCGAAGACGCAAGCCATAGCGGCCGGCTTTCCGGCGTTCGCCGCAAGCCTGATGCGGCCTGACGCCGCTGTGCCGGACGGCGTGATCAACCCGCTCGGCGGGCAAGCCGACAAGCGCTACGCGGTCTACCGCAACAATGTGGCGATGAGCCTGAAGAGCGCGCTCGCGGACATCTTTCCGGTGACGCGGCAGGTCGCCGGTCCACGCTTTTTCGATGCCATGGCGCTTGAATTTCTGGCGGAAAACCCGCCCCGCTCGCCGATCCTTGCCGAATACGGCCGCGACTTTCCGGATTTCGTGGCCGGCTTCGAACCGGCGCGACGACTGTTCTTTCTCGCCGATCTGGCAAGGCTGGAGCGGGCCTGGCTCGACGCCTATCACGCCGCCGACTGCCCGCCGCTTCCACCCGAAACGCTTCTGTCGCGCGATCCGGAGGCATTGATGGCAACGCGGCTTTCGCCCCATCCCGCCGCCCGGCTTCTGGAGCTCGGCTCCGCCGCAGCCAGCATCTTTCTCAGAACAAAGGCCGGGGAAAGCCTGAAGGGCCTTGACCCTTCGCCCGCCGAAACCGCCTTGATCGCCCGTCCGCATTACGATGTCGCTGTCCACCGCGTCACGCCCGGCGATGCCGCCTTCGTGAAGGCGCTGTTCGAGGGCGAACCGATCGGCGAGGCAGCCGAGCGCGCAGGTGCCGACGATGACGGCTTCGATCTCTCCTCGGCCTTTGCGCTGGCGCTCACCACCGGCGCATTCGCCGAAATAAGCCCGGAGGATGCCCCTTGATGAACCTTGCCCATCGCCTTTGCGGGCTTTACAGCGGCACCGCCAAAGCCCTCGAGCGGGGCCTGGCCTTCTGGCTGCCCGGATTGCTCGCCCGCTTCGTCTTCGCCGCCACGCTCTGGTTCTATTTCCTGAATTCGGCGCTGACGAAGGTCGGGCCCGGGTTCGCCGGCTTCTTCATGGTGCGCGACAGCGCCTATTACCAGATCGCGCTACCGGCCGTGGAGGCCGCCGACGGTGACATTGCCCAGGTGCCGTTCTTCTGGCATCTGGTGGTCTATCTCGGCACCTATGCCGAATTCCTGCTGCCGCTGATGGTGATGCTCGGCGTGCTGACGAGGCTCGCAGCGCTCGTCATGGCGATCTTCATCGCCGTTCAGACCGTGGTCGACATCACCGTCCACCAGGTCGGGCCGGAGACCATCGGCGTGCTGTTCGACCGCTTCCCCGACGCCGTCATCCTGGACCAACGCCTGCTATGGCTGTTTCCGCTCGCCTATCTGGTCATCCACGGCCCCGGGCTCATCTCCGTGGACGGCTTGGCGGGCCGCGTCCTTTGCAGGCGATAGACACAAAAACGGCGCCCCTCGTGTGAGGAGCGCCGCCGGTTCATCTTAACCGCGCTGATCAGGCCGCGGTTTTCTCACTGTTCTTGCCGACATCGGCGGAGATCATCCTGGTCTGGTCGCCATCACGGGTTTCGATCGCGATCCGGCGCGGCTTCATGGCTTCGGGGATGTTGCGAAGAAGCTCCACATGCAGGATGCCGTTTTTCAGGCTGGCGCCGCGCACTTCCATGTGGTCGGCGAGCTGGAACCGGCGTTCGAAGGCGCGCTTGGCAATGCCGCGATAGAGATATTCGCGACCGTCATTGGCTTCTTCCTCGGCCTTTTCGCCACGCACCGTCAGCACGTTGGCATGGGCTTCGATCGAGAGTTCGTTTTCGCCGAAACCGGCGACGGCCATGGTGATCTGGTAGTCGTTTTCACCTGTGCGCTCGATATTGTAGGGCGGATAGGTGGGGGCCTGTTCGGGCTGGCCTACGGTATCAAGCAGGTTGAAAAGCCTGTCGAAACCGACAGTGGAACGATAAAGGGGCGAAAAATCGACGTTACGCATGTTGTCCTCCTTTGAGCGACGCGTTTGCGGTATATTCCCGGCAATCCCGAGACCGGCGATTGCCTGGAACGGTTACGGACCCGAGCTTCGGCGTCCGACGCGATTTATCTGGGATTTTGCCGATATTATTTCAAGAGTTTCGTCGCCCGTAAACGCCACGCAACCGCAAACACGCTACCCGCGATTGCAGATAGCGCCAACTCGCCTTATGGATGAACGGGAAATGAATGCCGTATTGCAGCTCCGTTCAGGGGAAATGGGGCATTCATTTCCTCGCCGGGAACTACGGCGCACCCGTCCCGGCACCGTTGTCGCTCTTGACCCAGCGGCGACGGGGAACCTTGGCCGGAACCGAGCCGCTTTTACCCCTGTTCAAGCGGCGGGTTCCGGTCCTTTTTTTGGTGGAGATCCGGCACTCAGGGCCGGCAATTCAGCCGTTGAGCACCGCAAGCGCCGCCGCGTGCAGCGCCGGCGTTGCCGCCGCGACGATGTCGCCGCCATCTTCCGCCCGACCGCCTTCAACCGTCGTGACCACGCCGCCCGCCTGCTCGATGATCGGGATCAGGGCGCCGATGTCATAGGGCTGGAGCCCGGTTTCCACCACCAGATCGACGAACCCTGCCGCCAGAAGGCAATAGGCATAACAATCCGTGCCGTAGCGGGCGAGACGCACGCGCGCCTCGAGCCGGTCGTAGCCTGCCTGAAGGTGGCCGGCGATGATGCGCGGCGAGGTGGTGAACATCACCGCGTCTTCAAGCGCCTCGCATCGCCGCGTCTTCAAAACGCGCGGCCCGCCGGGGCCGGCATAATGGCTCTGCCCGCCATCGGCGAAATAGCGCTCGCCGGTAAAGGGCTGATCCATCAGACCCATCATGGCCCGGCCATTGCGATAGAAGCCCACCAGCGTCCCCCAGACCGGCACGCCGGAGATAAAGGCCCGCGTTCCGTCGATCGGGTCGATGACCCAGACATGTTCACGCTCCAGCCCCTCCGCGCCGTGCTCCTCGCCGAGAATGCCGTGATCGGGATAGTGCTCGCCGATCAGCGTCCGGATCGCCCGTTCGGCCGCCCGGTCGCCTTCGGTGACGGGGTCGAAACCGCCGGCCAGCTTGTTGTCGACATCCAGGCCGGAGCGAAACCGCGGCAGGGTCTCGGCGGCGGCGGCGGCGGCGAGCGTCTCGAAGAATTTGCGGTCGGGCAGCATGGCATGTCCTTGGTTCGGTATTGGTCTGTATTCGCGCGTATCGCCCGAATTCGCGCGCCCCGCCACAGTCTGATGGAAAGAAAATGGATGTGGATCGGGAAAACAGCTCTGCCGGGAAGAAAACCCGCGTAAAAAATAGGCTCTACGCGTAAAAATTAGACATTGGTCGATGATGCGCAAATATCAGGCAAATTTGCTTGACAGTCATCAACCCGTCATCTAAGGTTCAATTACAGTCTTTCGACTGTGAATACCCTCCTTGGGTGTTTCCTCCCTAGACTTAACCGCGCCACAAGCGCGGTTTTTTTTGGCAGGATCATTCCGCCGCAAGGCCGGGCGCCCCCCCCTCTTCCCTCAAAAACGCCGCGAACTCGCCGATGAACAGGTTGACCGCCTGCTTGACCGCGACGAATTCCGGCTTCTTCTGCAGGCTCGCCTCATCGGCATAGAGCCGGCGCGAGACCTCGATCTGCAGCGCGTGGCAATCGGCCGCCGGGCGGCCGTAATGCTCGGTGATGAAGCCGCCAGCATAAGGCTTGTTGTAGGCGGTGGAGAACCCCATGCCCTCCAGGATCGAGATCGCGGCATAGGCGATCGCCGCCGAGGCGCTGGTGCCGTAGCGATCGCCGATGATGAAATCCGGTCGCCGGCGATGCCCGCCGACCGACACCGTTCCGGGCATGGAATGGCAGTCGATCAGCACCGCGCGTCCGAAATTGCGCCGCGTCTCCTGCAGCAGCGCCTTGAGGCTCTGATGATAGGGCCGGTAGATCCACTCGATCCGCGACAACCCCTCCGCTACATCGAGCGGCGCGTCATAGATCGGCATGTTCTCCGCCACGATCTTCGGAATGGTGCCGAGCCCGCCGATAACTCGCGGCGAGACCGCGTTGATATGGGCGGGCAGCGGGCCGGAAAACATCCGCGGATCGAGCTCGAACGGCTCGCGATTGACATCGAGGAAGGCGCGGGGAAAGAACGCCCGCTGCAACGGCGCGCCAAAGGCGGGCGCGGCCGAAAACAGCTCGTCGACATAAAGATCTTCCGAGCGGCGAATCTGCTGCGCATCAAGCCGCGAGGCGGCGAGGAATTCGCTTGTATAGACCCGGCCCGAATGCGGCGAGTTGAAGACCAGCGGCAGGGTCTGCTCCTCGGGACGGATCACCTCGAAGAACACATTCCGGCCGTCGCCGTCCGCCTGACGCTCCTGTCTGCCCAGCTCTGTCACCCTTGCTCCTTCGGCGCTTCAATGGACGAAATCTAGGACGCCCGGCCCCTCCTGCCAAGCCGCCTTGCGGGAGCGTGAAAAGTTTGGGGCCGTCTTTATTGCTTGTTTACGACAGAGGGTCTATCAGACCGTTAATATGCGCCGGAATGGTTGAGCTGATGCTGATGAAAATCCTGCTTGCGGAAGATGACGATGACATGCGCCGTTTTTTGGTGAAGGCGCTGGAAAAGGCGGGCTACCAGGTCGCCGCTTTCGACAATGGCGCAAGCGCCTATGACCGGCTGCGCGAGGAGCCGTTCTCGCTGCTTCTGACCGACATCGTCATGCCGGAAATGGACGGGATCGAACTGGCGCGCCGCGCCACCGAGCTCGACCCCGACCTCAAGGTGATCTTCATCACCGGTTTCGCCGCCGTGGCGCTGAATGCCGATTCGCAGGCCCCGAAGGATGCCAAGGTGCTTTCCAAGCCGTTCCACCTGCGCGATCTGGTCGATGAGGTTGAAAAGGTGCTGGCCGCCTGAAAGGCCCGCAGCCCCCGTCAAAAAAGCTTCAGAAATAAGTTGACGCCGCCGCCAAATTTTGGAATACACCGCGCCACGGATGGGCGTGTAGCTCAGCGGGAGAGCACTACGTTGACATCGTAGGGGTCACAAGTTCGATCCTTGTCACGCCCACCATCCGTTCCCCTTGTGTCGCAAGGGCTTTAACATTCAGCTTTCATTGCGACTCACCCTTTTCGGTCTGATCGTCCAATTTTGGCCCACGAAACCGCCTTTTGGCGGTTTTTAGGTGTTCGGGAGAATGGTGGCCATAAGTCTCGCTGATAACCTTCGCCGACGTCCCTAGAAAGCCCGCGACGGCCCAGATATCCTCGCCTCTTTGCCGCTGCCACGTAGCACACGTGTGTCGCAATACGTGCGGCGTTACGGCTTCATCAAGGCCTGCCAAAGTGCGGGCACGTTTAAAAGCCGTCCTCTCTTTCAAGATCAGCCGACCGTGATACTCGATGGGCCCATGAGTTGTCAGACGCCTCCGGCGCTGTACATGAGCCACGAGATTTTCATGCGACGCTTATTGGTTTCGAAGTGCCCCTGCCCTCGGCGGTACTGACCGGCTTTGCCATGCGGCGAAGCCTGACAAATTCATCAAGGACGAGCAGTACGTTCTCTTGTGGCCTGTCGGAGCCTTCCAGGCGAACCGCCGTGCCGAGAATGATATTGGTCATCAAACGCAGGAAGACGGTTTGGTCGTCGATCTGATCGAGCGGGCACTCCGAGATGACCTGCCGGTAGGGCACGCTGCTGCTCTTTGCCGGCTCACGCTTCTCATACCAGATTCGCCCGCCTTTATTGCGGAGATCAGTCATCGCAACCGACTGCAAAGTCCTGCGATAATGACAATTGTCAAATACGACGGAATCAGCTCTGCGTTGTGCACCGAACGGCAGGCCTCCGCCCCTGAAACGCGGGCGGTAAAACATACCTTTTGCAATCACATCTTTGTGTAACGAGGGCCTTATTACGTAAGTAAATACTTCTTCTTATCCCCAAATTTTCAACCCGAAAAATACCACTATGTAAGGCATTTTTCCTTAACTCAACTCAAAATAGTAAGCCTTCATTTACCGTGTCTTACTCTAAAATACTTTCTTTAGCGAAAGCTAAAATAAGTATTTTATAAATATATCCGCAAATACATGTTGAAATTTTCTTATTATTAATAAAAGAGAATAAAAGTAAACGCCGTCAACCGACACGGGACTTCGTGTTGGCGCTTCTAGAGAGAGGGACCACCATGCCGCGAGCAGGCGCAGTAAAAAATTCCATAGAGAATGCTGTCCAAAAAAAGCGGGCTCAGCCCTTTTGGCGCGAGACTTCCACGATCGCCATCGCGGCATTCATGGTGTCTGTCACGCCGCTGATGCAACCTCTGATTGGCAACTTTTCCGGCCGCGCGATTGCCGCCGATGAATGCGGCGCGCCTGCTGGCACGAACGACACCATCACCTGCAACAATACGACCTACACGACCGGCCCGGGCGATGATATCGCTTACACGGGCGTCGACGGCCTGACGCTGATCATCGATGACGGCGGTACAGGGACGCTTGATGTGACGACCGCCGGGGCAGCGGTCTCGGTCACGAACGACCCAACTTCGACCAATCCTGTCGCTATCCAGGCCATCAGTTTCGGCACGATATCCACGACTGGCAACAGCCAGTATGCCATCAGCGCGACAAGCCAACTGGGAGCCACCTCCGTTTCCGTTAGCAGCGGTCAGGTTTCCACCACCGGCGACTCGGCTTATGCCGTCAACGCCCAATCCGGCTCGTTCGGCACGGTCGTAACAGCAACAGTAAATGTCTCAGGCAACGCCGACATTTCCGCTACAGGCTTTGGAGCCCACGCCGTTTATGCCGGGGTTGTGGGCGGCCAGGCCGGTTCTGTTGCCACGATCGAAATGAGAGGCGGCACGGTGAGTACGGCCGGTGCGACCGCAAACGGACTTTTTGCCAATGGCGGCACCGGCAGCGTCGATACCTTGGTTGATCTTTCGGGTGGATCCGTCACCACGCTCGCCAACAACGCAACTGCCGTCAGGAGCCGTTCAGGAGGTTTCGCCGGCGATGCCACGGTGATTGTGCGCGGTGACGCCACTATTTCGACAGAGGGAGCGAACTCCGGAGGTATCGACGCCTATGTTACCAACAGCAGCGGTAATGTGACGGCCGATTTTTCCGGCACATCGATAACAACCCAAGGCAGTTCGGCACATGGCATCGAAGCGCATTCACTAGGCGGCGGGGCGGTCGACGTTTTCATGCGCCAGGGCGTAATCCAGACCGAGGGCGCACTTGCCCAGGGCATATACGCCTATAATGTTGCTGGTTCCTCAACGGCAGACGTAACAGTCGATGTCAGCGGTGGATCGATTACCACGCTCGGGAGCGGCAACGCCGTTGAGTCTCGCGTCGTCAGCGGCGCTTCCACGGGCAACGCCGTGATCACCATGAGCGCTGGCACGGTGGAGGCACGCGGCGGCGGTTACGGTCTTCACAGCTTCATCGGCGGGCAGGGCGATGCGTTGACGACAGTCTCCGGCGGTTCGGTCGTCACCGAAGGCGACACGGCCCATGCAATCTACAACCATATCTTCGACCTGGCCGCGACCGGGGAGGCCACCGTTCGGGTGAACGGCGGCTCGATCTCAGCAAGCGGCAATAACGCCCATGGCATCCTGAACTACACCCGCGGGACCGGCGACGCCAACGTCTACATGACGGCCGGCAGCGTGAGTGCATCGGGCGCAGACGCGCACGGCATCAATACCGAGACGATCTATGGCGGCTATGCGGTCGAAGTCTTGGGCGGCACGGTCACTGCGGGCAGCGGCACCGGCGCCGCGATCTACGCTTTCGGCCCCCTGGGCGGAACGGCCGATATCGGATCGGCAGCCGTCATCGACGGTTCGGCGAGCGGCATTGCGCTGGTGGACGCCGACACGGATTCGGAAGGTTTCGGCCTCACCTCGGGCGGCAACATAACCGTCACATCCGCAGGCATGGTCACCGGCGACGGCATTCTCAATCTCGGTGATGACAGCCTTACCATTTCAGGCGGAAGCTGGACCGGAAACATCTATGGCGATGGCATGACGGCCGATGCGGCCGATGGAGCCGACACATTCACCTGGAGCGCAGGCGCGTTTGCCGGCGGTTACTATGCCGGCGGCGGCAATGATACCGCTGCGATTTCCTCTTCCGGGTATGACGGCTCGCAGATTTTCAGCGGCGACGATGCCGCCGGAACGCTGGCCGCCACGACTTATGACACGATCACCTTCTCGGGCGTCAACGCGACGACCGATGCCGGCGCGACGATCGTTTACTGGGACGAGGTCACGCTGGAGAACACGACCCTTTCGGTCACCAGCGCGGCCTGGGACATCAGCACCGCGCCGGGCCAGGGCCTGTTCCTGAACAATTCGACGCTGGCCTGGACGGCTCAGACCGGCAATCTCAACGCCAATCTCGACATCGGCGCCGGCAGCACCGCGAGCTTTGGCGGCACGTCGCTTTCTGTCGCCGGCAATCTTGTCAATAACGGGCTGCTGACCATGCAGGACGGCAGCCCCCGCAGCAATGTCGTTGTTCTCGGCAATTACGCCGGAACCGGCACGCTGGCCGTCGATGTGAACTTTGCCAATGACACTGCGGATGTTCTGACGGTGAACGGCGATGTGACCGGCGGCCCGACGCTGCTCAGCATCAACAATGCGACCTCCGGATATGCAACCGGCAATGACGTGCTGGTCGTCGATGTGGCCGGTACTAGCGCGGCCGGGGATTTCGCGCTTTCCGGCGGCCCGATCGGCTCCGGCGCCTATCTCTACGATTTGTTCTTCGCAACGGGGGATTTCTACCTGGGCACCGATGGCACGTATCAGCCGGCGGTCCCGGTCTATGAGGCCTATCCCCAGATGCTGATGGCGCTTGGACGGCTCCCCACGCTGCGCCAGCGCATCGGCGAACGTGATGTCTATGACGGCAAGGCGGGCCGCGTCACCGACCAGGGCGCCGACCTCGACGCTGTGTGGGGCCGGATCGACGCCACACATGACCATTTCGAGCCGAAATCCGCCGCCACAAGCTATGAAACCGATTTTGCGCACTGGGCGCTGAATATCGGCGTCGACGGCCTGTTCAGCAATGGCGAAAACGGCCAACTAATAGGCGGAGTCTACGCAAAATATCTCAACGGCTTTGCCGATACCACGTCCGCCTTCGGCAACGGCAAGACGAGTGTCGATGGCTATGGCCTGGGCGCGACCCTGACCTGGTATGAAGACAACGGCTTCTATGCCGATGGTCAGGCGCAGTTCCAGTGGTATGACAGCGATCTGAAGGGCGATACGCTCGGAACGCTTGCCGACGGCAACCAGGGCTCCGGCTTTTCCACCTCGATCGAAATCGGCAAGAGCTTCGCGCTGTCGGATCGGGCCTCACTGACACCGCAGGCGCAGTTGACTTACGCCATGATCTCTTTCGACGATTTCAACAGCGCCGCTTACGGCGAGAATGTCTCGCTTGGCAACAATGACAGCCTTCGGCTTCGGCTTGGGCTTTCGACGGACGAGATGGTCACCTGGCAGGATGATGCCGGCAAGATGCGCTCGGCCGGCATCTACACCATCGCCAATGTGCACTATGAATTCCTTGAGGGCACAAGCGTCGAGATCAGCGGCGTTTCGCTTCACAGCGATCTGCAGGGCCTGTATGGCGAAGCCGGCATCGGCGGCACCTATTCCTGGGCGGACGGCAAATATGCCGCCTATGGCGAGATTTCCGGCCTCGCAGGCTTCGGCGACACACAGGGCAATTACAGCATCGCCGGCAAGGCCGGCCTCATGGTTCGCTGGTAATTAGCTCAAGCAATAACGAGGCGCGACTTGAGCGCAACTTGAAAGCCGGGCCAGGTCCCGGCTTTTTTTCTGTTTGGCGCGATCTTTGCCGATGAGTGGCGCATCAATTCGTCAATTTAACATTGGGTTACTGTTCATTTTCCCCTCATAGATTGTGCTGTCATGAGAGACAACCGCATCAACTATCAACGGCCTTTTTGACCCCATAAGCAGCAACATCTTGCCCGCTTTCAGCTCCAGTATTTGGTCAGCGGTCATGAGTTTCTGGCGACTTTCACTGGTCGTGATACGTGGGTTTTGACCGAGCTTGACGGCGCGCTGGCGGCTGCGGGTCAAAACAGTCTGATCGCCAAGCGCATTGGCGGCCCAGCTTGCAGTTTCGTATTCAGCGCGACCGAGCCCGAATATCCGGGTGGTGACGCATGAGCCGAGGATGCTGGCCGTGTCGCCCCTGCCGTACACGCTTTCGATCTGTCCCTTGTCCTGCGTGATGAACAGCGCCTCAATGCCGCAACCGGCGGCGACATTGGCGATATTGACCAGCTTTTCCATGCGGCCAAGCCAGACGAACTCATCAAGCACGAGCAGTACGTTTTTCTGCGGCCTGTCGGAGCCTTCGAGGCGAGGAGCTTCAGAGCCAGCGCCACGCCCATCAACGCCAACGCGAGTTCAGGATCGCGAGCGCAGGTACGAGAAACAAGGCTCGTTTTCAAAAGGGCTACGGAGGGAGAATAGCTGCTAAGCATAGCTCCCTCCCCATTGTTCACAATGAGAAGAATGCAGCCTCGCTGAAAAGCAACCCGCTATCACGACCCCGGAAACGAAGCTGTCATAGGCGCCCAGTTTTCGCCCAAGGAAAAGCAGAACATGCAAAGAACATAGACGCTTGAAGCTAGGCCCTATCGCCGATGTTATAACGGAGCTCAGGCTTGAAGCTGTGTTGACATCGTAGGGTCACAAGTTCGATCCTTGTCGCGCCCACCATCTCATTGACGGAATTTGAAGGGCTTTCGCATATGCGGAAGCCTTTTCGCGTTTTGCCGCCCGGTCCAGGCGAATAAGAATCAGCTTTCGCTTATCGCATTTCGCGCATTTCAGGCGATTCCCCCTGGCGGCGAAATGCGATAGGTCTTTTCCAGCCGCCGCCCCATTCATCCCGGAGCGCGGCGGGCTGAGGGAATGGACATGGCATTTTGCGTTTTGAGTTTCGATATCGGCGGCACGTCAATCCGGGCGGCGACCGCCTTTGATGGCGGCGCGCCGGGTGAGGTTTCGCGTTTCGATACGCCCGCGCATGACCGCGAGGCGTTTCTCGCGCGCCTTGCCGGCATTGCCGCGGAGCTCGCGCATAAACCCGATGCGATCGCGATCTCGCTTGCCGGCGTTGTTGATCCCGAGACCGGACGGATGATCGTCGCCAACATTCCGGCGATCCACGATACCGATCTTTCCGCCGACCTTCAGGCGCTCACCGGCATTCCGGTCGTCATCGCCAATGACGCGGATTGCTTTGCCGTGGCCGAGGCCGTGTTCGGCGCGGGGCGCGGCCACCAGATCGTGTTCGGCATCATTCTCGGCACCGGCGTCGGCGGCGGATTGGTATCCGGCGGACGGCTGATCAATGCCGGCGGCGGCTTTGCCGGGGAATGGGGCCACGGGCCGATCGCGCCGACCATGGCGGGCGGCATCGCGATACCGCATTTTGCCTGCGGCTGCGGCCTTTCCGGCTGCCTCGACACTGTTGCCGGCGCTCGCGGCATCGAGCGGCTGCATGCCCATCTTCACGGCACTCCGCTCGATTCGAGAGCCATCCTGGAGGCGTGGCGGGCGGCGGAGGTCGCGGCGACCCGCACCGTCAGCGTCTATCTCGATCTCATCGCGGGGCCGCTCGCGGTCTGCGTCAACCTGACCGGGGCCACCATCGTGCCGGCCGGCGGCGGGCTTGCAGGCGCCCACGATCTGCTCGCGGCAATCGACGAGGCGGTGCGTCCGCTCACGCTATGGAAGTTTGACCGGCCGCTGGTGGTGCCCGCCACAAGCGGGGCCGAACCCGGCCTGGCGGGCGCGGCCGCCATCGCCTTTCAAAAGCAGGCTCAGTCCTCGTAGCGGCCGTAACGGGTCAGCATCGCCTTGGTGGCGATCCCGAGCAGCACCGAGAAGATCACCAGCGCCAGCGAGAACGACATCGTGTTGGTGGAGAACCAGTTCGTCAGCACCAGGCGGATGTTGCTGATGGAAAACGGCGTATCGAAGATGAAGTCGGTCGCGCCGATGCCGACATTGTCGATCACGCCGGTATTGCGGTTATAGGTCGTGACCCTTCCCTGCACCGCATCCCAGTGCTGGCGCTTCATCAGCGCGGCCATGCCGTTGGAAAGGTTTTCCTGAGACGGCGCCGAAATCATCGTCCAGGCCCCGTCGCTGTTCGGGCTCGGCTCCTGCGCGATGATCATCGAGATCGAGTTCGGCGGCAGATAGTCGGAATCCGGGCGCGGCAGAAAGCGCAGCGTTTCGAAGGACAGGTCGTAATTGCGCTTGAGATATTTCTCGACCTCGAAGATCCAGTTGTACCAGCCGGCCGTGACCTGCTCGTCCCACTCTTCGATCGTGGTTTCCGGCGCTTCGTTGTAATTGGCCTCGCCGCCGACCTGCTGCGTCCACACGCTGCGGCTGGTCTGCGAGATCTGGGTCTGACGGAGCGCCTGCGTCGGCAATTGCCCGATGGAGCCGAGGAAGATCGCGTCGCCCTCACCCACATCCTCGACCGAATGCACCACGTCCACCGGTATCTGCGCGCGCGCGGCATTGGCAAGCTTGGCGACGAAATCGGAAGCGGAGGAAAGCGTATCCGCGCTGAGCGTGTCGATATAGAGCGGGATGCGTGCCTTATCGCGCGAATAGGGGAAGCCCGTGCCGCTGGTCGCCCACAGATCCGGCACCTGCGCGACGCGGCCGAAATTCGGCATGACGAATTCGGTGGTGTCGAACACGGCAAAGCGCGGCGTGTCGTCAGCAGTCGCGCCCGGCAGGCAGGCGGCATCTTCCTTGGTCAGAAGTGCGGCTTCCAGCACGATCTTGTTCACGCCCGGCTTCATGTGGCGCATGGTGAAGCGCACCGGCGTGCGCCGGAGCACTGCGCCGTTGACGGTGCTGATCGGCCATGTGGCGGCAAGCTGATCGTTGACGAACACGTGCAGCCGGCTTCCCGGCAGCACGATCGGCCCGTAGGCGGCGTCAAGCATCAGCCGCGCCTCGCCATAGGCGTCGGCGTAGAAATCGGCAGGCAGGCCAATCGTGAACTCGGCACGGAACACGCGGCCCGAAAATTCCTGGGTCGGAATGCCGAGCTGTTCGAAGGTCAGCGTCTTGTGACCGGTCAGAAGCTGGGTGTCCTGCTTGCGCCAGGAATGGGTGGAATAAGCCTCGTCCTTCATCGCGGCGCTGCGGGCGGCGGGCTCCGTGATGCCGTCGATCAGCGGGCCGATCCGCTGCCAGGATGGCGCGACCAGAACCAGCACGCTCTGGCCGAGCGCGTTGGTGCCGATGAAGCGCGCCGATTGCGCCGTGCCGATATCCGGCAGCGCATCGCCGAGCAGCGGGCGGAGCTCATCCGGGGTTCCGACATAGACCGGCAGCACGCCGGAGGCGAATTTCACCGGCTCGGAGGTGGAATAGGTGAAATAGGTGTTCGGCATGTCCGACAGCAGAGCGAGGCCCTGCGCCAGCTCCAGCAGCGGATCCCCCGCGATCGTATCGGTAAGGCCAGGTGCCACGATATGAAACTGCGTCCGCCCGATCGCATCGACGCCGACGGCGCGGATATCGCCGATCGAGGAAAGCTCGGCGGTGGCCGCGTCGCCGAAGATCAGAAAGGTCCGTTCCGGGTCGATGTCGGTCCACAGGTCATAGGTCGAATCGAGGTCGCAATCGGTGCGGTGGCGCTGCTTGAACTTGATTGAGAACTGGTTGTAGCCCGGCTTCAACACGCCAGCGGGCACCTCGAAGCGCAGGTCGGACTTGCGCTCGGAGGAATCAAGCGGCGGCGCCGCGATTTCCACATTGTTGAAGGAAATCGACAGCTTCGAATATTCCGGCGCCACGAAGATCGAATTCTGATAGCCGATATTGAATTGCGACGCCGATTTCGCCTGGGCTTCGGTCAGATAGACGGACCAGGCGCGCTCGCCGTTCTCGCCCTCAAGCCGCATCTGGTCGGCGGGCACGATATAGCGGAAAAACGGCACCGTTTCGGCAACCGGCTCGGGCGTGGCGGCGGGCGAAGACGGTGTAGACGGGGCAGAGGGCGCGCGCGGAAGCGGGCCGGAGCCGTCGCTGCCCATGTCGAACGGCGCAACGGTGCCCGACGAGGCCGGCGGCGTTGTCGTCTGTGCCGAGGCGAGCGGAACGCCGGCCAGTATAAATGCCAGAAAAAGCAGGATCCGTTTCATCAGCTCTTGCCCTTCGCCCGCGCGGCGCCGCCGCCCGTGTTCGGCTGATACTTCCCGATGAAATAGCTCATGCCGCGGCCCATCTGTCGCACCGACATCTTGATGAACCAGAATGTGCCGGCAAGCGTGCCTGGGTCATTCTTGCGCGATTGGAGAAGCTGTTGCCAGCGCTCCGAATTGGCGAACATGAGATCGGAAATCACCGAAAAATGCAAGCTCGAGACGGGCGCGTAACGGCAGCCGACCATGGCGAGTTCGCCGAGCGAGCGGGCGTGGCGGATCATCACCGGCACCTCGCCGGCATCGCCGCCGCGATGCGGCTCGACCCGAAGCAGCGCATGAGTGCCGGGGCGCAGGCGGTCGAGATCGCGCACCTGGACCTGAAGCCCCGCGCCATCGGTGGAGACATCCTCGATCGTGCCGCGATAGACGCTGTCGCCGATCACCAGTTCGCAACGGCGCGACATCTTGATGCGCCGCGCCTTCTGGCGTTCGCCGGCTTCCGAGACAACGCCGAGCGCGGCGGCGGTCAGGAACAGGTTGAGGAAGTTCCAGCCGCCCACAACCCAGGTAACGCCCGCGAGATAGGGCTCGGCATAGAGCCGGTAGACCATCATCACGCTGGCAGCGACGAATATGAAGAAGATGATGAAGAACGGCCGGCTGATTTCGGAAAGCCGGCTGTGCTCGATAGACTCGTCCTTCGCCGTCACCTTGAAGGACGGCTTCTTGGGATTGATGATCGCAGATACCACCGCCGGCATCAGATGAACCGTCTGGATGTATTCGTAGAGCTCGGAAATCCAGGGCCAGCGAAACTGGCCGAACAGATAGTTCTGTATCAGCATGTTCACGATCAGATAGGACAGCGTATAGGCCAGGAACTCGCCGCCGGAGGCATCGAAGATCTGCAGGCCGAAGAACAGGTAGCAGAGCGGCGCGATCATGAACGAGGCGCGCGCGAAGGGAAACAGCCAGAACAGGTTCGACGACATGTAGCAAAGCCGCTGCGGCAGGCTCAGCCCGCGCAGAAGCAGCGGGAACTTGAACCGCAGGATCTGCATCATCCCCTGCCCCCAGCGGCTGCGCTGCCCGATGAACGAGGAGAAGGTCGCTGGCTGAAGCCCGGCAATCAGCGGGCGGTCGACATAGACGCTGTTCCACCCGTTGGAATGCAGTTCGACGGCGGTTTCGCAGTCCTCGGTGATCGACACGCCGGAAAAGCCGTTCACGGAGTTCAGCGCCTCGCGGCGCAGCACCGCGGCCGAGCCGCAGAAGAACGAGGCGTTCCACTTGTCGAGGCCGCGCTGGATGATGCCGTAGAACATCTCGTTCTCGCTCGGCATCATCTCATAGGTTCTGAGATTGCGCTCGAGCGGATCGGGATTGATGAAGAAATGCGGGGTCTGGACCAGGAAGAGCCTGGGGTCTTCCATGAAGTAGCCGACCGTTTCCTGAAGGAAGTCATTGGCGGGCGCGTGGTCGGCATCGAACACCACGATCAGGTCGCCGGTGGTGTATTGAAGCGCGTGGTTCATATTGCCCGCCTTGGCGTGCTCGTTGCGCGGACGGGTGATATAGCCGACGCCGAGCTCGGCGCAGATCTGCCTCAGCTCGCGATGACGCGTCTGGGCAAGGCTCGCCTCCACCAGGTTCTTGGAGTTTCGCTTCTGTTCGGTCCCGCCATCGTCGAGCAGGTAGACCTTGAGCTTTTCCGCCGGATATTCCATGGCCTTGGCAGCGGCGAGCGTGTGGGCCAGCATCGTCGAGTCCTCGTTATAGGACGGGACGTAGACATCAACATAGGGCAGGTCGCCCTCAAGCTTGCCCCAGCGCGGACGCACCGGCAGCGGCAGCGCGACCACGAACAGGCTGAGCGCCAGCATGCCCACGGAAAACATCTCGGCGCAGTAAAGCAGCACGCCCGGTATGAAGTTCTGCAGTTCGGTGATTGGCGGCAACGTGCTGGTGGTGCGCCAGAACACGTAGCGCAACACGATGGATGTGCCGAAAGCCAGCGCGATCAGCCGCCAGTTGCCCTCGGCATGCATCTGCTTGAGAACCAGCATCACCGCCACGGCGACAAAGCTCACCACGATCTGGGTGCGAAGATCGATCGGAAGCGTGACGAGGCCGAGAATAAAGATCGCGGTAATAATCCAGGCAATGGTAATTGCGATCTTGCGCATTAAACAGGTCCTTACGAACGGAGTATTCCGGACTTATACGCAAGAAAACTAAAAATTGTCTTGCGCGGATATAGTTTTTTTCCGGTCTCGCGCGGCGCAGCGGCCCGTGCCGTCATTGCTTGCCCGCCCTATCCGTCTGATTTTTAACAATTTTGCGGTCCGATGGCGATATCCGCCCGAGCAGAAGGACCGGACCCTGATCCTGGCGCAAACCGCCGCCGGACACTACTCGCAGCTTACTGTCGTTGAACCCGGCAGCAGGCGGCATGGCGGCGCCGGGATCGAGCGAGTGGCCGAAGCGGGTGTTCCGAAGTTCGTCGCAGCCGGGCTGGCCGGTGCTGTCGCCGACGCGGCGGCGGACGGACGCGCGGGAACTGGGATGCTGGTCGAAGCCGGCGCGGATGGCGGCGCGCCGATCGTGGGCGAGACGGACGCCGGCGCGGCGCTTGTCGAGGCCGCAGGCGTTTGACGGCCCGGCGTCGGGATGCTCGAGGCCGGCGCGCCCGCGGCGGGCAGGCCGGGCGTATAGGCCCCGGGCATGGCGGGCGTGCCGACATAACCGGCCGACGGCAGGCTTCCCGGCGGCAGGCGCACGACATCGACATTGATCTCGTCGCCTGTAGAGATTGGACGCGTGGTCACGCGGGTCACCGGCGCGGTGCTGGCGGTCGAGGATTTCAGCACCTTCTCGGTGTCGGCGACGCGTTCGGGCCTTGGGTCATAGGCCTTGCGCGGATAGGTCGGCGCGCCGGTTTCGCCCAGAAGCGGCGGCGGGCCGGCCTGCTCGCCGTAGGGGTTCCAGCCATAGGCATCGACCGCGGCGGCGATCGTGTAGCCGTACATGATGCCGAGCAGGTCGTCCTCCGAGGCCCCGGCCTCGCAGAAGCGCACCCGCACCTGGATCGTGCCGGCCTGGCCGAAAGCCGCGAGACTGTCCTGTCCCGGTCTGATCTGCTGCCAGCCATACATGCACAGATCGTCGCCCCTGCCATGACCGAAGGCATAGCCGAACGGGCCGTAATTGTTCTGCACGTAATAGGGTGAGCGAACCATGCGCACGCCGGGCAATTGCTCGCGCATCTCCTCATCGATGCGGCGGTCGGTGATCGACTGATAGGACAGGCTGTTGCCATTCATCCGCGCATAGTTGCGGGTGCCGAAGAAGACGGCGTGGATCGCGTTCTGGCCGGGCGTGCGCGCATCGGTGCGCAGCATGATCTGCTGGTCGATGGCGTTGGAAAACTGCTCCTCGAGAACCGAGACGATCGCCGGGCCGCCGGGCGGCGGCATGATCACGGCTTCTTCCGGAAGAAGATTGCGCACCGAAGACGTGTACGGCAGCAGATTGCCGGCGCAGCTTGCCAGAAGGCCCGCGGCGACAAGGCCCAAAGCCGCGCGGCAGCGGGACCTGATCTGACGGGCAACGGCAATTGACATCTTTGAGCACACCTTGGTTTGTCGCCGCCGGGGCGGCATAAAGCCCGGACCGGTCTTTTATATTCCGCATTCATATTTTTCAGAGTTTGGTAAATAAAGAACTAACGCGGGGCAGTGGCGATGCATCGGAGAATTAACGGATTCTCAAAAACTTCGGCCACATTCGCTCCGTTTTTAATATTTCTTAACGACAATACGTGTTTGTAGTGAATCAAATTACGTTCGCCGCAAGCCGGATACAGGGGACCCGACATGCCAAGCCGCGCAAATTCCGCTGCACCCAAGGATGAAGGCTTCCCCTATCGCGAGAGCGCCGATGCCGGCGGTGAACACACGGGTAATAATGCGGGCACAGCCGGTTCCGGTATCAGGAACCGCCGCTCGGCCGGAGTATGGATGCCATGAAGCTGACTTATGTTGCACTGACGGCAGGCGCGATCGCCATGATCGGTGCAATCAGCATGGGCAGCATGGGCGCGCCCGGCCGCAAGCTTCCGGTCTCCACCGCGCTGGCCGAGCCGACGGACGCGTTCAGCCAGGCCTATGAAAACATCGTCAATGACGACGCCCCGGCACCCGCGCCGGCGGACGAACCGCGCTTTTCTGCGGTGAGCGAAGCCCAGGCCCAGGAACCCTCCACCAATCTGCGCAATCTGCCCGACAGCCCGACGCCGCAGACCAACGCCTCGACTTCCCAGCCGGCCCAGCAACCTGCCGCCCAGCCGACCCAGGAGCCGGAACGCCCGGCGGTCGATGAAAGCGCGCTGCGCTATTTCGCCCAGCAGGGCGACCTGGAACGTCTCCAGGCGGAAATCTCGCGGCTGCGCTCGCTCTATCCCAACTGGACGCCGCCGGCCAATCCGCTGGCCGTCGAGGACGGCGAGGACGAGCAGCTCAACGCCATGTGGCAGGCCTATGCGCGCGGCAATTACGCCGAGGTCCGCCAGTTGATCCAGACCCGCCAGACCGAGGAGCCCAACTGGTTGCCGCCGGCCGACCTGATCGACCGCCTGCAGATCGCCGAAAACCGGTCCGCGCTGATCCAGGCGTCGGAGGACGGCGAATACGAGAAGGTCATCGATCTCGCCTCGCAATCGCCCAGCATCCTGACCTGCGCGGAAATCAATGTCCTGTGGCTGGTAAGCGAAGCCTTCGCCAAGACCGACAAGCTCAACCGCGCGATGGACAGCTACACCTATATCATGAAGAACTGCGACAATACGCAGGAACGTCTCGCCACGCTGCAGAAGGCGCTGGCCGTCATGCCGTATGAGGACATGAAGACGCTGATCAGCTTCGAGCGTCCCGACGAGCAGGACATGCCCGAATTTCAGGAGATCAGCGAAAACCTGCTGCGCGACCGCTTCGCCGAAGCCGGCGACGACGAAACCATCGTCATCTCCCCCGACGATCTCGCAGCGATGGAGAAACTCGCCAACACCTCCAATTCCGCCAATGATGCCGAGCTGCTTGGCTGGTATTTCCTGATCCGCGGCAGCGAGAACGCCGCCGAACCATGGTTCCGCAAGGCCCGCGAAGAAGGCGATTCGGCCACGATCTCGCAGGGACTGGCGCTGATCCTGATCGAACTGGACAAGGCCGAAGAGGCCGAATCGGTAATGTATCCCTGGCGCAATGACAGCGATGAGGCGCTCGACACCTATCTCAATGCCGCGGTCCGGATGCTCGGCCGGATTCCGCGCAAGGATTATCCCACCGATGTTTTGAGCCGCATGGCCGATGTCATCACCGAAGCCAAGAGCATGACCGCCGCCCAGCAGTTCGGCTGGTACTCCAAGGATTTCAACCAGCCGCTCGCGGCGCTCCAATGGTTCGAGGCAGCACTCTCCTGGCAGCCGTGGTATGAGCCCGCGGCCTATGGCGTGACGCTGACGCTCAACGACATGAACTACAAGCCCGGCGTCTACCTGATGCAGAAGATCTGGGCGCCCTATTCCGAGCGCATCGCCTGGCTGAACGACCCCAACGCGCCGGTGACCACGCTTGAAAACATGATGGCGACCGTGTTCGAACTGACGGTACTGAAGGAAGCGAACGGCACCAGCCGCACCGTGGCCGTGCCGATCGCCGAGATCGATCTCGCCACCGGCCAGCAGACACCGATCGGCGCAACCGCCATGCCCTCGTCGCCCGGACAGCCGCAGAATGGCGTGGCCCTGACCGCGCCGGTCGCAGCACCCGGCGCACTCGGGCTCGGCGCGGAAGCCGATACCGCGCCCGCCAATTACGTCCCGGATTATTACCAGTATTACTATGGCGGCGGCGCGGCGGCGCAATCGGCAGCGCCAGGAAGCCCCGCAAGCCGCGTCCAGGCACTGGAACGACTCAGCATTCCGCGCTCGATGATCCGCACCGATCCGGTGACCGGCGTGCAGACCGTGACCGTGCTGAATACCGCGCTTCAGCCGGAGCAGAACCGCTATCAGCCGTCCGCGGCCCAGATCCAGGCGGCGTTCTACACCACCGGTCAGCCCTCGGAGAAAACCGAGATCTACCGCTTCGATGAACAGGCCTACGCCAATCGCGACTATCTGCGCCAGTTCCAGGTCGCCTATTATCTGAACGTCGTCGGCGCCGCCGATGCCAGCGGCGACCAGATCATGGTCTCAAGGCTTCCCGCCGGCACCCAGTTGCCCGAGGGCACGGCGATACCCGTTGCCGACGCCGAACCGGCCGTGGTGCGCACATCGAGCTCGACGTCGACCCGGCGCGTGGCGTCCAGCGGCGGCACGTCTTCCTCCTCAGGCGCGAGCTGCTGGAGCGGGCGTTCCGCCGAAAACCTGTCGCCTGATGCGGCGCTGCGCCAGGGCTGGTGCCTGATGGACCTGCAGCGACCGACGGAGGCCGCCCGCGCCTTCGAGACCGCGCTCGGCTCGTCATCGGCGAAAAACCGCGAGGAAGCCGCCTATGGCCAAAGCCTTGCCTATATGCGCCTCGGCCTGACCAACAAGGCCGCCGTCGCCGCCTCCCAGGAGCCGCTCAGCCGCGAACGCCAGCTCAACCTGCAGGTCGATATCCTCTCGGCGCGCGCGATCGCCGCCTATCAGGGCGGGCATTACCAGGATACGCTGCTGCTCCTGAACCAGCGCAACCAGCTTGCGCCGGAAGAAACCGGTCTGATGGTGATCAAGGGCTATGCCTATTACAATCTCGGTCGCTACACCGATGCCCATCAAGTGTTCAGCGCGCTTGCCGAAATGGGCAATCCCAAGGGCATGGAAGGTCTTGCGCTCACCCGCAACCGGCTCGGCCTGCCGGGCAGCAACTGACGACGAGAGCGCGCCTGGCTGCGTTTTACGACTTGTCCGTCGGCAGCGCGCCGACGCGCTTCTCCGCCTCGAAGGAGGCGTGCGCATCGACATAGGCTTCCTGCCGGGCGACGCTCCAGTAGCGCAGCTCCTCCAGCGGAATGTGCTTGCCCGTGACGGCGCAGACCACGTAACTGCCGGGGGTCACGACCTCGAAATTGGCGTCGAGATAGCGGATCCGCGCCGCGCCCTTGCCGCTTCCATCAAAGATATTCACCGCTTGATCTCCAGTTCCGAATGCCGTTTCGCCATCAGCGCCCGAACAGGCGCTCGATATCGGCAAGCTTCAGTTCGATATAGGTGGGCCGGCCGTGATTGCACTGGCCCGAACCCGGCGTGGTCTCCATCTGCCTGAGGAGAGCATTCATTTCGTCGACGCGCAAGCGCCTGCCGGACCGCACCGAACCGTGGCAGGCCATGGTTGCCGCCACGCTTTCGAGCTTCGCGCGCAGACCATCGGCGGTTTCCCACTCGCCAGCCTCGTCGGCAAGCTGGCGGATCAGCGCCGCGGCATCGACCTCGCCGAGCAGCGCCGGGGTCTCGCGCACGGCCAGCGCGCCGGGGCCGAAGCGCTCGAACACGAGCCCGAGCCGCGCAAGCTCGTCGGCAAACGGCATCAGCCGGTCGCAGTCTTCCTCCGGCATGTCAACGATTTCCGGGATCAGCAGCATTTGCGAGGCAAGTCTGTCTTTGGAAAAGGCCGCCCGCAGCGCCTCGTAGACGAGACGTTCATGGGCGGCGTGCTGGTCAACGATCACGAGGCCGGTATCGGTCTGGGCGACGATATAATTCTCATGCACCTGCGCCCGCGCAGCGCCCAGCGGATGGTCGGAAGACGGCTGGACGGCCGGGCCCGGTTCCTCGCCGCGCGCCGATGGCGTCGCAAAGCCTGCGAAGCCAGCCGGCGCGTCGCTGAAGCCGGGCGCGGTCTCACCGAAGCGCGGCGCGGCCTCTTCCCGGAAACCCTCCGGCCGATAGGGCGATTGCTGCGGCGACCATTGCGCATTGGTCGCCCGCTCATAGTCGCCCCCGTAGACCCGTGACGCGGCGGCGGGCTCGGGCGAAAATCGCGGCCGGAACGCCTTCAGCATGGCGTCCGCGCCGGTGGAGGACGACCGGTCGCCCGCCCGCGTCAGCGCCTCGCGGATCGCGCCAACGATCAGCCCACGCACCAGCGCGGGATCGCGAAACCGGACATCGGCCTTGGCCGGATGAACATTGACATCGACCAGCGCCGGATCGAGCGAAAACCACAGCACGGCGACCGGATAACGACCCTTCGGCACCGTTTCGGCATAGGCCGCGCGGATAGCGCCGAGAAGCAGCCGGTCCTGCACCGGACGGCCGTTGACGAAGGCATAGAGATGGCCGGAATTGCCGCGGTTGAAGGTCGGCACGCCGGCAAAGCCGGACAGCGTCACATCCTCGCGCGCGGCATCGATCTCGATCGCGTTCGAGCGGAAATCGCGGCCGAGCACCTGGGCGATGCGCGCCAGCCGGTCATCGCCGGTCGCCGGCAGTTCCAGCGTGGATCGATCCGAGCCCGACAACACGAAGCGCGTCGCCGGAAAGGCGAGCGCCATGCGCTTGACCACCTCGGTGATCGCGCCGGCCTCGGCGCGCTCGGTTTTCAGGAATTTCAGCCGCGCCGGCGTTGCGAAAAACAGGTCGCGCACCTCGACGATCGTGCCGGCATTGACCGGGGCCGGCTCCGGTTCGCCCGAGCGCCCGCCTTCCAGCGCAATGCGATAGCCCTCGCCCGCCTCGCGCGTGCGGCTTGAAATCGAAAGCCTCGCAACCGAGCCGATCGAGGGCAGCGCCTCGCCGCGAAAGCCGAGCGTGCGGATATCGGTGAGGTCCGCTGTGATCTTCGAGGTGCAGTGCCGCCTGACCGCGAGCGCCAGATCCTCGCGGCTCATGCCCGAACCGTTGTCGGTGACCCGCAGCAGCGCCTTGCCGCCGCCGGCCGTCGCGATCTCGATCCGGGTCGCCCCGGCATCGAGCGCGTTTTCGACCAGTTCCTTGGCAGCGCTCGCCGGCCGCTCGATGACCTCGCCGGCGGCGATCTGGTTGATGACGGTTTCGGAAAGCTGTCTGATGCTCATGGCGCAGTCATAACAGATTCGCCCCGTCGCGCCACGGCATTTGGCGCGCGCTCAGCGTCCGGCGCGATAGGCCGGATCGAAGCGCGGCTTCGCGCCCGTCACCAGCGCAAAGGTATTGCCGGCATTCGGCTCCTCCTCCACGCGGGTGTCCTGGGCGGCACTGGTCACCATCATCCAGCCGCCATCGCGGCCGATAAAGGCCGGGCAGGTCGGCTGGCGGGCGGGAAGCTGATAGCGCGCCTTCAGCTTGCCCGCGGGATCGAACTGGTCGAGCACGCCGGCGCCATAACGGGCGTTCCAGATATTGCCGTCGCCGTCGCAGACCGCGCCGTCCATGCCGCCGGTCATATGCGCGGTATCGATGAAGACGCTGGCCGGGCCCGTCGGCAGGCCGGTTTCCGGCGCGATCGGAACCGACATCAACTGATTGACATCGGTATCGACATAATAGCCGGTCGCCCCGTCCGGCGAAAAGCAGATCGCGTTCGGGATGGTGATCTTGTCGAACAGCTTGGTCACCACGCCTTCGAGCACATGGTAGATCGCGCCGGCGCCCTTTTCGGCGTTCTTGCCCATGGTCGAGACCCAGAAGGCGCCGGAGGCGTGAACCCGCGCATCGTTGGAGCGGGTGACGGCGTTATCGGCCTCGATCGCCACATGCAGCGAAAGCGCGCCGGTGGAGGTATCGCGGAAATAGAGTCCGGTCTCGGTGGAGATCACCTGGCGGTGCTCGTCCACCACCGCCAAAGCGCTTGCCATTTCCGGAAGCTGAATGATCCGGCGTTCGCGGGTGGACGCGCTCAGCAGATGCAGCTTGCTTGCATTGATGTCGAACCACCAGATCATGTCGGTGTCGCGGTCATAGCCCGGCCCCTCGCCAAGCGACATCCGGTCCGTCACCAGGATCCTTCCCTCGAATACGGTCTCTGTGATCATTGTCTCTCCCGATGCCCCTCATTTCTTTTTGTGTTGCCGCCGCGCGTATCACGGAAATTCCCGGCCTTTCCAGAGGAAAGACAAGGCCCGGCGATAAATCAAGCGCTCAGTTTGGCCGCATGCCGGGATGGAAGTCCCCCGCCGGCACTTCGATTCGCTTTTTTCAAGTCTGCGGCGGAAGCCGGCAAAAGCGGGGCAGAGACTTAAAAAATAAGCGGAGTCAATAATTTGTGCAGTGCAGCAAATCGAATAGAATCCGATCTCGCACTACATTGAGTCTAAATCATTGTTCCAGCCGTAAAAAAGCTGCTTGCAAAGGCAAACCGAATAGTCCATCTTCTCGACAGTTCCAGAGGGGATGAAAACAAATACGCGCCCAAGAGCGCGGACTTAAGACAATAGAAACGCCGGCGCCTTGAACCTTCGGGTTCCTTCAAAAGCGCCGGCGTTTCTATCGTTTTGCTTGGGCCATCCCCGGCACTGTTCTGTCGTGAGACTTGCTGCCGCCCTTTGTCTGGCTGCTCCGGATGTCGCCCCTTGCCAAAAACCATTGCGCCGAAAGTCTGGATTCCGGCTTTGCCATTGGCGCGTGCGGCATTTCCCATTATCTAGGGCTTACACCCAAGGATCAGTTTCATGACCGAAATCACCAGCCAGCAGGTTCTCAGAAGCCTTGAAGCCGTCAACCTTCCCGATGGCAAGCCGCTTGCCTTCAGCGGGCTTGTCTCCGACATATTCGTGACCGACGGGAAGATCTATTTCTCGCTGACCGTGCCGGGCGGGGACGCGAAAGCCTTCGAGCCGGTGCGACAGGCCGCGGCCAAGGCGGCCGAATCCATCCCCGGCGCAAGACAGGCCTTCGTGACGCTGACCGCGGACAAGCCGGCCAGCGATCAGAAACCGCGCCCGTCCGAGCCGCCAAAAAAACCGGAACAACCCGCCAAGCCGGATATTCCCGGCATCGGCTCGATCATCGCGGTCGCATCCGGCAAGGGCGGCGTCGGCAAGTCCACCACATCTGTCAATCTGGCGCTTGGCCTTGCCGCCGAAGGGCTGAAGGTCGGCCTGCTCGATGCCGATATTTACGGGCCGTCCATTCCGAGACTGTTCGGCCTGTCCGGCCGGCCGATGCAGGGCCCGGGGCGCACCATCATGCCAATGGAGAAATTCGGCCTGAAGGTGATGTCGATCGGTTTTCTGGTCGACGAGGGCACCGCCGTGATCTGGCGCGGGCCGATGGTGCAGTCGGCGCTGATGCAGATGCTGCGCGAGGTTGCCTGGGGCGAACTCGACGTGCTGGTGATCGACATGCCGCCCGGCACGGGTGACGCCCAGCTCACCATGGCCCAGCAGGTGCCGCTCGCCGGCAGCGTGGTGGTCTCGACCCCGCAGGATCTTGCGCTGATCGATGCCCGCAAGGCGATCGCCATGTTCAACAAGGTCTCGGTGCCCGTGCTCGGCATCGTGGAGAACATGAGCACCTTCATCTGCCCCGATTGCGGCGCGACCCACAATATTTTCGGCCATGGCGGCGCGAAAGACGAAGCGGAGAAGATCGGCGTCCCGTTTCTGGGGGAGGTGCCGCTCGCGATCGACATCCGCGAAAAATCGGATGCCGGCACGCCGGTCGTCGTCGATCAGCCTGATGGACCGCATGCGGCGGCCTACCGGTCGATCGCCAAGGCGGTACTTGAAGGTCTCAACGCCCGCACCCGCACGGCGCCCTCGATCGTTTTCGAATAGCGCCAGCTCGACGTTTGACAGAGGTCAGGCCCAACAGACCGGACACGGCCTCAATAGAGACTGGCCTCATTTCGGAGCTGAAACCGGGCGGGGTCGTAGATCGCGTGCGCCAGGAGTATCAGCTCGTCATCCCGGCTGAACACTTCCGATTCAATCGCCAGTGCCGGGGAAAGCGCCGAAATGCCGATGGCATCGGCGGCCGCCGGCGGGCAGGCGATTGCGCTGACATTCTGCACAACCTGCTCGACCGGACGGTCATAGATTTCCGTGACCAGGCCGGAGACCGAGGCAAGGCCGTGACGCGCGAGCGATGGCTCAAGCCCGGCATAGCGGCCGGGAACGAACATGCGGTTCCAGCAAAACGACCGCAGCCGGCCCGACATGCGCCTGACACCGATCACCTCCAGCCACTTCCCGTCGTGACACCCCCTGCCCCGCAACAGCGGCTCCTCGCTCTCCTCCACCATCCGGGTCGTCCAGATGTCGAGCACGGTTTCGCGCTCGAGGCGCATCAGTTCCGCCAGTGAATTGGTTCTCATCCGGAAATGCAGTTGGGGCTTGAGCGAAGTCACGACCGTGCCGACTCGCTTGCGCCGGGCCACAAGCCCCTCCGCCTCCAGCTCGCTCAAGGCCCGCCGCAGCGTGGTGCGACTCACGCCGCGCTGGGCGGCAAATTCCACTTCAGGTGGCAGTCTGTCTCCGACCTTGAATTGGCCGGAGGTGAGCTCCTCACGCAGGGCCCGGGTCAGTTGCTTGTGTCGCGGTGCGCTCATTCACTTTCTCCGAAAACAGAGAGTGATCTGACGAATAATCGTCAGACGCTGGTAAAGAACCTGGATTGGGCCGGAAATGCGGCATAGGGCGCGCAGGCAAGCTCGGCGCTGCAGCTTCGACGTCGCCGCCGGGCCTTCATCGAGAACTGTCGCTCGACATGTCCCGACGCGTCACCAGATCGTCTGCTGTCGTTCCCCGCTCCAAAACCTTCGGCTGCAATGCCGGACAGGGGAAAACGCCGAGGCCCCGATCGGGCAAGCGGCGAAGGCTGAAAAAGAAGACTGAAAGCGTTGATAATCAGAAAATGTCATCGGAAATACGACTCGGTTGACCCCTCCTGCCCGCACTTTAACGTTGTGACAGGTTGTACACCTGCCTACAGCGATTACGCGGAAGTTGCAAGCCGCTGCGCCGGTTGTAAATCGATTTGCATTTTCAGCGGATGCGACGCGGAAAACAGGCGCGGAACCCCCAAACAAAAAGGCGGCGCCCGCTGGGGACGCCGCCTTTGAATATGCTCAGCCACGATCCGGCTATCGCGGCTCGCTTCTGAGCCCTTTTATGATGGCAAAGCAGGCCAAGAGCAGAACGAAGGTGAACGGGAAGCCCGTCGACACGGCCATCGCCTGCAGCGCCGTCAGGCCGCCGCCGAGCAACAGCGCGATCGCCACAAGGCCCTCGAAGCTTGCCCAGAACACGCGCTGCGGCACCGGTGCATCGACCTTGCCGCCCGCGGTGATCGTGTCGATCACGATCGAGCCGGAGTCCGACGAGGTCACGAAGAACACGATGACGAGGACGATGCCGATAACCGATGTGATCGTCGCCAGCGGCAGCGCCTCCAGCATGATGAACAGCTTCAGATCAAGCGGCGCCTGGGCAAGAGCCTCATAATTGTTGACGATGATCTCACGGATCGCGGTATCGCCGAACACCGTCATCCATACGATAGAGACCACCGACGGAATGACCAGCACGCAGGTGATGAACTCGCGCACCGTGCGGCCACGCGAAACGCGGGCGATGAACATGCCGACGAAGGGCGACCAGGAAATCCACCAGGCCCAGTAGAACGACGTCCAGCCATCCAGGAAGTTCTTGTCGCTCCGGCCGAACGGATTGGCAAGCTCCGGCAGATAGCGGGCATAATCCACGAAATTGGTGAATATGCCGCCGAGAATGGCAAGGGTCGGTCCGACGGCGATCACGAACAGCAGCAGCAGGGCGGCAAGCGCCATATTGATCTTCGAAAGCCGCTGGACGCCGGCATCCATGCCCGCGACCACAGATGTGAGCGCGATGCCGGTGATGAAGACGATCAGCACCACCTTGGAGACTTCGCTCACCGGCAGGCCGAAGATATGGTTGAGGCCGGCATTGGCCTGTTCCGCGCCGATGCCGAGCGAGGTCGCGAGCCCGAACAGGGTCGCAAGCACTGCCAGCACATCGATGACATGGCCGGTCCAGCCCCAGACGCGTTCGCCGAAGATCGGATAGAACACCGAGCGCATGGCGAGCGGCAGGCCCTTATTGTAGGAAAACAGCGCCAGCGCCAGCGCGACGATGGCGTAGATCGCCCAGGGATGAAGCGCCCAGTGGAAAATCGTCGCTGACATGGCAAGCGACTGCGCCTTTGCCGTGTCGCCCGGTGCGCCGCCGAGCGGGGCCCAGCTTTCCGGCGTGCCGGCATTCTCCGCGATCGAGGAGGTGTAGTGCGAAATCGGTTCGGAAACGCCGTAGAACATCAGGCCGATGCCCATGCCTGCGGCAAACAGCATCGCGAACCAGCCGGTATAGGTATAATCCGGCTTGGCGTCGGCGCCGCCGAGGCGAATCTTGCCGTAGGGCGAGAAGATCAGATAGATGCCGAGCAGCACGAAGACGTTGCCGGCCAGAAGGAAGAACCAGTCGAAGGTCGAGGTCAGCCAGTCGCGCATACCGTTGAACACGGCCTCAGCCTGGTTCTGAAAGGCAAGCGTGACCAGCACGAAGGCGACGACGGCAAGACCCGAGATCAGAAAGACCGGGTTATGGATGTCGAGACCGAACGGCCCGATACTGGTGGTGATATTGTCCTGGCCGATCTCGTAATCGGTGTCGATGATGTCTGTCTCGCCTTCAGGCTCGGGTATCCCCGTGTCGGACATATAATATCTCCTTGTTTCACTTCGACGCATCGGCCCGGACTTGGGCGTCCGACGATCCGCGATGTCTAATCTTCAAACGGCTCAGCCGCGTACCAGCAGCACCGACGCCTTGGTATGCGTTGCGAGCTGGCCGCCATGGGAATGCATGAAATGGTCGGCAAGGTTGGGCACGTGGGTTGCCATCACCACCAGATCGCAGCCGAGTTCATCGACGGAGCGGGCAAGCGACTGGTTGATGTCGACGGCCGGATCGTGGGCGACGACAACATGAATGTCGGTCGCCAAGCCGTGTTCGGATTCCTGCGCTTTCGCAAAGGCCTCAAGCTTCTGCCGGTATTCCTCCGGATTGTGGCCGAGCGCACCCGGCGCCGATGATGTGACGCCGACATAGACGACGGATGCGCCATAGAGCTTGCCGAGATCACCCGCAGCCTTCAGGCCGCGCCCGAGCTTTTCCGCATGGGCCAGATCGACGGGTACCATGATTTTCGTAAACATCGCGATTCCTGGATTTGCGGGTTTGCCGACCCGCCGGTTTCCTTCCCTCTTCCACAATGCCTGTGGGGCCTTCCGCCAGCACGACATATGCCGATCACGAAAAAGCCACATTCTGTTTAGCATTTCGCCGCATGCCCCGCAAATCGAGCGAGGCATATTGTCGCTGCATCGGGCTGAAGCGGACACAAAAAAGCCATGGCGTGCAAGGGCAGCCATGGCTTTTCAAAAAAATCGGAGGACGGCGATCAGGCGTCTTCGAGCTGGGGAAGAATCTGCAACTCGTAAAGGCGCCGGTAGGGCCCGTCATGGGCCAGAAGCTCGCGTTGCGGCCCCTGCTCCAGGATCTTCCCGTTTTCGAGAACGACGATGTTGTCGGCCGACGTGATGGTTGCGAGGCGATGGGCGATGACGATCGTGGTGCGATCCTTGGTCAACCGCTTCAGCGCATCCTGCACCAGCGATTCGGCGTAGGAATCCAGCGCGCTGGTCGCCTCGTCGAGGATCAGGATATCGGCATCGCGCAACATCGCGCGCGCGATCGCAAGACGCTGTTTCTGGCCGCCGGAAAGATTGCCGCCATTTTCGCCGACGAGCGAGTCATATCCTTTGTTCATGTTCATGATGAAGTCATGCGCATGGGCCGACTTGGCCGCCTCGATGATTTCCTCTTCGGTGGCACCCTGACGACCAAGCTCCAGATTGTCCCTCACCGTGCCGTTGAACAGGAATGTATCCTGACCGACATAGGACATGTGCGCGCGAAGCGACTCGAAAGACACCTGCCTGAGGTCGAGGCCATTGACCGTGACCGAGCCTTCTTCGGGGTCGAACATGCGCATGACGAGATTGATGATCGTCGACTTGCCGCCGCCCGACGCGCCAACCAGAGCCGTGGTCTTGCCCGCAGGGAAGACGAGGTTCAGGTTCTTGAACAGGGGTTTGTTTTCGTCATAGGAGAAGCCAACATTGTCGAAGATGATTTCGCCACCGCCCGGAGGGACCGGCTGGGGGTTTTCGGCTTCCGTCAGCATGATCGGGTGATCCTTGATCTCGTACATCATCCTGACGCCGACCATGGCCGTCTCGAGATTGACGCGCATGCGCGCCAGCCGCTTCGCCGGCTCATAGGCCAGAAGCAGAGCCGTGATAAACGACATCAACTCGCCGGGCGTCTGGCTGCCGCCGACGACCCAAAGACCGCTCAGCGCAATCACGCCGGCGATCGCCAGGCCCGACAGCGTTTCCATGATCGGGCTCGTGGCAGCGGAAAGCCGGGCAATGCTGTTGGCGCGATGCTCCACCTGGGTGACCTGCCGGTCCATACGCGAGCGCATGTGCTCCTCAAGACCAAACGCCTTGATGATGCGAACGCCTGTGGAGGCTTCCTGAACGCTTTCGATAATCTTGGCGAAGGCGGTCAGTTCCTGCTTCATGATATCGCGGACCTTGTTGGTCAGGTAGCGAACGCCGATAAAGGCCGCCGGCCCGAGAATAAAGGAAACGAGAGAAAGGACCGGTTGCTGGATGAACATCACGATGACCAGTCCGATCAGCGAAAACAGGTCGCGGATCGCCGAGGTCAGAATCAGATCCATCGCCGTCCTTGCCGCCTGGGCGTTGTTGGTCAGGCGCATGACAAGGTCGGAGGACGGAAACCGGATGAAGAAGTTCAGATCCTGCTGCAGGATTCGGCTGAAGATGCTGCTTTGCGTCCTGGCGATGATATTGTTGCCGGCCTTGCTCAGGATCACGATCTGGAAATAGGTCGCGATGCCCTTGACGATGAAGATCGCGGCCACGCCCCCTGCGAGCATGAACATGCGGTTCATGTCTTTCGAAACCACGGTTTCGTTGACGATATCCTTCATGATCCAGGCGCTCATCGCGGTCATGCCGGCGACAACGAGCATGGCGACCGTCGCCAGAGCATACCATGGAGCCTGGGCGCGCAGATTCTCCGACAGCAGCCGATAAAGCAGGCTGCGGTTGGCCATGGGAATAAAGCGCGCCAGTGCTCTGTCGAGAAGACGCTTGAAAACAGAGGTTCTGGGCATTGGGATGCGTTGTTCCATATCGATTAGGGCCCTTCGCTGTCGCGCGGCAACACTGTCGTGCGCTCATCGTCCCATTCGGCATTGGGCGCCGACAAATAGGCCAATCGTCTCGCAAGAGCAAGACCCACGCATCAGGGGGACCGAAGAAGAGGACGGGTGTGTGTCTTCTCAGCCCTTCAAATACCGCAACTCAGGTGCCCTTGCCTGATCAAGATGCGAAGTGCGCTTTCGGGTCACCGTCAGCACCTTGTCCTCGCCCGGCAGCAGCGTGAAGCAATTGTCGGAATAGATGTCGTCGCCGCCGTGGTCATAGGTGACATAGAGCGCAGGCCGATCGGTTGCGAGCGTGATCCGGTCGTCTTCAGCGTGGACGGTAATGTTCGGCTCCCCGAAGCGATAGGCTTTCGGCCTTTGCGGCAGATACTCGTTTTCGCCGAGATGATTGCCGTCGCCATCGCGCCAGTCGAACAGCAGGAAGGTGCTGTCGCCAAGGCTTTCGGGACGGATGCGGGCGATCTCCACCACCGTCTCCACGCTGGTGACCACGTCATAGGTACCCAGTTCGGAGACCGTGCCATCGGTCGCATCGACAGTGCGCAGCCTGACGGTGATCGGCTTTTCGTCCTCGATATCCGAGACCGCGAGCAGAACGATCGCGCCGGTTGCCGGGTCCGGTTCCGCCGTCACCATCAGCGGCGCGAAGAAGCGGCGGGCGAGATATTGCGTGGTCTTCCAGCCGCCGCCATATTCGAGGCTCGACCAACTTGCCACCGGCCAGGTGTCGTTCAACTGCCAGAACAGCGTGCCCATGGTGCGCGGCTTGTTTGCGCGCCAGAACTCGATCGCCGTCTTCATCGCCAAGCCCTGCGAGAGCTGGCTCAGATAGACCATATCCTCGAAACTGTCGGGAAAGCGGAAATAGCGCGCGATGGTCTCCACGATCCGGCTGTTGCCGCCGATATTGCGTTGATGGACGTCCATGACGGCGGAGGAGACGTTGCGGTCCTCCGGCGCGGTGAAGCTTTCGATCACACGCATCGAAGGAAACGACTGGAAGCCGAATTCCGAGCAGAAGCGCGGGCGGACCGTGCGGTAATGCTCGAAATCCTTCGCCGAGTGCCAGACATCCCAGAAATGCATGTCGCCCGAGGTATCGACATGCCAGCCATCGCCGAAATCGAGCCGCCCGACCGAGGGTGATGACGGGCGGAACGGCAGACCGATCGCCTCGTCCTCCACCGCTTCCTCGAGCGCGTGATTGAGGCGGTCATAGATCGCCAGATAACGATCGCGGTTATCGATGCTCTCCTCGTACCAGCTGAGCGCACCCACAAGTTCATTGTCACCGCACCACAGCGCGATCGAAGCGAAGCGCGACAGCCGGCGCAATTGCTGGCGGGCTTCCACGCGAACCAGATCGAGAAAGCCGCGTTCATGGGCGGGGTAATGGCTGCAGGCGAACATGAAGTCCTGCCAGACCATGATGCCCAGCTCATCGCAGAGTTCGTAGAACCAGTCGGCCTCATACTGTCCGCCGCCCCAGACGCGGATCATGTTCATATTGGCCTCGACCGCCGAAACCAGCAGGTCGCGCACCTGGTCGGGCGTGGCGCGGGCCGGCAGGGCGTCGCCCGGAATCCAGTTGGCGCCTTTCATGAAGATCTCGCGGCCATTGATCTGAAAGGCGAAGCGATGGCCTATTTCGTCGGCATTGGTCAGCAGAGCAACGCTGCGCAGGCCGATGCGGAAATCGCGGCGCTCATTGCCAAGCGAAACCGCGAGATCGTAAAACGCCTGCTCACCGTGGCCCGCCGGCCACCACAGCCGCGGATTTTCGACCCGGACGGTCACCGTGACCCGGTTTTCGCCGGGCCATGCCGTCATCATGCCGGTCGCCCGCGCGCCGTTGATTTCGACCACCGCATCGGCTTCAGTTGGCGCAAAGGCGAAGGCGTGGAAGGTGACGTCCAGTTCCACCGCGCCGCCCTCGTGACGCTGGCGGATCGCGACATCGTCAAGCCTCAGATCGCCGGTGCGCACCAGCGTGATATCGCCATAGAAGCCGAGCGGCGATAGCGCGATCCCCCAGTCCCAGCCGCCATGGCATTGCGCCCGGCGCAGGAAGTTCAAGTGGCCGATCCGGCTGTTCTTGGTATAGGGGATCGGGAAGTCGGAGGCTTTCGCGCGCTTTTCGGCCTCGCGCGAATTGGAGAGGAACCGCACTGCGATCTCGTTTTCGCCCGCGCGCAACAGCCCGGTCACGTCGAAATCATAGCGCAGGAACTGGCTTTCGCAACGCCCGGCGGGCTTGTCATTGACGCTGACTTCGGCGAGGCAATCGACGCTTTCGAAGCGTAGCGTGAACCGTCCGCCCTCGATATCGGAAAGCTGGAAGCGCTTGACGGCGACCCACTCGGCTTCATGGACCCAGTCGGTTCTGGGCTCGTTGTCGCGGTAATAGGGGTCCTCGATCGCGCCGGCGGCCAAGAGCGCGGAATGGATATCGCCGGGCGCCGACAGCGTGACGGAACTGTTGTGAGCGTCGGAGGAAAACACCCAGTCGTCGTTGAGATCGAGAATATCCGTCATGCTGCGTCCGTCCGTTCAATTGAAACGACACCTTACTAAAGGCTTTTTGGTTCTCTCTAAACCGATTTTAAAGGGGGTCGGCAGAATTTTGCGGCGTCTTGTCGCAAAGGGCGTGTTTGACCGGCGCGCGATCAGCAGGCACAGTTCCCGCACCCGCCCCGGAGACCAAGATGCGCCGTATTCTGTTTCTCGCCCTTCTGCTTTTGCCGCTCGCGACGACGCCGGCAGCCAGCGGCGAGGTCACCGTCGCCGTCGCCGCCAATTTCACCGGCACCGCCGAGGAGATCGCCGAGGCCTTTCGCGAAGAGACCGGCCACGAGGCGGTGCTGAGTTTCGGCTCGACCGGCAGGCTCTATGCCCAGATCATTCACGGCGCGCCCTTTGACGTGTTTCTCGCCGCCGATGAGGAGCGCCCCGCGCTTACGATCGAAGAAGGTTACGCGGTGGAAGGCAGCGCCTTCGTCTATGCGCTCGGCGCGCTGGTGCTTTACAGCGCCGATCCCGATCTCGTGGACCCGGAAGGCAAGGTGCTCTTCCATCCCGATCGCTTCGGCAAACTGGCGATCGCCAATCCGCGCACCGCGCCCTATGGCGCAGCGGCAGTGGAGGCGATGACGGCGCTCGGTGTCTACGAGCAGTTGCGCGAACGGCTGGTCGAGGGGGAAAGCATCACCCAGGCCTACCAGTTTGTCGCCACCGGCAATGCCGCGCTCGGCTTCGTCGCGCTGTCTCAGCTTGTCGGCGAGCCCGGCGGTTCGCGCTATGAAGTGCCGACCGATTTGTACAGCCCGATCGCCCAGGGCGCGGTTCTTTTGAAGAAGGGCGAGAACAATATCGCGGCGCGGGCGTTTATGAGCTTCCTGAAGGGCGATACCGCCCGCAAAATTGTCGGAAATCACGGCTACCGGCTGCCGTCGTGATTCCTGGCAGTCGGGAATGGGCCCTGGAGCGGAAATAATGTGGGAAGCCGTATTCCTGACGCTGAAACTTGCCGGCGTCACGACCGTGTTCTTGATGATATTGGGCGTGCCACTCGCCTGGTGGCTGGCGCGGTCGCACACATGGTGGAAGGAAGTGATCGGCGCGATCGTAGCCCTCCCCCTGGTCCTGCCGCCCACTGTGCTCGGCTTCTACCTGCTGATCGCGCTCAGCCCCCAAAGCCCGCTCGGCGCCGCGATCGGCGAGACCATCGGCTTTACCCTGCCCTTCACATTTGCGGGCCTCGTGGTCGGCTCGGTGATCTATTCGCTGCCCTTTGCGGTGCAGCCGGTGCGCAACGCCTTCGAGGCCATCGGCAATGATCCGCTGGAGGCGGCCGCGACGCTGAGGGCCGGCCCGGTCGACCGCTTCTTCTCGATCGCCCTGCCGCTTGCCCGCCCCGGCCTCATCACCGGCGCGATCCTCGGCTTTGCCCATACCGTCGGCGAATTCGGCGTGGTGCTGATGATCGGCGGCAATATTCCCGGCAAGACCAAGGTGCTCTCGGTGGCGATCTACGACTATGTCGAGACCCTGCAATGGGGCAAGGCGCATATCCTCGCCGCCGGCATGCTGGCGTTTTCCTTCCTCGTCATCCTGTCGACAATGCTGATCGAGCGACGCATGCGGAGGCGCTTTCCATGACCGGTGACAGACTTTCCGCCCGTTTCGCCGGCCGTTTCGGCGCGTTTCTGCTCGATGCATCCTTCCGGTTTCCGAAAAGCGGCGTCACCGCGCTGTTCGGTCCCTCCGGCTGCGGCAAGACCAGCCTGCTGCGCTGTTTCGCGGGACTGGAACACCTGCCCGACGGCGAATTTTCGATCGATGGCGAGGTCTGGCAGGACGGCAGTCACTTCCGCCCGCCGCATCGCCGCGAGGTCGGCTATGTGTTCCAGCAGGCCAATCTGTTTCCCCATCTGACCGTCAGCGCCAACCTTCGCTATGGCGAGAAGCGGGCGAAGCGTGATGGCAAGGCGCGGTTTGAAGAACTGGTCGAGCTGCTCGGTCTTTCCAGCCTTCTGGAGCGCATGCCGGCGCGGCTTTCCGGCGGCGAGCGCCAGCGGGTCGCGATCGCCCGGGCGCTGCTTTCGCAGCCGAAGCTGCTCCTGATGGATGAGCCGATGTCGGCGCTCGACATCCATGCGCGCCAGGAGATCTTCCCCTATCTGCAAAACCTGAGGCAGAGCCTTTCCATCCCGGTGCTCTACGTCACCCACGCGCCCGACGAGGTGGCCCGGCTTGCCGATCATCTCGCGGTGATGCGCGACGGGCGCGTTATCGCCGCCGGTCTCACCGCCGAGACGCTCGCCCGCCTCGACCTGCCGATGGCGCATGAACGCCGCGCCGGAATAGCGATCGACGCGCGGATTGCCGATATCGACCTGCGCTGGCAACTCGCGCTCGCCAAGTTCGAGGGCGGAGCGCTGTGGATCGCCCATACCGGTAGACAGGTCGGCGAACCGGTGCGCCTGATGATCCATGCCCGCGACGTCTCGATCGCGCTCACCGAAAACCTGAATGTCTCGATCATCAACCGCGTGCCGGCGATCGTGCGCGAGATCGCCCGCGGCGATCATCCTTCCGTCATGATCGTGCATCTGGAGATCGGCAGCAGGCTGATCATGGCGCGCGTCACCGCCCGCTCGGCCAATCTCCTCAGCCTGCAGCCCGGCATGGCCGTCTATGCCCAGATCAAATCGGTGGCGATCATCGATTGATGCGGCCGCGTTCCTGCTCGGCGGGCGCGGGCCCGCCATCCCCCGGCACCCAGGCGCCTTCCGATGACACCTTGCGGCAGAACTCGGCGGCGCTGCTGCGGGCGTGATCGGCGACGCTCCGCAGGATATTCTGGCCGACGGTCGTCTGGTAGGTGGCGACGATCGGCATCGGCGGAAACGGCTTGGTCACGCTCACCCGGCACAGCAGGCCATTTTCCAGCTCGCGCGCGATCGCGACCGAGGGGATCGCCGCAAGGCCGAAGCCGCCGATGAGGAGATTGATCATCGCAAAAAGGGAATTCGAACTCGTCAGCTTGGAGGCCAGCACCCGTTCGTCCTGAAAATAGGGCGCGACATAGGCATAGGGCGGCGTGCCCTTGGGGAAGGTGATGATCGGCATCCGCGACAATTCGTCGACGCTGTAGGTGGTATTGCGGTCGACCACCGCGGGGGCCGCGGCCCAGACCATTTCATAATAGCAGATGATGAAGGAGCGGAAACTGTCGCCGATCGCGGGCTCGATCCCGAAGATCAGATCGAACTCGCCATGGGCGAGGCCGGCGATGAGGTCGCGCGTCCCCTCGATCGTCAGCTCCACCCTGAGGTTCGGCATCGCCTGGCTCAGCGCCTCGATGAAATCCGGCATCCAGGTGGCGACCACGGAATCGATCGCGCCGATGCGCACGATATAGGCGGCGTCGCTGCCGCCCTCCTTGAGGTCGGATTTCAGCGTGTTGAGCTTTTCCAGCACCTCCTGGAACACGCGCAGCGCCTCCTCGCCGGCAGGCGTCAGCCGAAACTCGCGGTCGCCGCGCTCGACAAGCCGGCAGGCATAATCGCGCTCGAGAATCGCAAGACGCGAGGAAATCGCCGGCTGGGTGGTGTTCAGCTCCCGGGCGGTGCGGCCGAAATGCCGGTTGCGGGCAAGCGCCACGAAGGTGGCCATGTCGATGATGCGCATCGCCATACGCTACCAGCCTCCGCGCGGTCTCACAATCAAAAGAGGGTCAGCGGGCGAGAACGCGAATGCGTTCGGGATCGATGGAAAGCGCGACCTCGTCGCCCGGCTGCAGCACGGTTTCGTTGTCGGTGAGAAGCCGGATGGTCTCGCCGGCAAGGGTCAGCACATAGCGGTTTCGCGCGCCGAGATAGACCCGGGTCTTCACAGTGGCCTTCAGGCCCTCGCCTGACGCTGCGACGGTCAAATCCTCCTGCCGCAATACGACCGAGACCGGGCCGGCCGGCGCTTCCGCCGAAACCGCGAGGCGTTGCCCATCCTCCAGCACCGCGATGCCGCCCGCCTCAAGCTCGCCCTTCAGCACATTGGCCGAGCCGATAAAGCCGGAGACGAACGCGGTCGCCGGGCGGGCGTAAATCTCGGAAGGCGCGCCCTCCTGCTCGACCTTGCCGGCATTCAAAAGCACCACCCGGTCGGAGAGGCTCAGCGCCTCCTCCTGGTCGTGGGTCACGAACAGCGTGGTCAGCCCGAGGCGGCGGTGGATCTCGATCAGTTCCACCTGCATGTCCTCGCGCAGCCGGGCGTCGAGGTTGGAGAGCGGCTCGTCAAGCAACAGCACTTTCGGGTTGGAGACGATCGCGCGGGCCAGCGCCACGCGCTGCTGCTGGCCGCCGGAGAGCTGGCGCGGATAGCGGTCGGAAAGATGACCGAGCTGCACCGTCTCCAGCGCGGCCTTCACCCGCTCATCCTGCTCGTCGCGCACGCCGATCCGGCGCATGCGCAGCGGAAAGCGGACATTCTCGTAGACGCTCAGATGCGGCAACAGCGCGTAGGACTGGAACATCATCGCGATATCGCGCTTTTCCGGCGGCAGCCCCGTCACATCCTGGCCATCGATGATCACATGGCCGCCGGTGACGGCCTCAAGCCCGGCAACCGTGCGCAGAAGCGTGGTCTTGCCGCAGCCGGATGCGCCGAGCAGGCTCACGAACTCACCGGAAGACAGCGCGAGGTCGATGCCGTGGAGAACCTCCACCTTGCCGTAGGACTTCCTGATCCGATCGAGATGAATATCCGACATGACTATATTCCTAGGCGCTGGCGAATTTCCGGATGCCGAGCACGCGGTCGATAACCAGAATGAGGATGACGGTGAGCGCGATCATGATCGTGGAGACCGCGGCGACGGACGGGTCGGGGCTGAATTCGAGCTGGCCGTAGATCTGTACCGGCAGCGTGGTCATGTCCGGGGTGCGCAGGAACAGCGACAGCACCGCCTCGTCGAACGAAATGTTGAAGGCAAAGAACGCGCCCGCCGCAAGCCCCGGCCGGCATTGCGGCAGCACCACGAACACGAGCCGCTGGATGCGCCCCGCCCCCATGGTGCGCGCCGCCTCCTCGATGAAGGGGTCGGACTCGCTCAAAACGGCGAGCGTGGTGCGCACCACATAGGGCAGCGTGATCGCGGTATGGCCGATCCACAGCGTGACGAAGGAGACCGGTCCGAAGGCGGCGCTCCAGAACATCAACAGGCCGATGGCGTAGATGATCGTCGGCAGGATCAGCGGCGAGAGAAACAGCGCGCCGAGCAGCTCCGATTGCGGCAATTGCCGGCGGTGGATCGCGATCGCCGCCGCGCCACCGATGGTGACGGAGGAGAGCGTCACCAGCAGCGCGATGCCGAGGCTCAAGGCCCCGGATGAAAGATAGGCGCTCGACGACAGTACCTTTTGATACCATTCGAGCGAGAAGCCTTTGGGCGGAAAGGCGATAAACTGGTTGGCCGAAAACGAGGTGCCGATCACCACCACCAGCGGCGCCAGCATGACCACCACGATCAGCGCGATGAACACGACCGTCGCGATCTTCAGCCACAACGGAACGGCCTTAACCATGACGGCCTCCCGTCAACCTGAAATAGGGAATGAGGGTAAGCGCGATGCCGAGGAACAGGATCACGGCCTGGGCGGCGGCGAAATGCCAGTCGAGCGTTTGCGTGACCGAGGAATAGATCGAGGCCGCCAGCACCTGGAGACGCGGTCCGCCGAGCAGGCTCGGCGTCACGAACGAACTTGCCGACAGCGTGAAGGCCAGCAGCGAACCGGCGGCGATGCCCGGCATGGCAAGCGGCAGCACCACATGCCGGAACGCCTGCAGGAAGGAACAACCCATGGTCCGCGCCGCCTCTTCCAGCTTTTCATCGATGCGGCTGACGACGCCGAGTATCGACAGCGTCATGAACGGCAGCAGCACCTGCACCATGCCGATCACGATCGCGGTTTCGGTACGCATAAGGGTGAAATTGCGCTTCACCAGGCCGAGATCGTAAAGCGTGGAGGAGATGATGCCGCCGCGCTCGAAAATCACCATCCAGCCGAAGGTGCGGATCACCACGCTGGTCATCAGCGGCAGCAAGATGACGATGATCAACCACAGCCTGAGCCGTGGCCCGGCGCGCGCCATGATATAGGCCAGCGGAAAGCCGACCATGGCGCAGATCAGCGTGATGATGAAGGACAGCCGGATCGTGCGCCACAGCACATTGAGGTAATAGGGCTCGCGGATGAATTCGGCAAAATGGGAAAAGGTGAACCCTTCCGGCCCCATCACCGACAGCATCAGCATGCGCGCGATCGGCAGGAAAAACGCCAGCGCCAGCAGCAGCAGGCCGGGCGCAACCAGAAACGCGTTTTCTGCACGGTCGGACTTCATCCGCTGGGTTTCCTCTTGTTGATGCCGTGTGCCACGCAAGCGTCTATCATAACGCACCCAACCAGCCCGCC
>NZ_JAINWJ010000012.1 GCF_021021415.1 Martelella mediterranea | reverse complement strand
CGCAAGCGTCTATCATAACGCACCCAACCAGCCCGCCAACCTTCTCGCCCCGGAGGGGAGAGATGTCGCGAAAGCGACAGTGAGGGGGGAGTCCATCACCACGAACGCCCTCACGGTTTGAAATGCCGCGCCACCCTCACTGCCCCTTTCGGGGCATCTCTCCCGCAAGCGGGAGAGAGTATTTGGAGCGAGCCGCAGGGCCAAATGCAATATCCCCCTTAAGGCGGGAGAGTAGTTGTTGAAAGGTGTGCGATCCAACCCAGATCCGCCACCCCAGCTCATGATTCACCCCGCACCCCGGCCAAGCCGGGATGCGGGGCCGGCGCACCGCCTTATTGCGCGATTGCCTTGTTCCATTCGACGACCCAGTCGGCGCGGTTGGCCTCGATCGTTTCGGGGTCGAAACGCAGCAGGCTTGCCACGCCTTCCTCGCCATAGGCGACGTCGGCGGCAACCTCTGCCGGCAGTTCGGTCTTGGAATTGGTGGGCGTGTAGCGCAGCGCCTCGGCAAAGCAGGCCTGGGCCTCCGGCGAAAGCTCGGTATCGATGAACTTCAGCGCCAGGTCCTGATTGTCGCGGCCGGCCACCAGATTGGCGGTGATGTAGCTTGCCGGCGTGCCTTCCGCGCCCTGCTGGAACTTGACCGGAAGGCCGGCCTTTCTCAGCGTATAGGCATAGTCGGAAGCGTAAGGCGCCACGAAGGTGCCGCCCTGGGCAAAGGCCTGCTGGATTTCCGGCGATTTCGAAACCACGAAGGCGCCGTTTTCAAGCATCGCCTTGACCGCGTCGAGGCCCGGCTGGATGTTGTCGAGGTCGCCGCCGGCAATCTGGTTCAGCATCAGGAAGCCGAACAGGCCGTAGGTGTTGGAAATATCGGTCAGCACCAGACCTTCCGCCATGTCTGGCTCCATCAGGTCGGCCCATTTGGTGGGCGCCTCGGAAAGCTCGTCGCTGTTATAGAGCAGGCCGATGGCGGCGATCTGGTAGGCCGGGCCTTCGCCCTTGGCCATATTGGCCCCGGCGAAGGGGTAGAGGTCGGCCGCATTGCTGAGTTTCGCCGCATCGATCGGCGCAAGCAGACCTTCCTCGGCGCCGACGATTTCCTGGCCGCCGGAGAAATGGATCACGTCATATTGCGGCGCGTCCTTCTGGGCGCGAAGCTGGGCAAAGGCGTCCGCCGAATAGGCGGTGACGATCTTGACGTCGGCGCCGGTTTCGGCCGTGAACGGATCGATCACGCATTTGCGGTGCGCCTCCTCGTAAGCGCCGCCGAAGGAATTAATGGTGATTTCCGCGGCCAGGGCAGGTACGGCGGTGAGGACCGAAGCACCGGCCAGCATTGCTGTAACAAGTTTCATGCTATTCCCTTCCTCTTGGTTGTCGGATCATCAGGCGAGGCGCCCGATCTCCACTTTCTTTGCGCCCTCGGTGCGGATCAGCCGGCACTGGGCCGCGACCGCCTCGAGATTTTCCGTCATCTTGCCGAAATAGGTGCAGGGTATCCACCCGGTCGGGCCAAAAGTGCGCCCGCCGACGCCGTAGAACATGCCGATCTCCCAGAACTCGTCGGGATCGATCTTGAAGAAGTTCTTCGGCTGATAGAACCACAGCAGTTCGCCGGGCTCGGGCAGGATGGTCTGGTTTTCCGGCGGCAATTTGGTCGGGTCGAAATTGCGCGCTTCCTCGGGCAGGCCCATCATGATTTCCGGCCCGGAGAAAATCGCATGGGTCGCCGGCCACTGGATCGGCTTTTCGAGCGCGCCCCACAGGGCAGCGCAGGTTTCGGGGGCGTTTTCCCAATAAAGGGAAATTATGCCCTGAACATCAGCATCAACGAATTTGAGATAAAGTTTTTTATCGCTCACAGAAGGGCTCCCATTGATTTCAACCAGCAGGAAACCGGAACTAGGCAAAGCCTGTCCAATTTCAATTTCGCATGCGGCAATCAGATATTTTTATCGTAGCTCGCGCATCGCCACGCTTTTCAGGAACGATCCAAGTATCGCAAAGCCTTGCTGGCTGATCACCTCGCCTGCGCCCTCGCGTTAATGTGAGCGGACAGGCCGCTGTTTTCCCGCCTCGCCGCTTGCCTTGCCACAGTTCGAGCAGTCTACTGCCGGGGCAATAACGCGGAGACGAAGATGATCGACAGACGCACGATTTTGACGGGAATACTGGCTGCCGGCGGGCTTTCGGCCTTGCCTCTGCGGACTGCCCATGCCCATGAGCCATCCCCGGAAGAGGTGTTCGCCGATCCGGCGGCCCCCGTGCTCGGCAATCCCGAGGGCGACGTGACGGTGGTCGAGTATTTCGATTTCCAGTGCAGCTATTGCAAGCGCGACTATCCGATGATCCGCGATGTCGTGGCCAAGGACGGCAATGTCAAACTGGTGATGAAGGACTGGCCGATCTTCGGGCCGGTCTCGGTCTATGCGGCCCAGGCGGTGCAGGGCGCGGCGGCGCTTGGCGACTACGAGACCGCGCTCGACGCGCTGATGCGGGCCAATACCAGGCTGAGCCATGAAAAGGTCGAGGAAATCCTGACCGATGCCGGGCTCGATTTCGATGCGATCGCCGCAAGCGTCTCGAAAAACCAGGATGCGATCGGGGCCCTTCTGGACCGCAACTACCACCAGGCCGAAGCCTTCCAGTTCAACGGCACGCCGTCCTTCGTGATCGGACGGACGGTCTATCCGGGCGTTCTCGACCGCGCGCTTCTTGAAGAAGCCATCGCCAAGGCCCGCGCCATCTGAGCGTGCGCGATAAGGGGCTGGACCGTCAGCCAACGGGCCTATAGCCTCGCGGGTTCAAACAGCATGAGAGCCGAGCATGAGCACACTGACCCGCTTTTCCGTTGCCCCCCTTTCCGACATGACCCGAAAGCTCGCCGACGTCGCCTCCGGTCGCGCCGATCCCGATCTGGTGATCGCCGGCGCGCGGGTGCTGTCGACCTATAGCGAGCGGATCCTCGACCACCGGGAAATCTGGCTTTCCGGCGGACGGATCGCCGCCGTGAAGCCCGCCGGCAGCTATCAGGGGCGCCTCGCCGCAAGCTATGACGTCAACGGCGGCATCATCGCCCCCGGCCTCGTCGACCCGCATCTGCATATCGAGAGCAGCATGGTGACGGCCTGCGCCTATGCCGAGGCGGCGCTTTTGAACGGCACCACCACGATCTTCTGCGATAGCCACGAAATCGGCAATGTCATGGATGTCGCCGGCGTCGAAGCGATGCTGGAGGATGCCCGTCAGGCGCCGCTTTCGATCTACCTGACCGTGCCCTCGACCGTGCCGGCGACATCCGCCGCGATGGAAACCGCCGGCGGCGACCTGACGCCGGACAAGATCGCCGCGATCTTCGACAAATGGCCGGAGGCGCTGGCGCTCGGCGAGAAGATGGATTTCGTGCCCGTTGCCATGAGCGACGAGCGCTCGCATGCGATCATCGCCGAGGCGCTGAAACGCGGCCGTCCGGTTTCCGGCCATGTCTATGGCCGCGATTTCGTGGCTGCCTATGCCGCCGCCGGCGTGACCGACACCCATGAGGCGATCGACCGCGAGATCGCCAACGACCTGCTGGAGGCCGGCGTGTGGATCTTCCTGCGCGGCGGTCCGCCGACCACGCCATGGCATTCGCTGCCGGAAGCGATCAAGGCGATCACCGAGCTCGGCGCCTCCCACAAGCGCGTCGCTGTCTGCACCGACGACCGCGATGCCGACGACCTGCTGATGTTCGGTCAGGACTGGGTGACGCGCCAGGCGGTGAAGGCCGGGATGAAACCGGAACAGGCCTGGGCCATGGGTTCGCTCCACGGCGCCACCCGCTTCGGCCTCGGCGACGAGATCGGCGGGCTCGGCGGCGGCAGGCGCGCCGATCTGGTGCTGCTCGACGACACGCTGCAGCCGATCAACACCTGGTATGGCGGCGAGCTGATGGTCGAGGACCGCAAAGTGACCGCCGCGCTCGATGAGGCGCTGTCGGAACGCTGGCGCTATCCCGATGCCGCTTATCACACCGTCAAGCTGCCGAGGGAGGTGAAGCTCATCCCCGACCTGCCGGTCGAGCGCGTCAAGGCGCACTGCATCCGCACCGAACTGCCGGGAATTATGGCGGTTCACGAGGTCATCGAGCTGGAGCCGGCCAATGACTGGCAGAGCCATTTCGACCGCCACGATCTCTGCTTCGTCGCCGTGGTCGAGCGTCACGGCAAATCCGATGGCAATGTCGCCCACGGCCTGTTGTCGAATTTCTCGCTGAAGCGCGGCGCGGTCGCCTCCTCCGTTGGCCATGACAGCCACAACATCATCGTCGCCGGCACCAATGAGGCCGACATGCAGGTCGCACTCAGGGCCATCGAGGAAAAGCAGGGCGGCGTCTGCGTCGTCGCCGATGGCAAGGTCCGCGCCATGGTGGAACTGCCGATCGCGGGACTTCTGTCCGACAAGCGCGTTCACGACGTGGCCGACGACCTGCGCGTGCTGAAACTCGCCTGGGAAGAGGCCGGCTGCGCGATCCCCTATATGGGCTTCAACCTGATCCCGCTGTCCGTCATCCCCGAAATCCGGATCACCGACAAGGGACTGGTGCTGGTGCCGGAGATGGAAATCGCGGCGCTTTTCGAGCCGGCTTAAAACCCGCACAACGAGCGACGCGAGACGCCTATCGCGCAGCCTTCAACGCCTTGCGGATATAACTGTTCGCAGACCGGAAATGGGATGGTCCGGTGGCTTCGGCATACCGGCCCAGCGTCCACCTTCCGGTCCAGGTGTAAACGCCATCAGTATACAGTTCGTGATGATCACGAGCGACGATAAACGACCGCAACCTGTCGCAGGCAGCGTCGAACGCCGACAGCAGGTCGGGCCAGGGCGTTTCGTCGCCCTTCGCATAAACCGGCGCGTTATAGGCCTTGAGCTGATTCCACTTGTAGCCCTTGGCCGGCACGAACACCTCCCGGCCGGCAACACCGTCTTCATACCAGCGATGGAACATGCCCATCCAATGTGTTCGGTGGGCGATGATACCCTTGACCGTGACGGCGTCATCAGGCGCAGACAAGGTCGACGTGTCTTCATCGACCGCGTCGAGCGTCTTTCTCAGCTTCGCAAGGTCCTTGTCAAAGACCGCGAGCAATTCGGATTTGTTCGTGGCTGCTGGCATGGTTCATCAATATGCGAGCGAGGCTGCCCTGCCTTGACTTCAATCAAGCGCAGCCGTTCGGGTTCCGGTTGAACGAGAAAAAAGGCGGCTTTCCGGCCCTGCTGAAGGACACATGCATTGCCCCTTAATCAAGGTGGACTCGCCATCCCGATTATTTTCCCGTCATCAATATTCCTGTTACAAAATGCGTATAGTAGGCGCAGTTCAGGAGATTTCGGGAGCATCGGGTGAACCGTGTGGAAGGCATTCTGAGCGGCATTGCCTCGCGCATGGCCGCGGCGTGGTTCGTGTTGCTTGCAACGACGGCGGTGGCGCTGCTTGCGCTCTATGACGGTGCGCTCCCGGCCCTTGCCGTCATTTCCGCCTGGCTCATCGTCTGCGCTGCCGCCATTGCCGCCATCCGGCCCAGGCTGGCCGCGGAGGAGGAGAGCGTTCCCGACAGTCTGGAGACCGTGCTCGCCTTCGATTTCGGCGACCTTCCCGGCCTGCTCGATGAAATCGACCTTGCGATCTATCTTCTGGCCCCCGACGGCACGGTTCTGTTCCAGAACCGCTCGGCGAGCGACACATTCGGAAAGTTCCCGCTTGGCTCCCACATCTCGGCGCGCATGCGCGCCCCCGGCGTGCTCGACATCATCCGCGACACGCTGGCGAATGGCAGGGTCAACCAGATCGAATATTCCGAGCGGCTGCCTTCAGAGCGCGTTTATCTGGTGCGCAGCGCGCCGGTTTCCGATGCGGAGAGGCCGGTGTTCATGCTGGTGCTGCGCGATGTTTCCGAGGCCCGCCGGATCGATCGCATGCGCTCCGACTTCGTCGCCAATGCCAGCCACGAACTCAGAACCCCGCTCGCCTCGCTGCGCGGCTATATCGAAACGCTGCAGGGCCCGGCCAAGCATGACGTGAAGGCGCAGGAGCGGTTCCTGCCGATCATGCTCGACCAGGCGACACGGATGAGCCGCCTGGTCGACGACCTGATGAGCCTGTCGCGGCTCGAGGCCAAGGCGCATCTGCCGCCGGACCAGACGGTCACGCTCAACGCCCTGCTCGGCCATGTCCGCGACAGCCTGCTGCCGCTGGCCGAGGATCTGGAAGTATCGATCCACCTGTTCATGCCCGAGGAGCCGGTGACGGTGAACGGCGACAAGGACGAGCTGGTGGAAGTGTTCGAAAACCTGATCGAGAACGCCTGCAAATACGGCTCCGAGGGCGGCAAGGTCGAGGTCTATCTCAAGCCGCTTTCGCCCTCCGGCGCCGAGGTTTCCGTGGTCGACCACGGCCCCGGCATCCCCTCCGAACACGTGCCGCGACTGACGGAGCGCTTCTATCGCGTCTCGGTCGCCGACAGCCGTTCGAAGAAGGGCACCGGCCTTGGGCTGGCGATCGTCAAGCACATCCTCACCCGCCACCGCGCCCGGCTCTCGGTGAAATCCGAAGTCGGCCATGGCACAACCTTCACCGTCCGGTTCTGACGACGGCGTCAAAGTCAAATCCTGATGTTTTTCATAGGGATAGACTGTCATAAAACTGAAGTAAAAATGACATAAAACCGGGTCAACCCGAGAGGGCACCGCAAAGCCGCAAGAGGCGAGCCAGCCATGAAGCCATTCATCCTGCCGATCGTGACGCTTGCCGCCACGCTTGCCTTTGCCGCGCCGGCGCTGGCGCGCAGCCAGATCCAGATCGCCGGCTCCTCCACCGTGCTGCCCTATGCCAAGATCGTGGCGGAGACCTTTGGTGAGATCTATCCCGACTACAAGACGCCGATCGTGGAATCGGGCGGCTCGTCGGCCGGGCTCAAGGAATTCTGCAAGGGCGTCGGCCCGCGCACCATCGATATCGCCAATGCCTCGCGGCCAATGCGCGAGGGCGAGCGCGAAAACTGCGCCAAGAACGGCGTCACCGGCATTTCCGAGATCGTGTTCGGTTATGACGGCATCGTGTTCGCCACCGACGCCGCGATGGAACCGATGGCGCTTACGCCGCTTGATCTCTATAAGGCGCTCGCCGCTGAACTGGTGATCGACGGCAAGCTCGTGGAAAACCCCTATACCCGCTGGGCGCAAGTCAATCCGGCGCTGCCCGATGTCGAGATCACCGCCTATATACCAGGCGAAAAGCACGGCACCCGCGAAGTGTTCGAGGAAAAGGTGCTGGCGGTCGGCTGCGAAGAGTCGGGCGCTGTCGATTTTCTCACGAAGGAATTCGGCGAGAAGCAGGGCGAGCAAAAATGCATTGCCGTGCGCAAGGATGGCCGCGCGCCGGGCATTGACGGCGACTATACCGAAACGCTGGCGCGGGTCGCCGCCAACCGCTCGGCGCTCGGCGTCTTCGGCCTGTCGTTCTACGACAACAATACCGACAAGCTGAACGTGGCGACGATCGACGGCGTCACGCCGACGCTCGCGACCGTCGGCTCCGGCGAATACCCGGTCTCGCGGCCGCTCTATTTCTACGTCAAGAATGCCCATGTCGGCGCGATCGCGGGCCTCAAGGAATATGTCGATTTCTTCCTCTCCGACGACATGGCCGGGCCCTATGGCCCGCTTGCCGAATATGGCCTCGTGCCGGCTTCGGAAGCGGAACGCGCGGCAACCAAGGCCGCTTTCGATGCGGGCGTGACGCTGCAGCAGACGCAGTAGCGCGTATGTGAATTCAATGCCCGCCGGTGGCGGGGCAATGGGGCTCCAGGCCCCGGATGGTCCGAATATGCATGTGTTTTTGATCATACTGGCGCTCATCGTGCTTCTCAGCGCAGGGGGCTTCTTCGCCGCCCGCGCAAAAGCCTATGCGCTAGCCGATGCCGGGAGGATCAACTCCCGGCCGAGCCATCACGCAAGCTTCGTGACGATCGCGACCGTCGTTCCGGCCGTGCTCCTGATGGCGGTATGGATGGTGGCGAGCCCGCTTCTGATCGGCGCGGAGATCCGGGAGGATTTTCCCGAAAGCGTGAAAGAGCAGCCGGCCTCGGCCCAGAGCCTGACCTTCAACACCGTCACTTCCGTCGCCTACGGCCTGCGGCAACTGCCCGATGCTGCGCGCGAACGCGTGGCGGAAGATTCAAGCCAGCTTCGCGCGGTGCTTGCCAGAAGCGGCATTCCGCTGGCCGCCAATCCGCAGCCCTTCGTGCTGGCCTCGGCGGAGCGGATGAACGCGCTTTCGGCGAAAAGCAGCTACGCCATGGCGGCCGCCGTGCTGGCCGTCGCGTTTGTCTCGCTGGCGCTCTCCTTCCGCGCGGTCAAGCCGCAGTTCCAGGCCCGCAACCGCGTCGAGCAGGTGGTGCTGGGGGCCCTGCTTCTCGCCTCCACCATCGCGATCCTGACGACCGTTGGCATCGTGCTGTCGATGCTGTCGGAATCGTTGCGCTTCTTCGCCCAGGTCTCGCCGATGGATTTCTTCTTCGGCACGGTATGGGATCCGCGCTTTGCCGCAGCCGGCGAAACCGCCTCGCCCGGCCAGTTCGGCCTGATCCCACTTCTGGCCGGCACGATCTATATTTCCGCGGTGGCGATGGCGGTGGCCGTGCCGATCGGGCTCTATGCGGCGATCTACATGTCGGAATATGCCAGCGGCCGGCTGCGTTCGATCGCCAAGCCGCTGCTGGAGGTTCTCGCCGGCATTCCGACCATCGTCTACGGCTTTTTCGCGCTGATCACGGTCGGCCCGCTGCTGCGCGATATCTCGGTGGAGCTGAACGGGCTGTTCACCGGCAATTACCGCAATTTCATCGAGGCGCAGTCGGTGCTGACGGCGGGCGTGGTGATGGGCATCATGCTGATTCCCTTCGTTTCTTCGCTCTCCGATGACATCATCAACGCCGTGCCCGACAGCCTGCGCAAGGGCTCGCTCGGGCTTGGCGCGACGCAATCGGAGACCATCAAGCGCGTGGTTCTGCCGGCGGCGCTGCCGGGCATTGTCGGCGCGCTGCTTTTGACGGCCTCGCGCGCGATCGGCGAAACCATGATCGTGGTGCTGGCCGCCGGCGTTGCCGCCAATCTGCAGATCAACCCGTTCGAGCCGATGACGACGGTGACGGTGAAGATCGTCAACCAGCTCACCGGCGACCTCGAATTCAACACGCCCCAGACGCTGGTGGCCTTCGCGCTCGGCCTGACCCTGTTCGTGATCACGCTCTGCCTCAATGTCTACGCGCTCTATGTCGTGCGCAAATACCGGGAGCAGTACGCATGAGCGAGACCTTCACCAACCCGAACGAGGCGGGGGATTTCCGCCGCACGGTCACCGAGACCCGCCGCAAGGGGCTGAAACGCCGCCACCGCGCCGAAAGGCGGTTCCGCGTGTTCGGTTTCCTCGCGATCTTCGCCGGCCTGTTCTTCCTGGCGGCGCTGCTGTTCTCGGTCGCCGGCAAGGGCTTTTCCGCCTTCCAGCAGACCACGATCACGCTGCCGATCACGTTTTCGGAGCAGGTGGTCGACCCCGAGGGCCTGCGCGACGAAAACCCGCGCCTGCTGCTGACGGCGAACTATCCGGCTCTGGTGCAGGACGCGCTGGCGAAAACGCTCGATCTCGATCCCGCCAATGCCGCCGAGATGCGCGAAGCCATGCGGCTCGTCTCGCGCTCGGCCCGCGTTGACCTGCGCGACGTGGTGATGGACGATCCGTCGGTGATCGGCAAGACCGTCGACGTGAAACTGCTCGCCGCCGCCGATGTCGATTCCGCCAACAAGGGCCAGATCGATCTCTCGCTGCCGGAAACCAGCCGCCGCGTCTCGGATCAACAAGCCGCGTGGATGACGGAACTGAAGGCGGAAGGCCGGCTGCACAAGAGCTTCAACACCGGCTTCTTCACCCATGGCGCATCCTCGCGGCCGGAATCGGCGGGCATCGGCGTTGCCTTCGTCGGCACGCTCTACATGATGGGCATCGTGCTGGTATTGTCCCTGCCGCTCGGCGTGGCGTCGGCGATCTATCTCGAGGAATTCGCGCCGAAGAACCGGTTCACCGATGTCATCGAGGTCAATATCAACAATCTCGCCGCCGTGCCGTCGATCGTCTTCGGCCTGCTCGGCGTGGCGCTGTTCATCGGCTTTCTCGGCCTGCCGCGCTCGGCCGCACTCGTCGGTGGGCTGGTGCTGACCCTGATGACGCTGCCGACAATCATCATCGCCACCCGCTCGGCGCTGAAGGCCGTGCCGCCGTCGATCCGTTCGGCGGCGCTCGGCGTCGGCGCGTCGAAAATGCAGGCGGTGTTCCACCACGTGCTGCCGCTCGCCATGCCCGGCATCCTGACCGGCACGATCATCGGCCTGGCCCGCGCGCTCGGCGAAACCGCGCCGCTGCTGCTGATCGGCATGGTCGCCTTCGTGGCGGATTACCCGGCAAGCCCGCTCGATCCCTCGACCGCGCTGCCGGTGCAGATCTACATGTGGGCGGGCGAGGCCGAGCGCGCCTTTGTCGAGCGCACCTCGGCGGCGATCATCGTGCTCCTGGTATTCCTGATCCTGATGAACCTGACCGCGGTCATTCTCCGTCGCCGCTTCGAGCGGCGCTGGTAGGAGACGGAGATGACCCTTGATGCGAAAAGAACAATGAGCGGAAACATGAACGAACAAAGCTACAAGATGGTCGGCAAGGATGTTTCCGTCTATTACGGGCAGAAGCGGGCGCTGTTCGACGTCAACCTGAACATCCGCCGCAACGCCGTGACCGCGCTGATCGGCCCGTCGGGCTGCGGCAAGTCGACCTTTCTGCGCACGCTGAACCGGATGAACGACACGATCGAGAATTGCCGGGTCACCGGCACGATCACGCTCGACGGCGAGGATATATACACTTCCGGCATCGATGTGGTGGAGCTGCGCGCCCGCGTCGGCATGGTGTTCCAGAACCCGAACCCGTTTCCGAAATCGATCTACGAGAACGTCGCCTACGGCCCGCGCATCCATGGCCTTGCCCGTCACCGCGCCGATTTCGACCGGATCGTCGAGACCAGCCTGCAGAAGGCGGGCCTGTTCAACGAGGTCAAGGACCGGCTGCACGAGCCCGGCACCAGCCTTTCCGGCGGCCAGCAGCAGCGGCTCTGCATCGCCCGCGCCATTGCCGTGAGCCCCGAGGTGATCCTGATGGACGAACCCTGCTCGGCGCTCGACCCGATCGCGACCGCGCGCGTGGAGGAACTGATCAGCGAGTTGAAGCAGAACTACACCATCGTGATGGTGACCCATTCGATGCAGCAGGCCGCGCGCGTTTCCGAACGCACGGCGATGTTCCATCTCGGCTACATGGTCGAGGAGGACGACACCGACACGATTTTCACCAATCCCGCGGACCAGCGCACCCAGGACTACATCATGGGCCGGTTCGGTTAAGGAGACGCACAGATGGCACACTCGCATATCATATCGGCCTTCGACGAGGAGCTGAAATATCTCCAGCGCCGGATTTCCGAAATGGGCGGCATGGCGGAAGAGATGGTCTCGCAATCCGTCGTGGCGCTGGTCAACACCGATACCGAACTCGCCGAAAAGGTGATCGCCGAGGATCTGGCGCTGGACGAGGCCGAGCGCGAGGTCGGCGAGAAGGCGATCGTCACCATCGCGCGCCGTCAGCCGGTGGCGGCGGACCTGCGCGAGATCATGGGCGCGATCCGCATCGCCGCCGATCTCGAGCGCGTCGGCGACATGGCCAAGAACACCGCCAAGCGGGTGATCTCGGTGCAGGGCACCGGGGTTCCGCGCAAGCTCGCCCACGGCATCGAGCACCTGTCGGAACTGGCGCTGCTGCAGCTCAAGGAAGTGCTCGACGCCTACACCTCGCGCCAGGCCGACAAGGCCAATTCGATCCGCGAGCGCGACGAGGAGATCGACGCGATCTACACCTCGCTGTTCCGCGAGCTTCTGACCTACATGATGGAAGATCCGCGCAACATCACCACCTGCACGCATCTTCTGTTCTGCGCCAAGAATATCGAGCGCATCGGCGACCACGCCACCAATATTGCGGAAATGATCTACTACATCGCCACCGGCTCGCAGCCGCAGGGAGAACGCCCGAAGGACGACATGTCGCCCTCGGTCGGCTCCGGCGAAAGCAAATCCTGAAACCATTTGACAGAGGCACGAGATGGTTCCGAAGATTGCAGTTGTCGAAGATGAAGAAGCGCTGAGCGTCCTGCTGCGCTACAATCTCGAATCGGAAGGCTACGAGGTCGAGACGATCGCGCGCGGCGACGAGGCCGAACTCAGGCTGCAGGAGCGGGTGCCGGACCTTCTGCTGCTCGACTGGATGCTGCCCGGCGTCTCCGGCATCGAGCTTTGCCGCAGGCTCAGGATGCGGCCGGAGACCGAGCGCCTGCCGATCATCATGCTGACGGCGCGCGGCGAGGAAAGCGAGCGGGTGCGCGGGCTTGCGATCGGCGCCGACGACTATGTCGTCAAGCCGTTCTCGACCCCGGAACTGATGGCCCGAGTCAAGGCGATCCTGCGGCGCGCCCGGCCGGAAGTGCTTTCCAGCGTGCTCAAATGCGGCGATATCGAGCTTGACCGCGAGACCCACCGCGTCCACCGCAAGGCCAAGGAAGTCCGCCTCGGCCCGACCGAGTTCCGGCTGCTCGAATTCCTGATGACCTCGCCCGGAAGGGTGTTCTCCCGCTCCCAGCTTCTCGACGGTGTGTGGGGCCATGACATCTATGTCGACGAACGCACCGTCGACGTCCATGTCGGCCGGCTGCGCAAGGCCCTCAACTTCTCGCAAATGCCCGACGTCATCCGCACCGTGCGCGGTGCCGGATATTCGATGGAGGTGTGAGAGGAACCGCATGGCCGGGCCTCTCAGTCGTCCCCTTCTCCCCTTGGGGAGAAGGTGGCCGAAGGCCGGATGAGGGCAAGCAGCATCGCCACGATTGAAGCACCTGCGGGTCACTTCATTATCCGGGGGTCTCCCCTCACCCGGCGCATACGCGCCACCCTCTCCCCTCCGGGGCGAGGGGCAGAAGGCTGCGATGCCGAAGCCCGTCATCAGCACCTCGCCTTCGGAAAATCCGTCGATACCGCCCACAGACATTGCGATACCGCATCGTTTCCTTATCCTCGGGCCACCAAAGCGCTATCTTTCCCGTGCCGACGATTGATTTTTCCCGCCAGACAGGGCACGGACAAGCCACAGACAGGGCCGCCAGACGAAAGGAACCGAGATGACGAGCGCGAGTTTTGCCGAGCCGCAGGTGATGGCCGATCTGATGGCCCGGATGCTGTGGGAAATCGAGGCGGTGCATTTTTCGCCCGACGAGCCCTACAAGCTCTCCTCCGGTCTGGTGAGCCCGGTCTATATCGACTGCCGCCGGCTGATCTCGTTTCCGCGCATCCGCTCCACCCTGATGGATTTCGCCGCCGCCAAGATCATGGCCGAGGCCGGCTTCGAGCAGTTCGACTGCGTGGCCGGCGGCGAGACCGCTGGCATTCCGTTCGCCGCCTTTCTGGCCGAACGCCTCGACCTGCCGATGATCTACTGTCGCAAGAAGCCGAAGGGCTATGGCAAGAACGCGCAGATCGAGGGCCATATGCCGGAAGGCGCGCGGGTGCTGGTGATCGAGGACCTGACCACGGCCGGCGGTTCGATGTTCAACTTCATCGACGCGATCCGCAATGCCGGCGGCATCGTCAATCACGGCATGGCGCTGTTTTATTACGATATCTTCGCCGAAGCCGGGAAACGTTTCGCCGATGGCAGCGTTGACCTACATTATATCGCGACCTGGCAGAACGTGCTGGCGGTGGCGCGGGAGAAGAAACTGTTCGATGACAAGGCGCTCGATTCCGTCGCCGATTTTCTCGACCAGCCGATGGCCTGGTCGAAGGCGCGCGGCGGCGTTGACCGACTGTCCGCCTGAGACGCGCTGAAAACAACTGGGAGAACATAATGATCCTGTGCTGCGGCGAAGCCCTTATCGACATGCTGCCCCGTGAGACCACCAAAGGCGAGCCGGCGTTTTCGCCCTATGCCGGCGGCGCCGTCTGCAACACGGCCGTCGCCCTTGCCCGGCTCGGCCGGCCGACCGGCTTCTTCTCCGGCCTGTCATCGGACCTGATGGGCGACATCATCCGCGAAAAGCTCGACGCTTCCAATGTCGACCATTCCTATGTCGCCACTTCCGACCGCCCCACCACGCTCGCCTTCGTCAAGCTGGTGAACGGCGCGGCGAGCTACGCCTTTTATGACGAGAACACCGCCGGCCGGATGATCACCGAAGCCGACCTGCCGGTGATCGGCGATGATTGCAGCGCCATGCATTTCGGCGCGATCAGCCTGATCCCCGAACCCTGCGGCTCCACCTACGAGGCGCTGTTGATGCGCGAGGCGGAAAAGCGCGTGATTTCGCTCGACCCGAATATCCGACCGAGCTTCATCACCGACGCCGACAAGCACCGCGCCCGGATCGAGCGGATGGCGGCGAAGGCCGATATCCTGAAATTCTCCGATGAGGATCTCGACTGGTTCGGGCTCGAAGGTTCGCTCGACGACAAGGCGCGCCACTGGATTGCGGCCGGCGCCAGCCTCGTCGTCATCACCCGCGGCAGCGACAGCACGATCGGCTATACCGCGCATGAGAAGGTCGAAGTGCCAAGCGAAAAGGTCGAGGTGGTCGACACCGTCGGCGCCGGCGACACGTTCGATGCCGGCATCCTCGCCTCGCTCGACCTCGCCGGCCTGCTGACCAAGGACAAGGTGAAGACGCTTTCCGCCGACGCCATCCGCGACGCCCTTGCGCTCGGCGCAAAGGCCGCCGCCGTCACCGTCTCCCGCGCCGGCGCCAACCCGCCCTTCGCCCACGAAATCGGGCTCTGATCCGCAACGTGCAGCTGAAAGCCTTGCTGCTTCAAAGTACGAAATCAGATTGATGAGACTAGGGTCTGACCGGGATCATACATACAACCACTTCAGATCATCTTCATCTTTTTTGATCTGACCTTTTGTCGGTATCTGAGATGGACAAGAAACATCGCTCCGTACCCAAAGAGGTAATTCCCGATCTCTACGCGATGGTCGGCATGGTCATTGCAAATTGGACGTTTGTCGAAAACTCTCTCGATGCGTGGGCTGCAATCGCCTATCACGATCATGGCGGAAATAAAGTCGAGCCAGAGCTTCCTCGTCAATTTTCTAGGAAAGTCAAATTTCTAAGAAAGTGTTTCAACCGACTTTCCTCGCTTGCTCCATTCAAGGAGGAAGCTCTGTCATTGATATCAAAATCAGAGGGATTGTCCGAAGTCCGCCATTATGTAGCGCATGGAGTGCTTTCCGATTTCGACCAGTCTGATGAGTCCTTTCGATTCATAAAAATCGACATGACCAGCGACAAGAAGCAGCATATAATAGGAGAGTTACATATCACGGCGGTGAAGCTTCTGCAGGCAGGGACGGATTTAGTCGAAATGGCAGCAGAAGGACAAAGAATAACAGGAAACCTTCTTGATGCCGGGGAAATCAATGCAGAGGATTGACTCGCTGCCTGAAACGGGAGGCAGGTTAACGAACCTTCCGGTTTTTGTATAAACTATACGATTTGCATACCTCCTACACCAGCCCGCGCCCCTTCAGCATCGCCTCCGGGCCCGGCATGCGGCCGCGGAAGGCCTGATAGGCGGCCTCGGGTGCGACCGAGCCGCCTTTGGTGAGGATTTCCGACTTGAGCTTGCCGGCGGTTTTCTGATCGAAGACGTCGCCCGCCTCCTCGAAGGCCTCGAAGGCGTCGGCGTCGAGCACTTCGGACCACATGTAGGAATAATATCCTGCCGAATAGCCGTCGCCTGCGAAGATGTGCAGAAAATGCGGGATCGCGTGGCGCATCGCGATCGCCTTCGGCATGCCGATCGCGTTGAGCACGCCTTCCTGGAACGCCACCGGATCGGCCGGCGGGTGTTCGGCGGTGTGAAGGCGCATGTCGACGATCGCGCAGGCGGTGTATTCGACGGTCGCGAAGGCCTGGCCGTAGGTCGCGGTGGCCAGCACCTTGTCCATCAGCGCCTCTGGCATCGGCGCGCCGGTTTCGGCGTGAAGCGCATAGGTTTTCAGCACCTCCGGCGTGGTCAGCCAGTGTTCGTAAAGCTGGGAGGGCAGTTCGACGAAATCGCGGTCGACGCCGGTGCCCGAGACGGACGGATAGGTGACATCCGACAACATGCCGTGGAGCGCATGGCCGAACTCATGGAACAGCGTGCGGGCGTCGTCCAGCGACAGAAGGGCGGGCTTTCCGGCGGCGGGCTTGGCGAAGTTGCAGACATTGATGATGATCGGTATCTCGCCCTCGGCGCCGTTGGGCAGCTTCAGCCGGTGCTGGCTCTGCAGTGCGTTCATCCACGCGCCGGAGCGTTTCGAGGTGCGGTTGAAATAATCGCCGAGGAACAGCGCGATCAGATCGCCGTCGGCATTGCGGATTTCATAGACCCGCACATCCGGATGATAGGCCTTCACATCCGGCTTCGCCACGGCGCGGATGCCGAACAGGCGCTCGGCTACCGAGAAACAGGCCTCGATGATCTTTTCGAGCTGAAGATAGGGCTTCACCTCGCTCTCGGAGAAATTAAATTTCCGGGCCTTCAGTTTCTCGGAGTAATAGCGCCAGTCCCAGGCCTCGATCTCGCCGTTGTAACCTTCCTCGGCGGCAAGCGCCCGCAGCTCCGCCTCATCGGCGGCCGCTGCCTTCACGGCCTTTTCCCAGACATCCATCAGCAGCGCATCGACGGCGTTCGCGGTCTTCGCCATGGTGTTGTCGAGCTTCAGCGCGGCGAAATTCTCGTAGCCGAGAAGTGCGGCCTTTTCGACCCTGAGCGCCAGCGTTTCCTTCATGATGTCGCGGTTGTCGTGCTCGCCACCGGACAGGCCGCGCGCGGTCCAGGCCCGGAACGCCTTTTCGCGCAGGTCGCGGCGGGCCGAAAGCGTGAGGAACGGCTCCACGATCGAGCGCGACAGGGTGACGGCATATTGGCCCTCGCGGCCGCGCTCGCTGGCCGCGCCCGCCATCGCATCGACCAGAAAGTCGGGCAAACCGGCAAGCTCATCTTCTTGCGTCAGGAACATCGCCCAGTCGCTCTCGTCGGCCAGCACGTTCTGGCCGAAGGCCGCGCCGAGTTCGGCGAGCCGGCGATTAACGGCGGCCAGCCGTTCCTGCTCCGCGCCCTCAAGCTTTGCGCCGGAGCGGACAAAACCCTTCCAGTGGCGCTCCAGAACGCGCAACTGCTCGCCGGTCAGCCCCAGCCCATCGCGCGCCTGCCAGAGCGTGTCGATACGCTGGAACAGCGCCTTGTTGGCGCCGATCGCGGAATAATGGCCGGAGAGCTTCGGAACAATCTCCCGCTCTATCTTCTGGACCTCCGGATTGGTATCGGCCCCGGCGCGCGTGAAGAACACGGCGCTGACCCGTGACAGCGCATCGCCGGAAACCTCCAGCGCCTCGACCGTGTTGACGAAATCCGGAGCATCCGGGTTTGCCGCGATCGCGTCGATCTCGCGATCATGGTCGGCCATCGCCCAGTCGAAGGCAGCAGTGAAATCGCCGTCCGCGATGCGGTCGAATTCGGGCAGGCCGGAAAATCCTTCCCAGCGAATGAGGGCGCTGTTGATCTGGTTGGTCATGTCGCATCGGTCCTTTCATGCTGCCTGGCGGCGTAACATGTGTGTGCGGCAGACGCGGCTTCAAGGCAAGGGCCTTGATCGACCGTTTAAAAAATAGTAAGCAATGCTTATTAAATTGCCGACCACGGGAAAAACCCAATGACGCAAGCACCGACCGACAGGATCGGTTTCCTGCTGAACGACGTCGCACGGCTGTTTCGCGCGGCCTTCGAACGCGAGATCGCGAAAAGCGGGCTCGGCGTGACGCCTGGCGAGGCGCGCGCGCTTGCCCGCATCGCCGCCATCAACGGTGGCCGGCAGAGCGAGATCGCAGTGGCGCTCGGCATCGAGCCGATGACGCTGTCGCGCTATGTCGACGGGCTGGAAAAGGCAGGGCTGATAAAGCGCACCGCCGACCCGAAAGATGGACGCGCCAAATGCGTGACCACGACCGAGAAAGCCGACGCCGTGGTGACCGCCATCCGCGCGCATTCCGACGATCTGCTGGCGCGCCTGCAGGCAGACCTTCCCGAAAGCGACAGGCAGGCGCTTTCACGGGCGCTCAGAACCATGCGCAACAATTTCGCGCGACTGTGAGAGATGACGGGACGATGAGCCAGAATTCCACAACCCGACCGTTGATGAGCGAGCGCCGCACAAGCGTGCTGGGCGCGGCGCTCTCCATGCTCGGGCCAATCTCGCTGTCGCTCTATACGCCCGCCATGCCGGCGCTGACGGAGGCCTTTGGCACCACCGATGGCGCGATCAAGCTTTCGCTCTCGCTTTATTTCGGCGGCTTCGCCTTCGCCATGCTGGTCACCGGTCCGCTGTCGGACGCGTTCGGGCGGCGGCGCACCGTCGTCTGGTTCCTGGCGCTCTATCTGCTCGGCAGCGTTCTCGCCACCTTCGCGGTCAGCGTGCCGATGCTGCTGGCGGGCCGGCTGGTGCAGGGCATCGGCGCATCGGTGGGGTTGACCGTCGGCCGCGCTATCGTGCGCGACCAGTTCACCGGCGAGCCGGCGTCACGAATCCTCAACATGCTCGGCATCATGCTCGCCGTTGGACCGGCGATCGCGCCGACATTCGGCGGCATCATCCTTTATCTCATTGGCTGGAAGGCGATCTTTGTCGCCATGATCGGCTTCGGCCTCACGCTCGGCGCGCTGGTGCTGCTGCTGATGGCCGAGACCGGCAAACCGGATCGCGCCAAGGCCCGGCCGCTGCCGCTTATGAAGGCCTATGGCCGGCTGTTGCGCAGCCAGCATTTCATGGCGTCCTCGCTGGTGATCGCCGCCTCGACCGGGTCACTTTACGCGCTGGCCTCAATCCTGCCCTTCGTGATGATCAACCTTGCGGGCCTCACGCCCTCGCAATTCGGCATCGGCATGCTGATGCAGACCGGCTGCTATTTCTCCGGCTCGGTGATTTTTCGCGTTCTGCTCCGCTGGTTCACTTCGAAGGCGCAGGTGGCCTTCGGCCTGGTTTTCGTCGGCATTGGAGCGGCCTCGCTGGCCATTTCCACCGAGATCCTGCCGATCTCCTATCTTTCGGTAATGCTGCCGGTCGGCTGCTTCGCCTTCGGCATCGCCTTCCTGATGCCCTATATCACCAACGCCGCGCTGCTGCCCTTTCCCGATATCGCCGGCTCCGCCTCGGCGATGATGGGCTTCATGCAGATGGGCTCCGGCCTCGTCACCGGCATGATCGCCGCCCTTCTCGGCTCTCCTGTGCTGGCCATGCAGATCATGGTGCCGGCCATGGGCGCGATCGCGGTGGCCTGCTATCTCTGGCTCCGCCTGATCGAAACGCGAGAGCCGGCATCTCCGGAAATCCGGGAGCCGGCCGAACCGCCTGCAGCCGGCGATGACTGGAACAAGGCCCCCCAGCGCTCCGCAGCGATAAAATAACGGACATATCGCCTTTTACTGGTATTTCCCGCGTAAGCCCGCTAGGGTTGAGATCGTGATTCCGGGGACACAGGCCATGTTGCGCAATGCGCTCGATTTCATGCGGGCCAATGTCAGGTTCTTTGCGATCGTGATCGTCGCGACGGCGGTTCTTCCCGCGCTCGCGCCCGCCGCCATCGCGAGCCTGCTGGAGGTCGTCGCAAGCAGCGCGGTTCTCTTTCTCATCTACAGGCGGCTCCTGCGACAGGCCTCCTTGAACCCCTTCAGCCCAGGCGCGGGGATCACGCCTGCGGAACTGTTCGGTTTCGTCTGGCGCGACCTTGTCATCGTGGCCATGTCGGTGGCCATTCCAATCCTGCTGCTTCTGGCCGTGACCCTTGTCGACCTGACGAATGTGAACGTCAGCATCGCCCTGATCTACGGAGGTACCGTGCTTCTCGAGCTTTCCGCGGTCTGGGGCATTGCCTATTTCGGCACATGGCTCCCGGCATATGTCTATGGCCAAAACCCGACATTCCGGGCGGCGCGAAAGCGCGGTCAGGCGAGTTTCGGCTCGCTTGCATGGCGGTTCACGCTATTGTCGCTGGCGGTGTTCGCCATCGGTTTCGCGCTCGGCCAGATTGACGGCCCGCTCGGACTCTCCGATGCGACATGGCTCTACTGGCTCGTCATCATCCCGATCACCGGCGCCATCAACTGGTTCGTCAGTGTCTATATCGCCGTGGCGCTGTGCCAGGTCTATCTGACGCTCGAAAAGATCGTCTGACGCCGTCGGGGTGAGGTCCCCGGAGGCGAGGTCGACGAGGCAACTGGGTCGCCGCCTCGTCTTGCAAGATTGCTCACATCCGGTCGCGCTTGGCGAGCGTGCGCAGGCGCAGCGCATTGAGCTTGATGAAGCCGGCGGCGTCCTTCTGGTCGTAGGCGCCGTGGTCGTCCTCGAAGGTGACGAGGGCTTCGGAATAGAGCGATTTCGGGCTCTCGCGGCCGATGACCATGACATTGCCCTTGTAGAGCTTCAGCGTCACCTCGCCCTCGACATGCTCCTGGCTCTTGTCGATCGCGGCCTGCAGCATCATCCGTTCCGGCGAGAACCAGAAGCCGTAATAGATCAGCTCGGCATATTTCGGCATCAGCTCGTCCTTCAGGTGCGCCGCACCCCGGTCGAGCGTGATGGATTCAATGGCGCGGTGCGCGGCCAGCAGGATGGTGCCGCCAGGGGTCTCGTAGACGCCGCGCGACTTCATACCGACGAAGCGGTTTTCGACCAGATCGAGACGGCCGATGCCGTTGTCGCGGCCATAATCGTTGAGCTTGGCAAGGATCGTCGCCGGGCTCAGACGCTCGCCATTGATCGAAACGGCGTCGCCCTTCTCAAACCCGACCTTGATGATCGTCGCCTTGTCGGGGGCGGCCTCCGGCGAGACGGTGCGCATATGCACATATTCCGGGGCCTCGATGGCCGGGTCTTCCAGCACGCGACCTTCGGAGGAGGAATGCAGCAGGTTGGCGTCGACCGAGAACGGCGCTTCGCCGCGCTTGTTCTTGGCGATCTGGATCTGGTGGCTTTCCGCGAATTCCAGAAGGTCGGTCCGGCTCTTGAACGTCCAGTCGCGCCAAGGCGCGATGATCTTGATGTCGGGGTTGAGCGCATAGGCCGACATTTCGAAACGGACCTGGTCGTTGCCCTTGCCGGTTGCGCCATGGGCGATCGCGTCGGCGCCGGTCTTTTCGGCGATCTCGATCAGGTGCTTGGAGATCAGCGGCCGGGCGATCGAGGTGCCAAGCAGGTAGACGCCCTCATAGACGGCATTGGCGCGGAACATCGGGAACACGAAATCACGGACGAATTCCTCGCGCACATCGTCGATGAAGATTTCCTTCACGCCCGCCTGTTCGGCCTTCAGGCGCGCCGGTTCCAGCTCCTCGCCCTGGCCGAGATCGGCGGTGAAGGTGACGACTTCAGCGCCGAGTTCGGTCTGCAGCCATTTCAGGATGATCGAGGTGTCGAGTCCGCCGGAATAGGCGAGCACGACCTTCTTGACGTCTTTGTGCGTTGCCATGTGAGTTCAGGTCCATGTGGTGTTTGAATGTGTGAGCCGTTTTAGCGGCTTTGCGCGGCCACGCAAGGAAAACCGTGGCGAAGCGCCGCGCAGTCTGGCCAAATTGCGCATTGACACGAAGTTTCATCTGCCAAAAAGTCATGAGCAAAGCCAAACCGCGCGCCAGATCGCCCGGCGACCCGGCAAAAAGCGGAAAACGGGAGGAAATCATGAGCCAGCATCCTGCACTGAAAGCGGGCAACGCCGCTGTCATCACCGGCGGTGCATCGGGCATCGGCCTTGCCGCCGCCAAAGCTTTCATCGACCTCGGCATGAATGTCATGATCGCCGACCTGAAGGGCGAGAAGCTGAAGCGGGCCGGAGACGAACTGGCCGAACTTGCCGAAAAGAAGGGCGTGAAGGCGCTGGCGCATGCGACCGACGTTTCCGATCTGTCGGAGCTGGAGGAGCTGGAGCGCGCCGCCCACCGCGCCTTCTGCAATATCCACGTGCTGATGAACAATGCCGGCATCCAGCCCGGCACCGCCATCTTCGGCAAGCAGTCGCCATGGGACCGGATCATCGGCGTCAACCTCACCGGCGTCATCAACGGCACCCGCATTTTCGCACCCGAAATGCGCGCCCATGGCGAGCCGGCGATGATCATCAACACCGGCTCCAAGCAGGGCATCACCACGCCGCCCGGCAACCCGGCCTATAATGTCGCCAAGGCCGGGGTGAAGGCGTTCACCGAGGCGCTGCAGCATGAATTGCGCAATATCGAGGGCTGCAGGCTCGAGGCGCATCTGCTGATCCCGGGTTTTGTGTTCACGCCGTTGACCGCCAATGGCCGCGATGAAAAGCCGAAGGGCGCGTGGACGCCGAAGCAGACCGTGGACTTCATGCTGAAAAGCCTGGAGGCGGGCGATTTCTACATTCTGTGCCCCGATGGCGAGGTCGACCGCGCCACCGACAAAAAGCGGATGATGTGGGCGATCGGCGACATCGTCGAAAACCGCCCGCCGCTGTCGCGCTGGCATCCCGATTACGGCGAGGCCTTCAAGGCCTATCTCAACGGGAGCGCCGATGGCCATTGACGAGGAACTGGCGGCCCGTGTGCGCGACCGCCTCGAAGGCCTTGAGGGGCTCGGCGAGAAGAAGATGTTCGGCGGGCTCTGCTTTCTGGTGAACGGCCATATGGTGGTCGCCGTCAGCCGGCGGAAATCCGGCGAGGGCAATTACCTGTTCCGCATCGGCAAGGAAAACGCCGATGCCGCCGCCCGGCTCGGACGTTCGGAGCCGATGGTCCATGGCGGGCGCAAGATGAGCGGGTTCTACCATGTCGACGCCGACGACTGCCCGGACGCGACCTTCAACGAATGGCTGTCGATCGCCGTCGAAAACGCCTATTCCCTGCCGCCCAAGGCATGAACGCACCGTCTTCGGCAGCGCACTTGTTTTCAGGCGTAAGCCCGCTCATATTGCCGGCGATCCGATGATTTCGAGCAAGGTCGCGCCGTGCCCGCGCGACGGGAGAATTCCATGTATACCGGCATCGTCCAGGCCGTCCGGCCGCTTTCCGACATTACCGCCTATCCCGGCGGCAAGACCTTCACGGTCGCCTTCACCGATGAATTGCTGGAAGGGCTGAAGCTCGGCGCCAGCGTGAATATCGAGGGCGTGTGCCTGTCGGTCACCGGGATTGCCGGCCACAACGTCACCTTCGACGCCATGAATGCCACTCTGGAGCGCACCAATCTCGGGGCGCTTGCCAAAGGCGATGGCGTCAATCTGGAACGCTCGGCCAAGATGACCGATGAAAACGGCGGCCACGTGATCGCCGGCCATGTGGCGACAACGGCCACCGTGGAAGCAATCAGCACCGCGGAGGAAAGGGCCTTCATCCGTTTCCGCGTGCCGGAGGAATGGGCGAAATATATCTTTCCGCGCGGCTATCTAGCCGTCAACGGCTGCAGCCTGACGGTGGCGGAGGTCGAGGACAATCTGTTTACCATCAACCTGATCCCGGAAACCCTGCGCCAGACCACGTTTTCCCGCTACAAGCCCGACGACCTTCTGAACATCGAGGTCGACCACCAAACCATGGTTCTGGTCGACGTCATCGAACGCACGGTGACGCGCGTCCTGCCGGGACTTGTCGCCGGGCGCTGACCGGGTTGTCCCCGAGGAAATTTCAAACGCTTTCGGGCGCTTGCCAAACGAGGTTAACAGGCCGGTAACCATTTTTTCCTCTCTGCCCTTCCCCTTCGTCCGGACTTCACATTCGGCGCTATACTCGTCATCAAAGCAGTCGGGCAGATCCGGCAGTCGAGGACAAGCGATGACATTCAGGTTTCTACTGGCGGCGGCATACCTGGCAGCTTCCGCCGCTGCGGCCGAGCCCGCGAATTTCATCTATTCGGGCGATGCCGATGAGGTGACGCTGACGCGCCTGTTGCAGCGGCCCGATATTGAGGGGCTCCAGCAGATCTACAGCTGGCGGCAACTCGAGCCCGGCGAAGGCGTATATGACTTCTCGGAGGTCGAGGCGGATCTTGCCCGCACGGAGGCGCTCGGCAAGCAATTCTTCATCCAGATCCAGGACCGTTTCTTTTCCAACGAAGCCCGTCGCCTCCCCGACTATATCCTGACCGACCCGATCTATGAGGGCGGCCTCGTGGCCCAGATGGACGGCAATGGCGAGGAACTGGCCTTTCAGCAGGGCTGGGCCGCGATCCAGTGGAACGACGCGCTGCGGACGCGCTTCCAGGCCTTGCTGACGGCGCTCGCCGAGGAGTTCGACGGCCGCATTGCCGGCATCAACCTCCCGGAAACCGCGATCGATATCGATATGGAGGCCGACACGACCGGCTTTTCCTGCGACGCCTATTTCGATGCCGAGCTCGACAATCTCCGCCACGCCCGATCCGTTTTCGCCGAGAGCAATGTGGTGCAGTATGAGAATTTCTGGCCCTGTGAATGGAACAACGACCACGGTTATATGGAGCGGCTGTTCGAGACGGCGGCAGCGGACGGCATCGGCCTTGGCGGTCCCGACATCGCGCCATATCGAAAGGGGCAGATGAAGAACGCCTATCCGTTCTTCCACGATTATCACGACCGCCTGCCGGTGGTCGCGATGGCCATTCAGGAGCCCACGCTGAAATACAGGAACGACGAGACCGGCAAGCCCTATACCAGGGCGGAGTTCGTCGATTTCGCCGAGAACTATCTTGGCGTCGATATCATTTTCTGGACGCCCGACGCGCCCTGGCTTTTCGAAGACCGAACCGGTGGGCGGGCGGCGTCTCAGCCGTGATGGGCAAACCGGCCGAAGGCGCCGCGCGAGAAGATCAGCGGTTCGCCTTCGCCGTGGGCGGCGCGTAGCACCCGGCCGATGACGATGGTGTGATCGCCGGCCTCATGGGTATTGGCGCGGGCGCATTCGAACCGCGCCAGCGTTCCCGCGAGCACCGGCACGCCTTCTTCGTTCAGGTGATGGTCGAGGCCTTCAAACGCCGCTCCGCCACGCGTGAAGCGGGCGGAAAGGTCGTGCTGGTCGGCCTTCAGCACATGGATGGCGAAATGGCGCGCGCCGGAAAACAGGTCGTGGCGGCGCGAAGACTTGGCCGGCGACCACAGCACCAGCGGCGGATCGAGCGAGACCGAGGCGAAGCTGTTGACCGTCATACCCTGCGGTCCGGCATCGCCCTGCAGCGTGACCACGGTGACGCCGGTTGAGAACGCGCCGAGCGCATGGCGATAGCGGCGGCTATCGGCCGGGTCGGGCACGAAAACATTGTCTTTTGCGATCGCCATCCGGTGCAATGTCATTCTTCTTAAGGAACCTCGTATCCGCGCGCGGTCCCGAACAGGGCGAACCAGTCCTGGCGGTCGAGTTCGACCTTTTCCGCATCGGCAATCGCGGCAATCCGGTCGAGATTGTTGGTGCCGAGTACGGGCAGGATATTGGCCGGATGCGCCAGAAGCCACGCGATCGCCACCGCCGATGCATCGACGCCGAAGCGTGCGCCGATCGTCTCAAGCGCGGAAAGCAGTGGCTTGCCGGCTTCGGAGAACAGCCGCCCCCCGCCGAGCGGAGACCATGCCATCACCGGCAGCTTGCGCTCCTGCAGAAAGGCGAGGTCGCCATTGGTGAAGGGCTCGGTCGCCAGCAGGCCGAGTTCGATCTGATTGGTGGCGAGCCAGCTTTCCATATTGGCCTGCAGCAGGGTGAAATCATGCGGGCGGAAATTGGAAACGCCGGCGGTAAGGATCTTGCCCTCGGCCACCAGATCGTCCAGCACCCGGCCGGTCTCCTCCGGGTCGATCATCGGGTCGGGACGGTGGATCAGAAGAAGATCAACATGATCTGTTCCCATGTCCCGAAGCGAGGCCTCGACCGAGGCGCGGATATGCTGCGCCGACGTGTCGTAATGCTTCACCCGCTTGGCCGAATGCCGACCCATCGGCGCGACGATGCCGCATTTGGTGACGATCTCGATCCGGTCGCGCAGGCCGGGCGAGGCCTTCAGCGCGCCGCCGAGTACGGCTTCAGCCGTGTAGCCGCCATAGATATCGGCATTGTCCATGGTGGTGATGCCCTGCGCGAGGCAGGCCTCCACCTTGGCCTGAACGGTTTTCGGCGTCGCATCCCCCTCGGCGATGCGCCATAGGCCGTAGACCAGACGGCTGAAACTCAAATCCTTCGCGATATCGACCCGTTGCATCAATGCCTCTCTCCAACGCCGAGCGGCGTTGCCGGTGTGGTTTCTGGAACCCGGTCATATACATGCGGCAGCGAGCAGGTCTCAAGCGCCGGCAGAACTTTCGTGCCGAAATGATCGGCCTCGTCGAGATGCGGATAGCCGGAGAGGATGAAGGCGCGAATGCCCATGTCGCGATATTCGGCAAGCTTCGACAGCACCTGATCGGTGGAGCCGACCAGCGCCGCGCCGCAGCCCGAACGGGCACGGCCGATCCCCGTCCACAGATTGGGCTCGACATAGCCGAACTGGTCGGCCAGTTCGCGGGCGCGGGCCTGATGCGAGACGCCGAGCGAGGCGGCATCATGGGCACGATCGCGGATCAGCCTTCCATATTCATCGTCGAGCTTCGAGACCAGATGATCGGCGTATTCGCGCGCTTCCTTCTCGGTATCGCGCACGACGACATGGACCCGCAGGCCGTAATCGAGCGTGCGGCCATGGGCTGCGGCGCGCGCGTGAACGGCTTTCATCCGCTCGGCGAGCTGGTCCTTCGTCTCCGGCCACATCAGATAGACGTCGCATTGCGCGCCGCACAGCTCCAGCGCATCGGGCGAATAGCCGCCGAAATAGAGCAGCGGCCCGCCATTCTGCTGATAGGGCCGCGCGGGCTCGGTCGTCACCTTGTGAAACTGATAGATTTCGCCGTCGTAATTGATCTCGTCGCGGGTCCAGGCCTGACGCAGGATCTCCACCACCTCGTGGCTGCGGCGATAGCGATAGGCGCTGTCGGCCTCTTCGCCCGGAAAATTGGAAGAGATCACGTTCAGCGTCAGCCGACCCTTCAGCATGTGATCGAGAGTGGCGACCGTGCGCGCCAGCATGATCGGCTGCATCTCGCCGCAGCGGATCGCCGCCAGGAAATTGATTTTTTCCGTAATCGGCGCGCATCCCGCCACGAAGCTCAGCGTATCCTGCCCCACCTGATAGGAGGACGGACACAGGATGTTGCGGAAGCCATGCGCCTCCGCCGTCTTCACGATCGCCGAGCAATGGTCGAAGGACGAGCGCAGGCTGCCGTCCGGCACGCCGAGATAGGCGTAGTCATCCGAACACAGCGCGGAAAACCACGACACTTCGGCAGCGTTCAGGTCGGCGGATGTCACGGGCACGACGGTCATGCGTTTCTCCCAATTTTCTGCTTGCGTATCATCAAATTTTAAGTAAATCAATAGTGTATCAATTTTGAGGTGACGATGAAATCCCGCAATGACGGCAGCCTTCCGGTCTATCTTCAGATCGTCGAACTGATCGTGCGCGATCTGGCGGCGGGACGGCTGGTCGACGGCGAGAAGCTCGCGCCCGAACGCAAGCTCGCCGCCGAACTCAACGTCGCGGTCGGGACGCTGCGCAAGGCGCTCACCGAACTGGAGACGCGCGGGCTGCTGGAACGCCGCCAGGGCTCCGGCAATTACGTGCGCGCGATCGCCGATCCGGCGAGCGTCTACACCATGTTCCGGCTGGAGCTGATCGAAGGCGGCGGCCTGCCGACGGCGAGAACGCTTTCGGTGGACCTTCTGGAAAAGCCGGACAGCCTGCCGAATTTCGGCGCCTCGGCCAAGGCCCACCGGATCCGCCGCCGCCGCTATGTCGGCAAGCAATTTGCGGCGCTTGAGGAAATCTGGCTCGACGCGGCCTATGCCGAGACGCTCACCATCACCGATCTTTCCGAAAGCCTCTATCTCCATTACCGCACCCGACTGGGGCTCTGGATCACGCGGGCCGAGGACCGGATCGGGCTTGGCCACGCGCCGGACTGGGCGCCGGACGATTTCGGCCTTGCCTCCGGCGCGCCGGTTCCCGAGGTGCAGCGGGTCTCGTTTGATCGGGACGGCGAGAAGGCGGAGTTTTCATACACATGGTTTGACCCGGCGGTGGTGCGTTATGTCGCGCGGCTCAAATAGGAGGGGCTGAGGTGAAGGCAATCTACGGCATTATCGGCTGCGGTATGATGGGGCAGGAGCATCTGCGCAATATCGCGCTTCTGCCCGAGGCGGAAATCGGCGCGATCTTCGAGCCCGATCCGGAGATGCGCGCGAAAGCGGCAGCGCTTGCGCCTGAGGCAAAGCTCTGCGACAGCCTCACCGACCTGCTTGCGGTGGAGGCGATCACCTGCCTGCTGATCGCCAGCCCCAACCACCTGCACCTGTCGCAGATGGAGGAGATCGCCCGCACGCGGCCGCTGCCGCTGATGGTGGAAAAGCCGCTTTTCACCGATCCCGGCGATACCGCCCGGGTGAGCGCCTTCAAGGCGAACTATCCGGCCCCTGTCTGGGTGGCGATGGAATACCGCTACATGCCGCCGATCGCCCGCCTTTTGAGCGAGGCAGACAGCGTGACCGGCGGCGTGCGGATGCTGACCATCCGCGAACATCGCTTTCCGTTTCTCACCAAGGTCGGCAACTGGAACCGCTTCAACCGCTATTCCGGCGGCACGCTGGTGGAGAAATGCTGCCATTTCTTCGACCTGATGCGGCTGGTGATGAAAAGCGATCCGGTCAGGATCATGGCAAGCGGCGGTCAGGCCTTCAATCACCGCGACGAGATGATCGACGGCCATGAACGGCCGGATGTCTGGGACCACGCCTATGTGATCGTCGACTTCGCCTCGGGCAGCCGCGCGGCGCTGGAGCTTTGCATGTTCGCGGAAGGTGCGCGGTTTCAGGAGGAGATTTCGGCGATCGGCCCCGAAGGCAAGATCGAATGCCACGTGCCCGGCCCGACCCGCTTCTGGCCGGCCGAACTCGGAGCGCCGCCGGAAGCCCGCATGGTCTATTCCCCGCGCAATCCCAAGGGGCCGCGCGAAGCCGTAGTCCCGGTCGATCCGACGCTCTTGATGGCCGGTGATCACAATGGCTCGACCTTCTACCAGCATCAAAGCTTCGTCGCCGCGATCGCCGGTTCGCGCCCGGTAGAGGTAAGCCTCGAGGATGGCTGGTGGGCCGTCGCCATGGGCCATGCCGCGCAGCAATCGGCCATGAGCGGCCACGCGGTGAAGCTTGAAGGCGACCATTTCAGGGTCCAGACTTGACAAAAGGCAAGAAATTCAACACCAAAGCGGTCGTTCCGTTGCGCACGACGCACCTTCAAACTGGACGTCGACACACGAACCGCTGTAGCATGCCGACGAGCACGAAACAGCGGACGCAAAACGATGGGTCGCCTACCCCTGAACCTGACCCTGGGCCCGATAGACCAGCCCAGGGATGCCGTCGATATTATCCTTGAGACGGTGCGCAAGCATTTCGACATGGAGGTCGCCTATCTTTCCGAGATCGTCGACGGCCAGTCCGTTTTCCGCGCGGTCAGCGCGCCGGGTTTCGAGGCGCTTATCAGCCCGGGATCGGTCATCCCGCTTTCCGAGGTCTACTGCCAGCACATTCTCGACGGCGTGTTGCCGAACCTGATGACCGACACCAGCCAGCACCCGCTCGCCGTGGCCATGCCGATCACGCGCAACGTGCCGATTGGCGCGCATCTGAGCCTGCCGGTCTACCGCGACAATGGCCAGGTTTACGGCATGCTCTGCTGCCTGCGCACCACGCCGCATCCAAGCCTTGGCGAGCGCGACCTTGCAGTCATGGAGACCTTTGCCGGGCTTGCCGCGAACCAGATCAACGACGGCTTGCGCCGTCGCGCCGAGATCACCGACATCAATGCGCGCCTCGACAGCGCGTTGGTTGACGACGGTTTCAGGATCGTGCTGCAGCCGGTGGTGGATCTGGAAACCCTGCGGCCGATCAAGTTCGAGGCTCTGTCGCGGTTTAAAGGCGGCGGCCCGCCCAATATCTGGTTCGAGGAGGCCCGAAAGGTTGGCCGACAGGTTGAGCTCGAAATTGCGGCTGTGGGCAAATCGCTGGCATTGCTCGATCAACTCCCGCAGGAGATGGCGATCGGCTTCAATGCTTCGCCGCAGACCATTGCCAGCGGGGCCCTGCTTGAAGCAATCGGCAATATATCGCCGGAGCGTCTTGTGGTGGAGATTACCGAGCACGACGTGGCGGAGGATTTCAACGAGCTCGCAACCGCGCTCGACGCGCTGCGTGAGCGGGGCATACGCACCGCCGCCGACGATGTCGGCGCCGGGTTCTCTGGCCTTATCGCGCTTCTGCGCATGCGCCCCGATATCCTGAAGCTCGATATCGAACTGGTGCGCGACATCAATTCCAACCTCGCCAAGCAGGCGCTGGTCCTCGGCATGGTCGACTTCGCCCGCCAGACCGGCGCGCTCACCATCGCCGAAGGCGTGGAAACCGAAGAGGAATACGCAACCCTGCTCCGCCTCAAGGTCGATCTGGGCCAGGGCTACCTGTTCGGCAGACCGATGGATATTGGCGGTGCGCAGAAATGGCTGGCGGAAAGACGTTAGAGTCCTTCGACAGAACGCGCCGCCGGATCTTTACTCGGCGACGCGTTATACGCGATCACTAATCTTCTCCGAGGTCCTTTTCATTATGTATAAGCTCGAGTGCTCCATACATACGAACCGCGGCAGCGCTGTAACCCAGCTTGATGGCAAGATCCAAGGACGTTTCTATGGACCTCAGCATTCTCGTTTTCTTTGATTCTTCAATCAGCCAGCGCCCAGCGCGCTCCTGATTCTCCGCACTAATATCATGCATTCCTTCACCTCCCTTTTATATTTTCTGAGGCGCGCCCTGTTGCACAATAGCTGTATATTTCAATATATGAATAATTGAAAAACCTGATACAGGCAATACTAATGATTGTATAAATTGTTACTATTGGGGTGTTTTATTTCAAATCCCGAAGGTAGACTACAACCGAACCGGGAAATTCTGTCAAAGCGCACGACTTATACGGCATCAATGACGGTCGGCGCGACAACAGCCGTCCGGTTCCCGCTAGAATAGCGAGGCAAAACAAAATCAGGATATCGAGATGAATTGGTGCCCAGAAGAGGACTCGAACCTCCACACCCTTGCGAGTACCAGCACCTGAAGCTGGCGCGTCTACCAATTCCGCCATCTGGGCAATGACGGCTCGTTTAAGAGGCGTGGCGGCATTAGTCAACGGGTATTTGACGTTTTCGCGACAAAAAAGCTGTTCGCCTCGGCCACGCCTGTCGCCTGTCGCCTCAGTCCTGCTTTCCGGGCTCGCCCGCGCGATCGACATGGCCGAGATCGCGATCGGGATCGATGATGTCGCGGACCTTCTGCTTGAGCTCCTTGGGGCCGGGAAAGCCGCCATCGCGCTTACGCTCCCAGATCAGGACGTCATCAACCCAGATCTCGAAAATGCCGCCAGTGCGCGGCTCGAGCGTGACCGCGCCGATTTCAAGCGAGAAGGTCGAGAGCAGTTCCTGCGCCATCCATGCCGAACGCATCAGCCAGTTGCACATGCTGCAATAGACAATTCTGATTCTCGGCTTTTCCGCCATGCGCCGCCTCCTTTTCGCGTTTGCCTCTCAATAGAACAGTTTCGGGTCCGGTGGATACTGGTTCATCGTCCGCGACGGCGGAAAACACAGGCAAGTTTCGGCATATGCCGGGTTTGATTCTGTGGCACTGACACGCACGCGGACAGTGAGCCTTCCATGCAACGGTGCGGCGGGGATGGAACCAAGTCAGCCCTCTTGCAGTTGATTTTTGAAGCCAGATAAGCCTTTCTTGTACCCGAACCGATTGCGAAAGAGCGCGCCCGTGAAAACGATCCCGATCCTGACCCTCGTCTGCTGCACAGTGCTTGCCGCTTCCTGCACCACCACGCCCCAGTCCGGCCGGCTGCCCACGACGCCGTCGGCACCCCAGGCTCCCGTTTCCGCCGTTGATGGCGAGTGGCGCGACAAGGACGGGATCATATCGCGCTTTGCCGGCGGCCGGTTCGAGACGCTTTCGGCCGACAGCAACACCACGCTCGCCATCGGCACCTATGCCGAGACCGGCAATCTGATCGAAATCGAGCTGACCTCGGTGCTGCGCCGGACCCAGTCCAGGGTCAACTGCGCGCTGGTGGCTCCCTATCTGATGAACTGCACGCCGAGCCAGGGCGCGAAATTCTCGCTCTACAAGCCGAGCATGGCTCCCGTCGGCTTCACCCTGCCGGACCTGTCCCAGCAGGTGGCGAGCGCTCAACCCGCCCAAGCGATGCCGGCCAACACCATGACGCCGCCGGCATCGATGCCCGCCACGACACCGTCGGTGAATTTCTCCGGCGCGCAGACCGGCGCCAGTTTCTGACGACGCGGTCTGGCGGCCCGCCTTTTCCCGGCCGGAACGGTCGGGAGGCCCGCTTTTATGGCCTCTCCTGAAATCGGCACTTGACGCAACCGTTTAAAACGTCGTCACATTCCCGTGTAAAGTTAAGTGCCGGGCGGCAAGTGCCGCGATTTCATTCTGCACCAGGAGTTTGCCATGCATTCCCTTTCGAAAGCCGCCCTCTTCGCGGCAACCGCGCTGACCCTTTCAGCCGGCAGCGCCCTTGCCGATTTCGAGCTCGAAATCCTGCATATCAACGACCTCCATTCGCGCATCGAATCGATCAACAAGTATGATTCGACCTGCTCGGCGGAAGACGATGCCGCCGGCGAATGCTTCGGCGGCATTGCCAGGGTCAAGACCGCCATCGACCAGAAGCGCGCCGACAATGAAGGCGAGAACCTGCTGGTTCTCGATGCCGGCGACCAGTTTCAGGGCTCGCTGTTCTACACCCATTACAAGGGCGAGCCGATCGCCGAATTCATGAATGACATCGGCTTCGATGCGATGGCGATCGGCAATCACGAGTTCGACGACGGCCCGGAAGAACTGCTTGCCTTTATCGACGCCATCGATTTCCCGATTCTCTCGGGCAACACGATCGCGGCCGAAGACAGCATCGTTCACGGCAAGTTCGAGGGTTATGAGATCTTCGATTTCGACGGTGAGAAGGTCGGGGTCGTTTCGGTACTGGCAACCGATACCGACGAGACGTCATCGCCCGGCCCCAAGATCACCTTCCAGGACGAGATCGAGTATCTGCAGAAGGCGGTTCCCGAACTCGAGGCAGAGGGCGTCAACAAGATCATCCTTCTGTCCCATGTCGGCTACAAGCGCGACCAGGAGATCGCCGCCGCCGTCGACGGCATTGATGTGATCGTCGGCGGACACAGCCACACCCTGCTTTCCAGCACCGACGACAAGGCCGCCGGCCCCTATCCGACGATGGTCAAGAACCCGTCGGGCGAAGAGGTTCCGGTCGTCACCGCCTATGCCTATTCCAAATATCTCGGCGATCTCAACGTCACCTTCGATGATGACGGCAAGGTGATCGACGTTTCCGGCGCGCCAATCCTGCTTGATGCGTCCGTGACCCCGGACGAAGCCTTCGCGGCACGGGTCGCCGAACTCGATGCGCCGCTTGAGGAGCTGAAGAAGCGGGAAGTCGGCGAAACCGCGGGCGAGGTCAATGGCGACCGCACCGTGTGCCGCGCCGAGGAGTGCTCGATGGGCAATCTCGTGGCCGACGCCATGCTCGCCCGCGTCGCCGATCAGGGCATCACGCTCGCGATCCAGAACGGCGGCGGCGTGCGCGCGTCGATCGACACCGGGACGGTGACCATGGGCGAAGTGCTGACCGTGCTGCCGTTCCAGAACACGGTCGCGACCTTCCAGCTCAAGGGCGCCGACGTGATCGCAGCACTCGAAAACGGTCTGTCGCAGATCGAGGACGGCGCCGGGCGCTATCCGCAGGTCGCCGGCATGAAATACACCTATGATTCCAGCAAGGAACCGGGCAGCCGCGTCGTCTCGGTCGAGGTCGCCGACGGCAATGGCGGCTTCACGCCGATCGACGAGACCGCCACCTACGGCATCGTCACCAACAATTATGTGCGCGGGGGCGGCGACGGCTATGCCGTGTTCGCCGAAAAGGGCATGAACGCCTATGATTTCGGCCCCAACCTGGAAGATGCCGTTGCCGAATATATCGGCATGAACAGCCCCTACGAGCCTTACACCGACGGCCGCATTACCGACGTGGCGAAGTAATAGAAGCGTCTCGGGAGCCGCTTGGGCTTCAGCAGCATTTTGCGGCTCCCGCCTTTCTTCGGGTCACCCTCGGGCTTGACCCGAGGGTCCAGGCAACGTTCTCCGTGGGGCCTCGATGCTCGTGTCAAGCACGAGCATGACTCCTGAAAGGCTGGCTGTCCGGGACGCGGGACGTGGCGCTGTGCGTCGTTCACGCTTATGAACTTTTGTAGAGCCCCTTCTGCGTCTGAAGCTCAATCACTCTTCGCATGCGCTGGCTGCCATGCTGGCGCAGCCAGCACCGCCCCGATCCATCTGCGACACCGTATAATCTGGCGAAGCCTTGTTTGCGTTGTTATATGACAACCGACAACGACAACAATGGAAAGGCTGCCGATGTCAGAAATGCATGCCGCATGGCCGGACAAACACCCCAGCGTCGCCTTCGGCAAGGTCGGCGTCCTGCTCGTCAATCTCGGCACGCCCGACGGCACCGACAAGGCTTCGATGCGGCGCTATCTTGAGGAGTTCCTGAAGGACAAGCGCGTGATCGAATGGCCGCGGGCGCTGTGGTATCCGATCCTCTACGGCATCGTTTTGAACCGCCGCCCGGCCAAGGTCGGCGAAGCCTACAAGCTGATCTGGAACAACGATCTGGATGAGAGCTATCTGCGCACCTACACCCGCAGCCAGGCCGAAAAGCTTGCCGCGCAATACGCGGACACGCCAAACCTGGTGATCGACTGGGCGATGCGCTACGGCCAGCCCTCCATCCCCGCGCGCATCGAGGCGCTGAAGGCGGCCGGCTGCGAGCGTATCCTGATCTACCCGCTCTACCCGCAATATGCGGCGTCGACCACGGCGACCGTCAACGACAAGGCGTTCGAGGCGCTGCTCGCCATGCGCTGGCAGCCGGCCCTGCGCACCGTGCCGCCCTATCACGATGATCCGGTCTATATCGACGCGCTGGCGAACTCGGTCGAGAACCACCTCGCCACGCTTGATTGGGAACCGGAACTGATCATCACCTCGTTCCACGGCATCCCGCAGTCCTATTTCAAGAAGGGCGATCCCTATCACTGCCAGTGCCAGAAGACGGCGCGGCTGTTGCGCGAGCGGCTGGGGCTTTCCAAGGAGCGGCTGATGATCACCTTCCAGTCGCGCTTCGGGCCGGAGGAATGGCTGCAGCCCTATACCGACAAGACCGTCGAGGCGCTGCCGAAAAAGGGCATCAAGCGGATCGCGGTGATGAACCCCGGCTTTGTCTCCGACTGTCTGGAGACGCTGGAGGAAATCGGCGAACAGGCCCGCGAAAGCTTCATGGAGCATGGCGGCGAGAAATTCACCCATATTCCCTGTCTCAACGACAGCGACGAGGGCATGCGGGTGATCGACCACGTGGTTGCGCGCGAGCTGTCGGGCTGGGTAAATTGAATAATAGCCGGAGAAACCGGCCGAAGGAGGAAACGACATGGAAGCACTGACAGGATTTTCCATCACGATCATCATTCTGGCGGTGCTGATCCTTCTGACGCTGTTCGCCGGGATCAAGACCGTGCCGCAGGGCTATGGCTATACCGTGGAGCGCTTCGGCCGCTACACCCGCACGCTGACCCCCGGCCTCAACCTGATCATCCCGTTCATCGACCGGATCGGCAAGCGCATCAGCATTATGGAACAGGTGCTGGATGTGCCGGAGCAGGAGGTCATCACCCGCGACAATGCCAGCGTCGAGGCCGATGCCGTGTGCTTCTACCAGATCCTCAATCCGGCCTCCGCCGCCTATCAGGTCGCCCATCTGGAGATGGCGGTCCTCAATCTGACCATGACCAATATCCGCTCGGTCATGGGCTCGATGGATCTCGACGAACTGCTCTCCAACCGCGATTCCATCAATGAACGCCTGTTGCGCGTCGTCGATCTGGCGGTCGAGCCGTGGGGCGTGAAGGTAACGCGCATCGAGATCAAGGATATCCGCCCGCCGGCCGATCTGGTCGAGGCGATGGGCCGGCAGATGAAGGCCGAGCGCGAAAAGCGCGCGCAGATCCTCGACGCCGAGGGACACCGCGCCGCCCAGATTCTCCGCGCGGAAGGCTCCAAGCAATCCGCCATTCTGGAAGCCGAGGGCGAACGCGAGGCCGCCTACCGCGAGGCAGAGGCCCGCGAACGGCTGGCCGAGGCCGAGGCCAACGCGACCCGCTCGGTCTCCACCGCGATCGCCGAAGGGGACGTCACCGCGATCAACTACTTCGTGGCGCAGAAATATACCGAAGCCATGGCAGCCATCGGCACGTCGACGAATTCCAAGATCGTGCTGATGCCGATGGAGGCTTCCTCCCTCATCGGTTCGCTGGGCGGCATCGGCCAGATCGCCAAGGAAGTCTTCGGCGGCGATGACGGCGGCAAGGCGGCAGCAACGCCGCCGGCGCCCCGCTCGACCCCATCTGTGCGTCCGCCGCGCTCCAGCAAGGAAAGCTGACGGCGATGGAGCTGCTCGTCTTCTTCGCCGAGTCCGGTCCCTGGGGCTGGTTCATCGTCGGCCTCTTGCTGCTGGTGGCCGAACTGATCGTGCCGGGCGTGTTCCTGATCTGGGTTGGCATCGCGGCCCTGATCCTCGGCCTGTTGTCGCTGCCCTTCCAGGGCTTCGGCTTCTGGGTGTGGCAGTTGCAGCTTGTGCTCTTTGCCGTGCTCGCCTTCGTCAGCATCCTTGTCGGGCGACGGGTGCTGTCGCGCCGGGACACGACCTCCGACCAGCCGCTGCTGAACCAGCGCGCGGCGAGCCTCATCGGCCGCACCGCGATCGTCAGCGAGGCGATCGTCAACGGTCGGGGCCGCATCAAACTGGACGACACGACATGGACGGCGGAAGGGCCGGACGCGGCTCAGGGCGCCACGGTGCGCATCACCGGCAATGACGGCGGCAAGCTGGTCGTCGAACCGGTGTAGAAGCCTTCGGAACGAAGCCTAAAAATCAGAAAGCCGCGTCTTCACCGCATTCAGCGCGCCGACCATGTCGGCGAAGCTCTGGCGCAGGCGGTTTTCCATTTCCCGGCCGATATCGGGATATTCCTCGATCAGGCGCAGGAATTGCTCGCGGCGGATCAGCAGGAGTTCCGATGGCGCGCTGGCGCGGGCGGCGAAACGATGGGGCACGGGGCTGATCAGCGCTGCCTCTGCCAGCAGACTGCCGGGCCCGGCAATGCCGGCGGAGCGCCCGCCCGCCTGAAGATCGAGATGACCGCTTTCGAGCATATAGGCGCCGGCGCTGTCCTGATCCTCGTCAAACAGCCTGTCGCCTGCATCAAGTGAAAGCCGTGCGATGGTGAAGGCGATGAGGCGAAGTTGCTCGGCCGAAAGACCGGAAAAAAGCTCCGCGCGGCGCAGCGTCGCGATGTCGTCAGACAGTGCCATTATTATCGTCCCCCTCGCCCGAACGCGTTGCCCCCGAACCGGCAAAGCCCTATCAGGGCACCAGCTTGTAGCCGCCGTTTTCGGTCACCAGAATACGCGCGTTCGACGGGTCTTCCTCGATCTTCTGGCGCAGGCGGTAGACGTGGGTTTCGAGCGTGTGCGTCGTGACCCCGGAATTATAGCCCCAGACCTCTTCCAGAAGCATGTCGCGAGTTACCACCTTCTGGCCGGCGCGGTAAAGATAGCGGATGATCGAGGCTTCCTTTTCGGTGAGCCTGATCTTCTGGCCGTCTGCGGTATGAAACAGCTTCTGGCCCGGCTTGAACACATAGGGCCCGACATTGAAGGTGGCGTCCTCGCTCTGCTCGTGCTGGCGAAGCTGGGCGCGGATGCGCGCCAGAAGCACGGCGAAGCGGAACGGCTTGGTGACATAGTCGTTGGCGCCCGCCTCGAGCCCTAAAATGGTGTCGCTGTCGGTATCGTGGCCGGTCAGCATGATGATCGGCGCCTTGTAGCCGTTCTTGCGCGCGATCTTCACCGCCTCGCGGCCATCCATATCCGGCAGGCCGACATCCATGATCAGAAGATCGATCTGTTCCTCGCGCAGCATCTTCAGCGATTTGGCCGCGCAATCAGCGGAGCGAAGGATGAACTCGTCGTAGAGCTCGAGCTGTTCCACCAGCGTCTCGCGCAAATCCGCGTCGTCATCGACGAGAAGTATCGTCCGCTCTGTCATCCGCACCTGCCCTCTGTCTCGCATCCCCGAAGACCATTGCGATACGCCATGGCCGGGCGTATTGCTATGAAACTATATGATTTCACGCACAAAGCAAAAAAAAGTGAAGAAAACCAGCCGTTCCGCGAAGAAACGGGGTACGATCACGGTGCGCCGCGCGCCGGGGGCCGCCCACAACGCGATCCTTGCCTTCGGGCCGCTCCGCTTCCGCGCGGCGATCGGCCGGAACGGGATGACGGCCGTGAAGCGCGAGGGCGACGGCAAGACTCCGATTGCCGCGATGGCGCTGCTCTACGGCTATCGCGACGCCCGGCATCGGCAGCGCTGGCCGCATTCAGGTCTTCGCATCAGGGCAACGAAAGCCGAAGACGGCTGGTGCGACGCGCCCGCTTCGCCGAATTACAACCGCCCCGTCCGCCTGCCTTTCGCCGCGCGCCATGAACGCCTGCAGCGCGACGACGGCATTTACGACCTCGTGATCGTGATGGACTGGAACATGCGCTCGCGTGCCCGCAATCGCGGCTCTGCGGTGTTCTTCCACCTCGCCCGCCCGGATTTCTCGCCGACCGCCGGATGCGTGGCGATCGCCCCGGCGGCAATGCGCGTGTTGCTGCCTCATCTGAGGGCGGGTACGCCGCTGAGGGTCATGGGCTGAAGTGGCTCAGATACGCCCCGGCAGCACCCGGTTGGGCGGACGATGGCCGTCGAAGAAGGTGCGAATATTGATGATCACCTTGTCGCCCATGTCGATCCGGCTTTCGAGCGTGGCCGAGCCCATATGCGGCAGCAGCACGGCCTTACCGGCCTTGGCCAGCTCAAGAAGCCGCGGATTGATCGCCGGCTCGTTCTCGAACACATCGAGCCCGGCGCCGGCTATGCGGTCCTCTTCCAGGCAGCGGATCATCGCCGCCTCGTCGATGACGTCGCCGCGCGCGGTGTTGACGATGTAGGCCTCGGGCCTCAGCAGCGCCAGCCGGCGGGCCGAGATTAGGTGATAGGTCGCCGGCGTCGACGGGCAGTTGACCGACACGATATCGACCCTTGCAAGCATCTGGTCGAGGCTGTCCCAATAGGTCGCCTCCAGCTCCGCCTCCGTCTGCGGATTGACGCGGTTGCGGTTGTGGTAGTTCACCGAAAGCCCGAAGGCCTTGGCCCGGCGCGCAACCGCCGTGCCGATGCGTCCCATGCCGACAATGCCGAGCCGCTTGCCCCAGATGCGCCGTCCGAGCATCCATGTCGGGCTCCAGCCCTGCCAGCTGTCCGGCGCGTTTCCGGCGAGCAGCCGCGCCCCCTCTGCCAGCCTGCGCGGCACCGCCAGCACCAGCGCCATGGTCATGTCGGCGGTGTCCTCGGTCAGCACATTCGGCGTATTGGTGACGGTGATGCCCTTGCGGGCGGCGGCATCGACATCGACATTGTCGATGCCGTTGGAAAAGCTCGCGATCAGCTTCAGGCTCGGACCGGCCTTTTCGATCAGCTGGGCGTCGATCGTGTCGGTCAGCGTCGGCACCAGCACGTCGGCGCGGGCCATGGCCTCGGCGAGCCTTTCGCGCGAAAAGGGCCGGTCGTCATGGTTCAGCTCGACGCTGAACAGCTCCCCCATCCGCGCCTCCACCGAAGCGGGCAGCTTGCGGGTGACGACGACGACGGGCTTTCTGGGGTTATTCATCGGTTAACAGCTCATTAATCATGTCGGGCGATAATGCACATAATGAGGGCGCTTTTCCACCTGAAGCGGTTCTTCCCGTGATGAAAACCGCTTCGGACACGTAAATCCCTCGCTGAAAGGGCAGGCGTGTGGCCGCAAACCCGCGCAAACAAACAACCAAGGCCGGGAAAACGGCATTCGAAGAGGTCATATGCGTCGTCTGGCAAGATTGCTGATCTGCACATTGCTTGTCTTCGCCATGCTGGAGCCGGCGATGGCGCAGACCGAGCGCAAGGGCGCTTCGGGCGGGCCGCTGCCGCGTTTTGCCATGATCAAGCCGGATCGCGCCCGCATGCGCGTCGGTCCCGGCTTCAACTACGCCACCAAATGGATCTACAAGCGTCCCGGCCTTCCCGTCGAAATCACCGAGGAATACAGCGTCTGGCGGCAGGTGCGCGATGCCGACGGCACCGAGGGCTGGATGCATGTCTCCGTGCTCTCCTCCCAGCGCAACGCCATGATCGCGCCCTGGCTGCGCGACGGCAATGCGGACGACAAGAACTTTCTGGCGCTGAAGGCCGGCAAGGATGATTCGGCGCGCGATGTCGCGAGCGTGGAACCCGGCGTGATCGTGAATCTTGAAGAATGCGACGGTACCTGGTGCGAGCTCTCGGTCAAGGGCGTCAAGGGCTATATGCACCAGAAGGATATCTGGGGCGTCTATCCGAACGAAGTTTTCAACTGACGCGGCGCAAACCCGTCTGGCCCGGTCAGGCCTCCGGCTTTACCGCCAGCACCATGTAGTTGACGTCGGTATCCTTCGAGCGGTTCCAGCTATCGGTCAGCGGGCTGTAGAACACGCCCTGCCGCTCCACGGGCGTCATGCCGGACGCCTTCAGCGGCGTCTCGATCTCCTCCGGGCGGACCAGCTTCTCATACTGGTGGGTGCCGGGCGGCAGCCAGCGCAGCACCCGCTCGGCGGCGAAAATCGCCAGCGCGCCTGCCTTCAGCGTGCGGTTGATGGTGGCGACGAACATCATGCCGCCCGGCTTCACCAGCGACGCGCAGGTCGTGAGGAAGAAATCGACATCGGCGACATGCTCGACCACTTCCATGTTGAGCACGATATCGAAGCTCTCGCCCTCCTCGGCAAGCTTTTCCGCCGTGACGGCGCGGTAATCCACCGGCGCGCCGCTTTCGGCGGCATGGGTCCTGGCGATGCCGATATTCTTTTCCGCGGGGTCAATGCCCACGACGCTTGCGCCCATGCGCGCCATCGGCTCCGACAGCAGCCCGCCGCCGCAGCCGACATCGAGCACGCGCAGCCCCTCCAGCGGGCGGGCCAGCTTCTCGTCGCGGCCGAAATGACCGCAGGCCTTTTCGCGGATATAGCTGATGCGCACCGGATTGAACTTGTGCAGCGGCTTGAACTTGCCGTGCGGGTTCCACCACTCCGCCGCCATCTTCGAGAACCACTCGACCTGTGCGTCATCGATCGTCGTCTTGCCGGCAGCCTCGGTCATCGGTCTCTCCAGGATTGTTTCCCAAGGTTATAGGGGCGAGGGGGCGATGCGGCAAGGTGCTGACGGAAGACAGATGCGCGCACCTGCCTCCCGCACGGGGCTGATTTCAGCCTCTTACGCCCGGATCACGCCGCCCGTCGATTTTCCGACATTGGCGACGATCTTTTTCGTCAGCGCCTCGAAATCCTCATCCGTCAACGTGCGCTCGGCCGGCTGGATCGCGACTTCGATGGCGACAGACTTCTTGCCCTCGCCCAGCGATGCGCCCTCGAAAATATCGAAGACGGTGACGCCGGTGATCAGCTTGCGGTCGGCGCCGGCCGCCGCGCGCTCGATCGCGCCGGCCTCCACCGTGCGGTCGACCACGAAGGCGAAGTCGCGGGTGACCGTCTGGAACGGCGACAGCGTCAGCGCCGGCTTGGTGCGGGTCGCCTTCTTCTTCGGCTCCGGCATAGCGTCGATGAATATCTCGAAGCCGGCCAGCTTGCCCGAGACGTCCAGCGCTTCCAGTGCCTTCGGATGAAATTCGCCAAAATGGCCGAGCACGATCTTCGGTCCCATCTTGATGGTGCCGGAACGGCCGGGATGGTACCAGTCCGGCCCGCCGGCAACGATCTGGACATTGCCCATCGGCACGCCGCAGGCCTCGATCACGGCCAGCGCATCGGCCTTGGCGTCGAACACGCCGACCGCGCGACCGGCGCCCGTTTCGGCATTCGACCACATCCGGCCGGAGCCCGAAAGCGTGGCCGTGCCGCGGCGGATGCCGCCCGCGACCCGGCGCTGGCCTTCCGGCGCGTCGTTCTCATAGGTGGCGGCGACCTCGAACAGGGCGACATCGCCATGGCCAATCGCGGCATTGCGGCGGGCGGCGGAAAGCAGGCCCGGCAACAGTGAGGGCCGCATGTCGGACATGTCGGCGGCAATCGGGTTCGAGAGCTTCAGCGAAGGCGCGCCGCCGCCGAAAAGCCTCGCCTGATCTTCCGGAATGAACGACCAGGTGACCGCCTCCAGCATGCCGCGCGCGGCCAGCTCGCGGCGCGCGGCGCGCGAGCGGATCTGCAGCGGGGTCAGGATCTTTTCGTTGACAGCGCCAGCGGACGGCAACGGCTCCGGTCTGATGTTGTCGACGCCATGGATGCGCATGACCTCTTCCACCAGATCGGCCTTGCCCTCGATATCCGGCCGCCATGACGGCACCGTGACGAACACGCGCTCGCCCGCGCCATCGACGGTGAAACCAAGGCGGGTCAGGATATCGCTGCTCTCGCGCGGCGAGACATCGAGCCCGCTCAGGCGCTTCACCTCGGAGAACGGATAGTCGATCACCTTCGCGGTGTAGCCTTCATAGCCCTCGACCTTCTTTTCCGCAGCCGTGCCGCCGCACAGCTCCAGCACCAGTTCGGTGGTGCGCTCCAGCCCCGGCACCATATATTCCGGATCGACGCCGCGCTCGAAGCGATAGCGGGCATCGGTGATGATGCCGAGGTCGCGGCCCGTGCGGGCGATGTTCATCGGATCCCACAGCGCCGATTCGATCAGCACGTCGGTGGTGTTCTCGTCGCAGCCGGAATGCTCGCCGCCCATGACGCCGCCGATCGATTCGACGCCATTGTCATCGGCGATCACGACATTGTCATGATTCAATTCATAGTCACGCTCATCAAGCGCCAGCAGCGTCTCCCCCGCCTTCGCACGGCGCACCACGAGCCCGCCCTTGACCTTGGCGGCGTCGAAGACATGCATCGGCCGGCCCTGATCGAAGGTCATGTAGTTGGTGATGTCGACCAGCGCGTTGATGGGGCGAAGACCGATCGCGATCAGGCGCTGCTGCATCCATTTCGGGCTCGGCCCGTTCCTGACGCCGCGCACCAGACGCAGCGCGAAGCCGGGGCAGAGATGCCTGTCTTCCGCCGTGAAATCGAGTTTGAGGCCGACCGGGGTTTCACCCTCGGTTTTGAACGACGGCGCGGGCCGCGTCTTCAGCGTGCCGAGGCCGGAAGCGGCCAGATCGCGAGCGATGCCGAAAATGCTGGTGCAATCCGGGCGGTTCGGCGTCAGATTGATCTCGATGACCGGATCGTCGAGCCCGGCATATTCTGCGAAACTTGCGCCCACCGGCGCATCCTCCGGCAGGTCGATAATGCCATCGTGATTGTCCGACATGTCGAGCTCTTTTTCCGAGCACATCATGCCGTGGCTTTCGACGCCGCGGATCTTGCCGACTGACAGCGTGACATCGATGCCCGGCACATAGGTCCCCGGAAGCGCCAGCGCACCCACAAGCCCGGTACGCGCATTCGGCGCGCCGCAGACGATCTGAAGCGGCTTGCCGCCATTGACCGCCGGCCCGCCGTCAACCGTCAGCACCCGCAGCCGGTCGGCATCGGGATGCTGCTTCGCCTCGATGACCTTGGCGATGGTGAACGGCCGGTAGGCCGCCTTGTCGTCGACGTCTTCAACCTCAAGCCCGATCGTCGTCAGCCGCTCGCAGATCTCCGCAAGCGAGGCCTCGGTCTCCAGATGGTCCTTCAACCAGGACAGTGTGAATTTCATTGTCGTCTTCCTGTTATTCCGCCCGGACCATCCCCAGGCTCATATGCTCACAACATCGCTACCGGACGGTTGCTCGGCCGGTTCATTCCCTGACCTCACCCCACTCTGGGCGTCATCCTCGGGCTTGACCCGAGGATCCAGGCGTTTGCGCCAGACCCGCAACCTCCGCTCGCCTCGGAGGTGATTGGATGCTCGGGTCAAGCCCGAGCATGACGCAAGTGGTATTTCATCAGGCCACTTCCCTCGGCTCAACCGCGTTCGGATACTTCCACCCACTCAGCATCCCGCGAACGGACAGGTCTTCATCCACATCCGGCCAGTGAACGCCATCCAGCATCAGCTCGACATTGTTCCGCTCGGCCGGGCTTGCGGCCAGAAGGCGGGGATACCACCAGAGCGGCGTCACCACTTCGCGATCATCAGCAAGGCGCACATGAACGTGGGCCGGATCGCACCATGCTGCGACCGGTCGCTCATGTTCAGGATATGGATCCGAAGAAGTCATCCCATGCCTCCAAAAACTCGACCTTGTGTTCTTCAACCACGGACAGAATACGCTTCACATCGACGGTATTGAAGCCTTTGCATTCCGCCATCTCGCCGGAATGGAGCCAGACCTTGGCCTTGCCTCCCTGACCGGACGCATGAATGTGGGGCAGCTCGCCCATGTCCGAACCGTAGAAGTGGAAACGAATTCCGTATTTTCGAAGAACCGTGGGCATCGCATTCCTACGCCACCCCTTCCGGTTCCTTGGCTCCCGGCATTTTCTGCCCAAGAAACATACTCTTCACCGAAATCCCCTCATCGACCCGCGTCCACCAGATACCCTCATACATGAGCTCGATATCGTTCAGTCCATCCGCGTCAAGCCCGTTCAGAAACGGATACCACCAGAGAGGGGCGGATATGGTGCGGCCGTCGGCGAGGGTCACATGAACCTCACCATTCGTGCACCATGCCTTCACGGGACGCATTGCCTCGGTCTCAAATTCCAAAGAAGTCATTCCACACTCCGATCCACTCGTTTTGGTGTTCGGCGATGACCGCCCGTAGCCTTTCGATCTCGCGTTCATTGTACCCAATGTTACGGGCAACGGCCATTGTCTCCAGCCAGACCTTAAGCGACTTGCCATCCTTCACGACATGAACATACGCCGGCTCGCCCTGATCGAGAGCATAAAACCGAAACTTGTAGCCATGCCAGATCAGGAGCGTCGGCATCCCTTCCTCACGACTCCGCCCCGCGCTTGTATTCACCCAGCGTCTCCACCAGCCGGAACCGCTCGCAGATCAGCTCCATGTCCGGCTCGAAGCCGCCATTGCGGGCGAAATAGGCCTCATGGCCTTCGCGCCAGTATTCGAGCGACAGGTCGCCCTCGCCCTCGTCCCGTGCGAAATCCTCGTCGACCTCGTCAAACCGGCGCACCGTCACCTCGGTCGTCTCGATGACGGCAGCGGGCTTGTCGGCGCCGTCGAGCACCACGTCGCGGCGGCCGACCTCGGGCATCGGCTCCTGCGCGTCCTTCACATCCCTGAGCGCGGTGCAGGTCGCCTTCTTCTTGCCGGCAAGCACCAGCGCCAGAAGCTCGTCCTTCAGCGCCGGCGTATCGCCGAACGCGAACTGGACGGCATCCCTGTAGCGTTCCGGAAGTTCCGTCATGACGACAACCCACCGAACAGCGTCGGGATATCCAGCGGGCGGAAGCCGTAATGCGCGGTCCAGCGCTCGTCTGCGGCGAAGAAGTCGCGGAGATCGGGCATGCCGTATTTCAGCATGGCGATGCGGTCGAGACCCATGCCCCAGGCAAAGCCCTGATAGACATCCGGGTCGAGGCCGCAATGACGCAGCACGTTCGGGTGCACCATGCCGCAGCCGAGAATTTCCATCCAGTCGGTGCCGGTTCCGAACTTCACCTGGTCGCCGGAGCGGTCGCACTGGATGTCGACCTCGAAGGACGGTTCGGTGAACGGGAAGAAGGACGGGCGGAAGCGCATCGTCACGCTGTCGACCTCGAAGAACGCCTTGCAGAATTCCTCCAGCGTCCAGCGCAGATGGCCGACATGGGTGGTCTTGTCGATGACGAGACCTTCAAGCTGATGGAACATCGGCGAGTGGGTAGCGTCGCTGTCCTGACGGTAGGTCTTGCCGGGCGCGACGATGCGGATCGGCGGCTCCTGGCTCTCCATCGAGCGGATCTGCACCGGCGAGGTGTGGGTTCGAAGCACCTTGCGCTCGCCGTTTTCGTCCGGATTGAAGAAGAACGTGTCGTGCATCTCGCGGGCCGGATGGCCTTCCGGGAAATTCAGCGCGGTGAAATTGTAGTAGTCGGTCTCGATCTCCGGCCCCTCGGCAATCGAAAAGCCCATGTCGCCAAAAATGGCGGTGATTTCGTCGATCACCTGGCTTACGGGGTGAATGCGGCCGGAAAGCGAGGGCGAGGGGCGCACCGGCAGGGTCACGTCCACCGTCTCGGCGGCAAGCCGGGCAGCGATCGCGGCATCCTTCAGTTCGGCCTTGCGGGCAGCAATCGCGTCAGAAACCTCGGTCTTCAACGCGTTGATGGCAGCACCCCGGGTCTTGCGCTCCTCCGGGTCCATCTTGCCGAGCGTCTTCAGAAGCTCCGACACCGAGCCCTTCTTGCCGATGGCGTTGACGCGCACCGTCTCGATCGCCGCCTCGTCGGAGGCCGCCGCGATCTCGTCCATCAGCTTTGTCTTCAGATCATCAAGATCGGACATGTTCTCGTCTTCCTGCTGCCGCCTGGACCGATAACGGTCCGTAATTGTGATCGTCTGAATGCGAAAAACCCGCACTGGTCCTGCCAGCGCGGGTTTCCCAAATGTCGTATAGGTCGGGAAGCGCTGGCTTAAGCTACAGCGCTTTCAAACTCGTTGGCGGTACCTTCCTTCTTGAGGTACTCCAGGCCCTTCTTCGCAGCGGCAACAAGCGCTGCAAATGCTTCCGGCTCATGGATCGCCATGTCGGACAGAACCTTGCGGTCGACTTCGATGCCGGCCTTGTTCAGACCGTCGATGAAGCGGCCATAGGTCAGGCCGTGTTCACGCACGGCGGCGTTGATGCGCTGGACCCACAGAGCGCGGAAATTGCGCTTGTTCACCTTGCGGTCGCGATAGGCGTACTGCATGGACTTGTCGACAGCGGCCTTGGCCGTGCGGATGGTGTTCTTGCGACGGCCATAAAAGCCCTTGGCTTTCTTGATGACCTTCTTGTGCTTGGCGTGTGCGGTAACGCCACGTTTTACGCGAGCCATATCATGATCTCCTTAAATCTATCTGTGTGCAGTGTTTACGGGCGTTACTTGCTGTAAGGCATGAACTGCTTGACGATTTTCGCGTCCGGATCGGACAGAACCATCGTGCCGCGCGCATCACGGATAAACTTGTTGGAACGCTTGATCATTCCATGGCGCTTGCCGGCGGCTGCCGACTTCACCTTGCCGGTCGCGGTAACCTTGAACCGCTTCTTGACCGACGATTTCGTCTTCATCTTGGGCATTTTGCTACTCCGTTTTATTGATTGCGCCGGGAGACGAACCCCGGCTTCGCATTTGGAGCGGACACGGCATGCCCTGCCGGCCCGCTCGGACGGCGCGTGTATACGCGCTTTGCCCTTATTGTGCAACCTCTCCGTCGCGACAAAAAGACAGCGACCGTCGCGGGCGGAATTCCCGGACGGTCCGTCATCATTCGTCGACAGCGAAAAGCTTATTTCGGCGCAAGCACCATCAGCATCTGACGGCCCTCGAGCTTCGGCTCGGCTTCCACCTTGGCGATTTCGGCGGTGTCTTCCTTGACCTGGGACAGAAGCTTCATACCCAGTTCCTGGTGCGCCATTTCGCGCCCGCGGAAGCGAAGCGTGACCTTCACCTTGTCGCCTTCCTCGAAGAACTTGTTCATCGCCTTCATCTTCACCTGATAGTCATGGGTGTCGATGTTGGGACGCATCTTGATTTCTTTGACTTCGACGATCTTCTGCTTCTTGCGTGCCTCGGCGGCGCGCTTCTGGTTGGCGTATTTCAGCTTGCCCAGATCGAGAATCTTGCAAACGGGCGGCGTCGAGTTGGGGGCGATCTCGACGAGATCAAGCCCGGCTTCCTCAGCCATTCTCAACGCATCTTCAGTCAGTACGACGCCCTGGTTCTCCCCGTCCTCGGTAATCAACTGGACTTCGCGAATGCGGATGTCACGGTTGGCGCGGGGACCTTCTTTGGTCGGGGGAGCGGCTCTATGGGGTCTGCGAATGGTCGTTGTCTCCTCAAATTGTTGAAATTCGACGACTTGTTGAAATTCGGCTGCGTAAGCGCCAACTGCACAAAAACTTGCACGTGTTGGACACAAATGGTTGTTACAGCCGATGTGTCAATAACACAGCGGAAAAAGAAAATCACCTGCCGATCGCCAAAAGCGCGCATTTGCAGGCGTTTTGAGGGTCGCGGTGGCGCCCGGGACCAGGATGGAGAGCACGATGAACGACGAGAGCCAGCTGACCTATACCGAAATCGACCACGGCGACGGGCCGCTCAAGATCGCCATGCGCCTTCGCAAGGGACGGGACGACGCGCCCACCCTCGTCTGGTTCTCCGGCTACGGCTCCGACATGCTGGGCTCCAAGGCGGAAGCGCTCGACGCCTATGCCGGCGAAAACGGGCTTTCCATGCTGCGCTTCGACTATACAGGCCACGGCGAGAGCGAGGGCGCGTTCAAGGACGGCACCATTTCCCGCTGGCTCGCCGATGCGCTCAAGGCCATCGCCCATGCCGCGCCCGAACGGGTCATCATCATCGGCTCGTCCATGGGCGGCTGGCTGGCGCTTCGCGCGGTGCAGGAGCTGAAGGGCAAAGCCGGCGCGCCGGCGATCGACGGGCTTCTGCTGCTCGCGCCCGCGCCCGACTTCACCAGCGAGCTGATCGAGCCGGACCTGACGGACGCCCAGTGCAAGGCGCTGGCCGAGAACGGCTATTTCGAGGAACAGTCGATCTACGGGCCGGAACCGACCATCTATACCGCGGCCCTTCTCGATGACGGACGACGCAATATGGTGCTGACCGGCATCATCGAGACCGGTTGCCCGGTGCACATCATCCAGGGCAAGCAGGACCCGGACGTGCCCTATAAGCACGCGCTGAAGCTGATGTCGCATTTGCCGGCCGACGATGTCGTGCTGACACTGGTGCAGGATGGCGACCACCGGCTTTCGCGGCCTGAGGACATTGCCCGCATGCTGACCGCGCTTTCCGGCCTTCTGGAGACGGCTGCCGAACACCGCGCCGGTTAACCATTTCTTAAGATCTCGGTCCGCCGGCCCCCTACGCTGATTGACTCACCGCCCTATTTCTCCTTAACTCTTTGTTAAGAATTCAAGGGCGGATGGGTATAGCGTGCCTCGTTTGGATAGACTGATCATCTCGGCTTTCTGCGCCATTATGGGCCTCGGCTTTTCGACGCCGGCGCTTGCCGCATCGGCGATGCCGGTTGGCGGGGTCACCTCCCAGCCGATCGGCCATTTCGAGTTCTGCGAGCAGCACCGCCGCGATTGCGCGCCCCACAATGCAAGCACGGTCGCCGCCCGGCTGACGAATTTCGGCTGGAAGACGGTGGTTTCGATCAACGCCGCCGTCAATGCCGAAATCGAGCCGATGACCGATGAGGAGCTTTACGGCCGCGAGGAAGTCTGGGCCTATCCCGTGAGCGGCGCCGGCGATTGCGAGGACTTCGTGCTGGAAAAGCGCCGCCGCCTGATGCAAGCCGGCATCGCCGCCTCCGATCTTCTCATCACCGTGGTCCGCAAGCCCAATGGCGAGGGCCACGCGGTGCTGACGCTGCGCACCAATGATGGCGATTTCATCCTCGACAATCTGAACGACGACGTGCTCGCCTGGTCGGATACGCCCTATACCTTCCTCAAGCGTCAGGCCTCCTTCGATAGCGGTCGCTGGGTCAAGGTCGAAACCGGAACCGATCTGCCGGTCGCCTCGTTGCGTTGACATCAACCTCGGGCGAGGCGCGCCCGGGGCCCGAGAAGGCGTGACACATGAAGATTGACACCTCCTCCCCGATCGTTGTCCTGACCGGCGCCGGCATTTCGGCGGAATCGGGCCTTGCGACATTCCGCGATCAGGGCGGGCTCTGGGAGGGGCACAGCATCGAGGATGTCGCGACCCCCGAAGGCTTTCACAGAAATCCCGATCTGGTGTATGATTTCTACAATATGCGCCGCCGCGAGGCTGCCAAGGCGTCTCCCAATGCCGCCCATAACGCGCTTGCCGCGCTGGAAAACGCCTGGGATGGCGATTTCCTGCTGATTACCCAGAATGTCGACGACCTGCATGAACGGGCCGGCTCGAAGCGGATGCTGCACATGCATGGCCGGCTCGATTCCGCGCTTTGCTACGAATGCGGCAGTCACCAGCACTGGGAGGGCGATCTCGATCGGGACTGTTTCTGCTCAAGCTGCAGCCGCCCGTCGCTGCGCCCCGATATCGTCTGGTTCGGCGAGATGCCCTACGATATGGACGCGATCGAGGTCGCGCTGGAAAACGCGGCCCTGTTCGTGGCGATCGGAACCTCCGGCACGGTCTATCCCGCCGCCGGCTTCGTGGCGGCGGCGACGTCTGCCGGCGCACATGCCGTGGAAATCAATCTCGCCGCCACCGGCAACAGCCTCTTCGGCGAATGTCGCGTCGGATCGGCCGCGACCGTCGTGCCCGATTTCGTTGCGGGGCTCCTTGGCAGGAAAACCTGATTCCACATTTGACCTTCGGCGAATTTAGATTTAGAATTATTCTAAACTAAAACCGGAATCAGTCCCATGGTCCTGCCCCTTTTTGGTCGCGCCAAGCGCGACTTCTCGTCCCTGAGCGAAGCCGAAATGCTGGCGCTTGCGATCTCCTCCGAGGAGGACGATGCGCGCATCTACAAGGCCTATGCCGCCCATCTGCGCGGCGAATATCCCGACAGCGCCCGGATTTTCGATGACATGGCCGAGGTTGAGGACAGTCACCGGCGCATGCTGATCGACATGTTCAAGCGCCGCTTCGGCGATGACATACCGCTGGTCCGGCGCGAGCATGTGCGCGGCTTCCTCGAGCGCCGCCCCGACTGGCTGATGAAGACGCTGTCGCTGGAGAAGATTCGCCGTCAGGCGGTGCTGATGGAGGAGCAGGCCCAGCGTTTCTACCGCGCCGCCATGAACGAGGTTTCGGATGCCGACACCCGCAAGCTGCTCGGCGATCTCGCCATCGCCGAGGAGGCGCATGAGGAACTCGCCGAGACGCTGACCGAAAAACACGCGCCGGAAGACGTGCGCGACGAAGAGGCCGCCAAGGAACACCGCCAGTTCCTGCTGACCTGGGTGCAGCCGGGCCTCGCCGGGCTGATGGACGGCTCGGTCTCGACGCTTGCCCCGATCTTCGCCGCCGCCTTCGCCACGCAGGACACCTGGCAGACCTTCCTGATCGGTCTCTCCGCCGCCGTCGGCGCCGGCATTTCCATGGGCTTCACCGAGGCGGCCCATGACGACGGCAAGCTCTCCGGCCGCGGCTCGCCGATCAAGCGCGGCTTCGCCTCCGGCGTGATGACCATGCTTGGCGGGCTCGGCCACGCGCTGCCCTATCTGATTCCGGACTTCTGGACCGCGACGATCATCGCCATTGTCGTCGTGTTCTTCGAACTCTGGGCGATCGCCTTCATCCAGAACAAATATATGGAAACCCCGTTCATGCGCGCCGCCTTCCAGGTCGTGCTCGGCGGCGGCCTGGTGCTGGCGGCCGGCATGATCATCGGCAGCGGCTGAGGCGGGGCGACCGGCTTGGCCTTTGTGCTGCGGACGGCCTCAGCCGTAGCTGCGGGTCGGGCGGTCCATGACGCGCCTGCCGAACAGGCTGGCGGTCAGTTCGGTCATCAGGATCGCCGCCTTGCCGCGTTCATCGAGAAACGGATTGAGCTCGACCAGATCGAGGCTGGTCACGAGACCGCTGTCATGCAGTATTTCCATCACCAGATGCGCCTCGCGGAAGGTTGCCCCGCCCGGCACGGTGGTGCCGACCCCCGGCGCGACCGTCGGGTCGAGGAAATCGACGTCGAAGCTGACATGCAGCATGCCGTTTTCGGCCTCGACTTTTTCCAGGAATGCCGTCAGCAGCCCGGCAATGCCGTTCTCGTCGATGGCGCGCATATCATGCACCGTAACGCCCGCATTGCGGATCGTCGCGCGTTCGGCCGGATCGACGCTGCGGATGCCGATCATGCAGACGTTTTTCGGATCGACCGGCGCGGCGAGCGGCGGAAACACACCCTCGAAACCCGGCTGGCCGGTGAAATAGGCGGCCGGCGTGCCGTGCAGATTGCCGCTGTCGGTGGTATCGAGCGTGTGGAAATCCGTATGGGCATCGAGCCAAAGCACGAAAAGCGGTCGGCCCTCTTCCTGCGCCCGACGTGAAAGACCGGCAACGCTTGCCGCCGCCATCACATGATCGCCCCCCATGAAGATCGGCAGGCCATCTGCGGAAATCTCGAACGCCTTGTCGTCCAGCGCATCGAGCCAGGAGACGGTCTCGGCCAGCGCCTTCAGCGCGGTATTTTGATGGGACACCGCGCGCCGGGGCGCGGGGCTCAGATCGCCGAGATCGCGCACGGTATGGCCGAGTTCCCTCAGCGCCTCGGGAAGTCCCGCGGCTCTGAGCCCGTTGGGCCCCATATTGCAGCCCTTGCGCCCCGAGCCACACTCGACCGGCACGCCCAGCAAGATACAGTCCATGTCATTCTCCACAACCCCGCCAAAGAATCGGGTATCCGGCGCATGCAAACACGAATGATCGCAAAAGAGAACCGCCACAACGCCATGAATTGCAGGAGCCATGCGTCAGCAGGAATATCGATCCGGGCCGGTTCTGTGCTATTTGATGTCGAAGGGAAACGGCGAGGCATGAATTGAGAAGGCGGCATGGATGAAATCTGTTTGAGCGACGCCCGGCAATCGGCCGGCCGTTTTTTCCAGAAGATGACCAAACCGGTCTTCGCCTTCATTCTGCTGATCATCTCCCTTGCCGCCAGTCCGCTTGCGGCCGAACCGGTCGACCTGACCGATGAGGAGCGGGCCTATATCGCCGCTCACCCCGTGGCGACCATCGGGCTCGTGGCCGACAACGAGCCCTATTCCTTCTACCTCAATGGCAAGATCATGGGCTGGTCGGTGGACGTGCTGGACGCGATCTCCGGAATGACCGGCCTCGATTTCGCGGTCCGGCTGGGCTCGTGGCCGGAAATCTACGGCCAGTTCCGCCAGGACGGGCTGGACGTGATCGCCGACATCTCCTTCACCGAGGAGCGGGACCCGTTCATTCTCTTCACCGAACCCTACCACCTGCGTCGCACGATATTGTTCGAAAACGTCGACCGCCCGCTCGGCGATCTCGCCGACACGGAGGCGTTGAAAGCGCGGCGGATCGGCGTGATCCGCGACATTTACTATGCCAACGCGCTCAAGGATGCAGGATTCCAGCTCCAGGAATATGCGACCTATCGCGATCTGATGGCGGCGGTCGCCTTCGGCTGGGTGGACGGCGCGCTCGCCGCCGAGCTGACCGGGAATTTCTTCATCCGCGAGAACGGTTTCACCAATGTGGCGGCCGCCGGCGCGCTGCCGTTGACAGCGGTGTCACTGGAAGACTTCCGCCTCGGCGTCCTCGCTCAGGCCGGCGATGCCGCGCTCCTGTCGTCGATCCTGCAGAAGGCCGTGCTGGCGCTGCCGCCCGAAACCCTGGACGAGATCACCGACCGCTGGCTGAGCTACCGCACGGGGCGCACCAGCAATGGCGGCCTGCTGCGGCTGCTGCCGGAGGAGCAGGCCTTCATCGAGGAAGCGCCGACGCTCTCGATCGGCTTCATCATCGATTACCAGCCCTTCAGCTATCTCGAGAACGGTCGCGGCCAGGGCCTTGCCGTCGATCTTGCCCAGTATATCAGCGCCAGCACGGGCCTCTCGTTCGAGCCGGTCTATGACAACTGGGCGAAATTGCTGCAGCGCTTCAAATCCGGCGACCTCGATATTATCACCAATATCTCCCGCACCGAGGAGCGCAGCGAATTCACGCTGTTTTCCGAGGAATATCACCGCATCCCCAATGCGGTGTTCGTGCGCTCCGGCTTCGGGCCCTATCGCGACATCGCCGATCTCGACGGCAAGCGGATCGGGATTGGCCGCGACATCTATTACGCCGATGCTGTTTCGGCGCGGTTTGACGACGTGCGCCAGTTCGATGGCCAGGAAGCGCTGATCCACGCGCTGGCCGACGGCGAGATCGACGCCGCCATCGCGTCGCTGAGCAATGGCAATTCCATTATCCGCCGCGACGGGCTGATCAATATCCAGATCGGCGGCGAGTTCCTGATGGACGGGGTCGAGCGCGAGGATCTGCGCTTCGGCGTCTCGCCGAAATATCCCTATCTCGAAAGCATCATCGACCGTTCGCTCGCCTCCATCCCGCTCGCGCGTTGGCAGGAGATGGAAAACCGCTGGCTCGGTCCGCCGCTGGCCGGGATCGATCGCCGCCGCGCCGTGCTCGACGAAGACGAACGCGATTATCTGCACGACAGAGGGCCGCTCAGGGTCTGCGTCGATCCGCGATCGCCGCCTTATACGATGATCGAACGCGACGGCGATTTCACCGGAGCGATTGCCGATATCCTTGCGCTTCTGGGTGAGAACGGCGAGTTTTCCTGGCAGATTCAGCCGGTGCCGCTCACCTCCGACAGCGAGCGTGAGGCCGCCCTTGCCGGTTGCGACGTGCTGCCATTCGTCGCCAATGCCGATTTCGCCGGAAGCGACTACGATCTGACGCCCTCCTATCTCGAAATGGCGCTTGCCGTGGCAAGCCCGCTGCAGGCGCCCTTCGTCGAAAGCATGCGCGACCTTGAAGGACAGCGTGTCGGGGTGGTGTCGCGCCATGCGCCGCTGACGATGTTGAAGGCGCGCTATCCCGATGTCGCGATCGTGGCGCTGGACAGTGAAGGCGCCGGGCTCGATGCCGTGCTGGGCGGCGAACTGGACGCGGTCGTCGGCCCGCTCGACACGCTCGTCTATCTGATCGCCGCCAGGAACACCAACGACATCAAGATCTCCGGCCGAATCTCCGAGAACGTCCAGGTGGTCGCAGCCACGACGGCGGCTGAGCCCATGCTCGGCGGCATTTTCGAAAAACTGATCGCTACGCTCGACCCCGCCGAGGTCGACCGGATTCTCAACCGACAGAAGCTCGCGCCGTTCAAGCGCACGATCGATTATCGCCTGTTGTTCGCAACCGCGGCCCTGATCGCCATTGTGTTCCTCGTCTTCCTCTACTGGGTGCGCAAGCTGCGGCTGCTCAACAGGGCGCTGAACACGGCCAATGACCTGCTGCAACAGTCCTCCATCACCGATGGCTTGACCGGGCTCTACAACCGGACCCATTTCATCGCGCGCGCCGAAATTGCCTTTGAACAATGCAGGCGCGACGGCGAGCGTTTTACCCTCACCATGCTCGACGTCGACCATTTCAAGCCGATCAACGACCGGCTGGGCCACGTCTTCGGCGATGCCTGTCTGGAACATCTCGCCGCAGTCTTCCGGTCCCACTTCCAGAGGGCCGACGACATGGTCGCGCGTTACGGCGGAGAGGAGTTCATCGCCTATCACATCGCGGGCGGACCGGAGGAAATCCGCGCTTTCATCGAGGATTTGCGCGCCAAGGTGGAGGCGAGCCCGGTGCGCCATGACGATTACGTCCAGCCGCTGACGGTGAGTATAGGATTTTATTCCGCCATTCCCGGCGACCGCGACACGCTCGATCGCTTCATCGCCGAGGCCGACCAGCGCCTCTACGAAGCCAAGGAAGCTGGCCGCAACCGCGTCATCGGCAGCGACTAAGCGCGGCCTTCATCCGATACGCGGAAACCTTAGTTCTGACGGGACGCCACGAAGCGGGCGGCGGCGATCAGCGTTGCCGCCCGCGCGCCGAACGGGGCAAGCAGGGCCTCGGCCTCTTCGACCAGTTCCGACAGCCTGCGCTCAGCCCAGTCCGTGCCGTGGAGCGATACCAGCGTGCCCTTGCCGCGCCCGGCATCCTTGCCGGTTGCCTTGCCCATGGTCTCGGCATCGGCTCTCAGATCGAGAAGATCGTCGGCAAGCTGGAAGGCAAGGCCGATCGCCGCGCCGAACCGGGCAAGCCGGGCGCGCTCGCCCGCTCCCGCGCCGGCAATGATTGCGCCGGCCTCCGCTCCAAAACGGATCAGCGCCCCGGTCTTCATCGCCTGCAGGGTGACGATGCCGGCCTCGTCCGGAGGGGTCTTCTCGGCCGCCAGATCGAGCGCCTGACCGCCCGCCATGCCGCCAATGCCCGCCGCCCGCGACAACGCGCTGACAAGGGCAAGACGGGCTGCGGGCTCAAGCCCGGTCGCGTCATCGGCGATGATATCGAAGGCGAGCGTCAGCAGGCTGTCGCCGGCGAGGATCGCGGCGGCCTCGTCAAAGGCCTTGTGCACCGTCGGTCGCCCCCGGCGCAAATCGTCGTCATCCATGGCCGGCAGATCGTCATGGATCAGCGAATAGCAGTGGATGCATTCCAGCGCCGCGGCCACCCTGAGCGCCGCATCTGCCGGCCCGCCAAGAAGCCGCGTTGTCTCGATCACCAGAAACGGGCGGAAGCGCTTGCCGCCGTTCAGCACGCCGTGGCGGATCGCCGCCATCAGCGTTTCCGGCCGCGCGGTTTCGCCGTCAAGCGGTTCGGGGCCGAGCAGTCGGTCGAGGCAGGCTTCGACGTCCTTGCGGGCGCTTTCAAGGCGGGTGGTGAATTCGGTCTCTGACATGGGGCCATGTCTTGGCATGGGGGCGCGCGGCGTTCAAGCGGTTTCGCGACGCGCTCTCATGCACGGACGGCAACGGCTTTTCTTGGCGTCGGCATCACGCTATGGAAGGGGCGGATTTCACGAAAGCTAATGAACCAATGCGTGACGACGACATGCCGGAAGACGATGAGGATGAGGCTCCCCGCCGGTCGCTGTTTCGCCGCCTGATCCGCTATGGCGTGATCGCAATCATCGTGATCGTGCTTTTGCCGTATCTGTTGCTGCCGCTCTACCGGCCGTCCTTCGTCCATCCGGTTTCGGTGCCGATGATGGCCCGGCTTTTTACCGGCTACGACCGGCAATGGGTGCCGTTCGATGAGATCGCGCCGGTGCTGGTGCAATCGGTGATGATGTCGGAGGACGGGCAGTTCTGCAATCACGACGGCATCGACTGGGGCGAGTACAAGGCCGTGGTCGAGGATGCGTTGGCCGGCAAGGCCGTGCGCGGGGCGAGCACGATACCGATGCAGACGGTGAAGAACCTCTATCTCTGGAACAGCCGCTCCTATCTGCGCAAGGCGCTGGAACTGCCGCTGGCGATCTCCGCCGATATCGTCTGGCCCAAGAAGCGGATCATGGAGATCTATCTCAACATCGCGCAATGGGGGCCGGAAACCTTCGGCATCGAGGCGGCGGCGCGCGAACAGTTCGGCGTCTCGGCTTCGGACCTCACGGCGCGGCAGGCCGCACTGCTCGCCGTCTCCCTGCCCGATCCGGTGGGCCGCCAGGCCGCCGCCCCGAGCCGCCACATGCTGAACCTTGCCGCCAGGGTGGAACGGCTGGCCGGGCGCTCGGGCGCCTATATCACCTGCCTTTATGACTGACATTCGACATTGTTGTTGGCGCGGGGCGGGAAAATGCGGTTAACTCCCGCGCAAACGGAAGGGTGAAGCATGAGCGATCTGACGCTTTATATCGGCAACAAGAAGTATTCCTCTTGGTCGCTTCGCCCGTGGCTGGCGATGGAGGCTGCCGGAATCCCGTTCAAGGAAGTGCTGATCCCGTTTGATTTTCCCGCCGGCAATCCGCGCTTCCGCGAGGTCTCGCCGGTCGGTCAGGTGCCGGTGCTGCATCACGGCAAGTTCCGGGTCTGGGAATCGCTGGCGATCATCGAATATGTCGCCGAGCTTTATCCCGAAGCCCAGCTCTGGCCAGCCGACAGGGTGGAGCGGGCGGCGGCGCGCGCGGTCTCGGCGGAAATGCATGCGGGCTTCAGGGCGCTGCGCGGGGCCTGCCCGATGAATTTCGGCCGCAAGCCGGCGCCGCTTGCCGTCGATGACGCCGTCAAAGCCGATGTCCGCCGGATCGAAACGCTGTGGGCCGACGCGTTGGAGGCTTCGGGCGGGCCGTTCCTGTTCGGCAGCTTTTCGGCGGCCGATGCGATGTATGCGCCGGTGGTCAACCGCTTCGAGGTCTATGAGCTCACCGACAATCCGACCTCGCTCGCCTATATGACCGCGATCAGAAGCGTGCCGGCCTTCCAGCGCTGGCGCGACGGCGCGCTTGCCGAAAGTTGGGTGGTTCCCGAAGACGAAGTCTGAGGCCCGGTTTCGTCCCCCTTGCCGTTCAGTTGCCGCAAGAGTCAAAAAAATGCCGGGGGGACTGGTCAAACTCCGGTTTGCCCTGTATAAGCGCGCCAAATTTCAAGAATTCCAGGGACGATCTTGCGGTGGTTTCACCCGCCGTCGATTGAGCCTTGCGCCTCAAGTGGAGTAGTCCAATGGCTGTACCGAAAAGAAAAACGACCCCGTCCAAGCGCGGTATGCGCCGTGCTGCAGACGCTCTCAAGACTCCGACCTATGTCGAAGACAAGAATTCCGGCGAACTGCGCCGTCCGCACCATATCGATCTGAAGACCGGTATGTATCGCGGCCGCCAGGTTCTGACGCCGAAGGAAAGCGCCTGATCCATCCGGCAGCCTTTCCGCTGAATTGAAAAAGCCGTCCCAAAGGGGCGGCTTTTTGCTGTTGCGCGTCGAATGCCGGGCGTTTCCGCCCGGCGTCGCTCACATATTGTCGATACGGTCCTGCAGCACCCGCAACTGACGCCTGAGATCGTCCAGATCGCCGGCCGCCGCAGTGTGCAGGCCGCCGAGCTCCTCCTCGTCTGCCGCGGCGCGGTAGCTGGTGGCGCCGAGGCCCGCCTGACGCGCGGCCTCTTCCTTGCGGTAATATTCGCGTTTCAGCGGATTGGCGTAGAGCGCCTTGTCCATCTGCTCGCGCATATGGCTCTGCTGCTCGGAAAACGCCTTCATGGCGTTGTCGAGAAAGCCCGGCAGCATGGCCTGCATCTGGTCGCCGTAATAGCCGATGATCTCGCGCAGGAATGAAACCGGCAGGATCGCCTGATCGGACTTCGCCTCCTGTTCGAAGATGATCTGGGTCAGCACGGTGTGGGTGATGTCGTCGCCGGCCCTGGCGTCCTTCACGGTGAAATCCTCTCCTCTTTTCACCATGTCGGCCAGGTCTTCCAGCGTGACGTAGCTGCTGGTGCCGGTATTGTAGAGCCGGCGGTTCGCGTATTTCTTGATGATGGTTGGTCCGTCGCTTACGGGCATTGTGCCTCCTCCCGCGATCTGTTTCCTCTTCCCGCCTTGATGTAACCTCAAAACCGGGCCCGGTACAATGATTTTGTCGCAATGCAGCGACGCCGGCGGCGGGGCCTTTCCTGCGCGGCAAAGCGGCGGCGGCGGCCCGTTTGACTTCGCAAACCGGCTTCTGCACATTGCCGCTATCATGAAACGGGGAGAGAGAAACATGTCCGGTTCGGCCATTGTTATTGCAGGCGCGGCGCGCACGCCGATCGGCGTTCTGGGCGGCGCGCTTTCCAGCGTGCCCGCCCATGAGCTGGGGGCCGTGGCGATCGCCGAATCGCTTGCCCGCGCGGGCGTTTCGCCGGCTGAAGTCGACGAGGCGATCCTCGGCCAGGTGCTGACGGCGGGCGCCGGCCAGAACCCCGCCCGACAGGCGGCGATGGCCGCCGGCATGCCGGCCGAGAAGACCGCCTTCGTCATCAACCAGCTCTGCGGATCGGGGCTCAGGGCGGTCGCGCTCGGCATGCAGCAGATCCTTGCCGGCGATGCCGAAATCGTGGTGGCGGGCGGCCAGGAATCGATGTCGCTATCGCCGCATTGCGCCTATCTTCGCAGCGCAACGAGGATGGGCGACGCCGCCATGGTGGACACCATGCTGAAGGACGGGCTGGTCGACGCATTCTATGGCTATCACATGGGCGTGACGGCGGAAAACATCGCCGAGCGCTGGGGCCTGCCCCGGGCGGTGCAGGACGATTATGCCGCCCGCTCGCAAAACCGCGCCGAGGCCGCCCGCGCCGCCGGCCGCTTCGCCGACGAGATCGTGCCGGTCACGGTTGCCGGCCGCAAATCCGAGGTGGTGGTCGATCAGGACGAGGGCATCCGCGAGGGCATGACGGCGCAAGCGCTGGAACGCCTGCGCCCGGCCTTCATGGATGGCGGCAGTGTGACCGCCGGCAATGCCTCCGGCATCAATGACGGCGCGGCGGCGCTGGTGCTGATGGACGCGGCAAACGCTGAACGGCGCGGCATCGAGCCACTGGCGCGGATCGTGTCCTGGGCGACCGCCGGCGTTGATCCGCAGGTCATGGGCACGGGCCCGATCCCCGCTTCCAAGAAAGCGCTCGCTAAAGCCGGGTGGCAGATCGGCGATCTCGACCTGATCGAGGCCAACGAGGCGTTCGCGGCGCAGGCCTGCGTGGTGGCGCGCGAACTGGCGCTCGATCCGGAAAAGGTCAATGTCAATGGCGGGGCGATCGCGCTCGGCCATCCGATCGGCGCGTCGGGCGCGCGGGTGCTGACGACCCTGCTTTACGAAATGCGCCGGCGCGGTGCGAAAAAGGGTCTCGCCACGCTCTGCATCGGCGGCGGCATGGGCGTTGCGATGTGCGTGGAACGCGCCTGAGCGCAAAAGAAAAGGCGTCGCAAGAAGCGACGCCTGGATCGACGAGCGGGGGATGCTGCGAGCCGATCTTGACGCGACAACCCGAGGCGCGCGCCGCTTTCGGTAAGGATCGCCGGCCGGGGTTCGCCCGACCGGCGCATTGGCGATCAGTTGGCCGTTGCAGCGCCGACGCCAGCGCCGATAAGCCCGCCGGCAACAGCACCGGTCGTGTTGCCCGTCACAGCGGCGCCGGTCGCTACGCCCAGGCCACCACCGATTGTGGCGTTGCGCTGCTGCGTGCTGCATGCTGCAAGCGGAAGAAGGATTGCGATGGCGAGAACGGTCTTTTTCATGCGGTCATGTCTCCAATTATCTTTGGTCTTTGTCAGATATAGCCTGCCAGAAGCAGGATTATGACGATCAGCAGCACGAGGCCGAGACCGCCGGACGGCCCGTAGCCCCAGTTGGTCGAATAACCCCAACGCGGCAGCGCGCCGATCAGCAGCAATATCAGAATAATGAGAAGAATGGTGCCCAGCATGTGATTGCCCTCTCCGTTCAGATGTTCGCAGCCTAAACGCGGTCGGGCAAAATTTTGTTCCCGGCCCATCTTCCGAAGGCGGCGCGGAAAAGGTTAACGGCGGCACGCGTCCCCCCGCGCCAACCGCTTGAAATATATGGTTAACAAATTCTTCCCGCACCATATCTAGCGGTGAACAAAACCGGAAGATCGACGGGTAAGCGATTCGTCGCTGATTCGTTCCGGCTTTGACCTGAAAGTTAACGGGGAGCGCTTTCACCGGCTTTTGCGAGCCTCTTTACCTTGAGCAGATAGGCCGCGGCGCGAGCGGTGGAAAAGCCCGTGGCAAGTCCGATGACGGCGTTGACCGCGAGCATGAACGGCACGTTGTTGGCCAGACCCGGGTTTACGGCGAGGCCGGCATTCTGCGCATATAGCGCTGCAAACAGCGCCAGGACCATCGCCAGCGTGTGCCATTCGCCCTCGACATGGGCGTGGTTCCCGCCGGCATAGGAAAGCCGATCCTGCGGCCGCAGCATGACCGTCAGCAACGCGCCGACAACCAGGCCGCCGACGAGCCCGACAAGCACCGCATGGGTGTAGTCAAGCGTAGCCAGCCGGTGACCGGCGAGAAACAGAAACAGAAGCGGCAGGATCACGAACGCACGCAGATGAACATCGCGCGGATAAAGCCGCTTCACGCCACGATAGACGAGCAGCGCCAGAATGAGCCAGACGTAAAGGGGCGTGCCTGTGATAATGTCGATGAGCATTTCCGCTGTTCCTTTCATCTTGGGGAAACGATAACCTCGACCGCTGCCATAACATTCCGAGCCATCGGGAAAACAGGGAATGAACGAACTGCGCGAAAACTTCGCGAATGACAGCGGCCTGCAATTCACGCTTCGCCAGATGCGGCGCGATCTCGCCAATTGGCGGGTGCATGGCCTGCTTCTTATCCTCGCCGCCGTGCTCGCCTGGTCCGGCCCCTTCGATACGCAATCGGCGTTTTCGCTCGCCGGGCGCTTCGCCTTCTGGGCGGCAACCACGTTTCTAACCTATTGGGCGGCGCATTTCTTTGCAAAGTGGACGCGGTTTCACTTGAGAGCCCGCCGGACGCCGCGCCATTACGCGCTTGTGGCCGTCATCCTTGTCGCGGGCCTTGCCGCCACCATCGCCGTGCTGCCGGTCACGATCGCGGTCGAAGGCATTGCGGCGCTCGCGCCGTCTGCGATTGCCGCGACCGCGACCCATGCCTTCATCATCGCCACCGCCGCGGTTGCGGCAATGGAGCTTCTTGCGCGCGACAAGCCGGCGGAAGCGGAGACGCCGCAAAGGCCCGAACCGCCGCGACTGCTAACGCGCCTGCCGGTCGAACGGCGCGGACCGCTGATCTCGCTCAGCGTCAGCGATCATTATGTCGAGGTCACCACCAGCGCGGGCCGCCACCTGCTGCTGATCCGGCTGAAGGACGCGATCGAGGAGACCGAGCCGACAGCGGGCCTGCAAATCCACCGCTCCCACTGGGTTGCGCTCGACGCCGTCTCCGCCGTCCGGCGCGAGAACGGCAAGGTGTTTGTCGAGACCACCGCCGGCGACCGCCTGCCCGTCAGCCGTTCCTGTGTCGATGATCTGCGCCAGGCGGGCCTTCTGCCGCGTTGAGGTAAATGGTTAACGCGATGGCCGAATCCGGCCTTTCGCTATGATCCCGCAAGAAATCCGAATCCAGATGTGGACCGCGCGCAGTCCGTTTCCGCAACATCTAGCCGTGAACAAACCGGGAAAACAGCAGAGTCAGCGATTCGTCTGTGATTCGTTCGCATCTGTTCCAAAACTTAACGAAACGGCCTTTTCGCGGCCGAAATCGCGCGGCCCTCTTGCTTGTCGGCGGTCGGCAGGCCATCTATAGGCGAGCGACCGCTGCGGGCCGATGGAGCCGGCCCGCGCGGATATCAAAGACCGTCGGGGGCGAGGATTTGGCCCTGACCACATCATTCGGGACCGGACATTGAATTCTGAAGCAATGATCTTGAGCGGGCGCGGCGTGACCGCGATGCTCGGTCCGACCAATACCGGCAAGACCCATTTCGCGATCGAGCGCATGGTGGCGCATTCCTCCGGGGTGATCGGCCTGCCGTTGCGCCTTCTGGCGCGCGAGGTCTATACCCGCATCGTCGAGCGCGTCGGCGTCAACAATGTCGCGCTGATCACCGGCGAGGAGAAGATCGCCCCGCCGAAAGCGCGTTTCAGCGTCTGCACCGTGGAAGCCATGCCGCGCGAGGCCGATGTCGCTTTCGTCGCCATCGACGAGGTGCAGCTCGCCAGCGACATGGAGCGCGGCCACATCTTCACCGACCGCATTCTGCATTTGCGCGGACGCGAGGAGACGCTGCTTCTCGGCTCGGCGACCATGCGGCCGATCCTGCAGAAACTGCTTCCCGGCATTTCCGTGGTCGAGCGGCCCCGGCTGTCGCAGCTTTTTTATGCCGGCCAGAAGCGGATCACCCGCCTGCCGCGGCGCTCCGCCGTCGTCGCCTTTTCCACCGAGGAAGTTTATTCGATCGCCGAGCTGATCCGCCGCCAGCGCGGCGGGGCGGCCGTGGTGCTGGGCGCGCTTTCTCCGCGCACCCGCAACGCCCAGGTGGAACTCTACCAGAATGGCGACGTCGAATATCTGGTGGCGACCGACGCGATCGGCATGGGGCTCAATCTCGATGTCGACCACGTCGCCTTCGCCCAGGACCGCAAGTTCGACGGCCATCAGTACCGTAATCTCAATCCCGGAGAGCTCGGCCAGATCGCGGGCCGCGCCGGACGCCACATGCGCGACGGCACGTTCGGCGTGACCAGCCGGGTGGCGCCGTTCGATGATGAACTCGTGGAACGGCTGCAATCGCACCAGTTCGATCCCGTGCGGGTGCTGCAATGGCGCTCCAAGGCGCTCGATTTCACCTCGCTCGACAGCCTGAAGGCGAGCCTTGACGACGTGCCGCGCGTGCCGGGCCTGACGCGGGCGCTGCCGGCGGTCGACCAGCGCGCGCTCGAGTTTCTGGCGCGCAACCCCGACGTTGCCGGCAAGGCCGACCGCCGCGCCCGCATCGAGCTTCTGTGGGAAGCCTGCGCGCTGCCGGATTATCGCCGGATCACCCCCGCCCAGCATGCCGAGCTGATCGCCTCGCTCTATCTCGACCTTGTCCAGCACGGCACGGTGGACGAGGATTTTCTGGCAAATCAGGTAAAACACGCCGACCGGATCGATGGCGAAATCGATACGCTGTCGGCGCGCATTGCCCAGATCAGAACATGGACTTATGTTTCCAACCGGCCCGGATGGCTTGCCGATCCGACACACTGGCAGGAAAAGACACGGAAAATCGAGGATCGGCTGTCAGATGCGCTGCATGAGAGGTTGACGAAACGCTTCGTTGACCGCAGGACATCTGTGCTGATGAAGCGCCTGAGAGAGAATGCGATGCTTGAAGCTGAAGTGAGCGTGAATGGTGATGTCTTCGTGGAAGGACATCATGTGGGGGAACTGGCGGGCTTCCGTTTCAAAGCCGTGTCCGGGGCCGAGGGTCCCGATGCCAAGGCGATCGAAGCGGCGGCGCTGAAAGCGCTCGCGCTGGAGTTCGAGGCGCGCGCCGCGCGGCTGCACGCTTCCGGCAATGGCGACCTGGCGCTTGATGCGTCGGGCACCGTGCGCTGGCTTGGCGATCCGGTGGCGCGACTTGTCGCCTCCGACAATGTCCTGCGCCCGCGCGTGATCGTGCTGGCCGACGAGCAGTTGACCGGTCCGGCGCGCGATCATGTCGCCGCCCGTATCGAGCGCTACGTCAACCACCAGATCCAGACCGTGCTGAAGCCGCTCGACGATCTCGCCAATGCCGAGGATCTCGAAGGCATTGCCCGCGGCCTCGCCTTCCAGCTTGTCGAAGCCTACGGCGTGCTGTTCCGCCGCGATGTCGCCAATGAGGTGAAGTCGCTGGATCAGGATGCGCGCGCCTCGCTGCGCCGCTACGGTGTGCGGTTCGGCGCCTATCACGTGTTCATGCCGGCGCTGTTGAAGCCCGCTCCGGCGGAGATGATCACGCTGCTGTGGGCGCTGAAGAATGACGGGCTTGAGAAGCCCGGCTATGGCGATCTGATCTCGGTGCTGGCCGCCGGCCGCACCTCGGTCGTCACCGATCCGACCTATGAGCGCGAATTCTACAAGCTTGCCGGCTTCCGTTTCCTCGGAAAGCGCGCCGTGCGCATCGATATTCTCGAGCGCCTCGCCGACCTGATCCGCCCGCTGACGCAGTGGAAGCCGGAAGGCGGCTCGCCCCGGCCGGAAGGCGCGTTCGACGGCCGCCGCTTCGTCACCACGCCGGCGATGATGTCGATCCTCGGCGCCACCGCAGACGACATGGAGGAAATCCTGAAGGGTCTCGGTTATCGCGCTGACATCGCCTCGGAAGAAGAGGTGGCCACGCTTGCCGAAATCCAGGCCGCGCGCGACGCCGAAAAGGCCGCCCGCCAGGCCCCGAGCGGCGTGACGGTGGAAACCGTCGCCAAGAAGGCCGTCGCTGACAAGCCTGCCGAAGCCGAAAAACCCGCGACCGAGACCGAAGAAACCTCAACCGTCGCCCAGGAAACGGCCACGTCCGAGGCCTCTGCAAGCGATGAAGCGCCGGCAGCCGAGACGGAAGCCACCGACGCGCAAACGGCTGAAGCGCTGTCGACCGAGGCCGCAAAGCCGGTCACGGACGAAGCCGCCGCGCCTGCCCCCGAAAAACCGGAAGAGACGGCCCAGGAAGCTGACGAGGCGACCGAGGAAGACAAACCGGAAGAAGAGGCCAAGCCGGTTCTGCTGTGGCGTCAGGCCGGCCGCAACGAGCGCAACGCCCGTCCCCAGCACGGCCGTGGCCAGCAGCGCGGCGAAGGCCGCGGTCGCGGACAGCAGGGCGGCCGCAAGGGCGGCGGCGAAGCCGGTGAAAACCGGGGCGATGGCGAGCGTTTCGGCAGAAACGACAGAGGCGGAAAGGGCGGCAAAGGCGGCAAGGGTCCGCGCCGCGACCGCAACAAGGACGATCATGCGAACCAGCGCCCGCCGCGCCGCGAAAAGGACAAGCCGATCGATCCCGATTCGCCGTTCGCCAAGCTTGCTGCCTTGAAAGAGCAGATGAAGCGCTAGAACCATGGACGAGGCCGCCGAAAAACAGCGCATCGACAAATGGCTGTTCTTCGCGCGCATCGTCAAATCGCGCTCGCTGGCTCAGAAACTGGTGCGCGACGGCCATGTCCGGCTCAACGGGTCGCGGGTGATCCGCCCGAGCGTCGATGTCAGCGACGGCGACAAGCTCGTCGTTGCGCTGGAACGGCGCGATGTCCATGTGATCGTGCGCGCGGCCGGCACAAGGCGGGGACCGTTTGCCGAAGCGCAGACGCTCTACGAGGATATCAGCCCGCCGCCGGAGGCGCGCGCCAGGCTCAACGCGTTCGAACAGGCCCAGCGGGTCCCCGGTTCCGGCCGTCCGACCAAGAAGGAGCGCCGTGACCTTTCGAAACTGCGCGGCGACTGAATTGTCGGCGCGTGTTTGGAAAGTTCTACCCGTCACGCCCCGGTTTCGAGCATGAAATGGTCTTGCCCGGCCGTTTGAAAGCCGGTACTCCCGGGCAGAGTTTATGGGTGCGAAGCCCGCGGCGAACCGGTTTTCGGTTTCAAAGGGCGCGCGCCGGCCGCTTTTCTGGAGTCTTTCATGACCTATGTCGTGACCGATAATTGCATCAAGTGCAAATATACCGATTGTGTCGAAGTCTGCCCGGTGGACTGTTTCTACGAGGGCGAGAATTTTCTCGTCATCCACCCCGATGAATGCATCGATTGCGGCGTCTGCGAGCCGGAATGTCCCGCCGAGGCGATCAAGCCCGATACCGAGCCCGGCCTCGACAAGTGGTTGAAGCTGAACGCCGATTTTTCCGAATCCTGGCCCAATATCACCATCAAGAAAGAGCCGCTGCCCGAAGCGGAGGAGATGGATGGCGTCGAAAACAAATTCGAGAAATTCTTCTCCGACAAGCCCGGCGCGGGCGACTGAGCGTCGGTCCGGCCACGCGATCAGCGCACGCTCCGGTGATTGACGCATCGTCAACAAGCGCCGCTTTTTCCGGCCGGGGCACAATTTTGGGCTTGGCGAAGCGGCCCAATTCGGTTACGTGTCGGCCATGGACCACCCTCCCGCCGGTGACGACGCGTCACGGGTGCACGGCTCATTGATTTCTGCTGCACAACATGCTATATAATTGGCACTGACCCATAAAACGGCAGCTTTGTCTTAAAAGCCGAAGAAAGAAATCAACCCAAACGTCGAATAATCGGAATTTTTTTGAAGGCCTTCGTCTTCAGATCAGGATTTCGTGTCGCTTTTCGTTGCCCGTTCGATGGAAACAGTGGGTGGCAACCTCCGTTGCCCCACCCTCCGGATCATGCATGTCCGGAACCGGCGCCCGCCGGATGCGTAACAGGGAGTTTTTGAAAGCCTATGACAGTACAACAGAAAAAACCTGCCGGCCGCCACGGTTTCAAGCCCGGCGAGTCGATCGTCTACCCTGCCCACGGCGTTGGCACGATCAGCGCGATCGAGGAGCAGGAAGTGGCCGGCATGAAGCTCGAGCTTTTCGTTATCGAATTCGACAAGGACAAGATGCGCCTCAAGGTGCCGGTGGCCAAGGCCATGAGCATCGGCATGCGCAAGCTGTCGGAGACCGATTTCGTCGAGCGCGCGCTGAAGGTTGTGCAGGGCAAGGCCCGCGTGAAGCGCACCATGTGGTCGCGCCGCGCGCAGGAATATGATGCCAAGATCAATTCCGGCGACCTGATCTCGATCGCCGAGGTGGTCCGCGATCTCTATCGCGCCGAGAACCAGCCGGAGCAGTCCTATTCCGAACGCCAGCTCTATGAGGCGGCGCTTGACCGCATGGCGCGCGAAATCGCCGCCGTCAACAAGATGTCGGAAACCGAGGCTGTCCGCCTGATCGAAACCCACCTTGCCAAGGGTCCCAAGCGCGGCAAGGCGGCGGAAGACGAAGACGACGCCCGCGAGGAAGCGGCCTGATCAAGGCGCTTCCAGCAGCGTATTGAATGAAAAATCCGGTCTTTTAGGCCGGATTTTTTTATGATCCAGCCCTTTGAACTGAAAAAATGAATTCCATGTTGAACTAAATGGCCCCACTTTGCGTTGATCTTTTCGAGGAGCAACGGATGCGCTTGTCGTCCCGAAGTCCTCGTTGGCCCAAACAACGCGCCTTCCGGGAGCCACGCCATGGATATCGACGTACAGGACCACCGCATTGCCAGCGCAGCAATGGCAGCGCCCTATCTCTCACGCGAACAGGAAACCGAACTTGCCACCCGCTGGCGGGTCAAGGACGACAGCGATGCGCGCGATGATATCGCCATGGCGCATCTGCGGCTGGTGGTCTCGATGGCCGGCAAGTTCCGCGGCTTCGGCCTTCCCAAGGCGGATCTGGTGCAGGAGGGCTATGTCGGCCTTCTGGAAGCGGCCGCCCGGTTCGATCATCAGCGCGGCGTCAGGTTTTCGACCTACGCAAGCTGGTGGGTCCGGGCCTCGATGCAGGACTACGTGCTGCGCAACTGGTCGATCGTGCGCGGCGGCACCAGTTCCACCCAGAAAGCGCTTTTCTTCAAGCTTCGTCGCCTGCGCGCCAAGATCGCCGCGCGCGACCGGAGCATGAGCTCGCAGGCAATCTACGAAGAAATCGCCGCCAGCCTCGGCGTCTCGGTCTCGGACGTACAGGTCATGGACGCACGGCTTTCCGGCAATGACGCCTCGCTTCAGGCCCCCGTGGGCAATGATGGCGAGGAGGGCGCCGAGCGGATCGATCTTCTGGTCTGCGATGCGCCGCTGCCGGAAGAACAGGTTTCCGGCATTATCGACGGCGAGCGGCTTCATCTGCGGCTGAAGCGCGCCCTGACCAAGCTGACCGCCCGCGAGAACCGCGTCATCCGCGCCCGCAAGCTGGCCGACGACAGCGCCACGCTCGCCGAACTCGGCGCCGAGCTCGGCATCTCCAAGGAACGCGTCCGCCAGATCGAAAACCGAGCGCTTGAAAAGCTGAAGATGGCGATGACGTCGGAAAACACCGGAGAGCTGGCGATCGCCTGAAGACGCGCGTTGCCCGCCCGTTACTGCGAAACGATCTTCACCGTCTCGCCCGCCGAAAGCGTTGCCCCCGGCGGCAGCGCGTTCAGCACCTGGAACAGCGCGAGCTTGCGGTTTGTGCCCATCATCTTCGCGGCGAGGCTGGCGACCGTGTCGCCCGGCTGAACGGTGACGATGCGAATTCTCAAGGGCTTCAGATCGGCGGCTTCGGCGGGCGAAAGCTTGCGGAACGAAGACCGCACGGAAAAGGCGGTATCCTCCAGCGCGCCGCTGCCGCGCGGCGCGGCGGTCAGCAGACGATAGATATCGCCGCCATCGCGGATCACCGTGACATCGAACACCCAGTCGCCGGCAACCGCCTTCGCGGTTGCGGCCGGCATGCCGTTGACGGTGGTCGACTGGACCGAGCCGTCTACCAGACCCGTCACCCAGCCGCTTCTGATATACTCCTCGAGATCGCGCCGGCCATTGGCCTTGACGCCATCGAAACGGATCGCGACATCGCCGGGACCGGTGGCGACCACCGCATTGGCCTTGTCCGTCATCACGAAACCGGGCGGGACCTGGAAGGCGATCTGCAGCTTGGGATGATAGAAATCGCGGTTGCGGATATAGCCCTGCTCCGGATTGCTGCCGTAAAGCAGCCCGTTGATTCCATTCAGGAAATAATCGCGGCCGACTTCCGAGGCTCCGACATTGGCATAGAGCGCGGCCTGCTGGGCGGCGAGTTCGATACGGCGCGGCGTGTTGGGATGGCTCGACAGGAAGTCGAGGCTCTCGCCCTCCGCGCCCGCCGATTCATATTGCGCATAGGCTGCCATGGAGCGCAGGAATCGCGATGCGGCATAGGGGTCGTAGCCGGCTTCCGCCAGCATGCGGATGCCGATCGCGTCGGCCTCCAGCTCCTGCTGGCGCGAGAAGGCGGCAAGGCGCATCTTGCCGCGCGCGGCGATCTGGTCGACTTCCGGATTGCCCGGCAGAACCTCGGAAATCACCTCGTTGGAAATCGCTTCCGCTTCCTCGCGGCGCTGGCGCTCGATGCCGTGATTGGCGGTGACATGCGCCATTTCGTGCGACAGCACGGCGGCGATCTCGGAGGCGTCGGTGGCAAGCGCCAGAAGCCCGCGGGTGACATAGAGATAGCCGCCGGGCAGCGCAAAGGCGTTGATGCTGGGCGAATTCAGAATCGTGATCCGGTAGGTCTGACGCGGATTTTCCGAAACGGCGGTCAGCGCCCCGGCGACGCGCGCCACCAGTTTTTCCACCTGCGGGTCGCGGTACTGGCCGCCATAAGTCTCGAGAATGCGCGGATGCTCGCGCGCGCCCATCGCCGCATTCGGATCGTTGCGGGTCAGCGCGTCGACGGTCTGTTCGGCGCTTGCCGGGGTCTCCGGCAAGATGAAGAATGTGTCGTTGGTCTGGCACGAGGCGAGCCCCAGCGCCGCGATCAGTACGAACACGGATGGCCGCACTCCCGGCAGGAAGCGCCTGCGTCTGTCTTGCGTGAGGCCGCGGCCGACCTTATTCACCATGCCTGTCGCGTCCGGATGAACGCGTCCCTGATCACTGCGGTCCGGCGAAAGCCGGCCGGCGCTTGTTTCACTCTATCATATTTGACGTTCCGCACGCCAAGGGTCAATAGCGCGCGGAAAGTTGCCCGTCCTCGACAACCAACCGGTGGTCGGCGATCGCCTCCACCTCGTCCGGCTCATGCGAGACGATAACGACGGTATTGCCGGATTCGCGGTGAAGTTCAAGCAGCAGCCTGCCCATCTCGCCGCGCATATCGGGATCGAGCGCCGCGAATGGCTCGTCGAGCAGCAGAACCGGCCGGTCGCGCACCAGCGCCCGGGCAAAGGCGGCGCGCTGGCGTTCGCCGCCGGACAAGGTCGCGGGCTTGCGCTTGTCATAGCCTGCAAGCCCGACCCGTTTCAACGCGTCGCGCACTTTCTCGCGTCCGGCCTCGTCAAGCCTCAGCGCCGGGTCCAGGCCGAGCCCGACATTGGTGAAGATATCGAGATGGGCGAACAGGTTGTTTTCCTGAAACACCACCGTCACCGGTCGTCTGGAGATGTGGAGCCCGTTCATCCGCTCCCCGGCAATCAGGATTTCGCCGCTGTCGGGCTTTTCGAAGCCGGCGATCAGGTTCAGCAGCGTCGTCTTGCCGGAGCCGGAGCGGCCGGTCACCGCGCTCACCTTCGCGCCCGCGATATGGCCATCGAAGAGGAAGTTCTTGTCGCCGAGTTTGAGGGCAACATCGTCAAGCGTGATATCGACGGGCATGGTCGCTTTCCCTTTCATCGCGCAGCCTGCCGGCTGGTGCCGGCGACCATCAGGATAAGGCAGATCGCGCCGAGGATCAGCGCCAGCCCGTTGGCATCGGCCGTGCGATAGCTGCCGAGCCGGCTGTAGAGCAGCCAGGGCAGCGTGGTGAGATCATCGCCGCCGAACAGCGCCACGGCGCCAAGATCGCCGAGCGACAGCGCCATGGCGAAGGAGAGCGCGGTCAGAAGCGAACGTTTGAGCCCCGGCCAGTCGACAATGCGCAGCCGAGAGAGACCGGAAAGACCGAGACTTGCCGCAAGCCGCGCGGTGCGCGCCCTGTGAACGGCGATCGCCGGCTGCAGCACGCGCAGCACGAAGGGCAGCGCCATCAGCGCGTTGATGCCGGCGACCACCAGCGGCGCGGCCGCGTCGGTCAGCCCGAAGGGGCGGAGCAGCAGAAACCAGCCGGTGCCCAGCACGATTGGCGGCACCAGCAGCACCAGCGATCCCATCGCCGCCATCGTCGCGCTGAAACCCTTTTCGACCACGCTCGGCCGCTTTGCCGCGGCCACCGCCCCGGTCGCGGCGATGAAGGCAAGCGCCACGAGAAGCGAGAGCAGCGCGGCGCCAAGCGCTATCGCCAGACTGGTCGCCGTCGCCCGCAGAAAAATCCGTTCGCCGAGCAGCTTGATGAGGTCGGCCTCCACGCCCTTGATGACGATCATGGCGAGCGGCAGGGCGAGGGTGATCGTGAACAGCGCGATGATGCCGGCATCGGCCGCAAGCTTGAACCGGCCCGCGCCGTCCGGGCGGGCAATGGCGGTGTCGGCGCTGGTGCCGGGATCGTCGGCCTTGGGCAGGAAGGCGAGCGCGATCAGCACCAGGCCGGTCAGCGCGATCTGCATGCCGGCAAGGGCGACGGCGCGGGCGGGATTGAAATCGAAACGCAGCGCCTGATAGATCGCGACCTCGATCGTGGTCGCCGCCGGCCCGCCGCCCAATATCAGCACCAGCGTGAACGAGGTGGCGCACAGCATGAAGATCAACCCGGCGACACCGGCGATCAGCGGCGCGATCACCGGCCATTCGACGAAGCGGAACACAGCGCGGCCGGGCATCGCAAGCATCGCCGCCGATTTGAAATATTCCTGCGGCACCCGCTCCAGCCCCGCCAGAAACAGGCGGGCGGCGAGCGGCAGGTTGAAATAGACATGGGCCAGCAGAATGCCCTGCAGGCCGTAGATCTGGAGCGGGCGGCCGAAACCCGCCAGCGTCAGCAGATCGTTGAATATCCCCTGCCGGCCCCAGATGCCGATCAGCCCCAGCGCACCGATCAGCACCGGCAGGCCGAGCGGCACCGCCATCAGCCGCACGATCCAGAGCCGGCCCGGAAAATGCGGCCGCCGCGCCAGCGCCAGCGCAACCGGGATGGCCAGCGCCACCGAAATCAGCGTCGACAGCGTGGCCTGCCACAGCGTGAAACGCAGGATGCGCCAGACATAGGGCTCGTCGAACACCGCGACCGAAGCCTGCAACCGTCCGAAACCGGAAAGCGCGACAATGGCGATCGCGATAAAGCCGATCACGCCCGCAAGGGCTGCGATGCCGTAGCCATAGCTGCGGCGGCGTTCCGAGGAGGACATCAGCACGGGGGCGGCCCTCTCGCTCAGGCGCAGGCGGGCAGGTCGGCCCGACAGCGTCTGGAATGGAAAGCGGCGAGCCGCCGCGGAGCCGGCCGATCATTCCGCCTCCTCCAAGGCCGGCTTTTTGCATCAGGGCGTGGGGTCTTGCTCCCAATATTCTCTCCCGCTGGCGGGAGAGATGCCCCGACAGGGGCAGTGAGGGTGGCGCGGCATTTCCAAATGTGAGGGCGGTCGCGGTGATAGGCTCCCCCCTCACTGTCGCTTTCGCGACATCTCTCCCCTCCGGGGCGAGAAGATTTGGGGGCTATGCGGCATGGTTCGCCGCAGTATGCTGGAGGTGAGGCAATGTCACGCACCCACCGCACAGCCAGCCCACCACCTCGCTTATAAAGGAGCGGGTCTGTTGCATGCAGGCGTGGGGTCTTGCTCCCAATACTCTCTCCCGCTGGCGGGAGAGATGCCCCGACAGGGGCAGTGAGGGTGGCGGGGCATGACAAATTGTGAGAGCGCTCGCGGTGATAGACTCCCCCGTCACTGTCGCTGTCGCGACATCTCTCCCCTCCGGGGCGAGAAGATTGGGGGGCTATGCGGCGAGGCGGCATAGCGAGGCGTCGTCTCAGGTCTGAGAAGGAGGCAGCTTCGCGCCCTCGCCTCACCGCCGGACCTATCACTCTCACCGCGCGCTCATGGCGTTCAGCCATTCGTCGATCCATTTCTGGCGGTTCTCGGCGACGACGTCGGGGGGAAATTGCAGGGTCTTTTGTGGTTTGACGGCGTTTTCGAAGGCGGCGGGCAGCGGTTCGCTGGTCGCGGCCGCGGGCATCATCCAGTTATGGGTCGGGATCGCGTCCTGGAAGCCGGGGGTGAGGATGAACTCGAGGAAGGATCGGGCGAGCTCCGGATCATCGGCCATGGTCGTCATGCCGGCGACCTCGATCTGGATGTAGAGCCCGTCCTTGAAATCGATCGCCTTGTAGCGCTCGCTCCCCTCCTCGATCTCGTGATAGGCCGGCGATGTGGTGTAGGACAGCACCATTGGCGCCTCGCCGCTGGTGAACAGGCCGTAGGCCTCCGACCAGCCCGGCGCGACCGTCAGGATCCGGTCGGAGAGCTTTTCCCATTGGGCGGCGGCGTCATCGCCATAGACCGATTTCATCCACAACAGCATGCCGAGGCCCGGCGTGGAGGTGCGCGGGTCCTGGATCACCAGTTTCTGGTCGGCGGGTCCGTTCACCAGTTCATCGAGCGTTGTCGGCGGGTTGTCGATGCTTTCGGTGTCATAGACGATGTCGAACCAGCCGTAATCGAACGGCACGAAGATATCGTCGGAAAAACCGCCGGGAATATCGGCCGCCTCGGTCGATACGCCGGATTGCGCGAAGAAGCCGGTTTCCTTCGCCTCGTGGATGAGGTTGTTGTCGAGGCCGAGCACGATATCGGCCGGGCTCGACTGGCCTTCGAGCTTCAGCCGGTTGAGAAGCGCAACGCCGTCCTCGACGCTGACGAATTTCAGCGTGCAGCCGCAGGTCTTCTCGAAGGCTTCCTTCACCACCGGCCCCGGGCCCCATTCGGCATCGAAGCTTTCATAGGTGTAGACGGTGAGGACCTTGTCCTCCTGAGCGGCCGCCGGCAGCGCCGGCAGCGCCGGAAGGGCCGCAAGCGCGAGAATGGCGATGGTCGTACGATAGGTCATGACGCCTCCTTTTGTTCGGTAACTGAGGGGAAAACGGCGTCTTGCGCGTCTAATCCCTCCGCCGGTGCTAGCCGGATCAGGTTCTTCGGGTTGGCTCAAAGCCTCTCAGCGAAAATCGCACCCCGTTAGAGCTGACCAAACACCTATCGCGGCGCACCCGGCATTTCAAGAGGCGCGCGATTTGAAAAAACGGCCCGGAAGCATTAGGTAAGAGCGTGTCCGGCGTGCCGGACGAAAAGTCGGTCGTCATGCGAAATAAAGCGTGTCGGCTCATCCTTCAGGGGCGAAAGCACTCTGGAAAACCGGAAACGGCGCGGCCGATCTCGGCCAGCGTGCAGTGTTTCAAGGAAGGAGCACACGAGATGACAGAAGCAAAAGCGGGCGATACCGTTCGTATTCACTACACCGGAACCCTCAATGACGGTTCGACCTTCGACAGTTCAGATGGCCGTCAGCCGCTGGAATTCACCGTCGGCGCCGGTCAGATCATTCCCGGCCTCGACCGCGAGATCGCCGGCATGAATGTCGGCGACAGCCGCGATGTGAAGGTCGATTCCAGCGAAGCCTATGGCCCGCATGACCCGCAGAAGGTGCAGGTTGTGCCGCGCTCCGCCATGCCGCAGGAAGTGGAAGTGGCCCCCGGCATGCAGCTTCAGGCGCGCACGCCCGATGGCCAGACCGTGCCGCTGATCGTGACCAAGGTCGAGGAACAGGAAGTCACCGTCGACGCCAATCATCCGCTCGCGGGCCAGGATTTGAATTTTGCGGTCGAGCTGGTCGAGATCGTAAAGGCCGCCTGATCAGGGCCTGCCGCACGGTTTTCGAACTATGTGAAAATATTGCGGCGCGAAGGTGGCACATTGCCATGATTTTGCCATTCTTTGGCTGAATGGCTTTGCTAATAATGGGCTGGTACGCAAATGTGTGTGTCAGCCCTTTTTGATGAGCCATCCCCATGCCGGATTCCCGGAACGTCTATTTTATCGATCGAAAATATTCTCCTTCACCGATGGAACCGAAACGGGCCTGCCTCGTTTGTGACTCGTCCGCGCCCTTCTGGCGCCGGGCATTTGCGCAACCGCGCCTGCGCGCTTCCGGCGGGCGAAGGGAATGAGTATGCTGCTCTGCACCATTTCATATTATCTATCCATTTAAAGCCAACGGGATTTACGCATGAAGAGACGAACCTTTCTGGCCCAGACCGCGGTTGGCGCGCTCGCCCTTTCCGGAATGGGCGGCAAGGCATTCGCGCAGCAGGCGGTCGAGCCGGGAAAGATGCCGGAAGCCAACGCAACGGTCGAGGCGTCAGCGCCGCCTCCCGACGCGTTCACTTTCGACACGCTTACCGAGCAGATGAAGGCCAGGGCCGGCGAGCCCTATCAGGAGCCGTCCCAGGAGGTTCCCGAGCCGTTCCGGGACCTTCAATATGATGATTACCGCGCGATCCGCTACGATCCCAACAAGGCGATCTGGCGCGACCAGTCCGATTTCCAGCTTCAGGCCTTCGCGCTCGGCTGGCTGTTCAAGACGCCGGTCGATATTTACGAGGTCGCCGATGGCGCGGCGCAGAAACTCGAGTTTACGGGCGATGACTTCATCTACCGCGCGCCGCTCGACGTCGCGCAGTTCCATGGCGTCAAGCTGCCGGGGGTCGCGGGCTTCCGGATCAACTATCCGCTGAACCGGCCGGAAGTCTCAGACGAGCTGATTTCGTTTCTGGGTTCGTCTTATTTCCGCGCGCTCGGCCAGAACAATCTCTATGGCCTTTCGGCACGCGGGCTCGCGGTCAACACCGCGACCAGCCAGGGCGAGGAGTTTCCGCGCTTTTCCGCCTTCTACATCATGCGCCCGGGAACGGAGAACGACAAGATCACTGTCTTCGCCGCGCTTGATGGTCCGAGCGTGACCGGCGCCTACCGTTTCGTGATCACGCCGGGCAAGAACACGCGCATGGATGTCACCGCGCGACTCTTTTTCCGGAACGATATCGAGCGTCTCGGCGTTGCCCCTATGACTTCCATGTTCCTGTTCGGTCCCGCCAACCATCACGCCTTTGATGATTATCGGGAACGGGTCCACGACAGCGAGGGTCTCAAGATCGTGCGCGCCGACGGCACGGAGCTTTGGCGTAATCTGCAGAATGCCAAGACGCTCGCCAATTCGTTCTTCGGCGAAACCAATCCGCGGGCGTTCGGCCTTTACCAGCGCCATCGCGCGTTCGAGGATTATCAGGACGCCGAGGCCCATTACGAGCGGCGGCCTTCGCTTCTGGTGGAGCCGGCCGGAAACTGGGGCAAGGGCACGATTTCGCTTGTCGAGATTCCGACCGACAAGGAAGTCAACGACAATATCGTCTGCTTCTGGCAGCCGGAAGCGCCCGCCAAGAAAGGCGGATCGGCCGAATTCGGCTACCGGCTGACCTGGGGCGCGATCGAGGAAGACCAGGCCAGGCTCGCCCGCGTCATCGATATTCGCAGCGGCGAGGGCGGCGTTTCGGGCGTGGCCAATGACGATGACGACGTGCGCAAGCTCGTGGTCGATTTCGCCGGCGGCCCGCTGGACGACATGGCGCCCGGCTCGGAACTGCAGGAGCGCCTGCACATTACCAATGGCGAGGTCGTGCATTCCACGGTCTCGGCGATCAGAGGCCAGGGCGTCTGGCGTCTGGCAATCGATATCAAGCCCGCCGGCGACGCGCCGGTGGAAATTGTCGGGGCGCTGACGGACGGAAGCCGCGACGTGAGTGAAATATGGTTATATCAGTGGAGAAAAGGCGATGACCAACCAAATTAACGGGTCGGATCAGAACATGGAATTCAGCCGGTTTCTTCCGGCGTCCGCGCCGCTTCCCATGCCCGAGCAGCTTCTTGAGCGCCCGCGGCGCCGCGGCGTGATCGCAACGATCCTGTCGCCGGTTCTCGTGTGGCAGCGCCCGCGCTCGGCACGGCTCTAGAAACCGGAAGATGACTTTTCCGGGCGGCCTCCCGTTTTCAACGGCGAGGCCCGCAAGGATAGAGGGATAACCGATGCTGGCCTTCAGACGGACCTTTTCGATCGTATTCGCCGCAATCATCGCGATTGCGGCGTCTCGCATCGCGATGGACGTTTTCTTCGCCGACGGCGCCGACTGGGTCGACTTCGTGCGGATCGCGCTGTGCGCTGCGACCGCCGCGTGGATCGCCTGGGGCGCGGCGCTGGGCATTGGCGGCCTGATCGGCCGCAGGTTCAAGACGCCGCCGCGCGCCTCGCTTGCCGAAAGCGGCCAGGCGGCAAAGACCGCCATCCTGATCCCGGTCTATAACGAAGACCCGCGCGCGACGTTCTCGTCGGCCGCCGCGATGGCGCATTCGCTGGCGCAAACGCCCTATGCCGGGCTTTTCGATATCGCCATCCTCTCCGACAGCCGCGACCCCGAGGTGATCGCGCAGGAGGAGGCGTGGTTCCTCACCCTTCACGCCGACATGCCGCGCGAGATCGGCGCGTTCTATCGCCGCCGCACCGACAATACCGGCAAGAAAGCCGGTAATATCGGCGATTTCGTCCGCCGCCACGGCGCGCGCTACCCCTATATGCTGATCCTCGACGCCGACAGCCTGATGGAAGGCGAGACGATCGTGGAAATGCTGCGCCGCATGGAAGCCGAGCCAAGGCTTGGCCTGTTGCAGACTCTGCCCAAGATCATCGCGTCGAAGACCTGGTTTGCGCGCGCGCTGCAGTTTTCCGCCGGCCTGTTTTCGCCGATGTTCACGCGCGGGCTTGCCCGCATCCAGGGCGAGGAAGGCCCGTTCTGGGGCCATAACGCCATGGTGCGCACCAATGCCTTTGCGGAAAGCTGCGGCCTGCCGGCGCTTTCCGGCGCGCCGCCCTTCGGCGGCCATATCCTGAGCCATGACTATGTCGAGGCGGCGCTCCTGCGGCGTCAGGGCTGGATCGTGCGCGTCGACCCGGATCTGGAGGGCTCCTATGAGGAGGGGCCGCAGAACGCGATCGACTATGCCAAGCGCGACCGCCGCTGGTGCCAGGGCAACCTCCAGCATATCCGCCTTTTGACCGCGCCCGGCCTGCATGGCTGGAACCGGTTCACCTTTCTGCAGGGCGTGATGGCCTATATCAGCTCGCCGCTGTGGATGGCGTTCATCGTCGCCTCGATCGTCGCGCCGCTGTTTGCGCCCGCGATCGACTATTTTCCAAGCCCCTATCTGCCGGCGATCTTTCCTCGGGCCGAGACCGCGCTCGCGGTCACGTTGCTGGTCGGGGTCGGCGGGCTCTTGATCGGGCCAAAACTGCTGATCGCGCTGCGCGCTGGCGTCTCCGGCGAAGCCCGCCGTTTCGGGGGCTTCTTCCGGGTGTTCCTGTCCACGCTCGCGGAGATCATCTGGTCGTCGCTGCTCGCGCCGATCACGCTGATGTACCAGAGCCGCTCGGTGATGCAGGTGATCTTCGGCATGGATGGCGGCTGGCCGTCTTCCGACCGCGAGGGCCAGACGCTGAAATTCAGCGAAGCCTTCCGGGCAAGCTGGTGGATCGTGCTGACCGGCATTCTGACGCTCGTCGGCTCATGGACGCTCGCGCCGGACCTGTTCTGGTGGCTGACGCCGATTGCCGGTCCGCAGATCATCGCGCCGCTGCTGATTGCCGCCAGTTCATCGCCGGCGAGCGGACGGTTCGCCTATCGCTGCCAGCTGTTCCGCACGCCCGAGGAACTGGCGCGTCCGGCGATCGTCAGGGAACGCGACCGCGTTCTTGCGCGTTGGAACGAGAGACCGGTTGTTGACAGGGAGACCGCCGCGCCGAGGACGGATGCAATCGAGCCCGCCTATTCGGCCGCGCAGGGATAACGCCTTTGGACGTAATCAGGAGCAATGCCGCCGCCCCGGCGGCACCGGTGAAAAGCAAGCGCGACCCGCGCCTCGATGTTCTGCGCGGTCTGGCGCTGATCATCATCTTCATCGACCATGTGCCGGAAAACCTCTACTCGTTCTACACCATGCGGATGTATGGTTTCTCCGATGCCGCCGAAGCCTTCGTGCTGATCTCTGGCATTTCCGCCGGCCTTGCCTATAGCGGCCGGTTCGTGGCCGGCTCGCTGATGGAGACGGCGAAACGCATCTGGGGCCGGGCCGGCACGATCTATGGCGCGCATCTGTTTTCCACGCTCGTGGTTCTAGCGCTTGCGACGCCGTTTCTGGTGCGCTTCGGCATGGAGGAATTTGCCGAGCTGAACGGACTGTCATGGCTTTGGGAACAACCGCTCGGCACGGTCGCAGGCTCCGCCCTGCTCACCTATCAGGTCAGTTATTTCAACATCCTGCCGCTTTATATCGTGCTGTTCGCGGCCCTGCCGGCGCTGCTATTGCTCGGCAAGCGCAGTATTAGCCTGATGCTGTCGGTCTCGTTCGCGGTCTGGGTGGTGGCGCGCTATTTCGAGATCCGGCTGCCGGCCTATCCGGCCGACTGGGCCTGGTTCTTCAACCCGTTCTGCTGGCAGTTGCTGTTTGCGATCGGCCTCGCGGTTGGCATCGCCAACCGGCGCGGCAAGGCGCTGGTCGCGTTCCACCCCACGCTTTACGCCGCGTCCGTGGCTTTTGTGGTCTATTCCGTCTGGTGGCGGCTGATCGGCGAGTATAATTTCCCGTTCCCCGCCTTCATGCCGGAATTCATCGCCGATACCAGCAAGGAATGGCTCAGCCTGCCGCGCATCGCCCACATTCTGGCGCTCGCCTATATCGTGGTTTACATGCCGGGGCTCAAACGCTTCCTGTCGCTCCCGGTCTTCGAGCCGATCAATGTCATGGGCCGGGCGAGCCTTGCCACCTTCGTCACCGGCTCGCTGACCGCCTTCGCGTTTCAGATCCTGCGCGAAATGACCGGCGTTACGGTTCTGGGGGATACGTTGCTGCTGCTGGCGGGCATTGCGATCCAGTATTTTGCCGCCCGCATGGCGCTTGCCCGCGCCGGCAAGGCCAGGGCTGCGGCGGTACCGGCCGCGATCACGCCGCCGCCGGAGGCCGCCATCAAGCGGTCAGGCTGAGCTTCCGGCCTTGGCCGGCGCGCCGAGCAGCATGGGCCGTAGCGCAAGGGCCGCGACAAGGCCGATCAGACAAACGACGGCCGCAAACATGAACAGCATGGTGAATGTATCGCCGTAACCGCCGATCGCCAGCGCGCGGGCGAGCTCCGGCAATGCGGCGATGGCCGTGGGAGAAAGCTCGGTCAGCGAGCCGACGCCCGGAATGGACGCGGAACGGCCAAGGCCATGGGCCAGGATCGCGCCGTAGATGGAAATGCCGGCCGAGGCGCCCACCATGCGCGACAGCGTCACCGTGCCGGTGGCAGCCCCGACATCGCCGCCGCGCGCGGCATTTTGAACGCCGAGCACCGGCACCTGCTGGCCGAAACCGATGCCGAGCCCGTGCAGACCGAGGATCGCCGCCATCAGCGCCAGCGGCGCGGAGACGGCAAACAGCGAAAGCGTCACAAAGGCCAGCGTCGAGATCGACAGGCCGAGAATGGCGAATGGCCGGTATCGTCCGGTGATCGACATCAGCCGCCCGCCGGTGAGCGCGCCGACAGCCAGACCAATGGTGACCGGAATGAAGAACAGGCCCGCCGCCGTGGGCGAGAGCCCGTGAACGGTCTGCAGGAACAAAGCGAGATAATTGACCATGCCGATCGCGATGCTGCCGCTGGCGATCGAGACGATCAGCAGCAGCACGACGGTCCGGTTGGAAAACAGCGAGAGCGGGATCATCGGCTCGGGCGCGCGCCGTTCCACCATCACCCACAGGCCGGTGAGCACGGCGACCGCGGCCACCACGCCAAGGCTTGCCGGCGACAGCATCGAGCCGAAGATTTCGCCGGAATCGCACCACAGCACGATCCCCGTCACCATCAGCGCCAGAAGCAGCGCGCCGAGGAAATCGATCTTCGGCCTGCGCCCGGTCTTGCGGTTGGGGAGAAGGATGTGGAGGCCCACAAGCACGACCAGCCCGACCGGCAGGTTGACGAGAAAGATCGAGCGCCAGCCGAAAGCGGCCGTCATCGTGCCGCCGAGGATCGGGCCGAGCGCGCCCGACGTCATCAGCACGAGACTGGCATAGCTTTGATACTTGGCCCGCTCGCGCGCGGGAAACAGGTCGGCATTGAGCGAGAAGATCGACACCATCAGCCCGCCGCCGCCGAAACCCTGGAGAACGCGCGCCGCGATCAGCGTGTTCATCGAGACCGCCAGCCCGCAGGTCAGCGAGCCGACCAGAAAGATCACGATTGCCGCCATCAGCACATATTTTCGCCCGATAAGATCGCCAAGCTTGCCGTAGATCGGCATCACCGCGCAGGACGCCAGCAAATAGGCCGAGGCGACCCAGCCGAACCGCTCGACGGCGCCGAACTCGCCGACGATCGTCGGCAGCGCGGTGGAGACGATCTGGTTGTCGAGGGTCGCCAGGAACATCGACATCAGCAGGAACAGGAAGGCGATGACCCGACGACGCGGATGCTCTACCAGCGAGACGAACGGGCTCTGTTGGTCCATGGGCGGGGCTGTCTCAGTGGAACGCATCGCCGATACATGTGCTGAAAGCAAATATTTGTCAACAGCATGGATATGCACTATGCATGTTTCAAATTTTCCGATGATCTGATAGACAGAGAGCATGGACGAAAAGCGCGACACGACAGCCCCCGATCAGGCCGATGCCATGCAGCGGATTTCCGACACCATGACGCAGCAGCGGCTGATGATGCGCCGCCGCATCATCGGGCGGATCGCGATCGCCAATGTCGCGCCGGCGCTGGAAATCACCCATCTCGATGTGCTCGACGTGGTCCATCGCGCCGGCGAGAATGACCGTGCGACGATCGGCTCGGTGGCCGACGGCATGCGGATCGACCCTTCGCGCGCAAGCCGCATCGTCGCCGAACTCGTTTCCCAGAACGTGCTGGAACGCCGCGTTTGCCAGAACGACGCCCGCCGTTCGATCCTGGTGATCACGCCGAAGGGCAGGGCGCTGCTGAACGAGGTGCACGCGGTGAAGCGGCGCCTTCTGGAAAGCGTCACGGAAAACTGGTCGGCCGATGACCTAGACACGTTCTCCAGGCTCTATCAGCGCTTCGTCGACGGCCTCGAGGACTATGCCCGCGACCATGCCGGCGAAGCCGCCGAGATCGCGCCCAAGGCCCGCACCGCGAGCTGAGCAGAATGGACCGGGCGGGGATCGACAGGCGAACACCTCCGGCGTGCGTGCCGCCCTTCCCTTTGGCCCGGATCCGCTCTATTGCGTAGGCGATGAACGAGACCTTCACGATATTGCTGGGCGGCGCGCTTACGGTTGATGACCGGGTGCTGGCGCTTGTGGCCGGAAGCCGGGTGATCGCCGCCGATGGCGGTATGCGCCATGCCGAGGCGCTGGGTGTAAAGCCGGAAGTCTGGGTCGGGGATTTCGATTCCACCGATGCAGCACTTGTGGCGCGCTTCCCGGACATCACGCGCAAGAGCTTTCCGCCCGCCAAGAACCTGACCGACGGCGCGCTTGCCGTCGAGGAAGCGCTGGAGCGCGGTGCGCGGCGGATCGTGATGGCCGGCGCGCTGCAAGGCGAGCGCACCGATCACGGGCTGATGAACCTGCTGCTCGCCGTCCGACTGGCCGGCGACGGCATCGACATCGTGCTGACCTCGGGCGAAGAAGAGGCCCATCCCCTGCTTGCCGGCGAGACGGTGGTGGAGATGCCGGAAGGCGCGCTGTTTTCCGTGCTGGGCGTTTCCGACCTTGCCGGCCTTTCGATCGGCAACGCCGTCTACCCGCTTGAGGATTTCGCCTTGCCCTTTGGTGCTGCGCGCGGCGTGTCGAACAAGGCGAAGGGCGGGCCGGTGCGCTTCGGCTTGAAAAACGGTTCGGGGATCATCATTCTCCGGCCGCATGATTTTTCGGGAGTATGAGGCTTTATGCCGCCGATTTTGAAACTGGACGATATCCATCTGAGCTTCGGCGGAACGCCGCTGCTTGCCGGCGCGGGCCTGCAGGTCGAGCCGGGCGACCGGATCTGCCTTGTCGGGCGCAACGGTTCGGGCAAGTCGACGCTGCTGAAGATCGCCGCCGGTCTGGTCGAGGCGCAGTCGGGCGAAATCTTCCGCCAGCCGTCGGCCACCATCCGCTATCTCGAACAGGCGCCGGATTTTTCCGGCTATGCAACGGTCGAGGCCTATGTCGCGGCGGGTCTTGCGCCCGGTGACGAGCACTACCGCGCCGATTACATGATGGAGCATCTCGGTATTTCGCCCTCGGCTGATCCGAAAAAGCTTTCCGGCGGCGAGGCGCGACGCGCCGCATTGGCGCGCGTGCTGGCGCCAGAACCCGATATCCTGCTTCTCGACGAGCCGACCAACCACCTCGACCTCACCACCATCGAATGGCTGGAAGAGGAGCTTGCCGGCACGCGCTCGGCCATGGTGCTGATCTCGCATGACCGGCGCTTCCTCGAAAACGTCTCGACCGCCACCGTCTGGCTCGACCGCGGCATTGCGCGGCGGATGGACCGGGGTTTTGCCCATTTCGAGGAGTGGCGCGACAAGGTGCTGGAGGAGGAAGAGGCCGAGCAGCACAAGCTGGCGCGCCAGATCGTGCGCGAGGAGCACTGGCTGCGCTACGGCGTCACAGCGAGGCGCAAGCGCAATATGCGCCGCCTTGGTGAACTGCACGACATGCGCGCCCGGCATCGCGGACACCAAGGCCCGCAGGGCACGGTCAACGCCACGGTCAGCGATGTGCGCGAAAGCGGCAAGCTGGTGATCGAGGCGGAGAACATCACCAAATCCTTCGGCGAACGGGTGATCGTCAAGCCGTTTTCGCTCAGGGTTTCGCGCGGCGACCGCATCGGTCTCGTCGGCCCGAACGGCGCGGGCAAGACCACGCTTTTGAAGATGCTGACCGGCCAGCTTGCGCCCGACAGCGGCTGGGTGCGCCTCGGGGTCAATCTCGAAATCGCGGTGATCGACCAGAAGCGCGAGGAACTCGATCCCGACGACACGCTGGCGCATTACCTCACCGACGGGCGCGGCGACACGCTGCTGGTCAATGGCGAGCAGCGCCATGTCGCGGGCTACATGAAGGACTTCCTGTTCCAGCCCGAACAGGCGCGTACCCCGATTCGCAACCTTTCCGGCGGCGAGCGCGCGCGGCTGATGCTGGCGCGCATCCTGGCGCGGCCGGCAAACGTGCTGATCCTCGACGAGCCCACCAACGATCTCGACATCGAGACGCTGGATCTGCTGCAGGAGATCGTCGCCGGTTTTGCCGGCAGCGTCATTCTCGTTTCCCATGACCGCGATTTCCTCGACCGCACCGTCACCTCGACGATCGCGCCGGCCAATCCGCTGTCGCCGGATGGCGAGTGGCTGGAATATGCCGGCGGCTATTCCGACATGATGGCCCAGCGCAAGGGGGCTGCTGCCGAGGCCAGGGCGGCCGAAAAGAAGGAAAAACAGGCCGCCCGGGAGAAGGCTGCGCCCGAACCCGCCAAGGCGAAAGGAAAACTTTCCTACAAGCAGAAATTCGCGCTGGAAAACCTGCCGAAGGAAATGGCGAAGATCGAGGCGGATATCGCCAAGCTCGAGGAACGCATGGCCGATCCGCAATTCTTCGCCCGCGATCCCGATGGTTTCTCCAAGGCCGCGAAAGTGCTGGAACGCGAGCGCGCGACGCTCGCCGCCAAGGAAGAGGAATGGCTGGAGCTTGAAATGCTGCGCGAGGAACTGGAGGGCTGATGGCGCTCGCCTATTTCGCCTACGGCTCCAACATGCTGACCGAACGGCTGGTTCGCCGCTGCCCCTCAGCGCGGCCCGTTGCTCCGGCGGTGCTGGAGAACCACGCGCTCGCCTTTTCCAAGATCGGCAATGAGGGTTCTGGCAAGGCGACGCTCGTGGAGCGGCCAGGCGAGACGGTGTTCGGCGTGGTCTTCATGCTCGACCTGAGCGAACGCGGTCTGCTTGATGCGTTCGAGGGCAGAGGCAATGGCTATGACCGGATCGATGACTGCGCGGTGCGCCTGCTGAAGGACGAAGCGATGGTCTCAGCCTGCACCTACAAGGCCCCGCCCGCCTTCCGCGATCCGGCGCTGCTGCCCTTCGACTGGTACCACGCGCTGGTGATCGCCGGCGCGCGCCAGCACGGTCTGCCGGCGGATTACGTCGACTGGCTCGCCGCCGCCCCTTGCCGCGCCGATCCCGACCGTTCACGTCCGTCCGGGATCGAGGCGAGAGAGGTTCTGGCGGGCGCGGGCTTTGATGGCGACGGGGCTTTTGCTGGCTATCGACCTTGAAAGGCGATATGGGGGCAGCATAGATAATGCCGGGCTGTCCGACGGGAAAGAAACAGGCGATGGATCAGAAACCGCATCACAGGACGCAAAGCTGGATCGGCACGGCAGCCGCCGCCCGCGCGCCGCTGATCCCCTCCGTCACCGCCGCGCGCTGGCTGCTGCTCGGCGTGGCGCTCGCCGCGATCTATTTCTTTCACGGCTTCCTGGTGCCGGTTCTGGCGGCGCTGATCATCGCCTTTGCCTCGCAGCCCGTCTATCGCAAGCTTGACCGCAGGCTCGGCGGGCGGCGCAAGATTTCCGCCGCGATCGCGATCTTCCTGATCCTACTGTTCCTGATCCTGCCGATCGTGTTCGCGGTCATCTACATGTCGCGCGAACTGGAATTGTGGATCACCTGGGCCGCCGAGGCTAACCGCATCGGCGCGCCGGTTCCCGACTGGATCATGAACCTGCCGGTGATCGGCGAATGGGTTTCGGAAAAATGGCAGGATTATCTCGGCCAGCCCGGTGATATCGGGCAGTTGATCCAGGCCGTCAGCGGCGAGAATATCGGCAGCATCTATCGCACGGCCCTGTTTGTCGGCGGCCGGGTGTTCGGTCTGGCGCTGGCGGCGCTGTTCATGCTGATCGCGCTGTTCTTCCTCTACAAGGACGGCGACAAGTTCGCCGCCCAGCTCGACATGATCGGCGAGCGGCTGTTTCCCGACCGCTGGTACCGGATCTCGCGCGTGGTGCCGGCGACGATCTCCTCGACCGTCACCGGCATGACCCTGATCGCCATGGGCGAGGGCGTCGTGCTCGGCTTCGCCTATTATCTGGCGGATGTGCCGAATTTTGTCTCCTTCGGCCTGCTGACGGCGGTGATGGCGATGGTGCCCGGCGGCGCGCCGCTGACCTTCACGCTGATCTCGGCCTATCTGGTGGCGCGCGGCACGCCGATCCACGGCATCGCGCTGTTTGCCTGGGGCACGATCGAGCTTTTCATCGTCGACAAGACGCTGAGGCCGCGCCTCGTCGGCGGGCCGATCAAGCTGCCCTTCCTGCCGACCTTTTTCGGCCTTGTCGGCGGGGTCAAGACCATGGGGCTGATCGGGCTGTTCGTCGGCCCGGTGCTGATGGCGCTGATCGTCGCGATCTGGCGCGAATGGGTGCTGGAGGCAAACCTCGCCGCCGCCGAAAAACCGGCCGAGGCCGAGCCCCCGCCTGCGCAAGGCCCGACCGCAGTCAGCCAGGACTGAACCGACATCGCCCTAACCCGCCTCCTGGAGACGGTTGCGACGGCGAAACATGCTTTACGTACATCATTTTTCCCGCTAGGCTCATCAGGGAAAGGGCAGCCGTCGCCGCAAGGGTGAAGCCGCGCCCATTTTGCGCCGCTCGGGAAGGCGGCGCGGAGGAACATCTTCCGGCGCGGCGCGCCGGAGAGAAATGAGCGCTTCGGCAACAGCGCCTGGGGAGGATCATGATTGAGAAAGCGGGCGGAAACGCCGCTATTCTGCAGACCGAGGGGCTCAGGAAGTCCTTTGGCCCGATCGAGGTGTTGCACGGCATCGACCTCTCCGTTCGCGTCGGCGAAATTCATGCCGTCATCGGCGAAAACGGGGCCGGCAAATCCACGCTGATGCGGCTTCTGGCCGGCAATCTGAAACCCTCGGCCGGTTCCGTGAAGGTCGACGGCACGCCTGTCAGTTTCGAAAACCCTGTCGAAGCGGAAGCCGCCGGCATCGTGCTGGTGCATCAGGAAATCCTGCTCGCGCCCGATCTCACCGTGGCGCAGAATATTTTCCTCGGCCGCGAAGTCCGGCGCGGCCTTGCCGTCAACGACCGGGTGATGAACGCCGAAGCCCACAAGGCGCTGCTCGAACTCGGCACCGATATCGCGCCCGATACCCTCGTTTCCAGGCTGTCGATCGCCAAGCGCCAGCTCGTGCAGATCGCCCGCGTGCTGTTGACCCCGCACCGGGTGGTGATCTTCGACGAGCCGACCGCCTCGCTGACGCCATTCGAGACCGAGGCGCTCTTGAAGGTGATCCGCGCGATCCGCGATCGCGGCGTTGCCGTGCTGTTCATCTCCCACCGCCTCAACGAGGTGAAGGCGATCGCCGACACGGTGACCGTGTTGCGCGATGGCCAGCTGATCGCCAGCCGCGACGCCGACACGCTCGAGCCCGCCGACATGGCCCGGCTGATGGTCGGCCGCGACGTCTCCAAGCTCTATCCCGACCGCGCCCATGACGGCGCCGGCCTGCCGGTGCTGGAGGTCGAAGATTTTACCGTGCCGGGCTATGCAGAACGCTGTTCGTTCACGCTCAGGAAGGGCGAGATCCTCGGCTTTGCCGGTCTGATCGGCGCCGGACGCACGGAGCTGATGGAAGGGTTGCTGGGGCTCAGGCCCGGCAAGGGCGCGGTGCGGCTCAATGGCCGGGCGGTCAATTTCAACGCGCCGATCGCGGCCCTTCGCTCCGGCATCGTCTATCTTTCAGAGGACCGCAAGGGCAAGGGCCTGCTCTTGACCAAGGACCTCAGAACCAATCTGACGCTTTCCGCCCTCGACCGGTTCACGAAGAACCTGCAGGTCGACCGCAAGGCCGAGGACAAGGCGCTTGACGAGGCGATCCGCGACTTCGATATCCGCACCGGTTCGAAGGAACTTGCCGCCGGCGAACTGTCGGGCGGCAACCAGCAGAAGCTGCTGCTTGCCAAGATGATGCTGCTCGAACCCGAGATCGTGATCATCGACGAGCCGACGCGCGGCATTGATATCGGCAACAAGGAACAGATCTATAAATTCATCGCCGACCTGGCAGAGAACGGGCATTCGATCATCGTGGTTTCCTCGGAAATGCCGGAACTGATCGGCCTTTGCGACCGGATCGTGGTGATGCGGTCGGGCGAAATCGCCGGCGAGGTGACGGGAGAGGACATGAACGAGAACGAGATCGTGGTGCTGGCGACCGGCGTTTCCGGCAAGCGGGAGATGGCGTCGTGAGCGGACAGGCTGAAAACACATCCGGCTTCATGAGCCGGCTCGACCTTCGGGTGCTGGCCCCCTTCCTGGCACTGGCGCTGCTGCTGGTGCTCGGCGCGTTTTCCAACCCGAATTTCCTGACGGTCACCAATCTGATGAACGTGGCGACCCGTTCGGCCTTCATCGCGATCATCGCGGTCGGCGCGACCTTCGTCATTTCCGCCGGCGGGCTCGATCTTTCGGTCGGCTCGATGGTCGCCTTCGTCGCCAGCCTGATGATCATGTTCATCAACACGGCGGTGATTTCCAACCCGTATCTGCTGATCGCCGCCGCCATGGTGCTGGCGATCCTGATCGGTATGGCCTGCGGGCTCCTGAACGGGGTGATCACCACGGTCGGGCGAATAGAGCCGTTCATCGTCACGCTCGGCACGATGGGGATATTCCGGGGGCTGACGACATGGCTGTCGCAGGGCGGCGCGATTACGCTGAAGGATTTCGACGTCCAGTCCGCCTATCGCCCCGCCTATTTCGGCACCGTGTTCGGGATTCCGGTTCCCGTGATCGCGATCGTGGTGACGGCGCTGATCGGGGCCTTCGTGCTCTATCGCACCCGCTTTGGCCGCCATGTCACCGCCGTTGGCTCCAATGAAGAGGTGGCGCGCTATTCCGGTATCTCGGTGCGCAATATCCGGATCATGACCTATCTGATCCAGGGCCTTTGCGTCGCCGTCGCCGTCTTGTTCTACGTGCCGCGTCTCGGTTCGACATCGGCGACCACCGGCATATTATGGGAGCTGCAGGCGATCACCGCGGTGGTCGTCGGCGGAACCGCACTCAGGGGCGGGGTCGGGCGCATCTGGGGCACGATCTGCGGCGCCTTCATTCTGGAGGTCGTCGGCAACATCATGCTGCTGTCGAACTTCATTTCCGAATATCTGATCGCCGCCATCCAGGGCACGATCATCATCATCGCCATGCTGGTGCAGCGCTCGCTGTTCAACCGGCAAAAAGGCTAACGCACTTGCGGGTTTTACGGACCGCCCGCAGCCCGGACATTCCGGACTGAACCGGTCCGCCACTTGGGAGGAGTAAACATGAAACATATGGTATTGGGCGCGACCCTTATGGCGGCGACATCGCTTGTCGGCATCACCGAAGCCCAGGCGCTGACGGTCGGCGTATCCATCCCGGCCGCCGACCACGGCTGGACCGCCGGCATCGTCTATCACGCCGAGCGCGTGGCCGAGGAACTGATGGGCGAGTATGAAGATCTCGAGATCATCGTCAAAACCTCGCCCGATCCGGCAAGCCAGGCCAACGCCGTGCAGGATCTGGCCGTGCAGGGCATCGATGCGCTGGTGATCCTGCCGACCGACCCGGATCCGCTGGTCAACGCCATCATGCAGGTCAAGAGCCAGGGCGCCTTCGTGACGCTGGTGGACCGCGCGCCGTCGAACAACGACAGCAATGTCCGCGACCTCTATGTCGCCGGCAACAATCCGGCACTTGGCGCGGTGGCCGGCGAATACATCGTCGAGACCACGCCGGACGCCGAAGTGGTCGTCATCCGCGGCCTGCCGATCCCGATCGACCAGCAGCGCCAGGACGGTTTCGACGCCGCACTCGAAGGCTCCGACGTCAAGGTTCTCGAAAAGCAGTTCGGCAACTGGAACCGCGACGACGCCTTCCGCGTGATGCAGGACTATCTGACCAAATATCCGAAGATCGACGTGGTCTGGGCGCAGGATGACGACATGGTCGTCGGCGTGCTGCAGGCGATCGAGCAGTCCGGCCGCGACGACATCCAGTATGTCATCGGCGGCGCGGGTTCGAAGGACATGATCAAGAAGGTCATGGACGGCGACAGCATGATCCCGGTCGACGTGCTCTATCCGCCGGCGATGATCGGCACGGCGATGGAACTGACGGTCGCGGGCCTGATGGATCAGGTTCCGGTGGCCGGCAGCTACATCCTCGACGCCACGCTGGTGACCGAGGACAATGCCGAGGACTACTACTTCCCGGATTCGCCTTACTGATCCGGCAGGCCGCCCCGTCGGGGGCGGCATGACAGAATACCCCGGCGGAGCCTCCGGCCCTGCACAAGCAGGGCCGCTTCGCCGGAAACCCGAGGTGGATGCCACCGACACGACGCGACCGCATAGAACGGAGGAAATATCATGAAGACGATCAAGGGACCGGCCATCTTTCTCGGTCAGTTCGCGGGCGACGAGGCCCCGTTCAACAGCTGGGACGCGATCACCAAATGGGCGGCCGATTGCGGCTATGAGGGCGTGCAGGTGCCGACCTGGGCCGGCCAGCTCATCGACCTGAAGAAGGCCGCCGAATCCAAGGATTACTGCGACGACTTCAAGGGCCAGGCCCGCGAGAACGGCGTCGAGGTGACCGAGCTTTCCACCCACCTTCAGGGTCAGCTCGTCGCCGTGCATCCGGCCTATGACGAGGCCTTTGACGGCTTTGCGACGCCGGAAGTGCGCGGCAACCCCAAGGCCCGTCAGGAATGGGCCGTCAACCAGGTGAAGATGGCGATCTCCGCCTCGAAGAATATGGGCATCAATGCACACGCGACTTTCTCCGGCGCGCTCGCCTGGCCGTTTCTCTATCCCTGGCCGCAGCGCCCGGCGGGCCTGGTGGAAACCGCCTTTGCCGAACTCGCCAAGCGCTGGACGCCGATTTTGAACCATGCCGACGAGAACGGCGTCGACATCTGCTACGAGATCCATCCGGGCGAGGACCTGCATGACGGCGTGACCTTCGAGATGTTCCTCGACCACGTCAACAACCACCCGCGCGCCAACATGCTCTACGATCCGTCGCATTACGTGCTGCAGTGCCTCGACTATCTCGACAACATCGACATCTACAAGGACCGGATCAAGATGTTCCACGTCAAGGACGCGGAGTTCAATCCGACCGGCCGTCAGGGCGTCTATGGCGGCTATCAGGGCTGGGTCGACCGCGCCGGACGGTTCCGCTCGCTCGGCGATGGCCAGGTCGATTTCGGCGCGGTGTTCTCGAAGATGGCCGCCAACGACTTCGATGGCTGGGCCGTGGTTGAGTGGGAATGCTGCCTGAAACACCCGGAAGACGGCGCCCGCGAAGGCTCGGAATTCGTTCGCCACCACATCATCCGCGTGACGGAAAGGGCCTTCGACGACTTCGCCGGCGGCGGCACCGACGAAGCCGCCAACAAGCGGATGCTGGGGTTGTAAGGTTCGCTGACGCAGGCGGCGGCTGTTGGTCTTCCCCCCTCACCCCAACCCTCTCCCCTGAGGGGCGAGGGGGTTCGCTGATCAAGGTGATGGGCAGAGTACCAGCCCCACGATCCCTTCTCCCCGCCGGGGAGAAGGTGGCGGCAGCCGGATGAGGGGCGCAGGCGCAAAGAGGAAGCGGAGAAGAGCGGCAGTCGGAGGGCCGCAGACAAACACAACGGCTGGCGCGGGCTGACAGACTCTCCCCTCACCCCAACCCTCTCCCCTAAGGGGCGAGGGGGCTCGCTGGTCGGGGTGATAGGCAGAGAACCAGCCCCACGATCCCTTCTCCCCTCGGGAGAGAAGGTGGCGGCAGCCGGATGAGGGGTTTTCACCCCGCACAAAGACAATTCAGGAGAACACGACATGGCGATTGAAGGCAAAGACGAGAAATATTCCGGTCGCATCCGGCTCGGCATGGTGGGCGGCGGCTCGGGCGCGTTTATCGGCGGCGTGCACCGCATCGCGGCGCGGCTTGACGATCACTACACGCTGGTCGCGGGCGCGCTGTCGTCCACGCCGGAAAAGGCGCTGGCCTCCGGCAAGGAACTCGGCCTCGACCCGGAGCGCACCTACGGCTCCTACGAGGAGATGGCCGAGAAGGAAGCCGCGCGCGAGGACGGCATCGAGGCGGTCGCGATCGTGACGCCGAACCACATGCATTTCGGCCCGGCCAAGGCCTTTCTCGAAAAGGGCATCCACGTCATCTGCGACAAGCCGGTGACCTCCAATCTGGAAGACGCCAAGGCGCTGAAGGCGATCGCCGACAAGGCCAATGCGCTGTTCATCCTCACCCACAACTACACCGGCTACCCGATGATCCGCCAGGCCCGCGCCATGGTGGCAAACGGCGATCTCGGCGACATCCGCCTGATCCACGCCGAATATCCGCAGGACTGGCTGACCGAGCCGGTTGAAAGGCAGGGGTCGAAACAGGCCGAGTGGCGCACCGACCCGAAACGCTCGGGCGCCGGCGGCGCGCTGGGCGATATCGGCACCCACGCGCTGAACCTTGCCCTGTTCGTATCGGGTGCTGCGGTCGAAAGCCTCGCGGCCGATCTCGACAGTTTCGTGGAAGGCCGGCAGCTTGACGACAACGCCCATGTCATGCTGCGCTTCAAGGAGAAGAACGGCGTTAGGCCCAAGGGCATGCTGTGGGCCAGCCAGGTGGCGCCCGGCTTTGAAAACGGTTTGAAAATCCGCGTCTGCGGCACCAAGGGCGGGATCGAATGGGTGCAGGAACACCCGAACATCCTGTGGTTCACCCCGTTCGGTCAGCCGAAGCAGATGCTGACCCGCAACGGCGCCGGCGCCCTGCCGGAATCCACCCGCGTTTCCCGCATCCCCGCCGGCCACCCGGAAGGCTATCTCGAAGGCTTCGCCAATATCTATTCCGAAGCAGCGCTCGCCATCAAGGCATACCGCGATGGAGAAGAAGTCCCCGACGTGATCTATCCGACGATCGAGGACGGCGTGATCGGTCTTGCCTTTGTCGAGGCCTGCGTCGAATCGGCCAAGAAGGACGGCGCCTGGGTGAAACCGAACGTCTGATGCGCTTCGGCCCTGCATGCGCGCTCAACGGCGCCATGCCGGGCCGGGTGACGCAATTCGGCAACGTTGTGCGGATAAGTTCTGTAACGTTACAGATTTCGGCGGCCCGTTCTGTACAAAGCGCTTTGGATTTTCTAGAGATCGGCCTCGAAAAAGCCGTGGCACACTGGCGTTGCGGCGGCGAGACGACTAAGGCCGGGTGGAACCGCCTCATCCCGGCCGAGACGAAAGGATATCCAGCATGATCGATCCCAAGGCTCTGGCCGGACGTTTTCCGTCCGATTTCATGTTCGGCGTCGCGACGGCCTCGTATCAGATCGAGGGTGCTGCCCGCGAGGACGGCCGCAAGCCCTCCATCTGGGATGCGTTTTCCCACATGCCGGGCCGCACCTTCAACGGCGACAGCGGTGATGTCGCCTGCGATCACTACCATCGCCTCGACGAGGACCTCGACCTGATCAAGTCGCTCGGCGTCGAGACCTACCGGTTTTCGATCGCCTGGCCGCGCATCATTCCCGATGGCCGCGGGCCGATCAACGAGGCCGGCCTCGATTTCTATGATCGCCTGATTGACGGCTGCAAGGAGCGCGGCATCAAGACCAACGCGACGCTCTATCACTGGGATCTGCCGCTGACGCTTGCCGGCGACGGCGGCTGGGCGGCACGCTCGACGGCCTATGCCTTCCAGCGCTATGCGCAGACGGTGATGAAGCGGCTCGGCGACCGCCTCGACATGGTCGCGACCTTCAACGAACCCTGGTGCATCGTCTGGCTCAGCCATCTCTACGGCGTTCACGCGCCGGGCGAGAAGTCGATCGACGCCGCCCTTGCCGCGCTCCACACGATGAACCTCGCCCACGGCCTTGGCGTCGAGGCGATCCGCCAGGAAGCGCCGAACGTGCCGGTCGGCATCGTCTGCAATCATCAGGCGCTCGAACCCGCCTCTGACCGCGCCGAGGATATGGCCGCGGTCGAACGGGCCTTCCAGTTCCACAATGCCTGCTTCTTCGATCCGATGCTGAAGGGCGAATACCCGGCCGATTTCATGGCCGCCTATGGTGAACGCATGCCGGAGATCGAGGACGGCGACCTTGCGACCATCAACCAGAAGCTCGACTGGTGGGGGCTCAATTACTACCGCCCCATGCGCATCGCCCATGACGGCAGCCCGGACGCGGCGTTTCCGGCGGTAAGGGAGACCGCCCCGGTCAACAATGTCCTCACCGATATCGGCTGGGAAGTCTACGCCCCGTCGCTCGGCAAGCTGATCAAACAGCTCTACGACCGTTACGACCTGCCGGACATGTACATCACCGAGAACGGCGCCTGCTACAATATGGGCCCGGTCGACGGCGTGGTCGACGATGCGCCGCGCACCGAATATCTCTCCGAGCACATTGCGGTCTGCGCAGACCTCATCGATGCCGGCATTCCGCTGAAGGGCTATTACGCCTGGAGCCTCATGGACAATTTCGAATGGGCGGAAGGCTACCGCATGCGTTTCGGCCTCGTCCACGTGGACTACGAAACCCAGGAACGCACCATCAAGGACTCCGGCAAGTGGTACAAGGCGCTGGCCGAGACCTTCGGGGAAAACGAAGAGGCCTGATCAGCCGACCGTGAGCTTGACGCCATCGGCGGCGTGCCCCTGCTCCGCCGATGGCTGGCCCCCGGCTCAAGCTTGGGCTTCGGGCGCCAGCACTTTCTCGAAATCGAAATCCTTGAGTTCGACGCGGCGCTCCAGCGCATTGCCGTCGCCATCGAACAGGTGGCAGTCTGCGGCGTTGATGCCGATCACCACGTCCTCGTCGACGCGCACCGGGGCCGAGCCCGAAGTCAGCGAGCAGAAGGTCTTGCCCTCGCCAAGCGCCGCATAGGCGATGGTGTTGATGCCAAGGCGTTCGATTACCGTCGGTTTGATGGTGATCGCCAGCTCGCCGCCGCCAAGCACGGTGTGCTCGGGACGAATGCCGAGCGTCAGCGTTTCGCCGACGAGGCCGTCGCGGGGCTCCACCGGGACGGTGAGGCTCTTGCCGTCATATTCGACGGTGACACCGGACTGATCGGCGCCGGTGCAGGTCACCTTCAGGAGATTCATCGGCGGATTGCCGATAAAGCCCGCGACGAACAGGTTCTGCGGCTTGTGGTAGAGTTCGAGCGGCGCGCCGACCTGGGCGATGTCGCCGGCATTCAGCACCACGATCCGATCGGCCATGGTCATGGCCTCGACCTGGTCGTGGGTCACATAGATCATGGTGGCCGCGAGGTCGTGGTGGAGGCGCGTCAGTTCGATGCGCATTTCGCCGCGCAGCGCCGCGTCGAGGTTGGAGAGCGGTTCGTCGAACAGGAAGATTTTCGGCTTGCGCACGATCGCGCGGCCAATCGCGACGCGCTGGCGCTGGCCGCCCGACAGCATGCCGGGCTTCTGCTGCAGGCGCTCGCCGAGTTGCAGGATATTCGCCGCCGCCTCGACGCGCTCGCGCACCTCCGGCTCGGCCATTTTCTGCACGCGCAACGGAAAGGCGATGTTCTCGTAGACCGTCATATGCGGATAGAGCGCGTAGGACTGGAACACCATCGAGATGCCGCGCTTGACGGGGGCGAGATTGTTGACGCGCTCGCCATCGATCGTGATGTCGCCGGAGGTGATGTCCTCAAGGCCGGCGATCATGCGCAGAAGCGTGGATTTGCCGCAGCCGGACGGGCCGACGAAAACCACGAATTCGCCCTCATGCACCTCCAGATCGATGCCCTTGATGACATCGTAGATGCCGTAATTCTTGTAGATGTTTTTGAGATTGAGCTGTCCCAAGAGGTCTCTCCTGCCGCATCCGGGCCGCCGTTCCAGGCCGGCCTGCAAATGGGAAGCCGCCCGGCGGGTTTTCGCCGGGCGGCCGTCGTTTTACTTGTATTCTTCGATCTCGGCCGCGGTCGAGGAGAGGATCTCAGCCGGCTCGGCGGAACCGATGACGACGGACTGGACCATGTCGACCATGGCGTTCTGGAACGCCTGGTAATCGGTGAACAGCGGCTCCGGACCGCCGAACTCGATACCGTCGAGGAAGGGCGCCCAGGTCGGGTCCTCGGCCACCATTTCCTGAACGCCCGGCACCGGACGCAGCGGCGTCAGGCCGTGAGTCTTTTCATAATAGAACTGGTTTTCCGGGTTGGTGAGCCATTTGGCGAGGCTGATCGCCTGTTCTTCAACGCCCGAACCGTCGAACACGGCCATGCTGTCGGTGATCAGCAGCGTGCCGGGGCCCTCGCCCTGCGGGCCGACCGGCAGCAGCGCCACGCCCCAGTTGAGATCGTCATTGACGCGGTTTCTCACCCACGGGCCCTGCTCGATCATGGCCACCTGGGCATCGTTGAACAGCGGCGTCAGCTCGTCCTGCTCGTAGGCGGTCGGGCCTTCCTGGGCGACGTCCACCATCTTGCCGTACCATTCCAGCGCCTCCAGGTTCTGCGGGCTGTCGAGTACGATATTGCCGTCGGCGTCGACGACTTGGCCGTTATTGGTGTAAACCCAGTGCAGATACTGGTGCATGGTGTTGTCGAAGCTCTTGGCGGTCAGGCCGAAACCGGGCGTGCCGGTCTTTTCCTTGATGGTGGCGGCCATGTCGTAGAGTTCCTGCCAGGTCTTCGGCGGGGTCTCCGGGTCGAGGCCCGCCTGTTCGAACAGGTCCTTGTTCCAGTAGAGCGCCTTGGTGGAAAACGCGACCGGAACGCCCCATTGCGCGCCGTCGAAGGTGACGGTGTCGACGATGTGCGGATAGTAGGAAGCCTTTTCCTCCTCGCTCATCGGGATCGGCACGATCAGGCCGTTTTCGGAAAGCTGCTTCAAGGTGCGGGAGCCCATATAGGCAAGGGCGATCGGCGTGCCGGCAACGGCGAGGTTGGTGGCCTTGTCCTGGCACTGGCCCCAGCCGACAACCTCGGTCTCGACCTTGTAGCCGGGATTGTTCTTTTCCCATTCGGCGATGAAGCCGTCATAGCCTTCGGCAAGCTCGTCGCCGCACTGGATCATCGATACGACCTTGTCTTCGGCGGAGGCGACGGAGGCCGAGGCGAGGAGCGCGAGCGTTGCGACGCCGAGGCTGAGTTTCTTCAGATCAGGCATTTTGAATTCCCCTATCTTTCGTCCATTCGATGATCGCCCGTGGACGGTGCGGGCCTTTGCGTTTCGGCAGTCAAACCCCTGCCGTTCGAACTGGCGGTCGCATGCAGCGCATGTTCTCCCGATCGCCAAAAGGGTGGCGGCCGAAACCGCCGGGTCAGGTCTTCACCGCGCCTGCCGTCATACCGGCAACAAGGTAGCGCTGAAGGAACAGGAACACGATGAACACCGGCAGGATGCCGACGAAGCTTGCCGCCATCAGCTCGTTCCAGATCACCTCCTGCCGCCCGAAGAAGGCGTAGAGGCCGACCGGAAGCGGCATGTATTCGGACTTCGAATTGAAGGTCAGCGCAAAGATGAATTGCTGCGCGTAGATCGTCAGGAAGGCAGCGATCGCGATCACGGCGATGCCGGGCATGGCGAGCGGCACGATCACCCGGCGGAAGGTGTAGAACCGGCTTGCGCCATCCACCAGCGCCGCTTCCTCCAGCTCGCGCGGAATGCGCAGCATATAGGTGCGCAGCAGCCAGATGCCGGTCGGGATGGTGAAGGCGACGCCGGGCACGATCATCGCGAAATAGGTGTTGATCAGCCCGAAGGAGCGCATCAGCCTAAACAGCGGGATCAGGAGCACCGCGCCGGAGAACATGTTGACCGCCAGAAACGCGCCAAGCAGCGGGCCGCGGCCCTTGAACTCGAACCGGGCGAAGGCATAGGCCGCCGGCGTCACGAAGATCACCGAAAGCGCCGTGCCGATGCCGGCAATCAGGATCGAGTTGAAGATATAGCGTCCGAGCAGCGGCACCCGCTCCCACATGTCGAAATAGGCGGCGAGCGACGGGTCTTCCGGCCAGAACCTGTAGGGCGCGGAGAACAGGTGGTTGAGCGGCTTCAGCGACACCATGAAGCCCTCGAAGAATGGCGCCAGCACGAAGAACAGGAACACGGCGAGCCCGGCATAGACGCCGATCAGCTCATACCACTTGTAATGATGGATGCGGGCGGTGGGTTTCATCGTGCGGCCTCCCCGGAAAAGCGGCTGACGGCGCGGAAATAGACGTAGCAGAAGATCGACAGGAAGATGCAGATCAGCACCGCCCGGGCCGCGCCCGCGCCGAACTTGTAGGAGCCGATCGCGACCTTGTAGGTATCGATGATCATCGTGGTGGTGGCACTCGACGGGCCGCCCTTGGTCAGGATCCAGATGATGTCGAAGGAGTTGAAGGTCGAGATCAACGAGATCATCGACATCGTCACCAAAGCCGGCACGATCAGCGGCAGGGTGATCCGGCGGAAGCGGTAGAACCGGCCGGCGCCATCGGTCCAGGCGGCCTCGTAGAGATCGGACGGGATCGACTGCACGGCGGCCAGCATGTAGATCGTGACCATCGGCACGCCGATCCAGACATCGGTAACAATGGTGGCGATGAAGGCCGACGTGCCGGTCGCCAGGATCGGGAACGGGCCATCGAGCAGGCCGAAGCGCTGCAGCAGGCCGGAAATCATGCCGAACTGGCCGTTATACATCCAGCCCCACATGAAGATGCCGATCGCCATCGGCACGATCCATGGCGGCATGGCGAGCACCCGAAACAGGGTGCGACCGGGCACGGCGGCGCTCAGGAGCAACGCGCCGAACACGCCGATCACCATTTTCGCGGCGACCGAGAAGAAGGTCCAGATGAAGGTGCGGATGATCACCTCGCCGAAGCCGCGCTCGAAAATCTTGAAATAATTCTCCAACCCGACCCAGTCATAGGTCCGCTTCAGCGAGGCGTCGGTGAAGGAGAGGTTGATCGTGTCGAGCAGCGGATAGGCGACGATCAGCAGGATATAGATCAGGGCGGGGGCGAGAAGGAGCCAGGCGAAGATGACGGCTGAGCGTTTGGTATCCATCCCGGTCCCCTTCAGCCCGCGGCTTTCGCTTCGGCGGTCTCGCCGTGAAGCAGCGCGTCATAGCGGGCCCAGACCGGGGCGAGATCGACCACCTTGCGCTCGCGGCGGGCCTCATCCATGGCGAGCGCCAGAATGCCGGCCTCGATGGCGTCGAGCGCGGAGACCGGCAGCGCCGCGCCGCGGGTGATATGGGCGATCACATCCTCGGCCATCTGCTCGTCCGCGCCATAATGCTGGGAGCGTTCCGACGGAGCGGAATAGGTGCGCGACACGGTTTTCTCGCCGGTGCGGGCGTCATGGACATCGAGGAAGCCGCGCACGAAATCGCCCTCCGCCATGCCCTTCGCGCCGATCACGCAGAAGCGGCGGAATTCGTCGGGCACATTCAGATTGGTGTGAAAGGTCATGGCGACGCCGTTTTCATATTCGACGGTCGCGGTCTGGTAATCGATGATGTCGCCGTCGCTGTCGAACACCTTGTCCGATCCCATCCAGCCGCTCGGCTTGCGGTGATAGACCTCGATATCGTTGGCGCCGGCGCCCTGTGGCGCATTGGCCGGCGTGAAGCTCTTTCGGCCGCCGAAGCTTGCGACATAACGCGGCCGCGCGCCGACCACGCCATTATAGAGGTCGAGGTCGTGGCAGCATTTTTCCAGCATGAAGGGGCCGGAATAGCGCGTGTTGCGCCGCCAGTCGCGCATGAAGAACGCGCCGTGATAGGGCGCGATATGCTCCGAGGCCTCGATCGAAACCACATCGCCCAGCCGGCCGTCGGCCTGGGCGGCGCGCAGGTCGCGGTAAAGCGGCGAATAGCGCAGCACGAGGCCGACCAGCAGCCGGTCGTGGCCATAGGTATGGAGGAGAGCCGCGAGTGCGTAGCTCTCCTCAATCGACATTACGATCGGCTTTTCGGTGAAAACGGTCAGCCCCGCCTCAAGCCCGATGCGGATATGGTCGAGATGCATGAAATTGGGCGAACCGATCATCAAGAGATCGAACGTCTCGTTTTCGATCAGCGCTTCGGGCGTGTCATAGGCCTTGCCGGGAGAAATGCCGTCTTTTTCAAGCGTTTCGAGCCCGGCGGGGGCAGGATCCACATAACCCACGATCTCGAAATCGGGGTCCATTTCGGAAAACACCGCGCCAAGATAACCCAGACGGAAACCGAGTCCGATAATAGCGACCTTCATGGAGGACTGTTCCCAACATTTTCGTAATTTATTTTCTTCAGACTGAGACAAGAAAGCCGAAACGTCAACAAACTTTCGCCAAAAAAATGGCTTCATGAAAATGATTTTCAGAAACTTGGATTGGATGTGGCTTCGACGCCAAGGCTCCCCGCGCGCCGGCAACGCCGGCATATGACAAAAAAAGGCCCCGGAAAACCGGGGCCATGTTGAGGTGTAGGGGGGCAAGTCACCTCGGGCATTGCAGCCGATGTCAGGCTTCGCCGGCGCCAACGGCGAAAGCCGCATTCTGCTCGGTATCAGTCGACGGACTGCTGGGCCTCGTCGCTGACCGTCATTCCGGCGCTTTCCGCGGCGTCGAAACGCTCGGCGCTTTCAATGTCGACGCCGCCGGCGGACACCATCATCCGCAGGCCATCCATCGGGATCGCCGCGGGCTGGAGAGCAAAGGCCGCCGGCGCGGCGGCCAGCAAAAGGACCAGGGCTGAGGGGACCGTGAACCTTGTCATTGCCATTGCTCCTGAAAGAGTGCCACGCCGGAGACCGGCGCGCACGGGTTATCTGACGCGTCAGTCGTTGCTCTGGCGAACCTGGTCAACGAGCTTGAGCGAACCGTCATCGGCCACGCGGAAGTAGTTCACATAGCGATCGCCGAACTTGTCGGTGCCATTGATTTGAACCGTCGAGCCGACCGGGGCCTTGGAAAGCGTACCGGTGTCCGGAACGGCCGAAGGCTGGATGGCGAAGGCGGCCGGCGCGGCGGCCAGAAGGGAGAACAGAGCGGCGGACGCTGCGATCTTTTTCATTTTTATGACTCCTTGAGAGGGGTGCGGCGCCATTGCCGGCGCCGGTCACCCTGCTTGTTTTAGTCGTTGCTCTGGCGAACCTGGTCGACCAGCTGCAGCGAGCCGTCATCGGTCACGCGGAAGAAGTTGACATAGCGGTCGCCGAAGTTATCGGTGCCGTTGATCTGAACCGTGGAGCCGACCGGGGCCTTGGAGAGCGTGCCGGTATCCGGAACGGCCGAAGGCTGGATGGCGAAAGCCGCGGGGGCTGCTGCGAGAGCGGAGACCAGGGCGGCGGTTGCTACGAACTTGTTCATTTCAGAATACTCCTTGGGTATTTCAGTCGGATGCGGCGCCGTTTTCCGACGCGCGATTATTGGTGGCTTCAGTCGTTGCTCTGGCGAACCTGATCGACCAGTTGCAGCGAGCCGTCTTCGCTCACGCGGAAGAAGTTGACATAGCGGTCGCCGAAATTGTCGGTGCTGTTGATCTGGACCGTGGAGCCGACCGGGGCCTTGGAAAGCGTGCCGGTGTCCGGAACGGCGGAGGGCTGGATGGCGAAGGCCGCGGGGGCTGCTGCGAGAGCGGAGACCAGGGCGGCGGTTGCTGCGAACTTGTTCATGATGAAACTCCTTTGATCATCATTGTGTCGTTTGATGACCGGGAGATGGGATTTAATCAGTTGATTAACAAGTCTTCATTTTAGAGCCGCTGCGTCGTTTTTTTGTTGACGGTCCACTACGAAGTCTTTGATGACGCTCTATTTTTCAGAACAGGGCGGCCTGAAGCGCGCGACAATTTCCATTATAAATCAACTGATTAAATCAGTATTGACGCCACCGTTTGCAAGCCTTCCGGCGCTGTTTCAGGCAACAAAAAACCCGGCCGCGAGGCCGGGTTGATCGGGTGATTTTTTCGAAAAATTTTCAGGCGTCGAGCTTTTCCGCCACCAGCGTGCGCAATTTTCCGAGGTCCTTGGCGAAATTGCGGATGCCTTCGGCGAGCTTTTCGGTCGCCATCGGGTCCTCGTTCATCATCCAGCGGAAGGTCTTCTCGTCCATCTCGATCCTGTCTTCGGCCTCGAACACATCCGGCGTGAGCTTGCGTTCCAGCTTGCCCTCGTCGGCGGCGAGTTCTTCCAGCAGGTTCGGGGAGATCGTCAGCCGGTCGCAGCCGGCAAGGCCTTCGATCTCGCCGGTATTGCGGAACGAGGCGCCCATGACCACGGTCTTGATGCCGTTGGCCTTGTAGTAATTGTAGATCGAGCGGACCGACAGCACGCCCGGATCGGTTTCCGAGGTATAGGTCTCGCCGGTATCCTTCTTGTACCAGTCCAGGATACGGCCGACGAAGGGCGAGATCAGGAAGGCGCCGGCATCGGCGCAGGCAATCGCCTGGCATTTGGAAAACAGCAGCGTCAGATTGCAGTCGATGCCTTCCTTCTGCAGGATTTCGCAGGCGCGAATGCCCTCCCAGGTGGAGGCGAGCTTGATCAGGATGCGCTCGCGACCGATGCCGCGGTCTTCATAGGCCTTGATGATCTCACGCGCCTTGGCGACCGAAGCCTCGGTGTCGAAGGACAGGTCGGCGTCAACCTCGGTCGAAACCCGGCCGGGCACGAGCTTTACCAGCGCAGCACCCACATCGATGGCGAGCCGGCTTGCGACGGCTGCAACAACGTCATCCTTGGCGCCGCCCTGCTCCTTGCCCCATTTGATCGCCTCGGCGAAGGCGTCGTCGAACATGTCGGTGGACAGCGCCTTCAGCACGATCGAGGGATTGGTGGTGCAATCGACCGGTTTCAGTTTCTCGACAGCGCGGATATCGCCGGTATCGGCAACGACCGTGGTCATCTCGCGCAATTGATCTAGCTTGGAAGCCATTTTCCTCATCCTTCCTTCTATGGCCGGGCCCGAAGGCCGGCCGCAATCCTGTTCCGCCGAAGCCGTCGCGGCGCTCCCGCGATGATAGCGGGTCGCGGTGATGCGTTCATGACTGTTCGCAGACATCGGCCCGCCATGCAAGGGCGGCGGTTTCCCGGCGACTATCGCAAGCCGGGCTTTTCAAAGTCAAGAAAGGATATGGAAACGAAGGGCCGAAACGGCAACCGGTTCGGCTGGAATATCCGTTTTGGTCAAGCGCGGCGCTCACGCCTTGCCGGCCTCCCAGCCGAGCATCGCCCGTTTGCGGGTCACGCCCCAGTGATAACCGGTCAGGGCGCCGGACTTGCCGAGCGCGCGGTGGCAGGGCACGACGAAGGAGACCGGATTTCGCCCGATCGCAGCGCCAACGGCGCGCGAGGCGTTGGGCCGGCCGATCTCGGATGCGATTTCGGAATAGGACTTCGCCTTGCCGAAGGGTATCTTCAAAAGGCTTTCCCAGACCTGAACCTGAAAGTCCGTGCCGATCAGAACGACCTTGAGCGGCCGGTCCGAGGACCATTCCTCCGGGTCGAATATCCGCCGCGCATAGGCCGCCGTTGCCGGCTCGTCCTCGATATACGTCGCATTGGGCCAGCGCGCGGTCATGTCCTCGAAGGCGGTGCGCTCGTCGCCCGGATCGGCGAAGGCGACGCCGGCAAGGCCGCGATCGGTGATCATCAGCAACGACCGGCCGAAGGGCGAGGCATGAAATCCGTAGCGGATCACCAAGCTCTCGCCGCCGCTCTTCCATTCGCCCGGCGACATCGCCTCATGGGTGACGAACAGATCGTGCAGCCGTCCGGGCCCGGACAGGCCGAGTTCATAGGAGGTGTCGAGCACCGGAAGCCGCTCCTTGCCGAGGAGCTCCTTGGCGTGGTCCAGCGTGATCGCCTGCAGAAACGCCTTGGGCGACAGGCCGGCCCAGCGGGTGAAGGTCTTCTGCAGCCCGGTCGGCGACATGCCGAGCCGCTCGGCGATGGTCTCGAGCCCCGGCTGTTCGCGATAGTCCTCGCTGATCATCGTGATCACGCTGCGCACTGTGTCGTAGTCCGCTCCGCAGGGTGTGGTCTCTACGGCGCTGTCGGATATGGTGTCAAATAAGGCGTTCATCGGCTTCGTGCTCCTTCGTCACGGCAGGAAGCACGGTTTCTTTCCGCGCCGCCACCCGATTCTTGCCAGAGGCGCTCAAATGCGCTGTTTCACGGTGGCCAGCGCCTGCCGGAAGGCCCTGGCGAAGCTCTCGCGGTCATCGGGATTGAGAAAGGCGCCGATCTCGGTCCGCCGCCCCTCCCCCGCAAGCGCCATCTGGGTGATGCCGAATTCATCGTGACGGTCGACGGTGAAGCGCGCCCAGAACGGATTGTAATGCGCCTCAAGCCGCTTGCCCGCCGGCGTCACCTTGGTGACGGATATCTCGAGCCGCGACACCCGGACATGCTCGCGCTCGAGCGCGCTGCGATAGGACAGCCGGAAGGCGGCATAGAGACCGGCGAAGGCCGCAAGGCAGTAAAGCGCGATCGGCCAGGCGCCATGGACGGTGAAATAGAGCACATTCGCCACGAAGCCGAGGGCCGCGAGCATGAGCAGCACGCGAAAACCCTTGCGCCCTAGAGAGCGATGGGGGAAAAGTTCAGCCGAAAAGACCGGCCTGTCATCAAGCGCTTCGGTCATTGCGCGTCGAGCCAGATTGAAAAAATGACAAAAACCAGACCCACAGTCAGCACCCAAAGGCGCAAAAAGTCAAATCGCGCGCGGGCGAGCGCCTATAGCGAGGCGGAGATCCGCGAGATTTTTCGCCGCTTCGAAATCCAGCGGCCGGAGCCGAAGGGCGAACTCGAGCACACCAACCCATTCACGCTGCTGGTGGCCGTAGCGCTTTCCGCCCAGGCCACTGATGTCGGCGTCAACAAGGCGACCCGCGCGCTGTTTGCGGAAGTCGAGACGCCGCAACAGATGCTGGAGCTGGGCGAGGAAAGGCTGATTGCCCATATCAAGACGATCGGGCTCTACCGCAACAAGGCCAAGAACGTGATCGCGATGAGCCGCAAGCTGATCGACGATTTCGGCGGCGAGGTGCCGAGGACGCGCGAGGAGTTGGTGACGCTGCCGGGCGTCGGCCGCAAGACCGCCAATGTGGTGATGTCGATGGCGTTCGGCCATGCGACGATCGCCGTCGACACCCATATCTTCCGCATCGCCAACCGTATCGGCCTTGCGCCCGGCAAGACGCCGGACGAGGTCGAGGCGAAGCTGGAACGGGTGATCCCGGACGAATACCTGTTCCACGCCCACCACTGGCTGATCCTGCACGGCCGCTATGTCTGCAAAGCTCGCAAGCCGGACTGTCCGGCCTGCGTGATCGCCGACATCTGCAAGGCGGCGGAGAAGACCAGCGAAATGCCGGCGCCACTGGTTCCGATCGGGTGAACCGATCGTGCCGGCGCCTTTCCGGCGAAGCCGGTCGCTGGCGAAGCGCCCTCACGGTCACTTCCGTCATGCCGGCCTTGAGCCGGCATCCAGGGCGGAATATCGGCGACTATCAGGAATAAACCCTTTGCGCGCAGAGCGTTATGCCGCCCTGGACCCCGGAACAAGTCCGGGGTGACGGAGCGATGGGCAAGCGCCGGGTGTCCGCAACAATGGCTTGCCGGCAGTCCGGCTTTGCATCTGTTTTCGTCGTTTCGCTAAGCCGCGACCGATCCATGCGGGTCGATGACGAATTTCTTGGCCGCCCCGCCATCGAAATCGGCATAGCCGCGCGGGGCATCGTCGAGGGTGATGAGTTCGACATTCACCGCCTTTGCGATATCCACCCGATCATACAGGATCGCCTGCATCAGCGCCCGGTTATAGCGCATCACCGGGCACTGGCCGGTGTGGAAGGAATGCGACTTCGCCCAACCCAACCCGAACCGCAGGCTGAGCGCGCCCTTCTGCGCGGCCTTGTCCGCAGCGCCGGGATCTTCGGTCACGTAAAGACCCGGAATGCCGATCTGGCCGCCGGCGCGGGTCAGGTCCATGGCCGAATTCAGCACGGTGGCAGGCTGCTCGTGGCTGTGATCATGGCCGCAGCCATGGGCCTCGAAACCGACGCAATCGACAAAGGCATCCACCTCCGGCGTGCCGGTGATCTCGGCCACCATGTCTCCCAACGTGGCGTCCTGCCTGAGGTCGATGGCCTCGCAGCCGAAGCTTTTCGCCTGCCGCAGGCGCTCGGGGATCATGTCCCCGACGATGACGCAGGCAGCCCCCAGAAGTCTCGCGGAGGCTGCGGCGGCAAGGCCGACCGGCCCGGCGCCAGCGATATAGACGATCGAGCCGGGCCCGACGCCCGCCGTCACGCAGCCATGGAAGCCGGTGGGGAAGATGTCGGAGAGCAGCGTCAGATCGGTGATCTTCTCCATCGCCTGTTCGCGATCGGGGAATTTCAGCAGGTTGAAGTCGGCATAGGGGACCATGACATATTCGGCCTGCCCGCCGACCCAGCCGCCCATGTCGACATAGCCATAGGCCGCGCCCGGGCGCGCCGGATTGACGTTGAGGCAGATGCCGGTCTTGCCCTCCTTGCAATTGCGGCAGCGCCCGCAGGCAATGTTGAACGGCACGGAAACGATGTCGCCGACGCTGATGAACTCCACATCGCGCCCGCACTCGATCACCTGCCCGGTGATTTCATGACCGAGCACAAGACCCTGCGGCGCGGTGGTGCGACCGCGCACCATATGCTGGTCGGAGCCGCAGATATTGGTGGTCAGGATTTTCAGGATCACGCCGTGATCGCAGCGGCGTTCTCCCAGCGCCAGTTTCGGAAAATCGATCGCTTCGACGGTCACTTTTCCGGCGCCTTGAAATATGACGCCCCGGTTCGATGCACTTGTCATGTCTTCCTCCCAGGCTTTGCTATGAACGAACATCATCTGCCTGGGAGAAGGTCGATTCATGTCTGAAAACGACATGATCGCATATCAAAAAGGCCGCCATTGGCATGGCGGCCTCAGACTGACGGCAAACCCTTGCATGCGTGGGTTGACGTCTTCACTGGCGTTCCCCCACAGGGGTCATGCTCGGGCTTGCCCCGAGCATCCAGGCGACTTAAGCCATTGAATTTCAGCAGACTTATTGCGAACCCTTGCCGTGTTGCCTGGATGCTCGTGTCGAGCGCGAGGATTGTTTGTTTGAAGAGGTGTTATGATTGTTGTGGT
>NZ_JAINWJ010000011.1 GCF_021021415.1 Martelella mediterranea | reverse complement strand
CCGCTGGTCGAACGCGCACGGGGCTATGTCGACGCATCGAGTTCGGCCAATACAAGGCGCGCCTATGCCGCCGACTGGGCGCATTTTTCAAGTTGGTGCCGGCGCAAGGGGCTCTCCGCCCTCACCCCGGATCCCGAGACGGTCGGGCTCTACATCACGGCGCTCGCCGCAGGCGAAGCGGCCCCGCGGGCAAAGCCGAGCGCGGTCTCCACCATCGAGCGGCGGCTGTCGGCAATCGCGTGGAACTATGCGCAGCGCGGTCTCACGCTTGATCGCCGCGACCGCCATATCGCCACGGTGCTGGCCGGCATCCGCAATCGTCATGCGGCCCCGCCGCGCCAGAAGGAGGCGATCCTGCCCGAGGAGCTGATCGCCATGGTCGAAACGCTCGACCGGGGCACGCTTAGGGGCCTGCGCGATCGCGCCATGCTGCTGATCGGCTTTGCCGGCGGTCTGCGCCGCTCGGAAATCGTCGCGCTCGATTGCGGCCGCGACCAGACCGAGGACGGCAACGGCTGGATCGAAATCCTCGACAAGGGCATGCTGGTGACGCTGCGCGGCAAGACCGGCTGGCGCGAGGTGGAAATCGGCCGCGGCTCCTCGGATCTCACCTGCCCGGTCCATGCCGTGGAAACCTGGCTGAAGCTCGGCAGGATCGGCCACGGTCCCCTGTTCCGCCGCGTCACCGGCAAGGGCAAGGTGGTCGGTCCCGAACGGCTCAAGGACCAGGAAATTGCCCGCCTCATCAAGAAGACCGTTCTTGCCGCCGGCATTCGCGGCGAGCTGCCCGAGGCCGAACGAGTAAAACTGTTCTCCGGCCATTCGCTGCGCGCCGGCCTCGCCTCCTCGGCCGAGGTCGACGAGCGCTACGTGCAAAAGCAGCTAGGCCATGCGTCCGCCGAAATGACAAGGCGTTATCAGCGCAGACGTGATCGCTTCAGGGTCAATCTCACCAAGGCGGCGGGGCTGTAGTTCCGTTATGGTCGGACGCGCGATCCGCACCACAGATGATGAAACACAATGGCAAGCGAGCGTCGTTGAGGTATCCGACGAAGAGTGGCAGCAGAACGGCGCTGATGACATGCGACGCCTCATCTCTTGTTGGCAATCTCCGCCGCGGGCCGTTTGTGTCCCCTTATTGCGCTTGGCGCGAAACCGAAGCGGCGACGAAACCGGATCGCGAAACGCGACGCTGAACCATAACCGACATCCAGGGCGATGCGGGACACCGGCAAGTCGGTAGACTGAAGCAGTTGCATCGCAACGGACATGCGCACGTCTGCTATCAGATCGCTCAGAGAGGTCTTTTCATGCGCCAGGCGACGGCGGAGCGTCGCTTCGCTCATACCGAGCTTCGAAGCGACGAGCGGCGCCGACCACATGCTATCGGGCGAAGCCCCGACGAAATGCCGGACCCGGCCGCTGGTGGTTTCCGGCCTGTGATGCGCGAAATGGCCGCCGCATGTTTCGATCCAGACCAGGACCTCGACAAGGCGGTGCCTTGCAACCGCATCGGGGATATGGCCCGGATGCCTTATGGCATCAAGCGCGCTGTCGATGGCACGCGCGAACTCTCCCGTCAGTCTTCCGAGATCAATTGCAATGTCGATGAACGCCCCAGCCGGATCGGACGGCGTAAAGGCCATGACCAACGCCGGGTCCCAAACCAGCCAGTCGGCCTGATACTGGCCATCGGGCCCCGGTGTATTGACGATGTCGAAAGCCTGCCTGGCGCCGATCGCGATGGCGTCACCCGGCTCCAGCACACACTCGAAGTCCGGGGCGTGAAGCTCCTTCCTCCCGTATTTGACGACGATCAGCATCGGATCGCCCACCACCACCCGGCTGAACCGCAAGGGTTGGCTTTGGACGATCCGTGCCGTGGTACCGATGCCCGGACGGCTTGATATCTTGTGGGCTGGAGCGTGCTTTTCTGCCATTGCTGTGCGCTATGCCTGTCCGAGGGTCACTTGAGGCCGCTCTTGGCGATCATCGTCGCCGTCACGAATACGTTTTTGTTGATGATAAATCCTACCATTGCCCGGCGACTGTCGCATTGACCGCAATGACATAGGTCCCGCCGGCAGGCAGAACTCGCGTCGAGACCGCGTCCTGCGGTGCATCGCGGTCGCGTTTCCGCTCGCGGGCCTGGAGATGGTCCGGCGTGATTTCAGTAAAGTCGCGCAGCGCGTTCAGACGACGGGTCGCTGAGCGCCGTGTCCACGTAGTCCATGCTGAATTGCCAGAGCTTTCGGCGCGCTGCGGCGTCATAGGCCTGTTCATGGGCGAGCGCCTCTCGTTTTCCGGAGAAATAGCGCCCGGAAACAGCCTCAGCCGGCGCGCTGATCAGAGCCAGCACCGCATCCGCCCCGGTATCGACCGATGTCATCGGCCGTCCGCCGCCTGCCCGGACCATGCCCGTATCCATCATGCTGGCCGGATGAAGGCAAGTGCTGGTAATAGCCGTTCCCCGGAAGGCATCCGCCAGTTCGAAAGCGTGCATGATATTGGCAAGCTTGCTGCGCGAATAGGCCAGATAGCCGTCATAGTCACGTTCGAGCATAACATTGTCGAAATCCACCGGGAACTGAGATGCCGAGGCAACATTGATCACCCTGGAAAATCCCCGTCGGCCCATACTGGAAGACAAGAGCTCCGTTAGCAGGAAATGCGCGAGGTGGTTGACGGCGAAATGGAGTTCATAGCCATCGACACTCAGACGTCTTTCCCCGCCACCGATCCCGGCATTGTTTATGATCGTATCCAGATGCGGGTGTTCTGCCACAATCGCTTCTCCCATCTCGCGCACCGCGGCAAGAGACGCAAAATCCGCCTGATAGAAGAACGCATGTCCGCCGTTTGCCCTGATCGCGCGCGTCAACGCGTTGCCGCGTTCGGCATCTCGGCCATGGAGAAGAAGGAGCGTGTCCGACGAACACAGACGCTCGGCGACCCGACGGCCGAGGCCGTCCGTCGCGCCGGTGATCAATATTGTCCGCAGATGTTTTTTTCCAGAATGCTCCGTCACGATCGATTTCCTCAATGCCTCACATCAGGTTGGAAATAGCACCGAAGAAGGTCCTGGACCGTGCGGAAAACGTCAAGTTCGGTCCCGTTTCGATCAATTCAAGCGGCAGGCAAGCGGCGCCCCCTCCCACCGCACAGTCTGCGATTTCCGGCTGTCTCATCGCGGTGGCCTTTTCATTGACCGTGCCAAAGCGGGCGAGACCGACAGTGCATGGTCGCGACCGCCCTCCCCTCTCCCGTCGTCATCGGGTTTTGGCGTTTGCGGGGCATTTCCGGCCTCGATCCGTGCCCTCAACAGGGCCATCACCATCGGCCAGACGGAGAATTGACCGTCTCTCGCCCGCTCTGTCAGGTTGCGAAGATAACCGCCGGCGCTGATGATCTCGTTGCCGCGCTGATAGATCGCGGCGAGGGTGATCGCGGCCTGTTTGTCGCCCATGACCTCCGCCGCCTCGCGCCAGGCGCTGGGACTTACGCCCAGCATCGGCCGGGCGATCTCGGCGATGCCCAGAAACTCCCGCCAGTTGCGGATGGAGCCGCCCTTTGCCAGATCGCGCCAGCTCTCGCACGCGTCCAGCACCAGTGCCAATGGCATCTCTCGTTTCGGCAGGCTGTGTAGATTGTCGGTGTCGCCGGCGCTGCCGCTGCCGCTCGTTTCTGATTTATTTCTTAAGCCGTATTCAGATTCATATTGTGAGTCTGGGTTTGAATTCTGTTTGTGGCGCTCAGCATGAGACTCATTGGCGTTCTTATTTTGCAAATTTACGTGATTTTCCAATGTCTCACGCACTTCCTCATGCAGCAGAGCCAGGGCATCGCAAATATCCTCAGCGATTGTCAGGTCTGGGACACGCGGAAGCCGGTCAATGATGTCGCGGTAAACACGACCCATCTTCGCCCAGTCGCCCGGAACGCCCTCATCAAGCCCGGCCTCGATCATCTTGACGATATCGCGGCGCAGAAGCGTCAGCCGTTCCCGGGCGCATTTCAACGCCCGCCGCTCCTCGGCGATCGTCTCGGCCATCGCGGCAAACTCCTCGGCCCGCGCAACGAGCGGTGACAGGTCGAAGCCATAGGCCTGCTCGACCTGCCCTCCCCTGCCCTTCCTGGCGAAGCGCTTGCCGTTCGGACTGTCGCGACGGATGATCAGGCCGCACTCGACCAGGACCGCCAGATGGCGGCGCAGCGTTGCCGGCGAAATGCCGTTGGCGCGCGCGATCAGCTGCTCATTGGAGGGCCAGACCACGAAGCCGGTCTCCTCCGAAAGCTCGTTCTCGGGATAGAAGGTCAAAAGCGCGTTCAGGATCGCAAGGCCGCGATCGCTCGCGCCAAGCGCTGTCCGCGCCTCGCGCACGGTATGAAACAGTTTCCACTTGTTGAGCCGCGCCCCCTTGGGGGCTTCTCGCGCCGCTTTCTGGCTTGAAAGCATCGCGAGCGACATCGGCCGCCGCCCAAAGGGCGTCGTTGTCATCGCATTGTCCATGGTTTCACCTCTCAAAAAGGCAAAAGAAATCCCGTCCGCAGCCCAAGGAATGAACTGCAGCCACTTGACTGGAACGGCCGGAAATGCGAATCAGTAGGTGCTAAGAACTTATCGGCTTCCGGACGCTTGTCGTTTGGGGGCCTTTTCTTTTGTCTGTTTCTCTCCTTTTTTGCCGTTTCGTTTACCGCCCGCCGGGCATCGCTGTTCTAATCGTCGCGATTGGCGCCGGTGGTTGATGAAAAATACTCCTCGGCGAGGGCATCCAGGCGCTCGGAAAGCCATTCGGCGAAGCCGGATTCCTGCCTTGCGATCGATATCGTGGTGCCGGAGGCACCCGTAGCGATCCGGCCAAGGCTCCTGCCATTGCTGACCAGTTCGCGCACGGATTTCTCCGCGGGCCTGTCTTCGCCGCCGCGCGCGGCCTTCACCGCGAGATCGATGCGCTGCGCGGCATCGGCGGACTGGAAGGCCTGGTTGTCGAGGATGGTTCGTATGCGTGATGCCGCTTCCTCCCCGCCCTTCAGGCAGGTTTCCGCAAGCGCCATCCATTTCGGCCGGCCGACGCCCTTGGCGCGACCGATGGCGAAAATGATATCGTTTGGCACCGCATTGGCCACTTTCAGCATCAGCGAGATCGGCGTCTTGGAAAGGCCAAGCACCGGCTCGATCGCGACGCTGGAAAAACCCGCCTCGCGCAGCTGCGCCGCCCACAGCGCCTGTTCGATCCAGGTGAGGTTCTCGCGCACGCCGTTTTCGAGCGATTGCTCCACCAGCAGTTCCCGGTCATCGAGCGGGCGAACATAGGCGCGGATCGTCACCTCGGCCGGCGTCCGGCTTTCGGCGGCGAGCAGACGGATCGCTGCGAGCCGGCGATGGCCGTAGGCGAGCTGATAGCGGCCTTCGGCCTTGGGGTGCGGCCGGACCAGAACCGGCATTTTCTGCCCTTCGGCGCGGATCGAGGCCGCGAGGCTTTCGATTTCCTCAGCTGCCTCGCCATCGCTTTCGAAACGGTCGCGATAGGGCGAGGCGTCGATCTTGCCCGGATCGAGCACGACGCTGCTCGATTCCGACAGCGTGTTCAGCGCCTTGCCGACATTGCTGACCACGGACGAACCGCGCCTGGAACGCGAAAGCGGCGAGGGGACCGGTGGTTCCGGTCCCTTCTCCTCACTGTTGGCTTCCGCCATCATTTTCAGGATGTTCTTCTTCATGATGCCCTGCCCCATACGGCCCGAAGAAGCGCCAGGATCTCGCCATTCACATTGTCGGCGCTCTCGATCGCGCGCTTCAGGGCCTCGCGGCCGACCTCGCCGCTTTCCAGTTCGTAGAGTGATTTCTTGGCAACGCCGGCGCCGGCGATCGCGGTCGATTCGATCGCCTCGTAGACCAGCACGTCGTTTTCGAACAGCCGCCGCATCACGCTCGACATGTATTTCTGCGGCCCGTCATTGGGATTGACCCGAGTCATCAGGAATTTCAGAAAATCATGATCGAACCGGGCGCCGAACTGGGCGAGCGTATCGGCGAGATCGGAAATCATGATCAGGAACTGGTTGCAGGAGGCGACATCGAGCATCGCCGGATGAACCGTGACGATCAGACCGGTCGCCGCATAAAGCGCGGCCAGCGTCGCGTAACCAAGTGAGGGCGGCGTATCGAGCACCACGAAATCATACTCGCCTTCGACCGAGGCGATCGCATTCTTAAGCCGCTCGAAGAACAGGCCAAGCTCATCGCGCTCGCGCTGGGCGAGATAGGCCGGCGTATCGAACTCGAAATCCATCAGTTCCAGATTGCCCGGGATGAGATCGATGCCGGGGAAATAGCTCTCGCGGATGACATCGGCGAGCGGCCGGCGCTCATTGTCATAGCGCAGCGCCGCATAGACGGTTTCGTTCTCGCCGACGTCGAATTCCGGCTGGAGGCCGAAGATCGAGGTCATCGAGGCCTGCGGATCGAGATCGATGCACAACACCCGGTAGCCCTGCAGCGCCAGATAATGCGACAGGTGGATCGATGTCGTGGTCTTGGAACTGCCGCCCTTGAAATTGGCGGTGGCGACGACCTGAAGCTTCTCCCCTCCCCTGCGGCGCGGCCACAGCCTGAGCGCATCATCCGGGCGGCGGTCGGCCAGAAACTGGCGCAGCTCGGCAAGCTGTCCGACCTGATAGATGCGCCGGTTATTATCCGCGCGCGAGGGCTGCGGCCCCTTGCCATCAATGGTCATTGCCCGCAATGTGCTTTCGGGCACATCGAGCAGCTTTACGAGATCGAGGGTCGAAAAGGTGCGCGTGAACTGCTTATGCGCCTCCGGCGGATAGATGCGCTGGCGCATCGACTGCAGCTCAGCGGACAGCCGGTCGGTGTAATCCTCGATCTTTGCCGCTGTGTCGCCGGTCGCGGTATATGCGGCTGTTTCGGTCATCTGACGGTTTCCTGTCCGATTTCACTTTATTTGCGTCAACGCTGCATGACTCGCACCGATTCTGCAAGGGGTTTTTGGTTAATCAAATATTAACGGGCGCGGCGCGCCACGGCCTGCTCGTTCGAGTGTTGGAACATTTGGCGTGACGCCGGCCTCCCCTGCATTGTAGCGCCGGTGTTTGTCAGTTGAACGAAAGCCAGTGTTCTGATCTGTTCGGCCGCTCTGTCGACGATACGCTTTGTCCTTTCTCTGGACTGAGACGAAGAAGCCGCTACGCGCCACCGAACGCGGTTGCGTAAACAGCCCCTTCCCTCTGAAGCGTCCCCCATGTTCCGCGTCAATCGCTGTGGACCAACCCGTCTACTCGCCGGGCAGCCGGAGGGATACCGCCATCACCGCCGACACGCTCTCCGCCGTGTTCGCCACGCGTCTTTCCGCCAGACAGGATTCGAAGGACGATACCCCTTTGGTCATGCCGTACGGTACTGTCTGAAGCCGCCGCTCAAGACTGTTAGCCAGAGAGATGCACGCGGACATCTGACGATCACCGTCGAGGCGCAAGGCAGCCTAGATGGGGGCGCCAACGCGGCATCACTGGCAGGTGGATGGCGTCCTCTTACGGCGCTCAAACTCGCGTGGTGGACGCAAACGACGATATCATCGAGCAGTTAGCCTGCCGCCCGATGACCCAGATCTTATAGTAACGCGCCGGACTATCGAGAGCTGAGCTCCTCATTTCGCCCGATACTGCAGAAGCGCGCCCGCCTCCGTTGCACCAATCCCAAGATGCTCTGCGGTTGGTATTCGCCGGCCACGCCTGATGGAATTCGCAGCGAAGCTGCGATGTGATTCCTGCAAGTCAGAATCCGACTGAGTGGAAATCGAGGAGGCTCGCCGGTGGCTTCTCCGTTTACACTGGAGGACTTTTCAACGATCGGCGTGGCGATGTCACCCGGCCAGACGAGTCGGCGACACCACCTTACCCCGATCCGCCGCCCGGTTGTTTTCAATTGAAAACTCATCATTAGATTCATAGACGGGTGATGTGGCCAACAGTTCGACTCGAGGGTCATGCCGCCGGCGTCATTCGCCACAGGAACGACGTTAAGCGGTCGCGCGCTACGCCACGCAACACTTCGGAGCATATCGTAGACATCGAAGGGCTCGCGCCTGGCGCTTCGGGCGCGCTATAACTATCGGAGCGTTTTCAATTGAAAACCTCTTTGCAGGCCCGACCGTCCGATCAGTCGACTGGGCCATCCGCACGACGCCGAGACTGCCGGGCGCCGACGTCCGATTGTTTTCAATTGAAAACTCCGCGCCAGCGCCGGCGCTACGCGATAAAATCAAGACCTCCCGCCGGCGTAGCGAGCGCAACGACGTCATACGCCAGAAGATAGGAGTTATTAGGTCGCCCGATATGCCGGGCGATGATTCGGCACAGACCGCCAGCGTCGCCGCCGGCGAGGTCGTCAATCATCTCGAAATGCCCGGCAATTGCAACCTCCCGGATTTCGCGGCCGGCGACAGCGCGGGTGCGAACCGGTTGGGTAGCGAAGGCCGAACCGCATCAGCAAGCTGGCCATTGTCTGCCGCCGGCCTAAAATCGCGTTGATTGCAGCGCTCAACTCGACGACGTTGGCGAAAGCCAACCGACAGGAACGGAACGGCAGCGGCGCGCTGAACGAGCCTTCGCATCTTCAACGTGCGCGCCCATTGTCCGCAGGGAGGGAAGGGCGCCTCCGCCGGCGAACTTCGCATGGGCAGGGCAGGGGCTTTGCGTGACGCAAACCTCATCGATGGCGACGGCGCCATTCCGGCCTTCCCACCAAACAGAGCTAGGCGCGACGGTTACTTGATCATGAGAAATACTTCGCTCGTCGCCAACTCGCGATCGCTCTCGCGGCTTGAATGAAGGCCCGGTGATATCGCGCATCGGCTGGCGACCGCCGCATTTCACGTCTGGGCGATCTTGTCCCCGGGGGAGGGGCGCCAAATTGCCGCTGTTCAAGGAGAACGGCGTGGCTGTTTTTCTTCGCCGCGCTTTGGGGCGTGGGAACCACCCCTCATCATCGCATCTCAGACGGCCGTCAATCGGGCCGCAGATTTTCTCGCTTACCGGCATCATGCCGGGCGGCGAGGATGGCCTTCGGCTATCCGCACAGACATCATACCCAAGCTGACGGGACGAAAGAAGCAACCCATCGAGTAAACAATTGACTTAACCATTTCATTTCCGGTGCCTCAAAGACGAGAGCAGGCGGAGGCCGGCACCGCATCATATAACTTCGTACATAAACACAAAAAACTTGCGCGCGGATGCAGCATGGTTTACGTCTTCTGGCGGAGAAGGGGAGGGACGCATGTCGGAGATTGTGCAGCGCAGGGATATTGATTTTGTTCTGTTTGAAATGCTCGGGCTTGAGGACCTGTTCAGGCACGACCGTTTCGCCGCGCATGACCGCGAAACGATAAGCGCGGTTCTGGACACCGCCGAAGCGATCGCGGACGATCATTTCCTGCCCCTGGCGCCGGTTCTGGATGCCGAGGAGCCGCAATTCGTCGACGGCAAAGTTGTCATGCCGCGGGAGGCCGCGGCGGCTTTGGCGACCTATGCCGATGCGGGCCTGTTCGGCATGAGTTTCAGCGAGGAAGATGGCGGGCTGCAACTGCCCTATGTCATCTCGGTCCTGGCCAACGGGATCTTCGCCGCGGCCAATGTCAGCCTCGCCAATTACGCAAACCTGACAATTGCCAATGCCAACCTGCTGAGCGTGTTCTGCACACCAGGGCAGAAGGCCAAATATCTGCCCGCGATGCTCGATGGCCGTTGTTTTGGCACCATGTGCCTTTCCGAGCCGCAGGCGGGCTCATCCCTGTCCGACATCACGACCAAGGCCACGCCGCGCGCCGACGGGCTCTATAACATCTCGGGAAGCAAGATGTGGATTTCGGGCGGTGACCACGAACTTTCCGACAATATCCTTCATCTCGTGCTGGCGAAAATTCCCGGCGGCCCTCCGGGGGTGAAGGGCATATCGCTTTTCATGGTGCCGCGTTATCGGATCGGCGAGGAGGGCGCAAAAGGCGCGTGGAACAACGTGTCCCTGGCGGGCCTCAATCACAAGATGGGCCAGCGCGGCTGCGTCAATTGCCTGCTGAATTTCGGGGAGGGCGGCGATTGCATCGGCGAGATCGTCGGCGAGCCGGGCAAGGGCCTTGCCTACATGTTCCATATGATGAACGAGGCGCGCATTTTCGTCGGCCAGTCGGCCGCCATGCTGGGCCTTGCGGGCTATCTGCACTCCCTGCACTATGCCGGGGAGCGTGCGCAAGGTCGGCATCCGCACAACAAGAATCCGATGGAACCGCAGGTGCCGATTATCGAACATGCCGACGTCAGGCGCATGCTGATCGCGCAAAAGGCTTCCGTCGAGGGTGCTGTGGCGCTGATCGCCTATTCGGCCATGCTGATAGACCGGCAGACGGTGGCAGAGGACCCTGACGAAAAGGCCGAGTTGGGCTTGCTGCTCGACATTCTGACGCCGGTGGTCAAGAGCTGGCCGTCCGAATTCTGCTTGGAGGCCAACAAGCTCGCCATCCAGATCCTGGGCGGTTATGGCTACACACGCGACTACCCGGTGGAGCGGATCTATCGCGACAACCGCCTCAACCCGATCCACGAGGGCACCCATGGCATTCAGGGTATCGATCTCTTGGGGCGCAAGGTCAGGATGCAGGACGGCGCTGCGTTGAAATCGCTCGCCGGGCGGATCCGCCGGACCATCGCCGAGGCCCGGGAGGTGGCGGGGCTGGACGCGGAGGCAGTTGCACTTGAGCGTGCGCTGGCAGTGGCGATCGAGGTGACGGAGCGCGTCGTTTCAGCCAGCGACGTCAATCTCAGCCTCGCCAACGCCACGATCTATCTGGACGCCTTCGGCCATGTCGTTATCGCATGGATCTGGCTCTGGCAGGCCGTTTCGGCGGCGAGGGCGCTGCCGGCAGCCAGTGAGGCCGACGCCCCATTCTACCAGGGCAAGACGTCGACCTGCCGGTATTTCTTCAGATACGAATTGCCGAAGGTTTTCGCGCAGTTCGAACTGGTGGCCGCACTGGACGATACCTGTTTCAGCTTTGAGCCGGAGCAGTTCGGAGCGGTTGTCTAAAACGGCCCTTCAGAACGGTTCATCCGCGCGGAATCTGTGTGTATATAGCCTCTATTGCTGTGCGCGGGGATTCGAATGGACCGGGAGTTGCCGAACTTGGAAGTGCGCGGAAAAACCGCCCGGCAAGCGCGCTCCGTCGAAACGAAACGCAGAATCGTCCGCGCGGCGATCGACATTATCGCCGAACGCGATCTTGCCGATCTCACGCACCGTCTGGTGGCCGAGCGCGCCGGGGTGGGGCTTGCAGCCACAACCTATTACTACAAGACCAAGGACGACATCGTCGCGGATGTCTCCAACACCCTGCTGAACGACTATGTGTCGGCCTTCGAGAACTATGCTCGGCGCTGCCGGCGCGCACCCCGCCCCGCCATGGGTCTTCGTCAACTGGTCTGCCGGCTGCTGTGCAACGCGGCCAGCAAAAACCGCGCCGACTCCCTGTGCTGGATGGAGCTTTTGCTGGAATCCGTCCGGCATCCGGAAGATCAGGCGTTCAGGCGGTTGTGGGCAGGCCGTCTGGAAGACGTCTGGACGGAGATCGTGACCTTGCACGACGGCGAGGACGCGGGGATATCGGCGCGCACCGTCATCGACCAGATCATCGGTCTCCAGATCGTCGTCCTTGCCCTGGGGGTGGACGCGCACTCAATCGAGCGCGTCCTTCTGCATGGCGAAGATCCGCTTGTGGCGTGGTCGCCTTCTGAAGCCGGCAATGACCCGGCGGACCAAAGCCAGGCCGCCAGGCTGACGCCGAAAGCGCGCGCCACGCGCCAGCGCATTCTGGACGCCACGGTCGATATCCTGATCCGGCAGGGCGCCGGCGCCGTCAGCTACAAGCGCGTCGCAAGGGAGGCCGGCCTGACGCCGGCGGCGCCGGCCTACTATTTTTCAAAGCCGTCCGAACTGCTGCGCGAGGCGCAGAATGCACTGTTCGAGAACTCGAAAGAGCGCTACCGGACAGTGATGACCGGCGTCGACTTCAAGGCGCTCGATCTTCCGCGTCTGGTGGACCTGACTGCGGCGGTGTTTTTGCGGGAAGTGACCGAATTCGGCCGTTACAACCTCGCCAGCTACGGCATCTGGCTCAAGGCCGCGCGTGAGGCGGAACTGCGCACCAGAGTATGGGAGGCGATACGCGATCAGGGACAGGCCTGGACGCGCATCTTCTCCATCATGCAGGTCGAGCACGCCTCCCTGGCTGCGTTCATGGCGCAATTTCTGTTTATCGGCAAACATATCCGCATCACCTGCATGGGAACGGCGACAACGGATCTGGCGCATGTCAGCCAGGAATTTCGTCGCGATCTGACCGCTCTCGTCGAGGGGCGTCACTGGAGCCTTCCAGAAAACAGTACAAATAAACAAAAAATTTGACACCACCCTGAGCGACGGGTATCTCTGACCCATCGTGAATATCCCTCGGCCACCATCCGCGTGGCCCATATTCGCATTTCTGGAGGAGGTGGCAGATGGCAATTGACTTGACCGGCAAGGTGGCGATCGTGACCGGCGCGGGCGGCGGTCTCGGGCGGGAGCACGCGCTGTTGCTGGCGCGGCGCGGCGCAAGCGTCGTCGTCAATGATTTCGGCGGCGCGGTCGATGGCTCGGGCGGCTCGACCGAGGCGGCAATCAAGGTCGTCGACGAGATCACGGCCGCAGGCGGCGCGGCGATGGCCAATGGCGCCGATGTCACCGATTTTGGCCAGGTGCAGGCGATGGTCGCCGATGCCGAGGCGCGCTGGGGCAAGGTCGACATCCTGGTGGCGAATGCGGGGATCCTCCGGGACAAATCTTTTGCCAAGATGGATCTCGACGATTTTCGGCTGGTGCTGGACGTGCATCTGATGGGGTCCGTCAATTGCGTCAAAGCGGTCTGGGACGGCATGCGCAGCCGCGGTTTCGGCCGGGTCGTGCTGACGACGTCCTCAACCGGTCTCTACGGCAATTTCGGTCAGGCCAATTACGGCGCGGCCAAGCTCGCGCTGGTCGGTCTGATGAACACGCTGGCGCTCGAAGGGGCGAAATACGACATCAAGGTCAATTGCCTGGCCCCGACGGCCGGAACGCGCATGCTCGAAGGCCTGATGCCGGATGATGTGCTGGCCGCGCTCGATCCTTCCAGGGTCAGTCCCGCGGTGCTGGCGCTCGTGGCCAATGAAGCCCCGACGAAAACCATTCTGTGCGCCGGCGCGGGCAGTTTTGAGACCGCCCGGATCACCCTGTCCAAGGGACGGTATCTTGGCGCTAGCGATGATGTGGCCGAACAGATCCTCGCCAGACTGGAAGAGCTTGGGGATGCCGACGAAATGCTGGTGCCTGAAAGCGGATCGGCCCAGGGCGCGCTCGAATTGCAGAACGCCGGGTTTTCAGCAGGGCAGGGGGCTTGAATGCGCGACGCAGTTATCGTTTCCACGGCGCGCACGCCGATCGGCAAGGCCTATCGCGGCGCCTTCAACAATCTGCCAGCGCCCAGCCTCGCCGCGCACGCAATCAAGGCGGCAGTGGAGCGTGCTCAAGTTGACGCCGGCGAGATTGACGATTGCATTATCGGTTCGGCGCTGCCGCAGGGCTATCAGCACACGATCGGCCGCACCGCGGCGCTGAGGGCGGGGTTGCCCGTCACGGTGCCCGGCATGACGATCGATCGGCAGTGCTCTTCCGGCCTGATGGCAATCGCCACGGCGGCAAAGCAGGTGATTGTCGATCGCATGGATGTCGTACTCGCCGGCGGCGTCGAATCCATTTCCACGGTGCAGACCGAAAGTCAGCGCATCGACATGGATGCCGAGCTCGTCGCCATGCACGACGACACCTTCATGCCCATGATTGATACCGCCGAAGTCGTGGCGAAGCGTTACGGGATTGGCCGCGCGGCGCAGGACGCCTATGCCTTGCAATCCCAGCAAAGAACGGCGGCAGCGCAGGCGGCGGGTCGCTACGACGCCGAAATCATCCCGGTAACAGCGGTGATGAATGTCGTCGACAAGGCGACCGGCGCGGTGTCGCAGCGTCAGGTGACGTTGACAAAGGATGAGGGAAACCGGCCGGAGACCAATGCCGCGGGCCTTGCGGGGCTGAAGACCGTGCGCGACAACGGCGTGATCACGGCGGGCAATGCGAGCCAGCTTTCCGATGGCGCCTCGGCCGCTATCGTCATGGAGGCCGGCCTTGCCGAACGGCGCGGCCTTACGCCGCTCGGGCGCTATGTCGGCATGGCGGTCGCGGGCACGAAGCCGGACGAAATGGGCATCGGCCCGGTTTTCGCCGTGCCCAAACTGCTCGAACGATTCGGTCTCGGAATAGACGATATCGGGCTTTGGGAGCTGAACGAGGCGTTTGCCGTTCAGGTGCTTTATTGCCGCGACACGCTCGGCATTCCCGATGATCGTCTCAACGTCGATGGCGGCGCGATTTCCATCGGCCATCCTTACGGCATGTCGGGCGCCCGCATGATCGGGCATGCTCTGATCGAGGGCAAACGTCGCGGCATCAGATATGTCGTCATCACCATGTGCGTCGGCGGCGGCATGGGCGCGGCCGGGCTGTTCGAGGTTCTTTAATGGATAGCGCATCGGTAAGTCTGGAGGCGTTGCAGTCCAGAATCGGCCGCGAGATCGGGTATTCCGACTGGCGGGAGGTCTCGCAGGACCGCATCGATCGGTTTGCGGAGGCGACCGACGACCATCAGTTTATCCACGTCGACCCGGATCGCGCCCGAAAATCGCCGTTTGGGACCACGATCGCGCATGGTTTTCTGTCGCTCTCCCTGCTCTCGGCCCTTTTCGACGATGCCGTCGGGGCCATCGAGGGAGTCTCGCTTTCGGTGAATTACGGCTTCAATTCGGTGCGCATGGTCTCGCCGGTCAAGGCCGGCTCCAGGATAAAAGGCCGCTTTGTTCTCAAGGACCTTGTCGCGCGAAAGCCGGGCCAGTGGCAACTGACGCTCGACGTGACCGTAGATATCGAACACGAGGACAAACCGGCATTGGTCTGCGAATGGCTGATTTTGGTTGTTGTCTGAGGCTGCTCGGGGGAACGGAATGTTTGAGGATCTGAAACGCAAAACAGTCTTGATAACGGGCGCATCGAGCGGCCTTGGCGCAGGCTTCGCCGAAATTTTCGCGCGGCATGGGGCAAGGCTCGCGCTGGCTGCCCGGCGCGTGGAAAAACTCGAGGCCTTGCAGCGCAAGCTCGTGGACGGCGGAGCCGATGTTCAGGTCGTGGCGCTTGACGTCACCGACGAGAATTCCGTCGAGGCCGCGGTCAACGCCGTTACGCCCCACATCGATATTCTGGTGAACAACGCGGGTGTGGCGACCTTCGGCAGGTCCCTCGAAATCTCCGCCAGCGACTGGGACAAGACGCTTGATACCAATCTGCGCGGTCTGTTTCTCGTCGCGCAGGCCGTCGCGCGCCGCATGGAACGGGAAGGGACCGGCGGATCGATCGTGAATATCTCGTCGATCACCGCGCTTCGGGCCTCACGCGGACTGGCCGCCTACTCGGCGTCGAAGGCTGGCGCCTCGCACCTCACCAAATGTCTAGCGCTCGACTGGGCCGCTCACGGCATTCGCGTCAATGCGCTTTGTCCGGGCTATATCGAGACGGAAATGAATGCGGGCTTTTTTGAAACGCCCGAAGGCCTCGCCTTGATCGCAAGGACGCCGATGAAGAAGATCGGCAGGATTTCCGACCTCGAAGGCCCGCTGCTCCTGCTTGCCTCCGACGCGGGCCGCCACATCACCGGTATCGACCTGCCGGTCGACGGCGGGCACCTGGTGTCTTCGCTGTAGACCCGGTTAGCCATTCGCCCGCGCCGTCAGCCGCTTTCGCCTTCCACCAGCGTCATCGGCCAGATCCGCCGGCTGACGATGTCGGGGTAGAACTCGCGATAGGCGGGCATGGAGCCGAGCAGGGTTTCCGCAAGGGCAATGCCGAGATCGCGCAGCGACAGGTCGAATGAGGTCAGGCTCGGGGACAGGAAATCCGTCTGCGGGCTGTGCCGGCCGATGATGGCGAGGTCCCTGCCGGGCTTCAGGCCGACCTCCGAGAGCCCCCGGTAAAGACCCATGACAATCGCCTCGTTGACGAGCACGATGGCTGTCGGCGGCTCCTCGCATGCCTTGATGTCCCTGGCGATCCGGTATCCGCCATCCTCGTTGGGCGGGCCCTTGAAAATATAGGCGTCGGGAAGGAACAGGCCGTGATGCGCCAGCGTCTCGCGGATCCGGTCGACGAAGATATAGGCGAGGTTGTAATCCCCGTGCGGCCAGATGATGCCGATGCGGCGATGCCCGCTCGCGACGAGGCGGTTGACCGCCGTTTCCGCCATGCCTTCGAAATCGAGGTCGATCCAGGGCTGGCCGACATCGGTCAGGCTGCGGCCGAGCGGAATGAACGGGATCTTGCGCCGCGCCAGAAGCTCGAAGCGGGGATCGTGCCTTCGCGTGCCGGACAGAATGATGGCATCGGCGAAACCGCGCGCGACGATACGGTCGAGATAGGCGTCCGGCTCTTCGCTGGAGGAGCAGAGCAGGGTCACGAGATCGAGCTGGTGACGCGACAATACGCTTTGCACGCCATCGAACACGCTGGCGAAGAACAGATCGCCGTAGCGGGTGGTCTCCGGATCGGTTTCCATCATGAAGCCGACAATGCCGGTCTTGCCCTGGCGCAAGGCGCGGCCCGCCTGATTGGCGACATAGCCCAGCTTTTCGGCCGCCTCGAGCACGCGGCGACGGGTCTCGGAATTGACGTCTGGCTTGCCGTTCAGGGCGCGCGACACCGTGCCGATGGAAATATTGAGATGATCGGCGAGCTGGCGAATGCCGGCCATCGGCTTTTCTCCACGATTCTTTTCGTAAACGATTACGGAAAATCTATTGACATATTCATGAAGCCGTTCATAGTTCCGTAAACGTTTACGGGTGGCCTGGAGAAGGAATTTGCCGCCCGAAGGGAGGAAATACGTGAAAATGAAAGCCGTCCTGTGCGGATGCGGAGCTATGGCCAAGGGCTGGCTTCGCGCGCTGCAGGCAAATGAAGAGCTTCGCGACTCGATCGATCTCGTCGGTCTCGTCGATCTGGACCGTGCCACCGCCGAAGCGCTGGCGGCCGAATTCGATCTTGGCGATATCATCATCGGCACAGATCTGGCCGATACGCTGCAGCGTTGCGATGCCGACCTCCTGTTTGATGTGGTTATTCCCGCCGCACGCCATTCCGTTGCCGCGACCGGCCTCAGCCATGGTTGCCATGTGCTGAGCGAGAAGCCGCTTGCGGCCTCCCTGAAAGAAGCGCGCGATCTCGTGCGGCTTGCGGCGGAAGCCGGGAAGATCCACGCCATCGTCCAGAACCGGCGCTTCATTCCCGGCATCCGCCGCTTGCGCCGCGCGGTTGCGGATGGCCTGATCGGCGAGATCACCGGCGTTCACTGCGACTTTTTTCTCGGGCCGCATTTCGGTGGTTTCCGGGAAGCCATGGATAATGTGCTGCTGCTCGACATGGCCGTCCATACACTGGATGCGGCGCGGTTCGTCTCCGGCGCGACTCCGCTCTCGGTCTACTGCGTCGAAACCAATCCGGCCGGCTCCTGGTATGCCCATGGCGCGGCGGCGAATGCCATCTACCGTCTCTCCGGCGATGCGGTTCTGACCTATCGCGGCTCATGGTGCGCGGAAGGCCGCCCGACGAGCTGGGAAGGGCGCTGGCGGCTGGTCGGTTCGCGCGGAATGATCACCTGGGATGGCGACCGCGATTTCGAAGTCACGATTGCGGGTCAGGAGCCGGGACTTCTGCACGGGTTCACGGCGCTCGACATGCCGCCGGTTCCCGATGAGGGAGAGGTTCACGGCCACGCAAGTGTGATGATCGATTTCGTCCGGGCGGTGCTGAACGGGACCCGCCCGGAAACCTCAAGCGATGACAATATCAAGAGCCTCGCAATGGTCATGGGTGCGATCGAAAGCGCGCGCACCGGCCTTCCCGTCGATTTGCAAATAAAGGAATGAATTCGTGACCAATCCCGCAAAAGCGATCCGCATCGGCACCATGATCAAGGCAACGGAAGGCGGAGCGGCCGAACGCATCGCCAAGATCGCCGACATGGGGTTCGAAAGCTTCGAGCCCTTCTTCTGGCAGTCCACGCGCGGTCAGGACCTTGCCGAACTCGGCAAGCGTTGCCGCGAGGCCATTGGCGACCGCGACATCACGATCTCGACGCTCGGCATGTTCGGCAATCCGCTCGAGACCACCGATATCGATCGCGAGACGCTGCAGGGCTGGAAGGATTGCATCGACAATGCCCATCATTTCGGCGCGACCTGCGTTGCCGGCTTTACCGGCCGCATCCGCAACAAGCCGCTGACGGACAGCCTGCCGCGCTACCGCGAGATCTGGAGCGAGCTTGCAAAACGCGCGGCCGACAAGGGCGTGAAGATCGCCTTCGAGAATTGCGCCATGGACGGCAACTGGCAGACCGGCGACTGGAACATCGCCCACAATCCCGACGCCTGGGAACTGATGTTCAACGAGACGCCGGACGACAATATCGGGCTCGAATGGGAGCCCTGCCATCAGATGGTCTACCTCATCGATCCGCTGCCGCAGATCCGCAAATGGGCGCACAAATTTTTTCACGTGCATGGCAAGGACGCCACCATCCGCTGGGAGGTGATCCGCGAGCATGGCGTTTTCGGCAAGCATCCCTTCGTCTTCATGCGCTCGCCGGGCTTCGGCGATACCAACTGGACCGATGTGATCTCGGAGCTGAGGCTCGCCGGCTGGTCCGGTTCAATCGACATCGAGGGCTGGCACGACCCGGTCTATCGCGATGAATTGGAAATGACGGGGCAGGTTCACGCGCTGAACCACCTGAAGAATTGCCGGGGCGGCGAATTCGTCGTCGATCCGCAATAGCCGTCTTCTCCGGCCGTGGGAGCCGGGATGACGCGAAAAATCAAAAGGAGGAGAAAATGACAATTCGCAAGACCCTTATGGCAGGCGCCGTCGCGCTTGCCGGCGTATCGGCCTTCGCCGTTGCCGCCCATGCCGAGGATACGACGATCACTGTCTGGTCGCTGGACAAGGATATCCAGCCCGCGCCCAATCTGGTGAAGGAGTTCAACGCTCTTAATAACGGCATCCATGTCGACTATCGCGAGATCCAGTTCGATGACGTCGTCAGCGAGGCCATGCGCGCCTATGCCACCGGCAACGCGCCGGACATCATCGCGATCGACAACCCGAACACGGCGATGTTCGCCTCGCGCGACGCGTTTCTCGATCTCACCGACATGATCGCGAATTCGGATGTCATCAATGCCGAAAACTACTTCCCCGGCCCGCTGGAATCGGCGACCTGGGACGGCAAATACTACGCCGTGCCGAAGGCCACCAACACGATCGCGCTCTACTACAACAAGGACATGTTCCGCGCCCACGGTCTCGATCCCGACCAGCCGCCGGAAACCTGGGACGAGCTTGTCGAGACGGCCCGCACGCTGACCGATCCGGAAAACAACGTCTACGGTCTGGCCTTCTCGGCCAAGGCCAACGAGGAGGGCACCTTCCAGTTCCTGCCATGGGCGCAGATGGGTGGTGCGACCTATGACAACATCAACACCGAAGGCGCGGTCGAAGCGCTGGCGACGTGGAAAGAGATCATGGACGAGAAGCTCGCTTCTCCCGATACCCTGACCAACAGCCAATGGAACGCAACGGCGACCTTCAACGCCGGCAATGCCGCCATGGCCATTTCCGGTCCGTGGGAAATCGACCGCATGCTCGCGGATGCCGATTTCGACTGGGGCGTCGCGCTGCTGCCCGTACCGGAAGAGGGCGCCGAGCGGTCCTCGGCCATGGGCGACTATAACTGGGCGATCTTCTCCAGCACCGAGCATCCGGAGGAAGCCTTCGAGGTGCTGGAATATTTCGTCTCGCAGGATGACACGATGTTCGAGAATTACGGCCAGATTCCGGCCCGTTCCGACATCGCGATCCCGCCGACGGGCAATGAACTGAAGGATGCGGCGCTGGCGACCTTCGTCGAGCAGTTGAAATACGCCAAGCCGCGCGGTCCGCATCCGCAATGGCCGAAGATCTCCAAGGCGATCCAGGATGCCATCCAGGCCACGCTGACGGGCCAGATGGACCCGCAGGCCGCCCTGGACCAGGCCGCCCAGAAGATTTCCGCCGTCCCGGACCGGTAATCTCAGCCTGACCGGCGGCCCTGGTCCTTGATAGGGGCCGCCGAACCCTTTCCTCCCGGAGAGACCATCCGCGCCGCTTCGGCGGGGCGGATGGTTTTACGGGCAACGCCGGAGGAGACATGAAACGCATCCTTTCCAGCCTGACCGATGGTCGCGGCTTCGATATCACGCTGGTGGCCGTGCCGCTCGCCTTCCTGTTCCTGCTGTCCGGCCTGCCGCTGCTCTACAATGTGCTGATGAGCTTTCAGGAAGTCGACATGTTCAGCATGGGCCAGCTCGCGCGACCGTTTGTGGGCTTCCGGAACTATGTCGATCTCTTCCGCCAGCCGGAAACCTTCGGCATTCTCCTCAACACGGCGGTCTTCGTTCTTGCCTCCATTGCCGGCCAGTTCGTCCTCGGCTTCGGCCTCGCCCTGTTCTTCGGCACCCAGTTTCCGGGCGCCTCCTGGCTGCGCGGCCTGTTCCTGGTGTCCTGGGTGATGCCCGGCCTCGTCGTCGGCGCGATCTGGAACTGGATCCTGTCGGGCGATTACGGCGTTCTCAATTTCCTTCTGACGGCGACCGGCATAACGGACGGCAACATCTACTGGCGCTCGGACCCGTCCTATTCCCTCTGGGCGGTGATCCTTGCCAATATCTGGCTTGGAACCTCGTTCAACATGATCCTGCTTTCGGTCGGCCTGTCCTCGATCCCGCGCGATCTCTACGAGGCGTCCGAGCTTGACGGCGCCAACGTGTTCCAGCGGTTCTGGACCATCACGCTTCCGATGATGCGCTCGACGATCGGCGCGGTCGTGGCGCTCGGCCTGATCTTCACCCTGCAGCAGTTCGACCTGTTTGCCGCCATCACCGACGGCGGTCCCAACAATTCGTCCAATGTCGCCCAGTACTGGGCCTGGGATCTGTCGTTCCGCCAGTATGATTTCGCCAAGGGCGCGACGGTTTCGGTCATCATGATCGTGTTCGTGATGTTCGCCTCGCTGGTCTATGTCCGTTCCACGCGCCATGAGGTGAGAGGATGAGCGATACGTCCCGCAACCGCCTGATGCTCGCCATCGCCATCCTGCTGGCGATCGTCTATCTGTTTCCGCTGTACTGGATGTATGTCACCAGCCTGAAGACCGGCTCGGCGATGTTTGCCACGCCGCCGCGCCTGCTGCCCTCCGATCCGCAGTGGGCGACCTATGGCGATGTCTGGGCGAGCCGCAACATGGCGCGCTATCTCTGGAACTCGCTGGTGATTGCCACCGGCTCCGTCGCGCTGATTGCGGCGCTCGGCGTGGGCTGCGCCTATGTGCTCGCCCGCTATCGCAGCGGCTGGGTCGATGCCGGCCTGTTCCTGATCCTTCTGTTGCAGGTCCTGCCGGCGTCGCTGATGATCACGCCGATCTTCGTCGGCTTCTCGCAGGTCGGGCTGCTCGAATTTCCGCGCTTCGCGGTGATCCTTGCGATTGCGGCCAAGAGCATGCCGTTCTTCGTCGTCCTCGTCCGCGCGACCTTCATGAGCGTACCGATCGAGCTTGAGGAGGCGGCGATGGTCGACGGGAATTCCCGGATCGGCGCGTTCTTCAGGATCGTGCTGCCGCTGGCGCGCAACGGCATCCTCGTCAGCGCCATCCTGATCTTCATGCAGGCCTTCGGCGAGTTCGTCTATTCCAAGTCGATGATCCAGGCCGCCGAGCTTCAGCCGGCCAGCGTCGGACTGAACAGCTTCATGGGCCCCAACACCACCGAGTGGAACAAGATCATGGCCTATGCGACGATCTATGTAACGCCGATCCTCGCCATTTTCGTTCTTCTGCAACGCCGTATTGTGTCCGGCCTCACTTCTGGAGCCCTCAAATGACGTATCACATCCAGTTCGAAGGCGTGAATAAGCATTATGGCGCCTATCATGCCCTGAAAGACATCGATCTCGGCATTCCCAAGGGCACGTTCGTCGCCCTGGTCGGCCCGTCGGGTTGCGGCAAATCGACCTTGCTTCGCTCGCTCGCCGGTCTTGAAAAGATCACCAGCGGAAATCTCACCATTGCCGGCGAGACCATGAACAATGTGCCGCCGCGCAAACGCGATCTGGCCATGGTGTTCCAATCCTATGCGCTCTATCCGCATATGACGGTCGAGGAAAACCTGACCTACAGCCTGCGCATTCGCGGCGTCGCCAAGGCGGAGGCGAAGAAGGCCGCCGAAGAGGTTGCGGCAACGACCGGGCTGTCGGAACTTCTCGGCCGCTATCCGCGCGAGCTGTCCGGCGGGCAGCGCCAGCGCGTGGCAATGAGCCGGGCGATCATCCGCCATCCCAAGGCCTTCCTGTTCGATGAGCCGCTCTCCAACCTCGATGCCGCCCTGCGCGTGCAGATGCGCAAGGAAATCCGCGCGCTGCACGACCGGCTGGGCGCGACATCGGTCTATGTGACCCACGACCAGATCGAGGCGATGACCATGGCGGACCACGTCGTCGTCATGCGCGCCGGCATCATCGAGCAGCAGGGCGCGCCGCTCGATCTCTACGACCGCCCCGTCAACCGGTTCGTCGCTGGCTTCATCGGCTCGCCGGCCATGAATTTCGTATCGGCGCGCGTCGGCCCGGGCGGAAAATCGCTGACGCTCGAACTCGGCGGACCGCAGACGATCGCCATCGAAACCGGTCTGCCGGAGGGCCACTCCGTCACGGTCGGCCTGCGGCCGGAACATCTGCGCGTCGTCCCGGCCGATGAGGCAATGCTGAGCTTCCCCGTGGCCACCGTCGAAAGCACCGGCTCCAGCACCTATCTCGCCGCCGATGGCGCGGAGGATTTCACGCTTGTCCTGAACGGGCGCACCGATGTCCGGCCCGGCGACAGCGTGGGCGTCGCCTTCGACCTCGGCCAGCTTCACGTGTTCGATGCGAAGACGGAAAAGCGGCTGCCGCTCTCGGGCGGCTGACCGTTCTGAAATTCGCCCCGCAGTCCAGATCGCACCCGATGAGCCGCTTCTGACCGCGGCGCATTGCGCCGTATTCATGCGCCGTCTTTCCGGATTTCTTCCGGCGGGTTCTGACACGCCGGGAATTAGGCGCCGCCTAACCCATACTATCGGAATTGTTATTTTCAATTGCCCGGCAGCGCCCGTAGGCTTCCCGTCGAAGCACAAATGAACTCGCGATGTTCATGGAGATCGTGGGACGGGATTATAGTATGGCTTTGGAAAGATTTGACACGATCGTGGTCGGCGCGGGTCAGGCCGGAATCGCGGCGAGCGAGCATCTGAGCAACAACGGAACGCAGCATGTCGTGCTTGAGCGGAGCCGGATTGCCGAACGCTGGAGAACGGCGCGCTGGGACTCGCTCGTCGCAAACGGTCCGGCCTGGCATGACCGTTTCCCGAACCTCGAATTCGAGAGCGCCGACCCCGACAGCTTCATCCACAAGGATGCCGTTGCCGACTATTTCGTCGCCTATGCCGAGAAGATCAATGCGCCTGTCCGCTGCGGGGTCGAGGTTCTTTCCGTCGAACGCAAGGACCACGAGCGCGGCTTCATGGTGAAGACCGACAAGGGCGACTTCGAAGCCCTGAACGTGGTCGTGGCCACCGGCCCGTTTCAGCAACCCGCCATTCCGCCGATCATTCCGGAAACGGCGGGCGTCAACCAGATACATTCGTCTGACTACCGCAACCCCGCGCAATTGCCGGCCGGCAGCGTCCTGGTCGTCGGCGCGGGCTCGTCCGGCGTTCAGATCGCCGATGAACTCTCCCGCAGCGGCCGCAAGGTCTACCTGTCCGTCGGCCCGCATGACCGGCCGCCGCGCACCTATCGCGGTCGCGACTTCGTCTGGTGGCTCGGGGTTCTCGGCAAATGGAACCTGCAGGCGCAGACCCCCGGCACGGAACATGTGACCATCGCCGTTAGCGGCGCGCGCGGCGGCGAGACCATCGATTTCCGCAGGCTGGCGGAGAACGGCATGACGCTGGTGGGCCGCACCGAAGGTTTCGAGAACGGTACCCTCAGCTTCGCCCGTGACCTTGCCGACAACATCGCCGGCGGCGATGCCTACTACCTGTCGCTGCTCGACGAGGCCGACGCCTATGTCGCGCGCAATGGCCTCAACCTTCCGGCGGAACCCGAGGCGCGCGTCTTCGGCCCGACGCCCGACTGCATCGCCAATCCCGTGTACGAGCTCGATCTCGAAGAGGCCGGTATCACCACGATCATCTGGGCCACCGGATTTCGCTCCGACTACAGCTGGCTGAAACTCGACATATGCGACGAGCGCGGCCAACCCGTTCACCAGCGTGGGGTCTCCGGCGAACCGGGCCTCTATTTCCTCGGTCTGCCCTGGCTGTCCGGGCGCGGGTCGAGTTTCATCTGGGGCGTCTGGCACGATGCGAAATATGTTGCCGATCACATCCTGATCCAGCAGAAATACTGCGATTATCGAGCGCCTTCGGATGGCTTGCAGTCAGCGGCGGAATAGGCCGCATCGCAGCATACCGCATCGGTCCCGATATCGGCCCAAGCAAAAGGGAGCCCCATGGCACATACGCGCATTCGCAAGTTCAACACCAAGGACACCTATCCGGAGCAGAAGCTCGACAACGACCTGTGCCAGGCCGTGGTGGCGCGCGGCAGGACCGTTTTTCTGCGCGGCCAGTGCCCGCAGGACCTCGACACCGCCGAAAACATCGCAAGCCATGATCCGGTCGAGCAGACCCACAAGGTCATGCAGAATATCCGGCAGTTGATCGAGGAGGCCGGCGGCTCGATGGAGCATCTGTGCAAGGTCGTCGTCTACCTCACCGATGTGCGCCACCGCGAGGCCGTCTACCGCACCATGGGCGAATACATCAAGGACGTGCATCCGGTATCGACCGGCGTGGTCGTGACCTGTCTGGCGCGGCCGGAATGGCTCGTTGAAATCGACGGGACCGCCGTCATTCCCGACTGAACCAGCCCCGACTAAACCAGCAAAGGCCCGGACATGACCTTTTCAATCGTTGCCCGTTGTCGCGACACCGGACAGTTCGGCGTCGCCATCTCCTCGTCCTCTCCAGCGGTTGCCGCGCGCTGCGTGTTCGCCGAGGCCGGCGTCGGCGCGGTCTCGACCCAGAATGTCACCAACCCGGCGCTCGGTCCCCTGATGCTGGCCGCAATGAAGAACGGCGCGGGCGCGCAAGAGGCCGTCGCGGCCGCCCGCGACGCCGATGGCTTTCCGGCCTACCGGCAGCTTCTGTCGATCGACGGCAAGGGCGAGAGCGCGATCCATTCCGGCCCGAAGGCGCTCGGGATCTGGACCAGCGCGTCCGGAACCGATTGCGCGGCCGGCGGCAATCTTCTGGCCAATGACCAGGTGCCCGCCACCATGGTTTCCGCCTTTGAAACGGCCGTCGGCACGCTTGCCGAGAGGCTGGTCGCCGCGATGCAGGCGGGTCTTGCCGCGGGCGGCGAGGCCGGGCCGGTCCATTCCGCCGGCCTTCTGGTCGTCGACCGGCAGAGCTGGCCCTATGTCGAACTGCGCATCGACTGGCTGGACGAGGACTGCCCGATCGCGGCCCTGGCCCGCGCCTTCGAGATCTACAAACCCCAGGCGGACGACTATGTCACCCGCGCCCTGAACCCAGAGGCCGCGCCCTCCTACGGCGTGCCGGGCGACGAATGACGGAACCCGGTCGCCCGCCCCATGCTCGATTGCTCCCCCGCAAAAGCCCCGTATACTAGCGCTGGCAAGCGTGCGGCTTTTGAAGGACAGAGGAACAGGGTGCCACTTCGTATCACCTTCAGACAGCTGGAATATTTCGTCGCCGTTTGCGATTGCGGCTCGATTGCGCATGCCGCGCAGAAGATCAATGTTTCGTCACCCTCCATCTCCGCGGCCATCGCCCAGCTTGAGGCGGAATTCGGCCTCAAACTGTTCGTCCGCCGCCATGCCCACGGCCTGTCCCTGTCGCAGACCGGCGAGCTGTTCCTCAACGCCGCGCGCGAGACGCTGGAAAAGGCCAATGCGCTCAATCAGCTGGCGGCCGATGTCGCCGGAACGGTGCGCGGCAACCTCAGGGTCGGCTGTCTCCTGACCTTTGCCCAGATCGTGCTGCCGCGCCTGCGCCGCAGCTTTGTCGATCTGTTCCCAGAGGTCGCGTTCAGCCAGTTCGAGCGGGACCAGTCCGAGCTTTTCAACGAACTGCGCGCCGCAAGGCTGGATATCGCGCTCACCTACGATCTCAACATTCCGGCGGATCTGAACTTCGTGCCTCTCGTCGAACTCTCGCCTTTCGCGCTGTTCAGCGAGGGCCACCCCTTGGCCGAGCGCCCCTATGTCTCGCCGGTGGACCTTGCGCGCTATCCGATGGTCCTGCTCGATCTGCCGATGAGCACCGATTATTTCCTCTCGATCTTCTCGTCGCTGGGCATCCGTCCGGAGATCGCGGAACGGACGCGGGATATGGCGGTGATGCGCTCGCTGGTGGCCAATAATTTCGGATATTCGGTCGCCAATATCCGGCCCTTGTCCAATCTCGCGCCCGACGGCCAGAAGCTTCGTTTCGTGCCGCTGTCGGGATCGGTGCGGCCGCTCAATATGGGCCTGCTGATGTCCGAGGGGGCGGCAAACGCCCGCACCGTCTCGACCTTCATCGAACACGCGAAGAATTTCATCCAGAACAACGACACTTTCCATTTCGCCGCCAGCTAGGACGCGCGCCACAGTCAGAGAAGCCTGCCATGCCGGACAGAATAAAGCCGCTGCTCGAACAGCTCGTCGCCTTCCCGACAATCGCCGGCACGCCCAATATCGACCTCATCGTCTGGGTGAAAGACCTGCTCGACGCTGCGGGGTTTGCCGTGACTATCATTCCTTCGCGGGACGGGACCAAAGCCGGCCTGCTCGCCCGGTTCGGCGATGGCGATGGCGGGACGCTGTTTTCCGCCCACACGGATGTCGTCCCGGTCGATGGGCAGAACTGGACGGAAGCGCCGTTCCGGCTCGTCGAGCGCGCGGGGCGCTATGTCGGTCGCGGGACGACCGACATGAAGGGCTTCATCGCCTGCGTGCTGGCGCTGGCCGAGAGATTGCGCAAGACCCCGCCGACAAGGCCCGTTCTGATCTGCCTGAGCTGGGACGAGGAGCTCGGCTGTCGCGGCATTCCGGAAATGATCGACAGTGTTGTGCCCGTGCTGGGCCGGCCGGATCTGTGCGTCGTCGGCGAACCGACCTCGCTGCGCCCGGTGCTGGGGCATAAGGGCAAGGCCAGCTACCGGGCTGAATTCGGCGGCACGCCGGGGCACTCCGCGATGGCGCCCTATTTCACCAATGCGCTCCACGGGGCCGCCGAATTCATCCTCGCGCTGAGGCACCTTCAGGACGCGCTGGCGCAGGAGGGCGCGCGCGACGACGCCTTCGACCCGCCCTTTTCCACCGTCCATGCCGGGATCGCCCGCGGTGGCGTGGCGCTGAACATCGTGCCGGACCATGCCGAGGTTCTGTTCGAAATCCGCCATCTGGCGCGTGAAACGCCGGAGGCCATTCTCTCCCGCATCGTGCTTCCCGAAGGGGCGCGGATCACCTGCAAGGGTCAGTATCCCGGTCTCTCGGCCTTGGCGGACGATCCCGCGGTGATGCGGTTTTCCAGCGCCCTGCCCGACCCGACGCCGGCGACCGTCGCGTTCGGGACCGAGGCCGGCTATTTTGCCGAACGCGGCATCCCGACCGTCGTCTGCGGCCCGGGCACGATGAAGGACGGGCACCAGCCGGATGAATCGATCGCCATTGACCAGCTCGCCCGCTACCACGCCCTGATCCGCGACTGGGTTCTCCGCTGACGGCTTCGCCTTTCCTTAATTGGAACTAAGCGATTTCCTTCTTTCTCTGTTCCGGTCCGCGCGCCATCCTGCGTTTGATGTGCCTTGGTATGAGACCGCGCGTCGCGAAAAGGAGAGTCGAATGACAAAGCATGTAGACGCGGTGAGCGAGCTTGCCGAGAATGTGGCGACCCCGTTCGAGCGCGCCCAGGCCATGCCGGTCTCGGCCTATACCAGCGAGGATTTTCTAGCACTCGAGCAGTCCGAGATCTTCTCCAAAAGCTGGCTTTGCGCTGGACGGGCCGATGCCTTGAAGAAGCCCGGCGACTACATGACGATCGAGATCGCGGGCGAGCCGATCATCGTCCTGCGCGACCGGGAAGGCGAATTGCGGGCGCTCTCGAATGTCTGCCGCCACCGCATGTCGGTGCTGCTTGAGGGCCGCGGCACTGTCCGCACGATCACCTGTCCCTATCACGCTTGGACCTATTCGCTCGATGGCAGCCTGCGCGGCGCGCCGGCGATGGAGAAGAACGGCAGTTTCTGCAAGAAGGACGTCCACCTGCCTTCCATCCGCTGCGAAGAGTGGCTGGGCTGGATCATGGTCACGCTCGATCCCGACCTGCCGCCCGTCGCGCAAACCCTTTCCGACCTCGACACGCTGGTCGGTTATCTGAACATGGGCGACTATGTCCAGACTTTCAGCGAGGAGCATCGCTGGGACACCAATTGGAAGATCCTCGCCGAGAATTTCATGGAAAGCTATCACCTACCGATGTGTCATGCCGGCACGATCGGCGGTGCGTCCAAACTCCAGGACATGGTCTGCCCGGAAGGATTCCCCGGTTTCAACTACCATCACATCCTCAAGGATGATTCCGTGCCGCTGGCGCTGGCGCATCCTTCCAACACGGTGCTTGAGGGCGACCAGCGCCGCCGCACCTGGCTGCTTGCGATCTACCCGTCGCTGATGATCACGCTGACGCCCGGCTACTTCTGGTATCTGTCGCTCTTGCCCGATGGTCCGGGAGGCGTGAAGATCCTCTATGGCGGCGGCCTGTCTCCGGAATACATGAACGACCCGAAGGCGGAGGCGCATTTCGCCGCGCTGAAGGGCCTGCTCGATCACGTCAACGAGGAAGATCGCGGCTGCACCGAGCGCGTCTGGAAAGGCCTTCAGAGCAAATTCGCCAAACCGGGTCCGCTTTCCCATCTCGAGCGCCCCAACTACGAATTAGCCACCTGGATTTCGAGCAAGGTATCGCGCGCCTCCTGAATCCGGCAACGCCGTTTCTACCGTTCCGAGGGTTGCGGCATGTTGGGTTTGCGGCGCGAGCGCTTGAACCGTTCGCGTCTCGCCGCCTTCGGCAAATCACCAGTGCGTAACCGTTCCGTCAGACAGGCCGGCCTCCATGGCCGGGATGATCTCCTGTTCGAAGGGATGTCTGGCGGCCGCCGCCTCGTCGATCTCGATGCCGAGGCCGGGCGCTTCGGGCGCGCGCCAGAAGCCATCGACGAGGTCGAGCGGATAGGCGCTGCAGATGTCCCGGAACCATGGCACCAGACCGACCGCCTCCTCCTGAATGACAAAATTCGGGGTTGCGACGTCGAACTGCAGTGCGACGGCGCCTGCAACCGGGCCCATGGGATTGTGCGGGCAGACCCCGATGCCGGCGGCTTCCGCGATCGCGGCGATCCGGCGGCCGCCGGAAAAGCCGACGCAATGGGCAAGATCGGGCTGGATATAGGCGACGGCGCGGGTCTCGGCGATCTCGGCGAATTCGCGCGGGGTGAACAGCCGCTCGCCGGTGGCAAGCGGGCAGTCGACACGGCGGGCGAGATCGGCCATGGCCGGCGTGTTGCCGGGCTGGATCGGCTCCTCCACAAACAGCGGCCGGATCGGCGCGATCGCGTCGATATAGGCCTTGGCGGCGTCGATCGATTGCGGTCGGCCGTGGAAATCGGTCATGATGTCGATGCCGTCGCCGACCCGCTCGCGCACGGCGGCGGCGAGCTTTTCGACATGACGCACGGTGGGCAGCGGCGCATCGTAGCCGCTATAGGGCACGAAGCCGAGCTTGACCGCGTCGTAGCCCATCTCCACGGTTTCCTGCACGGCGTCGCAGAAGGCGGAGACGTCATCGGTCCCGACCTGCGCGCCGATCTTCGCGCGGCGCAGATGGGTGTAGACCCGCACCTTGTCGCGAACCCGGCCGCCCAGCAATTGCCAGACAGGCACGCCCAGCGCCTTGCCCTTGATGTCCCACAGCGCCTGCTCGATTCCGGAAACGGCCGACAGGCCGATGGAGCCGAGCGGCCAGAAGCTGAAATGGGTCATGCGGCGCACCAGATGCTCGATCCGGGCCGGATCCTCGCCGATCAGGAAGGGCTTCAAATCCTCCACCGTGGCGGTAACGGCGCGGGTCTTCCATTCGAGCGTCGCTTCGCCCCAACCGTGGAGGCCAGGTTGGTCGGTGACCACTTTGACGAAGATCCAATTCCGGTGGATCGCATTGACGACAACGGTTTCGATGGCGGTGATTTTCACGGGAGGTGGCCTTCGGTATCAGGGATTGAGCTTTTCGGGGAGCCAGGTCGAGAACTCCGGCACCAGACATAGAAGCGCGACAGCGGCGAGTTCGGCAAGCAGGAACGGCATCAGCGCCCGCATCAGCGGATACATGCCGATGCGACCAACCCGCATGACGACGAACAGGACGACGCCGACCGGCGGCGTCACCAGGCCGATCGCGAGCGTGATCATCACCACCATGCTGGCCTGCACCGGATCGATGCCGAGCTCGCGTACCGCCGGCATCAGGAGCGGAACGAAGATCAGGATCGCCGCGCCGATATCGAGGAAGGTGCCTAGGATCAGCATCAGGAAGGCGACCGCGAACAGGAACAGCACCGGGCTGTCGGCAAACATCTCCGCAGCACTGCTGATCCACGAGGCGATGCCGAGCAGGTTCAGCGCATAGGACAGAATGCTGGACGCGGCGACCAGCAGATAGACGGAGGCCGAAATCCGCGCCGCCTTCATGATCGCGCGCCAGAGCCCGGCCATGTCGAGACCGCGGAACACGAACAGCGACAGGACCAGCGCATAGGCGACCGCGATGCCGCCGCCTTCGGTCGCGGTATAGGCGCCGACCACCATACCGCCGACGATGATCAGCGGCAGGGTGGCGACGGCCACGCCTTCCATGATCATGCGCGCCGCGCCGTCGCCGGTATGCGCCGGTCGCGGCATTGGGACGCGTTTGCGCAGCGCATCGATGAAGACGATCCCGACACAGGCGAGGCCGATCAGCAGGCCGGGGATCACGCCGGCGAGAAACAGGTTGATGACCGACTGGCCGGACACGGCCGCAATCAGGATCGCAAGGCCGGAGGGTGGGATGATCGGACCGATGATCGAGGAGGCGACGGTCACGGCTGCCGCATAGGGCCTGGTATAGCCCTCCTTCGGCATTTCGGAGATGAACACCCGGCCAAGGGCCGCGGCATCGGCGACCGCCGAGCCGGAAATACCGGAGAACAGAACCGAGGCGCCGATATTGGCATAGGCCGTGCCGCCGCGCAGCCATCTGGTCGCTTGCTGGGCGATCGAGATCAGCCGCGTGGTGATGCCGCCCTGATTCATGATCTCGGCAGCGAGAATGTAGAAGGGGACGGCGAGGAAGACGAAGCTGTCGACGCCGGTGAACATCCGGGTCGCCGCGATCGACAGCGGCACATCGGCGACCAGAATGCCGACGAGGCCGGCAAGGCCGATGGCGAAGGCGACGGGCACGCCGATGAACAGCAGGCCGAGACCCGTGAGCGCGACCCAGATCATGCCGAGCCTCCGGTGTCGGAAAGGTCGTCATGTTCGGGCTCGAAGCCAGCGACCCATGACAGGGCGATCTGCACCAGCATCAACGCCGCGCCGACCGGCAGCGCGAGATAGGGATAAATCATCGGAATGCCGGAGGCCGGCGCCACCTGGCTCGCATTTCTGAGCGCCTGCGGCCAGCTATAGACAAGAAGAACAACGCAGAAGATCGCGGCAATTGAATAGAGCGCGGACTTGACGAGCGGTGCGAAGCGGGGGCCGGCGAGGTGCTCCAGCGCCTCTATGCCCATATGTTCGGCGCGGAAAATGCAGGCGACCGAGCCCAGCATCATCAGCCAGATCATCAGGTAGCGCATATATTCTTCGGTCCAACTGAAGCCGGTGTTGAAAAGATAGCGTCCGCCGACCTGGGTCAGGTTCAGCGCGGTCACGACGATCATGATCAGCGTCGCGAGGATTTCGGTGGTCCGGGCGAGCGCCCGGGCGATCATCAAGGCAATTGCGCGCATTGGAAAACTCCATGACGCCATCCCTTTTCGGCAAGGGATGGCGCTTGTCCGGATGGATCAGTCGTAGAGTTTCACCTTTGCCTCTTCGACCGTGGCGAGCAACTCGTCGACAAGGGCGTCGCCCACCTTGGTGCGGATGAAGGCCTCGACCGGGGCCTGGGTGATTTCCTTGAAGGCCGCCTTTTCCTCCGGCGTCGAGACATGGATTTCCATGCCAAGCTCGTCCTTCAGCTTTTCGGAGAAGCGCCAGTCGCCTTCGGTCTTCTGCAGGTTTTCGGTCCAGGCCATCAGGTTCGCCGCATCGACGATAATCTGCTGGTTGGACGGCGATAGGCCGGAAAACCATTTTTCATCGGCGATGATCACATGCAGTCCGAAAACGTGTTCGTCGAGCGTGTAGTATTTCTGGACCTCGCCAAGGCCGCCGCCATAGACCACAGCCGGCGGGTTTTCCTGGCCGTCCACCACGCCCTGGCGCAGCGACATCAGCACTTCGGCCCCCGAGATCGGCGTCGCCGTGGCGCCGAGCGCGTTCACCAGCTCCATGAACACCGGGCTTTCCATGGTGCGGATCTTAAGACCGGACAGGTCTTCCGGATTGATGATCGGACGCACATTGTTGGTGAACGAGCGGAAGCCGTTCTGCGAGAAGGCGAGGGCGCGCATGCCGGTCTTGTCGAGAATGTCGTCACGCATGTTGTCGGCGAAATCGCTGTTCATCACCTGCCAGGCGATCGGCGCGCTTTCGAACAGATAGGGGATCGACCAGACCTGCATCGGCGGATAGAAGCCCGCCATGGCGCCATCGGCGGCAAAGGTCAGCTCGAGGCTACCCTGCTGCACCTGTTCCAGCATCTCGCGTTCGCCGCCGAGCTGGTTGTTCGGAAACAGGCGGACCTCGATCTCGCCATTGGTCTTGAACTCGACATATTCCTTGAAGCGCACCAGGGCGTTGTATTCCGGAAAATCGCCCTCGGCGATGCCGATGCCGAACTTGATGGTTTCGGCGGAAGCCGGAAGCGCGGCAAGCGCGCCCGTTGCCGCGACGCATGCCGTCGCAAGCCATTGTCTGATATTCATGATTTCCTCCCTCACACAGTCCCTTCGGGACTTGACGATGTCGGACACAGTCCGATTCAATGTCAGCGACGTGAGAGTGCCGTTTTCTAGATCAGATGTAAAGACCCAGCATGACAAAAACCAATCGCCGGGGCGCGCTCGCCTTTCCGAACGACCTCAACTCTTCGCTGCCGACCGGGGCGGCCAAGGAGGCGGTGACCGTGCTCGGCCGGCGTATTACCAATGACGTCTACCGCCCGGGCGAGATCATGCCGACCGAGCCGGAACTGGCGGTTTCGCTGAATGTCAGCCGCGCGACGATCCGGGATGCGATCAAGGTGCTTTCCGGCAAGGGGCTGGTGCGCACGGCGCGGCGCTACGGCACGCGGGTGCGACCGCTCGACGAGTGGAATCTGCTCGATTCCGACGTGGTGTCCTGGCACGAGCCCAGCCATCCGCGCATCGGGCGGATGTTCGCCGAGACAACGGAGCTGCGCTGCATCATCGAGCCGGCCGCCGCCGCACTTGCCGCCGAGCGCGCGACCGAAGCGCAGGTCACGCAGATCCTGGCAAGCGCCCATGCGATGCATCCCGGCGACGATGACCTGCAGGCGATGTTTTCCGCCGACTGCCTGTTCCACGCCACCGTGCTCGACGCCACCGGCAACATGATGATGCGGCAGATGCAGAATATCATCCTGACCATGTTGCGCATCTCCTACGAATTCGGCGTCCTGTTGGTGGATGGCGAGCCCGTCTCGCGCGAAGGTCATATCCTTGTCGCCGAGGCGATCCGCGACCGCAATGCGGCCGCCGCCCAAAAGGCGATGCAGACCATGCTGCAGTTCAATCGCCGCACCGCCATCGAATACTGGGCCCGTGCGGCGGCGGAGGTGGAAGACACCACGCCTTGATAGGAGTATCTGTTTCTGCTTCAGCCTGTACCGGGCGCCTTCGCGCCGGGGGAGCTCTCCTGAAAGCCCACACCGACGTGCTGCTTTCCTCCCTGGCGGACCAGCTTTCACGCCAGTCGTACGATCAGCAGATCACGTGGGGGCAGGGCGAAGCGGCCGTCTTTCAGGAAGGCGCCGTCGCCGGCCCAGTGGTTTTCGGCGCTGGTGAGGGGCTTGCCCTCGCCATCCGTCACCGTGCCGGTCTGCGCCTGTCGGGTGGCGTTGACCAGCCAGAGATAGCGGCCGTCCGCGCCTTCATGCAGGCGGACCTGCACCGCCGGGTTGGAGGTGACGGTGTGGGCTTTCTTGTCGGTGAAGGCGAAGCAGTGGGCGAAATAGCGCTTTCCCGCCTCCGACTGGTCGCGGTAATAGCCGACCGAGGGATGGGTGCCGACGAGCAGCGTGCGGCCCTTGCCGAACGCGTTCTCGACGATCGCGATCCGGCCATCGGAGAAACGCGCCAGTTCCCGGCCCTCCGTCACGGTGTAGGACTGCAGGAAGCCGCCGCCGGTGGTTGAAACGCCATCGAGCGTGAAGCGGATGCGGTCGCCGATATCCGGCATGAACTCCACCTCGTCCTCGCGGACGCCGAAGACGGCGTCGAGACCGTTGTTCGGCTGCACCGTGCCGACCTTGCCGCGATCGCCGAAATAGCCGGGGCAGGCTTCCGACACCAGCGTGCCCCCGGCCTTCACCCATTCGGCCAGTTTTGCGGCGTTCTCGCTTGTCAGCATGATGGGGTAGGGGAAGTAGAGCGCGTCATAGGCGTCGATATCCTCGATATGAACCCAGTCGGCCTGGATGCCGTTGTCGAAAAAGCCGCGATAAGCACCCCACATGGCCTCACTGTAGGTCTCGTAATTGCCCTCCCGGCTCAGGAGATAATCCCAGGCCTGGGCCTCCGGGGCGACGAGAATGCCGATCTCGCCCTTCACCGGCTTCGCCGCCAGAAGCGGTTTCTGCTCAGGGGCATTGGTCCATTTGGCGATCGTCGAGGCCATTTCGGAGCGCGGCGTGCGCGAACCATCCATGCCGTAAGAGCCGAAGGCGCCGAACAGCGGGCCGTCAAGCAGCGGGCGATAGCGCAGGTTCAGCATGCCGCGCGCGCCGCCGGCGAACGAGGTCAGCGACCACACCCGGATATCCTCGGGCTCGGGGACCCGACCATCCTCCTTGTCGCGCCCGACGACCTGCGGCTGCATCCACAACGGCCCGCCCTGCCGCTCGGCATGCCAGAACGGCTTGCCGCGCGCGGCGGCGCGGTTGAGGTCGGCGGCATAAAAGCTGCGCCAGGACTGGTTGCCCTTGCGCGCATGAACGAAGGTATAGCCGTAGACCTCGACCTTGGAGGCGGCGAGCCAGTCATCCGAGCCGCGCGCGGCCATATCGGGAATGGCACCTGCAACGCCATGGGCGGCGATCAGGCAATCGCTGTCGACGGCGCGGATCGTATCGATGCGGAATTGCATCTGGCCGTAGTAATTCTCGCGCTTGAAATCGAGCCAGTCGAGGCATTCCGGATAGGGCGCGATCTGGCGCGGCGGCTCGATATCGTCCCATTCGGCATAGGAGTAGCGATACCAGGCCTTCGCCAGCGTATCGAGATCGCCATACTTCTCCTGAAGCCAGACGCGGAAGGCGGCCTTGGTGTGCGGATTGTAGTCGACGGAGGGCGCATAATTGCACTCGTTCCAGATATCGTAGCCGAGAAGCCCCGGATGACCCTTGTAGCGCTCCGCAAGCGCTGTGAGGAAAGCGCCCGCCGCCTCTTTCACCTCCGGGCAGTTCATCGTCAGCGATCCCGCGCCGCCGCCGTTCGGCGCGAAACCGCCGGTCGCGGCCGACACGCCCATGATCGCCGGAAGCTCGCTGCCATCGGCGCGCATCTGCCGGGCATGGGCGAACTTGCGATAGGCCCAGTCCGGCACGGTATGGGTCAGTTCGGCAATGATGGTCTTGATGCCGTTTTCGGCGGCGAGGTCCATCTGCCGGTCATATTCCTCCCAGTCATAGAAGCCGGGCCGGCGCTCGATCGTGCTCCACATGAACCAGTGGCGGAACACGTTCAGCCCGTCCTCGGCGGCAACGCCGTAGTCGCGCTCCCAGTCTTCGCGCGGCGGGTTCGACTTGCGGAAATAGACCGCCCCGAACGGCGTCTGCATCGGTATTTTCGTCATGATGTCCTCATCATATTATCTCAAAAGGGTCGGCGGTTTTGACCTGCGCCTCCCCCCGACTTGCGTCATACAGATGTGACGCCGAACAGCGGCAGGCTTAACCGCATAGCCCCCCAACCCTCTCGCCCCGGAGGGGAGAGATGTCGCGAAAGCGACAGTGAGGGGGGAGACCATCTTCGCGATCGCCCTCGCGGACTGAAACGCTGCTTCACCCTCACTGCCCCTTTCGGGGCATCTCTCCCGCAGGCGGGAGAGAGTATTGGGAGCAAGCCGCAAGGCAGCATGCGATTACCCTGCGCCCAAGGGCGAAGATCGTTCGATCACAACCCCGCCAGCGCCTCCAGCGTCCGGATCAGCGCCGAATGGTCCTTGTCGCCGTCGCCGCGGGCGATCGCGGCGTTCATCAACTGCTCTGTCGCGGCCGCGTTCGGCAAAGCCAGGCCGAGGTCGCGGGCGGCGTTGACGGCGAGCGCCATGTCCTTGCGGTGCAGGCGGATGCGGAAGCCGGGGTCGAAGGTGCGCTCGATCATCCGCTCGCCATGGACCTTCATGATCGTCGAGCCGGCGAAGCCGCCCATCAGCGCCTCGCGCACCTTGGCCGGATCGGCCCCTGCCTTCTTTGCAAACAGCAGGCCTTCCGCCACCGCCTCGATCGTCAGCCCGACGATGATCTGGTTGGCGACCTTGGCAGTCTGGCCGTCACCGACCGGACCGACATGGGTGATGGTCTTACCCATTGCCTCGAACAAAGGCTTGCCGCGCTCGAAATCGGCATCCGAACCGCCGACCATGATCGTCAGCGCCGCGTTCTTGGCCCCGACCTCGCCGCCGGAGACCGGCGCGTCGAGATAGCCACAGCCCTTTGCCGCGACCCTTTCGGCGAAAGCCTTGGTCTCGACCGGCGAGATCGAGCTCATGTCGATGACCATCTTGCCTTCGGAAAGACCGTCAGCCACGCCGTTCTCACCGAACAGAACCGCGTCGACATCCGGCGTGTCGGGCACGATGGTGATGATGATCTCGGCGGCTTCCGCGACCGCCTTCGGCGTGTCGCAGGCTGTGGCACCCTTTTCGATCAGGAATTCCGAGACCGGCTTGACCCGGTTGACGAACAGGTCGTGGCCGGCGTCGATCAGGTGCGCCGCCATGGGACGGCCCATGAGGCCGAGGCCGATAAATCCGATTTTCATGTGATCACTCCTTAAAGCCAGGGCTTCATCCAGCCGAGGCCTTCGGTTGTGCCGGCCGAGGGCTTGTATTCGCAGCCGATGAAGCCGTCATAGCCTTCCGCGTCCAGCATATTGAAAAGATAGGGATAATTGATCTCGCCCGTGCCCGGCTCATGGCGGCCGGGATTGTCGGCGAGCTGCACATGGGCGATCTTTGCCTTGAGCCGCCGGTAGGTTTCGGCAAGGTCGCCCTGCATGATCTGGGTGTGGTAGATGTCATACTGGATGAACAGGTTTTCGGAGCCAACCGCCTCCAGAATGCGCTCGGCATGGTCCGTGGTCGAAACGAAGAAGCCCGGAATGTCGCGCAGGTTGATCGGCTCGAGCAGCAGCTTGACGCCGGCATCAGCGAGACGCGGCGCTGCATATTTCAGGTTTGCGACAAGCGTCTGCTCGAGCTTTTCGGCTGCAATACCCTTCGGCGCGATGCCGGCGAGGCAGTTGATCTTGGGGCAGCCGAGCGCCTTAGCGTAGGAAATCGCCGTGTCCACGCCCGCCTTGAACTCCTCCACCCGGTCCGGCAGGCAGCCGATGCCGCGCTCGCCGCCGGCCCAGTCACCGGCCGGCAGGTTGAACAGCGCCTGCTGCACATTGGCGGCCTTCAGCGCGGCGGCAACGTCCCCCTCCGGGAAATCATATGGGCCGACATATTCGACGGCCGGAAAGCCATCCTTTGCGGCTGCGGCGATCCGATCGAGAAACGGCAGGTCGGCGTAGAGAAACGAAAGATTGGCGGCAAATTTCGGCATTCGAAAACTCCTCAGGCGATGAATCTGGTTCGGTGCAGCATGCGCTTGTTGCGCGGGTCCGGGTTCGGCACCGCGGAAATCAGGCTTCTGGTGTAGTCTTCCTGCGGCGCCATGCAGATCTGCTCGGCGCTGCCGAGTTCCACCAGCCTGCCCCGATGCATCACCGCCACCCGGTCGCAGAAATAGCGGATCACCGAGATGTCGTGGGCGATGAAGATGTAGGAGAGGTCGAGGCGCTTCTGCAGGTCGAGCAGCAGGTCGAGGATCTGTGCCCGGATCGAAACGTCGAGCGCCGAGGTCGCCTCGTCGGCGATGATCACCTTCGGGTCGAGTGCCAACGCCCTTGCGATGCCGATGCGCTGCCGCTGGCCACCCGAAAACGCATGCGGATAGCGCTCCATCGCGGAACGGTCGAGGCCGACGAGTTCGAGCAGGTCGCCGACCTTCTGCTCGATCTCCCGGCCCGATAGCTTGCCCTGCACCACGAGCGGGTCCGCAACCACCTGCCGGACCGTCATGCGCGGATTGAGCGAGGCGAACGGGTCCTGAAACACGAGGCGGACCTGGCTGTGAAAATTGCGCAACCCCTGCTTGTCGAGCGTCGTCACCTCCGTCTCGGTCCCATCGCCGGGGCGGTAGACGACCGAGCCGGAGGTCGGGTCGAGGACGCGCAGGATCAGCCGGCCCATCGTGGTCTTGCCGGAGCCGCTCTCGCCGACGATGCCAAGGTTCTCGCCGCGTTTCAGGTCGAACGAGACGTCGTCCACGGCCTTCAGGATAAACCCCTTCTTTCCCGCATCGGCGCCAAACACCTTGGTGAGGTTGCGCACCGAAAGCACGACGTCGTCCTTCGCCGCCTCGCGGGTTTCGTCCGCGACGCGCGGCTTTTCCAGACGCACGGTCGAGGACAGGAGCTGGCGGGTATAGGGGTGCTTGGCGTTGTAGAAGATCTCGTCCACCGGCCCGCGCTCGACGATCACGCCGAAGCGCATCACCGCAACCTCGTCGGCAACTTCCGCGACCACGCCGAGATCGTGGGTGATCAGCAGCATGGCCATGCCGCGCTCGACCTGCAGGCGCTTGATCAGGTCGAGGATTTCAGCCTGCGTCGTCACGTCGAGCGCGGTGGTCGGTTCGTCGGCGATCAGGATATCGGGGTCGCAGGCAAGAGACATCGCGATCATGGCGCGCTGGCGCATGCCGCCGGAAAACTCGAAGGTGTAGCGGTCGATCATCGCCTCCGGGTTCGGGATTTCCACCTGCGACAGCAGGCTGATCGTTTCCGCCCGCGCTTCCGCCTTGCTCATGTTGCGGTGTAGCCGCAGCGCCTCGATGATCTGGTCGCCGATCGTATGGACCGGCGAGAGCGAGCTCATCGGCTCCTGAAAGATCAGTGAGATGCGGCCACCGCGGATCGCGCGGATTTCCTTGCCCTCATCCGGCAGCGCGTGAATATCGACGGGCTTGCCGTCAGTATCGAGCACGATCGTGCCGCTGGTGATCCTGGCCGCCTTGTCGACGATCTTCAGCAACGCCCGCGCGGTCACCGACTTGCCGGAGCCGCTCTCGCCGACCAGCGCCAGCGTCTTGCCGCGATGGAGATCGAAGGTGACGTCGCGCACGGCATGCAGGATGTGCTGGCGCAGGTGGAAATCGATGGAGAGGTTCTTCACCGATAGCACCGCATCGCCGAAGCCCGGATGATCGTGAACGATGGTCTCGGGTGTCATCACAGTCGTCATTGTCGTCATCTCCCCCTCAGCTATCATAGGGGTCGGCGGCATCGCGCAGGCCGTCGCCGAGGAAGTTGAAGGAAAGCACCGCGATCACCACCGCGCCGGCCGGCCAGATCAGCAGCCACGGGGCGGTCGAGATGGTGCGGATGTTCTGCGCATCCTGCAGCAGCACGCCCCACGAGACGACCGGCGGCTTCAGCCCGACGCCAAGGAAGGACAGCGCGGTTTCCGCCACGATCATGGTCGGCAGCGCCAGCGTGACGACCGCGAGGATATGGCTCGTCAGCGACGGCAGGATGTGGCGGAAGATGATCCGGCGCTCGTTCGAACCGTCGAGCCGCGCGGCCGTGACGAAATCGTCGCCCCTGAGCGCGAAGAAGCGTCCGCGCACCTCGCGGGCAAGCGAGGTCCAGCCGAGCAGAGACACGATCAGCGTGATCAGGAAATAGACCTTCAGCGGCGCGAGCGAGACCGGAATGGCGGCCGCAAGCCCAAGCCAGAGCGGGATGGTCGGCATCGCCGAGATGATCTCGATGATGCGCTGGATCAGAAGGTCCACCCAACCGCCGTAATAGCCCGACAGCGCGCCCATCACCACGCCAAGGATCAGGCTGATGCACACCCCGATCAGGCCGATCGACATCGATACACGGGTGCCGTAGATCACCCGGCTGAAGAGATCGCGGCCGAGCTTGTCGGCGCCGAGCAGGTAGAACGGGTCGTGCGCCTTCAAGGGTCCCACCAGATGCAGATCGGAGGGGAAAAGCCCCCACATCTTGTATTCCGGCCCGCGCACGAAAAAGCCGATCGGCACCACCTTGCTGTCATCGACGACGAAGGAGCGACGCAGCGAGGCCTGGTCCACGGTGACGCTGTAGCCCTTCACATGCAGCAGGAATTTCCTCTCGCCGTTCTCGTCCTCGACGAAGAAGGAAATCGTCTGCGGCGGGGCGTAGGAATATTGCGGCCGGGCCGCCTGCGCCAGGTTTGGCGCAAGAAACTCGGCGAAGATGCCGATCAGGTAGAGAGTCAGAATGACGATCCCGGCGACGATCGCGAGCCTGTCCTTGGCGAATTTGTGCCAGATCAGCGTCCACTGCCCGGCCGCCGCGTCGGTATCGCTGGTAACGCCCTTCTTCAGCGGCGTGATCGCGGGACGATCGAGCCCATGGTGGTGCGTCGGCTCATGCAGCGCGGTCTCCTGGAAAATGTTATCGCTCATTGGTCAAACCTTATCCGGGGATCGAGCATGGCGAGCAGGATGTCGGAAACCAGCATGCCGATCAGCGTGAGAACGCCCATCAGGAGAATGAAGGAGCCGGCGAGATACATGTCCTGCGAGATCAGCGCGCGCAGAAGCAGCGGTCCGGCGGTCGGCAGGTTGAGCACGATCGCGGTGATCGTGACGCCCGAGATCAGGTTGGGCAGCACCCAGCCGATCGCAGAGACGAAGGGATTGAGCGCGATCCGCACCGGATATTTGAGCAGCGCCTTGGTCGGATGCAGCCCCTTGGCCCGCGCGGTGATGTAATAGGGCTTGTTGAGCTCGTCCGTCAGGTTGGCGCGGAGAATCCGGATCAGCGAGGCGGTGCCCGCCGTGCCGATCACGACCACCGGGATCCACAGATGCGCCAGAAGGTCGACAAGCTTGCCCCAGGACCATTCCGCATGGGCGTATTCCGGCGAGAACAGACCGCCAACGCTCTGGCCCATCACCTTGTAGGAGAAATACATCAGCGTCAGCGCCAGGATGAAATTCGGGATCGCCAGGCCGAGAAAGCCGAAGAAGGTGAAGACATGGTCGCCGAGTGAATGGCGTTTGACCGCCGAATAGATGCCGATCGGCAGCGACACCGCCCAGACGAACAGAAGCGAGGCGACGGAGACGGCAAGCGTCGCGCCCATGCGCTCCCAGATCAGTTCGCTGACCGGCCGCTTCCACTCGAAGGACTGGCCAAAATCGCCATGCAGCAGAATGCCGGAAATCCATTTGTAGTACTGGACGTAGATCGGATCGTCGAAGCCGTAGATTTCCCTCAAGCGCGCGATTTCGGTTGGATCGAAGGCCTGGCCGCTGTCGCTCATCGAAGCGATCAGCGAGGTGACATAGTCGCCCGGGGGCAACTGGATGATGACAAAGGCGATGATGGAAATGCCGAACAGGGTCGGGATCATGTATATGATCCGCATGATGATATAGCGCAGCATCAGGGTCCTCCCGTCCTTACGGTTTCAGACACTATCATGACCAGCGAACCTCGACCGTTTCCAGCAGTTCGATTTCGGGAACATCGACCTCCACCGTGTCGCCCGTTGCCCGGTATTCGGCTTGTTTGCCGGCGATCAGCAATCGCGCGTCCCTGACGGATCGACCATCGGGGATCGCGATCGAGACCGTGTGCGGACCGACCGGATAGATCGACCGCGTCGGCCCCTTGAACATCATCGGATTGGTGAGGTTGAAGAGCAGAACGGCGAGCGTGTCGTTGCTCTCGCGCACCGCGATATCCAGCACCGAGTGTCCGGAAACGCTGACGCGCGGCTTGCCGCCCATCGCCCAGCGCACGGCATTCTCGATCAGCCGCTGGTGATCGGCGGCGAGCACCTGCCAGAAGATGCCGCCGATATTCCACGGGATATAGACCGTGCGGCCGCCGGCCGCCGTTTCGCGGGTGACGACCGCGGCGCCGCGCGGCTCCTCTCGCGGATAGACTTCTTCCATCGGCAGATCGGGGAAGTCCGGAATGCTGACAAACGGCGTCTCAGTCCCCGCAACGGTTTCGACCTCTGCAAGCCTGGTGCCGCCGATGATCCGCCCCGCGCCCTCATAGCCCTGATTGACCGGATGGTCGCCGGAAAGGACGATGTAGCTGTTCTTGACCGGCCCGCGCGCAAGCGCTGTTCGCTTCACGCCGAAGACGTCGCCAAGCGCGAATGCGTCACGCGCATTGCCGCTTTCATCGCGCATTGCCGTTTCATGGGCGGCGATCAGGCTGCCGCCGCGCGCGGCGTAGTCGCGTAATAGCGCGCATTGGGCATCGGACAGGTTGGAGGCATTGGCGAGAATGACCAGCTTGAAGCGATCCAGGCTTTCCGCCGTCATCGCCTCGTCCGAGAGGAATTCGAAAGGCAGCTTCGCCTCGATCAGCGCGTGATAGAAGCCGAGATCGTCGGTTTCGGCCTGACGGCGCTCGTCGCGCGCCCAGTTCTTCAGGGTCGTCGTCGGGTCGATGAGCGCGATTTCGGCGGTCGGCGTGGTGGCCTCGAGCATCGCCTGGAGCTTCTCATGCTTTTCGAAGCCGGCGGCGACCGGGGCGACCCAGCGCTCGTCCGGCACCACGCCGTTGAATTTCGTGAACCAGGGCAGCATGCCGTGGGTGACGCCATTGCCGATCCAGCTTTCGATTTCCGCCCCGGTGGTGACGGAATCCTTCCAGCGATATTCCTCCTCCGGTCCGATCGAGGTGATCAGCACCACGGGGCGGTCGCGGAAGGTGGCGCGCATCCGCTTGGCATTGCGGCCGGCAAGCCAGATCGGCTCCAGCCCGCGCCGGCCCTGATGGTCGACGACCAGGAAGGGGCAGTGCTTCTCGATCAGGCCGATATCGAATTCCATCAGCGATTCACCGCCCATATTGGGAATGAAGCTCGCATGCGGGCGGATTGCCTTGACGTCATTGTCCCAGGCGATGACCATGCGGGTCAGCACGTCGCGGCGCCAACCGGACCACGCCCGCCATGCGGGATCGTTGACGTCGCTGGTCATCGGCAAATCGAAGCCGGTGGCGCCCTTGAAACGGGTCTTGCAGCTCTCGCAATAACAAACGCCATGGCCCTGCCAGCGATTGGCGAAGATCGCGTCGATATCGTAGTCGCGGGTGATTTCCTTCACGACCTGCGGCATGAACTTGTTGTTGTAATCGCCATAGGCGCAGGTCACCCAGACATCGGGAAAGGCCCAGTGGCGGCGGGGTTTGCCGTCCTTGTCGACCGCGATCCATTCCGGATGCGCATCGGCGGCGTCCTGATGGATGGCATGCGGATCGACCCGGGCCATGACATGCATGCCGAGCGATCGCGCGCCATCGACGAGGCGGCCGAACGGATCGGTGTCGCCGAGATATTTGCTGACATAATGCAGCGGAACCTTGGACGGGTAAAAGCCGATATAGCCGCCGGCGGAAAGGCAGACCGCGTTGGAACGGGTGCGCTGGAACACGTCGATCCAGAAATCCGGATCGAACTTGACCGGATCGTTCTCGACCAGCGTGAGTTGGGTCCAGCGGGTGGCGGTCCTGTACCAGTCCGGCGTTCTGAGATTGGCGGCTGCGATCGGGTCGATGGGCTTCATGTGTCGGGTTCCGCTGGAGCGCGTCCAGGAAAAGTGGATACCGGTTTTCCGTCCGGACGCGCGTAAAAACAAAAAAGATGGAGCATTGCCGGTGATCCGGTTTTCGCCGGAATGCTCCAGGTAAAGCGGGGCTGGCGCCGGCCCGTGGAGGAACGGGCCGGCCCTTGGTCGGTCGAAGGTGACAGAGGTTTCTGCCGATCAGTTCTTGAAGAACTGCTCCGGCGCCGACGGTCCGGGCGTCGGCCAGCCGAACGAATTCGGCATGACCGGCATGGTGTTGACCATGTCGTTCTTGATCACGCCGTAACCATCCGGCGGCAGGCTGACGCCGAAGACGAGGAACTGGTCGGCGGCATTGTTCAGGAGTTCCAGCATGATCTCGTGCTGCTTGTCCTGATCGCCGGTGGCCAGCAGTTTCTTGTAGAGCGCCTGCTGCGCCTTCACATCCTCAGGCGGTTCGATGGCGGCATCATTGTCCGGCTGGTTGAAGTGCAGGGCCCAGCCCTGCGCGTAAAGCGCATTGGTGTTGAACGGCACGAAGTAGCGCGGGTCGAGCATCGCCGCGACGCCGCTGTTTGCGCCGAACTGGTGGGCCGTGGCGTCGAACTCGCGGCCATGGCGGACACGCGTTTCCCAGAGCGAGCGGTCCATGGTGCGGATCTGCGCATCGATGCCGACATCGCGGAAGTTGGGTATCGCGAGCTGGAACATGTCGAGGAAGGTGGTGCGCACCTGATCAATCTCGAAGATGATCGTCACGCGCCGGCCTTCGGAATCAAGCCGGAAGCCTTCGCTGTCCTTCTCCGGCAGGATCTCGTCCAGGATCGCATTCGCCTTTTCCGGATCGTATTCGGTATACTGCTTGGCGAGCCGTTCGACATAAAGCGGATCGCCTTCCACGATCGAAGGCTGGGCCGGCGCGCCCTGTCCGACGAACACCGCCTCGATCATCGACTGGCGATCGATGGCGTGGGACAGCGCAACGCGGAAATCGCGGTTGTTGTAGAGCGCGTTCTTGACCGGGTCGGTGTGGTTCAGGTTGAGCTGAAACACCATCACATTGGCGGCGGTTTCCTTGAGCGTATAGAAGTGGAAGTCACCGCTTTCCTGCGCATCGTAGAGCACCGGCTTGTTGGCGGGCGTCGCGATATACTGGTCCATCATGTCGATCTCGCCCTGAAGCGTCTTCAACAGAAGCACTTCCGGATCGCCGACCATCTGGTAGTTGATCTGGTCGAAATAGGGCAGTTGCGTGCCTTCGGTGTCGACCTTCCAGTAATAGGGATTGCGCACGGCGACGGCCCGTTCGGTGTCCTCGCCGGGCGCGATCGTGAACTTCCAGGCATTCAGCGTCGGACGGTTGGAATTCTGGAAGAAATCATTGTCCTGCTGCACGCCGCATTCGCGCTGGAACAGCGCCACCCAGCTTTCATAGCCGCGCTCCTTTGCGAGTGCGTTGGCATCCGGATTGTATTTGATGTGGAACTGCTTGAGGTAGTGCTTCGGCGTGCGGGTGATCTGGTCCTGCTGCGCCCAAGCAAGCTGCTGTGCGAAGAAGCCGTTCGGCTGCGCGAATTTGACCTTGAAGGTCTGGTCGTCGACCACTTCCAGCTCTGCAACCGAGCCGTCGGCGGAATACCAGAAGGCCTGGTCGCCGATGGTGAGCTCCGGGTTCTGGAACACGTCCTCGTACCAGAACTGAACATCCTCGGTGGTGTAGGGCTCGCCGTCCGACCACTTCATGCCCTTGCGCAGCGTGAAGGTATATTCGGTGGAATCTTCGTTGACCTCGAAGGATTCGGCGACATTGGGCGTGACGCCCGACCAGTCGGGCGTGAAGCGCACCATCGGCTCATAGCCCTGATAGCGCACCAGCATGGACAGCGATCCGCCGCCCACCAGCGCATGGTTCCATGTGCCGCCCTGCGTGCCCGGCTGATCGCGGGGCGTGATCACCAGCGGGTTTTCCGGCAGGCGTTCGGCAAGCGGGGGAAGATCGCCGGCCTGAACCGCGTCCTCCAGGTTAGGCGACTTGTATTCCATTTCAGCCCAGGCGGGCAGCGCCAGCAGAGCGGCAAACGCCGTCCCTGCCGCGAGAAAAGCTCTGCGGCTCAAATTCCTCATGGATTTTCCTCCTACTGTCGATGCTCCGTTATCCTTCATCGACTAACAACTAGCTTGAAATAGAAGTTTTGTTATGTAAAGCGTTATGTTCAGGTTTTTTTGAACCATGGCATCGCGCGCCCTTTCGGGCCATAATGCCGCATGAATGTGAGGAGCCGCCGTGTCGCGCGTAACGATCCAGACCATTGCCGATGAAACCGGTCTTTCGAAATTCGCGGTGTCGCGCGCGCTTTCGGGCAAGAGCGGCGTGAGCGAGGCCACGCGGCTGAAGGTGAACGAGACGGCCGTGCGCCTCGGCTACCGCAAGACCGCGTCCACCAGCCGCGTGCTCGGCGTCGTCTTCGATGACAACGATATCACCAACACCGAACTCCATATGCAGATCCAGAACGGCGTCCAGCGTGAGGCCCAGTTGCTTGGCTATGCCCTGCGCATCCGCAGCACGCGCAACGGCATGGAGCTTGATGCGCTGGCGGAGGAGTGCAGCGGCCTGCTGATCGTCGGCCTGCATGACGAGGAAAACCTCAGACGGCTTCACAATTCCGGCATTCCGATCGTGCGCAATAGCTGGCTGGAGCCGCTGGAGCCGGTCGATCAGGTGGGCGCGACCGACCATGAGGCCGGCTCCGCGGTTGGCCGCTTTCTTCTGGACCTTGGCCATCGCACGATCGTCTATATCCATGGCGATCCGCGTTTTCGCGGGCGCATGGAGCGGCTTTATGGCTTGCGGGAGGTCTGCGAGCGCGCGCCGGATGCGGTCCTCCACGATCTCATTCTCGAGGAGGGCCGCGATTTCGGCGAGGCCTTTGCGCGGCTGATCACGGACATCGAAAGGCCGACGGCATTCTTCTGCGCCCATGACGGGCTTGCGCTGGCGGTGATTTCCGAACTGCTCGCCCGCGGCTACCGGATACCGCGCGATGCCTCCGTTGTCGGCTTTGGCGATTACTCGGCCGCCCAGCAGATTTCGCCGCAGATGACGACGGTGAGGGTGCCCGGCGTCGACATCGGCAGAATGGCGACGCGCGTTCTCCACCAGCGCATCACCAATCAGGATTTCCCCGCCTGCCCGCTGCGCCTTCACGTACCGTGCCAGATCATTGAACGGCAATCGACGGGACCAGCGCCCAAGTGAACGATCTCAACCGGCTCGCCTTTAGGAGAGCCGGTTGGCAGTGGCCGCCGTCGCGGCGGATCACATGAAGTCGCGCGGGATGCGCTGTTCGAATGACTTGGCGAAGATTTCGCGATCGCCTTCGAATGCGGTTACGCTTGCCGCGATGATCCAGTCTTTTTCGGTGCAGCGCATTGTCGTGATGGTTTTAGTCGAAACCGACCAGCCGTCGCGCTCGATCCGGATATTCCAGTCGATATCGCCCGCCATCGACAGCGGGTCGTTGGGGTCGATTGACCAGTCCTCATTGCGGATTTCCTGGGTGCGCAATCCGTTTTCTGGATGCACTTCCAGCCCGGTGTCCTCGTAGATTCGGTAATGCGTCAGGCCTGTGACCAGATCCTTTTCGACCGAACGCCGGGTTTCCTCCGGTGACCGCATTTCATATTGCGGCAGCGGATTTGGGTTTTCCGGCTCGGCGACGGTAATGCGCTCATGCCGGCCCAGAAGCGGCAGGGCAAGGCGGATGCTGGCCGTATCGATCGTGAGCCCCGGCGCCTCGGGTGAGGGCAGGATGGTCGGCCAGTAGCTTGTCGAAAGCGCAAGCTTGATGCGGTGGCCCGGCGCGAAGCGATAGCCCATGGCATCAAGCTGCATGGTAATGCGCGTCTTCTCGCCACGGGGCATGTTGGCCGGGGTCTCGTTGCCGTCGCGATGGGCAAGGTTCAGGACGCCGTAGCAGGCGCGGGTTTCGGTGCCATCGGGATGGACATCGATGATGCGGATGGCCAGATTCTCCCAGTCGCCATCGCAGGCGACATCGACGGAAAGCTCCGGCGCGCCGAGATAAACGGCTTCTTCGGCGAGCGGCGCGGTCTCGAAAACCAGCGAACCGCCATTATCGCTGCGCTGATCGCCGGCGATTTCCGCGTCGGGCTTCAGCGTGAACCATTCGCCGCCGCTGGTTCCGGTGTCGAGCGGCGAGCGCAGATAGATGTCGCCCGTGCCCTCGGTGGCGCCGGTCGCGTTGAGCGTTCCGTCGGCGGCGACCGTGAGGGTGTCAATCTCTGGCGCTTCCCAAGACTGCTTGGCGATCCAGTAGCCGGGGTCGCGTTCGCGCCTCAGCGCCGGGCGCGGGCCATCGAGGATATAGGCGCGCATCTGCGGCAGGTCTTCTGTGCTGTTTTCGGCATCGTCCAGCCAGCGTTTCCACCATGCGATGGCCTCGGCATGGAAGTCCATGCGCGGCTTCGGCCATGCGAAATGCGGGTATTTGTGGATCCACGGGCCTACAATCGCCTTGCCCCTGTCGCCAAGGCCCTCGATCGCCTTCAGCGGTGTGTTGCGATAGCCGTCCGCCCAGCCGGCAATCACCAGCGCGGGCACGGGAAAGCCGTCGAAGTCCTCGCAGATCGAGCCGTGTTTCCAGAAATCGTCGCGACGCTGATGCGCAAGCCATTCCTCCATGAAGAAGGGCTGGCCTTCCAGCCGTTCCAGCCACATCTCCTTCCATCTGTCGCCGACCAGATCGATGTCCGGCGTGCGCGACTGATAGGCGAGCATGGTGCCCGCCCAGGAGAGCTGGGCGGAGAGATGCGTGCCGTTCTTGTAGTGAATATCGTCGTTGTAACGGTCGACGGTGGAGGCGATCGAGATCACGGCTTTCAGCTGCGGCGGCTTCAGGGCGGCCACCTGCAGGCAGTTGAAGCCGCCCCAGGAAATGCCCATCATCCCGACATTGCCGTTCGACCAGGGCTGGGCGGCGATCCATTCGAGGATTTCGCAGGCATCGGAGAGTTCACGCGGGGTGTATTCACCGTCGATGACGCCTTCGGATTCACCCGACCCGCGGATATCAACGCGCACGCCGGCAATGCCGGCGGCTGCGAAGACCGGATAGGTGGATTCATCGCGCGGGTCGGTTCCGCCGCGCTTGCGATAGGGCAGATATTCCAGCACGGTCGGAACCGGCCTGTCGGCCGCGCCGTCCGGCATCCAGATTCGCGTTGCCAGGCGCGTGCCGTCCTTGAGCGTGATCCACTGGTCCTCGGACGTCGTAAAACCTTGTTTCGCCATGGTTTTGACCTTTTCGTATTCGGGGTCTGTCGGGAAGGGGCGCGGGCCGGAGGGGCGGCCCGGCCGGAATGTGTCAGTTGCCGGCGCTCACCGTCCTGCGGCTGGTAAGCACCTCTTCCAGCCAGCCGATCTTCATTTCAGGCACGGATTTCAGCAGCAGATCGGTATAGTCGTCGAAGGGCGGGGACAGCGCCTCCGCCTTGGGGCCGAAACGGACCAGCTTGCCCTGATGCATCACCGCCACGCTGTCGGCAATCGCGCGGACAATGGCGATATCGTGGGTGATGAAGATGTAGGAAAGCTGTTCTTCCTTCTGAAGCTGCAGCAGCAGTTTCAAAATGCCGTCGGCCACCAGCGGATCGAGCGCCGAGGTCGGCTCGTCGCAGATGATCAGCTCCGGCCTTGCGGCCAGCGCGCGGGCGATTGCCACGCGCTGTTTCTGTCCGCCGGAAAGCTCTGCGGGATAGCGATCGTAATAGCCGCTGCCCATTTCGATCTGTTCGAGCAGTTCGTTGACTCGGCCGCGGCGCGCGGAACCTCTGAGGCCCTCGTAAAAGGTCACCGCCCGGCCGATGATGCCGCCCACGGTCTGGCGCGGGTTCATGGCGGTGTCGGCCATCTGGTAGATCAGCTGAAGCCGGCGCAGCTCCTCGCGGCTTCGGTTCTTCAGCGCCGGCGGCAGGTCCTGCCCGCCAAAGCGCACGCTGCCGGCGGTCGGCGGCAGAAGGCCCGTCGCCACCCGCGCGAGCGTCGATTTGCCCGAGCCGGATTCGCCGACAATGGCGAGCGTCTGCCCTTTGGGAACATGCAACGACACATCGAACAGCACCGGCATGGTGCCGTAGGAGGCCGAGATGTTGTTCATCTCGAAGAAGCGGTCGGACTGGTCGGCGGCTTCCTCGTGCCGGATCGCGCGGACATTCACCAGCTCGCGGGTGTATTCGGCATCCGGATTTTCGATGATCTTTTCGACGCTGCCATATTCCACGGTCTCGCCATTGCGCAGCACCATGATGTCGTCGGCCACCTGCGCCACGACTGCCAGATCATGGGTGATGTAGAGCGCGGCGGTTCCGGTTTTTTCGATCGCGGTCTTGATCGCGGCCAGCACGTCGATCTGGGTGGTGACGTCGAGCGCGGTGGTCGGCTCGTCGAAGACGATGAGTTCAGGCCGGCTGCAGAGCGCCATCGCGGTCATCGCCCGCTGCAACTGCCCGCCGGAGACCTGATGTGGATAGCGGTTGCCGAAATTTTCCGGGTCCGGCAGGCCGAGAATGTCGAACAGTTCGACGGCCCGCTTCCGGGCCTCGCCACGGCTCATCAGCCCGTGGCGCACGGTCGCCTCGATCACCTGATCGCCGAGCTTGTGGGCGGGATTGAACGAGGCCGCCGCCGATTGCGAGACGTAGCAGACCCGCGCCCCGCGCAGCGCCCGCGTGCCGGATTTGCCGAGCTTCAGGATGTCGACGCCATCCAGCAGCACCTCGCCGCCGGTGATGGTGACGCCGCCGCGCCCATAGGCGAGCGGCGAAAGCCCGATCGTGGATTTGCCGGCGCCTGATTCCCCGATCAGTCCGAGCACCTTCCCGCTTTCCAGCGTGAAGCTCACGCCCTTGACGATCTCGATCGGATGCGGGCGTTCGCCCGGCGGATAGGCCATGGCGCCGATCTGCAGGTTGCGAACCTGAAGCAGAGGGGTTTCGTCCGGTGTATGAAGCTCAGCCACCGCGGCCTCCTTTCAGGCTGGACGTGCGTTTCAGCAGCCAGTCGACGACGAGATTGATGGAGATGGTGAGCGCGGCAATCGCGGCCCCCGGCACAAGGGCCGCGGATACGCCGAAGATGATGCCGTCCTTGTTGTCCTTGACCATGCCGCCCCAGTCTGCGGTTGGCGGCTGGATGCCGAGCCCGAGAAACGACAGGGTCGAAATGAACAGCACGGCGAAGGCGAGCCGCAGGCCGAATTCGGCAAGAAGCGGCGTCATCGCGTTGGGCAGGATTTCGCGGAACACGATCCACAGCGTCTTCTCGCCGCGCAGCCGCGCCGCCTCGACGAAGTCCATCACCGCGATATCGAGCGCCAGCGCCCGGCCGAGACGGAAGACGCGGGTGGAATCGAGCACCGCCATGACGCCGATCAGCACCGCCAGGTTCTGCGGCAGCGCCGCCAGCACGATCAGCGCGAAGATCAGCGTCGGGATCGACATCATCAGGTCGTTGAGCCGCGACAGGCCCATATCGACGATGCCGCGGGTGACCGCTGCCACGAAGCTCAGAATGACACCCAGCGAGAAGGCAAGAAGGGTGGCGCAGAATGACACGAACAGCGTCATGCGGGCACCGTAGATCATGCGCGACAGCAGATCCCGGCCGAGATTGTCAAGGCCGAGCGGAAAGGCCGCGCTCGCTGGTTCCCAGGGCGTGCCAACAACCTGGTTCTCGCCGTAGGGCGCAAGCCAGGGGGCGAAGGCTGCGGCGAAGAGGGCAATGGCGATGCCGGCCATGCCGATCCACGCCGTCAGCGAAACGGAACGGATATTCATCGCGGATGCCTCAGACGCGGATTGACGAGAATCGACAGAATGTCGGCGGTCATGTTCAGGAGAATGTAGATCGCGGCGAAGACCAGCCCGCAGCCCTGCACCACCGGCAGGTCGCGCACCGTCACCGCATCCACCATATACTGCCCCATGCCCGGATAGACGAAGACCACCTCGACCACGACCACGCCGACGATCAGATAGGCGAGGTTGAGCGCGACGACATTGATGATCGGCGCCAGCGCATTGGGGGCTGCGTGCTTCACGATTGCCCGCATTGCGCCGATGCCTTTCAGCTCGGCGGTTTCCATATAGGCCGACGCCATGACGTTGATGATCGCGGCCCGGGTCATGCGCATCATGTGCGCGAGCACCACCAGAACCAGCGTCGCCACCGGCAGGATGATGGTTTGAAGCTTCTCCCACAGGCTCATGCTGTCATAGACCGTGGCCGGAAACGCCGCGACCGGATGCTGGACTACGAACACCATGATCAGCAGATAAGCGACGAAGAATTCCGGCAGCGACACGGCCGCGAGCGAGACGAGATTGATCAGCCGGTCGACCAGGCGGTCGCGATAAAGCACGGCGAGAAGGCCGAGGCCGACGGCAAGCGGAACGGCGATGACCGCAGCAGCGCCCGCCAGAAGCAGCGAATTGCCGAGCCGGGCGGCAATCTGGCCGCTGACCGATTGGCCGCTCGCCCAGGACGTTCCGAAATCGCCATGCAATATGCCGACGAGCCAGTCGAAATAGCGGCTCACGAGTGGCTGATCGAGGCCGAATTCGGCGCGCAGATTGGCGATCGACTGCGGGGTTGCCGCCTGGCCGAGATAGGTCTCGGCGAAATCGCCGGGCAGGATTTCGATCCCGGCGAAAATCAGGATCGAGCTTGCGAACAGCAGGCCGATGCCGAGGATGATCCGCTCGCCGATGCGGCTGGCCATGGGAAAGCGCGCGCGCAGGACGACGATAGGGCCGGGCGGCGGCGCGCCGACAGGGGCGGCTGGTGTTGGTTGCGTTTCTGTCATGGGGGTGTGAAAGCCGCTGCGTGATCCCGCGGCTTCCTCTTTTCTTCGGATCAGGAGACGAGCCAGACGCGGCTGGCGATCTGTCCGTTGGACAGGTCGTTGCCGACATCGTCGATCCAGCCCTGCATCTTCACCGAGCGGGCATTGAGGTAATTGTTGAACACCGGCAGGATGAGGCCGCTATTGTCGCGCACCATGATTGCCATCTCGCGGTAGAGCGCGCGGCGCTTGTCCTGATCCGTCTCGGCGCGGGCCTCAAGCAGCATCTTGTCGAATTCGGGGTCCTTGAAACGGGTGTCGTTCCAGGTCGACGTCGAAAGCTGGGTCGTGGTGTAGCGGATATCCTGCGTCGCCCGGCCGCCCCAGTAGGAGGCGCAGAACGGCTTCTTGTTCCACACATTCGACCAGTATCCGTCGGCCGGCTCGCGCTGGAGCTGGATGTCGATGCCCGCCTCCTTGGCATTCGCCTGAAACAGCACGGAAGCATCGACCGCGCCGGTGAAGGCGGCATCGGAGGTGCGCAGCAGGATCGGGCCTTCATGGCCGGATTTCTTGAAATAGTGCGCCGCTTCTTCCGGGTCGTAGGCGCGCTGGGGAATATCCGTCGGCGCCAGCGCATAGGCATCGTTGACCGGGTAATCGTTGCCGAGCGTGCCGTAGCCGCCGAGAACCGTGTTCAGCATCGCCTCGCGGTCGATGGCGAGCTTCAGCGCCATCCTGAGGTCGTTATTGTCGAAGGGCGCGGTGTCGCCATGCATCAGGAAGGAATAGAAGCCCTTGCCCTTGGTGCTGATGGTCTCGATATTCGGCGCCCGCGACAGCAAGGACATCGTCTTCGGGCTCAGCGTGTTGATGAAATGCACCTTGCCGGAGGAGAGCGCCGCGATGCGGGCCGTGTTGTCGTTGATGACGAGAACCTCGACGCTGTCGACGAAGCCCCGTTCCTCGTTCCAGTCATCCTCATTCTTCGAGAAGGTGATGCGGATGCCCGGCTCGAAGCTTTCAAGCTTGTAGGGGCCCGTGCCGATGGCGCTGTTGGGATCGTCCATGCCGCCGTTCTTCTGGACCTGCAGATGGTAGTCCGTCAGCATCAGCGGCAGGTCGGCATTGCCGTTCTTCAGCGTGATCACCAGATCGCCGCCGCTTTCCTCGATGGTTTCGATCTCTTCGAGAAGACCGAGGGCGGCGGAGGTGGAATCCTTGTCGGAATGGCGGCGCAGCGTCTGCACGGCGTCGTTGACGGTGAACGGCGTGCCGTCATGAAAGCGCACATCCTTGCGCAGCTTGAAGGTCCAGGTCTTCGCATCGTCGGACGAGGTCCAGCTTTCGGCCAGGCTCGGCAGCGCCTCGCCGGACACCGGATCGGTGGTCACCAGCCGGTCGCCCCAGGTAAAGCCGACCAGGAACATGGTGCTGCCGGCATAGGTGCCGGGATCGAGAATATCGGTCGTCTGGCCGCCGTCGAGGCCGAGAACGAGATGACCGCCGCGCTGCGGCTCTTCGGCCGCGAGGCTCTCGCGCGGGATCAGCAGGCCGGAAGCGGTCGCCGCAAATCCGGCCGCAGCCGCGGAGGCAAGAAAGGCGCGGCGGTTGAGGCCGGTCTGCGGAATGGAGGCTTTCTTGTTGTTCATATGGTTTCCCCTGTTTGTGAGCATTGCATTCGTGCCGCTGCAAGAAAGCGGCTATGATATTCTAAATTTGCCGTGGCGGAATGCCTAAAGGCGCAGTTGACGAGACCGTCAAAGATCATGGGCGAGGACATAAGCAGGTTGCGGAAGGCAGACAATTTCGCGTATTGAAGCGGCTTGACGCTAATTGACGCTACCATGGCCAGGCTCGATACACGATGTCATCACGCGATAACAGTCACTTTGCGGCCAATCTGCGGTTCGCCTGCAATACCCGGCCGTCGATTACGGCGATCTGCCGCGAGATCGGCATCAACCGGCAGCAGTTCAATCGTTATCTCGCGGGTCAATCCCGCCCGTCGCCTTATAATACAGGGAAAATCGCGCGTTATTTCGGTCTGAAACCGCAGGATTTCCTGGCGTCGGAAAAACGCTTCCAGAACATACTCGCCGCTCCGGCGGAAACCCTCGGCCCGGATTTCGTGTTGCGCGAGGGCTTCCCCGGCAACCTGCAGGAATTGCGCCAGTATGTCGGCTATTACGAGCTTTACCACAAAAGCCTGTCATGGCCGGGGAAGATCGTTCGAAGCTGCAGCAGGATCGACGAACGGGGCGGCCAGATCACGGTGAAGTCCATCGAACGGATCTATGACCGGGACCAGGAGATTCGTCAGTTCTCGAAATATGCAGGGCTGGCCGCCTACTGGCGCAACCGGCTGTTTATCGTCGAACGCGGCGTCAGCGAGCAATCCTTCCTGTGCCAGACGACGCTGATGCCATTCGCCGAGCATCAGCGCACTTATCTGCGCGGCGTGACGACCGGCGTGTCCTGGCGCGAGGAGAACCTGCCCTATTCCACGCGCGCCATCTGGCGAGCGGTCGGTCCTAACCCCGACAAGCGCGGGCTGCTGGAGGCCTGCGGCCTGATCCCGGAGAAATCGCCAAGACTGCCGCTTCCCGTCCGACGCTATCTCAACAGCGAAGGCGAAAACCACACGCTTGTCGCGGCCCGGTGAACCCGGCCGCCGCCGAAAACCGCGACAGAAGCGGGCTACGGCAATCAATATAGCTGAAAGTTATATTTCCCGTTGTTTTCCGCATTTGACTTGATCCGGTTATGACGGCGTTATGTGCGTCAGGAGCGCGATCCTGCCCGAGGGAGAAGGGCGGACGCGAAACAGGAGGAGGTCGGTCCGGCGTTCCGGATCGATGATGACTGTCCCCGCATGAAGGGCGGTCTCCTGTTGACATATCAGCAGGCAGGGAGGTTTTGATAATGCTGGAGCAGATGTTCGATGTGCGCGGTCAGTCCGTGATCGTAACGGGCGGGGCCAGCGGCATCGGCCGCGCCTATGCGGAGATCATGGCCGCGCAGGGCGCGCGGGTCTGCATCTTCGATCTGGATCAGGCGGGCACCGAGAAGACCGTCAGCGAAATCAAAGCCACGGGCGGTGACGTCTGGGGCCTGAAGGTCGATGTCGCCGACCGTCCCGGACTGGCCGTGGCCTTCGACGCGGTCGCCGAGAAACACGGCCGCATCGACACGGTCTACGCCAATGCCGGCATCGATCCGGGGCCCGGTTTCATGACGCCCACGGGCGAGCGCAATCCCGACGGCGCGATCGAGAACATTCCCGACGAGCAGTGGGACCGGGGCATCGAGATCAACCTCACTTCGGTCTACAGCACGGTCAAGAACGCCGTGCGCCACATGAAGCCGAACGGCGGCGGGCAGATCATCGTGACCTCCTCGATCGCCTCGGAAATCAACGAAAGCATCGTCGGAACGTCCTACATGCCGGCAAAGGCTGCGGTGAACCATTTCGTCCGCCACATGGCGATGGAACTCGGGGCCTACGGCATCCGCGTCAACGCGATCCTGCCGGGCCCGTTCATCACGAATATCGCCGGCGGCCGCCTGCGTAACAAGGAAGACCGCGCGGCCTTCGAGGCGCAGTCCTTGATCGGCCGGATCGGCGATGTCGAGGACATCAAGGGTCTGGCGCTGCTGCTGGCCTCGCCGGCGGGATCCTACATGACCGGCTCACTGGTGGTCATCGATGGCGGCTCGCTGATCCGCATGACCTGACAGGCAAATGGGCGTGAGGCCTGCCAGGGAGCGGCAGGCGATGCGCCGGAAACATATCGGAGAGGAGAACAGAAATGGCTTATATCAACAAACTGATCCGGCCCACCCGCCGCGGCGTGCTGCGCGGCATGGGGGCCGGCCTTGCGGCGAGCGTTCTGGGGTCGCCGGCGGTGCTGCGCGCCCAGACGGCGGGCAAGATCCGCATGGGGTATATTACGCCCGAAACCGGACCGCTCGGCCTGTTCGGGGAAACCGACGGCTATACCGTCCAGAAAATCCGCGAGGCGCTGGGCGGCAGGCTGCAATCGGCCAATGGCGATGTCTACGAGCTTGAAATTCTCGAGCGTGACAGCCAGTCGAACCCGAACAAGGCCGCCGAAATCGCCGGCGACCTGATCCTGAACGACGAAGTCCATCTTCTCGTGCCGGCATCGACCACCGACACCATTCTGCCCGCCATGGAGCAGGCCGAGCTTTACGAGACGCCGTCGATCTCGGCGGGCGCGCCATGGCAGGCCGTGATCATGCCGCGCGGCGGCGGCGAATTCGACTGGACCTACCATTTCTTCTGGGGTCTGGACGAGGCGCTGAACACGTTTGTCGGCCTGTGGAACGGGCTTGAGACCAACCGCAAGGTCGGCATGCTGTTTCCGCAGAACATTGACGGCGAGACCTGGGGCAATGAGGAATACGGCCTGCCCGTGCCGACCCGCGCCGCCGGCTACGAGGTCACCATTCCCGGCTATTTCCAGCCGCGCACCAATGACTTCTCGGCGCAGATCGCCACGTTCAAGCAGGCCGGCTGCGATATCATCGGCGGCATCACCTATCCCGATGATCTCAAGACCTTCGTGACCCAGTGCAACCAGCAGGGGTTCAAGCCGAAGGCGGTGACCGTGGCGGCGGCGCTGCTGTTCCCCGGCAGCGTGGAGGCGATGGGTCCGCTCGGCAACGGCATGACGACCGAAGTGTGGTGGACGCCGGCGTTCCCCTTCAAGTCCTCGATTACCGGGCAGACCAGCCGGGAGATCGCCGATCAGTGGGAAAGCGAGCAGAACCGCCAGTGGACGCAGCCGCTCGGCTATTCGCACAGCGTTCTGGAAGTCGCGATCGACGTGCTCAAGCGCTCGGCCGATCCTCTGGATCGCGAGGCCAATCGCGAGGCGCTGGCGGCGACCAATCTCGACACCGTGGTCGGACATATCAACTTTTCGGGCCAGCCGCACAAGAATGTCTGCACCACGCCGATCTTCGGCGGACAGTGGGTCAAGGGCGAGAAATGGCCTTACGACCTCAAGATCGTGGACAACAGCGTCAACCAATTGTTCGAGCCGCAGCAGAAGATCGTGGCGTTGAACTGGTAGGATGCAGATGCAACAGCCAAAAGGCGAACGCCAACGGCTTCTTCAGGCCCGGAACGTATCGAAAAGCTTCGGCGCGTTCCGGGTGCTGCATGATGTCGACTTTGATGTTTATCGCGGCGAGGTTCTCGGCATACTGGGCCCGAACGGCGCCGGCAAGACTACGCTGTTCAACATGATCAGCGGCGATCTGAAGCCCTCCGGCGGAGAGATCAGGCTTGGGGAGGTGCTGCTGAAGGGCGAGCCGCCCCACCGCCGCTGTCAGATGGGGATCGGCCGGACCTACCAGATTCCGCAGCCCTATTCCGGAATGACGACCTTCGAAAACCTGCTCGTCGCCTCGGCTTTCGGCGGCGGCCGGTCCGAGGCCGAGAGCTATGAGTTTTGCGCGCAGGTGCTGCGTGATTGCGAATTGCTGAACAAGGCCAATGCCCTGGCCGGTTCTCTGCCGCTTCTCGACCGCAAGCGGCTGGAACTTGCCCGGGCGCTCGCCTCGGGGCCCAAGCTTCTGTTGCTGGACGAGATCGCCGGCGGGCTGACCGATGAGGAATCGAAGGAGCTCGTCGCCCTGATTGCGCAGATCCGCGATCGCGGCGTCACCATCATCTGGATCGAGCATGTTCTGCATGCGCTGATGGCGGTGGCCGATCGGCTTCTGGTGCTGAATTTCGGCGAGAAGATCGCGGAAGGCGACCCCAAGACCGTCATCGCGAACCCCGATGTCATGCGGGTTTATATGGGGGTCGAGGCATGACGGAATTGTTGTCAACACACGGTCTGGTCGCCCGCTACGGCGATTTTCAGGCGCTCTACGATGTCGATGTCGCCATCGACGAAGGCGAGATCATCGCGCTGATCGGCGCCAACGGAGCCGGCAAGTCGACCTTCCTGCGGGCGGTCATGGGGCTGTTGCCGGTGAAGCCGGACATGGTGAGCCTCGACGGTCGGCCCATCGGCGGAACGCCCACCGACCAGATGGTGCAGAAGGGGGTCGCCATCGTTCCGGAGGGACGGCGGCTGTTCACCGGCATGTCCGTCAACGACAATCTGCGGGTGGCCATGGACCAGATCGGCAGCAGGGGCCGCAAGGGCGGTTGGACGCTGGACAGGGTGCAGCAGCTCTTTCCCATTTTGGAGGAGAAGGGACGTGTGGCCGTTCAAAACCTCTCCGGCGGCCAGCAGCAGATGGTTTCGATCGGGCGGGCCTTGCTGTGCCAGCCGCGCCTTCTGCTGTGCGACGAGATCAGCCTCGGCCTCGCGCCGAAAGTCATCCGCGAGATCTATGCTGTCCTGCCGGAAATTAGGGCGCAGGGGACGTCGATCGTGCTGGTCGAGCAGGATGTCGGGCTGGCGAAGAGCGCCTCCGACCGGCTCTATTGCATGCTTGAAGGGCGCGTGACGCTGAGCGGACGCTCGGATGATGTCACGCGCGAACAGATCAGCGAAGCCTATTTCGGGGGTGGCCATGCAGTGGTTTGACGCACTTGTACAGGGCATCCTGCTGGGCGGGATGTATGCGCAATACGCGCTGGGAATGGCCTTGATGTTCGGGGTCATGCGGATCGTGAATGTCAGCCATGGCGATCTGGTGATCCTGCTGTCGCTGATCGGCATCTCGCTGGCCTCGGCCTTCGGGCTCGGTCCGTTCACGGTGATGGCGGCGCTGGTGCCGCTGGCGGTGGCGATGGGCTGGCTTCTCCAGCGCGCGGTGCTGAACCGGGTGGTGGGCGAGGATCCGCTGCCATCGCTGATCGCGACCTTCGGCCTGTCGCTGGCGCTGCAGAACCTGATGCTGCAGATCTGGTCGGCGAACAGCCGCTCTTTGCCGGGCGGCGGGATTGAAAGCCAGTCGATCCAGATCGGCGGCATCTATATCGGCCTTCTGCCGGTGCTGGTCCTGCTGGTCGCGGCCGGCCTGACGCTGGCGCTCGACCTGATGTTGAAGCGCATGCGTTTCGGCCGGGCGCTCCGGGCCGCCGCCGCAGATGTCGAGGCCGCGTCGATGACCGGGGTCAACGCCAAAACCGTCTATGCCACGGCAACGGCGATCGCGGTCGGCATTCTCGGCTTTGCGGCCGTGTTTCAGGCGCTGCGGTCGACGGTTGCGCCCGCCGATGGCGGCGCGCAGCTGATCTATGCTTTTGAGGCCGTGATCATCGGCGGCATGGGTTCGGTCTGGGGCGCGTTCGCCGGTTCGATGGTGCTGGGTATCGCCCAGGCTGTTGGCTTTCGCCTGGATCCCGGCTTCGGCGTTCTGGCCGGCCATCTTGTCTTCCTGCTGATTCTAGCCGTGCGCCCTCAGGGCCTGTTCGGGAGAGCGTGAACCATGACTTCTCATTCTATCGCACCCGGCGCGGATGCAGCGCAGATCAGCATCAAGGTCCGGCGTCAGACCCTCTCCGGGATCATCGCGTTGAGCCTGTTCATGTTCGCCCTGGTGGCGCTCGCGGCCATGCCGTGGTGGGCCAAGACGGGCACGATCCGCATGGTGCTCGAATTGTGCTGCTACATTCTGGCGGCGCAGATGTGGAACCTGCTCGCCGGCTATGCCGGGCTGGTCTCGGTCGGCCAGCAGGCGTTCATGGGCGCGGCCGGCTACGCGCTGTTCGTCATGGCGCAGACCTTCGGCATCAACCCGTTCCTCGCCATCGGTCTCTCGCTGCTGGCGCCCGCGGTGCTGGCCGTTCCCTGCTACATGCTGCTGCACCGGCTGGACGGGCCCTATTTCGCCATCGGCACATGGGTGGTCGCCGAGGTGTTCCGTCTCGTGGCCTCCAATCTTGGTTGGGTCAATGCCGGGGCCGGCATGTCCCTGGGCGTGATGCGCGACTATTCCACCTTCGAGCGCAACATCGCCATGTCGCTGCTTTGCGCGCTGATGATCTTCGTCGCCATCGGCGGCGGCTACTGGTTCCTGCGCTCGCGCTTCGGCCTCGCGCTGATCGCCATGCGGGACAACCCCGTGGCGGCGGCAAGCCAGGGCGTCAATGTCCGCCGCCTGCGCTTCATGGTCTATATCGCAGCCGCCGTGGGATGCGGCCTTGCCGGCTCGGTCTATTTCATGGCGCAGTTGCGTATCAATCCCGCCTCGGCCTTTGACCCGATGTGGTCCAATGTCGCGATCTTCATCGTGATGATCGGCGGGATCGGCACGATCGAAGGCGTGCTGATCGGCGCGCTCATCTACTTCATCGCGGATCGTTATTTCGGCGAATACGGCGCGAGCTACTTCATCGTTCTCGGCGTGATGACCGTGCTGGTCGCGCTCTATGCCCGCACGGGAATCTGGGGGATGATCTCCAAACGCTGGGACGCGCCGTGGTTTCCGATCCGGCGCCATCTGATTGTCGAGAAGGAGGAGAGCGCATGAAGGCCGTCATCTTCGATACCGTCGGTCAGCCGCTGCGCGTCGGCGACAGGCCGGATCCGACGCCGGCGCCCGACGAGGTCGTGCTCAGGGTGGCCGCCTGCGGCATCTGCGGCAGCGACCTGCATATGAGCGTCGATCCCGAGCCCTTCGGCATTGCCGGCGACTTTGTGTTTGGCCATGAAATCGCGGGCGAGGTCGTGGCAACCGGCGGCGGCGTCGATACGCTGAAGGCGGGCGATCTGGTTGCCGTCGTGCCGATGCGCGGCTGCGGGCACTGCCCGCGTTGTCTTGCCGGCGATCCGGCGCGCTGCCCGGACATGACGCTGATCGGCGGCGGCTATGCGGACTATGTCTGCGTCGCCGCGCGTCAGTGCCGCGTGTTGCCCGAGGGCGTTGCGGCAAGCGATGCCGCGCTCGCCGAGCCGCTTTCGGTGGCGCTCCACTGCATCGTCCGCTCCGGCATGAAGCCGGGCGATCGTGTCGCCATTCTCGGCGCCGGGCCGATCGGTCTGCTGGTGGCGTTCTGGGCGCGGCGGCTGGGGGCTGCAAGCGTGGTGATGGCCGATCTCTACGATCATCAGGCCGAACGCGCCCGCGCTCTGGGGGCGACGGGCTTTGCGCTTTCCGGCGCGGGTCTTTCCGAAAATCTGAGCGATCAGTGCGGCGGCCCGCCCGATATCGTTTTCGAATGCGTCGGCAAGTCCGGCCTTCTGCAGGCGGCCGTCGAGGCTGTCCGGCTGCAGGGCAAGGTGATCGGCGTCGGGCTCTGCATCGGCGGCGATGAATGGGACCCGTTCGTGGCGCTCTCCAAGGAAATCGACCTGATCTTTTCGGCCTTTTTCCACCAGGCCAATGAATTCGGCGTGGCGCTCGACGCGCTTGCCAAGGGAGCCGTGGTCGCACCGCAGGCGATCATCACCGACCGCATCGGCCTTTCACCCGTGCCGCAGGTCTTCGAAGGCCTGCGCCGACGCACCACCCAATGCAAGGTGCTGATCCAGCCCGAACTTGTCTGAAGGAGAGAATATGACCGTTCAGTTTGAGACATCAGAATACGAGATCGGCGGCGTTCATACGGTGGTCAAAGCCATCGGCAAGGGCAAGCCGGTGCTGTTCCTGCATGGCGCGGCGACGCTGGAAGGCTTCGATTTCGCCGAAGGCCTGGCCGATCGTTTCCGGGTCTATTGCCCGAGCCATCCCGGCATGGGCTATTCCGGCGATGCACCGCATGTTTCAGGGTCAATGGATATCATCATCCATTATCTGAACCTGCTCGATGCGATGGACCTGCCGGAAAAGCCGCATCTGATCGGCTTTTCGATGGGCGGCTGGCTCGCCACCGAACTGGCGGCTATTGCCGGCGACCGGTTCGACCGCATCGTGCTGCTCGCGCCGGCGGGCCTCAATGATCCCGACCATCCCGCGACCGATCTCGGATCGATTGCGCCGCAGGACCTTCCCGGCTTTCTGGCGCATGACCCCAAGGTGGCGCTGCAATATTTCCCCGACGGGTCCGATGCCGCTTTCGCCGAGAAATTCGGCGCGGATCGCGCCCGCGAGGGTGAAACCGTCGGGCGGATCTGCGCGCCTTTCGGCATGGGTCATCCCAATCTGCGCCGCATGCTCGCCCGGATATCCAATCCGGCGCTGGTGGTCTGGGGCAAGGAGGACAGGCTTCTGCCGGCCAGCCAAATGCCCTTGTGGGTGGAGCAATTACCGAACGGCCAGGCTCTGTTGATCGAGGGCACCGGCCATCTGCTGCTGCAGGAGCAGCCCGATAGCGTGACAAAAATCGGCGATTTTCTCGCCGGACAAACACCGTAGGAGGAGATGACATGAACAAACATGTAAAGCCCGGATACTGGGGCGATAGCGTCGACTATCGCGACATCCTGAAAAAGATCGAGGAAATCGGTCCGACGCTCGAAGCCAATGCGCCGGCGGATGAGGAAGCGGGTGAACTGACGAAGGAAAGCTTCGAGGCGCTGAAACCGCTGCGCTTCTCGCATCTGATGGCAACCGAAGAGCTCGGCGGCGCGCAGATGCGCCCGACCGAGGTTCTGCAACTGATCGAGGCGGTGACCTGGTGGTCGGGCTCGGCTGGCTGGGTGTCGATGGTGCATTGCTGCATCGGCGCGATGTCAGCGGCGTTCCTGCCAGACAGTGCGGTCGAACGCCTGTTCGAACCCGGCAGCGACAACCGTTTCTCGGGGCAGGGCGCGCCGCTCGGCATGCTCAAGAAGGTCGACGGCGGCTACACGCTGACCGGCAAGTGGAGCTACGGATCGGGCTTCAGCCATGCGACCTGGTCGCATTCGGCCTGCTTCATCGATGACGGCAACGGCAAGCCGGCCAAGGATGCCGAGGGCAATGTCATCGTCATGTGCGCCCACGCTCCGATCGGCGAGCATGAACAGCTCGGCAACTGGGATGTGCTCGGCCTCAAGGGCACCGGTTCGATCGATTACTCCGCCAAGGATGTGTTCATTCCCGATGATCTGGTATTTCCGATCCTGTCGGCGCCGCCGCAGCGCCTGAAGGAACTGTTCAGCCTCGGCATTGTCGGCCTGGCATCGATCGGTCACACCGGCTGGGCCATGGGCACGGGCCGGCGGATGCTGGACGAAATCGCCAAATTCGCCCGCAGCAAGTCCGGCCGGGCCGGCATGCTCGGGGAAAGCGAGAAGTTCTGGTACGATTATGGCCGCGCGGAAGCCAATTATCGCGCCGCGCGCGCGTTCGTCATGGAGGTCTGGGGCGATATCGAGGCCAGCGCCGAGGCGGGCAAGATGATGACCACCCGTCAGGTCAGCCTTGTTCATCTGGCCAAGGCCCAGATCCATGAAGTGGGCGTCGATGTCTGCAACTTCGCCTATCGCGCGTCCGGCGGGGCCGGGCTCAGGGCCGGCGTGATCCAGCGCACCCTCCGCGACATGATGGTGGCGGCGAACCACTTCACCATCGCGCCGTCGCTTGTGACGTCTGCCGGCCGCGAGATCGGCGGGCTCTGGTCCGATCGGACCTGGCAGTTCTACGATCTGATCGAGAAGAAATAATCAAAGGCCGGGGCGCGCTGTCGTGCCCCGGCCAAACAGACTGCCGGAGTTATGCCTGATGCCTGAACACCATACCGTCGCCGAAGCCTTTCGCGAGGCTTTCCGTTGCCATCCCGCGGGCGTTGCGGTGATTACCGCCGATCCCGGCGATCAGCCGGTGGCGATGACCGTGTCCTCGCTGATTTCCGTCAGTGGGTCGCCGCCGACCATCGCCTTTTCGCTTTCGGCGCGCTCGCGCTCCACGGCAACGGTGCTGCAGGCGGAAACCGTGGTTATCCATATGCTGCGCTATCCGGATCTGGAACTGGCGCGGCTTGGCGCCACGCCCGGCGCCGACCGTTTCGGTCCGGGCATCGCCTGGACGCGACTTCCGACCGGCGAGCCGCGCTACACCAATGTTTCGACCTGGTTTAGGGCGCGCATCAGCGGAACGCTTGCGGTCGAGGGGGCAACGCTGGTGGCGGCCGAACTGCTTGAAGGGGCGACCGCCGATCTTGCCGCGCCCGAGCGGGAATCGCTGGTCTATCTGGATCGCCGCTGGCACCGGCTGCGCGAGGACAGCAGCGGGGTGGCGAGCCTCGCTTTGCTGGACGAGGAATATCGCGACGTTTTCCGCTGATCCGTTCGCGGCAGTAGTGCCGGAAGCCGGATAGTATAACCCGGAGCGATATTTTGACGAAGCTATCCGATCACGCTGCCCGTCATGGCGGGCTAAGATAGGCTCGGCGGCTGGTCACGCGGAACGGTCCGGGAAAACCGGTCTGCAGGCCGGATATTGCGAGGAGGCGGACTGTTCCGGCGCGCGCGCCGGGAGACGATCCGCAAGGGGAGAGAACAATTATGGCAGTCCTTTCAGTCAAGGGAATGTCGAAAAGCTTCGGCTCGCTGAAGGTCGCTGACGATGTCAGTTTCGATCTGGCCGCCGGCGAGGCCTTGGGCATTATCGGGCCGAACGGCGCGGGAAAGTCCACGCTCTTCAATCTCATTACCGGAAATCTCAAGCCGGATAGCGGACAGGTGATGCTCGACGGGCGCGACGTCACCCGCGAAACCCCGATGCAGCGCTGCGCCAGCGGCATTGGCCGCTCGTTCCAGATCCCACAGCCTTTCGGCCATCTCTCCGTCTATGAAAACCTGCTTGTGGCGGCCCGGTTCGGCGGTTCGGTCAAGGCCTCCGAAGCGCCGGATTTCTGCATGGAGCTTCTCACCCGAACGGGGCTCGATCATCTGGCCACCCAAAAGGCCGGATCGTTGCCGCTTCTCAGCCGCAAGCGGCTGGAACTGGCGCGCGCACTTTCCACCCGGCCGCATGTGATCCTGCTGGACGAGATCGCGGGCGGGCTGACCGATGGCGAGTGCGGCGAACTGGTGTCGACGATCCGCGCCATTCATGCCGAGGGCATGGCGATCATCTGGATCGAGCATGTGCTGCACGCGCTGAACGCGGTCGTGTCCCGGCTGATGGTGCTGAATTTCGGCGAGGTGCTGATGGACGGCAAGCCGGATACGGTCATGGCCGCGCCGAAGGTGCGCGAAATCTATCTGGGGATCGAGGCATGAGCGCGCTTCTGGAAATCCGCGACCTGACGGCTCATTACGGCGACTTTCAGGCCCTGTTCGGCGTCGATCTGACGCTCAGGCACGGCGAGGCGCTGGCCATCATCGGCGCGAACGGTGCCGGCAAGACCACGCTGATGCGCGCCATCACCGGCATCGCAAAGGTAACGGCGGGGACGGTCGCTCTGGATGGCAGGCGCATCGACCGGCTGGGCGCGCCGGACATTTTGCGCGCCGGCATCAGCATGATGCCGGAGGGCCGCTGCCTGTTTCCGAGCCTGAGCGTCGAGGAAAACCTCGAGATCGGGGCCCATGCCCGCAAGGGCAACGCCTACTGGACCCTGTCGCGCGTTTTCGAACTGTTTCCGGTTCTGGCGGAACGCCGCAGCCAGCCGGCGACCGCGCTTTCGGGCGGCCAGCAACAGATGGTGGCGCTCGGGCGGGCGCTGATGTCGAACCCGTCGGTGTTGCTGTGCGACGAGCTGAGCCTGGGGCTCGCCCCCGTCGTCATCCGCGAAATCTACGCCTCCTTCCCGAAAATCCGCGAGAGCGGCACGGCGATCATCGTTGTCGAGCAGGATATCGGACAGGCGCTCGCAATCGCCGATGTCGTCCATTGCATGATGGAAGGCCGCATCACCCTGTCGGGGCATCCTTCGGAACTGTCGCGCGAGGCCATCCACGACGCCTATTTCGGAGTAAGTCACGCATGATCTGGTTGGAAACGCTTGTTCAGGGCCTGTTGCTTGGCGGTCTTTACGCCCTGTTTGCCGCCGGGCTGAGCCTTGTCTTCGGCATCATGCGGCTGGTCAATCTGGCCCATGGCGACCTGATCGTGCTGGCCGCCTATCTGATCCTCGGCGTCGGCACGGTGCTGGGGCTTAACCCGTTCGTCGCGGCCCTGATCGCCATGCCGATCATGTTCGCGCTTGGCTATGTGCTGCAGATCGCGCTTTTGAACCGGGTGCTGGGCGAGGATATCCTGCCGCCGCTTCTGGTCACCTTCGGCCTGTCGATCGTCATCCAGAACGCGCTGCTGCAGCAGTTTACCGCCGACAGCCGCAAACTGCCGGTGGGTTCCATCGAGGCGCAGTCGCTGCATTTGGGGACGATGAATGTCGGCGTCATGCCGCTGATTACCTTTGCCTCGGCCATTCTCGTCATCCTCGGGCTGAACTGGATCTTCTACCGCACAGCGCTTGGCCGGGCCTTCAGGGCCACCTCCGACGATCCGGTGACGGCGCAGCTCATGGGCATCCGTCCGCAACGGGTTTTCGCGGTCGCCACCGGCATTGCGATGGTGGTGGCCACAATCGCCGCGCTTTACCTTGGCGCAAGGGCCAATTTCGATCCGTCGATCGGTCCCGCGCGCCTGCTCTACGCCTTCGAGGCGGTCATTATCGGCGGGCTTGGCAGCCTGTGGGGAACGCTGATTGGCGGGCTGATCATTGGCGTGGCGCAGGCGTTCGGCGCCGCCATAAACCCCCAATGGCAAATTCTGGCGGGCCATGTCGCCTTTGTCGTCGTGCTGCTCGTGCGGCCGCGCGGGTTGTTCCCGCGCGCATATGATTGAGGTCCGGCCATGAGAAACGCGTTTGAACTTCTTTTCTCCGCCGTCATCATCGTCATCCTGGCGATCATTCCGCTGTTCGGCATGCGCGCCCTGGTGCAGGACCTGTTCATGGTGCTGTGCCTGCTGGTTCTGGCCCTGAACTGGAACATGCTGGCGGGTTTTGCCGGGCTGGTCTCGGTCGGTCAGCAGCTCTTCGTCGGCGTCGGGGCCTATTCGATGTTCGCGGCCGCGATCCTGTGGGGGATCGATCCGCTGACGGGCATTCTGATCGGCGGGCTGGTGGCGATGGCGCTTTCGGTTCCGGTCGCCTTCTTCACCTTCCGTCTTTACGGCGCCTATTTCGCGATCGGCACATGGGCCGTCGCCGAAATCGCCCGGCTGTCCTTCAGCCAGTGGCGGGCGCTTGGCGGGGGAACGGGCACCGCGCTGCCCAGGGGGGCCGCGCGCGAAATGCCGGGCGTGCAGGCCTTGCGCGACCTTCTCGATATCTCGGGCGCGGCGGCGGTGGATGTGCTGACCTACTGGCTCGCCCTCGGGCTCGTCGTGATCATGCTCGCCGCAAGCTGGCTGTTCCTGCGCTCGCGCATGGGGCTGGGCCTGCAGGCGATGCGCGACAATACGGTCGCGGCACGCTCCGTTGGCGTCGATCCGCTGCGGCTCAAGGCGCTGGTTTTCATGCTGACCGCCTTCGGGACCGGGCTTTGCGGCGGGCTGATATTTCTTCAGACCGGCCGGATCGCGCCCGACGCCGCCTTTTCGGTGATCGACTGGACCGCCTTCGTCATCTTCATCGTCGTAATCGGCGGGATCGGCACCCTGCCGGGGCCGATCATCGGGGTGCTGGTGTTTTACGGGCTTCAGCGCCTGCTGTCGGACTATGGAACCGTCTATCTGATCATTCTGGGAATAATCGGCATTGCCATCATGCTGTTCGAAAGACGAGGACTGTGGGGAGGCGTCGTGCAGAAAACCGGCTTCGACTTCCTGCCGCTCGAACATCTTCCGCCGAAAACCGGCCCGCGCAATCGCAAAATCAAATGACCCCTTTGAGGAGCAGAAGTTCATGAGCTATTTCACCGAAGACAATTCCGCCAGCACCGTCAATCAACGCATGGGGCCCGAAACGGACGCGCGGCTGGCAGAGGTCATGTCCTGTCTCGTTCGCCATCTTCATGATTTCGCCAAGGAAATCCATCTGACCCAGGAAGAGTGGGACTATGCGATCGGGTTTTTGACGAAGACGGGCCAGATGTGCTCCGAGGAGCGGCAGGAGTTCATCCTGCTGTCGGACGTTCTCGGGTTCTCGATGCTGGTCGACGCGATCAACAACCGGCGGCCCGAAGGCGCGACGGAAAACACCGTCTTCGGCCCCTTCCATGTCGACGGCGCGCCAATCCGGCAGATGGGCGACAATATTTCCTTGGACGGCAAGGGCGAGAGCTGCCTGTTCGAGGGCCGTGTTCTCGACATTGACGGCAACACAATCGAAGGCGCGACGGTGGATGTCTGGTCGGACAATGCCGACGGCTATTACGACGTTCAGCAGCCGGGCATTCAGCCGAAATGGAACAATCGCGGGCGGTTCATCACCGGGGCGGACGGGCGCTACAGCTTCGTCGGCATCAAGCCGGTCAGCTACCCGATCCCCGATGACGGGCCGGTGGGACAGATGCTCGGCCATCTTGGCCGCCATCCCTATCGCCCTGCTCACATGCACTATCTCGTCACCGCGCCGGGCTATCAAAAACTGGTCACCCACACCTTTGTCGGCGGCGACAAATATCTGGAATCCGATGCCGTTTTCGGCGTCAAGAACACCCTGATCGCGCCCTATGAGCAGGTCGAGGACGGCGCGACCCTGTGGCGCTCCCCCTTCGATTTCGTTCTCGTTTCACAATGAGGTCAGAATGCCCAACGTCAAAATCTTCATCGATGAGGCGCAGTATGGCGCGGCGCGGGACGGTCTCGCGGCGTTTCTGCCGGATATGCGCACATCGCTGTGTTCCAGTCTCTCGGTTGGCAACGAAGCCTTCCAACTGGCGATAATCCCTGTGCTCGGCCTGCCGGACCAGCCTCAGATCAATGTCGAACTTTCTTTGCTGGAGCGGCCGGATCGCACGCGCGCAATGGTCACCGAAGTCGCCGGCCAGCTTCGCGAGCAGATCGGTCTCGCCACCGGGCAATCGGTCGCCGTGCGCATCGCGATGCTGGATCCCAAGACCTATGTCGCTCTAAAGTAGCGTTCAGCCGCGGCGTTGGGTCACCTGCTCCTCGTGCTCCATGCGCGCCTGCAGTCGCTGGGCTTCGGTCTGCAGGAAGGTGATGAACTGCTCGGCGGCCGGCGGTCTCTTTCCGTCGGTCTTGGTCATGACGCCAAGCTGGCGGTTCGGATGGTCGATTTTCAACGGCAGCGCGACAAGGGGAATGGTGCGGCGGTTCAGGAACACCACCGAATAGGGCAGCACGGTCAGCGAATCCGACCCCAGCAGAAGCGACTGGATGGATGCCAGCGTTCCACCCGAGAAATTGACCATGAAACTTTCCTGTCCCATGGATTTCAACGCGCGTTCCAGGTCGCGGTAGAGCGGGCTGTTGGAGGGCGGCGCGATCCACGGAAAAGGCGCGATCGCATCGGAGGTGATCGCCTTGATTCGCGTCAGCGGATGATCCTGCCGGCAGGCCACGACATTGCGGCCGGAAAGCAGCGGCAGAAACTCCATGTCCGCAGGCACCTGTCGGGGATGAAGCGGCAGGATGGCGATATCGAGACCGCCATTTCTCAACCCGGCCTCGAGCGTGTCCAGATAGCCGTAGGACTGATCGATATACACGTCAGAATAACGCGTCTGAAACTCGGCAATCAGCTTGGCCACGACGCCATCGGTGAAGATCGGCGAGCCGCCGACCCTCAGCCGGCCGGCCAGCCCCTGTCGGAAGCGCCGCACAAGAAGGCTGGCTTCACGATTGGCAGTCCGGATGCGATTGCCAAGCCGGGCAAGGCTTGCGCCGAGCTCGTTCGGGCGCAGCGGCCGGCGGCCCGGTTCGAACAGCGGCATGCCGATTCTTTTTTCCAGCAAGGTCATGCTGCGCGAAACCGAAGGCTGCGATTTCCCGAGCGCTTCCGCCCCCTCGGTCAAGCCGCCCTTTTCGACGATGACCGCCAATATCTCGAGATGTTCGCTGTCTATTTTCATAACTTAAGGGAATATTTTATTTCAAACATCAGATCAATATCCCCCATTGAATGGGGTAACGTGATTTTCAGTCCAGCATGAGGGGGGAGTCGAGTGTCTTTTTTTCGCGAGCAATTCACCGCGCGCAGCGCGGCCGTCCGGGTCCGCTTCGGCGCCGGAGTGCGCAAGAACATCGCAGAGGAACTGGAAACGCTCGGCGCCGAGCGCGCATTGATTCTGACCACGCCGCAGCAGGCTGAGCTGGCCGAGGCGTTCTCCGAATATTGCGGAGACCGCGCTGTCGGCGCCTACACCAATGCGACGATGCACACGCCGGTCGACGTCTCGGAAGAGGCGGCCCGCCGCGCCGAAGAACTGGGCGCGGACGTGCTGGTCGCGGTTGGCGGCGGCTCCACGATCGGGCTGGGCAAGGCCATCGCGCTCAGGACGGGTCTGCCTCAGATCGCCGTGCCCACCACCTATGCCGGGTCTGAGGCGACGCCGATTCTCGGCCAGACCGAAAATGGGCAGAAGACCACCCAGACCAATCCAAAAGTGCAGCCCGGCACCATTCTCTACGATGCCGAACTGGTCGCGACCCTGCCGGTTGAAATGACGGTAACCTCCGCGCTGAACGCGATGGCGCATGCCGCCGAGGGGCTCTACGCCCGCGACCGGTCTCCCATTTCCTCGCTGATGGCCGTCGAGGGGCTGCGCGCGTTCCGCGACAGCCTGCCGCGCGTTCTGGCCTCGCCCGAAGACGTGGCGACGCGCGGCGAGACGCTTTACGGCGCCTGGCTTTGTGGCACGGTGTTGGGGCAGGTCGGCATGGCGCTGCATCACAAGCTCTGCCACACGCTGGGCGGAAGCTTCAACCTGCCGCATGCCGAAACCCACGCGATCATCCTGCCGCATGCCCTGGCCTATAATGCCGGCGCGGTCCCGGAGCTTCTGGCGCCTGTTGCCGAGCTCTTCGAGGACGACAATCCGGGCAGGGGACTTTACAGGTTCGCCAAGGAAATCGGCGCGCCGCTGGCGCTCAGCGATCTTGGCGTGAGCGAGGCCGATCTCGACAAGGCGGCCGACCTTGCCGTCGCCAACCCCTACTGGAACCCGCGCCCGGTTGAACGCGATGCAATCCGGACGCTGCTTCAGGCGGCCTGGAGCGGGGACATGCCGGCCTTTTGATGTTTCGGCGGCATGACCCGCCTTATATTGTTTTTGGGAGGAGATTTTATGTCAGATATCACGACCGATGTATTGATCATCGGGACAGGACCCGCGGGTTCGGCGACCGCCGCTCTGCTTTCGAGCTACGGCATCGAAAACATGGCGATCAACCGCTATCGCTGGCTTGCCAATACGCCGCGCGCGCACATCACCAACCAGCGCGCCATGGAGGTGCTGCGCGATCTCGGCCGCGAGGTCGAGGACGAGGCCTATATGTTCGCCACCCATCAGGAGTTGATGGGCGAGAACATCTTCTGCGAAAGCCTTGCCGGCGAGGAAATCGGCCGCATGAAGGCCTGGGGCAACCATCCGCTGTCCAAGGCCGAGCATCTGATGTCGTCACCGACGAAGATGAACGACCTGCCGCAGACCTTCATGGAGCCGCTGCTGTTCAAGACGGCATGCGCGCGCGGAACCCAGGCGCGGATGTCGACCGAATATCTGCGCCACCAGCAGGATGCCGAGGGCGTGACCACCACCTGTCTGGACCGGCTGACGCAGAAGGAATTCACGATCCGGTCGAAATATCTGATCGGCGCGGATGGCGGCAAGTCGCTGGTGGCGGAGAATGAAAATCTGCCCTTCGAGGGCAAGATGGGCGTCGGCGGATCGATGAACATCCTGTTCAAGGCGGACCTCACGAAATACGTCGCTCATCGTCCCTCCGTGCTTTACTGGGTGATGCAGCCCGGCGCGGATGTCGGCGGCATCGGCATGGGGCTGGTGCGCATGGTGCGGCCGTGGAACGAATGGCTGATCGTCTGGGGCTACGATATCAACGAGCCCGAACCTGTCGTGACCCCGGAATTCGCCACCGGCGTTGCCCGGCAGTTGATCGGCGATCCGGAGCTCGAGATCGAGCTTCTGGCGGCCAACACCTGGACGGTGAACAATTTCTACGCCACCAAAACATCCAGCGGCCGGGTGTTCTGCATGGGCGACGCCATCCACCGCCATCCGCCCTCGAACGGCTTGGGCTCCAACACCTCGATCCAGGATGCCTTCAACCTCGCCTGGAAACTGGCCATGGTTCTGAAGGGGCAGGCGGGCGAGCATCTGCTCGACAGCTACGACGCCGAGCGGGCGCCCGTCGCCAAGCAGATCGTCACCCGGGCAAACCAGTCGATCGCCGAAACCGGCCCGATCTTCGCAGCCCTCGGCATGGCCGAAGGGGTGAACCCCGAGCAGATGCAGAAGAACCTCGAGGCGCGCACCAACGGCACGCCGGAGGCCGAAGCGCAGCGCGAGGCGATCCGCAAGGCGATCGCCTTCAAGAAATATGAGTTCGACGCCCACGGTGTCGAGATGAACCAGCGCTACAGCTCGGACGCGGTGGTGACGGACGGTCAGATCGAGCCGGCCTTCCAGCTCGACGCCGACCTTCACTATCAGCCCACCACATGGCCCGGCGCGCGGCTGCCGCATGCCTGGCTTTACCGCCACGACAACGGGGCCGAGGTCTCGACGCTGGATCTGTGCGGCCACGGCCGGTTCACCATTCTGACCGGGCTCGGCGGCGAGGCCTGGGTCGAGGCGGCCGCCCGGGTCGGCGATGCGCTCGGCATCGAGATCGTGACCCATGTGATCGGGCCGCGCCGGGAATATGTCGACCATAGCGGCGAATGGGCAAGGCTGGCGGAAATCTGTGACAGCGGCTGCCTGCTGGTCCGCCCGGATCACCACGTCTGCTGGCGCGTGTCCTCGCCCGTTGACGATCCGGAGGCCGAACTGCACCGGGCCCTGAAACGCATCCTGGCCCGGTAGGCCAGGGAAAATCCGAGGCGGAAAGCGAACGGTTTGGATGTGAAGCAGCCCAGCCGGGATCTGCAAGACTTCATAACAAAAGGTGATGCAAGTTTTCGAACATCGCATAACCGGCGCTTTCGCCATGGGTTAGTCTGATTTCAGGAGGATCGGTTTGGAGGAAACGCCGATGACGCGACCGAATTGAACACGCTTCGCCTGACGTTGAAGACGCCGGGAGATGATGGTTCAATTCTTTCGCTGTTTCGGCTTGGGCGCTGTCGCACACGAATGAGGCGTTGCGACGCCGCTATTTTCAGATCGATGACGACTTTGCGGGAGCATCCATGTTTGTGCGTGGCTGCTGCCAGAACGGCTTAGTAAGCTTGCGTTTACGAAAACGGCGCTGCGGGGAGTGTTCTTCATGCGGCGCCGCACGGACAGACTGCATTTTGGGAGGATTGTATCTTGGCACAAATCAGCGGCTATCATCATCTGACGCTTTCCACGGATGGCGCGCAGGAGGATTTCGACTTCTACACCAAGACCCTGGGACTTCACTCGGTCAAGCGCACGGTGCTGTTTGACGGCGTGATCCCGGTCTATCACCTCTATTACGGCTCGCCCGATGGCGACGCCTCGACCATCATCACCACCTTCCCGTTCCGCAAGCCCGGCGTCTATGGCCGCCGCGGCACGAACCAGTCGCGCACCATCATGCAGGCGATCCCGAAGGGGGCTGCGAACTTCTGGGTCGACCGGCTGAACGAGCGGGGCATCAAGGCCGAGAAGGTCACCCGTTTCGGCGCGGACCGCATCGTCTTCGCCCATCCCTGCGGCATTCCGCATGAGCTGGTGGAAAGCGACAGCGACAACCGCACGCCGATTGCCAACGAGGCGCAGGGCGTGAGCGCCGAGCACGGCATCAAGGGCATTTACGGCGCGCTGGTCGCCTGCTTCGATCGCGCCGCGATGGATGATTTCATGACCATCGCCCTGCCTTTGACCAAGGAGGCCGATACGCATGAGGGCACGGTCTATCGGGTCCCGGACGCCGATGGCATCATCCAGCGCGTCGAGGTTATTGATGACCGGGAGAGCCCGCAGGGCACATGGACGCTGGCGGGCGGCACGATCCATCATCTGGCGCTGAACACCGGCGATGAGGAAAACCAGATGAATTTGAGGGCCCATATCGAGGGTCTCGGCTTCACCGACATTTCCGAGCAGAAGGACCGCAACTACTTCAAGTCCTGCTATGTCCGCTCGCCGGGCGGCGCGCTGTTCGAACTGGCCTGGACCACGCCGGAGGGCTGGGCCCGCGACGAGCCTCCGGGTCAGATCGGCAAGACGCTTGTGTTCCCGCCATGGTTCAAGGATCGGGAGGAAGAGCTGCGCGCCGGGCTGGAAGAGGCCGAGTTCGCCTGATGTCATCAAGCGCGCTTCATCTTGCGGCGGAAAAACAGGCCAGAGCGATCTGTGTGTTTGTGCATGGCCGCGGGCAATCGCCCGAGGAGATGCAATCCCATGTTCTGGCCCGCCTTGATGCGCCGGATGTCGCTTTCGTTCTACCGCGGGCCGCAGGCGGCTCGTGGTATGACGCCCGGGCCATCGACGCCCTGACCGACGGGACGCGCACCGCGCTCCAGGCGGCGCTGGATCAGCTTGCCGGTGATGTCGCCGAGGCGCGCGCCGCCTTCGGCGAACTGCCGTTGCTGCTCGCCGGATTTTCGCAAGGGGCCTGTCTCGCGCTGGAATATGCCTTTGCAGGGCTTGCCGCCCCGCAGGCGCTCGCAGCTTTCACCGGCTGCCGCGTGGGCGTTGCGACGGATGACCGGCCCCATCGGCTGGCGCCCGAACTGCCGGTCTATCTGACGGGCTCGGATGCCGATCCGTGGATACCCGTCACCGCCTTCGCCGAGGCCGCATGCGAACTTGGCGCGGGCAAGGGCCGGTTGCGCGCGGACATTTTCCCCGGTCGCGGCCATGAGGTCTCGGACGCGGAAGTGGCCATGCTGCAAAATCTGTTGCAGGATCTGGCTGCCGGCGGGTCCATTGGCATGGGGGCGGCCCGCTAGCTGCATATTTTCCCGAGCCGCCGCTGCGGAGGCGTTCGCGATGCGGATGGCAGCGGTCGGGCAGAGGGATCGTTACAAAAAGGGAGAGGAAGAATGATCAACAGACGTAAGTTTCTGCGCTCCACGGCAGCCACCGGGCTGATGCTTGCAGCACCCGGGCTCGCCGCGCCCGCGATCGCCCAGGGCAGCAAGATCAAGCTCGGCTATGTCTCGCCGCAGACCGGGCCGCTGGCCGGCTTTGCCGAAAGCGACAATTACAATATCGAGGCCTTCCTGACATCGTCGGTCGGCAAGAATTTCGAGGTGATTGTCAAGGACAGCCAGTCCAATCCCAACCGCGCCGCCGACGTTGCCAAGGAACTGATCCTGAGCGACGAGGTCAATCTGATGCTGGTCGCCTCGACGCCGGAAACCACCAATCCGGTTTCAGGCGTGTGCGAGTCCGAGGGGATTCCGGTGCTTTCGACCGTTGCGCCCTGGCAGCCCTGGTTTATCGGCCAGCAGGCCAATCCGCGCGATCCGTCAAGCTGGCAACCTTTCGAGTTCGCGTTCCACTATTTCTGGGGCATGGAAGATATCATCGCGGTCTACACAGCCATGTGGGATCAGCTTCAGACCAACAAGTCCGTCGGCGGCCTGTTCCCCAACGATGCCGACGGTAATGCCTGGGGCGATCCCGAGACCGGCCTGAAGCCGGGGCTAGCCGAACGCGGCTATGCGCTGACCAATCCCGGCAGTTTCCAGAACCTGTCAGATGATTTCTCGGCCCAGATCAACGCGTTCAAGGCGGCGAACACCGATATCATCACCGGCGTTCTCATTCCGCCGGATTTCACCACCTTCTGGAATCAGCTGCGCCAGCAGGGCATGCAGCCGAAGGCCGTCACGGTTGCCAAGGCGCTGCTGTTCCCGCAATCGGTCGAAGCGCTCGGCGAGGCGGGCAACAATCTGTCCTCGGAAGTGTGGTGGACGCCGAACCACCCATTCTCATCCTCCGTGACCGGGCAGAGCTCGGCCGAGCTTGCGGCGGATTTCACGGCCAAGACCGGTCGGCCATGGACCCAGCCGATCGGCTTCGTCCACTCGCTGTTCGAGGTCGCCGCCGATGTCATGGGACGCGCCGAAGACCCCACCGACGGAGAGCTCGTCGCCGAGGCGATTGCCGCCACCGACATGGAATGCGTCGTCGGCCCGATCGCCTGGAATGGCAAGGGCGTGCCGCCGTTTGCTGCCAAAAACGTCTGCAAGACCCCGCTCACCGGCGGCCAGTGGCGGATCAAGGATGACGGCGGTTATGATCTGGTGATCGTCGAAAACGGCGCGGCCCCCGAAATTCCGACCGGCGGCACGATGGAGGCGCTTTAGGGCGCTCTCGGTCGGCGGGAGCGTCTGCCCTCTGCCACAATGACAAAGCATGATGTTGGAGCGGGTTTGCGTTCGATGAAACGCGGAGCCGCTCCAGAGGCATCGACCCTGCGGGCGTGCCTGGAGTGATGAGCATGGTTGAAACGGATATCGTCGACGAGGGCGAATTCGATTATATCGTCGTCGGGGCGGGGTCTGCCGGCTGCGTGCTGGCCAACCGGCTCAGCGCCAACCCGGCCAACCGGGTTCTGCTGCTGGAGGCGGGTGGGCGCGACAACCACCATTGGGTCCACATCCCGGTCGGCTATCTCTATGCCATGGGCAATCCCCGGCTCGACTGGTGTTATCGCACGGAGCCGGAGGCGGGGCTGAACGGCCGCGCGCTCGCCTATCCGCGCGGCAAGGTGCTGGGCGGGTGCTCCTCGATCAACGGCATGATCTACATGCGCGGACAGGCGGCGGATTACGACCAGTGGCGGCAGGCCGGCTGCACCGGTTGGGGCTGGGACGATGTGCTGCCGCTGTTTCGCAAATCGGAAAATCACTTTGGCCCGGAGAGCGCGGTCCACGGCAAGGGCGGCGAGCTGGACGTCTGCGAGCAGCGCCTGCACTGGCCCGTACTCGATGCGCTGGCCGCGGCGGCCGAGGAGATCGGCATTCCCGCAACCGACGACTTCAACGATGGCGACAATGAGGGCGTCGGCTATTTTCCGGTGAACCAGCGCGGCGGGTTGCGCTGGAATGCCCGCAAGGCGTTCCTGAACCCCGCCCGGTCGCGCCGCAATCTGTGCATCGAGACGAAGGCCCAGGTTGAGCGCGTTGCCCTGTCACAGGGGCGGGCGGAGGCCGTGATCTACCGCCAGAACGGCCGGCTCAAACGGGCCGCCTGCCGGGGCGAGATCGTGCTTGCCGCCGGCGCGGTGAACACGCCGCAGCTTCTGGAGCTTTCCGGCATTGGCGATGGCGGCCTGCTGCAATCCCTCGGTCTTCCCGTGGCGCTCGATATTCCAGCCGTGGGCGGAAACCTCCAGGACCATCTGCAAATCCGCACCGTGTTCCGCATCACCGGCGCGCTCACCCTGAACGATCGTCTCGCAACGCTTGCGGGCAAGGCCGGCATTGCCCTCGAATATGCCTTTCGCCGCACCGGGCCGATGTCAATGGCGCCGAGCCAGCTCGGCATCTTCACCCGGTCCTCGCCCGAGCATGATCGGGCCAATCTCGAATATCATATCCAGCCGCTTTCGCTGGAAGCCTTCGGGCAGCCGCTCGACAAGGAGCCGGGGGTGACGGTTTCCGTCTGCAATCTGCGGCCGGAAAGTCGCGGCACGATCCATATCACCGCGCCCGCGCCAGATCGCCCGCCCGAAATCCGGCCTCGCTATCTTTCCGCGCACGCCGACCAGATCATCGCCGTCGACAGTCTCCGCCACGCCCGACGTCTGATGGCCGCCGCTGGTCTGGTGGGGCTCAACCCGCGCGAGATCAAACCTGGGCCGGATGTGCAGTCGGATGAAGAGCTGCTGGCGGCGGCGGGCAGGCTCGGCACCACCATTTTCCACCCCGTCGGCACGGCCCGCATGGGCAACGACCCCGCAAGCGTAGTCGATCCGGCGCTGAAACTGCGCGGCCTCGCCAATCTGCGCATCGCCGACGCCTCGATCATGCCCACGATCCCCTCCGGCAACACCCATGCGCCGGTGACGATGATCGCGGAGAAGGCCGCCGAGATGATGCTGGCGTCGCGATAGAGGAAGCGCTCGCACTCCCTTCGAAGGCCGGCGGAAACCGGCGCGATTTGAGGATAGCGGCGGAATGCTTTACAGTATTTAAGCTGACGATCATCAAAGGCCGCGCGCCCGGGCGGGTCTTTATTGAGTTGATTGGAAAGGAGCAAGCGGCGGTGATGCCGCCGCCTTGGGGGAGACGCAAATTGCCGGAAGAGACCACAGCCAAGCCAATGGTGGAGGACGTCGTCCCAAACGACGTCTTTGCGAGCACAGACTACCAGGAATGGCGCGACGCCATGAGCCAGCTCTACCTGCCCACTTTGGATGCCGCCGCGGACGAACCGTTCCGCGCGGAAGTGAACGGTTTCCTGCTCGGTTCAGGGACGCTGGGGCGTTGCGCAAGCGTGCAGCAGGCCTTTTCGCGCAGTCGCACGCAGATCGGCCGCGATGGGGTCGACAACTACATGATCCAGATATTCCTCAAGGGGCGCTGCCACGCGCGCACCGCGCGCGGCGATGTCATTCTCGATGCCGGCGACATCTGTATCTTCGACAATGCCGAGCCGCTCGACACCGTCAACGAGGATTTCGACCTTATGGCGCTTGCCGTGCCGCGTGACCGGCTTGCGCCGCTGCTGCACGAGCCCGATGGGCTGCATTACCGGCGCGTGCGCCGCGACACGCCGCTGGCCCATCTGTTCCGCACCCATGTTCTGGATGTCTATCGCATGGCCCCTGCAATCCGGGCAGCGGACGGTCCCCAGGTGTTTTCGGCGCTGGTCCATTTTCTTGCCGCCGTCATCAATAACGGCCGCGAGCTTTCCGACGAACAGACGTCCTTGCTGCAACAAAGCGTGCTGCAGGAGGTGCGCCGGCATATCGACGCCAATCTCGAAAGCGAAAATCTGACGGTGGAGGATATCGCCGCCCGCTTCGGCATCTCGCGGACGAAGCTTTATCGCCATTTCGAACCCTATGGCGGCGTCGCGGCCTTTGTGCGGGAGCGGCGGCTCGCGGCGGCCTATCACAAGCTCACAGATCCGTATGCACTGCCGTTCAACAACAACGCCATCGCCGCCTCGGTCGGGTTCCAGTCCGAAAGCGCCTTTATCCGGGCCTTCCGCCGCCGCTATGACATGACGCCGGGCGAGGCCAGGCGGCAACGCCACGCAGCCGCGATGTCCGCCGCTTCCGGCGCCGCGACAAGATATACCTGGCCTGCATGGTTTGCAGGCGTCTGACGCGGGGCGGGCCTCCGCTTGAAGAAACCCATTTCGGTACGTTCTGCACATCATTGGGGACGTGCGGGCGATACAAGCGATTGGCCTTCCTTTAGTCACAAACGATCGATCCGGGCAGCGCGCGTCGCCGCTTCCCGAAAAAGAGATCGCGTTCGGGGCTGGCGACAGGGGTGGCCAGGTTTGGGGAAACTGCGCGCGTTCGCGCAAGGATAATCGAAACCCGCCTTTCCAAGGTGAGGGTTCGAAAGAAACTGGGGTCAAAAATGTTTTCTGGTACTGCTTCACACGCTCGTGGCCGCAAGGTTCTGCGCTGCCGCACACTTGCTCTTCTGATGGCCTCGGCGCTGATAGCGCCCGCCTTCAGCCCGGCCCAGGCCGCGGAAGCCAGCGTCCCGGCAGGCTCGCAATCCTGGTTCTCGGCATCGGCCATCGAGGACGCGCTTGGTCAGGCGGCCGGCTACGGCACGACGTCCTTCCTCGCCAGCATTGTGGAGAATACCCGGCTGACGCCGAATCGCGCCGATCAGATCAAGGCAACGGCCATCGGTCTGCGGCCGGATCTGGCGCAGAACATCGCGCGCGCGGTCGATAGCGGACGCCATCTTGCCGACGTCTATCCGTCCCGTTCGCTGACGTCTGCGCCGGGCGAACGGGCTTTGCCGTATCCCGGCGGCAATCCGAACATTCCCAAGAGCGCGCTCAGTGAGTACCAGCGCAATTATTCGCTCGATGCCATTCACGCCAGGACGGCGCGCGAACTCGGCTTTACCGGAAAGGATGTCGTTGTCGGCGTTATCGATACAGGTCTCGATATGCGGCCCGACGGCACGGTGCACCCTGAATTTGAAGGCCGCGTCGACGAACGGGCGAGTTCCTACCTCTACTGGTTCGACAGGGATCTCGAGGGCAAGACCATTACGCTTGCGGAGTTCGAAGCCGGGTTCCAACAGGGTTGGACGGATTCCCTCGATACCGACGGTCACGGCACCCATGTTTCCGGCATTATCGCGGCCGGGCATAACGGTTTCGGCATGGAAGGCGTTGCGCCGGAAGCGACGATCCTGGCGGTGAAGGCAATCCCCGGGAATGATGATGCGCTGACGGTCGACCTCGGCGGCGGCGTCTTTAAGACGGTCGACATCGACGACCTGGAAGCCTGCGGTCCGAACTGGATCTACGACACGTGCAATCCCGTCTCCGGGAACATGCAGGACCCTGCAACGGACGCCAGTCGCTACCTTGCCCAGTTCGACGATATCGCCGTCATCAATATGAGCTATGGCCCGAGCTCCGATCCCGGACAGACAAGCTGGGACATCGACGAGCCGGATGAACTGATGAGCGAAGCCAAAGCTTTGAGGGCCAATATGGACGCCGGCCAGATCCTCGTCGTGGCGGCCGGCAACGACATGCTCGATGCCCCGATCTATGCGGAAAACCCGGCGGGCGGCGGGCTTTACCCCTTCATTCAGCCGAAAAACGAGGGCGCGACCAATTCGGCGGGCGACCTGATCTATGATGATCATGGCGTCGGACTTGACCTGAGCTTTACATCCGCCGAGGCGCTGGCCGCGGCCGAGAAGGCCGACGGGATCGAGCGCGGCCGTATCATCGTCGTCGTGGCGCTCGATGCCTATAACCATATCGCCGGCTACTCCAATCATTGCGGCGTGGCAAAGGAATGGTGCGTCGCCGCGCCCGGCGGCGACCAGCCCACCTATACCGACAGCGGCATCTATTCCACGGTTCCCGAAGATATGGGCGGATACGACTCCTACAGCGGAACGTCGATGGCCGCCCCGAACGTCTCGGGCGCCGTGGCCGTGCTGACGGAAGCCTACCCGACCTTCTCGCCGGCAAAGATCGTCGACATCCTGTTCATGACGGCCGAGGATTTGGGCGCGGAAGGCATCGACTCGGTCTATGGCCATGGCCTGATCCGGCTCGACCGCGCGCTTTCGGTCGGACCGGTCGGCATGAGCGGGGACGGCGTCTACACGGTTGGCGCGGGCAATGGCGACGCGACCTGGCTCGTTTCCTTCGAAAGCGAGGGCAGCCTGGAAAAGCAGGGCAGCGGCACGCTCGAGATCGCCAGTGCGGCAGCCTTCAAGAAGGGCAGTTCGGTCACCGGCGGCCTGTTGTCGGTCGATGGCGCGCTGGCAACGCCGGTTCTGATGGTCGGCAGCAAGGGCACGCTCGGCGGCGTCGGCGTTGTGAGGGGCGACATCAACGTCTCCGGTGAACTGTCGCCGGGCAATTCGCCCGGAACGCTGACCGTCTATGGCGATGTCACGCTCAATTCTTCGGCCGTGGCGACAATCGAGGTCGACGGGACCGGCACTGGCAACGGCGCCGGCAATTATGACCGCCTGATCCTTGCCGGCAGCGGCAATGTGTTCACGGCGGGCGGCACGCTTGCCCCGCAGCTGCGCGGCATTTCAGGGTCGGCGACCAACAGCTTCACGCCTCAGCCGGGCGAGCTCTTCACCTTCGTTTCCGCGCCCAATGGCAGCGTGGCAGGCAGTTTCGACAGTCTCGCCCAGCCGGCTTCGGGCCTTGCGGCGAACACGCGTTTCGACGTGCTCTATTTCGACAATGCGCTGTCACTGGCCGCCACCCCGGAACGCTATGGCGATCTCGCCGCCCTCGGCATCGCCGGTACGGTAAACGAGACCGCGCTGGGCACCGCGATCGACAGGGCGCGGCCGGCTGCGGGTGTGCGTCCGGACGCGGCCTATAACGATGCCTACAACACGCTCTATGCGGCCGATCTCGATGCGCTGGCGGCCGGTCTTCCGTCGATGACCGGACAGTTGCATGCCGAGATCGGAACGACCGCGGTGCGCGCCGTTGGCCGGTTTGCGGATGCCGTCGGCACGAGACAGATGCAGCTGACGAACGGTCTTGCCGGAACGGGCGACCGCTCCGCCGGCGAGGGAACGCTCTGGGCGAGCGGCAATTCGCTCTCGACCAGCGTCGGTTCGGCAAACGGCCTTTCAGGCTATGATGTCTCCGGTGGCAACGGCGTCTTCGGTTACGACTGGCGGTTCGGCCAGGGCGTTGCCGGCGTCGCCGCCTCCTATGAATATGCCGATGTCTCGGCAAGCGCCAACGGCTCCGGCGATGTCGGCACCTATCAGGCGGCGCTCTACGGCAGTTTCGATGCCGGCATGATGACCTTTGCCGGCCGCGCCGGCCTCGGCTATGGCGACCTGTCGACCAGCCGGATCACCACGCTTGGCGCATATTCGGCCACGGCGTCCGCCAGCGGCCATGGCACTGGCGGGTTCATCGAGGCCGCGGCGTTCTCGGACCTCGACATGGACGCGTTTACGCTGACGCCCTCGGCGACGCTCGGCTACCGCGCGTTTCACCGTGACAGCATGCAGGAAAGCGGAAGCAGCTTTGCGCTCGCCATTCCCTCACAGACGTTCGATGAAACCCAGACCACACTGGCGGTCGCGCTTTCCAAGGATATAAGCTTCGACAATGGCGTACGGCTTCTGCCGGCAATCAGCGCCGGCTGGCGGCATGATTACGGCGATACCGGCCGCTCCTCGACGCTCGGCATTTTCGGAAGCGATTTCGATGTCGCGGGCGCGGATATCGGCGCCGATGCCTTTATCGGCCGGGTTTCGGTGACGGCCTTTGCCGATGACCGCTTCACCTTCGAAGCCGCCTATGAGGGCGAGTTCCGGGAAAACCTGGAGAGCCACATGTTCTCCGCCAAGGCCAGCCTCAGCTTCTGACAGCGAGCCAGAAAAACGGGTGCGTCGCAAAGAAAAGGGCCGGATTTCCGGCCCTTTTCGGCGTTCTGGCCGATCAGCCGATCCGGATCGACTTGATATTGACGAACTCCTTGAGCCCTTCCGGACCGTGCTCGCGGCCATAGCCGGAGGTCTTCACGCCGCCGAAGGGCATGGTCGGGTAGGCGACATCGAACGTGTTGATGAACACCATGCCGGTGTCGAAATAATCCGCCGCCAGCTTGCGGGCGCGCTCGACATCCCGGCTGAATATTCCGCCGCCGAGACCATAGCGGCTGCTGTTGGCGATCCGCATCGCATCCTCTTCATCCTTGGCGCGGATGATGGACGCGGCGGGTCCGAACATCTCATCCTTGTAGGCGGGCTGACCGGGCGCGACATCGGCGAGCACGGTCGCCGGATAGAACCAGCCCTTGCGATCCGGGATCTTGCCGCCGGCAACGAGCCGCGCGCCCTTCTCGATGCTTTCCTCGACCTGTTTATGCAGCTTGTCGCGCTGCTCCTCGGTCACCATCGGGCCGAGTTCGGTGTCGTCCTCGGAAGGATCGCCCATCTTGATCTCCTCAAAGGCCTCGGCATAGGCCTTGACGAAGGCATCGTAATTCTTCTCCGTCACAATGAAGCGCTTGGCGTTCACGCAGGTCTGGCCGTTATTGTAGATGCGGCCCTGAACGCAGGTCTTGACCGCCAGATCCAGGTCGGCGTCGTCGAGCACCAGATAGGCGTCGTTGGAGCCGAGTTCCAGCACGGTCTTCTTGACCAGTTCGGCAGCCTTGCCGGCCACGGTCCGCCCGGCCTTGTCGCTGCCCGTCAGTGTCACGCCGCGCACGCGCTCGTCCTCGATGATCCTGTCCGACTGGTCGTGCGAGATCAGCAGAACGCCGAACAGCCCCTTCGGCAGGCCGGCCCGTTCGTAAAGATCGCGCAGGAACAACCCGCTGCCGGTGCAGGCCGAGGCATGTTTCAGCAGCACGCCATTGCCGGCCATCAGGCTCGCAATCGAATAGCGCACGGCCTGATAGGCGGGAAAGTTCCACGGCTGGATGCCGTAGACCACGCCGATCGGCGAATGGGTGACGATGCCCTTGCCGCTGTCGACCTCGCGTTCCTCGTCCGCCAGCGTATCGGGGCCGATCTTGGCGGTGTAGTCGCAGATCGCCGCGCAGAGCTCGACCTCTTCGCGGCTGTCCTTGAGCAGCTTGCCGACTTCGTCGGTCATCAGCTTGGCGAATTCATCCTTCGACTTGCGCATTTCTTCGGCGATCGCCGCGATCACCTTTGCGCGTTCCTCAAGCGGTTTCAGGCGCCATTCGAGAAACGCCGTGTGGCTGGCTTCAACGACCGCCGAAGCTTCCTCGTCCGACATCTGCGGATAGGATTCGAGCTCTTCTTCGGTCAGCGGATTGATGGTCGTCAGAGAATTGGACATGGGAATGTTTCCTCGTGTTTCGTTTTTCTTCGCCTGGCAACGAACATCAACCGTGTTCGCTGCGGTGTTTGGAAAGGGTTGTCTCTACGGCCGCCAGGGCCTTGAGGACCTCGGTTCGCCAGCCGTCCCGTGGCAGCTTGCGGATGGAGGAGTGGGCGGCGCAGACGACGGGTGTTCCGGCCCAGTCCTCGGCAAGGCCGCGCGCCCATCGCGCATAATCGTCGGCGGCGCCGGGCCGCTTCTGCAACGCCTTTGAAAGCTGGGGATGGAACTTCAGTTTCGATTGCGGCAGCAGCTTGCCGAGAAAGCCGGGCGCGGCCAGCACATTGATCGTGTCGTCGACATGGACGATGCCGCTCTCCCGGTGACGCACCAGCACCGAGGCGACATGGACGCTGTCGTCGTCGCAGACAAAGTCGACGCCCTCAGGCACCGAGAATGCAAGGTCCTCGGCAAACGCATCCCGTGTCGCGGTGTCCTCGATAAATTCCGCTTCCCAAGGCAAATCCGGCGCTTTCCTGTGGTGGCGGCACGTGCCGAATAGCCGGGCATCAGGGAGGAGCGCATGGATGGCAGCGCAATGAAGCGTATGAAACGGGTGGACGTTGAGAACAGCCTCGATGGCGCGCCCGCCATTGGTCAGCGACAGCAACGCGTCGCGCTCGCCATCATCAAGCTCATAGCTGTCGAGAAGCAGGTACCTGCCGTTCGCCATTCGTACGAGCGACATATGGGTGCCGAGATTGATCACGTCGGCAACCTTGAAGTCGCCGCGGAAAGTCCAGAAATTGTCGGCCAGTTGCTGCATCGCGCGGCTTATCCTTCGATCCGATGATGGCCCGCTCGCGGGAGCCATCACCTCTCAAATGGATAGGAGAGGGGCTATGTTCCGCGCGGATGCGCGATCACGGTCTGGCGGGCGATGTGCAGGCTGCAACAGAGCTGGTCAGAGTTCACGTTCACTATCATGCCTGGACGGTGACAGGTGCGCTTCGCCATGATCTTCGCGATCAAGGCGCAAATCGCCTGAAAACCTCATTCCGAACGTCATATTGAGGCTTGCCGCTCAGCCAGAAGAGCGCTGATTGCTGAGCTGCCGCTCGATGCGACGGCAGCGTTTTTTGATCTCGTGAACGATCCGTTCCAGGGATCTCGTCGGATCTCCGGCCGATTCCAGCAATTGACCGGCCACATCGCTGCAGGCTGCTTGCACCCGCACGGCCAGTTCTTCAACGCGCCGAACTGTCGATGCCCCGCTCAATCCGATGTCGGCCGCCAGCGCCTTCCAGTCATCGGCATGCAGATCCGTCGCCTGAAACTTGCCCGCAATGCTCTGGGGAAGGCTCTGGTCGACCTGGGGATAGATTGCGGCGCACATCAGATCATAAAGCGGCGCCATTCTGGCCGTTCCGCTCGCGCCGATCAGCACCGAATAGTTCTTCGCATGGGAATCCGAGTTGCAGATCAGCACATTGAATATCACGGCGTCCAGGAGGGCGGGCCGCTCCGCGGGCGAGACGAACTCTTCGACCGCGCGGAAGAGCATCGGCAGGGAAAGTCCGCCGCCCGTTGCGGAGCGCTGGTATTTCTGCGCCGGAAATCGGCCATTCAGCTGGCAGAGATCTTCCTGGTGGAGCCTGCGGATAAGGCCTTGCTTATCCTTGAAGCGATCATAGCGCTCGACCAGCAGGTAGCGCCTTCGGCCTGCCGTGCCAATCTCGGCTTGCGCCGCTTCCAACCCGCAGCTCCGTGCAAGCGCGAGGCAGAAGGCTTCGTTTTCGACGCTTCCCGCCAGACGCTGGGTGTCCGGCTTGATGATGTGGGTGGAGGGGGTGCCGTTGACGGGGATGGCAATCTTCCCCGCGCTATCGACGAAGACAGGAAGTTTTTCCTGCACGCCCGCAAGCGACATCGAGACGCCGCGCTCGCCGACGAGAAACGGCTTTGACGGCAGCTCGTCGAGTATGCGCTCCAGCGCGGCCTCGTCGTCAACGGGGTGCAGATGCAGACCCGTTTCTCGCGGCTGGCCGATTGAAAGAGCGCCGGCAGTGTCGCGGCCAATATGGGCCAACATGCCGACAATATCCTGCGGCGACACCTTTAGCCGGAAGCCGATCTCGGCAAGGTGCGTTTCCGGCAGCAGGTTGGCAAGCCAGGGCAGCAGTCTTTCAGGGCCTATCGGACCGGATCGGAGCGGCATGGTCAGTGAGATCGGGAAGGCCGATCGCCGGCTCTCCCAGGCTGGTTCATAGACAAACCGCCATGGCTCATCCGTGATGAGGCGCCCGACGGACAGGTTTTCATAGAAAAACGGGATCATTGACGGTTACCGAATGTCGGCAGGAAGTCGAGGCCTGTATCCTCCCCGTCATCAAAGGGCGCTCGGGCCTTCAGATCGCCCAGCTCCAGGCCAACCGTGCGGGCGACTGTCAGCGCCTTTCCGAGCTGGCAGCTCGGCTTTCCGGCCTCAAGGTCCACGATGAAGCGTTCGCCCGTGCCGGCGCGCCGCGCAAGTTCGGTCTGGGTCCAGCCGCACTCCTTGCGCTTCACCCTGATCAGTTCTCCGAAATCCTTGGCCGACTTTATCATATGCGTTCCCTGGAACACTTCACGTTCAGATCGCTGACCTGGCGAAATAGCTTAACGCAAGTGGAGCAGAGCAGCTTCCGGCCATTATGAGACGCCGTGCAGCCCGAACTGGACTTACCGTACAGGAAGTTTGGCGGCATTGAAAGAGAAACTTACCGAAAAGGAAGCTTTCGTGTCGAGACCCCATAACATCCCGATCGGGATGACATGGTCGGAGCTAACCTCGCTCATTTGAACGCACGAGCAGCGTTATCAGACAGATGCCTTTGCCGGCGGCGACAATTACAAGTCACAGCGGTCACCGCCGCCAAGAGCAAAATTTAGCAGCAGAAGAAGCTGTCCTCGACAAGAAGGTGAAGAACGTCGTTTCCTAGTTCGCTCGGCACAGCGCATAAAAACGACAAAGCTCAAGCCCCTCATTCCTGTAAAATTTATATTCATTACAATTTACTGATTTTATCAATTTGTATTATATAAATTAAAATATTAAACAATAATAATTAATAGTAAATAAATAAGAAAGAGTAATTTATTTACTATAAACAAAATAGACATAGAATACCGACTCTCCGAGGCATGACTGATTTGGGGGCCATGTGGATCGTAGCCGCCAGTTTCAGAGGCGTTACAACGCAATCGGCTCCGGAGGAAATCGAACTGCGCCCGGGAGGCCGTCCGATTAGGCCGGCGAGTGGGCGTGGCGAAATGCGTTCTTGGGAGGGAACGACCCATGTTTGACAAGCTGAAGAAGGAACACATCGTCGCGAAAGACGGGTTCAACCGCTGGAAGGTTCCACCGGCATCCATCGCGATCCATCTGTGTATTGGCTCCGTCTATGCGTGGAGCATTTTCAACCCGCCGCTGGTCAAGCAGTTCGGCGTGGTCGCGCCGGCGCCGGGCGACTGGAGCCTGTCCTCCGTCGTCTGGATTTTCTCCGTGGCAATCGTGTTTCTCGGGCTGTCGGCCGCCTTCGCCGGCAAGTGGCTGGAGGAGGTCGGCCCGCGCATGGTCGGCGTTGTCGCCGCGTTCTGCTGGGGCGGCGGGCTGATCATTGGCGGCATCGGCATCATGACCCACCAGCTCTGGCTGCTTTATCTCGGCTATGGGGCCATCGGCGGCTGCGGGCTCGGGCTTGGCTATGTCTCGCCGGTCTCGACGCTGATCCGGTGGTTCCCCGACCGGCGCGGCATGGCGACCGGCCTCGCGATCATGGGTTTTGGCGGCGGCGCGATGATAGCCACGCCGATCCAGGAATTCCTTCTGGGGCTCTACTACAAGGCGCCGCAGTTTCTCGGACCGCAGGACGCCGTGAACATCGTCATCGAGGGCGGCAAGCGCATGGCCGAGGTCAATGGCCAGCTTGTCGAAGTGGTGGTGGCCACCGCCCGGCAGGCCGCCGAAGCGCCGATCGCCATTGACCCCGGCGTCTACGTCGTGGGCACCGGCAATACCGGCGCCGAAGGGACGTTCTTCACGCTCGGCATCGTCTACTTCGTCGTCATCATGATTGCCGCCTTCTCCTATCGGGTGCCGCGGGAGGGCTGGAAGCCGGAAGGCTGGACGCCGCCGACGGCGGATGCCGCCTCGCGCAAGATGATCACCCAGAACCATGTTCACATCGATCAGGCGCTGAAGACGCCGCAATTCTATCTGCTGTGGATCATCCTCTGCTTCAACGTGACGGCCGGCATCGGCGTTATCGGCGTCGCCAAGACGATGATGACGGAGATTTTCGGCACCACGCTGCCGCTGATCGTCAATTCCGCCTTCGCGGCAACCTATGTGTTCATGATTTCGGTGTTCAACATGCTCGGCCGGTTCTTCTGGGCCTCGATGTCGGACTATGTCGGACGCAAGAACACCTATTACTGCTTCTTCGTGCTCGGCACGATCCTCTATCTGTCGATCCCGTTCGCCGCGCATCAGGTCAGCATGAATCCCGCAGTGCTCTGGCTGGTGATGTTCTATGCCGCGACGATGATCATCTTCACAATGTATGGCGGCGGTTTCGCGACCATCCCGGCCTATCTGGCGGATATCTTCGGCACCAAGTTCGTCGGCGGCATCCACGGACGGCTGCTGACGGCGTGGAGCACGGCGGGCGTTCTCGGCCCGCTGGCCATCACCGGCCTGCGCAACATGTCGCTGAACAGCGCGCTCCACAATCTGGCGTCGAAGGTCGATCCGGCAGCCTTCGCCGACAAATTCGGCGCCGGTATCGATCAGCTCGACCAGTTGATCGCCGCCAAGACGGTGACCATCGCGCAACTGATGGAGATCGCGCCGGCGGGCACCGTCGATCCGACGCCGAGCCTCTACAACACGACCATGTATGCCATGGCCGGGCTGCTCGTCATCGCGCTGATCGCCAATGTGCTGGTGAAGCCGGTGCACGAAAAGCACTACATGTGAGGTTCTGGCCAACCGGCGAAAATCCAGACCCCGGCGGTGGCGCCATTGCCGCCGCCGGGGCAGAATGCACGGATACGGGCTATATGAGCGATTGCCCCGGATGGAAGATGCATGATCGAAAAGCTGGAGATGTTCATAACCCTGGCGCGCGAGCGGCATTTCGGGCATGCGGCGGAAGCATGCGGCGTGTCGCAGCCGGCGCTTTCGGCATCCATCAAGCAATTGGAGGAACAGCTGGGCGTTCTTCTGGTGCTGCGCGGATCCCGCTATCAGGGGCTGACGCCTGAAGGCCAGCGGGTGCTGGAGTGGGCCCGGCGGCTTGTCGGCGACGCGCGCACCATGCAGCAGGAACTGAAGACCATTCGCGATGGGCTGAGCGGTCACCTGAAGATGGCGACCATCCCCACGGCGCTATCCTATGTTCCGGCGTTGACGGCGCCTTTTGTGGCAGGCAATCCCGGCGTTACCGTATCCGTGCTGTCGCGTTCATCCGCCGAGATTCTTTCGCTTCTGGAAAATCTCGAGATCGACGTCGGCATCACCTATCTCGAAAACGAGCCGGTGGGAAAGGTCATGCAGATGCCGCTCTACCGCGAAACCTATTGTCTGGTGACCCGCGCGGATACAGAGCAGGCGGCCCGCAAGAAGATTTCCTGGCAGGATGCCAGCCGTCTGCCGTTGTGCCTTTTGACAAAGGATATGCAGAACCGGCGGATCCTCGACGGGATACTGACCGAGATTTCCGCCGATGTTGCGCCGACGCTTGAATCGGATTCCATTGTGACGCTGTTCGCCCATGTGCAGACTGGTCTGTGGTCGACCATCATGCCGGAAAGTCTGGCCACGACGCTCGCAAACGAGGCATTGAAGGTCATCCCCCTCGTCGAGCCGGTGGCCGGAGCGCTGGTCGGTCTCGTTGCGCCGCATCGCGAGCCCCATGCGCCGATCATTTCAGCACTGTTGCGACAGGCGCGGCATCTGGCCGAAACAAATAAACCTGATTTGGAAACTCATCTATAAGCAAATTCCATTGATCAACGGAACTGCTGCATTGATTAAACGCCGTCAGATGTGACATTTTTCAAGTTCTGTCTCCTGGGAGGAGTGACTTGATGGATTTGAATACTGAGCGGGAAGCGGTTTCCGCAGGCACAGCCGCAATTATCGAAGATCATCTGCAGCGCGAAGCGCCGCTGCTGCCGATCCTGCACGATATACAGGTGGAATTCGGCTATGTGCCGGAAACCGCATTGCGGCTTGTCGCGGAAAAGCTAAACCTCAGCCGCGCCGAAGTGCATGGCGTGATGAGCTTTTACCACGATTTTCGCCGCGAACCCGTCGGTCATCACGTGTTGAAGATCTGTCGCGCCGAGGCCTGCCAGTCCATGGGCGGCGAGGCGCTGGCCGATGGTCTGCGCGCCGCCCTTGGCCTTGACTGGCACGAGACAACGGCGGACGGCAGGCTGACGCTCGAACCCGTCTACTGTCTGGGCTTGTGTTCCTGCGCGCCGGCGGCGATGCTGGACGATGCTCTCTATGGACGACTCGACGAAGCGACGCTGAAGGATGTCGTTGCGGAGGCCGGACAATGAAACCCGTCATTTTCATCCCTTGCGATGCCGCGGCCCTCGCCGTTGGTGCCGACAGGGTGGCATCGGCCATTGCCGAAATGCTTGCCGCGCGCGGACTGGACGCTGAAATCGTGCGCAACGGCTCGCGCGGCCTGCATTGGCTTGAGCCGATGATCGAAGTACGCACCGGCCACGGCCGCGTTGCCTATGGCCCGGTGAAGCCGTCCGATGTCGAAAGCCTGTTCGATGCGGGCTTTCTGGATGGCGCGGAGCATCCGCTTTTTCTTGGCGAGACGCGGGAACTGCCGTTCCTGAAGCGGCAGACGCGGCTGACCTTTGCCCGCTGCGGCGTGACGGACCCGCTATCCGTCGCCGACTATCGCCATTACAAGGGCCTGCGCGGTCTGGAAAACGCGATTGCCATGCAAGGCGCGGATATCGTTCGGGTGGTGACCGACAGCGGGCTTCGCGGTCGCGGCGGCGCGGGTTTTCCCACCGGCATCAAGTGGGACACGGTGCGCAAGGCGGAAGGCCCGCAGAAATATATCGTCTGCAATGCCGATGAGGGCGACAGCGGCACCTTTGCCGACCGGATGATCATGGAAGGCGATCCCTTCGTTCTGATCGAGGGCATGGCGATTGCCGGCCTCGCGACGGGCGCGACCAGGGGCTATATCTACACCCGCTCGGAATATCCGCATGCGATCCAAACCATGCGGAAGGCGATCGAGATCGCGCGCCGCGAGGGCATTCTGGGACCTTCGGTGCTCGGCTCCGAGCATGCTTTCGATATGGAAATGCGCGTGGGGGCAGGCGCCTATGTCTGCGGCGAGGAAACCTCCATGCTCAACAGCCTCGAAGGCAAGCGCGGCGTTGTGCGCGCCAAGCCGCCGCTTCCGGCACTCGAAGGCCTGTTCGGCTGTCCGACCGTGGTCAACAATGTGCTGTCGCTGGCCTCCGTTCCGCTGATCCTGGATCGCGGCGCTGAGTATTATCGCGATTTCGGTATCGGCAAATCACGCGGCACCATGCCGATCCAGCTTGCCGGGAATATCAAACATGGCGGGCTGTTCGAGACCGCCTTCGGGATCACGCTGAATGAGCTGATCTACGATATCGGCGGTGGCACGGCCAGCGGACGGCCGGTGAAGGCGGTGCAGGTGGGCGGCCCGCTCGGCGCTTATTTTCCGACGAGCCATTTCGATATCCCCTTCGACTACGAGGCCTTCACCGCCAATAACGGGCTGATTGGCCATGCCGGCATCGTCGTCTTCGACGATACCGCCGACATGATGAAGCAGGCGCGGTTTGCCTTCGAGTTCTGCGCGGTGGAAAGCTGCGGCAAATGCACGCCCTGTCGCATCGGTGCGGTGCGCGGCGCGGAGGTAATCGACAAGATCGCGGCGGGCGCAGGACTGGCCGAGCAAAAGACGCTTCTGGACGATCTCTGCAACACGATGCGGCTTGGCTCGCTCTGCGCGCTGGGCGGCTTCACGCCATATCCCGTTTCAAGCGCGCTCACCCATTTCCCGGAAGACTTCGGACCGCGCCCCCAATCACGGCCCCAACCGGCAGAAGCAGCGGAGTAGTGATATGTCCCTGATCAAGGAAATCGATTACGGCACACCGGCTTCGAAAGCGGAGGCGACGGTTACCCTCACCATCGACGGTTTTGATGTCACCGTTCCCGAGGGAACATCGGTGATGCGGGCGGCCATGGAAACCGGGATCGCCATTCCCAAGTTGTGCTCGACCGATATGGTCGACGCCTTCGGCTCCTGCCGGCTCTGCCTGGTGGAAATCGAGGGGCGGCGCGGCACGCCGGCCTCCTGCACCACGCCGGTTGCCGATGGCATGGTGGTCTCGACCCAAACCGACCAGTTGAAGACGCTGCGTCGCGGGGTGATGGAGCTCTATATCTCCGACCATCCGCTCGATTGCCTCACCTGCGCTGCGAACGGCGATTGCGAATTGCAGGATATGGCCGGCGCGGTGGGCCTGCGCGATGTGCGCTACGGCTATGACGGCGGCAACCACGTGAAGACGCGCGACGGCGTTGGCGAAGTCAATGCCCGCTATCTGCCGAAGGATGAAAGCAACCCCTATTTCACCTATGATCCGTCGAAATGCATCGTCTGTTCGCGCTGCGTGCGCGCCTGCGAGGAAGTGCAGGGCACATTCGCGCTGACGATCGAGGGACGCGGTTTTGAATCCCGCGTGTCGCCCGGCAGTTTCGGCGATGATTTCCTCGGCTCCGAATGCGTGTCCTGCGGGGCCTGCGTTCAGGCCTGCCCGACGGCAACGCTGCAGGAAAAGTCGATCATCGACATCGGCCAGCCGGAGCATTCGGTCGTCACCACCTGCGCCTATTGCGGCGTCGGCTGCTCGTTCAAGGCGGAAATGCGCGGCGAGGAACTGGTGCGCATGGTGCCCTACAAGGATGGCAAGGCCAATCACGGCCACTCCTGCGTCAAGGGCCGTTTCGCCTATGGCTATGCCAGCCACAAGGACCGTGTCCTGAAACCGATGATCCGCGAGAACATCAACGACCCCTGGCGGGAAGTCTCATGGGAGGAGGCGCTCGGCTTTGCCGCGTCGAAGCTGCGCCGTCTTCAGGCGGATTACGGACAGGACTCGATCGGCGTCATCACCTCGTCGCGCTGCACCAATGAAGAGACCTATCTGGTACAAAAACTTGCCCGCGCGGTCTTCGGCAACAACAATACCGATACCTGCGCCCGCGTCTGCCATTCACCGACCGGCTACGGCCTCGGCCAGACATTCGGCACCTCGGCGGGAACGCAGGATTTCGACAGCGTCGAAGACGTCGATGTCGCGCTGGTCATCGGCGCCAATCCAACCGACGGGCATCCGGTATTTGCCTCGCGGCTCAAAAAGCGGCTGCGCCAGGGCGCGAAGCTGATCGTCATCGATCCGCGCCGCATCGATCTGGTGAAGACGCCGCATGTGGCCGCAAGTCATCATCTGGCGCTGCGCCCGGGCACCAATGTCGCCGTCGTCACCGCGCTGGCGCATGTGATCGTCACCGAGGGGCTTTATGACGAGACCTTTATCCGCGAGCGTTGCGACTGGGACGAGTTTCAGGATTACGCCGCCTTCGCTGCCGAGCCCGCCAACAGCCCGGAAACCGTGGAAGAACTCACCGGCGTTCCGGCCGAAACCGTTCGCGAAGCGGCAAGGCTTTATGCGAAGGGCGGCAATGCGGCGATTTATTACGGTCTCGGGGTCACCGAACATTCGCAGGGCTCGACCACCGTTATCGGCCTTGCCAACCTCGCGATGATGACCGGCAATATCGGCCGTCGCGGCGTTGGCGTGAACCCGCTGCGCGGCCAGAACAATGTGCAGGGCTCCTGCGACATGGGCTCTTTCCCGCACGAATTGCCCGGCTATCGCCATGTCAACAATGCGGATGTCCGCGATATCTTTGAAAAGGCCTGGGGTGTTTCGATCTCGGACGAGCCGGGCCTGCGCATTCCCAACATGCTGGATGCCGCCGTCGATGGCACGTTCAAGGGGCTCTACTGCCAGGGCGAGGACATTCTGCAGTCCGACCCCGATACCAAGCATGTGTCGGCCGGACTGGCCGCGATGGAATGCGTCATCGTCCACGACATCTTCCTGAACGAGACCGCGAATTACGCCCATGTCTTCCTGCCCGGTTCGACCTTCCTGGAAAAGGACGGCACCTTCACCAATGCCGAGCGGCGCATCAACCGGGTGCGCCGGGTGATGTCGCCCAAGGCCGGCTATGCCGACTGGGAGGTGACGCAACTGCTCGCAAATGCGATGGGCGGCAACTGGTCCTACGCGCATCCATCCGAGATCATGGCGGAGATTGCCGCGACCACGCCGAGCTTTGCCAATGTCACCTATGACCTGCTTGACGAAAAGGGCTCGGTCCAGTGGCCCTGCAATGACAAGACGCCGGAGGGCACGCCGATCATGCATATAGACGGCTTCGTGCGCGGCAAGGGGCGCTTCATCCGCACCGATTATGTGGCGACCGACGAAAAGACCGGGCCGCGCTTCCCGCTGCTTCTGACCACCGGGCGCATTCTCAGCCAGTATAATGTCGGCGCGCAGACGCGGCGCACCGACAATGTCGTCTGGCACGAGGAGGACGTCCTGGAAATCCATCCGCATGACGCCGAGCTTCGCGGCGTCAAGAATGGCGACTGGGTGAAGCTGCAAAGCCGCTCCGGCGAAACCAGCCTGCGCGCAAAGATCACCGACCGGATGTCGCCGGGCGTCGTCTATACCACCTTCCACCATCCGGCCACGCAGGCCAATGTCATCACCACGGATTTCTCCGACTGGGCGACGAACTGCCCGGAATACAAGGTGACGGCCGTTCAGGTTTCGCCGTCCAACGGGCCGACGGACTGGCAGGAAGACTATGAGCGCTTTTCAAGACAGGCACGGCGGGTCGAGGCGGCAGAGTAGATCTGTCGCCCACCGGCATCCCCCTCTGGCTAAGGACAAATAAATGGCGCCTGAAAAGCTCACGCATATGGCAAACCAGATTGCCGCCTTTTTCCGCACCCGCCCGCATGACGAGGCGGTGGCCGGCGTGGCCGACCACATCAGCAAATTCTGGGAACCACGCATGCGCGCCCAGCTTTTCGAGATGCTGGAACAGCCCGACAGCGGATTTGACCCGCTGGTGATCGAGGCCGGAAACAGCATTCGTGCGGTGGCGAAGCGGGGCTGAGCGCTCCGGCGGCGATTGACCACAGCATGGAAAGGCGCTTGTCGAGCGAGCGCAGGGCGTTGCTGCGCGGGAAGACGGCGCCGGAGCACAATACCCGGCTTTCATGGACCCGCAGAGGATGCACAGTGTTGCGTTCGAGGACGTGGTCGAACCATCTTGCCGTCGGAACCCCGCAAGGCGCGCCCTGAATGATCTCGACCGCGCTCGGCATCCTGTTGGTTCGCACAGTGTGGTTGCGCATCGTGCGCGGCGACAGTGACGAAGGGCGATCTCCTGTCCTTTTCGACGACAGCGTCCATAGCCAGCAGCTTGCCCAGACCACGATCGTCAACCGCCGCGCCCTCAAAGCCAGCGTGGCCGCGGCCGAGGCTGCGCGCTCGCTTGCCGAAATCAACCTGGAAAACACGAAAATCACCGCCCCGCGCGATGGCACGCTCGGTCAGGTCAAGGCGCGCGTGGCGCAGTATGTCACCGCCGGCGCCCAGCTCGTGGCGCTCGTGCCAGACAGCCCCTGGTTGATCGCGAATTACAAGGAAACACAGCTCAAGGGATTGAAGCCGGGTCAGAAGGTCACCTTCACCGTCGATGCCCTCAACGGCGAGGCCTTCACCGGCCATATCGAGAGCTTCTCGCCGGCCTCAGGCTCGCAGTTCTCGGTGATCACGCCGGACAATGCCACCGGCAATTTCACCAAGGTCGCCCAGCGTGTCCCCGTCAGGATCGAAATTGATCCGGGCCAGACCGATGCCGACAAGCTCGCCCCCGGCCTTTCGGTCATCGCCCGCGTCGACACGAACCAGAGCTGATCGCGTTTTTGAGACGCCCCTTGCCGGGGCGTCTCGAGCTTCAGAAATCGTAGGAGAACCGGAGCATTCCGGAATTGCTGGAGGTGTTCTCCGAGAACGCCCCGTCATATTCGGCGCGCAGATGCATGCCGTTGTTGAGATTGGTCAGCTCCGCGCCGAGGCTCACCCGACCGAACACATCGTCCATCGGCAGGGTGAGGTCGAATGTTCCCGCGCCGGCCGGGGCCGCGGTGAAACGGGCCTTGGTGGACCAGTCGTCAGCCGACGAGAAGGTCACGCCGGCCCGCGCATAGCTGCGAAGCTGGTAGGTTTCCGAGAGAGCGAAGCGCGAGCCGACTTCGAACGAGGGCGAGGCCATGATCGCCCACTGGTCGCTGTCTTCCACCGTCTGGTTGAAGACGCCGGCTCCGGTTTCGGCGTAACCGCCGGCATTGGCGTAGATCAGGTCGATATCGACATAGGGCTTGGCGTAGAAACTGTCCTGCGCGAAGGTGTAGGCCATGCGCCCGCGGGCGGCGAAGGTGGTCACGTCGCTGGAGCTGGTCGCCAGGCCGCCCGTCGAACCGAGGATCGACTGGCGGCTGTTGTCGAACGAGCCGTAGCTCCCCGAAACCGCGCCGGCAAAAAGCCATGGCCCGGGATTGTATTTCAGGCTTGCGCCGACCGCGAATGTGTCGCCGTTGACAGAGGTGCGGCCGTCCGCGCCGTTGATGTCGCTGTTCTCATAAGCCGCCGTCAGCCCCATGAACAGATCATCGGCAATGGCGAACTGCCCGCCAAGGGCGTAGCTGTAGGTGGTGTCGTCATAGCCGCTGACGCCGTCGATCGTGCCCTGGTTGAACCGCTGGCCGCCGAACTGCGCCCAGACGCATTCCGTCTGCACGATCATCGCCGTCGGTCCGTCGAAGACCGGGCAGCTCATCAGCCGGTCGAGACGCTGCGCGGCCATCGTCGCGGACTGCGCCGCCGGCACCGCCGGCATCGGCGAGTGGATCGCCTCGATGGCATTGGAAAGTCCGCCGCCGCCGGCCCTGGCGAGTTCGGCAAAGGCAGTGCCGAAGCCTTCGCCGCCCGTGTCCCAGACCCGCTGGAAATAGTCGGCAATGCGGGCGCGGTTGCCGGTCAGGCCGAAGCGCGAACCGTCGAAGTCAGCATCCACGGACAATGCCAGCGATGAGCCTTCCTCCAGAACCCTGTAGGTGAAGATGTCATGCAGCTTGCCGGTCAGCGTGCCGGTGCGCGCGCCACCCACCGTGAGGAAGGGGAGCTTGCGCGGCAGCAGCGAGATCGGCGCGACGTCGAGCGTGCCCGAAAGCGTCGCGTCCTGTTGCAGGATGAGCTGGTCGATCCGGTTGTTCTCGAAATCGGCATCGACGACCAGCGTTCCGCTGTCCGCCTGCCGGAAATTACCGGTCACGCGGGTCTCGCCGATGCCATTCTCGTCGCCGACGAACAGCTGGCCGTGGTTGACCACATTGGCCTGCAGCGTCCGCGCGCCCCGGCTGACGCCGAAATTGTTGAACGTGCCGGCGTTGTAGGGCACCGCGATGAACGCGGTCGTCGCCAGGCTCTGGGTCGCAAGGTCGTATTCATAGCCCGCGCCCGAACCGTTGCCGTCGGCATTCTCCAGCATGACATCGCCCGCGACAACGCCGTAATTGTAGATGTCGAGCCTGCTGCCGTCCGCCGACGACCTGTCGCCGACGAAGCGGACCGCCGTGCCGGAATAGGCGCTGACCATGGCGCCGTTATCGACGAGCAGCACATTGTCGCGCCCGCCGCTGACGAAGACACCGGCGCCCTGGTTTGTGCCGCCGCCAACATTGCCGCCGACCTCGATGCTGATCGTTCCGAGATCGGACGCATCCGTATTAGCAGCCCCCTGGCTCTGCGCGAAAATGCCGATGCCGTTCGAGCCGATCGCGTTGACCTCGCCGCTCTGGACGACGTTGACGTCGCCGCCGTGACCATCGCCGAACAGGCTGGTCGAGCCGGCGAACGCGCCGGAACTGTCGCCGCCAAACCCGCCGCCGCCGCCGATCGACTGCGCGACGATGCCGTAGGCGTCGACGCCCGAGACGTTGATCGTGCCGTCGAACTCTACGCCGACATCGCCGCCGTCGCCGCTGCCGTTGATGCTGTCGAACTTGCGGTCGAGCGAGAGCGTCGACGTCGTCGCATCGCCGGCAATGCCGCCGCCGCCGCCGACCGACTGGGCGAAGAGGCCGTGCGCGCCGCTGCCATGGGTTTCGATGGAACTGCCATTGCCCGCGATCACGGTGACATCGCCGCCATCGCCGCCGGAACCGCCGCGGCCGCCGACGCCGAGCGACAGGATGACATCGGACGCGCCGACCGCGCCCATGCCGCCGCCGCCGCCCACCGACTGGGCGAGCACGCCGAAGGCGCGGCTGCCATTGGTGGTGATGTCGAGGCCGGACTGGATATTCACGTCGCCGCCATGGGCGCTTCTTCCGCCATTGCCGCCGACCTGAATTTGCAGCGTCGCGTCGCGCAGGCGGTAGGAATCCTGTCCGCTGCCGATCGCGCCAAGCCCGCCGCCGCCGCCGACCGACTGGGCCACCAGGCCCATCGCGTCATTGCCATAGGTCGCGATATTGGCTGTGCCCCCCTTCACGGTGACGGTGTCGCCATCCGAGCCTTCACCGCCATCGCCGCCGAAATTGGCGCCGAGCACCATCGCGCCGAAAGGATTGTCGGTCGCATCGCCGCCAACGCCGCCGCCGCCGCCGATCGATTGCAGCAGCACGCCATGCGCCATCACGCCGTTGGTCACGATCGCATTGGCGTTTTCGAAGGTTGCCGTCACCTTGCCGCCGTCGCCGCCGTCGCCGCCCGTGCCGCCGAGCAGGAGGTTGGCCTCGCCGGTCACACGGCCGCCGGGGATGGTCGCCGCCCCGCCGAGGCCGCCGCCGCCGCCGATCGACTGCGCCATGATGCCGATCGCATGATCGCCCTGGGTGCCGATGGAGCCGCCGAAGGTGACGTCGACCGCCTTGCCAACGCCGCCCGTGCCGCCCGCGCCGCCGATGCCGACATTGCCCTGATAGGTCTGGTAGAGCAGCGAGAGGTAGGAGCCCGCCGCGACATCATTGCCGGCGACCGAGCCGCCGATACCGCCGCCGCCGCCGATCGACTGCGCCGCGATGCCGATGGAGCCGACACCGGTCGTGGTGATGGTGCCGTAGTCGGAGATCGTCACGTCGGAGCCGTCGCCGCCCACGCCGCCCTGCAGGCCGAGCGTCATCGACAGCGAGCCGGTCACCGTCATCGGCGTGCCCGTAACGCCGACCTTGCCGGAAATGCCGAAGGCGCTGCCCTGCGAGGTGCCGCCGCCGCCGCCGATCGACTGCGCCACGATGCCGTGGGAATTGTCGCCCGAGGTCTGAACGCCGGCGCCATTGGCAAGCGTGACCGTGACATAGTCGCCGTTGCCGCCCGCGCCGCCATCGCCGCCAAGCTGTTTCTTGCCGGTGAAGCCGACAAACCCGAACGAGGCCGAGGCCCCGGTCGACGCTCGCCCGGCATTGCCGCCGCCGCCGCCGATCGATTGCGCCACGATGCCATCGGCATTGTTGCCGCTGGTCACGACCGAGGCGGTGTCGTTGAGCGCCACCGTGACGGTGTCGCCATTGCCGCCGGCCCCGCCCGTGCTGCCGAGCGTCTCGCCGAAGGATGCGGAGAACACGCCGGCGCCGAGGCCGCTGGTCATGGCATAGGTCCAGGAATTGCCGCCCGTGCCGCCGCCGCCGCCAACCGACTGTGCGAGAAGGCCGTGCGAGCCGTCGCCGGCGGTCGCCACGCCGGTCGTGCCGTTGAGGCCGACATCGACATCGCCGCCCTTGCCGGCCGCGCCGCCATCGCCGCCCGCCGAGAGGGTAAAGCTCATCGAAACCGGCACCTCGACCGGGATAACCTGGGCGATTGCCGCGGACATGGCGCGCCCGCCAATGCCGCCGCCGCCGCCGATGGACTGGGCGAGGATGCCAATCGAATCCGAAGTGTCGTCGCCGGCCGTGCCGGTGGAAATGATGCTGTCGGTGAGGTCGACATTGACCCGGCCGCCATCGCCGCCCTGGCCGCCCGTGCCGCCGAGCGAGAAGGTCGAGGCGAACACCAGCGATTCATTCGCGCCGTAAGCCGCACCGCCGATGCCGCCGCCGCCGCCGATCGATTGCGCCACGATACCGTTGGAATTGGAACCGAGCGTCGAGGCCTGCAGATTGTCGAAGGCGACGTCGACCCTGCCGCCGGTGCTGCCATCGCCGGCATCGCCGCCGACCGTAAGCTGAGCGACCGTCAACACCGCTTCGCTGACCGCATTGCCGCCCGTGCCACCGCCGCCGCCGATCGACTGCGCGAGAATGGCCGAGGCATTGTCGCCGGCGGTGGCGACGGCCGGCGCGCCGCTATAGGCGCCGGTGGCGAGATTGCGGTTACCGACGGAAACAAGGCCGCCATCGCCGCCGATCCCGCCGCTGCCGCCGACGCCGACGCCGATGAGCACGCCGAAATCGAGCACGTCGCCGCCATCGCCGCCGCCGCCGCCGATCGACTGGGCGGATAGGCCATAGGAGAAATCGCCGCCGGTATAGATCGAACCGTCTTCGAGGAAGGCCTGAACCGCGCCGGCATCGCCGCCTTCGCCGCCATCGCCGCCGACGGAAAGCAGGCCGAAACCGCCGGCGCCCGCGCCGCCGCCGCCGCCGATCGACTGCGCCAGAATGCCGGTCGAGGCGTTGCGCGAGGTCTGCACGGAACCGCGATTGTAAACCTGGACGAGGCCGCCGGCCCCGCCGCCGCCGCCGCTGCCGCCGACGATCAGCTTGCCGCCGCCAAGCGTGCCGGCAGCACCCCCGCCACCGCTGATCGATTGGGCGATGATGCCGCGCGAACCATAGCCGAAGGTCGCGATGATGCCGGTATTGGTGACGGAGACATGGCCGCCATCGCCGCCGAGGCCGCCATCGCCGCCAAGGCTGATGATCGAGGCGACCGGCAGGTCGCCAGCGCCGCCGCTGCCGGCGATCGACTGCACCAGCATGCCGGGCGCCAGGTTGCCGCTTGTGTAGATCAAGCCGGCATTGGACGCGGTGATCGCGCCGCCATCGCCGCCCTGGCCGCCAGCGCCGCCAGCCCCGAGCACGGTGATGAAATCGCCGCCGGTACCCCCGCCGCCGCCGATCGACTGCAGGGCAATGGCCGCGGAATAGTCGCCAAAGGTCTCGGTCTGCGTGCCGCTGTCGGTCGCAAAGGTGATGCGCCCGCCATCGCCGCCAACGCCGCCGCCGCCGGTCTGGCCGACGAGTGCTGTATTGTCGCCGCCATCGCCGCCTGTCCCGCCGATCGACTGGGCGAGGAAGCCATAGGCGGAGGTGCCGGACGTGGTGATCGACGCGGTATCGTAGATGCCGACGGAAAGCGCGCCGCCATTGCCGCCATCGCCGCCGGAACTGTCGCGCGAGCCGTCCTCGCCATCGCCGCCATCGCCGCCCTTGCTGCGCATCACGACGCCCGAAATCGCCTCGCCCTGGGTGGTGATGTTGGCGCTGCCATGCAGTTCGACCTTGCTGAGGCCGGCGACATCGCCGCTGGTGTCGCCGGCATTGCCGCCGTCTCCGCCCTTGTTGCTGCCGGGCGCCTCGCCGCCATCGCCGCCCTGGCTGATGGCCACCACCGCGCCGGAAAGCCCGTCGACATGGTTGTCGGAAACGATATGGATGTCGTTGTTGACGTAGACCTCGACCTGGTAGCCGGCCTCGCCCTTTCCGCCCTTGTCGCTGTTGTCTTCGGAATCCCGACCATCGCCGCCCTTGCTCAGCGCGTAGATGCCGCGCACGCCGTCATCGGAGCCGTTATGGTCGTTCCAGTAGATGTCGATCGTGCCATTGTTGGTGACGGAGATATTGCCGCCCGTGCCGCCATTGCCATTGTCATGGCCGCCCTTGTTGCCCTCGGCGATCGCGGCAATGCCCCAGCCGAAGTCGCGGCCATCGATATGGGCGCTGCTCGTGCCGAGCGTGATCGCGCCATTGTTGACGATGGCCATGTCCTTGGCGTCGCCGCTACTGCCGCCGCGCTGGTCACCGACCGTCGAATCCTGATCACCGCCCTTGCCGGCATGGGCGAGCGCATAGATGCCCGCGCCGCCGTTCGGAAGCGCCTGCTGGAGCGAGATGGTGGAATTGTTCTCGATGGTGATCGTGCCACTGTCGCCGCCGCGCCCGCCATCATCGCCGCCGGCGCCGGTATCGTCCTCGTCGCCGCCGCCATGGCCGCCGAGGCTCTGGACGAGAATGCCGTAGACCTCGTCGTTCGAGGATCCGGCAATGGTGATCGAGGCGTAGTTGTAGACCGAGAGATTGCCGCCATCGCCGCCATCGGTGTGGCCATCATCGTCGCCGTCGCCGCCGCTGGAGGAGAGCGCCAGTCCGTAGCGGCCGTCATCGCCGATGGTGATCGTGCCGTAATTATCGAGCCGATAATCGGGGCCGTCATCGCCATTGCTGTCGTCGTCGCCATCATCGCCCTCGCCGACCAGCGGATAGCTGGCCGTGTAGGTGCCGCTCGAAATCGTGCAGGAACTGGCGTCGTCGGGAGAGAGGCAGAACACGGTCTGCGCCCCGGCTGCCGGCGGCATCAGCAGGGCGAGGGCGGAGACCGTTGTCAGGAGGAGCGCCGCTCCGGTCGCTCCGTTGTTTCCGGTTCCGCGAACCGCGCCGCGCTCGCCCCCCAGACGCTTCCAACCCTTGGCCATCAGTCTGTCCTCGTCCCTCAGCTCGCCGCAGCGGCGATGTTAACAATGGAAAAGTGCATGATGGCTGTAAAGAGCGGGCCAAAACCGGTCAACGCGTCGCCGATGAAACGGCCGTTTCACTCGATGAATCGGCACGAAGGCCAGAGCCGCCACTCGACAGCCCCAGCCTTCTGCAAATCAAGTCGCGTTGCGAAGCCCCGATTTCGGGCCGAAACGCTAGAAGCGAATCTTCAGCCGGGCCGCTATTTGCCGTTCACGCCACGAGCAGCCGCTTGAGGAAGGGGTTTTCCAGCAATTGTTCGCTCTCGATCCGGTTGTGGGCCACCATGCCGCTTGGGCCGAAAGCGCCCTGTCGCAAAAGGTCGATCAGGCTTGCGGCGTAGGCGGCGGCGACCGAGGTCATGGCGTTGAACGGCTGATGCCGGTCGGAGCGGAAGCGCAGCGACAGCGATCGTTCGGCGGGACGGTTGCGATGCGTGCTGCGCGCCGTCAGGAACAGCAGGAGTTCGTCCTTGTCGATGACGGGCAGCCCGTTCATCAGCAGGGATCTGAGCATGTCGCGGCGGGTTTTCAGCCCCAGATCGTCCAGAAGAAAGCGCATATAGTCGAGATGGCCGGGATAGCGCAGGGTCTTGAAGGTGACGTTCCTCACCCCGGCCTCCAGATAGGGCGTTAGGTCGGACAGGCCGCGCGCGGTGGTGAAGCACTCATAGGCCGTTCCGTCGAGAATGACCTTTTCCAGATGCTCCAGCGGTTTCAGGAACACCGCCTTGCCGTCCTGCACGGCTTCGCAGGCCCGGGTATATTCCTCGATCATCGCGTCGATATCCCAGATCTGGCCGTAACCCAGCCGGTTTGTGGGGTAGCGCGGCAGCGAGCCGACCCGGATCGTCAGATCGCTGATCGTGCGGCCGGGCTCCATCAGCCCCGAGGCGATGTTGTCCACCAGCCCCGGCGCCACGCCGGTGCCCGAAAGCACGACGCGCGTTTTGGCGAGTTGTTGCAGCAGGGAAAGATTTTCCGGCCGGATCGGGGAGAAATCCAGAAAATGCGCGGTCGAAGCGCCGGCAAGCTCGGCAATGCCGGATGAAGCCCAGTCGGGGGCGGCGGCAACGATCAGATCGCTGCCGCGCGCCTCGGCGGGCATCTTCTCATTCTGGCGCTGGCGCAGCGCCTTGACCGGAAGGCCGAGCGACGCAAACGCGTCGAGCGCTTCTTCGGAAGGGTCGATGATCGTGACGTCGATGTCTGAGGTAAGACACAGCGTTGCCGCAAGCGCCGAACCGACCTTGCCCGCGCCGAAGATCGCAATCTTGAACCTGTCCATGGTCTACCCCCTGAAACGGGAAACGAAGGCCTGAAGCCTTGGGTTCTGCGGATTGAGGATCACCTGGTCGGGCGAGCCGGTTTCCGCGATCACGCCCTGGTCCAGGAACAGGACCCGGCTCGATACATCGGCGGCAAAGGCCATTTCATGGGTCACGATCGCCATGGTCATGCCGTCTTCGGCGAGCTTGCGGATAACGGCGAGAACCTCGCCGACGAGTTCGGGGTCAAGCGCGCTGGTCACCTCGTCGAGCAGCAGCACCTCCGGCTCCATCGCCAGCGCGCGGGCAATCGCGACGCGCTGCTTCTGGCCGCCGGAGAGATGATTGGGGTAGGCGGCGTGTTTTTCGGCGAGGCCGACCTGGCCGAGAAGTTCCATTGCGTGGGCGATGGCCTCCTTCTTCGGCTTGCGGCAGACGATCACCGGCCCTTCGATCACGTTTTCCAGCACCGTCTTGTGCGGAAACAAATTGAAATGCTGGAACACCATGCCGACATGGCGGCGAAGCGTGCCGATCCCGATCTTGTCGCCGGCATCCCGGAAGCTTGCGCCGACATCGCGCCCACGAAAGCGGATCGTGCCGCCGGTGGGCATCTCCATGACGTTGAGGCAGCGGATGAAGGTGGACTTGCCGGACCCCGAGGGGCCGATCAGGGCGACGACCTCGCCGCGCGTCAGGGTCAGGTCGATCCCTTTCAGGACCTCGTGAATGCCGTAGCTTTTCTGAAGGCCGGCAGCTTCGAGAACCGGCGCGCCGGTCTGGCTTTGCTGTGTCATGTTCATCTTCCTTCCCTCAGTCGCTGACCCTGAGCCGTTTTTCAAACCAGTCCGCGGCCTGCATCAGAGGCAGCAGCACGACGATGTAGAGCACGGCCATGACCGTGTAGGATTCCAGCGGCCGGTAGGTCTGGCCGTTCACCACCGCGGCCATATAGGCGAGGTCGGCAACCGAAATGACGGAGACGAGCGAGGTGTTCTTGAACTGGATGACCGACTGGTTGATGAAGGATGGCAGCACCCGTTTCAGCGCCTGCGGCAGAATGATCCGGCGCATCGACTGGAATGGGCTCATGCCGATGGCCGCCGCCGCCTCGCGCTGGCCCTTGTCGATCGACACGATCCCGCCGCGGAAGATTTCCGCGTAAAAGGCGCCGACATAGAGCGACAGGGTCAGCATGGCGGCGAACCGGTTGTCGATGTTGACGCCGATCAGCAGCGGGAAGGCGTAGTAGAACCACAGCAGTTGCACCAGGAGCGGGCTGCAGCGGAAGATTTCCTGATAGATCCGCCCGATCCAGTTGAACACCCTGAACCGCGACAGCCGCGCCGCGCAGGTGACGAAGCCGAGGATCACGCCGAAAAAGATCGATCCGAACGTGTAGACGACGCTGATCCCGAGCCCGTAGAGGAACAGGTCGCGATACTGCCATACCGAATGAAAGTCCCAGTTATACTGCATCACTTTGCTCCCTGGCTGTCATGTCGATGCCTTGTCAGGGCCAATCTTCGCCCGGAACACTGCTCTTGATGCCGTTTCTCGTTCATTTCGGTTCCCCTCGTTATGGTGAAGCCCGGCCCCTTCCGAGATAAGGAACCGGCGTCTGTCGCCGGCGCGCTGAACCGACATTCTGTTAGCGGTTGCCGCGCGCCGAGCAATTGTCCTTGCTCAAATCCGAACCGAAAGCCGGCGGATTTCCGTCGGGTTGCCGCGATGCCTCACCGCGCGCCGAGCACGCCGGAGGCCGCCGACGTATAGCGGTTCAGGATGCCGGCGAGGCGCTCGCGGTTGGCGTCGGAGACCGGTACCATCGGCAGCCGCATTTCCGGACCCGAAAGGTTGTTCAGCGCCAGCGCCGCCTTGACGGGGCCGGGATTGCTTTCGACGAACATGCCATCAGTGAGTTCGGCCACCAGATCGTGCAGCGCAAGCGCGTGGGCAGTGTTGCCCTCGTGCCAGGCCCGGACCATGGCGACCATCGTGTCCGGCGCGACATTGGCGACGACGGAGGTGACCCCGACCGCGCCGAGCGACAGGAACGGCAATGTCAGCCCGTCATCGCCCGAATGCACGATCAACTCGTCGCCGCAGGTGCGGCGTAACTCGCTGACCCGGGCGGCGGAGCCGCCGGCCTCCTTGATGGAGAAGATATTGGCGTGATTGCGCATCAGCGTCGCGCAGGTTTCCGGCGCGATCTCGACGCCGCAGCGGCCGGGCACGGAATAGAGCATGACGGGCAGCGCGGTCGCCTCGGCCACCGCGCCGTAATGGGCGATCAGGCCCGCCTGGGTCGGCTTGTTGTAATAGGGCGTGACGACCAGCACGGCATCGGCGCCGGCCGCTTCGGCGCGGCGAACCTTTTCAACCGCCTTCTTCGTGTCGTTGGCGCCGGCGCCCGCCATGACGAGCGCGCGGCCTCTGGCCTTTTCGACCGTGCGGGCGATCAGTTGATCGGCCTCGTCATCGGAAAGGGTCGCGGCCTCGCCGGTGGTGCCGACGGGCACGAGACCGGCGACGCCGGCGGCGATCTGCCGCTCCACAAGCGCATCGAAGGCGGCAAAGTCGATCGTTCCATCGCGAAACGGGGTCACGAGGGCGGTGAAAACGCCGGTAAAGCGGCTCCTGAGTTCGTTCATTGTGTTCTCCTCTGATTGGAATATCACCGGGCGGCGAGGCTGTCGGCGAGTGAATAGCGGCGGGGTTCGCGATGACCGGAGCTCAGCCACTGCGCTGCGGCGATGGCGCCCTCGGCATAGGCCGAAAGCGTGTGGACCTGATAGGTGAAACGGGCCTCCGCCGAACCGAGATCGAAGCTGACGGCGTTGATGCCGACGGTATCGCCTTCGCGGAACACGGTGATCGGCGTTTTTGCGGCGGCAAAGCCCATGACGGCGCTTCTCGCCTCTTCGATCTGTCCGGCCAGCAGTCTGGACGTTCCCGAAGGCTCGGCCTTCTTGCGGACGTGATAGGTCTCGCTCACGCGCGGCTCGCCCTCCGGCATCATCCGGGCAAAGCCGAGAACGTTCAGGCGAAAGGCCTCGAAGCCGCGGGCGAAATTCGCGCTGATCAGCATAGGCCGGTGGGCGCAGCAGGCAGAAAGGCGGGCATCGTCCTCGGCGGAGAACCCGGTCGTGCCGATGACCACGGGTATGTTCTTCAGGCCTATGGCCTCCTGAAGCGCCATGCTGGCCTCAGGCGTCGAAAAATCGATGATGACGTCGCAATGGCTCTTCATCGCCGCATCGGCGGGGCGATATTCGATGCTGCTGCCGGCGACGGGCTTGCCGACAAGCCTTGAACCCGGTGACACCAACGCCGCCGCAAGCTCAAGTCCGGGATTGGAGACGATCAGCTCCACGAGACTGGTTCCGACACGGCCCGAAGCGCCGAGAATTCCGATACGCATTGTGCTCTCCTTAGTCGATCACGACCTTCTGTTCCGACATTTCCCTGATGGCGACGCGCACGCCCTCGCGGCCGAGGCCGGAACGCTTGATGCCGCCGAAGGGCACATGCTCGGCGCGGAAATCCGGCCCCTCGTTTATCATCACGCCGCCAACGGCGAGGTTGCGGGAAAACATCCGGACCAGGGCATGGTCGTTGGTGAAGACGCCCGCCTGCAGCCCGTATTCCCCGGCATTGACCTCCGCGATCGCCGCGCCGGCGTCGGAAAAGCGGCGGATCGCGATCACGGGGCCGAAGGTCTCCTCGGCAATGACCGGAGCATTGGCGGCGACATCGGCAAGCACGGTCGGCGCGAAAACGGTGCCATCATGATTACCGCCAGTCAGAAGCCTGCCCTTGCCGGCGCCGACCGTGGCCTCGATCCTGCCGGCGACCAGACGGGCGGCAGGCAGGTCGATCACGGTGCCCATGTCGGTGTCGTCACGCGAGGGGTCGCCGAACTCGATTGCGTCCACGGCGGCCATCAGTTTTTCGGTGAAGGCTTTTTCAATATCGGCGTGAAGATAGAGTTTCTTGACGGCGGCGCAGCTCTGGCCGGCGATCTCGAAGCGGTGTCCGATCGTGGTGGCGACGGCACGATCGAGATCGGCATCGGGCAAGACGAACAGCGGATCATTGCCGCCAAGCTCCATCAGGCAGCGCACCAGACCGCTGGCGTTCTTGAGCGCCAGCCCGGCCGCCGGGCCGCCCGTGAACGACAACAGGTCGATCGGCGCGCGGGCAAGAGCAAGGGCCGCCTCCGCCCCGCCATGGACGACCTGGAACAGGTCGTCCGGCCAGCCGGCCTTGCGGGCCAGTTCGCAGAGCCTGTTGGCCGCAAGCGGCGCCTTCGGCGAGGGCTTGGCGACGACGGCGTTGCCGGCGGCAATTGCCGGCCCGAGCTTGTGGCAGAGGAGATTGACCGGATAGTTGAAGGGCGTGATCGCCCCGACAACGCCGACGGGCTCGTAGGTGACGGTCGCAAGCCGGTCGGCGCCGCCTTCGACGATGGCGCAGTGCAGGGCCTCGCCGTCGAGGAAGGTGGCGGCGTCGCCGGCAAGCTTCAGCGTGTTCTGGGCGCGGCGGATTTCGTTGCGCGCCTCCCTTATGGTCTTGCCCATTTCCGAAGAGACGAGGCGCGCCAGGTTTTCGGCGTCAGTGGCCATTTCGGCGGCAAGCGCGTTCAGCAGCGCGCGGCGCGTGGCCGGGGTCGAGAAACGGAAGGCGCGGGCGGCGGCCTTGGCGTTGATCACGGCGGCGTCGATCTCCACCGGCGTGTTCACGCAAAGCTCGCCCACCGGCGCGCCGGAAAACGGGTTGCGGACGGAAATCGTTTCTGTTTTCGGCAGGATCGCCGCCTGTGCCTGTGCCATAGATGCCTCACTGGTCTTTCGGTTCAATTGGGGAGGAAGCCGCGGTGATCATCGCGTCGATCGGGACCGGGCGCACCGGCCATCGCCTGCCGGCAAGGTTTTCAGCCGCGGGGATGGTCTGGCCGGGTCTGATCTCGGCCATGAAGGCTGCGGTATTGTGGGCGCAGAACCGCCCCTGGCAGGCGCCCATGGCGAAGCGGCCATTGTGCTTGATCTCGCGCTCCGAGGGCGCATCGACGCCGATCACGAGCCGCTTCAGATCGCCCGCGGTCTTGCCCTCGCAGCGGCAGAGGATCGTGTCATCGGGCAACGCCGCGAACGGGGATGCGCCTGATGCGGGCGCGAATATCCGGTCGAGCACCGCCTGCGCCGTGCGCATGTGCGCCAGCATTGCTTCGGGCCTTGGCGCATGTCCGGACAGCGCGGCAATCACCTGGCCCGCAGCCTTGCGCCCGTCGGCTTCGGCGGCAATCGCGCCAAGCGCCTCGCGCCCGTCGCCGGCATGGAGGATCAAGGGGTGGCTTGGGGAAGGCTGACCCTCGGACGGCAATGCGAAATCATTGGGCCGGATGCCGTCATGCAGGCCTACGCGATCGACGATGATCTCCCGGGTGCGGTCATCCCGCCCGGCCAGCGTGACGGTAAAGCCGTCGTCGGTCCGACGGATATCGCGCACCGTGGTCGCCTGCAGAACCGGTATCCGCCGCGTGAGCAGCGTCGCCATGTAGCCGAGGGATTCCGTCAGCAATCGGGGAAACCGGAAAAGCTGCAAGCCGGCGGCAACCGCCCTGAAGGGCGCGCCCGCCTCGACGACCGCCACCGGCGGATTGCCGAGCCGCGCCATCTGCGCGGCCACGGCGAAAAGGAGCGGGCCATTGCCGGCGAGCAGAACGCGGCCTTGCGGCGGTCGTCCGGTTTCCTTCATCATCACCTGCAGGCCGCCGGCGGTGGAAATGCCGGGCAGGTGCCAGCCGGGGCGTGGCAGGACCTTTTCGATCGCCCCGGTTGCGATGATCACCGCCTGCGGCCGGCGTGTTTCGATACGGCCCGTCCGGCGGTTTTCGGTGACCACCCAGCCGTCGCCGTCGACCGCGATGAAGACCTGTTCATGGTGGATCGGGATGTTTTCGGCGGCCCGTCTCAGCCGCGCGAAACGCGCCTTGGCCGCGCGCGGCTGGGCAACCGGCGTGACGCCGTCGATGGGCTGGCGGTAGATCGCGCCGCCGATCGTTGGCCGTTGTTCGATGATCTCGACCGAAACGCCGGCGCGCTTCAGCGTAGCGGCGGCCGCAAGCCCTGCCGGACCGGCGCCGATGACAAGCACTTCGGCTGTTTTTGCCGGCTCAGACATAACCGCCCTCCATGCTTTCCACCTGCATGCCGTCGCGGGCAGGGGTAAGACAGGTTTCCCGCGCGATCCCGTCGACCCGCGCGACACAGCCCTGGCAAGCGCCGATGCCGCAGAAATAGCGGGTCGGCTGGCCGAGACCGTCGGCGCCAAGCTGCATCACGCCTTCGGCGGCAAGGGCGGCAGCGATGGTTTCGCCCGGGCGGAAGACGATTTCGCGCCCCATGAAGAAGAATGTCCCCCGGCTCATGCCGCCACCTCGCAGATGCCGAAGCGGGCGGGATCGAACGGGCTGATATCGATCGATGGACGCTCTCCGGTGACAAGTTCGGCGATCGTCCTGCCGGTGACCGGGCCAAGGCAGATGCCATCACCTTCAAAGCCGGTGGCGATGAAGCCGTTTTCTATGCCGGGAAGCCTGCCGATCAGCGGCAATCCGTCGGAAACCGCGGTGCGCGCGCCGGCAAAGGCCCTGAGAAGCCGAAGCCGCGCGAGCCCCGGTACCAGCGCGACGGCATCGCTCAGGATGCGGGACACGGCCTCGAGATCATTGACCTTGCGGTCGCCGAAGGCTTCGCGCGTGCCGCCGATCAGGAATTGCCCCGTCTCCAGGGGGTCGATGACCAGCCCAAACCCGCGTCCGGGCGGGGCGGCATCGCTGTTGCCGGAACGCTTGGAAAGCAGATAACGGCCCGACATGATCGCGCCGGGCATGGATTCGTTGAGGGCGACGGCGCGTTCGGTGACGAGCAATTGCCCCTTTCGCGGAATGAGCCCGGCGCCGACATTGACCAGACGCTCGGAGCCGGAACCGGCGCAGATGATGACAGCGTCGGCGGAGAGAAACCCGTTGTCGGTCTCAACGCCCTCGACCCGTTCGCCATTGCCGGCAAGCCGCAGGCGGCTGGCGCGGGTGTTGCGGTTGACGGCGATGCCGGCGGCTTCGATCAACCGATGAACGATCCGGTAGCCGATCGCGTGTCCCTCCGCATGAACTTCAACGGCAAGGGACGCGCTTTCGGAAAGCGCCGGAAAGCGCCGGCGCAATGCGCAGCTGTTGAGATGCTCCACGCTCACGCCGGCGGATGAAAGGGCCGCCGCATGCGCCTCCAGCACCGTGCATTCTTCCGCGCTGGAGGCGATGATGAAGGTCGAGCGCTGCTTGAACAGGCCGGCGAACAGTCCCTCTTCGGCCAGCCTGCGGTAAAGCGCAATGCCCTCCAGGGCCGTCGTCATCATCGGGCCGGGACGCTTGCTGGCCACGGAGACCGCGCCATCGGCAGCGCCGGTCGCTTCCGCCGCCGGCGCGCTGCTGTCGATCAGAGTGACGCGGACGCCCTTCTTCGCCAGAAAATAGGCGGTCGCCGCGCCGACGATGCCGGAACCGATAACGATGGCGGATGGTGAGGAGCGGGAGTGCATTTGGTTTGACCGGTATGATGACGTTCGATATCGGTCATATTGACGGCTGTCGGCTTCGGGCGTCGATACAAGAGAATGGCCTTCAAAGGTCATGTTTTTTGTATCAGGTTAGCGGCCGGCCACCCCTTAAAAGAGAAGAAAGGGGATTTTCGCGATGGCAAAGATCAGTCTTACGCTGGTGCAGACCTTCTATCATGTGGCGCGCAACGGCTCGTTCTCGGCGGCGGCGCGCGAGTTGAACCTGTCCTATCAGTCCGCTGCCAATCACGTGCGCCGGCTTGAGCAGATACTGAAGAACAAACTGATCGAATCCGAACAGGGCGCCAAGCGCATCACGCTCACGCCGCGCGGGCGCGCGCTGTACAATCTGCTGCATCCCGAACTCGACATCATGCTGGAGCGGCTGACGACGCTGATCGAGAACCAGCGTTCCGCGCTCCGCGTGGGCATGCCGCAGGCGATCTTCTTCTATCTGTTTCCGAAGGTTCTGGCCCGCTTCCGCGAGGCTTTTCCCGAGATGGAGTTTTCCGTCTACGAGCGCGATACGGTGCTGGCCGAACTGGTGAAGAACGGCAGCCTCGATGTTTGCATCTCGGAACGCTATTTCGGCGACCCGGTGGTGCCGCAGCGCATGCTCGGAAGCTACCGGCTCTCGCTTGTCTTCCCGCGCGCCTGGGGCGATGTTCCGGCGCAGGAGGATATTCCGGACTGGGCAGCGGACAAGCCGTTCGTGACCTATGAACCCGGGCAGACCCTGCGCAATGTCTCGGTCGATTTTCTCGGCCGCGAGGGCAGGGCGGTTCATCCCGCGATTTCGACGTCGGGCAGTTCCAGCGTGAAGCTGTGCGTGGAGGAGGGGCTCGGCTTTTCCATCATTCCATCATGGTGCGTGGCTGCCGATGACGAGAAGGTCGCCTCGCTCCGCCTCACCAGCCTGCCGGAAATCCGGGTCTATTTCGGCAGTGCCGGCTTCCTGCAAACCCACCCCATGGTCCAGCAGCTTTACGAGGATTGCCAGCGCGAACTGGTGGGGCCGGTTCTGGACCCGCCAAGCGGCGATATCCTGCCGCCTCTATGACCCGAACATACAAAAAAGCGCACAAGCGCCGTCTTTTCTCTAGCATTGTCTCGATCGGCTGAGCCGCTAGCCTGCTCCCGGACGTGACCGATGGGGGTTGCGGTTCGAAAAAACGATCAATCCGGGGAATTATGGAGATCTCTCAATGAATTTGTTTGCCAAGATCTGTGGCGCGACGGCGGTGGCGCTTTCGCTGTTTTCAGCCGCCGCCAGCGCCGACACGGTCAGTGATATTCGCGAGCGCGGCAAGCTGCGTATTCCGGCGATCCTGAACGAAGTGCCCTATTTCAACAAGGACCCGCGCACGGGCGAATGGACCGGCTTCGTCATCGATATGGCGTCGGATATCGCCAAGACGCTCGATGTCGAGCTTGAAGTGGTGGAATCGAGCTGGTCCAACGCCATTCTGGATGTCCAGAGCGGCAAGGTCGACATGGCCTTCGCCGTGACCGCGACGCCGGTGCGCGCGCTGTCGGTTTCGTTTTCCGACCCGACCTATTACAACAGTTTCGTGCTGATCTCCGCCGATGAAGCGCTTGCGGGCAAGAGCTGGAACGAACTCAACGACCCGCAATACACCTTCGCAGTTGATCTCGGCTCCGCGCAGGATCTGATGGCGCAGCAATATCTGCCCAAGGCCAACATTCTCCGCTTCAAGACCCGCGATGAGGCGATCGTCGCCGTCACCACCGGCAAGGCCCAGGGGCTGATCAACACCATGCTCAACGGGCTGGTGATCTCCAAGAAGGCCGCAAGCGTGGGCAGCGTCAAGGTGCCGACCCCGGTCCTGTCCACGCCCTCGGTGATTGCCGTGAACTACGGCGCGGACGAGACCTTCAAGAGCTTCGTATCCGCCTGGGCCGAGTATAACCGCCGAATCGGCAACAACCAGACCTGGATCCTGAAGAGCCTGGAGCCGTTCGGCATCTCGCTGACGGACATGCCTCCCGGCTTCGGCTTCGGCGGCTGATCGGGACCACGGATTGCCTTCCGCTTCCGAAGACAGAAAGACGCCCGGCGCGTGTGCCGGGCGTTTCTTGCGTGCGGCCGTTCGCCGGCGCTCGCGGCCGCCCGAAAACAGCTTATCGCGCATCCCGGGCGGGAACCGCGTCCCCTTGCAGCCGTCCATCGCGCCAGGGCTGATGTGAAACGGGGCCGTCGGCGTCGTAATAGGTGGTGGCGCCGTCGCGCTTGTCGTCCTTCCACATCTGCATTTCCTCAAGCGCGCCGTTTTCCGCCAGGATGTAGCTCGGCCCGTCCTTCATACCGTTGCTGAAGCTTGTGACCGCGATGCGGTAGCCGTTGCCGTCAAAGGTCGTCCAGCGGCCTTCCCGGATACCGTGGTCGTAGCGGCCCTGTCGCGTTTCGTCGCGGTAGGGCACCTGTTCCAGCCATTCGCCGTGCTTCTCGCCGTCGACATAACGGCCGCCGGCAATCATCCGGTCGCCATCCAGTTCCTTGTAGGGACCGTTCAAGACGCCCGCCTCATAGGTGGCGAGCTTCTTCAACTCGCCGTTCATCGTGAAGGTGCGCTGCTCACCTGTCAGCTTTCCGTCATCGTCATAGGTCTCGTGGATGACGTCGCTGGAGTGTTCGATGCGGCGCCAGTCGCCGACGCGTTTGCCGTGGTCGTAATAGCCCCGGTCCAACTCCCGGCCGCGCCAGACGCGGGTGTAAAGACCGTCCTCCTTGCCGTCGACATAGTGCACGCGGGTGGTGATCTGGTCGCTCTCGGTGGTCGAGACGAACAGCCCGCGATATTCGCCGTCAACCAGTTCGGTGCGGTCGAGAAGCTTATCGTTGAGATCCTTCGTGAACAGGAGATAGCCGTCGGCCTTGATCTCGGTTTCGGTGAAGTTGCCGTAATGCTCGACGGTTTTCCGCCCTTCGCCACGGCCTTCGATCTGCACCGGCTCTTCGAGCCAGATCAGCTCACCGTCCTTCCATTTCCGGTTTCTCAACGCGCTGCCATCTTCGGCATAATCGGTCTGGGCCACGAGTTCGCCGGATTCCGACCAGCGTTTTGCGCTGCCGGTCGGCGTGCCCATGTCATAGTGGCGCTCGGCTCGGCGCGCGCCGGAGGGCCAGTATTCGGTGACGACCCCATCGGCCGCGCCGTCGACATAATGGCCTTCCTCGATAAGGTTTCCGTCCTTGTCGTAGTCCCTGTAGGGGCCATCGCGCCGGCTCATCGACCAGTGGATTTCGGCGGCAAGCTTGCCGTTCTCGTGGTATTTGTGTTCCACGCCGTCAATATGGCCGTCGACATGGTTGTTTTCGGTCGAAAGCGTGCCGTCCTCATAATAGAGGCGCCACGGGCCGTTTAGCACGCCATCCTTCCAAGTGGTTTCACGCTGGGTCTTGCCATCCGCCCAGTACCGGACCTCCGTACCGTTTTTGCTGCCGTCATCATAGGGCGTGCGGCCCATGACATTCTCATCCTCATCGAAGGTCAGCATCTCGCCGTCGCGGCGGCCGTCCTCGTTGAGCGGAACGCGGGTTTTGAGATAGCCCGAGCCGGGATAGAAGGTCTCGATTTTTCCGACCTTGCGGCCCTCATCCAGCGTCGGGGCGGTGTTCCAGACGCGGGCATAACGGTCATCGTCTTCGTCGTAGATATCAATAATATAGACGCCGTCCTTTGCCTTTTCCGGCGGGGTGTAGCTGTAGGCGCCGTCTGGGGAAGGGGCCAGATTTTCATCGACATTGGCGGCATGTGCCGCGCTCGCGGCAAGGGCGAGCAGAAGGGCGAGAGCGGTTTTCATCGGGCGTCCTCCCTCGGTTCGGGCAGATCGGGAAAGCGGATCTCGAAGCGCCGGGTCACCGGGTCGGAACCGGTATCCGCTTCAAGGATGCGTTCGGGCCGGCCGGCGGCGCGGATATGGCCGTCTTCGAAGAGCGCCGAAGCGAGCGTGTCGTCGGGGGTGAGGGGCGTGCCATCCGGCGCGACCAGCGCCAGTGCGGTGCCCTCGGCATCGACCAGCCGGAAGCGCGCGTTGAATGCGCCAATCGTCATGGTGCTGTCCGCGCCGAGCGCTTCCGGTTCGATCAGCCATGGCCGCGCGGGATCAAGCGCCTCGCTCGCCTCCCGCCATGCGACGGTGGTCTCGCAATCGATGACGACGGTGATCGGGTCGTGCCCGTAGAAATGGGTGCGGATGCCGTCATCGGTTTCAAGCTGAAGCGTCGTCGTGCCGGTCCGTTCGTCCGCCTGCGCTTCGAAGACAAGGTCGTGACCGGCAAGCGATACGGGCTCATCCAGCCCCGCCTTGCAGTGCTTCGCCTGCGTCGTCGCGAGCCTGAAACGCAGCGCGGCCAGATCGAGGCCTTCAGGCGTGAGCGCATCGAGCGCCGGCGGGGCGCCGTCAGGATAAAGCGCCCGCATCTCGGGTTCGGTGTCGGGATCGAGGCGTTTGCCGCGTTCGGTGCGGAAGGTGACCGCGCGGGTCGCGGCTGGCGTTTCGGCATAGCGTTCGACGCGGATGTCGATCTTTTCCGGCACGGTTTCAGCCTTGAGCGCCACCCTAATGCCGCTGTAATCCGGCAGCGCCAGCCGGCGCGCCTGGCTTTCTTCTGGCGTCAGCCAGTCCGCGCCGCTGTCGGCGGCATAGATCTGGCCCTTGACGTCGCTTCCTTCCGGGAAGGAAAGGCCGAAGAAATCCCAGGTTTTGCCGGACAGGAGAAGTTCATAACCATCATCGGTTGGCCGGAACTCGGCCGAGGCGCCGTTGCGCGTGACACTAGCCGTCGCGTCCGCGTCCGGTCGCAGCGTCAGGGTGAACGGCTCGGAGGGATACCAGTCGACCTTGGCGCTGAGCTCGGTTGCAGTCTCCAGATCTTCGCTAACATCGCCGATGCCGACGGGACGCGCGCGCGAGACCGTCCGGAAACCGTCGGCGTCCGGAACAGTTACGGGCATGGTGGCGATGAACGCGGTCGGCAGTTCGGTGTCGCCGTCCAAGAGACGGAGATCATGAAGCGCGAAGCGGCCGATATTGCTGCCCGCTGCGGGATCGTGGGCGAAGCTCAGCGTGTAGGTCTTGCCGTGCTTGTCGGCCTCTCCCGGATTGCCGGGGAACACCATGTCCGGCTCGGGCGGCATGACGATGGTTGAAAACGGAAAGGTCGGCATGTCATGCCACTGCGGCTCGCCCCGAAATGCGTGGGTGTAGAGCGGGAAGGGGCTTTCCGTGTTCGCCATCGCGATGGTCTGGCGCGAGAAACGCTCATCCTCCGCGCCGGGATTGATGCGGGTATCATAGGTCATCACCGAGCGCTCGACCCAGCCGCTGTCGCGCGCCAGCACCGAAACGCCGGACAGTCGCGTATTCGCCGAGGCGCCTTCATAGCTGAGGAAAACCGCATCCGGCGTCACCGCGCTGACGGTGATTTCGACATCGGCGACGCCCGGCAGCGTGGTGGTGGTGGACCAGCCTTTCTCGGCTTCGATTTCGACCGGCAGGACCGGCTGGCCGAGCTGGTCGCGCATCTGGGCGAGCATGGCTTCCGGCATCTCGGCACCGCCGCGCGGGGCGAAATCCTTGAGCCCGTGATTTTCCGGATCGATCGTGGCGGAAAAGCCCTCGCGCATCAGCAGGGCAAGATCGTCGGGCGCGTCGCCGAAGGCGGTGCTGGTCACGCGCGATCCCTCGTCATAGGCGAACCACAAAGGGAAGACATCCATGCTGATGCCGCCATCATCGTCGCGGTCGGTGACCGCAAAGCGGGTCAGTGCCGAAACGTACTGGTTGTCGTAAAAACCGTCCGAATCGGTGAAGCCGGAAGCGATGGAAATTTCGAGGTGATAGGTCCGTTCGCTGCCGACCGTCGGGTCGAAAATGATGGTCTCGGCCTTCGCCATGCCGGGAATGGCGGCGACAAGCAGGGCGAACCAGAAACGTCGTTCGATCATGCTTTCTCCTTCGATGGCGCAGTCATGAAGGGGCGGGCTGAGAGAGGCAAGTAACTGTAAGTTGAGATTTACACCCTGTCGGGAAAGACCGTTGTAACAAGCGGATTTGTTTATGCTTTTTGGTCGGGCTATAAGGCCCCGTCACCCGGATTCGCCACACCAGAAGCCAGGGCCGTCAGCGGCATTCTTCATGGGACCATCCTCGCTCTTTCAGACCGTTTTTCCCCGCCGGCATGGTAAATCGGATGGCGGCCTTTTGGTCTCGGGGAAGCGGATCGTCACGGCCTTCCTGCTTGTGCTGATCTGGCTCGCGCCGGCCTTGGCGCGCGAGCGGATCGAGCGTTTCGAAAGCGATATTGCGATCGGCCCGACCGGCCGCCTCGATATCACCGAGACCATCGCGATCAAGGCGGAGGGATACCGGATCGAACACGGTATCTTTCGCGATCTGCCGGTCGCGGGACGGACGGCGGAGAGCGGCGTCGATCCGGGCGCGCTGCAGATCCTGTCGGCCACGCTCGACGGAAAGCCGGTGCCCATGCGCGTTGCCCGCCGCAGCGACTATATCCGCATCTTTCTGGGAGATTCCGGAACCGATCTCGAACCGGGCGTTCACACCTTCCGGCTTTCCTATCGCACCGGACCGCAGATCGAAAGCCGCGACGGTCACGACGAATTCTACTGGAATGTGACCGGCACCTATTGGGCCTTCCCGATCGACAACGCCGCCGCGACCATTCGTCTGCCGGAGGGTGCTGCGGCCACCGCGGTTGCCGGCTATACCGGCCCGTTCGGTTCGACGCGCACCGAGGTGTCCCGCCGCCTCAGCCCGGATGGCGGCAAGGTCGATGTCTCGACCTACCGCGTTCTCCGCCCGGAGGAGGGGCTGACGGTCGCAATTGCATTTCCCAAAGGTTTCGTAAGCGAACCGGCCGCCGCAGAGCGGTTCCGGTGGTGGGTGTGCCGCAATCCGGGCGTCGCGATTTCCGTCATCGGCTTCGGCACTCTCGGCCTGCTGTTTCTGTTGGTCTCCCGGCGGATCAGGCGGCCCGGAGAGGAGCAGGCCTCACGATACCCTGTGGTCGAACGGCGAAAGCCGCCGCGCGGCACGACGCCGGCTCAGGTGCAGTATATTTCGATGCGGCGCATGCTCGGCCATTCCGCGCTCCTCGCCACGGTTATCAATCTCGGCCTGCGCGGGCTGATGACCATCGTTCCCGAGGGCAAGGCCTGGCGGATCGTGCTGGACGGGGGCGACACCGGCACGCTGGCGCCCGAAGAGGAAGCGCTGGTTTTGGGCGTGCGCGCCGAAGGCGGCAGCGTCCTTGTCGAGCGCAACAACCGGCAGACGCTGAGGCGACTTTACGGCGACTTCGCCCGCGTGGTGCGCGCCACCCATGGCCGCCGCTATTACGCGCCCAACGGCAAGTGGAAACTGGCGGCCGCCTTCCTCTGCTCCGGCCTTGCCGCAGCGCTTGCGCTGACCGGCATGGATGGCGAAGGGTGGATCCTCGCCTATGGCCCGCTGCTGCCGATCGCGCTCGGCCTTGCCTTTGCGGGCTTCGATGCGCGCGCCTCGGCGGATACGGTCAGCAATGCCGCCGGAAACGGCATGGGCGGGGGACTGGTTGCGAGCGCGGGTCTGTGGCTGGTGACCGGTTTCTTCACCGGCGCCTTTGGCTGGGCGACGGCGCTTGGCCTCGTGGCGACGCCGGTGCTGTTCTGGTGGTTTGCCGCGCGGATCGGCCAGCCGACGGAGGAGGGGCGGGCGCGCGAGGCGGAAATCGCCGGGCTTCGCCTTTATCTCGAACGCGTCGGCCACATGCGCCACGCCAATCGCAGCGAAAGGGACGCGCTTCCCGCCCTGCTGCCGTTTGCGGTGGCACTCAACATGAAATCCGAATGGAGCCGCGCCTTCGACAGCGTCATGGACGCCGGCCCCGGCACCATCAACCCGATCCCCTTCGGCCTTCACCCAACCTTTTACGACACGGGCGCGAACGGCGCGACCATCTTCGGCGCCTGCCAGGCGCTCAGCACCAACCTCACGGCCTGCATCTCGCCCAACGGCTCGGGCTCGGGCGGCGGCTTTTCGGGTGGCGGCTTCTCCGGCGGGGGCGGCGGAGGCGGTGGCGGCGGCGGCTGGTGAATCAAGCCGCCACCAAAAACGTCGCAAGTGAGGCCGTTCAGGCCTCGATGGTTCGCTAGAAGCGGACCTCGAAGTGGTCACCCATATCGGGTTCCTCGTCCGTCACCTTGGCCTTTGCGATCTGGATGGCAAACCCGATCGAGCCCTTGGTGGCCCAGACCTCGGCGAAGTCGGGCGTAAACCGGATCAGACGGATGTCGGGATCGTCGATGCCATCGAACCAGCTCGAGGCAACCGGGTTCCAGAGCGCCTCGAGCTTTTCCCGGTCCTGGACCACCTCGGAGCGACCTTCCACGCGGGCATGCATCTCGCCATTGCCGGTGACGATCAGCGAACTTTCGGTCTCGCCCGCCTCGATCGCCTTCACCAGCTCGGTGCCCTTTGCGGTGATGAACCAGATCACGCCTTCCTTGTCATTGGGGTAGGGCGACATCGGCACATGGCGAGCCGAACCAATGCCCAGCATCGCGGCGCGGACATCGTCCATTTCTTTCCAGAATTCGGATTTTGACATTGTTTTCTCCTTTTGAAGAAAGAACGTCTTCCGTCCGAAAAAGTTGCCTGACGATTTTGCGGATTGCCGCACGAGGAGGCGTGTCGTGTCCAAGGGCGAGATCGAGGAATTTAGCCAAGGAAGGCCGGAGGCGTGTTGATATCCGTTGCTGAACTCAATGCAGATCGTGTTTGTAGACGAATTTCGGCATGCCCCAGCCGAAGCGGAGCGCCAGCAAACGCAGGCAGAGGCCGGCACTCAGAGCCAGTAGCAGGACGAGGTTGTGGTCGAGGCCAATCCGACCGCCGCCTGCGAAGATCGCAACCGTGATGACGGAGACGGTCGCATAAAGTTCCTTATGGAACAGCAGCGGGACATCGTTGCACAGGATATCCCGCAACACGCCGCCGACGCAGCCGGTGATCATGCCGGCGGCGACCACGACGAGAAACGGCTGATCGAGGCCGATGGCGATGTTGCTGCCGATAATGCTGAAGACAACAAGCCCGACCGCATCGAGAAAGAGAAAGAGGCGTTTCAGCCGATGCATGTGCCGTGCAATGATGATCGTCAGGATCGCGGCGCCGCCAGTCACCAAAAGAAGCTCCGGCGAACCAACCCATGAAAGCGGATGGTGGTCCAGAACCAGGTCCCGGACCGAGCCTCCCCCGAGCCCGGTGATACAGGCGAGCAAGATCACGCCGACCCAATCCATGCTGCGCCGCCCGGCCGCGAGCGCCGCGGTCATGGCTTCTGCTGCGAGGGCAACGAGATAGATGATGTGCAGGAGATAGAGCGTCGTCGGATCGGTAATCATGCCATGCTCCCGAACGATGTTATACCAAGAAAGCGGGATCGCGCCTGCCGCGCTGATATTGCCTTTACTGGCAAACGCCAGGAAATCCTGAGCGGCCGACAGAAACGGTCAGGCGTCCTCGCCGCCGGCATCATTGTCCTCCACCGGGATCAGCACCAGCTTGCCGTGGAGCACATGTCGCTCGGTGATCACGTGGTCGGCGAGATGTTTCACCATGCGCGGCTCGCCCCTGAGGATCGAGACCTCGAGGCAGCGGTCATGGTCGAGATGAACATGGGTGCTGACAATCGAGAGGTCGTGATCGTGGTGGAAGGTGTTGGTCAGCCGGCGCGCCAGATCGCGCGCTTCATGATCGTAGACATAACTCAACACGCCGATGCATTCCTCCACCGCGCCACTGTCGACGAGGGTCTGCTGCATGCCGGCGCGCGTCAGGTCGCGGATCGCTTCCGAGCGGTTCTGGTAGCCGCGTTCGCGAACGACCTTGTCCAGTTCGTCCATCAGATTGTCGTCGAGGGTTACGGTGACGCGCTGCATGGCTCGGTTCCTTCATTGCTTCGCCACCCCTTGATAGCCGCCTTCTCATCGTTCGCCAACCGGCAGAGAGGGTCAAAGCGTGACGAGGCGGCCGGACAGGCGGGCGAGCAGCGGACGGTCGTGGCTGATGACCAGCATGCCGAGATTGCGCTTGCGCACCGCGCCGATAAGGGCGTCCCAGATCTGGGCCTGGGTCAGCGGGTCGAGCGGCGCGGAGATCTCGTCGGCCACGAGGTATCTTGTGCGCGGACCGAGCGCGCGCAACACCGCGATGCGCTGAAGTTCCCCGCCCGAGATTTCGTGCGGAAAGCGGTCGTACCAACTCTTCGAAACGCCGAGCGCCTGCCGGGTCTCCTCGTCGGGCGACCAGCCCTCCGCAATGATCCGGCCCACCGTCCAGCGCGGGTCGACGGCGAAGATCGGCGACTGGTGGAGATACTGCACCGTGTTGTAGCCCTTCGCATGGGCCTTGCCATCGACCAGCACCTCGCCAGAGGCCGGCCTGTGGTAGCCGGCGAGAAGCCGCCCCAGCGTCGACTTGCCGGCGCCCGACCGGCCGGTGAGGCCGACGATCTCGCCCGGGCGGACAAAAATGTCGACCCCGTCGACCACCGGCGCTCTGACGCCATAACCGAACCGAACGCGTCTCGCCTCAAGCATGGTCGCCACCCCGAAACTCGTTCTGCGGCAGGGCCCGCCACAGCACGCGGGCATAGGCCGTGCGCAGCCCGCCGCCGCCGCCCGAAAACCCGGCGGCGTCTTCCTCGCCCTCGAGCCGGCCATCGCGAATCAGGCAGACCCGATCGGCATAGGCAAGCGCGGAGGCGAGCGAATGCGTGACCAGCAGAACGCCCTTGCCATCGCCGGCAAGCTTGCGAAGCCGCGCCAGCACGATATCAGCATTGTCGTCGTCGAGGCCGCTGGTGGGCTCGTCCGCGACGATCAGGTCCGGATCGCCGATGGTCGCAATCGCCATCAGCATGCGCCGCGCCATCCCGCCGGAAAGCTGGTGGGGAAAGGCATTGCCGGCTTTCTTGCCGAGCCCGAACTGCGCAAGGGTTGCGGCAAGGCGGGCATCATCCGCCGGCGCACCGGCCCGCCGCGCCGCCCAGCGAAGCTGGCTGATGCAGCGCGCCATCGGATCGAGATGGCTCACCGATTGCGGCATCAGGGCCATGCGTCGCCCCAGCAGGGCCGGCCGGCTCCGCTCATCGACCACCCGGCCTTCGAAGCGGATCGCACCTGTTGTGCAGGCATTGGGCGGCAGCACGCCGAACAGCGCATGGGCGATCAGGCTCTTGCCGCCGCCGGAAGCGCCGATCAGGGCAACCACCTCGCCGCGCCGCACCGAAAAGCCGATGCCGCTGACGACCGGCACCTCCCGCATCGAAAGCAGGCCGCTGTAGCGGCGGAAACCGATGCCGAAATCGTGGAAGGAAAGAAGCGTCATGTCTCTGCCGTCCTTGGATCGAGGATCAGACGAAGGCCGTTGCCGACGGCATCGAAGCAGAGCACCAGCGCCAGCAGGCTAAGGCCGGGAAACAGGCCCAGCCACCATTTTCCGGCGGTCAGATAGCGCATCGAATCCGCCAGCATCACGCCGATCGCCGGTCGCGTCGGGTCGAGGCCGAACCCGAGGAAGGTCAGGCTCGCCTCGTGCAGGATCGCATGCGGGAACATCAGCACCAGGCCGACCAGCATCTGCGGCAGCAGATGCGGCAGGATATGCCCAAATGCAATCGACGCCCAGGACCTGCCGAAATGGCGGGCCGCGACGACATAAGGCGCCTGCCGGATCTGCAGCACTTCGGCCCGCAATATCCGCGTCAGGCGCGGCCAGTGGGTCAGCGCGACCGCGAGCGTCACGGCAACAGGTCCGCCGCCGAGCGCAAAGCAGATCAGGATCAGCAGCACCAGGTGCGGCAGGCCGATGGCGGCGTCCACCAAAAGCGACACCAGCCCGTCGACCCACTTACCGCCGACGATGGAGACAATCGCCAGAACGGTGGCGATCAGCACCGAACAGGTCGAGGCCACAAGCCCGACCCAGAGGCTGGTGTTGAGGCCCTTCAAGGTGCGCGCCAACATGTCGTGGCCCATCTGGTCGGTTCCGAACCAGTGCTGCCAGTCCGGCGGCGACAGCCGGGCGGCGAAATCGGGGGCGACGCCCGCCGACCCCGCCATCAGCACGGCAACGGGAACGAACAGGATCAGCGCCAGCCCGAGCGAAGCGACCGACAGCGTCCAGACCCTGTTGCCCATGCGCGGCAGGATCATCGGTTCCTGCGCCGGCACGTGGAGGGTTTCAGCCATGCGCGCCTCCCGCCGTGAATTCCGCCTCCCGGATCCGCGGATCGACGAGATGATAGAGCATGTCGGCGATCATATTGCCGATCGACACGAACAAGGTGAGGAACAGGGTAATGGCGAGCAGCAGCGGCACGTCGCCCCGCACGCCTGCGGCGACCGCGGCCTGCCCGAGACCCGGATAGGCGAAGACCTGTTCCGCCAGGATCGAGCCGCCAAACAGTTCTCCAAGCGAGGCGAACAGGATGGTAATCGCCGGCAGCGCGGCATTGCGCACCCCGTGCCGAAGCACGACGTCCCATTTGCCGGCCCCCTGGGCGCGGGCGTAAAGGGCGGCGTCAAGTTGCAGGATCTCGGCGATCTTGGCCCGCGTGTGCAGCGCGACCTGCGCCACGCCGAGCAAAGTGAGGGCGGCGAGCGGCAGGGCGAGATGCTGCAGCCGCTCGGCGAAGGTGACATCGGCGGGCACGACGCCGAGCGGTCCGGCGCAACAGACCGGCGCCCAGCCGAGTTCCACGGAGAATACGATCAAGAGCAGGATCGCGATCCAGAAGGTCGGCGCGGAGGAAAGGAAATAGGCATAGAGCCGGATCACCCTGTCGGCCCAGGAACCCGAATTCGCGCCCGCGACGACGCCAAGCACAAAACCGAAAATGCCCGAAAACAGCCATGCCAGACCCACAAGCGGCAGCGAGGTCCAGAACCGCGCGGCAATCACCTCGGAGACCGGCGCATTGTAGATCATCGAATAGCCGAGATCGCCGTGCAGGAGGTTGCGCACCCACAGCGTGAACTGCGCCAGTGGCGGCTGGTCGAGCCCCCAGCGCGCCGCGATCAGGGCGCGCTGTTCGGGCCCGACCCGGGCGATATCGATGCCGAGATAGGCATTGACCGGATCGACCGGGGAGATTTTGGCGAGCGCGAAAGCGACAACGGCCACGAGAAGAAGCACGGCCGCAAGCCGCGCGAGGCGCGTGGCCACCAACCTCGGGACGGAGCTCAAGCCGGGGTTACTCACACGTCCATTTCCATTGTTCGATCATCGCGGTGATCGGCCATCCGTGGCCGTGCGGCTCGATCTGGGTATCGCCGATATCGAGGCATTCATTGACGAAATAGACGTGATCGAGATTGACGAGCCAGGCCCAGCCGGCAAGACCGCGCGCGGAAAAGCCCGTCTGCCCGTCCCATTCCGCCGCCTGCCAGTCGGGATAGGACACCTCGAGGCTTGCCGATTGCTGGGCATCGGCGAAATGGGCGTCGACGGTTCCGTCGGAAAAATAGCCGGGATTATAGAATTCGATGCCGCCCCAGGCGGAATTATAGAGGCTGTAGACCTCGAGCGGGCTGTGGCTGCCCCAGCCGAACATGACCGGCTGCTGATGGTCAAAGCGGCCGATCTGCTCCCAGGTCGCACCCAGCGGCCGGGCGGCGATCCCGAGCGATTTCAATTGTTCCGCCGTGACAACGGCAAGCGCCTGACGCACCGAATCGGAGGCCGGATAATAGATGTCGAACGCGGCCTTCACGCCGTCGCGAACGCGGATGCCGTCATCGCCGACGGTCCACCCCGCCTCGTCCAGCAAAGCGCGCGCGCCATCCGGATCATAGGCGACGGCGGCATCGGGATTGGACCAGGGCAAACCGTCCGCCGGTCCATAGGCCGGGCGGCCATAGCCGTTCAGCGCCACCTCGACAAGCTGCTCCCGGTCGACGCCGAGATTGACGGCGCGGCGGATGGCGAGATCGGACGTCACGTCGTTGCCAACCGTCTCGCCGTTCACCGCGCCGGGCGCGGTCATTGGAAAGGAAAGACCGCGATTGTCGACGGAGGGCACGATGACCTTCCGGAACCCGTCAATGTCGTCATCCGCCATCAACGCCGGCACGGAGACCATATCGACCTGACCGGTGCGGGCCGCTGCGAGACTGGTGTCCTCGCCCGAGAATACGAAGGTCAGACGTTCGAATTCCGGCTTCTGGCCATAATAATCCGGATTGGCCTCGACGATGAGCTGCTCACCTTCCGTCCAGGAGACCATCTTGAAGGGACCGGAGCCGACCGGGTTGCGGGCATAGCCGGGCCCATAGCCCTCCGACGGCACGATGCCGAGCGAATAGAAATTTTCCGAAAACGTTACCCAGGGGCGCTTCAGGCGGATTTCCACCGTCAGGTCGTCGATCGCCTCGGCGCTGTCCATCACCGTCAGGTCGAGCACGCCGCCGGCTTTGGCCGCCGCGTTGAAGGTGAAGGCCACGTCCTCGGCCGAAAGCGGCGTCCCGTCGCTGAAGGTCACGCCGGGCCGCAGAGTGATGGTCCAGACCAGCCTGTCGTCAGAAAGCGACCACGCGCTGGCGAGGTCGGGAACGGTTTCGAGCGCCGCATCGCGCTTCAGCAGGGTCGACTGAAACAGCGGATGGCCATAGCGCCCCCAGCCCAGCAGCGGATCATAGCCGGTATCCGGCTCGCCGCCGATGGCAAGGATCAGCTCGGATTTGGCGGCGGCGGGGACCGCGGCGGCGAGCACGCTCGATACGATCAACACACCTGCCCTGAAAACTGTCATGAAACGCCCCTGGTTCAATGAGTAAGCAGTTTAGTACGAACGAGTATGACGTCAAGACAAAAACATCATACTTTTCCGGAGGCTAGGGGAGATCTGGTCGCAGGAAAGGGTACGCGGAATCAGACGTTGAGACCGCAAGGGCCAGTTGGAGGCCGTCCGGCTTGACCCATTTCGACAGCTAAACGATACCGTGCAAAAGAGGAAACTGTCAGAATGGACAGTCGGGCGGAAAAACCGGAGACGTGATGATCCACGGGACCACAGACCGTCCGATGCGGGCCATATCCGTCATGCATCCGCTTCAAGCACGTCCTGCGCGCTTTCGATTTTCACGGCCGCTGCCCTAGCGTCGCGACGCATCGACTGTCAGAATTGACAGTGATCAATTTTAAACATTAGGATGATCTAATCTATAGAGTTTTCGGGGGACAACATGCTGAAATCGCTATCCAGAGACGTCACCAGAATCGCCTTTGCCGAAAGCCTTCCGGAGGTCAAGAATGCCTTCACACAGAGCCTGAACAGGCTGGGCTTCGTCAGCTACAACATCAGCGTCAACAAATCCTCCACCTCGGAGTTCATGGAAAAGCCGACCCTTACAACCTGGACGACAAAACAACTGGATACCTATGTCGACGACAAATGGCATCAACGCGATCCGCTGATGGAGCATCTGCATCAAAACAGGACGCCTCTCCTCTGGCACCTGACGACCTGGGATACGTCCAACAATCAGGACTACTGCGAATATATCCGTTTCCAGGGCATCATGGGCGGCTTGACGCTGTCGCTGCCAGCGCTCAACGGAAAGGCCAGTGCGATTACGCTTCTGTCCATCGACCCGACGCCGCAATCGCCTGACGTGATACCGGAGGTCACGATCCTGTCGAGCGTGGCAGTGGCGCGCCTGGCCGCCTTCAAGGAAGGCCAGTTCACCGAATATGATCTCCGCCGTTTCGAATTGCTGTCGGACCTTCAGGTGGAAATCCTGAGCTGGATGGCCAAAGGCAAGACCAACAACGAAATTTCCAGCATTGTCGGGCGCACCGAACGCGCCATCGCCTACCATGTGAGCGAGATTCTCGCCAAGCTCGACGTCACCTCGCGGGCCCAGGCGGCGGCCTTCTATGCCGCGATGGGTCACAGCGACTGACGGGACCGGCGCCGTCGCGCTTCAAGGGCGCGACGGTCGCCTTGCCGGCTCAATGATGGAAGCCGGAGGCCTCCTCCTCGGAGATCGACCTGGTGATCGGATGGGATTTGAAATAGTCCACCGACGCCTTGATGTCCCGGATCAGCAGCGAGCAGAGATCGATGCTGACGCCGTTGCGCACCAGAATGCGCTGCACCGCCTGATCCTGGCAATTGGCCGGAAGCGTGTAGGCCGGCACCTGCCAGCCGCGCGAACGCAGCCTGTCGGCAAGGTCGAACAGCGTGTATTCGGTCTTCACCCCCTCCTTGAGCTTCCATGACACCGCCGGAATGCCGCGCTTCATGTCGCCGTCGAACACGATATCGACGAGCCCTGTCTTTTCCAGCTCGTCGGCCAGATAGGCGGCGCTGCGATAGCAGGCCTCGTGCACCTTGCGGTAACCGTCACGACCGAGGCGGAGGAAATTATAGTACTGGCAGACGACCTGACCGCCGGGCCGCGAAAAGTTCAGCGTGATGTCGCGCATATTGCCGCCGAGATAGTTGACCCAGAAGATCATCTCCTCGGGCAGGTCCTGTTCCTCGCGCCACACGACCCAGCCCACGCCAAGCGGCGCCAGACCGAACTTGTGGCCGGAGGCGTTGATGGATTTCACTCGCGGAATCCGGAAATCCCATTCGAGCTCAGGGGCGCAGAACGGCGCGAGAAAGCCCCCGCTGGCGCCATCCACATGGATCGGGATATCCAGCCCGGTGCGTGCTTCAAGATCATCAAGCGCCTCCGCGACGGCCTTCACCGGCTCGTATTCGCCGGTAAATGTGACGCCAAGCGTCGGCACCACGCCGATCGTGTTCTCGTCGCAGAGCTTCAGAACCTCTTCGGGCGTCATCAGCAGCCGCCCGTTTTCCATCGGGATTTCGCGGTGCTCGATATCCCAGTAGCGCGTGAACTTGTGCCAGCAGATCTGCACCGGTCCGGTGATCAGGTTGGGCTTGTCGGTGGGCTTGCCCTCGGCCTTGCGCCGCGCTTCCCAGCGCCGCTTCATGGCGAGGCCGCCCAGCATCGCGGCTTCGGACGAACCGGTCGTCGAGGCCCCGGTCGCAGGCCCCTTGGGCGCGTTCCACAGATCGGCGAGCATGCTCACGCAGCGCGCCTCGATCTCGGCGGTCTGCGGATATTCGTCCTTGTCGACCATGTTCTTGTCGATGCAGTCGTCCATCAACTGGTGGACTTCGGGCTCTTCCCAGGTCTGGCAGAAGGTGGCGAGGTTCTGACGGGCATTGCCGTCCATCATCAACTCGTCCTTGACCGCGGCATAGGCCGAACGCGGCGCGCGGACTTTTTGCGGGAATTCCCTTTTTGGCAAAACGGTCAGGAAATCTGCAGAACCGTAGGTTTCGTCATTCGGATCGAACAGGTCGTCTTCGACGGATTTGTCAGCCACAGGTCTCTCCCCTAATCTGGAACCAGCAAAAGAAGTACCCAGCGGTTGACTTCGGGTCAAGGAGTGACGGTAAGCTGATACTGTCTGACGCTCGTCGTTTGCCGCGCTCGCGGCTTTCGAAAAACTTTAATGCTGGAGCGCTATTGCTGCGGCGCCGATGACCGGCAAAAAGCGCCGCAAGGCCTGTGACGAAGGAAATGGGGGACGACGAAATGACCGATATTGCCAGTTCCATGCTCGCGCCGGAACATCCGGTGGACGCGATCTGGGATGCCGCGCCGCTGCTGCTTGCCCCCGATCTCACCTGCCCGGAGGCGACGGATCGCTTTGCCAGCCGAAGCGGCGCCTTTCACACCAGCGCCTGCGTGGTCGATGGCGATGGCCGCCTGCTCGGCATTGTCAGCCTCAGGGACTGCCTCAACGGAAGCGGTCCCATCGAGCAGGTCATGACGACCAAGGTTCCGACCGTCAGGCGCGGTGAAGCCGGGGCCGAACGGACGGCCTATGACATGATCGACCGCGGGATCGACATCATGCCCGTGCTGGAACGGGATGGCCGCGTGGCCGGCGTGGTTCACGCCGAAAAGGCCAACGCCTTTCTGGTCGAGGAACTGCATGAGGACGCCGATCGCTGGGTCGGCATCGCGGGCGGGGTGAAGGATGATTATTTCGATCATACCGTCTGGTCCGACTTCCGCCGCCGGGTTCCCTGGGTGCTGGCGCTTGCCGTTGCGGGCCTTGCCGCCGGCTATGTGGTCCACATCTATGAGGATGCGCTCGACGCGCTGGTGATCCTCGCCCTCTATATGCCGATGGTCGCCGATACCGGCGGCAATGTCGGCACCCAGTCCGCGAGCCTTGTGACGCGCGCGCTCACGACCGGCGACGTCAAGACACGCGAGACGCTCTGGATATTATGGCGGGAGACACGCGTCTCACTGTTGATGGCCGGCACCTTGTTCCTGTTCGCCTTCCTGAAGGTGCTGCTGATCTCCAACGCCGCCGATGTGCCCGCCACGATGACGCTCGAGGGGATCGGCTTCGCAATCGCGATCGCGCTCGCCGCCCAGGTCATCTCCGCAACGCTGATCGGAGCGGTGCTGCCGCTGGTGGCCGTCGCCGTCCGGCAGGATCCGGCCGTCGTCTCCGGCCCGGCGCTGACCACCATTGTCGACCTCACCGGCCTGCTGCTCTACTTCACGATCACCGCCTCCATGCTTGGTCTGGCCGCGCCGTAAGCACACGCCATTGATTTTCGGCGGGTTCGTCCGTAGTAAAAACGCAAGGATGCGGCGGTGACTTTCCGCAGGACGTCAAATCACGACTTACCGGGAGCAGCGACAATGCGGATCGCGCGTTACGGCGGAAACGACATTGTGTCACAGCAGGAATTTGCAGATCCGCGCCGCATGCTGGCCGGCGCCCTGCGCGCGATCTCGCTTTGCCTGCTGCTGTTCGCGGTCGCCGGCTGCGGAAAGCGGCCCGGAACCGAAGTCCTCTATCCGCATCCCGATGCCGCCGCGCCCGCACGGACCGTGACGATCTATGTCGCGACCACGCGAGAGCCGGCCGAAAACCGCATCGAAGGGTACACGCGAGAGCGCGAAGACGAATTAAGCTATGCCGAATTCGTGATTTCGATCCCGCCGGACCATGTTCCCGGCGAGATCGAATGGCCGCTTTCCCGCAAGGCCCGCCCGGATGAGGATTTCACCGTGCTCCGCCATACGGCGCTTTCCCGGGCCGCATTCGACAGCCGGATCGGCAGGGCCGCCCGCGAAAGCGGCAAGGCGGCGATGTTCGTCCACGGCTTCAATGTCAGCTTCCAGGAGGCGGTGTTCCGGATCGCGCAGCTTTCGGCCGATTCCAACATATCCGGCGTGCCGATCCTGTTCTCCTGGCCCTCTCAGGCCCGCATCTTCGACTACGTGACCGACAAGGAATCCGCGACCTTCTCCCGCGACGGCCTGACGGACGTGCTGCAGCAGGTCACCGGCCAGCCGGGCGTGCGCTCGGTTCTCCTGTTCGGCCACAGCATGGGCGGCTGGCTGACCATGGAGGCGCTTCGCCAACTCAGCCTCGAGGGCGACGTCAAGGCGCTCAGAAAACTCAACGTCATCCTGGCGGCGCCCGATATCGACGAGGATGTGTTCGCCACCCAGGTCGAAGCCATCGGACCGCTCGATCCGCCGATGATGGTGATGGTTTCGAGCGACGATTACGCCTTGCGCGTATCGCGCCTTTTGCAGGGCAACCGCCAGCGCGCCGGCCAATTCGACATCACCGATCCGGAAGTCGTGGAAGCCGCCAAGGAGATGAATATCCTGCTTCTTGACATCTCCTCGATTTCCTCGACCGATGCCCTGCGCCACAGCCGCTACACCGCCATGGCGTCGCTATACAAAGAGTTGGAAGACACTGACGACATGGTGAGCAGCGGCTTCCGCCAGGCCGGCGGACGTTTCTTCGAACCGGCGCAGGCCGCAGCGACGCCTTCGCCCTGAACGCGCCTTCGGCGTGTGCCGTTTCGGGATCGCCGCCTTGCAATCGCGGCGATCTTCCCAAACAATCGTCCCCAAGATCGTCACAGCCTCGGGAGGAAAAAATGCGCGCCGGCTCCAAATACCAGCACCTTGTCCACCATGCAGGCTGCCCTTGCCACACGCCGGAGGTGATCCGGCTGAATGAGCGGCTGATGCAGGGCGTCAACCGGCGCTCGGTGCTCAAGGCCATCATCGGGGCGGCTGCGGCCAGCGCGTTCGCCTCGGTCCCGGCCTTCGCGCAGGACGGCGAACGGGCGATCCTGTTTTCGAATGTCCGGGTGTTTGATGGCCTTTCCAATGCGCTCATCGAAGGCCGCAACGTGCTCGTGCGCGGCAATCGCATCGAGGCGCTGGTCCCGGTCAGCGAGGATATCGCCAATGTCGACGTCATCGATTGCGGCAACCGGGTCTTGATTCCGGGCCTGATCGATTCCCACTGGCATTCGCTGCTCTGCGCCATTCCGATGCAGACCGCCATGGCCGCGCAGGTTCCCTATGTTCATCTGGTAGCCGCCAACGAATCGGAAAAGACTCTGATGCGCGGCTTCACCACGGTGCGCGATGTCGGCGGCCCGTCCTTCGCCCTGAAGCGCGCGATCGACGGCGGAAAGGCGGTCGGCCCGCGCATCTACCCCTCCGGCGCGATGATCTCCCAGACCTCCGGCCATGGCGATTTCCGCATGGAATACGAGATCCCTGCCTCCGACCAGAGCAATCTCAGCCATGCCGAGGAGGCCGGCATTTCATCGATCGCCAACGGCGTGCCGCAGGTCCTGAACCGCGTGCGCGAGCAGTTGCTGCTCGGCGCCAGCCAGATCAAGATCATGACCGGCGGCGGCGTGTCCTCGCTCTACGACCCCGTGCCGAGCCTGCAATTCACGCCGGATGAAATCCGCGCCGCGGTGCAGGCGGCAACCGACTGGGGCACCTATGTCTGCACCCATGTCTACACCGCAAAGGGCATTCGCCGTTCGATCGACAACGGCGTCCAGTGCATCGAGCATGGCCAGCTTGCCGATGAGGAGACGGTGCGGATGATGCTCGACAAGGGCATCTGGTGGAGCATCCAGCCCTTCCTCGGCGGCGAGTTCGCCAACCCGATGAGCACCGACAAGCAACGCGGCGAGCAGCAGATGATTGCCGAGGGCACGAGACGCTGTTTCGAATGGGCGCAGAAGTTCAATTTCGAGCGCATGGTGTGGGGCACCGATATCCTGTTCAACCCGGCCAAAACCGAAACGCAAGGGGCCCAGCTCGCAAGACTGTCGGAATGGTTCTCGCCGGCAGAGGTGCTGAAGCTCGCGACCAGCCGCAGCGGCGAACTGCTGGCGCTGTCGGGCGAGCGCAACCCCTATGACGGTCGTCTCGGCGTGATCGAAAAGGGCGCTTTCGCGGACATGCTGCTGGTCGATGGCAATCCGCTTGAAAATATCGCTCTGGTTGCAAATCCGGACAATTTCGCGGTAATCATGAAGGACGGCCGCATTTTCAAGAACAGCCTGCATGGCTAGACAATTGGGGGCACATTTGAAGTCCGTTTTATTTGCCTTGTCGGCTTTGGCATGCCCGATGGCCCTGACCGCGGAGGCAGCCGACCTGTCGGCCGCACCGCCCGCGTCGCAGCCGACAGCCGTGATGGAGACGCCGGCCGAGGGCTGGCAATTCGAGATCACGCCCTATGTCTGGATGACCGGGATGTCTGGCGATGTATCGCCCTTCCGGCGGGCGCCCACCGTCCATATCGACAGCAGCTTCTCGGATATCCTCGAGGAACTGAATATCGCCGGTTTCGCCAATGCCTGGGGGACCAACGGTGCGTTCGGCTTCTACGCCGACCTGATGTATGTCGACACCACCGCGAACGAGGCCTCCGGCCCGGTGGCGATCCCGGCTTACGGCATCACCGTGCCCGGTATCGACGTCAGCGTCGACAGCAAGCTCTTTTCCGGCGCGTTGTTTGGCGGTGTGCGGCTTGCCGAAACCGATGCCTTCCGCCTCGATGCGCTTGGCGGCATCCGCTTCGCGCATCTCACCACGGAGGTCACGGCCTCTATCCCCTCGGTCCCGCGCGGCTACAGCGCGAAAAGCGAATTCGGCTGGGTCGATCCCGCCCTCGGGTTCCGGATGGCCTATGATGCCGGCGACCGCGTCAGCCTCGTCGGCCAGGCCGATGTCGGCGGCTTCTCGGTGGGCTCGGACCTGACATGGCAGGCGATGGCCACGGTCAACTACCGGATCACGAAAGCGACCGCGCTTTCCTTCGGCTACAGATACATGTCCATCGACTACGATGATGACGGGCATGTCTTCGACACCGTCCTGCAAGGCCCGACGGTCGGACTGAGCTTCCGGTTCTAGCCCCAGACTGTCAGCCCTGACGGTTGACAGGCTTTCCTGCTATGCAGGATAGTCATTCCTGCGCCACAACCCTCGGGGCGGAAAAATAACAAGACTGGGTGCTTGCGTGCGTATAACGGGTTCAATGCTTCTCCTCATGGCGGGAATTTTCACGCCTTTTCGCGCATTCGCGAGCAGCAGTCCCGTGATTCCATTCTTCGGCGCCTATTTCCCGTCCTGGATCGCCTGTTCGCTGATCGGCATTTTCGGCGCTGTTATCGTCCGGCTCGTATTCATCAAGATCGGGCTCGATGACGTGATGCCCGTGCGGGTGATCGTCTACCTGTTCCTGGCAATCGCCATCGGGCTTGCCGCCTCCCTCATCCTGTTCGGACGGTAGAGCCATGCTGAGCCCAAAGACCGCCGCCCTCGCCCTCATCCCCGTCGTCGTCATCGGCGCAACCGCCTTTCTCGGCTGGAAACACATGGCCCGGATGGGCGCCGATATCCTGTCGCAGGACGCCACGCTGACGGCCCCGATCACCCAGATTTCCTCCACCGTTCCCGGCCGGATCTCGGAGATCCATGTCGCGGAGAACGACAAGGTCGAGAAGGGACAATTGCTGTTCGAGATCGAGGACGAATCCTACCGCCTCCTCGTGGTCCAGGCCGAAGGCGACCTGAAGGCCGCCGAGGCGATGCACGAGACCCAGAAACGCAATATCGACGCCGAGGCGGCGAACGCCGAGATCGCCCTGCAGCAGATCGAACGCGCCCGCGTCAATCTTGAACTGGCGCAGGAAACGCTCGACCGCCTGCTGCCGCTCCAGCCCAAGGGCTACGTCACCGATCAGGAAGTTCAGGACGCGCGCACGGCCAAGCGCGATGCCGAAGTCTCGCTCGAACAGGCCCTGCAGCAGAGCAAGGCCGCCGACGCGCTGGTTTCCTCCCCCGAGGAGACGCTGGCCCTGATCCAGAGCCGGCAGGCGGCGCTCGATATCGCCCGGCGCAATCTCGCCAACACGAAGATTTACGCGCCCCATGATGGCCGCGTGGTCGGGCTGACGACATCGAGCGGCCAGTTCGTGGCCTCCGGCGCGCCGCTGTTCACGCTGGTCAACACCGGCGATTGGTACGCCTCCGCCCTCTACCGGGAGGCCGAACTGGAAAAACTGCCGGCGGGCACCTGCGCCTCGGTCTATGTGATGGCCGACCGATCCGTCGAGATCAAGGGCGTGGTGCAGGGCATCGGCTGGGGCGTGGTCTCCGGCGGCGAGATAGACATTCCGAGCGCCCTTCCCTACGTGCCGAAGGAGCTCGACTGGGTCCGGATCGCGCAGCGCTTTCCGGTGCGCATCAAGCTTATCGATCCGCCGGAAAACCTGATGCGCATCGGCGCATCCGCCTCGACAGTGGTTCGCCATGGCGAGCACTGCTGAGCGCAGCGACTTCAGGCGGCGGTCCCACCGCCTGATCGAGGACCTGATGCCGTTTCCGGGGCGGCTCAGGCTGTCCCTGTCGATCGGCGCGATCTGCGCGATCTCGACCGTGCTGTCGATGATGTACCATTTTCCGGAAGCGGCCATCGGCTGCTATCTGGTGATCTTCCTGATGCGCGCCAACGCCGCCGAGAACGTCGTCACCGGCATCGGCATTATCATCGCGGTCAGCCTCGTGGTGTTCCTGCTGATCGGCATCATCAACCTCACCATCGATTTTCCACCGGCGCAGATCGCGGCGATCGTGATCGCCTCGTTCATCTTCCTCTATCTCGATTCCGCTACCAAGGCCGGCGAGCAGGCCGGTATCGTGGCCCTCGTCATCGCTTTCGTGCTGACGCTCCTCGGCAATGTGCCGATCGGCGAGATCGCGACCCGCGCCGTGCTCTACGCCTGGGCGATGGTGTTCGTGCCGATGGCGGTGATGGCGGTCTACAACCTCCTGTTCGGCATCCCGCCGCAAAAGCTGTTGCGGGAAGCCATCGCCGAGCGGCTGGAGAAATCCGCCGATGTTCTCGAAGGAAGGGAGGACGCCCGGGAAAAGCTGATGGACCTCATCGGAGAGGGAACCGCCGAACAGGAAAAGCGACTTCTGCTGATCAAGCTGCTCTCCATCCTGCGCGGCCCGGCCTATGCGTTTCTGGAGCGGACGCAGTCCCACAGCTACCGCCTGATGCTGGCCGTCTCGGCCCTGCCGGAGGAAGGCCCCGCGGAAGAGGCTGATCCAGCGCGGCAACGGCTTGCGGCGCACTGCCGCGCGCTTGCCGCGGCGGTGCTGTCCAGGAAGGACCTCCCCGAATCTGAACCCGTTGCCGACCTGCCGGTGGAGTTTAAACCGGTCGCCGGCGCACTCGCCGATATCAGCCGGGTCGCACCGCTTGAAAAGGGCGCCCCGGTTGATGATCCGCCGGTCGCGCCCGACATTTTTTCTCATCCGCGCCACCTGCATTTCGCGCTGAAAACGACGCTTGCCGCCGTCACCTGCTTCTTCATCTATACCGCGATCGACTGGCAGGGCATCCACACCGCGATGATCACCTGCTATGTCGCGGCGCTCGGCACCACCGGCGACACCGTCCACAAACTGGTGCTGCGCATCACCGGCTGCCTGATCGGAGCATTTTTCGGGCTGCTCGCCATCCTTTTCGTCATTCCGCAACTCGATTCGGTCGGCGGACTGGCCTTCCTGATCTTCGCCGTCGTGTCGCTTGCCGCCTGGGTTTCCACAGGCAATGAGCGCATCTCCTATGGCGGCGTGCAGATCGCGCTCGCCTTCCTGCTGACGGTGATCCAGGGCTTCGGGCCCGGCACCAGCCTGAGTGCCGCCAGCGACCGCATCATCGGTATCCTGCTCGGCAATGCCGTGGTCTATGTGATCTTCACCAATATCTGGCCGGTCAGCGTCAAGGACGAGGTGAAGCGGCGCACGGCGGCGGCAATCGCCAAGCTGAAATCGCTCGCAAACGCTGACCAGCCGGTTCGCCAGGCCTCCACCGGGCTCGTCGCATCGATCCAGACCGACCTCGGCGTTATCAGGGAAGCGGTTGACATGGCCTCCTATGAACCGCGACATATGCGTCCGGGGAAAACCGAGCGCGAAACCTATCGTAGCGACGCCGCCATGTTGGAGGACCTGTCGCTGGCGCTTTATTTCAGGCCCGTGGTCGATGATGAGACATGGTCGCGGCTGGCTGTTGCGGAGCGACGCATCGATGCGGGGGAGACCGCCGCAACGGATGAAACGACCGGGATGGAAGAGGCGGGAACGGGAGAGAGCCGATGAGACGACATCTGATGCCTGCCCTCGGCCGCGGCGCGTTTCTCGCCATGATGCTGGCGCTTTCCGGCTGCGTCGCTGATACGCTCGCGCTCGCCCCGCAATCACCCGACGCGCAATGGCAGCCCGGTGACGGCGACTCCGCCGGCGAGATGCGCCGGCAGGCCGAGACAAGCGGCGCACTGGCGCTCACAGCGCCGGCGGTGGACGAAAGCCGGCTCTACAGCCTGCCGCAACTGATCGACCTCGCCCAGCGCAGCAATCCCGAGACCCGCGTCGCCTGGGAACAGGCCCGGCAGGCAGCGCTCGCCGTCGGCATGGCTGAGGCGACCTATCTGCCGGTGATCACCGCCAATGTCATCGGCGGCAGCAACGAGAATGCCGCCGAACTGCCGATCCCGATCGGCGGCAATGCCTATTTCAACTCCAATATCAACGGCGTCGTGCCGTTCATGGCGCTGCAGTGGCTGGCCTTCGATTTCGGTGGCCGCAGCGCGGTGGTGGAAGGGGCGAAGCAATTGTCGCTGGCCGCCAACTACCAGTTCAATGCCACGCACCAGCGCCTGATCTTCGAGGTCACCAGCGCCTTTCACGATTACAACGCCGCCCGCGCCCACAGCCGCGCCGCCGGCCAGGCGCTTGCCAACAGCCGCACGGTTTACGACGCGATCAGGGCGCGGCGCGAGCGCGGGCTCGCCACCTCGGTCGATCTCGCCCAGGCCGAGCAGATCGTGGCGCAGGAGGAACTGCGCGTGGTCCAGGCGCGCGGCAGCGAACAGGATACCTATCAGGCGCTGCTCGGCGCGGTTGGCGTCTCGCCGATGACCAAGCTGAAGATCGAGGACACCAAGGATCGCAGGCTTCCGCGCGCATCCAGCATGCCGACCGAGACGATGATCGAGATCGCGCTGGCCAACCGTCCCGATATCTTCGCCGGCTATGCTGCGCTGGAGGCGAGCCGTCAGGGCGTCAAGAAGGCAAAGGCGGACTTCTTGCCGAAGATCGGCGTCTTCGGCACGCTCTCCACCTATGAGACCCAACTCGATGCCGCCGGCCTGCCCGCGGTGGAAAACAGTGGCCTCAACGGCAACATCATGTTCGGCGCCACCATCCCGCTTTACGACGCCGGCATGCGCGACGCCAACCTGAAGCAGGCCCAAAGCCGGGTCGAGGCCGCGGAGCGCAATTTCGACCAGCTGAAGGATGCCGCCGCCCGCGAAATCGTGGTCGCCTCCAACGCGCTGACAACCGCGATCCAGGCCAATGATTCCGCCGTCAAGCTGCGGCAGGCGGCCTACAAGACCTATGATTCGGCGCTCGAATCCTACCAGAACGGCGTCGGCACGGTTTCCGCGCTCGCCACGGCGCAAAACGGCCTTCTCGACGCCCGGCTCGCCGAGGGCGATGCGCGCGAGGCGGCCTTCACGGCCGCGGCCAACCTCGCCTTCGTGCTCGGCACATCGACCAGCGCGATTCCCGCCGGAACGCCACGATAACAGAACGCCAGTTCCGGCAACGTGACCGGAACAGACAGCCGAGAAGAGAGAAACGCATGCACGCCCGCAATTCGATCCCCCGGTGGAGCCTGTTGCTGCCTATCGCCGCCTTCGCATGGGCCGCGCTTGAGATCACGGGCGTGCTGCACGACACCGCCATGGTGTTCGTGTTGCCCGCGATCCTGCTTCTCGGCGGCTCGGTATTCGCCTCGGTGCTGCATGCCGAGGTGCTGGGCGCCAGGCTCGGCGAGCCGATGGGCTCGATCATCCTCGCCTGTTGCGTGACGCTGATCGAGGTCGCGTTGATCATCTCGATCATGCTGTCCGGCATCGAGGGCGGGGAGGAAGTCGCCCGCGACACGGTGTTCGCCGCGGTGATGATCGTGCTGAACGGTATCATCGGCCTCTGCCTCGTGCGCGGCGGCCGGATCTATCACGAGCAGAGCTTCAAGCTGCCCGCCGCCTCGGCGGCGCTCGCCGTGCTCGGCACGCTCTCGACGCTCGCCTTCGTGCTCCCCAATTTCGCGATTTCCGGCGCGGACAGGCAATATTCCTGGGCGCAGCTTCTGGTCATCAGCCTGTGCTGCCTGACGCTTTATGGCGTGTTCCTGTTCGTCCAGACCGTGCGCCACCGCAACTATTTCGTCGACGACGCCGATGAGGCGCCGCCAGCCGGCGAAGACTTCTTCCCCGAGCACCCCGAAAAGCCGTCCGCACGAATGACCGCGATCAGTGCCGTCATGCTGCCGGTGTCGCTGCTGGTGGTGATTCTGCTCGCCGAGGCGCTGTCGCATCCGCTTGATCTCGCCATCACCGCAGCCGGCCTGCCGCATGCGCTCGTCGGCGTCGTGATCGCGGCGCTCGTGCTGTTGCCGGAAGGCATCTCCTCGGTGCAGGCGGCGGCGCGAAACCGGATCCAGCAAAGCATCAACCTGGTGCTGGGTTCGGCGCTCGCCAGCATCGGCATGTCGATCCCGATCGTCGCGCTGGTGTCGATCTTCATCGGCCAGCAGCTCACCCTCGGCCTCGAGCCGGAACAGATGGTGATGCTGCTTCTGACCCTGTTCGTGAGCACGCTCACGCTCGGCACGGGACGGACGACGGTGCTGCAGGGCGCGGTTCACCTCGTCATCTTCGTCGTCTTCGTCCTGTTGACGCTGGTGCCTTGAAAACGGAGTGAATGCATAACATGCTCGACTGGCTGGCAACCACGCTGCGTGAAAACGTGGAAATCCCCCTCTTCCTTGCCCTGTTCGCGGGCTACACTCTCGGACGGGTCAAGATCGCGGGGATTTCGCTTGGCGATGTCACGGCGACGCTGCTAGCAGCATTGGTGATCGGCCAGATCGGCATCACCGTCTCGAACGACGTGAAGACGGTGTTCTTCGTGTTCTACCTGTTCGCCGTCGGCTACAGCGCCGGGCCGCAATTCGTGCGCGGCCTCTTTTCCGGCGGCCTGCAACAGGCGGCCTTCGCCGCGCTCGTCTGCCTCATGAGCCTCGGCGCGGTCTATCTCGCCGTCCGTCTTGCCGGCTATGACGTCGGTATCGCCGCCGGGCTCTACGCCGGCTCGACAACGACATCATCCGCTCTCGGCCTTTCCCAGACCGCGATCGGGCAATCGGCGATCTCCGCCGCCGCCAAGACCAGCGCCAACCAGATCCTCCCCGCCGCCTTCTCCATCAGCTATGTGATCGGCACATTCGGCTCGGTGGTGATGCTCGGCATCCTCGGCCCCAAGCTGATGCGGGTCGACATTGCCGCCGCCTGCCGGGACTATATCCGGCGGGTGGGCGGCGCCGGCGACCGCAGCGGCCGGGGTACGGCCTGGCATCAATATGTCGCGCGCGCCTACCGCGTCGATGAGGGCGCGCCGCTCGACGGGTTGACGGTCTTTGCGGCCGAGCATTTCTTCAAGGGGCACCGCCTGTTCATTGCCCGCCTGCGCCGGGACGGCGCGATCACCGAGGCCACGGCCGACACGGTTATCAAGCCGGGCGATGTCCTTGCCTTCGCCGGCGAACGCCACGTGCTCCTCGGCGAGATCGGCCGGGTGCTGGCCGAGGTCGACGACGCCGAGCTTCTCGGCGTCCAGGTCGAGGGCACGGACATTCTGGTGACGGCGAAGAACATTCACCGCAAGTCGCTCGCCGAACTCGCCCACATGCCCGAGACGCGCGGGATATTCCTCACCGGCATCCGGCGCGGCGCCATGTCGGTCGATATACCGATCCTGCCCGATACCAGGCTCTATCGCGGCGATGTCGTCACCGTGGTCGGGCGCTCGGCGGATATTTCGGCGGTGGCGAAGACGTTCGGCTATCTCGATCGCGAGACCAACCGCGCCGACATCGCCTTCATCGCGGCCGCCATCATCGTCGGCGCGCTGATCGGTTCGCTGACGCTTCGGGTCGGCTCGGTTCCGCTGACGCTGTCGACCGCCGGCGGCGTGCTGCTGGTCGGCCTGATGTTCGGCTGGCTGCGCTCGATCCGTCCCGCCTTCGGCAGGGTGCCGCAGGCAACGACCTGGTTCATGAACTCGATCGGGCTCAACATGTTCATCGCCGTCGTTGGCCTGTCGGCAGGGCCGAGCGTGATCGCGGGATTGAAGGAACTCGGCTTCGTCTTCGTGCTGTGGAGCATTTTCGCGGCCGCGCTGCCGATGCTGCTGTCGATCTATATCGGCAAATACATCTTCCGCTTCGATGATGCGATCCTGCTCGGCTGCTGCGCCGGCGCGCGCACGGCCGCCGCTCCGCTTGGCATGATCACCGACAAGGCGGAAAGCCAGGTGCCGTCTCTCGGCTTTTCGGTCCCCTACGCGACATCGAGCACGATCCTGACCCTGTTCGGCATCGTGATCGTGCTGATAAGCTGATGGTGCGGACGCGATGATGAACCAGAAAGCCCGGAACCCCGCCAAAGAGCCCCATGAAGAGGCGCGCGGCCCCTGGCCGTTCGTGACGCTCCGCCGGTATCACAGGGCCGGAAGACCGCTGCTGTGGCTTGCCCGCGACCACCGCAAGGGCCTGTTCCGGGAACGGCGGGCGCTGGAACACACCCGGGCGGCGCCCTGGCACACAGCGCGCTACAACTGGATCATGGGGCTGATCTTCTGCATCGGCTCGTTCCTGTTCATGCTCGGCAGCGTGCTGGCGCTATCTCCCTCGCTGACCAAAGGCCTGCCGGACTGGACGGCCAATGTCACCTTCTTCGCCGGCTCGATCCCGTTTACAACCGCCGCCTATCTTCAGCTTTTCCAGGCGGCCAATGCCGACGACACCTACACCAGCGGCGCGAAGCGGCCCAACCTGTTCGGATGGGACCCGAAAAGCGTCGGCTGGATCAGCGCCGCGACCCAGTTCGTGGGCACCGTCGCCTTCAACTTCAACACCTTCGACGCCATCAAGGCCCCGTCCGGCTGGCTGATGCAGAATACGGTGATCTGGCTGCCGGGCATGATCGGCTCAGTGCTGTTCCTGGTCTCGGCCTATCTCGCCTATATCGAGACCAGCCATGCGCACGACATCCGCCCACGGCGCGAGATCGCCTGGTGGATCGTCGCGATCAATCTTCTGGGCTGCATCGCCTTCATGATCGCCTCGACGGTCGCCTATGTGCCCCGCGGCACAGACCCACAATGGGCGCTCGATGCCTCCAACGCCAATCTCTGGTTCGGGGCCTTCTGCTTTTTCGTCGCCGCCGCGCTGAGCATGGTCGAGGCGCGCCACGCGGCGCATTGAACAATGGCGTCTGATATGCTGAAACCGACAGGACAAGGGGGAGATCGGATGACGGACAAGGGCCATGCCGACTGTTCGATCGGACAGTGCACGAAAACACGCCGTCACGGTAATCTGACCCGCCTTCGGTAACCGCAAACGACCCACCAGGCCAGCAAAGCTTCAAAGAGGATACCATGTGCACATCGCTTCTTCTCAAAGACCTTTCGGGCTCCGTCTATGCCGGGCGCACGCTCGAACTGCCCGTGGAACTGCCCTATCTCGTCGCGTTCCTGCCGAAGGGCACGAAGCTTTCATCGAAGGCCGGCAACCACGCGCCGCTGAATTACGACTGCAAATATGACGTGTTCGGCATCGTCGTGCCCAATGGCAGCGCGGACGACCTCAAGGTCGTCGAGGGCCTGAACGACGCCGGGCTCAACTTCAGCCTGCTCGCCTTTTCCGAGACCCATGGACCGGACGACACGTTTGCCGCCGAGGTGCCGGTGCTTTCCGCCATCGATCTCGGCGCATGGATGCTGGCGCGGTTTTCCACGGTCGCCGAGGTCAAGACCGCACTGGAGGAGCAGCCCGTCCTCGTGGATCCGCTGGCCGCCCTTGGCGGCGTCGTTCCGCCGTTCCACTACACCGTTCACGACAAGACCGGCGCGTCGATCGTGATCGAGTTCTTCGACGGCGAGCGCCATGTGTTCGACAATCCGACCGGGGTGATGACCAACAGCCCGCGCTTCGACTGGCATCTGACCAACCTCAACAACTATACCCATCTCAGCAATGTCGACCATTCCAACGCGACCTTTCTCGGCCAGGACTTCATCCAGCCGGATTCGGGCATCGCCACGGTTACGCTGCCCTCCTCCGACACCGCCGTCGATCGCTTCGTGCGCGCGGTCTATTACGCCAATTTCTCCGAAAAGACCGACGGGCAGGAAGCGACGATAAGGCAGCTCGGCCACGTGATGAACAAGTTCGACCGCCCCAAGGGCGCCTCGGTCTATTCAAGCGCCAAGGCCAGCGCCCTGACCAAATCGGCAGGCGACCTGACGGGCCAGTCCGCCGGCACCCCGCCCGAATTCATTACCGAATATACCTCGTGGATCACCCTGATCGACCTCGCCCGCGGCGCCGTCTTCGTCCGAACCTATAACAGTCTCGGCTATGTAAAGTTCGATCTGGCGACACTGAAGGAGAAGGCATCAACGCCGAAAATCATACCGCTGAACGCCCTGGACCAAACCGCCGGGGATGCTCTCGATCTGATCGCCGTGTGATGTGCTACCGGCCGGGGCGCTTCGGATAAAAAGGAAAGCGGTTCTGTTTTAACCTGAAGGGCTCAGTCGATCTCGCCGAGAGGCGCGCATTTTCCGGCCACGGCATCAGCATCGGCTCTATTGCCCCGGTGAATGCATCAAGGCTTACGGTTGTCGTAACGGACGCGATTGTCCGCAATCGCGCCACGGTGGGCCGCCGCCCAATCGGCGAGATGCTTTGCCGTGTCGGACAGGGAATGTCCGAGCGGCGTCAGGGCGTATGCGACCTGTGGCGGCGTGGTGTGGCGCACGCTGCGTTCGATCATGCCGTCCCGTTCCAGCGTCTTGAGCGTCCTGGTCAACATCTGCTGCGAAATGCCGCCGACGCGCCGCTTGATTTCGTTGAAGCGGCGTGGCCCTGAGCGAAGCGCGACGACCACCTGGATCGTCCACTTGTCGCCGATGCGGCTGAGAATATCGCTGACGGCGCGGCAATCGGCGCCGGCGGTGTTCACGGTCATATCCATCTGACCTGCTCCGGAATTTATGCTTTTGACGGTACTTTTTAAGTCCCATAAATGGCTGTGGTCAACAATTGAGACCTGGTTCCGGAAATTGACTCTGGCCGGGTTCAGACAAGGAGACCACATATGAAGCTGTTTTATTATCCCGGCGCCTGCAGCCTGGCCGATCACATCGCGCTCATCGAGACCGGGCTTGCCTATCAACTCGTCAGCATCGATCGCGAGAAAAGGGCCGGGGACGGTCGCGATTTTCTAGCAATCAACCCGAAGGGCTACATTCCAACCATCGAGATGGACGACGGCACGGTCCTGACGGAGAACCAGGTCATCCTGGCCTATATCGCCGAGGAAAGCGGCAAGCTTCTGCCCGAAGGCCGCATGCTCAGGTGGCGGACATTCGAGGCGCTCGCCTTCATGTCCAGCGAAATCCACGGCGCCTACGCCCCGTTCTTCAGGGATTTCCCCGAACCGGAAAAGCAGCGCGCCCGGGAGAAGATCGGGAAGGCCTTCGCGCTTCTCGCCGATCAGATGGGCGACAAGGCATTTCTGATCAGTTCCGAGATGACGATTGCCGACTGCTATCTCTTCTGGGTCCTGATGGTCGCGCCACGGAGTGGCGTTGACCTGCCCGCAAATCTGCAGAACTGCCTCACCCGCATGAAGGCGATGCCCTCGGTCATCCGGGCGCTTGAGGAGGAAGGACTGAGCTGATCTGACAGCTTTGCGATAACGCCGCTGCGGCGAGCGCATCTTGAGTGCGGCGCGCTCGCCACGGCCATGAGCGGACCTCTCATGGCCGCGTAGCGGGGGTTATTCAGATCCGCGCGCCGCCTGTCGCATCAATCATCTGACCCGTCGTCCAGCGCGCTTCGTTCGATGCCAGGAAGGCGATGACGTCGGCGACGTCCTCCGGCTTTCCGACACGTGAGAAGACCGAGAGGGCCTCCGCGCCGGCGCGCGCATCCGGCGATGCCAGCCACTCGGCATTCATATCCGTCTCGGTCACGCCCGGCAGCACGGCATTGACCGTAATCCCGCGCGTTGCAAATTCCGGCGCCAGCGCCAGCGTCAATGTCTCCAGCGCCCCCTTGGAGGCCGCATAGGCCGGATGCGTCGGCGCCGCGATCCGGGTGAACCCGGTCGACACATTGATGATGCGGCCATTGTCGCGAATATGGTCAGCCACCGCCTGGATCAGGAAGAAAGGCGCCTTGTAATTGATGGTCATGACCGCGTCGAACACGGCTTCGTCCGTCTGCTTCAATGGCAGGGCGGGCGCGATGCCGGCATTGTTCACCAGAATGTCGAGAACGGCTGAACCCGTCTCGGCACGGGCGGCTTCGGCGAACTGCGCCCAAAGGCTGTCGGCCGTCGCCTTGCCCTCTCGCAAATCAGCCTTGACGCCAACCGCCTTCACGCCGAGCGCCTCAATGTCGCGAAGCGTGGCATTGGCCGCATCGGCATTGGCGGTGTAGTGCACGCCGATCAGCGCCGCGCCTTCCTTCGCCAAGGCAAGGGCAACCGCCCGCCCGATGCCGCGCGAACTTCCGGTGACGAGGGCTATCTTGTTTTCAAGTCTCTTGGTCATGGATCACTCCGTTGCTAAATTAAATAGTGACCGATACAATAAGGCCGCAAATGATGATGTCAACAATTTAATAGGGATCACTATTTTATGTCGAATCCGGCTCGCAAACGGGGCAGACCGCGCGCGCTCGAACGCGACGTGGGCCTCGACATCGCCGTTCGCCTGTTCTGGGAACGCGGCTATGAAGGAACCTCGACCGCCGACCTGACCAAGGCCATGGGGATCAATCCGCCGACGCTCTATTCCATGTTCGGCTCGAAGCAGGAACTGTATCGTCAGGCGCTCGACTTCGGCATCGCCCGTGAAAGCGGCCGCCGGATGGAGATCCTGGCATCCCCTCTTCCAGCCTACGACGCGCTCAAGCTGTACCTCTACGATATCGCTGATGGAGACACGCAGCCCGGCAAGCCGCGCGGCTGCATGGTCTCGACGGCCGTTCTGCAGCATGCGGAAGAAAACGCATCCGTCGCCAAGATGACGGCGGCCCTGCGGGAAGCCTCGATGAAGGCTCTCAAGTCCCGTTTCGACCGGGCCGTCGAGAACGGCGAATTACCGGCGCAGACCGACACCGATACCCTCGCGCGCTTCTATGGCGCGATTATCCAGGGCATGTCCGCACAGGCCTGCGATGGCGCCTGCAATGCGCGGCTGAAGCAGCTGATCGACCTCGCACTCACGGCCTGGCCCGGAAAGCGTGGCGCCTGACGCGGTATACCTAAGACACGTAATCTGCTTCCCGCAAACGTCGCGCAACTTCATTGGCGGTTCGCCCCGGACGCCTTGAACGGTCGGAAGAACGGGTTGTGCCGGGCAGCGCCTCACGCGGATTGACGTCCTGCCAGTAGCTCTTCACCGCCAGTTGCTGATCGTATGGCGGATCGTTCGTCATGGTGCGGTATTGCGGGCCATGATGGATGACCAGTTCGCCGTCCAGCCATTCCAGAAGAGCGCTGTCGCCGCTGGCGTCCGAGAGGGAAAGGTGCACCTTCGCCAGGCGTCCGGGCTGATCGGGAACGTCGGCAGCCACCACGTCGAAAGGATTGGCTTCGAAATCGGCTACCGCTTCAGCAACGCTGCCGCAATTGTCCAGGAAATACTGCGCCCAGATTGACAGCGACATTTCGGGCTTTGACCCGTCATTCCTAGGGTATTCGGACGCCGGGGAAACACCCACAGGTTGGAAAGCATCGGCAGGCTCCAGTCCATGGAACGTGCCGTCAATACGCGGTCTTCCGGACCGTGATAGACAACGCGCGTGCAGGCGTCAGCGATTGGCGCTGTGGCGACCGAAAGCGCGGCGGCCAGAGGTCAGGCTGCTGATCTTCTCCTTAATGGCATCTAGAGCAATTCCAGGTGAAGTGGACACCGGTTCACCGTCCGGAATTGCGTAAAAACAAAGAGATAGAGCCTTTTCGCGTTTCCGCGAAACGCGGAATGACTCTAAGCCGAAGTCAGGCAGAAATTCCACTTGTCCCCGCTGTGCAGATTTCCCGAGCCAGCTCTCTCCGGAAAGGCCAGGCAGACGATGGCAATGTCTGTCTTCACGAGATCGACCACGGTGACGGAGCTTCCGCCATCGCCATGGTCGGCGGATGTACGCAGCCCGTAGTGACCGATGAAGGCGAATGCCCGATCGGCGGATACCACGCGTTCGTGCGAGTAGCGGGGCAGGTCGATACTGTCAAGGCGCTCGGTCGTCCGCCGGTCGTAGAAGCTCAGGCAGTGACTGCTCTTTTCGACGATAACCAGCGTGCCGGCATCTGCCCCGCTCATCGGCCCGGCAGTCCGCTGGTCAGGACGTCGATGGCGTAGAGCGATGTCGAGGCGGTGACGAACAGCCTGTTTTTCTCCGGTCCGCCGAAGGTGCAATTCGCGACGATCTCGGGCACAAGGATCCTCCCCAGCCGCTCGCCCTCGGGTGTGAAGACCTGAATGCCGTCATGCGCCGAGGTGAAGATATTGCCGTTGACATCGAGCCGGAAGCCATCCGAAGCGCCAGGCGAAACCTCGGCGAAGATCCGGCCGTTCCTGAGCCGCCTCCCGTCTTCCACCTCGAAGACGCGGATATGCGGCGGCCCGTCGGGCGCATCGGAGCGTCCCGTATCGGAAATGTAGAGCAGGCTCTCGTCCACCGAAAAGGCGAGACCGTTCGGCCTGTCGAAATCGTCGGCGACCACGGTGAGTTCTCCCGTCTCCGGGTCGAGACGATAGACATAGCAGGCGCCGATCTCGCTGTCCGCCTTGACGCCCTCATAGTCGGAAAGGATGCCGTAGGGCGGATCCGTGAACCAGATCGTGCCGTCGGACTTGACCACCACGTCGTTCGGCGAGTTCAGCCGCTTGCCCTGGTAGCGGTCGACCAGCGTCACCACCGTGCCGTCCGCCTCCGTGCGGCTGACCGCGCGGCCGGAGTGCTCGCATGAGACGAGCCGTCCCTCGCGGTCGCGCGTATGGCCATTGGTGTGCCTGGACGGCTCGCGGAAGACCGTGCCGCCTTCCTCGGGATGCCAGCGCAGCATCCGGTTGTTGGGAATGTCGCTCCAGGTCACGCCGCCGTCTTCCCACCAGACCGGCCCCTCGCTCCATGTCGCTCCGGTCCAGAGCTTTTCAAGCCTGGCATCCGGCGCGACCAGATCGGTCATGCGGGGATCCTCGATAATCACGTCGCTCATTGCGGTTTCCTCTCCGTTGCCGCAGGTGCAGCCATGCGCGCGGCCAAGAGCGCCGCCTCCTCCGCGGCGAGCGGACTGGCGATGCCCTGGCCCGCAATATCGTAGGCAGTCCCGTGGGCCGGTGTACAGACCGGAAATGCAAGTCCCCCAAGCATGGTGACGCCGCGGTCGAAACCCATCAGCTTCATCGCGATCTGGCCCTGGTCGTGATACATTGTCAGCACCGCATGATGGCCTTCCTTCAGCGCCTTGACGAAGACGGTATCGGCGGGAAACGGGCCTTCGACATCATGGCCACGCGCCCTTGCAGTCGCGACGGCCGGGCCGATGATGTCGATTTCCTCCATGCCGAAGCTGCCGCCATCGCCGGCATGCGGGTTCAGGCCGGCAACCAGCATGCGGGGCTGTTCAATCCCGGCGAGCCTGAGGCAGTTCTCCGTTCGGGCTATTTCCCGCAGGATTACCTCTTCGCTCAGCGCCGCGGAGACATCCTTCAGCGGAATGTGCGAGGTGACGCGGGCATTCCAGATCCGCTCGAGCACGTTGAACTCGCGCACCCCGCCATCATCCAGATCAAGCAGTTCGGTGATGAAACGGCTTTCGTCGTCATAGCCCGGATGGGCATGGCGCATCGCCTTTTTGTTGAACGGCGTGTAGCAGACCCCGTCGACCCTGCCTGCCTCGCCGAGCCGCAACGCCAGCGAGAAGTTTTCGACCGCGAACCGTCCGCCGGCAAGGCTGGCCTCGCCGGGCGTGATGTCGGCCGGATCGAGATTGCCGAGATCGATTAGCGCCGACCCGGTCACCGCATTCCCGATCTCCTCGACCGTGATTTCGGGAACGGCGGCCGCAAGCCCCGCGACGGCCGCGCCCGCCTCAAGCACCCGCCGGTCGCCGATAACGACCAGCCGCGCCGCATCCCGCACGCGTTCCGACGCCGCGAGCCGGGCGGCAAGTTCGGGGCTGATTCCTGCCGGATCGCCCATCGCGAGCGCGATCAGCGGGCGTTTTCCGCCCTGCCGCTCAGCATCCATGTCGCTGTCTCCTCCCGTTCACCGCAACCGTTCGCCGGCCGGCGAAAACAGCCGCATGCAGCCCTTCTGGCATGTCAGCCATATCCGCTCTCCAGAGGCGTGATCCTCTCCCTCACGCTGTTCGACGGTGAGATCCTGTCCGTCCGGCAGACGGCAGTAAAGATAACGCGTGCCGCCGAGATATTCGGCGAAATCCACCGTAGCTTCAAATGAAGAACCGCTGTTTTCGCCGATCGCCAGATGTTCCGGGCGGATGCCGAACCTGACCGGCGTGTTCTCGATCATCGCTTCGGCGGTCGGATCGACGACAATCGTCTGGCCGCCGACGGAAAGACTTCCCGCCGGACCGGCGGTCGCGTCGATGATATTCATCCTCGGCGAGCCGATGAAGCCGGCGACGAACAAGTTGTTCGGATCCTCGTAGACTTCGCGCGGCGTGCCGACCTGCTCGATCCTGCCGTCGCGCAGAACGACGATCCGGTCGGCAAGCGTCATGGCCTCGGTCTGGTCATGGGTGACATAGATCATGGTGTTGCCGAGTTCGCGATGCAGCCTTGCGATCTCGATGCGCATGCTGACCCGGAGCTCGGCATCGAGGTTGGAGAGCGGCTCGTCGAACAGGAAGGCGAGCGGTTTGCGCACGATCGCCCGTCCGATGGCGACCCGCTGCCGCTGCCCGCCCGAAAGCTGGCCCGGCCGCCGGTCGAGCAGCGGGCCGATCTTCAGGATTTCGGCGGCCGCCTCGACCTGACGTTCGATTTCGGCCTGCGGCGTCCTGGCAATTTCGAGGCCGAAGGCGAGGTTCTGGCGCACGCTCATATGCGGATAGAGCGCATAGGACTGGAACACCATGGCGATGCCGCGCTTCGAGGGGTCGAGATCGGTGACGTCCCGTCCGGCGATGAGAATGTCTCCATCGGTGACATCCTCCAGCCCCGCGATCATCCGGAGCAGCGTGGACTTGCCGCAGCCCGACGGGCCGACGAAAACCACGAACTCGCCGCCCTTGATGGCGAGATCGAGGCCGTGAATGACATCGACCGCGCCGAAGCTCTTGCGCACGCCGCGAAGGGTGATATCGGCCTTTTCCTCAGATAATGTGCTCATCTCACGTTCTGACCCAGACGAGCATCTCGCCGGGCTCCCGGTTATCCCAGAGGTGATAGGGGACGAAGCGCGCGGTCACCGGACGCCGTCCGGGCGCCTGCCGGTCGTAAAGCCGGTTGCCGTGTCCCTGCCAGTCTTCTCGGTGAGCCGGAACGTCGATGGCGACGCCGCCGTTCAGGGCGCTCAGCACGCTTGTGCTCGCCGTCGCAATCGTATCGTCGACGACCAGTTCGTGAAGGCCGGCGGCATTGTCGGTTTCCTCGACGCAGTAGATCAGCGGGCCCCGCGCCAGCGCGGCCCGACCGAGGTCCGCCCGCACGGCCGGGTTGGCATGCAGCGCATAGGGCTGCATCGGCAAATCAAGCGTCACCGCATCGCCCGGCTGCCATTCGCGCTCGATGCGCAGATAGCCGCGTTCTATCTCGCATTCGACGGCCGCGCCGTTGATCGCCAGCGATGCGCCGTCGCACCAGCCGGGAACCCTCAGCGCCAGCCGGAAGGCGAGCGGTTTTTCGAGGCCGAGCGTGATATCGATGTGCCCATCCCACGGATAGGAGGTCTTTTGTTCGACCGTGACGCTGTCGCCGGCGACCGTCAGCCGGGCGGTGCTTTCATTGTAGAGATGGACGGCGATCTCGTCGGCGGCGACGCCATACATGTAGGTGCCGATCGAGGCGACGGTGCGCGCGATGTTCGGCGGGCAGCACGGGCAGCGGTGCCAGGTCCAGCGATGATGGCCGCCCCGGCTTTCCAGCGGATTGTCGTAGAAGAAGGTCGAGCCGTCGAGGGAAAGGCCGGAGAGCGCGCCGTTGTAAAGCGCCTGCTCCAGGACGTCGGCGAAGCGGCCGTCCGGGCCGCGGCCGAGCATGCGGCTCGCCCACATGGCGAGGCCGACGGCAGCGCAGGTCTCGGCATAGGCGCTCTCGTTCGGCAGGTCGTAATAGTCGGTAAAGCCCTCATTGCTCGCCGCCGGGCCGATGCCGCCGGTCACATACATCTGCTTTTCCGTCAGATCTTCCCACAGGATCTTCAGCGCATCCGTGAGACTGTCGTCGCCGAATTCGGTGGCGACATCGGCCATGCCGGAATAGAGATACATCGCCCGGACGGCGTGGCCGGTAACCTTGGTCTGCTCGCGCACCGGCAGATGCGACTGGTTGTATTCATAGGTGTCGTGGCGGAAACGCTTCGGGTCCTCGTTGCGGGCGGCGGCCTCGATGTCGAAGTAATGCGGCTTCTGGCCGCGGGCATCGATGAAGAAGCGCGCGAGGTCGAGATAGCGCTGTTCGCCGGTGACGCGGCCGAGGCGGACCAGCGCCAACTCGATTTCCTCGTGGCCGCAATAGCCGGGCTTCTGGTCCGGGCCGGGGCCGAAGACGGAGCCGATATGGTCGGCATAGCGGCACATCGCGTCAAGCAGCGCACGCTTGCCGGTGGCCTGGAAATAGGCAACCGCGGCCTCCATCAGATGGCCGGCGCAATAGAGCTCATGGCAATCGCGCAGATTGGTCCAGCGCTCGCCCGGGCGCATGCGGATGAACCAGGAATTGAGGTAGCCATCCGGCTGTTGCAGCTTGCAGAACATCGCGATGATCTCGTCGGTCTTCGCCTCGAGATCGGGGTTGGGCGTGCGGTAAAGCGCGTAGGCCGCTGTCTCGATGACCTTGGCGACGTCGGAATCCCAGAACATCTGGACATTGACGGTGTCCGGCGTGCCATCGGCCCGGGTGTGGAAGGGCAGCCGCAGCGGGGGAACCGGAATATCGGGATTGATCTGCTCAAGCATGCCGGCAGCAACGCAGCGATCATAGAGGATCATCGCCGTCCTGTGCGCGACGGCATCGATGCGATCCCCCCAGAAGCCCTGGACATCGACATCGGGAAGCGCGGGAGGGCGGAAGCCGCTGATGGCGGGAAGGTCGAAGGAAGTCATGGGTCAGTCCTTTTTGATCTGGATATTCACTTGACGGCGCCCGCGGTCAGGCCGCGGATGTAGTAGCGCTGCAAAAGCAGGAAGACGACGAGGCACGGCACCATCATCAGCGTCACGCCGGCCTGGACCGCGCCCCAGTCGATCGTGCCGTACTGCCCCTCGCGAACCGCGACCATCAGCACCGGCAGGGTGTATTTCTGCTGGTCTGTCAGAAGGATGAGGGCGGCCAGAAACTCGTTCCACGAGGCGAGGAAGGCGAAGATCGCAACCGTCGCCACGCCGGGCAGCACCAGCGGCAGCATGATCCGGTAGAGCACCTTGATGACCGAGGCGCCGTCGACGCGGGCCGCATCCTCGATTTCCTTCGGCACGGCGTCGAAGGCGTTGCGCATCATGAAGATCGAAAACGGCATCTGCAGTGTGACGTAGACGCAGACGATACCGGTCAGCGTGTTCTGCAGGCCAAGCTTCGACAGGATGACGAATAGCGGCGTCAGAACCGACTGGAACGGGATCATGATCGTGGCGATGATCAGCACGAACAGCGCGTTCTTGAACGGGAAGTGGAAGCGCGAGAAGCCGTAGCCGGCCAGAAGGCTCACCACCACCGACAGCACCACGGTCGCCAGCGACACGGTGAGGCTGTTGCCGGTATAGGTCCAGATGCCGCTGCCGAAATCGGAGAGGTTATGGTAGCTCTGGGTGCTGAAGCCGGTCGTCGGCCATGGCGGCAGAGGCGGCTTGCGCGATTCCGCCGATGTCTTGAAGCTCACCAGCAGGCTCCAGGCGAGCGGCGCCAGGAACAGGAAGGCGAGAAACAGGCCAATCATGTTGCGCCGGGTCATCTGGAACCGCTGGCGGCGTAGTTTCATCTTGCGGCGGCTCATCACATGCCCTCCGGATTGCGCAGCAGCCTGAGCTGGATCACGCTGATGGTGACCAGGATCAGCAGAAGCACCATCGACAGCGCCGAGCCGTAGCCCAGATGGAACGACATGAAGGACTGGCTGAAGATCCAGAACACGGTGGTGATCGTCTGGTTCTGCGGCCCGCCGTCCGAGATGATGTAGAACTGGTCGAAGGCGAGCATCGAGCCCGAGACCGACAGGATCAGGGCGAGCGCGATCGTGCGCCGCATCAGCGGAAGCGTGATGCGGCGGAAGCGCTGCCAGGAGGAAGCGCCGTCCACGCGTGCCGCCTCCTGCACCTCGGTGGAGATGCCCTGCAGGCCGGTGAGCAGGATGATCATGTTGAAGCCCACGGTCTTCCACACCACCATGACGATGATCGAGATGAAGGTTGTGTCGAAACTCGCCAGCAGGTTGACCGGCTTTTCGGTGAGGCCCAGCCGCCATGCGAGTTGGGAAAACAGGCCGGAATCGACATTCATCAGCCACACCCAGAGCAGGCTGGCCGAACCGAAGCCGACGACGTAAGGCAGGAAATAGGCCGTGCGGTAGAACCTGGTCATCGCATCCGGCTTTTCCACGAAGATCGCCAGCGGGAAGGCAACCGCGAAAAGCACGACCGTGACGATGAGCGTGTAGAACACCGTGAAGCGGAGCGAGCTCCAGAACTGGCTGTCATGCAGCATCTGGGCATAATTGCCGAGCCCGATGAAGCGCGGCGCGCCCATGAGCGGCCAGTTGTGAAGCGACATCCAGAAGGTCATGCAGAGCGGGATGACGAAGAAAACCGTAACCAGCGCAACCGCCGGCGCGACGAACAGAAGTCCGACAAGCTGCTTGCGCCGCACCCGTCCCCGGCGCGGCCTGCGCGGCGTCGCTGTTGTGAATTGCGTTTCTGGCATGGCGCCTGTTCCATGGGTCGTGGGAAAAGGGCCCGGAGCGCCGTCAATGGCGCCCGGGAAGTAGACCGGACGCCGCGTCAGGCGCCCGGCGAAAGCGCGATCAGTTGGACGCGTCCAGGATCGACTGCATCGTGTCCTGCGCCCGCTTCAGGGAACCGTCGACATCGTCGCCGAAGAAGGCTTCGCCAAGCATCTGCTTCCACGGTCCGGTCTTGGAATTGATGATGTCGTTGTAGACCGGCGATGACGGCGTGCGCGCGGTTTCCATCGCTTCGACCGCCGTCAGGTAACGGTCATCAAGGCCGGAAAGCGCCTCCTGGGCCACATCGGCGCGCGTCGGCAGGCTGCCCAGGCGGGCGAGCAGCGTCTGTCCCTCGACCGAATAGGCAAAGTCCAGGAACTCCTTTGCCGCGCCGAGCGTGTCGCGACCCGCCGTGACAACGAAATTGTCGCCGCCGCCGAAAGAGGACACGCCGCCATCCTTGCCCGGCAGGGGAGCCACGCCGAATTCGACATCGGGGTAGTTCTTGGCGAGGTTGCCGATGGCAAACGCGCCGATGGGCGAAATGCCGACATTGTCCGCCGCGAAGCCGCCGAAGAAATTGGTCCCCGTATCCGTCTTCGCGCTTTCCGGCACGTATCCCTTGGCGACCAGGTCGCGATAGAAGTTGATCGCATCATGCATCTGCGGCGTGTCGATGGTGGCGCGCTTACCGTCATCGACCAGAATGTCGCCGCCCGATGCCCAGATCAGCGGCATGAAGGTGAAGGCATTGCAGCCGCCGCACGCGCCGGCGAAATAGAAGCCGTAGGTGTCATCGCCGAGCGCGTTGACCTTGCCGGCATAGTCCTCGATTTCGGCCCAGTTGGTCGGCGCCTTGTCCGGATCGAGCCCGGCTTCGCGGAACAACCGCTTGTTCCACAACAGCACCGAGACATCGGCCGACATCGGCACGCCGTAGATCTTGCCGTCATAGGTGCCGGCCTCGACATGGGCCTTCGACAGCTGATCGAAATAAGGAAGGCTCCTGGCCAGTTCGGTCAGGTCCGCGAGCTGCCCGGCCTTGGCGAAAGCCGGCGTATAGACGAGATCCAGCGACACGAAATCCGGAGCCGAGCCGCCCGCGGCCGCCACGGCGTATTTCTGCACCATTTCCGTGCTGGGCACGATCTGCAGTTCGATCTGGTTCTCATGCGAGGCGTTGAAGGCCTCTATCAGGTCCGGCATGAAGGCTTCGCCGCTGTTGCGCGCCCACATGCTGTAGGTTTCGGCGGAAGCGCCGAAGGGCGTCATGCTAAGGGCGAGCGCCGCCAGCGCCGCGATTTTAACGGGTTTCATTTCTATCCTCCTCCGATGTGGGGCCGTGTTCCGTGCCGGCCCCGATGCACGCTTGCGAAAGGCTCAGGAGCTGCGCACGACCAGTTTGCACGGCAGCTGCAGAAGCCCTTTCTCAATCTCCTCGCCATTGACCAGGCGCACGAGCGTGAGCCCGGCCTGGCGTCCAAGCTCCTTCAAGTTCATATCGATCGTGGTGAGCGGGGGGCGGGTCTCCTCGGCGACAATCTCCCAATTGTCGAACCCCACCACGGCCACGTCCTGCGGTATGGCCTCGCCGCGCTCGCGAAGCGCGTCCATTACCCCGCGCGCGATCTGGTCATTGCCGCAGAAAATGCCGTCCGGCCGTTCATCGAAGCTCCAGAGCCGCGCGACGGCCTCATGCCCCCAATGCTCCGACCATGTGCCGTAAAGGACGTCGGCTGCGGGAACTCTCAAATCGGCGGCCTCCAGGGCCTGTCGATAGGAAAGCGCGCGCTCGCGCACGACCAGAAAGTGTTCGGGGCCGGTGATATGGGCGATACGCCGACAGCCGCGCTCTATCAGATGACGCACCGCCTCACCCGCGCCCTGCCGTTCATCCGGCACCAGGGTGATTGCCTCGGCGGGCCCCTCGGTCAACACGTAGACGACGGGCACCGGCACTGCCGAGAAATCGACCGGAAGCGGCCGATCGACGCGCTTGCCGGTGGCGATGATCCCATCGACCTGCTTGTCGAGCATCGCATCGAGATGAATGCGGGCAAGTGCGGGATCACCCCCGACCGAACAGAGGAACACCGAAACGCCCTGGTCGATCAGCCCTTCGGATACCCCTGCCATGACCGGCAGGGTGAAGCGACCATAGGTATCGTCCGTCAGAAGCCCGACGGTGAAGCTGCGCTTGCTGGTGAGGCTGCGCGCCAGCGCATTGGGACGGAACCCCAGCTCTTCCGCAACGCGTCGGATGCGGGCGCGGGTCTCCGCCGCCATGCGGCCGGTGTCATTGAGCGCCTTGGAAGCCGTGGCGGTGCTGACGCCGGCCTTCGAGGCCACGTCGTAAATCGTAACACGCCCGCCAACATTCGCATCCGTCACGCCATCTCCTCCTTGAGAAACCGGTTTCTCATATCCATATAACAAAGAAATATGTTTGGGAAAAGGGTTTCTCATAAATTTCTGGTAAGCCGCACCCACCTTCCTTATCCCCGCTGTGAAGAAGGTTGGGATATCAGTCCGTTCTGTTCTAAAAGGCAGATTGCTGCTTGTGTGTGGGTGGGTCCATCAGCCATCCGACATTTGCAGGAACGCATGGATGGAGCGGTGGATGAACCTGAGGCAGATCGAAGTCTTTCGCGTGGTCATGACCAACGGCACCACCGCGCGCGCTGCCGAGGTGCTGCATATTTCACAGCCCGCCATCAGCAAGACCATACAGGAGCTGGAACGCTCCCTTGGTTTCGCGCTCTTCCTCCGGATCAAGGGAAGATTGCACCCGACCCCTGAAGGACAGCTTTTCTTCCGGGAGGTGGAGCATGCCTTCCTCGGCCTTGCGCACCTGCGCGGCGCGGCCGCACGCATCCGCGATTTCGGGTCCGGCGAACTCAGGATTGCCTGTCTCTCTGCGCTGTCGACCAACATATTGCCGCGCGCGATGAAACGCTTCATGGCGCGCAACCCGAATATCGCCATCACCTTCCAGGCCCGCATGTCGTCGACCGTTCGCGATCTCGTCGCCTCGGGGCAGTTCGACCTCGGCGTCGTCGCCGACGAGATCGACAAAACCGGCGTCACCTTCACCGAATTCGCCCGCTTCCGCGTCGCGGTGGCCATTCCCGAGGGACATCCCCTCGAGAGCCTCGATACGGTTCGCCCCAATGACCTGGCTGGCCACCCGTTCATCGCGCTCGCTCCGGAAGACACCACCCGCGCCGAGGCCGAAGAGCTGTTTCAGGCAGCCGGAGTGAAAATGAAAACCGTTATCGAGACCCCCTATTCGACGACCATATGCGCGATGGTCGCGGCCGGTATCGGGATCGGTCTCGTCGATCCGTTGACGGCGGAGCCCTATCTCGGCCGCGGACTGCTGCTGAAACCGTTCGAGCCGGAAATGTATTTCCGCACGCTCCTCATCACCCCGCCCAACCGCCTCCCCTCCCGCCATCTGGAAGAGTTTGTCGCGGACCTGAAGGCCGAGATATGAGCCGTTTGCCCTCGCTGCAGATGAAACGCCGGCCGTAAGCAGGCCAGCGCTTTCTCAGGTGTGAGCCCCCTGCCCGGTCGAACGCGACCGGTAGACCGGAAACGGCCTTCAACCGGCGCCCCTGCCGCAAATTCACGTTTCGGTTCAGTCGCTTGCGCGAAATGAACCGCGATTCGCTCGCAAACCATGTCTATAACCATATCGAATAGAGTGGCCCAATCTTATTGTTGGACGGCGAGAAAATCATCCCTGATAGTATGAGCATGGTTGAAACGAGACCGCCCGAGTTTCGAAGGCCAAATTATAACAAGATGGGAACAATCAGATGGACAGATCCTTCCTCCGCATGTCGCTGGCCGCCCTTTTGGCGACGGCATCGCTTCCAGCATACGCCCAGAATTACGACACATCCGGAATTGCCGTCGATGAGGCGCTTGCCGCCCGGTTGCCGGAGAAGATCAAGGAGGCCGGCGTGCTCACGATCGGCTCGGACACGGCCTACGCCCCGTGGGAGTTTCTGAGCGCGGACGATGGCCAGACGCCGGAGGGCATCGATGTCGATATCGCCGAGGCGATCGGCAAGAAGCTAGGCGTAGACATCGACTTTCAGACCTCGGCGTTTGAAGCGATCCTCCCCGCGCTGGGCTCCAAATTCGACCTCGGCATTTCCGCATTCTCGGTTACCGAGGAGCGCATGAAGGCGGTCAACTTCGTCAGCTATGCCATCACAGGCGATATGTGGCTCGTCAGGACCGGAAATCCGACGGACTTCGACCCGTCCGATCTCTGCGGCCGAACGATCGCGGTCCAGTCCGGCACCTACCACGAACGCGCCATTCTGGCCGAGAACGAGACCTGCGTTTCGGCCGGCGAGGAAGCGATCGAGATCCTGCCCTTCGGCAAGCAGACCGAGGTGCTGACGCGCGTTGCCGTCGGCGGCGCCGATGCCACGGTCTCCGGCGAGGCCGGCATCGGCTACGCCGCGAAGCAATCCGATGGCCGGCTGGAAACAATGGAGCCCGTCGAAGGCGCCTTTGGTGACAGCGGCCCGAACGGGATCGCCGTGGCCAAACCCGATCTGGCGCTCGCCGAACTGATCGCGGACACGATCAACGCGCTGATTGCGGACGGAACCTATCTGGCGATTCTCGATAGCTGGGGCATTGGCTCGGCAATCGTCGAGGAAGCCGAGGTCAACCCTGAAACCAATCACTGAGATCATGACATACGATATCAAAGACATGGAGACCGGCTTGCGGCCGGTCTCCGAGACAAAGCCCGATATCACCCATAATGTCGTGGTGCCGCGGCCTCATCCGGGCCGATGGCTCGCCGTCATCGTGCTGGCTGTGCTCGTGCTCCAAGTCGGCAATGCGATCATCAACAATACCAATTTCCATTGGTCCGTCTACTTCAGCTATCTGTTCTCGCCGCAGGTCATCCGCGGCGTAGGATGGACTCTGCTGCTGACCGTCGTCGCCATGGCGGTTGCAATCGTCGTCGCCGGGTTGCTTGTCGTGATGCGCGACAGCGACAATCCGATCCTACGCTGGCTCGCATATGCGTGGGTCTGGTTCTTCCGCGGCACGCCGATCTATACCCAGTTGCTGTTTTGGGGGTTATTCGCGGTTCTATTTCCAACGCTCAGCCTTTCCATCCCCTTCGGTCCGGAACTGATCAGCGTCGACACGCGCTATGTCGTCACGCCGGTGCTTGCCGCCATTCTGGGCCTCGGTTTCAACGAATCCGCCTATCTGACGGAAATCTTCCGCGCCGGTTTCAACTCCATCGATCGCGGACAGAAGGAGGCTGCCGAGGCGCTGGGCATGAAACCGGCGAAGATCTGGTGGCGGATCCTGATGCCGCTCGCCATGCGCGTGATCATTCCGCCGACCGGCAACGAAACCATCGGCATGCTGAAGATGACGTCGCTGGTGCTTGCCGTGCCGTTCACGCTCGACCTGACATTCGCGACCAATGCGATCGCCAATCGGCTGTACCTGCCGATCCCGCTCCTGCTGGTCGCCGGCACCTGGTATCTCGCCATCACCAGCCTGCTGATGGTCGGCCAGCACTATCTCGAACGCCACTTCGGCAAGGGCGTGTCCGGCTATCCCACGAGGGCGGAGTAAACCATGGAAGCAAGGAGCTATGATTTCTGCGTCGAGATGCAGAACATCCACAAATTCTACGGCCACGTGCACGCGCTCAAGGGCGTGGATATCAAGGTCCGCCAGGGCGAGGTCTGCGTCGCGATCGGGCCATCCGGCTCCGGCAAATCGACGCTTCTCAGATGCATCAACCAGCTTGAGAGTATTTCCGCCGGCCGGGTGTTCCTGAAGGGCGAACTGCAAGGCTACACGGAACGCGAAGGGCGCTTCCATCCGCTGTCGCCCGCGCAGATCGCCGCCCAGAGGCGTGTCACTGGCATGGTGTTCCAGCGGTTCCACCTGTTCCCGCATATGACGGCCATCGAAAACGTCATGGAAGGCCCGCGTCACGTCAAGGGCTGGCCAAGGGAGCGGTCCCGCAAAAAGGCCCGCGAACTGCTGACCCGGGTGGGGCTTGAGGGCTTTGAAAACCGCTACCCCGCACAGCTTTCGGGCGGCCAGCAGCAGCGCGTCGCCATCGCCCGGGCGCTCGCCATGGAGCCGGACGTCATGCTGTTCGACGAGCCGACCTCGGCGCTCGACCCCGAACTGGTCGGCGAGGTTCTCGATGTGATCAAGGACCTGGCGCGAAGCGGCATCACCATGGTCGTCGTAACCCATGAGATCGGCTTTGCGCGTGAAGTCGGCAATCATCTGGTTTTTATGGACCAGGGCCAGATCGTCGAGGAGGGCGTTCCGCGGACAATGCTCGCCAACCCGCAAAACCCGCGCACGGCAGCGTTCCTTTCCAAGGTGCTCTGACCCGCGCTCAAGGAAACAGAGGGCGGTTCGCCGCCCCGTCGAAATGCACATGACTGTAATCTCCGTCAGCCCAGCTGACGCTTGGACGGGAACAGGCCCTTGAAGCCCTCCGCTCCGGGAAAGGCCTTTATCATGAATGATCTCACCCAATGCGTCCTGACCCCGTCCGTCCCGACGGAGGGCTTTTCGCCGCTCGGCGTCGGCGTCCATCGCGCCTCGACAATCGTGTTTGCCGACGCGAAAGCCTATGCATCGCGCCTGGAGCGAGGCCATGAAGGTTATGCCTACGGCCTCTACGGAACGCCGACGACACGCACGCTCGAGGCAAAGCTCAGCGAGCTTGAAGGCGGCGCATGGACGTTCCTGGCGCCGTCGGGCCAGGGCGCCAATGCCCTCGCGGTCCTGCCGTTTCTTTCGGCAGGCGATCATATACTGATCGCCGACACCGCCTATCCCCCGATGCGCGACCTGGCTGAAACCGACCTCCGGCGGCTCGGCATCGCGGTCGATTTCTTTGATCCGCTTTCGACTGCGGATGTCGCCGCCAAAATACGAGAGAATACCCGTATCGTCTGGTGCGAGAGCCCGGGCTCGACGACGATGGAGGTGCTCGATCTCCCCGCCATCGCTGCGATTGCGCACGCCCGCGGCGCGCTCGTCGGCGTCGACAATACCTGGGCCACGCCGCTCAACTTCAAGCCGCTCGCCCATGGCGCAGATATCGTCACCGAGGCGCTCACCAAGTTCGTGTCGGGCCATTCCGACGTGCTGATGGGCTCGATCACGGTCAGGGACGAGGCGCTGATCCACCCCGTCCGCGCCCTGATCGGCAGGATGGGTATCGGCGTCTCGCCGGACGATGCCTCGCTGGTGCTGCGCGGCTTCGAAACGCTGGGCGTAAGGCTGCGCCACAGCGAACGCGTGGCGCTCGATTTCGCGCGCAGGCTCGAGCGCCATCCTCTGGTCCAATCGGTCCTGCATCCCGCCCTTGAGAGCTTTCCCGGACACGCGCTCTGGAAGCGCGATTTTCTCGGGTCGAGCGGTGTCTTCAGCGTGGTGTTCTGCGCCGCGGCCACGCCGCATATCGCCGCGGCCCTGAATGCGCTTGAGATTTTCGCAATCGGTGCCTCCTGGGGTGGCACGCGCAGCCTCGCGGCGCCGATGTCAGTCGACGGATTTCGCAGCGCGACGTCGTGGACGGGACCGGACATCATTCTTCGCCTGAGCATCGGCCTGGAGGACGAGCGTGAGCTCTGGGACGACATAGAACGGCTGCTCGCCATGCTCGAGAAAGCCCAGCGGGCGGCATGAAGACGCACCAGTGGCGACCCAAACGGCCAGACGGGGAATCGACGTGACAGACACCGAAAAAATGCTTCGCAACATCGACGACAATCTCGATTTGTCGATTGCCAAACTGCTCGAACTGATCGCGATCCCCTCGATTTCCAGCGACCCGGAAAGCGCGGCGGACATTCTCCGCGCCGCCGCTTGGCTTTTCCAGGAACTGGTGTCGATCGGGTTCGAGAGCGAGATCATCGAGACCGCCGGCCATCCCGTCGTGCTCGCCCGCGCCGGCGGCACCGGCAAAGCCGGACGGCTGCTGTTTTACGGGCATTACGACGTCCAGCCGATCGGCGAGCGCGCGCAATGGAGCCACGCCCCGTTTTCCCCCGAGCTGGTCGAGGAAGACGGAAAGACGCGCTTCTACGGTCGCGGCGCATCCGACAGCAAGAGCCAGCTCTGGACCTTCATCGAGGCCTTGCGCGCCTGGAAGGCCGTCAAGGGCGATTTTCCCGCCGAGATCGTCATTCTGCTGGAAGGCGAGGAGGAATCCGGCTCGGCAAGCCTGCCGGCCTTCATAGACGCCCATCGCGAAGCGCTCGCCTGCGACGTGGCCTTCATATGTGACGCCGAGATGTGGTCGCCGACCGAACCGGCGATCACCACCCGGCTCAAGGGCCTCGTTCACGAGCGGGTGACGGTGGCAACCCCCAATCCCGAGCTCCATTCCGGCCTGTTCGGAGCGGTCGCGGCCAATCCGATCCGCATTCTCGCTGCCATCCTCGCCGGGCTCCATGATGATGCCGGGCGGATCACGATCGAAGGCTTCTACGACGGTGTGGAAGACATTCCGGCGGGCCTGCGCGCGGATTGGCGGGAATTGTCGCGCCAGACGGCGCTTTTCGACGAGGTCGACCTCGCCGGCGGGATCATCGAGGAGGGCTATACCACGCTGGAAGCCATGTGGGGCCGCCCGACCATCGACATCAATGGCGTGACCGGCGGCAATCAGGGCCCGGGCGAACGATCCGTTCTTCCGGCCACGGCAACGGCCCGGCTCTCCTTCCGCCTTGTGCCCGGACAGGACCCCGACCGGATCCGCGCGCGTTTCCGAAGTCACGTCGAAGCGCGTGTTCCCAAGGGCTGTTCGGTCTCGTTCCATGGCGATGGCGGAAATTCGGCGGTGGCGCTTGCCGAAGACAGCCCGTATCTTGCCGCCTCCAGACGCGGCCTCGAAACCGAATGGCAGCAACCGACGCGGCTGATCGGCTCCGGCGGCGCCATTCCGCTGGTTCAGTTGTTCAAGGATATGCTGGGCGCCGAATGCGTGGTGATCGGCTTCATCCTGTCTGGCGATGCGATCCACGCACCTGACGAACATTATGATGTCGAACGGGTTCTGAGGGGCGCGCGAAGCTGGGTGCATATCCTCAAGGAACTGGAAAAGCTGCAGAAATCCACGGCGGCAAAGATCTGAGCCCGCCGGAATTTTTCCGAACGCTCAAACCGGGGAGATACGTCTATATGGGTCCCGCGATACTTCCGCTATTCGAACCACCCGCCCTTCCCGATACCGCCGAAACCGTGGTGATCGGCGGCGGGATCATCGGCGTCTCGGCGGCGCTGCAGCTGGCCGAGAAGGGCCACCCGGTCACTCTTGTGGAAAAGGGACAGGTCGCCGCCGAACAGTCGAGCCGGAACTGGGGCTGGTGCCGGCAGGGCCGCCGCGATCCGCGCGAACTTCCTCTGATCCGCGAAAGCCTGGCGATGTGGCGCGGCATGGCGGCCCGCATCGGCGCCGATGTCGGTTTTGCGACCTGCGGAACCTTCTTCGCCGCCCGCGACGAGGCGCTGACCGAAAAATACGAGACCTGGGTCAAAACCGCGGCCGAGGCGGGCATTGCCGCAAGCATGATCGGCCCGGACGAGATCGCGCGACGCCTTCCCGGCGACACGTCGCCCCCGCCCCGCGCGCTCTTCTGCCCGGGCGATGGCCGCGCCGAGCCGCAATGGGCCGTGCCGCGCATGGCGATGGCCGCGCGGCGCATGGGCGCGACGATCGTGACCGACTGCGCGGCGCGCGGCATCGAAACCGCCGGCGGGCGGGTGACCGGCGTGGTCACCGAACAAGGCGTAATCCGCTGCAACGCCGTCATCGTGGCCGGCGGCGCATGGACGCGCCGGATCCTTGCCGACCTCGATATCCGGTTGCCGCAACTTGCCGTGCGCTCCTCCGTTTCCCGCACGCAGGCCATGACAAGCAACGGCCCCGACGTGAATTTCTGGGACGGCGTGCTCGGCGTCCGGCGGCGCTCGGATGGCGGCCTGACCGTCGCCAATGCGCTTTCCAACACGGCGCCGATCACGCCCGCCCATTTCCGCTACATGATGGACTACATCCCGCTCCTGGAAATGGAATGGCGCCATATCGCGCTCCGGTTCGGGCGCGATTTCTTCGAGGCGCTTCAGCGCGAACGGCATGTACCCTATGATCGCCCCTCGCCCTACGAGGCCTGCCGCATCCTCGACCCGGCGCCCGACATGCGCTTCATTCGCACCGCCCATGCCGAGCTCAAGCGCCGGTTCCCGGCGTTCGGGAACACAAAGGTCGTGCAGGCCTGGGCCGGGATGATCGACGCAATGCCCGACACGATACCGGTGATCTCCGACGTGCCCGCTATCGGCGGATTGGTGGTGGCAACCGGATTCTCGGGCCATGGCTTCGGCATCGGCCCAGCCGCAGGCAAACTCGCGGCGCAACTTGCGACCGGAGAACAGGCCTTCGTCGACCCGCATCCCTTCCGTCTGTCGCGCTTTGCCGACGGAAGCCGACCGCGTCCTTATACGGGTGTTTGAGTGGCGTTCCGGCACGAACGGGATCAACAGCAGGACTGCGATGAGGACCTGCCACTCGCTTGCACCTGCCTCAATTATCCGCGAAACGAGGGTCTGGGGCAGTTGATGAACCGTGAACAACCGTGGCAACCGCTGGGGCTCTTCACCTAGTCGGTCGCGATGTCGTCAACACGGAACTGTGTCGTGACCTGCCTGAGCATATTGCAAAGCGTGCCATCAACCCGGTCGAGCCATAATTCGAAAGCCGCGTGGATCGCGGCAATCTCCACGGCGGCCGCGAGACTTGGTGCAAAGTGCGTTGCAGGATCTACACCCCGTCCATTGCCCGATTTCGGCGGCGTCCATGTCGGACTTGCCTCTCCACAACGCATATTTGTGCCAGCTCAGGCCGACATCGCCGGTATGATGCACAGGCCTGAAGCGGCGCCTTGCCGGCACTATCCCAGATGGAAACGGCGCATTCGCGGGCAATGGCGGTCATCACACGAGGGTTTGGCTTTTCAATTCTCGAAAGGATCCCGATAGCGTTAAATACCAAGGGACAGTGATTAGAACTCATATGACCGGAGCGATTTTGAAAGCCGGTCAGCGAAAACCGCAGTCGTAGCCATAGCTACGGCGAGGATTTCGACGCCCTCGGGGACCATCCCAGCGTGCATCATATGGGTCCTAATCACTGACCATTGGTATAAAGGCGACCTCCGGAATCCAGCCCCAGCACAGGCGGTTGACCGCTGAAGCTTCACACCTCAGTTTCCAACAAACCGACAATCTGATTTTGGGGTGGAGGGGCTGACAAGTCAGCGCTCCGCTTGTGAACTTCGAGAGGGACATGATGTTTGTACGACCGTTGTGCCTGCTAAGCGGCGCGCGATGCTCAATTTGCGGAAAAGTCGCTTTCATCTTGCTTGAGCGTCGCCATCATACTCTTTCTGCTTATCCCAAGTGGTCATAGTCGAGTGCTGCCATCAGTCCGATGCGAAAGGCTCTGTTGGCCGCAGGCGTTCTTTTCAACGTTCGCTCCGGCCGGGGCGCGCCGCCTCTCGTTTTGATCAGAGAGGGCAGAACCCAGCAGCGGCTCGATCCTATCGGTGTGGCTTCTCGGCGCAGATGGCGAAGCGTTCCTGGAACATTCGGTCGAGGCCGCGCATCACAGGCATCTTGCGGGCCTGCGCCCAGTGGATATCGGTGAGCTTGCGGTCGATCACGACGTTTTCGAAACCGGCGTCCTCCAGCAGCGCGGCAACCGCGGTGGCCGGCATTTGGTCAGAGAAATAGACCCTCGCCCTGATATCGCGAAGCCACTCTGCCATATCGGCATTGAGCGGACCGGAAAGCTCCTTACCGGTCATGCGGGTCCAGTACGTCTGCAGGCCCTTCACCCAGGTCGTCTTGCCCATGTTCCCATCGACGATCAGAACCTTTCCGCCGGGCTTGAGCAGCGAGAACCATTCCCGAAACGCTGCCGGCGGATCGACCAGCGTCCAGACCAGATGTCGGTTGGTGATCACGTCATAGGTTCCAGGTTGCTCCAGCGTATTTTCCGCGTCTCCCGTGATGAACCGTATATCTGCCTTGCGGCTTTCCGCCTTGGCGCGCGCGAGAGCGAGCATGGTATCGGACCAGTCCAAGCCGGTGACCGAGAAGCCGAGGTCATGCAACAGATGCGAGATCACCGCCGTTCCGCAGGCAAGGTCCAGGGCGCGGCGTCCCTGGCCTTCGCCGAGATGTTTTCGAATAAGTCGCTGCCAGCCTCGTCTTTCGGCATCCGAAAAAATCTCGTGGCCGACGCTCTGATCGAACGTTCCGGCTCTTTCCGACCAGTAGTCACGGATTTCGTCGCGGATGGAATAATTGCTCTTCGGCTCGTTCATCAGACACTCATGTCGCTCTAACACTTTGGAAAAGCTCTAAAACATAAAACTTGATTCAGCAAGTCATGTTTTATAAGCCTCAATTCATCCGATGAGATGAGGGAGTTTTCCAGAATGAATTTGGTGAGATTATTTGCAGGCTCAACGATCGCCGCCGCGTCCCTGTTGCCGCTTTCCGCCTTTGCCCAGTCCTTCACGGTTGAGGATGTGGCGGGTCGTGCGGTCAGCTTCGATGCACCGGTCGAGCGCGTGATCCTCGGCGAGGGCCGGATGATCTACGGGCTGGCCCCGATCGAGAAGGAAAACCCCTTCGCGAAGGTCGTCGGATGGCGCAATGACATGTATATGAATGACAAGGGCGGCTATTCCGCCTATGTCGCGAAATTTCCCGAAGCCGCAGACATTCCCTTCCTCGGCCGACTTTCCAATGGCACGCTTTCGATCGAGACCGTGGTCGATCTTGATGCCGACGTGCTGCTTCTGCCGATCGGCGACAAGGAAGCCGCGGATGAAATCGGGCTTGAGGCGACACTGGCGGAAACCGGCACGAAGATCGTCTATATCGATTTCCGCGAGCATATTCTGAAGAATACCGAACCGAGCCTTGAAGTGCTCGGCAAGCTCTTTGGACATGAGGAGCGCGCCGAGGCCGTCGCCGATTACTGGAACGCGCAGATGGCGCGGGTCACGGACACGCTGGAAGCGGCGCAACCTGAGGAGCCTGACGTCTTCATGTACCGCGCCGCCGGTCTGGTGGAGTGCTGCGGAACCTTCGGCCCGGACAATTTCGGTCTCATGGTTGACTGGGCCGGCGGCCACAATATCGGTTCTGATTTCCTGCCGGGCTATACCGGATCCATCAATGCCGAACAGGTTCTGGCGTCCAATCCCGATGTGATCGTCATCACCGGCGCCAACTGGTCCAATACGGAAGATGCCAGCGGCTTCGTCAATGTCGGCCCGGGCTCCGCACCCGCCGCAGAGGAAAACAGCGCGGTGCTGCAGACGCTGATGGAGCATCCGGCCTTTACCGGATCCAAGGCGGTGGCGAACGACGATGTCCATGCGATCTGGCATCAGTTCTATACCAGCCCGTACCAGTTCGTTGCCGTCCAGCAGCTTGCCAAATGGTTCCACCCCGAGCTTTTTGCCGATCTCGACCCGGACGCGACATTTGCGGAGTTCCACGAGAAATTCCTGCCGATCGACTACCAGCCGGGCTACTGGGCTGACATCAAGCCGGCGCAGTAGGCCGAAATCATGGTTGCTTCGATAGACATGATCGAGGCTGAAGCGGGGGGCGCGCGATATCGCGCGCTTGCCCGGCGCAAGCTGCTGATCCTCTTCGGACTTTCGGCGCTTCTTTTCCTGTCCTTTGCGATCGACCTCGCCTGGGGGCCGGCGCGCTACGGGCTTGGCGAGGTGCTCACAGCGATCTTCAGCCCGTCATCCGTCTCCGTGCAGGTCCGCACCGTGGTCTGGGATATCCGCATGCCTGTCGCAGTGATGGCGATTGTGGTGGGGGCGGCCCTCTCCCTCGCGGGCGCGCAGATGCAGACCATCCTCGCCAATCCGCTGGCGAGTCCCTTCACGCTGGGCATTTCCGCCGCCGCAAGCTTCGGCGCTGCGCTTGGCATCGTCACCAGTATTTCGCTCGTCCCCGTCGCCGCCGGCATGCTTGTTCCCGTCAACGCCTTCATCGTGGCGCTGGCCGCAACGCTCTTCATCCACTTCATCTCGCAACTGCGCGGGGTGACGGTGCAGACCGTGGTGCTGCTCGGCATCGCTCTGGTGTTTTCGTTCAATGCGCTTCTGGCATTCCTGCAATATCTCGCCTCCGAACAGGCGCTTTCCGCCGTCGTGTTCTGGACCATGGGCAGTCTGACCAAGGCGACATGGCCGAAGATCTGGGTGACGCTTGCGGTTCTGGTGCTCGCCGTGCCGCTGTTTGTCCGCAACGCCTGGGCCCTGACCGCGATCAGGCTGGGCGAGGACAAGGCCGCAAGCTTCGGCATCAATGTCCGCCGTATCCGGCTTGAAACCATGTTGATCATCTCGCTGCTGGCGGCCGTACCGGTCAGCTTCGTCGGCACGATCGGCTTTGTCGGACTGGTCGGTCCGCACATCGCCCGCATGATCCTCGGCGAGGATCAGCGGTTCTTTCTGCCGGGCTCAATCCTGTCCGGTGCGCTGCTTTTGTCCGTGACGTCGATCGTGTCGAAATCCATCGTTCCCGGCGTTGTTTTTCCGATCGGGATCATCACCGCCCTGGTCGGCGTTCCCTTTTTCTTCTCGCTCATCATCTCCAACAGGAGCCGTTCATGGTAGCCCTGCAGCTTCAATCGGTCGGCGCCTATCACGGCCGAAAGCTCTTCGTTGAAGATGTGACGACCCCGCCGATGAGGGCTGGAGAACTGGTTGCGGTCATCGGGCCGAACGCGGCCGGGAAATCGACCCTGTTCAAACGCATCACCGGCATTCTGAAGGGCCCGGGCGAAGTGCGCGTCGAGGGCTCCAGGACGAAGAATGCCATCAGCTACATGCCGCAGGACACATCGGCGAATGCCGTGCTGACGGTCTACGAGTCGATCCTTCTTGCCCGCAAGCAGGGAAAATCATGGTCGGTGAGCGACGAAGACACAAGGCTGATCGACGAGATCATGCGGGCGCTCAACATCGTGTCGATCGCCTTCCGCGATCTCGGCGCGCTTTCGGGCGGCCAGCGGCAGCTCGTGTCGATCGCGCAGGCGCTGTCGCGCGAACCGGACATCATGCTGATGGACGAGCCGACAAGCGCCCTCGACCTTCATCGGCAGGTCGAGGTGCTGGATTTCATGCGCAGGCAGGCGCAGACCCGGGGCATGATCGTCCTGATCGCGATCCATGACCTCAACCAGGCTCTGCGCTTTGCCGACAAGGTCATCGTGATCGAGAATGGTCGCATGCGGGCCTGCGGAACGCCCCGCGACGTCGTCACCGTTGACATGCTCCGCGCCGTCTACCGGATCGAAGCCCGCATTGAGAAATGCTCCATGGACTATGACCATGTGATTGTTGATGGAACTTCGATTACCTGAAGCACAAGGGAGGGCTGAATGGTGGGTGCAATTCCGCGCCTCGTGTTCAGCCTGATTACCGAAACGACCTTCGTCAGCGAAACGGAGACGCGTCGCCTGAATTACCGCTCTGTAGGCCATAAAAGGTGGATCGCGCGGGTTTAGTCAGCGCTCTCCGGAGAAACGATGTAGCGCACCTCCTTCGAGTGTCTCCAGGCATTGCAGCGATGAAAGTCGTCCGTTCCCGGCATAGGTCTCGGAGGCATTGCCAACAGGCAACCTGGTAATTTCGGACGCCTCGTAATAGGTCCAGAGCACGCCATAGCGTCGGCATAGGCTGCAGTTGCAGTCTGTCACCTCCGAGGGTTGGCGGCCAGGCTGATCACCACGGCCCCGCAATGACAGCTTGCTTTAAGCTGAAGAACTGAGCCCGTCATGGCAGTCTCCATTACTGATTTGCTCGATACAGCATGCCTGGCAGCGAAGGCTAGTCGTTGAAGACGACCGCAGCAAAGTCCTCAATCGCCTGCACCGTGGCGGCGGGTTTCTCCTCGGCCAGCCAGTGCCCGGAGCCTTCCACAATCACGGTTGTGATGTCCGTTGCGCCCTGCCTGGCGAAGGAGTCCTCCATGATGGGCAGCGCCCCGCCCGTCGAAAACTCGGCGCCGACCACAAGCATGGGCACCGTGAAGCGGGAAACCTGTGCCTTGAAGAACGCCGCATCCTCGTCAAAGGCGCGGTAGAGTTCAAAACCGGCACGCAGGCTTTCCGGCGTTTCATAGGCCTTGGCATAAACAGCGATGTCTTCGCGCGAAATCGCTTTGGGGTTCGCACTCACCTTGTTGATGAAATAGCCGAAATACGCTGCCTGACGCCCCTCTACCAGGGTCTCGGCCAGGCCGACCTGATTGTGAAAATCATAATGCCAGGCGTGCGCAGTGGCCGCGATGGCATCGGCGGGATCGAGCCCCGGGATTGGAACATCGAGGATGGCAACCCCGCTCAACGCGTCCGGATAGAGCCTGGCATAGGCATAGGCGACCATGCCGCCGATATCGTGTCCGACAACAAGCGGGTCTTTCAGACCCATATGATCTGCGAACGCCTTGACGTCGCCGGCAAGCGCTGCCTTGTTCCAGCGTTGGTTCGGCGCCGTGCTGTCGCCGATGCCGCTGAGATCCGGTGCATAGACGTGATAACCTTCGGCAAGGTCAGGGATAATTTTCCTGAACTCATCGGCGCTCTGCGGCCAGCCATGCAGCAGGACAATGGCTTTGTCGCCCGTTCCCGCAGCCAGATAGCGCACGGACTGGTCTCCCACCTGCACGGTCCGGTCCATGATCTGCGACCGTGCCGTCACCGGCGCGAGGCACAAGAGCGTGGCAAAGGCCAACAGGGCAAAACGGGCGATACTGGTCGATCTCGTCATCTGACGCTGCTCCATCGGGGTTTGAATTTGTGCGGCCTGATAAAGTCATGTATCTTCAAATGTACCATAACTGCACGCACGTCAATATCTCGTGCGTTCATTTGTTACGAAAGGAAACAGGATGCGCCAGGACAGCCGACTGCCGCGCGTGCTTCACGCCCTGCTGCACCTGGAGAGGATGCGAACGCCGGCGACGTCTGAGCTGATTGCCCGGATGCTGGGCACAAACGCGTCCGTTGTTCGCCGGACCATGGCAGGCCTGCGCCAGGCTGGCATCGTCGTCTCGGTCAAGGGCCATGGCGGGGGATGGTCGCTCGCAAGGCCGCTGACCGAGATATCGCTGCTCGACATCTATCAGGCGCTCGATGCACCCGCGCTTTTTGCCATCGGCATCGATGACGGCCAAACGACCTGTCTGCTTGCCCGTGCGGCAAATGACGCGACAGCAAACGCCCTTTTGAAGGCCCAGCAGCACTTCGAAGCGCATCTCAGAAGCGTCTCCGTCGCCGATCTGGCCTTGAATTTCGAGCAGAGCAGAACGGGACACAAAGGAAACGATTGAGGCAAGAACAAAGGCGACAACGCCTTGCAAAAGCAACCATCGCGGAATCTTCGGCCGAGCCAAAACGACAGTGAAACGGCAAGCGCTATCAGCAAGCGGTTCGTCCCTGACGTTCTGGAAACAGCGCGGCTTCATGGCAGTTGGAGCCTTGTTTGGCCCCGGTCACACAAAGACCTTTTGAGCAGTGAACCTCAGCCGATACGCATTACGTGCTGCCACGAAAGAGTAGGCGTCGGGCATCGCCGTCCGGCGCTGGTGAATGAAGGCGTTGATCGGCGCATTTTCTGTTGCGCAACGGCACTGGAACAAGCCCCACCGGAAAAGGGAGGCCCAGAGTTCGAGCCGTTTCAATGATCGGGACGGCTTTATCTTCAGATCGCATCAGTCGTAATCGGCTGACCGGGCGATCTCCTGCTGCAACTGAGCGACCTTTGCGCCGGCCCACTGCCGGGCGTCGTCGCCGAACACGAACCGCGACGGCGCCTCGTCCTGCGCGGCAAGCGCCACGATCCGTGCCGCGAGCCGCTTCGGATCGCCCGGCTGGTTACCGTTCGCGCCGTCGACAAACGCGCGATACTGCGCGATCGCCTCGGCATAATCCGGAATGTCGATGCTGCCGAAACTTGCAGACTTGCCGTCCATGAAGTCGGTGCGCAGCATGCCCGGCTCGACCAGCAGCGAGCGGATGCCGAACGGCGCCAGTTCCTGCGCAAAACCTTCCATCCATCCCTCGACCGCGAATTTCGACGCCGAATAGACCGCGCCCCCGCCATTGGAGACCAGCCCGCTGACCGACGAGATGGTGACGATCAGGCCTGCGCGGCGGCGACGCATATGGGGGGCGACCGCGCGCGCGACGTTCATCGTGCCGAACAGATTGACCTCGAACTGCCGCCGCACCGCTTCATCGGTAAAGGTCTCGAAGAAGCCCAGCTCGGCATAGCCGGCATTGTTGACCAGCACGTCGATCGCGCCGAACCGCTCGGCGGTCTCGGCCGCCGCCGTATTGGCGGCCTCGGCATCGGTGATATCGAGCGCGCGGGCGTGCAGGCGATCGTAGTCCCCGAAGGCCGCGCGCACCGCATCGGCGGAGCGCGCCGTCGCCACCACCGTTTCGCCCGCATCGAGCGCCGCGCGCGCGATCTCGCGTCCAAGTCCCCGGCTCGCGCCGGTCACCAACCAAACCTTTGACATCATCGTCTCCTTGCTCTTGTGCAGTCGTCGACTATGTAGCAATGCTAATGGATCAGCATAACCGCCTAATGAGTAATAGGCCCCAGTAGCAGGAATCATCAATGCGTCCGGATCAGTTCGGCGACCTCGCCATCTTCGCGGCAATTGCCTCCGACCGCAGCTTCACCCGCGCCGCGCGGCGGCTCGGCGTCACCCAGTCTGCATTGAGCCAGACCATGAAGCGGCTGGAGGACCAGCTCGGCTTTCGCCTGCTCACCCGCACAACGCGCAGCGTCGCTCCCACCGCCGCCGGCGAGCGCCTGCTCGCCACGCTATCGCCGGCATTGGCGGGGCTGGACGACGAGATCGAGGCGCTGTCCCATGCCCGCGGGGCCGCGATCGGCACGGTCCGGATCACGACGGGCAAACACGCCGCGGACACGGTGCTGTGGCCAATGCTCCCCGCCTTCATGCGCCGCCACCCGGGCATCGAGGTGGCGGTGAACGTGGAGGACAGCATGACCGATGTCGTGGCGGGCCGCTACGATGCGGGCATCCGGCTTGGCGAACGGCTGGAGAAGGACATGATCGCGCTCGCGGTCGGGCCTCCGCTGCGCGTCGCGGTGGTGGCAGCACCCGGCTATCTCCGCGACCATCCAACGCCGATGGAGCCGGGCGATCTCACCGCCCATCGCTGCATCGCCTATGCCGACGCGCATGGCAATCTGTCGCCCTGGTCATTCGAACGTGACGGCCGCGCGATGACGGTCAAGCCAGGTCGCGGCCCGGTCTTCAACGATGGCGACCTGCTGGTCGCCGCCGCCCTGGAAGGTTTCGGCATCCTCTACATCCTGGAGGACCTGGTGGCGGCGGCGATAGCCGATGGCCGCCTCACCCGCCTGCTGGAGCCGTGGTGCGAGCCGTTTTCCGGCTACCACCTCTATTACCCCGATCGGCGCGGCACGACCGCTTTCGAACTGTTCAAGGAAGCGCTTCGCGCAGAAAGGGCTGTTTGAGGAATTGCAGGAGCCGGTTCTTTGGAACGGCAGCGATCCGGGCGGCCATTTTTGTCAACTGTTTTGTCGTGCAGCGCGCGCTGGCCGGCGCTATATTGTCGTCGCGGATTTAGACCGGGATGTTCATCTTCATCCGCTGCTAGGCGTCCGGCTGAATGCAGCCAAAGGTCCAGCTCGATGACAGGTCTCCAAGAAAACCCACGACCGGCGATGGGCGGTACAATGCAGCAAAGACAGGTTCAGCAGGCAAGTTTTGTAATTCTGACCGTGATTGCGTCTGTCGCCTTCATCTGGCTGATACGGCCCTTCTACGGCGCGATCCTGTGGGCGGTGGTGCTTGCAATCCTGTTCCATCCTTTCCAGAAAATGATCGCGGCCCGCCTGCAGCCGCGCAGGAATATTGCCGCGAGCATCGGTCTGTTTGTGTGCGTCTGCGTCATCCTGATCCCTTCAGCCTTGATCTTCATCGCCGTTGCCCGGGAGGCCGCGCGATTTTATCGCTTCATGTCCATGCATGATATCGATCTGCCCTCGGCCTTCGAGAGCCTACGCGCAAGGGCGCCGCCCTTCGTGCTGCAGGCATTTGACTTCATCCGCATCGGTTCCCTGGAGGAGCTTCAGGGGCGCCTCGACGCTGCGCTGGTGGAGGTCACGCAATGGGCGGCGCCGCAGGCCCTCGGGCTTGGCCAGGGCGCAATCCGGATAATCGCCAATGCCGGGGTGCTGCTCTATATCCTGTTCTTTCTCCTGCGCGACGGCGCAGCCTTGTCGGCAACAGTGCGAAAGTCCAGCCCGCTCACCCCGCGCCAGACGGAACAGTTTCTCGACAAATTCTCCCGGGTGATCACGGCGACGGTCAGGGGCAGTGTCGTCATCGCCCTGGTCCAGGGCACGATCGGCGGTATCGTTTTCTGGCTTCTGGGAATGGACGGCGCGCTTCTTTGGGGCGTCGTGATGGCGTTTCTGTCGCTGCTTCCGGTGATTGGCGCAGCCGCCGTCTGGGTGCCCGCCGCCTTTTACCTCCTGCTTTCAGGGGACGTCATCAAAGGGCTCATTCTGCTCGCGACGGGAATACTGGTCATCAGCCTCGTCGACAACCTGCTGAGGCCGCCTCTCGTCGGCAAAGGCGCCCGCATGCCGGACTATCTCATCCTGGTATCGACCCTCGGCGGCATCACGCTCATGGGTGTGAACGGTTTCGTCGTCGGTCCGCTGATCGCTGCGCTTTTCGTTACGGTCTGGTCTATGATGTCCGACAGCGATTCCTGGCAATAGAAGCAATGGCCGCATGTATGCCCGCCTCAGCAACGCAGCCGGACTTCAGTTGCCGGTCGCAGAACAGGTATATAACCTTTTCATATACATCCCGCAAAATATCGACTTTGACACTTATACCTTGAGCTTATTACCTATCTTCAAAACAAAGGAGAGGTGAATATGCTGAAGCATCGTAATAGCTCAATTTCGGGGGCGACGACCGCGCTTGCCCTGGTGATTGGAATGGCGGCGGGATCGGCTGGCGCGGAGACGCTGAGAGTCGGCATCGGTTCCGCCGATCTTTCAACCGCAGATCCGGCGCGGGCCACGCAGACACAAGATGTCGCGCTGGTCTCGTGGATGTTCAACGGACTGGTCCGCTTCCCGCCGGGCAGCGCCGATCCAGCGGCAATCGAGCCGGATCTGGCTGAAAGCTGGGAGACATCGGACGATGGTCTCGTCTGGACTTTTCATCTGCGCGACGGGGTGAAATTTCACGGCGATTTCGGCACGCTGACGGCCGATGATGTTGTCTACACCCTGAACCGGGCCAAGAACCCCGAGACCTCATCCTTCGCGAACGACTATGCCGCATTCGCAAGCATCGAGGCCATCGATCCGCTCACCGTCCGCATCACGCTGAGCGAGCCGGTGCCCGGCTTCCTGGGTCTCGTCGCCAACTATCACGGCGGCAATATCATCAGCCAGAAGGCGGCCGAACAGTATGGTGATGATTTCAAGAACCATCCGATCGGAACGGGCCCGTTCATGTTCGACAAGACGGTCACGCAGCAATCCGCCCATCTTGTCGCCTTCCCGGACTATTTCCGCGGCGCGCCCCAGATTGACGACATCGATTACGAGTTCATTCCCTCCGATTCCAGCCGGGAACTCGCCTTCCGCTCCGGCGAACTCGACCTGATCTATGGCAAGCGCGAGCAGCAATGGGTCGATCAGGCGAAATCCTGGGGCGATGCGACGATCGATATCTTCGCGCCCGGCGAATTCCGCACGCTGCATCTCAACATGAACCATCCGCCGCTCGACAATCTCAAGGTCCGTGAGGCCATCGCCCATGCGGTCAATGTCGATCAGCTGATCCAGTTCGTCGGCGCCGATGTCGCGCACAAGGGATGCTCGGTGGTGCCGCCAGGCTATCTTGGCGAAGACTGCGCGGCTGGCGGCTACAGCTATGATCTGGAGCTTGCAAAATCGCTACTTGCGGAGGCCGGTTTTGAAGACGGGCTCGAGCTCTCGGCGATCGTATCGTCCAGCTCATCGCAGCAGCCGGTCATGGAAGTGATACAGGCGCAACTCGCCGAAGCGGGCATCAATCTGGACATGCAGATCGTTGACCACCCGACCTATCATTCCCAGATCCGTCAGGATGCCAGCGATATCGTGTTCTATGGCGCGGCCCGTTTCCCGGTCGCCGACAGCTACCTGACACAGTTCTACGATTCCGCCTCGATCGTCGGCACGCCGACGGGGGTCACGAACTTCTCGCATTGCGATGTCGCCGATGCGGAAATCCAGGCCGCCCGCGTGGCATCCGATCCCGAGGAGCAGAAGAAGCTCTGGGCCGAAGCCCAGCAGAAGATCTTTGACGCTGTCTGCTCTGTCCCGCTGTTCGAGCTGATGCAGGTATGGGTTCAAACGGATGGGCTGGACCTCGGCTACGAACTGAAAGGTTCGCTGAACCTCGCCCCGCCGATCACCGAGAAAACGGCGCTGACGCGCTGACACTGCTGGCAGCCCGCTTCTCGCCAATCTGTCACAGTTCCGCCTCGCCCTGTTAGGGCGGGGCGTTTGCGTTCATGCCTCTAGCGAACGCGCCTGATTGTGAACTTCCTCGATGAACGCCGCCGCAAGCGCACTGTTGCGGGCGCGCACGGGTCTCAGGATATTGTATTCGAAGGTCAGGTCCGGCTCGAATGGCCGCGTCTCCAGCCTGTCTGCGGCAAACGCCATGCTGAGCGGGTCAGCGACCGTAACGCCGAGACCGGCTGCGACAAGTTCGGCGACATTCGGCGCTGTTGTGGCTTCGATAACGATATCCGGGCGAACGCCATGGGCTTCGAAGATTTCGTCCGTGCGCCGCCGCATCATGCCGGTCACTCCGAAAGCGATGAATGGTTGATCATGAAAATCCTCGGGCCGCAGCACCGGTTTTGCCGCCAGGGCATGGCCGCGCGGCAGCGCGGCGATGGCCGGCGGGCTTTCCAGCCGCTCCGTCTCGATCGACGGGTGCTCGACCGCGTTTATGACCAGCGCCGCGTCCAGCCGCCGCAGCAATACGGCCTCCATCAGAAATTGCGAGCTGCGCGATTCGAGCGACACGAAGACATCGGGATGTCGGCGGTGAAACGCCGCCAGCGCCCTGCTGACGAACGGCCCGGAAAGTGCCGGTAGCGTTCCGATGACCAGATGTCCACGATCCTCCCGGCGGATCGCCTCGACGGCGCGGGCAAGCTGGCGCACGCCGCCGAACACTCGCTCAACCTCTTCATAAAGCCGCATGCCGCGCTCCGTCGGCACCAGCCGGCCGCTCTCGCGTTCGAAAAGCTCCAGCCCGGTATCGGCCTCCAGCTCCTGAATGAGCTTGCTTGCGGCGGGTTGCGAGATTCTGAGAATTTCCGCGGCGCGGCTTACCGTTCCGGATTCCACGACGGCAATCAGTGCTTCGAGCTGCCTGAGACTTGGATCGCGCATCGGTATAACCTTTGTGAATACGTAGCCCAATTAAACGACTTTGACATTCTACCGTGGCTTCATAATCTGAACAAGCAAAGAAGGAGGCTCGGTTGGACAGCGAATTCATCGTCATTGGCGGCGGCATTGTCGGCGCGGCCCTGGCCTACGGCATTGCCGGATGCGGCAGAAAGGTGCTGGTGCTCGATGGCGAAGATCGCGACCTGCGCGCGGCGCGGGCCAATTTCGGCCTCGTCTGGGTGCAGAGCAAGGGCGCGAATGCCCCCGAATATCATCGCTTCAGCCGAAAGAGCGCCGATCTGTGGCCCGCCTTCGTGGAGCAACTGAGTGCGGAGACCGGCGCCAAAATCGACTACGAGCGCAACGGCGGGTTGATGTTCTGTCTCGGCGACGAGGAACTTGAGACGCGCGCTGCCGCGATCCGCCGCATGCACAACCAGCACGGCGACGCCGATACCGAGATGCTCGATCGCGTCGCACTCGAGCACCTGCTCCCTGCCATCAAGCTTGGACCTGAGGTTTCCGGCGCCAGCTTCTCGGCAGCCGACGGACATGTGAACCCTTTGCAATTGCTGGCGGCAATGCATGAGGGCATCACGCGGCGCGACGGGAAGATCAAGTTCCGCAGCAAGGTGAGGACGATTGTTCCACTCGACGGAGAATTTCGCGTGGAGACGGATGACGCGGGTTTTACGGCGGCGCGGGTCGTGGTTGCGGCAGGCCTTGCCACGCCGGCGCTGACCGCGCCGCTTGGCCTCGCCATCCCGATGCGGTCCGAGCGCGGCCAGATCCTGGTTCTGGAGCGGATGGCGCCGATGCTGCCCTATCCCGCAAGCGGGCTCCGCCAGACCGCGGAGGGCACGATCATGATCGGCGCCACCAAGGAAGATACCGACGACCGTGGCGTCAGCGTCTCGGCTTCGGTCCGGCTCGCCGGTCGCGCCACGCGGATCGTTCCCGCACTCGGCAGCGCCCGGCTGGTGCGCCAGTGGAGCGGCTTCCGCGTGCTGCCACCGGACGGCTCGCCGATCTATGCCGAAGCGACGGGTCATCCCGGCCTTTACGCCGCCATCTGCCATTCCGGCGTCACCCTTGCAGCAGCCCATGCCCGCATTGTCGGTCCGGCGCTGGCCCAGGGCGCCCTGCCCGCCGAGCTTTCGGCTTTTTCCAATGGAAGGTTCAATGTTCAAGACTGTGCTTGAAGCCCCCGACATGACCGTGACGGTCAACGGCGTCGAAACCCCGGCATGGAACGGCGAAACGGTTGCCGGGATATTGATGCGCGTGCCGAATGCCGGGCGCACCACCGCGATCAGCGGCACCCCACGCCTGCCCTATTGCCAGATGGGCGTCTGTTTCGATTGCCTCGCCATTATCGATGGTGTCGCCTCCAGCCAGGGTTGTCTCGTGCCGGCAAGGCCCGGCATGCGGATCGAAAGCCAGCGCGGCGCGCGGGAGATTGCGTAATGTCCCATGATGTTGCAATCGTCGGCGCGGGCCCAGCAGGGATGTCGGCCGCCGTGGCCCTCAGAAAGCACGGTCTCGCCGTTGTCGTCATCGACGAACAGCCGGCGCCCGGCGGCCAGATCTGGCGCGGGGTCGAGCGCAACGGCGATAGCAAACTGGCCCAGGCGCTCGGCGCGGATTATCGGAAGGGCAAAGCCCTGGCGGAAGCTTTTCGCAACTCCGGCGCGGATTATATGCCGCTGACGCAGGTCTGGCAGATCGAGGATGGCTGGTCGCTGTTCGTGACCACCGGCGGCAAGGCGCAGCGCCTTGAAGCGCGGACCCTGCTGCTGGCCAACGGCGCTCAGGAGCGCCCGGTTCCCTTCGAAGGCTGGACACTGCCCGGCGTGATGACGGTGGGGGCGGCACAAATCCTGCTGAAATCGGGCGGCATGCTGCCCGAAGGCAAGGTCTGGATCGCCGGCGCCGGTCCGCTGCCGCTTCTCTATGCCACGCAGATGCTCGACCTTGAGGGACGGATCGAAGGCTATCTCGACACCTCAAAGCGCCCCGGCCCGTCCGTTCTCCGCCATCTTCCCGGCGCGCTGCGCGACTTCGCCGGTCTTACCAAGGGCATGCGCTGGCTGCGGGCCCTGAAACGACAGGTGCGATTCGAGCGCGCGGCAAGCGGGCTGGCGGCTGCCGGCGAAAACCGACTCGAAACGATAAGCTGGCGCTCCGGCGGGAAGGCGCACACCGAGCCAGCCGATATTCTGCTGGTGCATGAAGGCGTGGTGCCGCGCGTACATGAAACCATGGCGCTTGGTTGCGACCATGTCTGGAGCGCAGACCAGGCCTGTTTCCGGCCGAAGCTCGACCGCTTCGGCGAAACCAGCCGCAAGGGCCTGTTCGTGGCGGGCGACGCCGGCGGCATTGGCGGCTGGGCCGCCGCCGCCGTGAAGGGCGAGATCGCGGCGCTTGGTATTGCCGGTGCGCTCGGCATCGCCGGAGACATCGAGGCGAAGCGACGGGATGCCGGGCTAAATGCCCGCCTTGACGCCGCGCTCGCCCTGCGCCCGCTGCTCGACGCCCTCTACCCGGCCCCGCCCCTCGACATTCCCGATGAGGCCATCGTTTGTCGCTGCGAGGAGGTTTCGGCAGGCCGTATCCGCGCCGCTGCCCGCTCGGGTCCGCCGGACCCCGCCGTCGCCAAGGCTGCGACGCGCTGCGGCATGGGCCCCTGTCAGGGTCGCCAATGCGGCTATGCGGTACAGGCGCTGATTGCCGAGGTCCACGATATTCCCCAGGGCGACGTCGCCTTCTTCAACATCCGCCCGCCGCTGAAACCGGTGACGCTTGGCGAAATCGCCTCGCTTGAGGAGGCATCATGAACGCCGATGTGCTTGTCATCGGCGGCGGTCTGCATGGCCTCAGCGCCGCCCTTCATCTCGCCCGACGCAAGGCGCGCGTGATCCTCGCCGAACGCCATTCGCTCGGGCGTCACGCCTCCGGCGCAACGGCGGCCGGCGTGCGCACCCTTGGCCGCGATCCGCGCGAACTGTCGCTCAGTCTCGAAGCCGCCGCGATCTGGCCCGAGATGACGGCGCTGGTTGGCGATGATTGCGGCTTCAAGGCCTGCGGTCAATTGCAGGTGGCCGAGGACGAAACCGCATTGGCGCGGATCGCGGAGCGCATCCGGCGGCTGAGCGAAACCGGCTATCATCACGAAAAGCTCCTCGACGCGCGCGAACTTCGCGAGATCGCTCCCGGCATTGCCGGCCACTGCGTCGGCGGCGCCTATGCCGCAACCGATGGCTCCGCCGATCCCCACCGCACCATTCGCGCATTCCGCGACGCCTGCCGCGCCGCCGGCGTCGACATCCTCGAAGCCTGTCCGGTGACAGCCATGCGAAGGCAGGACGCGAACTGGCTGGTGACGACCGGCCAGAGCGAGATTTCCGCGAAAACCGTCATTAATGCCGCCGGCGCCTGGGCCGACAGCGTGTCGGCGCTTGCTGGCGATCCGCAGCACCACGAAATCCGAACCTCGATGATGGTGGTGACCGAGCGCGTCGGCGGCACCTTGAAACCGGTGATCAGTTCCTTCGGCCGCAAGCTCTCGCTGAAGCAGACCCGCGAGGGCACGCTTCTGATCGGCGGCGGCGCCCAGGGACGTCTGGCCTCCGACCGGCAGACCGCAAGCGTCGACGCCCTGTCGCTCGGCAGCGCCGTCGGCGCGGCATGCCGGCTGTTCCCCGCGCTTGGCGACATCCGGGTGGTGCGGGCCTGGGCCGGAATGGAGGCGATGACCCGCGATCACCTGCCGGTGATCGGTCTGTCGCGGCGCGTCGATGGTCTTGTTCATGGCTTCGGCTTTTCCGGCCACGGCTTCCAACTCGTTCCGTCCGTCGGGCGCGTGCTGTCGGATCTGGCGCTTGACGGGTATAGCAATCATCAACTGGACGCGTTCGCCCCCGACCGCGCAGCACTTGAAAGGACGGCCGCATGATCCGATACGCGATCAGACGACTTTTGCTGGCGATCCCGACATTGATCGCGATGTTGACAGTGGTGTTCATTCTCGTCCGCCTCGTGCCGGGCGATGCCGCAATCGCCATGCTTGGCGACCGGGCAACGGAATCCTCGCTGCAGACGCTGAGAGCCCAACTCGGTCTCGATCAGCCGATCGGCGTGCAGTATCTGACCTTCATCACCGACATGCTGAAGGGCAATTTCGGGGTCTCGATGGTCACGGGCAAGCCGGTTCTGCAAGAGGTGGCCGTGGTTCTGCCCTATACGCTGGAGCTTGCAGCGGCCGCCATGGTGATCGGCTCGCTGTTCGGCATTCCGCTCGGCGTGCTTGCCGCCGTGCGACGCAATAAATGGCCGGATTACGCCAGCCGCATCCTTTCGCTGGTCGGTCTTTCGTTTCCGGGCTTCGTCTCGGCGATCCTGATGTTGCTTGCCTTTTCGGTCTGGATGCAATGGCTACCGGTGATGAGCCGGGCCTCCTCCGATCCGATCGAGCACATTCGCAATCTCATCCTGCCGGCGCTGAATCTCGGCCTGATCATGACCGCCTATATCGCCCGCGTCACCCGCTCCGCGATGCTGGATGTGCTGGGCGAGGACTATATCCGCACCGCCCGCGCAAAGGGCGTCAGCCCGCGCTCGCTGGTGCTCAGCCACGCGCTCGGCAACGCCATGATCCCGATCGTGACCGTGGTCGGGCTCTATTTCGGAACGCTGATCGGCAATTCGGTGCTGACCGAGATCGTGTTCACGCGGCCGGGCCTCGGCAAGCTCATCCTCGGCGCGCTGCAATCGCGCGACTACACCATGCTGCAGGGGCTGATGGTGGTGTTCGCCGCCTTCGTCATCCTGGTCAACACCGCGACCGATCTCATCTACGCCCTCGTCGACCCCAGAGTGAGTTACGCCCGATGACAGACGCTGCCATCAGCACCGCGCCCGTGCGCAAACCGTCAAGCGCCGTCCTTCAGGCGCTTCGCCGCAACCGGTTCTCCTGGATCGGCATCGGGCTGCTTGCCGCGATCATCTTCGCCGCAATCTTCGCCCCGCTTCTTTCCCCCTACGACCCTCTGAAACAGCACATTCTCGACCGGCTGCAAGCGCCGTCCGCTGATTTCTGGCTGGGCACGGACAGTTATGGCCGCGACGTGCTTTCACGCCTGCTCTACGGCGCGCGGATTTCGCTTTCGATCGGCTTCCTCTCGGTGATGGTCGCCATGGTTGTCGGATCGACCATCGGCATTCTGGCTGGCTATATCGGCGGTCTTTTTGACCAGCTCATCATGGGCCTTGTCGACGTAATGCTGTCGTTTCCGACGCTGCTGCTGGGGCTTATGGTCGCCGCCATGCTGGGCGCGAGCTTCGAAAACCTGATCATCGCCATCGCGATCACCGAGACCGCGCCCTTCGCCCGGATCGCCCGCGCGCCGACGATTGCGATCAAGCGCCGCGAATTCGTCGATGCCGGTCGTTCAATGGGCTTCACGCCGCTCAGGATCATGGGCGTCCATATTCTGCCCAATATCCTCTCCGACATCGTGGTGGTCGCCTCGCTGTGGATGGCGTCGGCGATCCGCACAGAAGCCTCGCTCGCCTTTATCGGCCTCGGCGTGAGCCCGCCGACGCCCACATGGGGCGGCATGATCCGCGAGGGCTTCGATAACATCCTCAATGCCTGGTGGCTGGTGGTGTTTCCCTCGATCGCCATCCTTCTGACCGTGCTCGCGCTCAACATCCTCGGCGACGCCCTGCGCGATGCCATAGACCCCAAGACGAGGAGCCAGTCGTGACCCCGTCCACCGTCCTTGCGGCCAATCCTGCCGCCGACCTGCAGCAACCCACGCTTTCCGTTCGAAACCTGACGACATCATTCAAGACCGGCGGCGGCTGGAAGAGCGTGGTGCGCGACATGTCCTTCGACATTGAGCCGCGCAAGACCGTTGCGATTGTCGGCGAATCGGGGTCCGGAAAATCCGTGACCTCGCTGTCGATCATGCGGCTGCTGGATCCCGAGGCAAGCCGCATCAAGGGCAGCGTGCTGCTCGAAGGCAAGGACCTCACCGCGCTCAGTGAAAGAGAGATGCGTCAGGTGCGCGGCAACCGGATCTCGATGATCTTCCAGGAGCCGATGACATCGCTGAACCCGATCTTCCCGATCGGTCGTCAGATCGCCGAGGCGCTGCTGGTCCACAGCGACATCTCGCGCGCCGAGGCTGAAAAGGAAGTCATCCATCTCCTGGAAAAGGTCCGAATTCCGAACGCCAAGAGCCGGTTGGATGCCTATCCCCACCAGTTCTCCGGCGGCATGCGCCAGCGCGTGATGATCGCCATGGCGCTCGCGGCAAAACCGAAACTCCTGATCGCCGACGAACCCACGACCGCGCTCGACGTTACCATCCAGGGCCAGATCCTCGACCTGATCAAGACATTGCAGGAAGAGGAAGACATGTCGGTGCTGTTCATCACCCACGACATGGGCGTGGTCGCGGAAGTGGCCGACGAAACCGTGGTGATGTTTCGCGGCGATGCAGTCGAGAAAGGCACTACTGCGGAGATTTTCCACCATGGCCGCCACCCCTACACCCGCGCCCTGCTCTCGGCCGTCCCAAGGCTTGGCTCGATGGCCGGCAGCATTCTGCCGCAGCGGTTTGCGCAGATCGATGTCGAAAGCGGCGCCGAACTGCCGGCAGAGCCGGTAACCGACACAGTCGCGGCAGACAGCAAGCCGATCCTTGATGTCCGCGCGCTGACCACGCGCTTCGACATCCATGGCGGCGGCATTCTCAACCGCAAGACCGGCGCGGTTCATGCCGTCGAGAACATCTCCTTCGATCTCTTCGCCGGCGAGACCCTGTCGCTTGTGGGAGAATCCGGCTGCGGCAAATCGACGACCGGACGCTCGATCACCCGCCTGGTGCAGCCGACCAGCGGTGAGATCACGGTCGACGGCTACGATGTAATGAAGCTCGACAATGCCGAACTCAGGAAGATGCGCCGCTCCGTCCAGATGGTGTTTCAGGACCCCTACGCCTCGCTCAATCCGCGCATGAGCATCGGCAACGCGATCATGGAACCGTTCATCCAGCATCGTCTCGGCAGCCGCGGTGACGCCAGCGACAAGGCCGCGGCGCTTATGCAAAAGGTCGGGCTGTCGCCGGACATGATGCAGCGCTTCCCGCACGAATTTTCCGGCGGCCAGCGCCAGCGCATCGCCATCGCCCGCGCCCTGATGCTCGATCCCAAGGTGATCGTCGCCGACGAGGCGGTCTCGGCGCTCGACGTTTCGATCAAGGCGCAGGTCTGCAACCTGCTGCTCGACCTGCAGCAGAGCCTCAACGTCGCCTTCCTGTTCATTTCCCATGACATGGCCGTCGTCGAGCGGGTCAGCCATCGGGTGGCGGTGATGTATCTCGGAGAGATCGTTGAAATCGGCCCGCGCGCCGCGATTTTCGAAGATCCGCAGCATTCCTATACAAAAAAGCTGATGGAGGCCGTCCCCCTGCCCGACCCAGCACGGCGAACGCTGCGACGCGGCATGTCCGTCGACGAGCTCAAGAGCCCGATCCGTCCGCTCGGCTACACAGTCGAGCCACGCCGCTATCGAACCGTATCCCCGGGTCATGTCGTGCAGGCGGAATGAGGCTCGCCTCTTCCTGAGTTGCCATAGTATCGGCCGCGAAGAAAAGAACCGACCCTTGGCGAAGTTGCGCTTTTCAACTTTTCAAAAAGTGCTCAATTGCCTCAAGCTGTCCAGACTTGAAGGGACCGGGACCGTCGTTGCAGGGTCGATCTCAGTTCAATCCCTGGTATTTCTGGAAAAAGCGATTCAGATTGGCAACCAAGCCTACGCGCTTGAGCAGGAGAACATTCGGCCGCACGCAAACGTTCTCCTGTGCTCTCGCCAAATGTCATCTTCCAGCTCTGCTCGATGAACCTACTGCCTAGAACATCAGCTTGGGCAGCCAGAGGGCAAGTTGGGGCGTGGCCAGCATCAGGGCGATCATTGCCATCAGCGCAATGATGAAGGGTGTGACCCCGATGAAGACATCGGTTAAATCACCCCGAACCAGATCGGGTCATAGCCGAGACATTGCGTCAGTTGAAGAAGGCCTGGTCGTCCCCGTCCATATGTTCCAGCGCGCGTTCGGGGATCAGCTCCACTCCCATGCCGGGGCGGTCTGAAACCGTGATCATGCCGTCCCGCACGATCGGATCGGGCAGACCTTCGACAATATCCGCCCACCAGTCGGGCGTTGCGACCGGATATTCGAAGGCGATGAAATTGAACGGCAGCGTGGCGCAGACCTGGACCAGGGCGGCAAGTCCCAGAAGACCGTTCGCGGTTCCGTGGGGGGCGATGGTGATGCCGTGAAGATCGGCGAATTCGGCAATCCATTTCAATTCCGCAAGCCCGCCGACATCCGCCGGATCGGGGCCGATGACATGGACGCCCTGGGTTTCGATCAATTCCTTGAAATTCTGCCGCAGATAGATCTGCTCGCCGGTATGGATCGGCGTCGGCGAGGACCGCGTGAGTTCGCGGTAGACCCCGGCATTGACATAGGGCGTGTAGTCTCCCGTGAGCAGATCCTCCAGCCACATCAGGTTGAAACCCTCGACCCGTCGCGCGAAACGCTGCGCATCCGCAAGCATCCAGCCCGGTCCGCAATCAAGCGCCAGACCGACCCGGTCGCCGGTCACCTCCTTCATCGCCGCCACGCAATCGATGGCATGCGCCAGGCCGCGCTCGGTTATCGGCCCGCGATCGAGCGCGCCATGGAGTTCGCTCGATCGCGGCTCGCCGTAGTAAAAACTGGGCACTTTCCGTTTCATGTCCGAGTGGAACGCAATCGGCTGTTTGATAATGGTAAAGCCTTCAGGCGAGGCCAGCATCTTGCGCGTATCCTCGGCGTAGTCCTCCGGACCATGCCCGGCCATCGGAAACCGCACGCCACCATTATAGACCCGCACCCGGTCGCGAACCTTGCCGCCCAGCAGACGATGAACCGGAAGACCGGCCGCCTTTCCGGCGATATCCCAAAGCGCCATCTCGATGGTGCTGACCGCAGCGCCGGCTGGCTTGAAGCCGCCGCGCTGGCGGATTTTCAGCATGGTGCGCTCGACCAAGGTGGGGTCTTCGCCGATCAGAATATCGCGGAAATCGAGAATATGGCGCTTGAGATAGGGCTTCCAGAACTCCGCCTGCGCATAGCCCGAAATACCCTCGTCGGTGGCGATACGCACGACCGGATGCTGACCGATCACGGCGCATTTGAGATCGGTAATCCTCATTGGGCGGCCTGGCCTTTCAGGGCAACGCTCAGGCCTTCGGCCGCCGTCAGCACCGCCTCGCGGATCTCGTCGATCCGCTGCTGCTCCGTGCCTTTCAGGAACGGCACGCTTATGGCGGCGATCATCTTGCCGGACCGGTCGAATACCGGAGCAGACACAGCCTGGATGCTCAGCATGTGCTCGCCGGCATCCTGCGCCCAACCCTGCTTGCGGATCCGCGAAAGCTCGCGCCGCAGACGACGCGGATCGGTGATCGACTTCGGCGTGAGCGCAACCAGCGGACGGGCGAACCGGTCCTGCAATTCATCCTCGCTCAGATGCGCAAGCAGAAGCTTCCCGGCGGCGCCGACATGAACCGGCATACGCTGGCCCGGCGTCACCGCCAGCGCATACTCCCGCCGCCCCTGGGAAACGGCGATGACCAGCAGGCCCTGATCGTCAAGCACGGAAAGCTTGCAGCTCTCGCCGATCTCGTCGGCCAGCTTGTCGAGCACCGGCTGGCCAAGGGCCGCGATATCCACCTGTCCGCCGCCGCCGGTCACATGCGAGGCAAGCCGCAACAGCCGATCGCCGAGATAGTAGAAGCCGTCCTCATCGCGGCGCACCATATTGTGATGCTGCAGCGTATTCAGGATGCGATAGACGGTCGTGCGCGGCTGGCCGAGATCCTGCGTGAGCTCGCGAATGTTGCTCCCGTCCGGGCGGCGTTCAAGCTGTCCCAGAACCTCCATCATCCGGTCGATCACGGGAACGGTATTCTTCTGTTCGGCGGGTTCAGCCAGTTCTTCCATGGGCCCTCAGCTCGATTGACTTTTGATGGAAACTGCCTATAGCATTATTTATTGAACTTCAAAAGTTCATATATGAATTGATCTGGTTGGGAGGCCGGCAAGCATGGCATCGCCCGCGCGGACAGGACCATGGGCGGAGGACAACGAAACAGCCAGTCATCGCGCCGCAGATCACCATGCAGCAGCCGGGCTCGCCGCGCGATCATGGCAGGATCCCGGCTATCCGAAGCCGCGCCAGCGTAAACTGAAAGACGTCGCGAAGCCAGACGGTCTGGAACCTTGCCGGCCGGCACGCCGGCGGCTGCCGCAGCAAGCATTCTAGCAAGGCATCAGGACATGAAAATAACCAGACTGAACGTCTTCGTCGCCAATGTGTCGCGCACCAATTTCGTCTTCGTCAAGCTCTACACCGATGACGGCATAGACGGCGTGGGCGAGGCGACGCTGGAGTGGAAAACCGAAACCATCGTTTCCGCGCTCAAGGAACTGGAACGCGCGCTCATCGGCCGCGATCCGTTTCAAAGCGATGCGATCATCGAACAGTTGCACCGCGACAGTTACTGGCGCACCGGCGCGGTGTTCCGCACGGCGCTGGGCGCGATCGATGCCGCGCTTCTGGATATCAAGGGCAAGGCGCTCGGCGTGCCGGTTTTCGAGCTCCTGGGCGGAAAGTACCGGGATCGCGTAGCGTGTTACGCCAATCACTGGTTCTTCGGCGCGACCAAGCCGGAGGACTATACCGAGCGCGCCCGCGAGGCGGTGAAGATGGGTTATCGCGCCCTGAAATGGGACCCTTTCGACGTCGCCGATCTTGAAATGAGTCGCAGGCAGCGCCGGGAAACCATCGACATCGTCGCCGCCGTGCGGGATGCCGTCGGCCCGGATATCGACCTGATGCTCGACGTGCACGGCCGGCTGAACGTGCCGACCGCGATCGCCATGTGCCGGGAGCTCGCGCGTTTCGACCTCAGATGGATCGAGGAGCCGACGCCGCCGGAAAGTATCGATGCGCTGGCCGAGGTGCGCGCCAACTCGCCGGTCGAGATCGCGGCTGGCGAGCGCTGGTTCGAGCCGGGAAAGGTTCTCGAGGCGTTGCAAAAACACGCTGTCGACGTGCTGCAGACCGACGTTTCGCATTTCGGCGGGCTTTCGGAAACCAAACGCATCGCCCATCTGGCGCATGCGCATCTCATTCCGCTGGCGCCACACAATCCGGTCGGCCCGGTGATGAATGCGATGACCCTGCACACCTCCGTCGCCATTCCCAATTTCGCGGTCTTCGAAACGGTTTCCATCGACGTGCCCTGGCGCAAGTCGCTGGTCCGGGAAACTCTGCAATTCGACAATGGCGACCTGCTGGCGCCGACCGCCCCCGGCCTGGGCGTCGAGCTCATCGAGGAGGCTTGCGCCAATTTCCCCTACGAGCCCTATGACGTGCCGCTCTTCGACGGGTCGATGAATACCAAGGGGATCGCCACCGGGGCGCAAACCCTTTCCTCCAAGGATTAGGCGATCGGCGCAAATGGAAGCGACCGGAAACGTCATGACGATCCGGGCAGGCATTCCGGCATCATCAATCGATGACGGTCGCGAGGACGCGCGCGCGCATTGATTTTACGCGCCGGCCGCGCGTGCGACGCCCGATCGAAACCAATAAATCATATTTTTTTCAATTCGTTAGCGCGACGACCGCAGGTCGCCCCGATCGACTTGACTCATCGTCAGTTCAGCGGCATAGTTAAATTGCGAACTGGTTCAGTTCAAATATGAATTGATATTCCGATCTGAACCTGGAAGGAGACGGGGCTTTGCCCCGGTTGTTCGCGACACGCCGCACGACGGAGGACCATTCGCCTTCAGGCAAATGGGTCGAGCGCGGCAAGCTCCTTCAGGCAAATCGTCGTCGAAAGACGGCAGGAGGACAGCGGATGCGAAAGGCCATGCGTGGCGCGCGACCGCGAGGGAGATGAGCGGCCAACGCCGCGTGGAGCTGCGGCGGAGGCCGCGGCAATGGAGGAAACATGACCAAGACCGCGATTAAACTGACGGCGCTGATCGCCGCTTCGGTGTCGGCGTTGACGCTGGCATCGGGAATGGCTGCTGCCGGCGAAGTCACCTGGTGGACACCCAACTTCAACGAGGCACGGGCCCAGAAGCTCAAGACCGCGTTCGAGGCGGCGCATCCCGACATCACGCTTAACCTCGAGATCACGACCACGAACGGCCTGCCGCAGCGTATCCTGACGACGCTGATGTCCGGCTCCGCGCCCGACATCATCGATGTGCAGAGCCCGTGGGTGAACGGCTACGCCGAGGCTGATCTGGTACAGCCGCTCGGCGACGTCATCGAGGACAAGGATGATTTCGTCAAGGCGGCGCTCGACTACGTGACCTATGACGGCGAACTTTACGCCATTCCCTACCGCATCGAGACCATGGCGGTGATCTACAACCGCGGCGATTTCACCGCGGCCGGCCTTGACCCCGACAGCCCGCCGAAAACCTGGGACGAACTGACGCAAACCGCCAGGACGCTGACCGGCGACGGCAAGTTCGGCTTCGCCATTACCGGCGGCGGCGAGGTGGGCAATACGCTCTATCGCTCCCTTCCCTTCATCTGGATGAATGGCGGCACGATCGTCTCCGATGACCTGACCAAGGCGACCGTCAACGAGCCGGCGGCGGTCGAGGCCGTCGAATACTGGACCAATTTCTACAAGGACGGCTCCTCGCCCTCCTCGACGCTGGAAAACGACGGCACCGCCAATCGCCGCCTGTTCATCGCAGACACGGTGTCGATGTATCAGTCCGGTCAGTTCGACCTTGCTTCGATCCAACAGGAAAATCCGGATATCGATATCGGCGTGATGATGACGCCACATCCGGAAGGCAAGGATACTTCGGGCATTCTCGCCGGCTGGAGCTTTGTCATTCCGAAAGACGCCGGCAATCCCGAAGACACCAAGACGCTGATCCGGTTCCTCACCGAAACCGAGAACATGGGCAACTACACGGATACCTTCCCGGCCCGCAAATCCGCCATGGACATGGAGCGCTTCAACACGCCGCTTCTCCAGGTCTACAAGGACATGCTGCCTTATGCCCGTCCGCTGCCGATCCACAAGAACTGGGTGCAGATCACCCAGGCCTATTTCGACGGCATTCAGCGCATCCTTCTCGGACAGCAGACCCCGCAGGAATCGATGGATCTGGCCGCCCAGGATATCCAGGCGCTTCTCGATCAGTAATCGATATTTGCTTTTGAACCGACCTCCGGGGCGTCTCGCCCCGGGGAATAATGAATGCGTCTTTTCGGAGATGATCCATGAAACGGCCCCCGACAGGTTTGCTGTTCGCCTTGCCGGCGCTCATCGTTCTCTTGCTGCTGATCGCATATCCGGTGATCTATACCGGGATCCTGAGCGTGACCGATATTCGCGGCAACTATGTCGGCTCCTCCAATTTCGTCAACGTGCTGCGCTCGCGCGCCACGCCGCAGGCCTTTGTCAATACGCTGTGGTGGGTTGGCGGATCCATCGTGTTCCAGGTCGTGCTCGGCACCGCGACCGCCATCCTGCTCAACCAGGAATTTCGCGGCCGCGGCGCGGTGCGCGCCATTGCCGTCATTCCCTGGGTCGTTCCCGGCATCGTCGCCGCCACCACCTGGGCATGGATGTTTCATACCGAATTCGGCATCATCAACTACATGATGACCTCCGCCGGCGTGCTCGACCAGCCGATAGGATGGCTCACCAATCCCAATACCGTCATGCCGGCGATGATCGCCATCAATGTCTGGAAGCTGTTCCCCTTTGTCGCCATCATGGTTCTGGCGGGCCTGCAGTCCATTCCCAAGGACCTCTACGAGGCCGCCCGCGTCGATGGCGCGACATTCTGGGACGAGGTCATCCATATCACCCTGCCGCAGGTGCGCCCGGTCATCATCGCGGTGACGCTGCTGCTGGTGATCTGGGGGCTGAACCATATCACCACGATCTATGCGATCACGCGCGGTGGACCGGCGAACCTCACCCTGATCACGCCGATCCAGATTTTCCGCCTGGCCTTTGAATCCTTCCAGTTCAATCAGGCCGCGGCACTCTCGCTGATCTTCTTCGTGGTCGCCATGGCGATCGTCGCCGTCTACATCCGGTTCCTGTCCTCCAATGACGAGGTGGCCCGATGAGAACGTCGCCGCTCGCCCGCGTCATCATTCTAATTTCGTCCCTGCTCGTCGTCAGCGTCTGCCTTTTCCCGTTTCTTTGGATGGGGATTTCATCGATCAAGGTGCTGCGCGAACTCTATACGGTTCCCCCGACATGGATCCCGCACACCCCGACGCTTGGCAACTACAAGACCGTTCTGTTCGACAGCAATATCCCGCGCTATTTTCTGAACAGCGTCGTCATCTCGGTCGGCTCCACCCTGCTGGCGCTGATCCTCGCGGTTTTTGCCTCCTACGGCTTTGCCCGGTTCAACTTCAAGGGCAAGCCATACTACCAGTCCTTCGTGCTGGTCGGACAATTGCTGCCGACAGCCGCAATCATCGTGCCGCTGTTCGTCACGCTGCGCTATCTCGGGCTGGTGAACACATATCTGGGGCTGATCCTGGTCTACATGATCATCACCCTGCCATTGTCGGTGTGGATGCTGACCAGCTATTTCAAGGCGATCCCGGTCGAGCTTGAAGAGGCAGCGATCATCGACGGCGCCTCGCGTCTCGGCGTGCTGTTCCGCATCACCCTGCCGCTTTCGGTCCCCGGTCTTGTCGCGGTCATGGTCTATGCCTTCGTCACCACCTGGAACGAGTTCATCTTCGCGCTGTGCTTCGCCACCGATTCCTCGGTGAAAACGCTGCCGATCGGACTTGCCGAATTCACAACGGAATTCAACACCGACTGGGGCGCCGTCATGGCCGCCTCGATGATCATGACCGTGCCGATCGCGGTGCTGTTCCTGTCCATGCAACGATTGTTCGTCGGCGGCATCATGGCCGGCGCCACCAAGGGCTGAGGAGGAAACCCATGCACAACAGAACCGTAAACGGCATACCCCAACTTGGCCTCGGCACGTTCGGGCGCACGGGCGACGATGGACTGCGCGCCCTGCTCGACGCGATCGAGATCGGCTATCGCCATATCGACACCGCGCAAAGCTACGGCACGGAGGAAAATGTGGGCAAGGCGGTTGAACGCTCAGGCCTTCCACGCGATGCGTTTTTCATCACCACGAAGGTCGCCGACACCAATCTCGCCAGGGGAGACTTTCTGCCAAGCGTCGAGAAAAGCCTCGAAACCCTGGCGCTCGACCGCATCGACCTGCTGCTGATCCACTGGCCCTCCGCCAGGGACGCCGTGCCCTTCGCTGACTATATGGAGGCGCTGGCCGAAACCAGGGCGCGCGGCTGGGCGGCAAGGATCGGCGTGTCCAACTTTCCAATCGCCGACCTGAAGCGTGCCGAAGCGGCGATCGGCAGCGGCGTTCTTTCAACCAACCAGGTCGAACTGCACCCCTTCCTGCAAAGCCCGAGGCTCTGCGATTACGCGCGATCGCGCGGCCTGCCGCTGACGGCCTACATGCCGCTCGCCAAGGGCCGCGTGAGCGACGACCCCGTGCTGCGGGAGATCGCGGCACGCCACAATGTGACGGCCGCGGCGATCTCGCTCGCCTTCCTGATGGGCGAGGGTCATATCGTCATCCCCGCCTCGTCCAATGCCGGCCGGCTGCGGGACAATCATGTCGCCCTTTCGGTCACGCTCGACACGGACGAGGTGAGCGCCCTTCGCGCGCTCGACCGGGGCGAACGGATGATCGATCCCGACAAGGCCCCCGCCTGGGACGATTGACGCGAAGACGGGACAGCCAGACTTGCAAAGGAGACGACGCCCATGGGCACGGTGAAAATCGACGATGTCCGCAAATCATACGGCGCTCTGGAGGTGTTGCATGGCATCGACATCGATATCGCGGACGGCGAGTTCGTCATTCTCGTCGGCCCCTCGGGATGCGGAAAGTCTACGCTGCTGCGCATGATCGCCGGGCTGGAGGAAATCTCCAGCGGGCAGATCCGGATCGGCGGCAAGGTGGTGAACGACCTCCATCCAAAGGAGCGCGATATTGCCATGGTGTTCCAGTCCTATGCGCTCTATCCGCATATGACCGTCGCAAAGAACATGGGCTTTTCGCTGAAGCTTGCCCGCACCAGCCCCGCCGAAATCGACCAGCGGGTGCGTGCCGCAGCCCAGATTCTCGGTCTGGAAAACCTGCTCGATCGCTATCCGCGCGCGCTTTCAGGCGGCCAGCGCCAGCGCGTGGCCATGGGCCGCGCCATCGTCCGCGACCCGCAGGTGTTCCTGTTCGACGAGCCGCTTTCCAATCTCGACGCACAGTTGCGCGTGGCCATGCGCACCGAGATCAAGGCGCTGCATCAGCGCCTGACCACGACCATTATCTACGTGACCCATGACCAGATCGAGGCCATGACCATGGCCGACCGGATCGTGGTGATGAACGGCGGTAACATCGAGCAGATCGGCACGCCGCTTGAACTTTACGATGAACCCGCCAATAGCTTCGTCGCCCGGTTCATCGGTTCGCCGAGCATGAACATGCTGTCCGGCACGGTGAGAGGCGGCGATTTCATCGCCGATGACGGCACCGTGATCGCGCTCGGCCCCAACGTGCCGGAAAGCGCCGCCAACCGCCCGGTCACGCTCGGCATACGCCCGGAGCATTTACGCCTCGAACAGAATGGCCTCGCCGGCGAGATCGTGACCGTCGAGCCGACCGGTTCGGAAACCCAGGTTTCCCTCAAATTCGCGGGCCATCAGGTGGTCGCCGTCTTCCGCGAACGCATCTCGGAGCGCAGCGGAACGATGCTTCAGATCGTACCGGATCACGAACAGATCAAACTGTTCAGCGCCGAAACCGGCGACCGCCTGAAATAGAACCGCACCAACGCATGCCCTCCCACTCCGCAGACAGGATCAACCTATGAAATACGACGATATCAAGCGCCCGAGCCGAGAGCTTTGCGATGCGCTGGCCGCGATCGGTACAGCCACCGCCAGCAGCGAACTCAACCTCATGGGTCTGCGCAATTGTCACATCGCGGGGCCAAAGGCGCTGGTCACGGGCAAGCGGGTTGCCGGGCCGGCTCTGACCCTGCAGTTCATGCCCAACCGCGAGGACCTGTTTGCCGGCGGCGAATACGACAATCCCGAACTTCAGCTCCATCGCGAGGTGATGTATCCGGCCCAGGCCGGCGACATGATCGTCGTCGACGCGCGCGGCAATATGTCGAGCGGCATTTTCGGCGAGATGATGCTGACCTACTTCAAGGGCCGCGGCGGACAGGGCGTTGTGATCGACGGCTGCATCCGCGATTCAGGGCCGGCGAAGAAACTCGACCTCGGCATATGGGTCAACGGCGTGACGCCAAACTATCACGCCCAGACCGACATCGTGCCCTATGCGGTCAACGTGCCGGTCGCCTGCGGCGGCGCGTTCGTCATGCCGGGCGACATCATCATCGCCGATGACGATGGCGCCGTCGTTGTGCCGATCGCGCTCGCCGAAAAGCTGATCGAAACCGGAGGGGGGCATGCCGAATGGGAAGAGTTTTCCAGATTGCGCCTCTCCCAGGGGGCCGACCTGCAGCGCTACTATCCCCTCAGCGACGCGGTTTACGACGAATATATCGCCTGGCGCGATGCGCAGGAGGAATAGGGGAGCCAGTTCCGGCCGGCTATTCACGCGACGCGGCGTAGCCTGCTGTTGGCGCGGGACCGGGGCAAGGCAAAGGGAGCGCCGGGATCGCCGGATCATGCCGGAAGCGTTGCTCGCGGGTGAAGTTCAGCGGTACAAGAATACGAGCGAGCCGCTGGATGACATGGTTAGCCGCCGCAGGCTTGATGTCTCCAACGGCAATGCCGTCGTAAAAGGCAACGAGCGCCGCCTTAAGCGCTTCGGCCTCGCCCCGCACCGGCGTCAGATCGAAACGGTCTCCGGCCTTGGTCTGGTAGCCATCGATGGTGGCCAGGAATCCATCGGCGGTCTTGCACCACAGTCGAAGGACAATATCATGGCATTGGCGTCGCGCAGGACGGCCAAAAGATAGACCTTGATATCGCGTAACAGGATATCCTTGTCGGCGATCTCGAGCGTGTCGTTTTCGGTGTGCCAGGCGATATTGCCGCCGCAGCCGCCGACCGTCTAGTAGCCCTTCTCTTCGCGGGCGCGCTCGGCCATGGTCGAGTGCCGAAGGCTGGACCCGTCGAGGCAAATCAGGGCCGGGAGCCGGCCACAACAAGATCGATCCTCTCGCCGTTATCGTCGGCAACATGCCGGAGCTCAAGAACCCGGTCTTCCGAAACAGGCTTTCCGCCATCGGCCAGGCTGAAGGCTTCAGGGGCAAGCCTCACGCCATCGGCTGCGCGTACGAGCGTCAGACCCGCGCCGCTTGCGGTGCCGCCGATATCGGCGAGCTCAAGGGCGACCTTGCCCGTGACCTCGCCGGCGAAGATGACTGTGTCCGCTTCGCCGGCTGAAAGGTTGATGTCGAGCGCAATACGGCTGCCCTCGCAATCGCAGGCGGCGGCTGTCTCGCTGCTGCCGATTGTGAGGGTTTCTCCGGTTTTGCCATTTGCCAGCGACAGCAGACCGCGATTGTGAAGGTTACCGGCGAGGTTGACATGAGAGGCGCCGGAAACGGCGAGGCTGCTGTCGGCGTCGTCGATATGGACATTGGCTGCAAGCTCAAAAGCGCCGGCGTCATCGGGAGAAATGACGATGGCGCTGCCCTCCCTGACGATCAGGTCCCCGTAGCGGTCGTTGAAAAACGCCTCGTCCGGCTGATGCGCGTAGCCGTTCAGGGCGAAGCCGGCCCCGGAAAGGGTCGTCCGCCCGCCGGAGTTGATGCTGCCGATCTCGAAATTCACGACCACAAGAACATCGGCCGGACCAACGGTGATGTCGGAAACTGAAAGCGAACCGTCCGACTGGACAAAAGTGTCAATGTCATCGCCGCCGTCAAACTTTATATACTGCTTGCCGAAGAGCGCGTCGCCGATATTGACGAGGGTCGCCGTATCATTGCCGCCCTGGCCATAGAAATCGCCGGTCAGTACGCCGTCTGTCCAGGTGAAATCGTCGCTGCCTTGATTTTGAGTGTCGGAGGATTGCCCGTTGATCTCATCATAGTCGCCGTAGATATTGCCGGTAAAACTGCCGCCTGAAAACGTAAAATCCGACGCGCCGCCCCCCATCATCGCATGGCCGAAAACCTGCCCCGTGTTGCTGAGCGTGATCCGGGCCCCTGCCGCATCGACCTTGTTCAATATGCTATAAAGGATCGAAGGCTCTTCCAGATAATGTTTGATCTCACCGATTGCCATTTGCGCGCCGACATCAATTTTGACGGCATAATCACCGCCGGCGGCGTCTGAATTTTTCATGGTCACGATTGCGGCCGGCGTAAGGGGGGTGTCGCTCGGGTATTTCTTGGTCGACACCAGAATCGAGCCGTTTTCAAGATCGAGAGCAGCAGCGGAATCGGGCGTCATCGCCAGAACGATGCCGGAAGGATACCTGCCGTCGACGACCAGTGAAGTATTTTCGGAGAAAGTCACATTCGGTTCGGCTGCTTTTGTGTCGACATCAACCCATATGCCGGAGGCAGTGGTGCCCATGGCTTTAATCCGGGCGGCCGGGATCGCGCCCGTGCCGTTATATTGAACAGCCTTTACGTTTTCATAGTTCAGATTTCCGACGGAAATTTCGCCGGCAAGCCCGACTGTGGAAAGTCCGGGCGTGGCGCTCTCGGCTTTGACGCCAATGAGTTCTGTTGTGACTGAACCGGTGGCTGTGGTCGCGTCGAGTTCCAGGTCGGCCAGGGTTACCGCCGCCTGCTTTCCTTTTGCCAGGATAACAGCGTCGGTTTGATAGAATGAGTTAAGTTGCACAGGGCCAAGACCGCCCGTTTGGCCGACGGACGCGGTGCCTTCAGGGGCAAGAGCGACGAGGCTCAGGGGGGCGGTGATTTGGATAAAGAGACCGGGATTGGCACTCAACACAATGCTGGCATCCCCATGGGCAGAATCAGCCTTCAGATTGCCAGGTCCATCAAAAAAGGTGTTGCCATTGACGTTGATGGTTGCGTCGCCAAGTAAGTTGTTCTCCCCTGTCTGCGCCAGCATGTAATTTTGATCAGGATCGACGCCTCCACTCAATAAAAAAAGGTCTTGTACTGAAATGATGGCATTACCGGAACCTGTGGCGCTTGCCAGTATCGCGGTATCGTCAAAATCATCGACAAGTATTCTTCCATTGGCCATGGACGCCGTTCCGTTGTCAAATACGATGATAGCATCGCCATTCCCGGTCGTTTCGGATGTTATCGCGTTGTTGCCTTTAGCTACGAGGAAAAACGTATTCGTCCCGTCGGAATTATCAATTTCTATTTTGGCCGATCCGCCCGCGCTGGAATCAGAACGCGCCCTAAGAGCCGGATTCAAAAGTTCATGACGGGAAACAATATCG
>NZ_JAINWJ010000106.1 GCF_021021415.1 Martelella mediterranea | reverse complement strand
CCATGGCGCGGGGCTTTGTCTATCTCTGCGCCGTCGTCGATTGGTTCAGTCGCCGCGTGCTCTCATGGCGGCTGTCGATCACGATGGAAGCGGCCTTCTGTATCGAAGCAGTCGAGGAAGCTCTGGCCCGTTATGGCAAACCCGACATCTTCAATACGGACCAGGGATCGCAGTTTACCTCTGTCGACTTCACGGCGGTGCTGAAGAAGGCGGAAATCGCCATCTCGATGGATGGCAAGGGTGCGTGGCGGGACAATGTCTTCGTCGAGCGGCTTTGGCGGTCTATCAAATACGAGGAAGTCTACCTCCACGCTTACAAGACCGTGTCCGAGGCCCGCGCTGGCATCGGCCTCTATCTGACATTTTACAACACCCGACGCCCACATTCATCCCTTGACCGGCAGAC
>NZ_JAINWJ010000105.1 GCF_021021415.1 Martelella mediterranea | reverse complement strand
CCCTTGATGATCGGGATTTCGTCGCCGGGGAACTCGTAAGAGTCGAGCAGTTCGCGGACTTCCATTTCGACGAGCTCGAGCAGCTCTTCGTCGTCGACCTGGTCGACCTTGTTCAGGAACACGACGATCGCCGGAACGCCAACCTGACGGGCAAGCAGGATGTGCTCGCGGGTCTGCGGCATCGGGCCGTCGGCAGCCGACACGACCAGGATCGCGCCGTCCATCTGGGCAGCGCCGGTGATCATGTTCTTCACATAGTCGGCGTGGCCGGGGCAGTCGACGTGGGCGTAGTGACGCTTGTCGGTCTCATACTCGACGTGCGCGGTCGAGATGGTGATGCCGCGGGCCTTTTCTTCCGGAGCGGCGTCGATCTGGTCATACGCGCGAAAATCGCCGAAGAACTTCGTGATCGCTGCCGTCAGCGACGTCTTGCCATGGTCAACGTGGCCGATCGTGCCGATGTTTACGTGCGGCTTGCTCCGCTCAAACTTTGCTTTTGCCAT
>NZ_JAINWJ010000104.1 GCF_021021415.1 Martelella mediterranea | reverse complement strand
CGCGCCGTCCATCCGCCGGCCGGGGCTGTCGCAATGACCGCGGCCATGAGCCCCGATGCCATCCACGAACTGGGGTTTCGTTTCGCCATCACGCCCGTGGCAACCGGAACAACGCTTCTCGTCCTCATCGCCTGGATCTACGCGCGCACGACCGGACGGCGCTATCCATTCCGGCAGTTCGAGGAGCAGAATGTCCAGGGAACGAGTGATCAGCCGCCTGCCGAGCGCCTCGGGCTGAGCGAGGCCGAGCTGGTCGATATCCTGCAACGGTATCGGCAGTCCCTGAACCTTGGCGTGGAAGATCTGGCAAGGCTCATCGGAGCGGCGGAGCTGCAGGCAGCCAGCCATCAGACCGGCGCCATGACGGTCACCGACATCATGTCGCGCAATCTGATTACGGTCGGTCCGGACACCACGCTGTTCGAGGTTGCGGATCTGTTCGAACGCCACAGGTTCACGTCACTTCCGGTGGTCGGACCGGGCGCGGAATTCATGGGCGTGATCTTTCAGATCCACCTCATCAGTCAGGCTGCGAGAGAGGGCTTGAAGCACGATCGCAGCTTCATTCCCGCGTTCCGGCACATGCTCGGTCGCGAACAGATCAAGCCGACAATTGCCCGGGACATCATGCAGGTGTGCGGTCCGCGCGCGGCGGCAACGACCCCGTTGAGCGCATTGCTGCCGATGATGGCCGATGGGGAGGTCGACGCGGTTCCGGTGCTGGAGAACGATCGCATCATCGGCATCGTGACGAGGACAGACCTTATCTCCGCGATGGCGCGAAGCGCTGTACGCGAGACGTAGTTTTCCGGACCGCT
>NZ_JAINWJ010000103.1 GCF_021021415.1 Martelella mediterranea | reverse complement strand
GGCGTTGTCACGTTAACCTACATGCGATTGCCTATGTCTCTGGCGGGGCTTAGATTTCAGCGATGCAGACTCTAGATATCAGTTTCAAGCGCCACCGTTTTCCGCCGCAGATCGTTGCTCACGCAGTTTGGCTTTACCTGCGGTTCAATCTGAGCCTGCGTGAAGTTGAGGAAATGCTGCTTGAGCGTGGGATCGACGTTTCCTATGAGACAGTCCGTCGTTGGATCAACAAATTCGGCCCCCAGATTGCGCGCAACCTGCGACTACGGCAGGCCCGCCCTGACGATGTCTGGTTTCTGGACGAAGTCGCCGTGAAATGCGCTGGAGAAAAGTTCTGGCTCTGGCGCGCGGTCGATCAGCATGGCACCGTCTCGAAGAGATTTTGCACAAGCGCCGCGACAAGAGGGCAGCCAAGCGCCTGTTGGTGGCGTTGATGAAGCGCTATTGCTTTGTTCCCAAACGGATCATCACCGATAAGCTGCGCTCCTACGGCGCAGCAAAGGCGGACATTGCCCCCAGCCTCGACCACTGGTCTCACAAGGGTCTCAACAATCGGGCCGAAAACAGTCACTTGCCGTTTCGAAAGCGAGAACGGACAATGCAAGGCCACCGGTCGCCGGGCGCGCTGCAACGGTTCGTCTCCATGCACTCGGCTATTCGCAATTGCTTTTCAGTGCCATCCCGCCGCCGTGCTGCACAAACAATTCGCTACCATCGCCTCGAAGCGTTCGACGCATGGAAAATCGCGGCCTGCATCGCCTGAAAATTCTTGAAACTCCGGCCCTTCTCAGCCTGCCAAACTTAACGTGACAACGCCC
>NZ_JAINWJ010000102.1 GCF_021021415.1 Martelella mediterranea | reverse complement strand
CGCTAGAGCAATTTCTTACCGTTCAGAATCGGACTGGGATTCCCAAGACGGCTTGTTTCTGATTCAACATAGGGGCTGGGACAGGAGGCCAGCCTTTATGGTGAAAGCACTTTCCAAAGACCTTCGTGATCGACTGCTTGATGCCGTTGAGAATGGAATGTCGTGTCGTGCTGCGGCGGACAGGTTCGGCGTAGCCCCCTCGACCGCGATCCGCTGGGTGTCTCGTCTGAAGCAGACAGGTGCTCGCGCACCGAAGCAGCAAGGTGGTGACCTGCGCTCGCATCACATCGAAGCCCATGGCGATTTCATTCTGGGTCTGGTCGAGGAACGCAAGGACATCACCCTTGCCGAGATTGCCGAAAAGCTTGAAAGCGAGCGTTCTTTCACTGCGGCCCAGAGCACGATCTGGCGATTCTTCGCCCGGCGCGACATCACGTTCAAAAAAAGACAGCGCATGCTGCCGAGCAACAGCGTTCAGACATCCTGACGCGGCGGCAGTCCTGGTTTGACGGCCAGCTCGATCTTGATCCCGACAGGCTGGTGTTCATCGATGAAACCGGTGCGTCCACAAAGATGGCGCGGCTTTATGGCCGCTCGGTACGCGGCGTGCGATGCCGGGCGTCCGTTCCGCACGGTCACTGGAAGACGACAACCTTTGTCGGTGCATTGAGACGAACCGGCATGACTGCTCCCATGGTGCTGGACGGAGCGATGAATGCTCTCGCCTTCACCGCCTATGTCGAGCAGGTTCTTGTCCCAACATTGGCGCCCGGCGATATCGTCGTTATGGACAATCTACCCGCCCACAAGGTCGCCCCCGTACGCGCGGCCATCGAAAAGGCCGGGGCGCGGTTGCTTTTCCTGCCGCCCTACTCACCCGACCTCAACCCAATCGAAATGGCCTTCTCTAAACTCAAGGCAATCCTAAAAGCAGCAGCCTGCCGGACAGTCGCCGACCTCTGGGGCAAAATCGGCGAGGCCGTTGGCACATTCTCCCCGACTGAATGCCAGAACTACTTCGAAGCCGCCGGCTATGAACCTATATGATCGGAAACTGCTCTA
>NZ_JAINWJ010000101.1 GCF_021021415.1 Martelella mediterranea | reverse complement strand
GAGCATTATGAACGATAATGCAAGATTATCAATCATTATAGGGAAAAGACAAGCTGTGCGCTTTATGTCAATTTCTCTGGAAGTAACCGCACGTATCGTGTAGCCTCAGCGCCATGGATTCGCGCACCGCCACATCTGCCAACCCCCCTCACGCCCACCGCACCCCTGCCGGGCTGGACCCGTCCGCGCGGACGCGACATCACCGAAGCAGATGCTGCCTTCTCTTCTGGTATCACCCTGAAATCGCTCGATGATCTCGTTCGATCCGAGCCGCCTTGGGCCGGTTGCTGGCGCGAACGGCAGGCCCTGAAATGCGCCGCCGCCGCCGTCCGCCTGACCGGTCGCAACGAGGACGAGGCGGCGCTGCGCGACGCCGTCCTGTTTACGGCCGCCGGTGACGATCCGGGCCCCGCGGGCAAGATGGTTTTGGCCTACAAAAGGCTCGCCACCCGAAAACCCGGTTGTTCTGCAACGCAGGTCGAAGATCTCGCCGATCTTATGGGGCTCGCCTTTGACGACCACCTCGCCGCTCTCCCGGAGCTGGCGGAAACAGCGCTTCAGACCGGACGGGCCGTTCCCTTCGTGGCCGCCGACCTTGTGACCGCAATCCTTGCCGTCCGCCCGGATGCCGAGCCGCTGGCCTGGGCGATAGCCGACATCGCGATCGCAACCCAGCTCAGATGGAACCGGCCCGTGCCACTGCTGATGGCCGAGCGCTACGGCCCGGCCTTCCGGATCATCGGGGGCAGGGGACGCGTGCGGCCGGGCGAACCGGCGTTTGCCCGCGCGGTCTGCCTGGCGCTCGCCGACGGGGCCGGGGCCGCATTGCGGGCAGCAGACACGATCGCGCGCCGGGCCGATGTTCTGGTGGCCGTGGCGCCGAAGGTGCGGACCAAGGGCGCAGGCCCTGTCATTCAGGCGTTGCTGGACGAGGACGCCCTGCCGGCAAGCGCCCCCGGCAGCAATCTCTCCCGCTGGGCGGCAACACGCCTGTTCGAACGGCTCGAGAGTTTTGGCGCCGTGCGCGAGCTCTCCGGCCGCTCGGGCGTTGTCACGTTAACCTACATGCGATTGCCTATGTCTCT
>NZ_JAINWJ010000100.1 GCF_021021415.1 Martelella mediterranea | reverse complement strand
GCTTGTCTTATGATTTTTCCCGGCTTTTCTGCGAAGAAGAGCCACTGACTGCCGCCTTCCACGCGGCGGTCAGTGGCGGTGGTCGGATCGGTAGGGGCTTGGTCATGAACCGCAAGGAACATGGACCGTGTTAGAGTGTGATCGGCCACCGTCTTCGCTCAAGGCCTGAACGGATACGCAGCAGCTTTTGGGCTCTGCATGACAAGCATAGGACACGCGAAGATGATGAATGATAGCATCGGCATTGATATTTCAAAAGACCGTCTCGACGCCTTTCGCCTGAGTGACAGGGCGCATCGGGCATTCGCCAACACACAGGCAGGCTTTGACGACCTGCGGCGATGGCTTGGCGATACCCCGATCAGACGGCTCGTCTATGAGGCGACCGGTCCTTATCACGGCGCCTTTGAATGCGCGCTCGCTTCCCGTCTTCCGCTGGTCAAGGTCAACCCGCTGCAGGCGCGACGGTTTGCCCAGGCACGCGGCAGCCGCGCCAAGACCGATCGCGTCGATGCGCGCATACTGGCGCTGATGGGGGATGCATTTGACCTTCAGCCAGACCCGCCAGTGGAGGAAACCGATCATGAACTCAAGGAGTTGCAGATCGAGCGCACCGCTCTCGTCAGGGACCGCACACGGCTGCTCAACCGCATCAAGACGCAAACGCTTTCCCTGACGAAGCGGCACTCAAAGGCGCGCATCGCCCAGATCGAGCGCCAGCTCGCGGCAATCCAGGACGAGATCGAAACGCGCTTGCGCGCGGATGACGGCAAGGCGAGAAAGCTCGACATCCTCACCTCCATCCCCGGCATCGGTCCGGTAACGGCGTCAACGGTCCTGATCGAATGCCCCGAGATCGGCATGCTTGGCCGAAAGCAGATCGCCAGCCTTGCGGGCTTGGCGCCCATGACCCGACAATCGGGCCAATGGCGCGGCAAGGCCTTCATTCAGGGTGGACGAAAGTTCCTGCGCGACGCCCTCTATATGCCCGCCCTCGTCGCCATGCGCTTCAACAAACAGATGAGAGCAAAATACGAGGCGCTGAAAGGCGCCGGAAAACCCGCCAAAGTCGCCCTGACAGCAATCATGCGAAAGCTTATCGAAATCGCAAACGCACTCATCCGCGACGACAGAAAATGGGCGCAAATGAGGGCTTGATAAAGACGGATACTCTA
>NZ_JAINWJ010000010.1 GCF_021021415.1 Martelella mediterranea | reverse complement strand
CGATATTGTTTCCCGTCATGAACTTTTGAATCCGGCTCTTATGAAAATCAACATTATCAAGTAAATAAAAATGGAAATTATTTTTTTTCGGGCTCACAAGGAAATGGATATTATTACAACCCAGGAAATCCTGTAAACGACCTCATCTCCCTATCTTCTACAAGCGAAAACGATTCTTATAACAGTATTTTTGAATTATGGATAACGGACCCCGCAAACGCAGAAGGGCAAAATTTCAGAAACTATTTTGTTAATTATTATGAACTCAGAAATGTAGAACTTATGCAAAAATGTATTAACTTGAAAGCGACACAGACTGGACCACTGCTGTATGGCTATCCGGGTCAAATCGCCAATTCTGGAGGATTTTTCCAGTACACGAGCAATGCAAACAACTACAACCCGACTCCGATGTCGTTCAATGTGACTTTTCCAGATGGCACACCAGCGATCGGCTGTAAAGTTCGCTGGACAGGCAATTCTCCAGCGGGCACTGAGACCTACACGGGCGTCTATCCAATCAATGACGGTTACGTCGACGCACAAGGCTTGGCGAGCGCATGGATCATTCCCGGTGAAGGGAATCCCTTGATCAGCGTAACATCGGAAAGCGATCCTCAGACGACGCTTGCAACATCCCAGCTACACGCATTCAGTTCCAGTCCCCCGCCCCCCGTCTCCTGGACTACAGCCCCCATCTTCGTTTCCTTCTATCTGCCCGACCAGCCGCACATTGATGGCTATCAGGTTACGCTATATCCGGAAGGCAGCGAACAACTCAATATTTCCAATGACTTCATACTTTTCAGCAATTTCGAGTTCGCAAGATCGGCAAGCAGCATTTACCTTTCGCTTCCCGAAAGCATGTTGGCTGAAAACCAATTGGATTTAGTCAAAACGGGACCATACACGAAAGAAAAGGCGTCCTACTCTCCAGACAATGACATGGGACCGCATGTTTCCTTCGATTTTTCACTTGCCAAGGGCTTCCCTGACGAGAGAGATGACATCAAAATCGTCACGAAAAACGAATCCGGCGTCGGTTACACCTATATATATATCAAAACCAACGCACCGGTTATTGATCCCAACGGCGGGAGCAATGTTCACATTGATGACTATGTCCTGTTCGTTGCCGTGCCCATAATAATTCCGTTCAACCAGCAATCGATGAACATCGAGCAATTCTACGGCTCCAGCGGAAGTAGTTGCTTCGACAACCAACCTCTCTATTCAAAGTTTACAAACATATCTTACCATGTAATTGGTGACGACAGTTCCACGTGGCGCAAGCCGACACTGGCCAACGTTGACTTGGGCTATCCCTTCCCCCCAAAAGGCTGGCTGTGCGCTCTGGGAGGGATCGACATATCGCAGGACTATCTTCACTTCAGCACCGGCAACATATCGCAGATTTCCGGCCTTTCGCCGCTTATGCCGTCTGCGGGACGGATTTCCTACGAAAACGGCCAGAGAATGCCATATAGTTCGGCCCAGCAAACTCAACGTTATATGATCAACCCGTCTCCCTTCCTTGCCTTCACGCTGAAGGTAAGCAACCAGGGTCAAACATACTATGCAAAAGGTGCCGATCTTCACGACGCCACAACAACGCCCGAGATCAAACTAAGCCAGTTCCCGAGTTCTGACCGCACAATTTACGTAGCTCTTCCGGCCAATTACAAATACGTGCAGGCAATGGTAAACCCCGGAGGCAAGCTCTGCCCCGGCACCAACATCAGCATGGAGGCTGTGGGGTCGATGGAGATCAATGACAAGCAGTATGATAACGTCTTTAGCGCAACCTATAGACAGGGGGATTTGAACTGTCTGAACGGCGATGACTGGAACTATATTTACCTGGTTCCCTCAGCGTCACCCGTAAACACTGGAAACCTGGGCGGTTATGCGGATGTCATTCAGATTATAAAAATATAACAATCTGACCACGTCGCAAAGACTGTCGCTTCTGCGAGTACATAACGCAATTCGTGGATTGCCGAGCGTGGATAAAGATAATGCGCGGAGACACTGGCTTTTGCTGTCAGTAGCCATCACGCCCCCCGACTTCAGTCGGCTATCTGGCCAAGAGCGACAGGATAGCCGACGCATTAGTTTTATGCCAAGAGTCAATGATTAGAACTCATATGATGCGCGCTGGAATGGCCACCCGAGTAGGAAAATACCGCAGAGCGATGCCGTAGCATCGCGCGAGGATTTTGACGCCCTCGGGGGCCATTCCAGCCGCACCCCTTCGGGGCCGGGCGCTTTTGAAAGCCTGCGTCGTTGAAAATCCTCGCCGTAGCTATGGCTATGACTGCGGCTTTCGCCTAGCCGGCTTTCAAAATCGCTCCGGTCATATGGGTCCTAATCATTGACTCTTGGTATTAGGCATCGCGATAGGTCGATCGTTTCCCAAACCGAAAACAATCTTCGCAGGCCGGACGGTTCCGCTGCGGGTCAAGTCCGCTCCTCCAACCTTCCAATCACCGCCTTCCCCAGCGTCTGCGGCTTCACCGCAAGCGCCGGCTCCCCCCCCTTCAGCCGCCCTTCCATATCGCCGATCGTGAACGTCGCGGCGCTTTTCAGGGCGTCCAGTTCCTCCCAGGTCACGGGGGTTGCCACGGGGGCGTTTGGGCGGGCGCGGAGTGAATAGGGGAAGATGGCGGTGGCGCCGCGTTCGTTGCGGAGCCAGTCGATGAAGATGCGGTTCTTGCGCTTTTCCTTCGACATGGTGGCGATGTAGCGGTCGGGGTCTTTTTCGGCCATCATATGGGCGAAGGTCTTGGCGAAGGCCTTGACCGTGTCCCAGCGCACCGTCCGTTTCAGCGGCACGATGACGTGGATGCCCTTGCCGCCGGTGACCATGGCGGTCGATTCGAGGCCGATGTCGGAAAGCGCTTCGCGCATCTCGAAGGCGGCCTTCTTCGTCTCAGTAAAGCCGAGGCCCTCATCCGGGTCGAGGTCGAAGATCAGCCGATCGGGCGCCTCGATCCTGTCGGCGCGCGCGCCCCAGCCGTGAAACTCGATCGTGCCCATCTGCGCGGCGGCAACGAAGCCCGCCACATCCCTGGCATAGAGATATTCGCCGGTCTCGCCGTCCTTTTCCTCGATATCGATGCGGGCGAGTTCGTCGGGAAAGCCCTTGCCGGCGTGTTTCTGAAAAAAGCTCTCGCCATCAATGCCCGAGGGGCAGCGGAACAGCGAGACCGGGCGGCGGCCGGCGATCTCCAGCATGCGGCTGCCGACAGCCGCGTAATGGCGCGCGACATCGGCCTTGGTGACGCCGGCCTTGCCGAAAAGCTGCCGGTCCGGATGGGTGATTTCGATGCCGGCGACTTTGTCGCCCTTCGCTTTCTCTGCCTGCACCGCGCCTGCCTCCTTGTCCTCTCTCAAGCCCAGAAACGCGCCGTGGCGGACATGGCCATCGGCGGTGAACTCGGCGAAATCGATCTCCGCCGCAAGCTTCGGCGTCACCCAGCGCGCATCGCGGGCAATCGCGCGCGGCACCTCGGCAAAGGGCGCGGTCTTGCGGGCAAGACGCTTCAGCCGGTCGCCGAGATCATCCAGCGTCTTCTCGTCAAACCCGGTGCCGACGCGGCCGCGATAGCAGAACACACCATCATCATCATACTGGCCAATGAGGAGCGAGGCAAAGGATCGGCCCTTCTTGTCGGACGGCGAATAGCCGCCGATCACGAATTCCTGCCGGCGCGAGCATTTTACCTTGCGCCAAGCGCTGGTGCGGGTGTGGCGATAGGGCGCATCCGCCCGCTTGGACATGATCCCCTCGCCGCCGGCCTTGCAGATTTTTGCGAGGATATCGCCGCCATCGCCCGCGACCCAGGTGGAAAGGCGGATCGGGCCCTTTTCGGTATCGAGCGGCGACAGCGCCTCCTCCAGCGCCTGTTTGCGCTCACTCAGCGGCAGGTCGGTCAGCGATCTGCCGTCACGCTCCAGAATATCGAAGACGTAGAAGATCAGCGGTGCGCCATCCTGAAGGGCGGCCTGCAGCGCGGAAAAGGCGGAGCCATCCTTCGGCACGGAGGCCGCCATGATCTCGCCGTCGATCAGCAGGCTCTCGCCCTCGAGCGGCGCGAAAGCGTCGGCCAGATCGCCGTATTTCTCCGTCCAGTCCTTGCCGGAGCGGGTGTAGAACCGCACCTTGCCATTGCTGATGGCGGCGATGCAGCGGTAGCCGTCGAACTTGGTTTCGTGGATCCAGTCCTCTCCCTCGGGCGCTTCATCGTAGAGCGTGGCGAGCTGGGGCTTGCGGAAGGCGGGGAACTTCGCCTTTGCGCGCGGCTTTTTCTTCTGTGGCTGCTGCTTGTCAGTGGGCTTTTTGGTGCGGCGTTTCCACACATCGTGCCCGGCTTCGATCTCGCTGAAGGAGCGGCCGGTGGTGACGCTGTCCTCGAAGTCTTTCGTCAGCCGGTCGGGGTCCTCGCCGGCCTTGTCGTCGCGCTCCTTGATCAAGAGCCAGTTCTCGCGCTTCTCGCCGCGCCGGCCGCGCATCCTCACCAGCGCCCAGCCGCCCTGCATGCGCTCGCCCTTCAGGCGGAAATGCAACTTGCCTTCTTTCAGCCCCTCCTCCGGGTCGTGCAGCGGCTCCCAGCTTCCGGCGTCCCACAGCATCACCGTGCCGCCGCCATATTGCCCCTTGGGAATGGTGCCCTCGAAATCGGCATAGTCCAGCGGATGGTCCTCGGTGCGCACAGCCAGCCGCTTTTCGCCGGGGTCATCGCTCGGGCCCCGGGTGACCGCCCAGCTTAATAACACGCCGTCCCATTCCAGCCGGAAATCGAAATGCAGCCTTCGGGCGTCGTGCTTCTGCACCACGAATTTGAGCGCGCCCGCGCGGCTCTTGCGGGCGCGTCCGCGCTTGGGCTCCTTCGTCTTTTCAAAGTCGCGGCGGGTTTCATATTCGGCAAGCTTGTCGGGAGCGGCCATATCACGATGCCTTCTTGCGGCCTGAGGATTTTGACGTGGTTTTGGTTCCGGAGGATTTCTTCGCCGCCGTACCGCGCTTGGCGGACGAGGACGGCTTGCCGGATTTTGCGCCGTCCAGGCTCTTCTTCAGCGCGCTCATCAGGTCCACCACATTGTCGCTGGTGCCGGAGGCGCGGTCCTTCTCGTCGGCGCTGGCGCGCGGGGTCTTGCGGTTCTTCTGCTTGGCCTTCAACAGCTCCGTCAGCGCCTCGCGATAGTGGTCGTGATAGTTCTCCGCCTTGAACGGCGCGCTCTTGCGCTCGATCAGCGAGGTGGCGACATCAAGCAATTCGTCGTCGCTCGCCTCGTCCTCGATCGAGGAGAACAGCGGATCGGCATTGCGGATCTCGTCGGCGTAATGCAGCGTCTCCAGCAGCAAGCCATCGCCGCAGGGGCGCACGGCGGCGAGATATTCCTTGCCGCGCATGGTGAGCTGGCCAAGCGCGGTCTTCTCCGAGCGCCTCAGCGCATCGCGGATCACCCGGTAGGCATCCTCGGCCAGATCATCGGCGGGCACGATATAATAGGGTTTGTCGTAATAGATCGGCGGGATTTCGCAGGAGCCGACAAACTGCACCAGCTCGAAGGTCTTCTTGGTCTCCAGCTTGATCGCGTCGATCTCTTCCGGGTCGATCAGGATATACTCGTCATTCTGCTCGTAACCCTTGACGATCTCGTCGGCATCGACCGGACCAACCCCCTCGACCACCTTTTCATAGCGCACCCTTTTGCCCGTCGGCCGGTGAATCTGGCGAAAGGATATATTGGACGCCCGGCTGGTGGCCGAATGAAGTTCCACGGCAATCGACACCAGCGACAACCGCATCTGCCCTTTCCAAATCGCTCTCGAGGCCATGTTCCACGCTCCGGATACAAATACTCTCTACGCGATTGCAACGGGGAGGCAGGGCCTTTGGTTCCAGCGATCTGCTGATTGAAAAATCGGAGACTTATGCTATCTAGATTGCGCATTGGTTTTAGTGCCAAGAGATTGGCGCAAGATCGCGATCATTGCTTGAGAGGCGATATAATGCGCACGAAAGCCCCCATCATTGAACTTAAGGCCAACCGACCCAAAATCCTTGAGTCCGTTGTCTACCTCGTCTGCGAAGCCGACCGACTGTCGAAAAGCGCTTCCCAATATGACATCGTCAAATCTGTGTTCCTTGCGGACAGGCGCCATCTCAACGAGTACGGCCGGCCTATAACGTTTGACAAGTATGTGGCCATGGAGCACGGCCCGGTTCCCTCTCATGTCTACGATTTGCTGAAGAAGGATCCCGCCGCCGAGGACCTTCCCTGGTCAAGGGAGCAAGTGGGGACCAAGGTGTGGAATTACTTCTCTGCCAAGCGCGAAGCAGACCCGGACATCCTGTCACAAAGCGACTTTGAAGCGCTTGAGGAGGCTTTCATCACAGTGAAGTCTCTGGGATTCAGTCAGATCAGAAAGCTCACGCACGAGGACCCGGCTTACATTGATGCCTGGGAGGATGATGGAAACCAGAAGGCATTCGATATGAGCTATATGATGCTCTTTGATGTGCCGGATATCGAAAAGGCAATGGAAGTGAAATTCATTGCGGAAAACGCATAATTGATGAAAGCGGGCGATGTAGTGAAAATCTACGCGCCTGTCGCCGGGTATAATAAATACCACTTTTGCGTTTGCATTCCCGAAAGCGAGACGGCGGGGAAATTTCTTTATCTCAACTCCGATCCTGACTACCGCGATACGCTCTCTGTCGATTGTAACCGCATTCCATTTTTGCCTCCGTCGAGAACGGGGAAAACAGCGATCAGCTTCACCAGCGTCGCGCGATACAACACTGAGAGACTAGAATTGTTTCAAGCGGAAGTTCTTGGTGAAATGCCGGATGATATCATCCATGAGATGTTCACGTTTGCTCAATCCGTCAGGTCGCTAACACGTTCAGATAAGCAGCTTGTTATTGAAGTGTTGGAAGCGCTGCTGTCGAAGTAACCGTACTTTTTTCCGCCACATTTTGCCCGACCCAACCTTGCCCCCGGCCCGGCTCCCCGCTATTGAAACCGCATTGAACCCCGGACCCGGTGAAAATCCGGGTGGCTCTTCCGGCCGCCGATCCGCCGGACAACCATTGAAACCTGTTTCCTCCCAAGGCCGGGCGCTGCCCGCCGCAAACAGATTTTCAGGGACCATACATGTCATTTTCACTTTCCACGTACCGCCGCGAGTGGTTCGGCACGCCGCGTGCCGATATTCTCTCCGGCCTCGTCGTGGCGATGGCGCTTATTCCGGAAGCCATCGCCTTTTCCATCATCGCCGGCGTCGATCCCAAGGTCGGCCTGTTCGCCTCGTTCTCCATTTCGGTGATCATCGCCTTCGTCGGCGGTCGTCCGGGCATGATCTCGGCGGCAACGGCAGCCACCGCCGTGTTGATGACGCCGCTGGTCGCCGGCCACGGACTGGAATATCTGCTGGCCGCGACCGTGCTGGCCGGCGTCATTCAGGTGATCTTCGGGGTGCTGAAACTCGGCGCGCTGATGCGCTTTGTCTCGCGCTCGGTGATGACCGGCTTCGTCAACGCGCTGGCGATCCTGATCTTCATGGCGCAGTTGCCGGAGCTGATCGACGTCACGCCGATGACCTATGTTCTGGTGGCAGGCGCGCTGGCGATCATCTATCTCCTGCCGCGCTTCACCAAGGCCGTCCCATCGCCGCTGGTCGCGATCGTGCTGATCACCATCGTCGCCGTGGCCTTCGGCCTCGATGTCCGCAATGTCGGCGATATGGGCGAGTTGCCGGAAAGCTTCCCGTTCTTCCATCTGCCGATGGTGCCGCTGACGCTTGAAACGCTGCTGATCATCCTGCCCTATTCGCTCGCCGTCGCCGTGGTCGGCCTGCTTGAAAGCCTGATGACCGCGCAGTTGATCGACGACCTGACCGACACGCGCTCCAACCGCAACCAGGAATGCGCCGGCCAGGGTATCGCCAATTTCTGCACCGGCTTCATCGGCGGCATGGCCGGCTGTGCCATGATCGGCCAGTCGATGATCAACATCAAATCCGGCGGTCGCGGCCGGCTTTCCACCTTCGTTGCCGGCGTGGTGCTGCTGATCCTGGTGGTCGTGCTCGACCAGTGGGTGCGCCAGATCCCGATGCCGGCGCTGGTCGCCGTCATGATCATGGTCTCGATCGGCACTTTCTCGTGGTCGTCGATCAAGAACCTCAAGGATCATCCGCGTTCCTCCTCAATCGTCATGGTCGCGGTGGTCGCGGTGGTGGTCGCCACCCATAACCTCGCCATCGGCGTGCTTGTCGGCGTGCTGCTCTCCGGCATCTTCTTTGCCTGGAAGATCGCGCAGTTCTTCGGCGTGCGTTCGGAGCTTTCCGAGGACGGCAAGACCCGCACCTATCATGTCGAGGGACAGTTGTTCTTCGCCTCGGTGGAGGATTTCAACGCCGCCTTCGATTTCCGCGAAGTGCTTGAGAAAGTGGTCATCGACCTCACCCGCGCCCATATCTGGGATATTTCAAGTGTTGCGGCGCTGGACATGGTTGTGATGAAATTCCGCCGCGAGGGCGCGGATGTGGAGGTTATCGGCCTCAACGAGGCGAGCGCCACCATCGTCGACCGTCTTGCCGTTCACGACAAGCCGGACGCGCTCGAAGAATACATGAAGCAACAGAGCCACTAGAGGAGGATATGGAAATGGAAAAGCTGACAGCTTTCATCGATGCCTCGAATTATGCCGAAAGCGTGTGCGACCATGCCGCATGGATTGCCGGGCAACTGGGCATCTCCGTCGAGCTGGTGCATGTGCTGGAGCGCAGTGGCCAGGCGCATACCAACCTCTCCGGCTCCATCGGCCTTGGCGCGCGTTCGGCGCTGCTGGAGGAGCTTGCCGAGGCGGATGCGCAGAACGCCAAGCTTGCGCAACAGCGCGGCCGGCTGCTGCTGGAAGCCGCCGTCGAGCGGCTTTCGGTGGAAGGCGTCACCGCCGTCACCACCAAGATGCGCAATGGCGATTTCGTCGAGGCAATCGAGGACGTCGGCGCGGATTCGCGGCTGATCGTGATCGGCAAGCGCGGCGAAGGCGCGGACTTCGCCTCCGGCCACCTCGGCTCCAACCTGGAGCGGGCGGTACGCACCGCCAGGCGTCCGGTCTTCGTTGCCGCCCGCGCGTTCAAACCGATCCACAAGGTGCTGATCGCCTATGATGGCGGCGCGAGCGCCGACAAGGCGGTGGAGCGGGTAACCTCAAGCCCGATCCTGGAAAAGACCAACGTGACGCTGCTTGCGGTCTGCAAGGAGAGCGACGCACTGGCGCAAAAGGCGGCGGACGCCGTCAAGCGGCTCGAGGCCGCCAATGTCGCCGCCCGGCTCGTCATCCGGCCCGGCCACCCCGAAACGGTGATCGAGGAAGTCGCGGCGGAGGAAAAGACCGATCTTCTGGTGATGGGCGCTTATGGCCATTCACGCATCCGCACGCTGGTGATCGGCTCGACCACGACGGCGGTGCTGCGCGCCTGCAAGATCCCGGTTCTGCTGGTGCGATAAAATCAGCGCGCGTGTGGCAGTGGCCATGCGCGCGTTCAAAGGCGTCAGACTTTTTTTGGTGCCTCCAGCGACCAGCCGCGCCGTCATCCAGCCCTCAGGCGATTGTTTATATTGCATAATTCCTTGAGAATTGCGCCAGCGGTCCGCTGCTCTCCGTTAACGTGTGCAGACGCGCAAACCCGTATCTGCTAGCCCGGCTACATCGGCCATTGCGCGCCAGAACGCCTGTGAAACCGAACCCGGAGACACACAGGGCCGACACCGAAACACCGGAGAAGACCATGTTCAGAACGAAAATTTCGAAGTGCATCCGATTTACGGCGGGCGCTCTGGCATCCACAATGCTGCTTGCCTCAACGGCCGACGCCTGCACCGGCATCACGCTGACGGCCAAGGACGGCTCGGTCGTGCGCGCGCGGACGATGGAATTCGGCGTCGACCTTCAGTCCAACGTGATCGTCTCGCCGCGCAATTTCGAACGCGTCGGCGAAACCCCGGATGGCAAGCCGGGTCTGACCTGGACCTCAAAATACGCAAGTGTGGGCACCAACGGCGTCGACATGCCGGTGATCATCGACGGCCTCAACGAAAAGGGCCTTTCGATCGGGATATTCTATTTCAGCCAGTCGGCCGGCTACCAGCCCTATACCGCCGATGCGCAGAACAGCACGCTGGCCCCCTGGCAGCTCGGCTCCTACATTCTCGACAATTTCGCGACGGTCGAGGAGGCCAAGGCAGCGCTTTCCGATATCACGGTCGCGCCGGTCACCTTCGCGCATTTCGGCATCGTGCTGCCGCTGCACTATGTCATCACCGACGCCGCCGGCAACACCATCGTCGTTGAATATGTCGACGGCAAGTTGAACATCCATGACAACGAAGTTGGCGTGATCACCAACAACCCGCCCTTCGACTGGCACATGACCAATCTGAAGAACTACGTCAATCTGAGCTATGACAACGTTCCGCCCAAGCAGTTCGGCAACGTCAAGATCACCGGCTTCGGAGAAGGCACGGGCATGCTGGGCGTGCCGGGCGACTTCACCTCACCCTCGCGTTTCGTGCGCGCGGCGCTGTTCCAGACCGGCGTGGACCAGGGCGCGACCAGTGAAGACGATGTCTTCCAGGCGTTCCATATCCTGAACAATTTCGATATTCCGAAGGGTGCGATCCGCGAAACCGATGCCGATGGCCAGGTGCATCAGGATTACACGCAGTGGACGACGGCCAACGACCTGGAGAAGCAGCGCTTCTATCTCCGCACCTACGACAACAGCAGCATCCGCTTTGTCGACCTGAAGGCGCAGGACCTCGACGCCGCCGACATCAAGACGATCGAGATGGAAGGCTACGAGACCGCAACCGAACTAGGCACAGACAAGTAGGCCTCAAGACGCCCGACAAACAAAAACCCTCCGAAGCGATGCCTCGGAGGGGCCGGACTGCTGACAAAGCTCGCCCCACTCTCCTCCATCATGCTCGGGCTTGTTGTGCGGCCTTGATCCATACCTGACAGATGTTCGGAGACATGCCTGACACGTCCCGGATAGCAATCCGGGAGGTTTGGATGGGGTGGGAGACGAGGTCTGTGGTGGATCAACGGTTGGAGTTTTGCCGGCTTTGTGCGCTTGAGGGCGCGCAGCTTTCCCGCCACTGCTCCGGAGCCTGTTTACGATCCGGGCAAGATCGTCAGGCGCGTCAGCAGCACAAAGACCTATGTCGCATTCAACGGCAAGGCATGGCGTGTGCCGAAGGCCTTTCAGGGCGAGGCACTCGCCATCAGACCCTTGGAGACCGACGGCCAATACCGCATGTTCTTCGCAGCAAACCAGGTTGCTCTCATCGACCTCAGAAATGGCAAATGACTGTCAGCCATGTCTCCGAACATCTGTCAGCCATGTCTCCGGGCTTTACAACAGGACCGAGAATGACGCCTGACAGGGTGGAGGCGCCCGCGAACCGTGCGCGAGATCGCTACCGAGCCTTCCTCGCTCCTACAGCTTCACCCGGCCCTTCACCAGTTGATCCTCCCACGCCAGCGCGTGTTTCACGATCGTGTCGAGATCGTCATATTGCGGCTCCCAGCCGAGGATTTCGCGCACCCGCGCGCTGTCGGCGACCAGCGCCGGCGGGTCGCCGGGGCGGCGGTCGGACATGTCCACGCGGAAGTCGACGCCGGAGACCCGCTTGATCGCGTCGACCACCTGCAGCACCGAGAAGCCGTGGCCATAGCCGCAATTGGCGACGAAGTTCTCGCCGCCGTTCAGCAGATGCATCAGCGCCTTGACATGGGCGTCGATCAGGTCGGTGACGTGGATGTAATCGCGCAGGCAGGTGCCGTCCGGCGTCGGGTAGTCCGTGCCGAACACCTCCATGCGGTTGCGCCGGCCGGTCGCGGCCTGGGCGGCGATCTCGATCAGATGGGTGGCGTGTTCGCGGGTCTCGCCGGTGCGACCTGCGGGATCGGCGCCGGCGACGTTGAAATAGCGCAGCGCCGCATATTTGAGGCCGTAGGCTGCGGCGCTGTCGCGCAGCATCACCTCGGTCATCAGCTTCGACCAGCCATAGGGCGAAACCGGCTGCAGGTTCTGCTCCTCGTCCAGAAGGTCCGCGCCCGGCTCGCCGTAAACGGCGGCGGTCGAGGAAAACAGAAACGCCTCGACCTTGGCGGCGACCGCGGTTTCGATCAGCGCGCGCGACTTGACGGTGTTGTTTTCGTAATAGGTCAGCGGGTCGGCGACCGAATCCGAAACCACGATCGAGCCGGCGAAATGGGCGATCGCATTGATGCCCTCATCGGCGATCAGCCGGCTGACCAGTTTGGCGTCGGCGATATCGCCCTTGACCAGCTTTGCCGCCTCCGGCACCAGTTCGCCGTGGCCGGTGGACAGATCGTCCAGCACCACCACCTTTTCGCCGCGATCGACCAGCGCATAGGCCATGTGGGATCCGACATAACCGGCGCCGCCGGTAACGAGAATGGTCATTTTGTTCTCCCTTGCCCGCCGATGCTCCGGCAGGTTTCTTCATGCGTGGCTCAGCCAGCGAGATAATGGGTATCGGACAGGCCGCGCAAGCGGTCGGCCGCCTGTTCCGGGGTCAGGTCGCGCTGCGGCGTGCCAAGCAATTCGAAGCCGACCATGAATTTCTTCACCGTCGCCGAACGCAGCAGCGGCGGATAGAAATGGGCGTGCATCACCCATTCGTCATGGGCTTCGCCATCGGTCGGGCGCTGGTGAAAGCCCATCGAATAGGGAAACGAGGTGGCGAACAGATTGTCGTAGCGGATCGTGACCTTGGACAGCGCCTCGGCAAGCTGCACCCGCTCGTCGGCCTCCATCTCCTCCATCGAGCGGATATGGCGCTTCGGCAGCACCATGGTCTCGAACGGCCAGACCGCCCAATAGGGCACCAGCACGACGAAGCCGTCATTTTCAAACAGGATGCGCTCACCGAGCCCGCGTTCCTGATCGAGATAGGCCATCAACAGCGGCGTGCCGTGCTGATCGTAGTAGGCGTGCTGGGTTTCGGTCTCTTTCGCGGCGGCGTTCGGCAGGTTGCGGCTTGCCCAGATCTGGCCGTGCGGGTGGGGGTTGGAACAGCCCATCATCGCGCCCCGGTTCTCGAAAATCTGGACATAGCCGATATCCGGCCGCGCGCCGAGTTCAAGATATTGCTCGACCCAGGCATCGACCACCCTTGCGATATCATCGACCGCCATACGGGCAAGCGTCAGGTCGTGGCGGGGCGAAAAGCAGATCACACGGCAGATGCCGCTCTCGCCCTCCGCCATCAACAGCCCGTCGCGGAAGCTCTCGGCGGGCGCATCTTCTGTCAGCGCGGCGAAATCGTTGTCGAACACGTAGGTGTGCGTGTAGTCGGGGTTTTTCGCGCCGTTGATGCGGGTATTGCCGGCACAGAGATAGCAATCCGGATCATGGGCCGGCATGTCCGGCACCTCCGCGTCCTCCACCTGCCCCTGCCAGGGGCGCTTGGAGCGATGTGGCGATACCAGCACCCATTCGCCGGCAAGCGGATTGTAGCGACGGTGCGGATGATCGGTGAATGTGTTCATGTCTTCGCTCAATCCGTAAGGGGCCCGACGCCATTTTTCGGCGCACAGGCAAAGATTTCCGATATGTGCCCGGTGGCATCCTGATAGGCGGCGCGGACATTGGCGATGAAGCTCTCCACCGCGCCGCTTTCCACCAGCGCCACCACCGAGCCGCCGAAACCGCCGCCGGTCATGCGCGCGCCAAAGACGCCCTTTTGCGCCTGGGCGATATCGACGAGGCTATCGACCTCCGCGCAGGAGATTTCGTAATCGTCGCGCATGGAGACATGCGAGGCATTCATCAGCCGTCCGAACGTGTCGAGATCGGCATTCTGCAAGGCTTCGGCCGCCTGCAGCACGCGCTCGTTCTCGGTGACGATATGGCGGCAGCGGCGATAGGTGAGGTCCGGCAGGAAATCGCGGTTCTCCTCGAGGTCCTCGAAGCTGACGTCCCTCAGCGCCCGGATTTCGCCCAGCGCCGGTCGGAGCAGCCTTACCCCCTCCTCGCAGGACTGGCGGCGCTTGTTGTACTCGCCATCGGCCAGCGCGTGGTGAACCATGGAATTGGCGACCACGATCCGCGCCCTCTGATCGATCGGAACGGGCCGGCTTGCAAGCGAGCGGCAATCGATCATCAGCGCGTGATCGACCACGCCATTGCAGGAGATGAACTGATCCATGATGCCGCAGCGCATGCCGACGAATTCGTTTTCCGCCTTCTGGCACAGCTTCGCAAGCTCGACCGTGTCGACCTCACGACCCGCAAGCGAAAGCAGGGCGTAGCCGACCACCACTTCGAGCGCCGCCGAGGACGAGAGCCCCGCGCCGACCGGCACCGTGGAAGAAACCAGGATATCGGCGCCGGAGAGCCTGTTTCCCGCCGCTTCCAGCATGACCGCAACGCCGAAGGCATAATCGGTCCAGTCGCCGCGCGGTTCGGGTTTCGCGCCGTCGAGATCGACTTCTGCGGTCTTGCCGTTGTTGAGGGAGTGAATGCGGATCACCCGGTCGGGCCGGGCGGCCGCCGCGGCCTGCGCCTCAAATTCAAGCGCCGCCGGCATCACGAAGCCGTCATTGTAATCGGTATGCTCGCCAATCAGATTGACCCGCCCCGGCGCGCGGAAAAACTGCGGCTCGCCGTCGAAATGTTCAAGAAACCGTGCACGCAGCAAGTCGACCGCAGGCATTCCAAATCCTCCCAATTCATGCCGCGTGCATTTGGGGTAGAAAACCCGGCCGCGTCAAGATGCGGTGCAATCGCGGAAAGCCGCGCCGTTTGCAGCGATCTGCAGGCAACGCGCCGACGGCCGTGTTCTGGCGGCTGGGCACACTTGGCACAGCCGAGTGAATCAATTTGCTCGCAAACGTCTCCCACATTCCGGGTCATCCTCGGGCTTGACCCGAGGATCCAGACCGCCCGGCGCGGGATCGCTGTAAATATTTGCAAATTCAGAGGCTTAAGCCGCCTGGATGCTCGGATCAAGTCCGAGCATGACCCAAGCACGAGGTGCGGATGACACATGATGGTCAATGCTGGTGCTTTGTCAGCAGTCTGGTGAATGAATCTTTTTGCGAATGATTCGCAATAGCGTTTGACAGGCATGCCGAACATTGCCATATTAGTTGCAAATAATTCTTAACTGCATTAAAGGGAAAAAGATGAGCCTTGCCAGAACCGTAGCCGTGGCGGCGATCGCCATGATCGGAACCTCCGCGCTTGCCGCCGACAAGCCGAAAGTGGTCACCACCTTCACCGTGATCGCCGACATGGCGGAAAACGTCGCGGGCGAGCATGCCGAGGTGGTTTCGATCACCAAGCCGGGCGCTGAAATCCACGGCTATGCCCCGACCCCGCGCGACATATTGAATGCCCGCGATGGCGACATCATCCTTTCCAACGGGCTCAACCTCGAGCGCTGGTTCGAGAAGTTCCTGCAGAATCTGGGCGATGTGCCCAATGTCGTGGTCTCCGAGGGCATCGAGCCCATCGATATTGCCGGCGGCGAATATGACGGCAAGCCCAACCCCCATGCCTGGATGTCGCCCGACAGCGCCGAAATCTATGTTATGAATATCCGTGATGCGCTGATCGAGATCGACCCTGACAATGCCGAGGCCTATACGGAAAACGCCCGCGCCTATGCCGATGAAATCGCCGCCCGGCTTCAGCCGATGCGCGCCATGCTGGCCGACGTGCCGGCGGAAAAACGCTGGCTGGTGACGAGCGAAGGCGCGTTTTCCTATCTTGCCCGCGACCTTGATCTGAAGGAACTCTATCTCTGGCCGGTCAACGCCGACCAGCAGGGCACGCCGCAGCAGATCCGGCACGTGATCGACACCATGAAGGAGAACGATATCCACGTGATCTTTTCCGAAAGCACGGTTTCCGACAAACCCGCCCGCCAGATCGCCCGCGAGACCGGGGCGGACTATGGCGGCGTGCTCTATGTCGACAGCCTGAGCGAGCCGGACGGCCCGGTGCCCACCTATCTCGACCTCTTGTCGGTCACCACCGAAACCGTGGCGAAAGGCCTCACCGAATGACAAAAGCAGAGCCCGGCCTCGCGGTGCAGGGGGCAACCGTCACCTACCGCAATGGCCACACGGCGCTTGCCAATGCCAGTTTCGAGATCCCGCGCGGCACGATCACGGCGCTGGTCGGCGTCAACGGCGCGGGTAAATCGACGCTGTTCAAGGCGATCATGGGCTTCGTGCCGCTCGCCCGCGGCACGGTCGAAATTCTCGGCCAGCCGGCGCGCGCGGCGCTGAAACAGAACCTCGTTGCCTATGTTCCACAGGCCGAGGAAGTCGACTGGAACTTTCCGGTGCTGGTCGAAGACGTGGTGATGATGGGGCGCTACGGCCATATGGGCTTCATGCGCCGCCCCTCCCGCGCCGACCACGAGATGGTCGCCGCCGCCCTCGAACGGGTCAATATGACCGCCTTTTCCAAACGCCAGATCGGCGAGCTTTCCGGCGGCCAGCGCAAGCGCGTGTTTCTGGCCCGCGCGCTGGCCCAGGAAGGGCAGGTCATCCTGCTCGACGAACCCTTCACCGGCGTCGACGTGAAGACCGAGGAGCAGATCATCGCCCTTCTCGGCGAACTGCGCGACGAGGGCCGGATCATGCTGGTCTCGACCCACAATCTCGGCTCGGTGCCCGAATTCTGCGACCGGGCGGTGTTCGTCAAGGGCACGGTGCTGGCCTATGGCCCGACGGAAACCACCTTCACCCAGGCCAATCTGGAAAAGGCCTTCGGCGGCGTGCTGCGCCATTTCGTGCTTGAAGGCCCTGCCCTGCACGACGACGAGGACACCCGGCGGCTGAAGGTAATCACCGATGACGAGCGGCCATTCGTGATCTACGGCGAACGCGGCACGGATACCACGCCGACGGCAAGCCGGGGAAGAGGCGGCGATGCTTGACCGGCTGATCGAACCGCTTGCCTATGGCTACATGGTGAACGCGATCTGGGTCAGCGCGCTGGTGGGCTGCGTCTGCGGCTTTCTCTCCGCCTATCTGATGCTGAAGGGCTGGTCGCTGATCGGCGACGCGCTCTCCCATTCGATCGTGCCGGGCGTCGCCGGCGCATATATGCTTGGCCTGCCGTTCTCGCTCGGCGCCTTTGCCGCCGGCGGCCTTGCCGCGGGCGCGATGCTGTTCTTCAACAACAAGACCAGGCTGAAGGAAGACGCGATCATCGGCCTGATCTTCACCGGCTTTTTCGGTCTCGGCCTGTTCATGGTCTCGATCTCGCCGGTTCCGATCGACATCCAGACCATCATCATGGGCAATGTGCTGGCGATCACGCGTTCCGACACCATCCAGCTCGCCATAATTGGCGGCGTGACGCTGGTCGTGCTGGCAATCAAATGGAAGGACCTGATGGTGGTGTTCTTCGATGAGAACCATGCTCATTCGATCGGCATCAACCCGAATGCGATGAAGGTGCTGTTCTTCACGCTGCTCGCAGCCTCCACCGTGGCTGCGCTGCAGACGGTCGGCGCGTTTCTGGTGATCGCGCTGGTGGTCACACCGGGCGCGACCGCCTATCTTCTGACCGACCGCTTCCCGCGCCTGATCGCGCTTGCCGCCCTGATCGGCGCGGTCACCTCGGCGCTCGGCGCCTATATCTCCTATTTCCTAGACGGCGCCACCGGCGGCGTGATCATCGTCATGCAGACGGCGCTGTTCCTGATCGCCTTCGCGTTTGCGCCCAAACACGGGCTGCTTGCGGCCAAACGCCGGGCACGCCTCGCGCTTCAGGAGTCCAGGCCATGAGCGATTTCTGGATGATGGCCACATTTCCCTTCCAGCTCGATTTCATGCTGAAGGCGTTCGCGATCACGCTCATGGTTTCCGTGCCGATGGCGCTGCTCTCCTGCCTTCTGGTGCTGAAGGGCTGGTCGCTGATGGGCGATGCGGTTTCCCATGCGGTGCTGCCAGGCGTGGTGCTGGCCTATATGATCGGCCTGCCGCTCGGCCTCGGCGCCTTCGTCGCCGGCATGGTGTGCGCGCTTTCCACCGGTTTCCTTGCGGAAAACAGCCGGGTGAAGGAGGATACGGTGCTCGGCATCGTGTTCTCCGGCATGTTCGGGCTCGGCCTCGTGCTTTACGTGAAGGTCCATTCCGCCGTCCATCTCGACCACATCCTGTTCGGCGACATGCTGGGGATCAACGGACGCGACCTGATCGAGGCCGGGCTGATCGCGCTTGCGGCAACCGCGTTTCTGGTGCTGAAGCGCAAGGATCTGCTGGTCCATGCCTTCGACGAGCAGCATGCCCGCGCCATCGGCCTACCCACGAAGATGCTGCATTACGGCCTGCTGATCGTGTTGTCGCTGACGGTGGTTGCAGCGCTGAAGGCGGTCGGCATCATCCTGTCGGTCGCGCTGCTGGTCGCGCCGGGGGCGATCGCGTTCCTGTGGACGCGGCAATTTTCGACAATGCTGCTGGTGGCGCTTGCCGTGGCGACGGGCTCGACGCTTGTCGGCATCTATGCCAGCTTCTACATCGACAGCGCCCCTGCCCCCACCATCGTGCTGGTGATGACGCTCGCCTTCATCGTGAGTTTTCTGCGGACCATGCTGGTGGCCGGACGCCGCGCGCGTCAGGCGGTCTCCACATCCCAGTAGAGCGGGAATTTCGGATCGAAGACGGTGACCGGGCCAGCCCCGGTCTCCCGCTTTTCCGGGTATTTCACGGGCTCGTCGCGCTTCATCAACGTGATCGTCTCCTCGTTTGGCTTCAGCCTATACCAGGCCGGACCGTTGAGCGAGGCGAAGGCTTCGAGCTTGTCGAGCGCGTCCTCGTTTTCGAACACATGAGCGAGGCAGCTCATCGTGTTGAGCGCGGTGTAGATGCCGGCGCAGCCGCAGCCACATTCCTTGGCCGGATCGACATGGGGGGCGGAATCCGTGCCGAGGAAGAAGCGTTTGTCGCCCGAGGTCGCGGCCGCCACCAGCGCCTTCCTGTGCTCCTCGCGCTTGGCGACAGGGAGGCAGTAGTAATGCGGGTGGATGCCGCCGACCAGAATATCATTGCGGTTGATGATCAGATGATGGGTGGTCAGCGAGCCGGCGAGGTTCTTGCGCGCGTCCTTGATGTAATCGACCCCGTCCCTGGTCGTGACGTGCTCCATGGTGATCTTCAGCTCAGGCAACCGCCACCTGATCTTGTCCAGCACGGTTTCGATGAACACGGCCTCGCGATCGAAAATGTCGACATCCTTGTCGGTGACCTCGCCATGGACACAGAGATTGAGACCGATCTCGGCCATCTTTTCCAGCACCGGCATGGCGTTGTCGATATTGCGCACGCCGCTGGCGGAATTGGTGGTGGCGCCCGCCGGATAAAGCTTGACCGCCTTGATCAGGCCCTCGCTGAAGGCCGCTGCGACATCGGCGGGCTCGGTGGTCTCGGTCAGGTACAGCGTCATCAGCGGGGTGAAGGACATGCCGGCCGGAACGGCTTCGCGGATGCGGTTTCGATAGGCTTCTGCGTCAAGGGCCGTCACGACAGGTGGCACAAGGTTGGGCATGATGATCGCGCGGGCGAAATGGCGCGCGGTATCGCCGATCACGCCCTCCATCATCGCGCCGTCGCGCAAATGCAGGTGCCAGTCATCGGGGCGGCGGATCGTCAGGCTGTTCATCGCATATCTCCAGGGCGCTCTCGTTGAGGGCATAATGCCTCCGCGCAAAAATTGGAAGCCTCGGCCGGCCACCAGCCCTTGCCGCGAAATTCGGGCGGTTTGACGGTAGGCCGTTGTCTCACCGCGATGAGCGGCCTAAATAGTTCACATCAACCGGCCGGGAGATAACCACATGACAGCACCACGCATCGACATCAACTGCGACATGGGCGAGAGCTTTGGCGCATGGGACAAGGGTGACGATGCCGAGATGCTGAAGATCGTTTCCTCGGCCAATGTCGCCTGCGGCTTCCATGCCGGCGATCCCGATACGATGGCAAAAACCTTCGTGCTGGCGCGCGACCGCAACGTCGCCGTCGGCGCCCATCCGGGCTTTGCCGATCTCATGGGCTTCGGACGCAGGCGCATCCCCTATTCCGCGACCGAGATCGAGCGGCTGGTCGCCTATCAGATTGGCGCGGCGCAGGCGATGGCGCAATATGTCGGCCATCCGATCACCCATGTGAAGGCCCATGGCGCGCTCGGCAATCTCGCGCAAGAGGACGGCGAGGTCGCCCGCGCCGTCTGCAACGCCATCAAGGCCGTCGATCCCGCGCTGATCTGTCTGGCGATCGCCCATGGCGAACAACACCAGATCGCCACGGAAATGGGGCTGACGGTGGTATCTGAAATTTTCGCCGACCGCGCTTATGGCGATGACGGCCTGCTGGTGCCGCGCAGCCTTCAGGGCGCGGTGATCCACGACCCGGCAGAAGCCGCGCGCCGCGTCGGCGAGATGGTGCGCGAAGGCGCGATCATTACTCTTTCCGGCAAACGCATTCCCACCGCGATCGATTCCATCTGCGTGCATGGCGATACCGCCGACGCGGTTCCGATCGCGGCTTCCGTGCGGGCGGGCCTTGAAAAACAGGGCTATGCCATCGCCAATTTCATTCACTGATGGCCACGCTCCTATCTAAAACGCGAAAACCAGTTCCGATTTTCGCGCTTATGCGCTAGGCACGAACCGGCCATTCCGCTTGTCCAGAGCGGCGCATAACGAGGCCGGAGATGCCCATGACCGACAGCACCGCTTTCCGCAACATCAATATCCTGACCATGGCCCAGGCCGTCGGTGGCGCAGCGCCGCCGATCGTGATCTCGCTCGGCGGCATTATCGGCACGGTGCTGGCGCCTGATCCTTCGCTGGCGACCTTTCCGGTCAGCCTCTACAATGTGGGCGTGGCCATCGGCACGCTGCCGGCGGCATGGATCATGCGCCGTTTCGGCCGGCGCGAGGGCTATATCTTCGGCGCCATGATCGGCATCTGCGGCGGGCTTCTTGCCGCAACCGCCATCACCGCCGGCCTGTTTGTGCTGTTCTGCCTGGCGATCATGACCGTCGGGCTTTACGGCTCCTATATCCAGAGCTTCCGTTTCGCCGCCGCCGACACCGCCGAGGGCGACATGAAGGCCAAGGCGATCTCGCGGGTCATGATCGGCGGGCTGGCCGCCGCCATCATCGGCCCGCAGGTGGCGATCTGGACGGTCGATGCCGTGCCCGGCCACCCCTATGTCGCAAGCTTCATCGGGCTGTCCGTGCTGGCGCTCATCACCCTGCTGCTGGTTTCGCGGCTGAAGATACCGCGCCCCGTGGCAGTCACCATTTCCGGCGGACGGCCGCTGTCCGAGATCGCCCGCTCGCCCCGTTTCATCATGGCGGCCGCCACCGGCGTCGTTTCATACGCACTCATGGCCTTCATCATGACGGCGACGCCGCTCGCCATGGTCGCATGCGGCCATTCCGTCGGCCAGGCGACGCTCGGCATTCAGTGGCATGTGCTGGCGATGTTCGGGCCGAGCTTCGTCACCGGCCGGCTGATTGCCCGCTTCGGCAAGGAAACGATCGCCGCCACGGGGCTGGCGCTGATTGCCGGCTGCTCGGTGATCGCGCTTTCCGGGCTCGGGCTCACGCATTTCTGGCTGGCGCTGATCCTGCTCGGCGTCGGCTGGAATTTCGGCTTTATCGGCGCGACCGCGATGATCACCGATTGCCACACGCCGGAAGAGCGCGGCAAGGTGCAGGGCCTCAACGATTTCCTCGTCTTCGGCTCCACCGCCACCGCCTCCTTCCTCGCCGGCGCGCTGGTGCATATCGACAATGGCTGGAGCATGATGAACTGGCTGGTGTTTCCGGCCGTGGGGCTCGTGCTGGTGCCGCTGATGTTCAGCCGCAGGCTTTTCGCGCGGGCGGGCTGAAGCCGCGACTTCAGAGCCTGTAATTCCCGTAAACCTCTCCCACAGGGGTCATCCTCGGGCTTGACCCGAGCATCCATACTGAGCAGGCAAGCGAATTCTGACGTTTTTTTGTCGCCGAGTGGGCCCGCCTGGATCCTCGGGTCAAGCCCGAGGATGACACTCGTGGGTGTGGCAAGGACTCTCAACCATCAAAGCTGCCGACCGTAGCCGGCGGCGTCAGGCGTTTCAATCCTTGTGACGCCGGGCCGGGAACAGGATGACATCGCGGATCGAGGGGCCGTTGGTCAGGAGCATGATCAGGCGGTCGATGCCGATGCCCAGCCCACCGGCGGGCGGCATGCCGTGGTCCATGGCGTTGAGGAAATCCTCGTCCAGACGCTTCTCAGTCTCGCCGCGGGCGTGAGACTGCTCAAGCTGCTCCACCATGCGGCGGCGCTGCTCGACCGGGTCGTTGAGCTCGGAAAACGCATTGCCGAGTTCCCAGCCGTTGACATAGGTCTCGAAACGCTCGACGAGGCGCGGCTCGCCGGGCACTTCCTTGGCGAAGGGGGAGATGTCCTTCGGGAAATGGGTCACATGGGCGGGTTGGATCAGCGTGTCCTCGACCTTTTCCTCGAAGATGAAGGCGAGGCATTCGCCCCAGGTCCAGTCGTCCTCAATCTCGAAGCCGGCGGCCTTGGCGGCGGCGCGCGCCTCTTCGTCGGTCGCGATCGCGCGGAAATCGATGCCGGTGGCCTCCTTGACCGCATCGGGCATCGGCACGCGCTTGAACGGCCCCTTGAAGTCGAGTTCGATGTCGCCGAAGGGCAGCTTGGTCTGGCCGTGCAGCTTGAGCGCCAGCGTCTCGAACATGCGTTCCACGAGGCCCATCATGTCCTCGTAGTCGGCATAGGCCCAGTAGCACTCCATCATCGTGAATTCGGGATTGTGCCGGGTGGAGACGCCTTCGTTGCGGAAGTTGCGGTTGACCTCGAACACCTTGTCGGTCAGCCCCGAGACCAGAATGCGCTTCAGGTAAAGCTCCGGCGCGATCCGGAGATACATGTCCATGTCGAGCGCATTGTGATGCGTCTTGAACGGATCGGCCGTCGCGCCGCCATAGATCGACTGCAGCATCGGGGTCTCGACTTCCATGAAGCCCTCATCCTCGAGGAAGCGGCGGACGCCGGAGAGCACCTTGGAGCGCTGGATGAAGCGGAGCTTGGAATCCTCGTTGCTCATGATGTCGAGATAGCGCTGGCGATAGCGCGTCTCGATATCGGCGAGCCCGTGATACTTTTCGGGCATCGGCTTCAGCGCCTTGGTGAGGATGGTGAGTTCCTGGGCGTTGATCGTCAGCTCGCCGCGCTTGGTGCGGCGCACGACGCCGGTAACGCCGACGATATCGGCGAGATCGACCAGCGACCACAGTTCGCGCACGTCTTCCGGCGTCGTGTCCTTGTGCGAGAATATCTGGATCTTGCCGGAGGCATCGCGCAGATCGACGAACATGCCGGAATTGCGCATCGAATAGACGCGGCCGGCGACGGTGACGACATCCTCGGTGGTGACGTCATCGGGCAGGTCGGCATATTTTTCGGCCAGTTCCGCATTGGTCATCGTGCGGTGGAAATGCGCCGGATAGACGTCGCCGACCTTTTCGCGCAGGATTTCAAGCTTCTGGGCGCGGACTTCCGTTGCGTCGGAGGAGAGTTCTTCGGTCTTCTTGTTCATCTTACTTCTTTGCCTCTTCTACGACCATGCCGGCGACGACGCCCTCGGCCGTCTTCAGCCGCTGGCGCACGACCGCGCGGCCGAGAATGGCCATACTGTCGAACAGCGGCAGCGAGCGCGACGAGCCGGACATGGCGACGAACAGCGGCGCGACGACCGTGCGCAGCTTTTTGTCCATGTCCTCGGCAAGCTGGCGCAGCGCGTCTTCAACCGTCGTGGCGTTCCACTCGACCAGCTTTTCCAGCACCGGCTGGACGGCCTTGAGGATTTCCAGGATCTCTTCCGGATTGGTCTTCTTGATTTTCGCGAAGGCTTCGGCCTGCGGCACCATGTCCGACTGCAGCAGGAAGCCCATCAGCGCCGGCAATTCGCCGAGCTTGGTGATCCGGCTCTGGGAGAGCTTCAACCCTTCCTTGAGCCGCGCGTTCTCGGACGCCCAGGCGGCGACGCGGAGGATGAAATCCTCTTCCGACAGCGTCTCGCGCAGGAACCGGCCATTCAGCCATTCGAGCTTCTGGGTGTCGAACACCGCGCCCGACTTGTTGAGATTGTCGGCATCGAACTTTTCGATCAGCGTCGACATGTCCATCAGTTCTTCGCCCTCGGCGATCTGGATGAAGAACAGGCCGAGGAAGTTCATCAGCGCTTCCGGCAGATAGCCGAGCGCGGAGTAGTAGGAGATCGAGGTCGGGTTCTTGCGCTTCGACAGTTTCGACTTGTCGGGATTGCGCATCAGCGGCAGGTGGAAGAACTGCGGCGGCTCCAGACCCAGATAGGTGTAGAGCAGGATGTGCTTCGGCACCGAGGCGAGCCACTCCTCGCCGCGCGCCACATGGGTGATCTTCATCATGTGGTCGTCGACGACGTTGGCCATATGATAGGTCGGCATGCCGTCGGCCTTCAGCAACACCTGCATGTCGACCGCGTCCCACGGGATTTCGACATCGCCATAGACGCCGTCAGTAAACTTGCACGCGCCTTCCGTCGGGATCTTCATGCGCACGACATTGGGCTCGCCGGCCTCGATGCGGGCTTTCACCTCTTCGGCCTTCAGATGCATGCAGAGCCCGTCATATTTCGGCGCCTTGCCCTCGGCGCGCTGGCCGGCGCGCATGCGCTCCAGCCGCTCGGGCGTGCAGAAGCAGTGGAAGGCATGGCCATCAGCGACCAGACGGTCGACGTAAGGCTTGTAGAGATCCTTGCGGTCGGACTGGCGATAGGGGCCGTAAGGGCCGCCGACATCCGGGCCCTCGTCCCATTCCAGCCCGCACCATTTCAGCGCGTCGAGCACGTTCTTCTCGAATTCGGGCGTCGAGCGCGTGGCGTCGGTATCCTCGATGCGCAGAATGAAGGTGCCGCCCATCTTCTTGGCATAGAGATAATTGAACAGCGCTGTATAGGCGGTGCCGACATGCGGCTCGCCGGTCGGAGAAGGTGCGATGCGCAGACGCGGGCCGGTTGTGCTCATTGTTTTTGTCCGTAGCGCCGGCCTGGCCGGCGGCTTCCTGAGAAAATGCTGAATAGGCTGGGCCACGGCAGGTCCCTGGGGACGGCGGCCCGTTCAGGCCAGCCTTAGGCCATATTCAACCCTTTCCGTCAAGCCACCGGCCCTGAAGCGCAGGTTCAGTGCATCGTCGGCGCGCCGGGCGCGGCATCATCGCGAGCGGTTCTGTCCCTTATCCGCTTGCGCCGCGCCAGCATGTTGAGCACCTCGACAAGGCCCGAAAACGCCATGGCTGCGTAGATATAGCCCTTGGGCACATGGAAACCGGCGCCATCGGCTATCAGCGTCATGCCGATCATCAGGAGGAAGGCGAGCGCCAGCATCACGATGGTCGGATTGGCCTCGATGAAGCGGGCGAGCGGGCCGGCTGCGATCAGCATCAGCGTAACGGCGACGACGACGGCGATGATCATGATCGGCAGATGGTCGGTCATGCCGACGGCGGTGATGATGCTGTCGACGGAAAACACCAGATCGAGCAGCAGGATCTGGAAAATCGCGGCGACAAAGCCGGTCTTCACCGCGCCGCCGACGATCGCGCCGGCATGCTCCTCCGGATCGACATTGTGATGAATTTCCTTGGTTGCCTTCCAGACCAGGAACAGACCGCCGGCAATCAGGATGATATCCTTCCACGAAAACCCGTGCCCGAATGCGGTGAACACCGGCGTGGTCAACTGCACGATCCAGGCAACCGCGCCGAGCAGGACGAGCCGAAGCACAAGCGCCAGCCCGAGACCGATACGCCTTGCGAATTGTCGCCTTTCCGCCGGCAATTTGTTGGTCAGGATCGAGATGAACACGAGATTGTCGATCCCGAGCACCACCTCCATCACGATCAGGGTCACCAGCGCGGCCCACGCCTCGGGCTGGGCGGCCAACAGAAGAATGTCGTTCAAGTCAGTCTCCTTCAAAACCCGGTATGCGGTTGTTGCGATCGGCCTCCCGTAACCGGGAGGGAAGCGTCAGCGTTTTATAACGCGATCGCTTCTCTATCAACGTAATTGACATTCAGCAGTTCCCGCGGGTCGGCGCTTGACAGTCATCGTCGCGAGGCGCATTACCACGTCAACAAATCGAACCCGCGAGTTCGAAATCGCTCTCTCCGTGCTGAATCCTCCTCCCTTCAGCGCCAGAAAGGCATTTTTCAACATGACGAACGAGACAGACGTGCACCCTGAACCGCGCCCGGCCGAGAAGAAACGCGGCGGCGGGATGCGGAAAATTATTTTCTCGCTTATCGGCATCGCCCTGATCGCCGGCGGCGGATGGTTCGGCTATCACTGGTGGACCGAAGGCCGCTTCATCGTATCCACGGACGATGCCTATATCGAAGGCGATATCGCCATGATCGCGCCGAAGGTGTCCGGCTACGTCGAAAGCGTCGCGGTTTCAAACAACCAGCAGGTCAAAAAGGGCGACCTTCTCGTCAAGATCGATGATGGCGACTACCAGAACGCGGTTGCCCAGGCCGAAGCGCAGCTCCACGCCCAGAACGTTGCGCTGGAGGCGACCAAGGCGCAGATCGCCGGCGCCAAGGCTTCGCTCGCCCAGGCCAAGGCCAATCGCGAGGCGCTCGATCCACAGATCGACAACGCCAAGACCGTGCTGCAGCGCGCCGATACGCTGCGCGAGAAAGGGGCCGCCACCGTCGCCGCCTTCGATGATGCGCGGGCAGCGCTGGACCAGTTGAAGGCCAAGGTGCAGGCCGCCGATGCGGCAGTCGAAGTGGCGAAATCCAACATCACCACCGCAGAGGCCCAGCTTGCCCAGCAGCAGGCGGCGCTTCAGGAACGCAAGCTCGCGATCGACATGGCCAAGCGCAATCTCGGCTTTACCGAAATCCGCGCGCCCTTCGATGGCGTCTTCGGCAACAGGAATGTTCAGGTCGGCGATCTGGTTTCCTCCGGCACCCGTCTCGGCGCGCTGGTGCCGACGGACGATCTCTACATCGTCGCCAATTTCAAGGAGACCGATCTCGATCGCCTCGGAATAGGCGCGAAGGTTCACGTCTCGATCGACGCCTTCGAAAAGGATGATTTCACCGGCACCGTGGAATCCTTCTCGCCGGCCTCCGGCGCGGTGTTCGCGCTGCTACCGCCGCAAAACGCGACGGGCAATTTCACCAAGATCGTCCAGCGCCTGCCGGTCAGGATTTCGATCCCCAAGGACGTGCTTGACGGGCAGTACCTCAAAGCCGGGCTTTCCGTCACCGCCGAAGTCGACAGCCGCACCGCTCCCGATGGCACGATCGGCGAGACGCTCGCCGCCAACCGCTGACACCTATCTCTTTGTTTTTACGCAATTCCGGACGGTGAACCGGTGTCCACTTCCTGGAATTGCTATGAGCGGGCGGCTGACGCCCGCATCCCACGGATGCTTCGATGACAGACACAGCCGAAAACGCGCCGGCCGCGGCGCAGGCGGGCGCGCCGTCCTCCGACCATGTTCCAGCACGCACATGGATCGCCTTCATTGTCATGGCGTTCGGCATGTTCATGGCGATCCTCGATATCCAGATCGTCGCATCAGCGCTCACCGATATCCAGGCCGGCATCTCGGCAAGCGCGGATGAAATCGCCTGGGTGCAGACCTCCTACCTGATCGCCGAAGTGATCATGATCCCGCTTTCCGGCATTCTGGCGCGGATCTTCTCGACCCGGGTCGTGTTCAGCGTTTCCGCCGCGGCGTTTACCGCCTGCAGCGCGCTTTGCGCCACGGCAACCAGCATCGACCAGATGATCGTCTACCGCGCGCTGCAGGGCTTCATGTCGGGCGGCATGGTGCCGGCGGTGTTCGCGGTGTCGTTCACCGCCTTTCCGCCGTCAAAGCGCTCGACCGTCATCCCCGTGGTCGGCCTCGTGGCGACGCTCGCGCCGACGATCGGCCCGACGGTCGGCGGCTATCTCGTCGATGCGCTCTCATGGCACTGGCTGTTTCTGATCAATGTCATTCCCGGCATTCTGGTCGCCATCAGCGCCTGGCTGCTGATCGATTTCGACAAGCCCGACCTTTCGATCATGCGCCATTTCGACTGGATCGGTCTTGCCGCCATGGCGACCTTCCTCGGAACGCTCGAATACTTTCTGGAAGAGGGCAATATCAAGGGCTGGTTCTCCGATGAGGTCATCCGGGTCGTGTTCGTGGTGATGATTGTCGGCGGCATCGCGTTCTTCTACCGCTCCTTCACCAGCCGCTATCCGGTCGTCGATCTGCGCGCCTTCGGCAATTTCAACTTCGCGGTCGGCTCGATCTTCTCGTTCTCGCTCGGCATCGGGCTTTACGGCCTCGTATACCTGTTCCCGCTCTACATGGCCCGCATCCGTGGCTATGACGCGCTGATGATCGGCGAGACGATGTTCGTCACCGGCGCGTTCATGATGGCGACCGCCCCGGTGGCAGGCTTCCTGCAGAACAAGCTCGACCCGCGCGTGATGATGGGCGCCGGCCTGGCGCTTTTCGCGCTCTGCACCTGGCAGATGACCCACATTACCGCCGAATGGGACTACTGGAACCTGTTCTGGCCGCAGGCCGGCCGCGGCGTGGCGCTGATGATCTCGATGATCCCAGTCTCCAACATCGCGCTCGGTACGCTACCGCCGCAGGATATCAAGAACGCCTCCGGCCTCTTCAACCTGACCCGCAATCTCGGCGGCGCGGTCGGGCTCGCCGTGATCAACACGCTGCTTAGCCGCCGCACCGATTTTCATTTCGACCGGCTGGCGGAAACGGTGAACGCGGCCAGCGCCACGACGCAGGAATGGGTGAACGGGCTTGCCGGGGTCTACAACAGCCACGGCATCGACGGTGAAAAGGCCGCCGTGCTGCAGCTCGACCAGATCGTCAATCAGCAGGCATGGCTGATGGCGTTCATCGACATCTTCACGATCCTGACGGTGCTGTTCGTCTGCCTGAGCTTCTGCATCATTGTCGTGCGCAAGCCCCAGGCCGGAGCCGGCGGCGGCGGGCATTAACGGCCTTCAGGCGGCATCGACCTCCGAGGCGAACCGACAGAATTACGACCGCCGTGCCGCCTCAGCGCCATAGCTGTTCATGAAGGTGCTGACGCCGCGTTCGGCCACAAGCTGGATATCGGCCGGCGACGGCGGCCCGTCCATCAGCCCGAACAGCCGCATTTTCCACATATGGCCGGTACACAGATCCAGCAGCTGCTGGGCGGCGACGCGCGGCTCGTCGGCGACCAGTTCGCCCGTCTCGCAGCGCGCTGCGACAAAGGCGGTCAGGGTTTCGATCAGGTTGTCGGGGTGATCGCCGAAGAAGGTGCGCACCAGTTCGGGAAAACGCTCGGCAACGCCAATGGCGATCCGCATCGCCCTGATGGTTTCCTCGCAGGTCAGGCCGGTGGCAAGCTGCGCGCCAAACCGCGTCAGCACGTTTTCAACCGCATCATCCTCGGCGAGAGTCTGGCGCAGGTCTTCGAAGATGCGTTGCTTGGCCTCCAGGATGATGGTCTGGAACAGCTCGCCCTTGTTTTCGAAATAGACGTAGATCGTGCCCTTGGAGACGCCGGCGGCGCGGGTGATGTCGTTCATGCTGGCGGCATCGAAGCCGACATTCATGAACACCTGGCGCGCGCCTTCCAGTATCTGCGCACGCTTGGCCGGATCCTCGCCGGCGGCATGCCGGCCGAGGCCGCGGAATACGCAGCGATCCGTCTCATCCTTCGGGCGACAGAAGCCGCCCCTGGCTTTTCCAAATCCCAACTTCGCCTCACTCGCCGGTGCGGTCGCAACCGCGCCGTCAGCCCTGAATGCTCCTGCAGTCCGGCGACACGCCGGGTTTTTATATTGACTTATGCGGAACACATCTACGCATACGATGCGGGGCCGCTCAATTCAATGGTTAATTGAACTGAGCGGTTCGATGGACATCAATCCTGGCCGAACTCCTCCGGCGCATATTCATACGCCGTCGAGCAGAATTCGCAGGTCACCGTGATCTTGCCATCTTCGGTGCTTTCCGCGAGTTCCTCGGCCGTGAAGGCGCCGAGCACGTCGCGGATTTTCTCGCGCGAGCACGAACAGCGGTCATAGACCCCGTGGGCGGGATAGACCGTGACGCCGCGTTCATGAAACAGCCGGTAGAGCAGCCGTTCCGCGCCGACTTCCGGGTCGGTCATCTCGTCGAGATCGATGGTTTCCACCATGGCGCGGGCTTCCGACCAGGCATCATCCGGATCGTGCGACAGCACGCCGTCATCGCCGTCGCCGCCGTGAAGGTCCGGCTGGCGCATGCGCTCCGGTTCCGGCGGCAGGAACTGGGCCACCAGCCCGCCGGCCCGCCAGCTTTCGCGCGGCTGACCGTCCTCGTCGCGCGAAAACAGCTTCGCGACGCCGAGACGCACCGCCGTCGGGATCTGCTCCGACTGGCGGAAATAGGCCATGGCGATTTCCTCGAGCGAACGCCCGTCAAGCTCCACGATCCCCTGATAGGGCTGCATGAAGCCACCCTGGTCGATGGTGAAGGCGAGCACGCCGCGGCCAAGCAGCGCTTCCGGCTCGCTCTTGCCCGCCTCGATCGCGGCATCGAGTGCATCCTGATCGAAGCGGGCATAGCCGCGCAGCGCATCCGGCGTCGAGAAATCGGCGACTAAGAGGTCGACCGGGCCGTCACCCTTGGTCTGGACGGTGAATTTGCCTTCGAATTTCAGCGATGTGCCGATCAGCGCCGTCAGTACCACTGCTTCGGCCAGCAGCCGCGCGACGGGCTCGGGGTAGGCGTGGCGCGCCAGCATGGTGTCCAGCAGCGGGCCGAGCTGGACCGTGCGGCCGCGCACATCGAGCGCATCCACCTGGAAGGGCACAACCATGTCATCACCGGCGAAACCGAGTTCGCCGAGTTGCGTTTCAAGATTTTGCATTGTTCATCTCCTTGCCCGGCAAGGCGGCGCTTCAGTCGAAGACGCCGAGGCACCAGGCCAGAACGGATTTCTGGGCATGAAGCCGGTTTTCGGCCTCGTCAAAGACAACCGATTGCGGGCCGTCCATCACCTCGTCAGTCACCTCCTCGCCGCGATGGGCGGGCAGGCAGTGCATGAATATGGCGTTGCCATTCGCCTTTTTCATCAGGTCCGCGTTGACCTGATAGGGCTGGAACACATTGTGGCCGCGCGCCTTGTGCTCCTGGTTCATCGAAACCCAGGTATCGGTGACCACGCAATCGGCGCCCGCGACGGCTTCGGCCGCCGTCTCGAAGAAGTTGACTTCCGCGCCTTCCGCGCGCGCCCAGTCCACGAACCGCATTTCCGGTTCCGAGCCTTTCGGCACGGCGATGTTCATGCGGTAGGAAAACCGCCCGGCCCCTTCGAGGAACGAGTGCAGCACATTGTTGCCGTCGCCGGTCCAGGCAATGGTCTTGCCGGCCACCGGGCCGTTATGCTCCTCGAAGGTCTGCAGATCGGCCATGATCTGGCAGGGATGGGTCGCATCCGTCAGCCCGTTGATCACCGGCACGGTGGCGGTTTCGGCAAGCTCCAGCAGCCGGTCGTGATCGGTGGTGCGGATCATGATCGCATCGACATAGCGCGACAGCACCTTGGCGGTATCGCCGATCGTCTCGGCGCGGCCGAGCTGCATGTCCTTGCCGGACAGCACCAGCGTGTCGCCGCCAAGTTGACGCATGCCGACATCGAAGGAAACGCGGGTGCGGGTCGACGGCTTCTCGAAGATCATCGCCAGCACCTTGCCGGCCAGAGGCTTGTCCGCGGTGCCTGCCTTCTGGGCGGTCTTTCGGCTCGCCGCGTCATCGAGAATGCCGCGCAGCGCGGATTTCGAAACGGCGGAGAGATCGAGAAAATGCCTCGGATTGGACATGGAACTACTCTTTCACAGATAGAACTTCGTTTTGCGCGACCGGCCAGCAAACCGCTTCGTGTGGCCGCGGCCTAGGCTGCCGAAAGCTTTTCAGCGGCACGGCCCAACCGGGCAAGACCTTCACGCGCTTCCTCGACCGTGACGGTCAAGGGCGGCAGAAGACGGATCACATTGTCGCCGGCAGGCACGGACAGCAGCTTTTCCTCGCGCATGGCCGCCGCCAGTTCGCCGGCCGGCACATTGGCCTTGATGCCCAGCATCAGGCCTTCGCCGCGGATTTCGCCGATCACGCCCGGATAGCGGTCCTTCAACTCGGCAAGCCCCTGCTTGAACACCAGGCCCACCTCCTTGACATGCTCCAGGAAGCCGTCTTCCAGCACCACGTCGAGCACCGCATTGCCGACGGCCATGGCCAGCGGATTGCCGCCGAACGTGGTGCCGTGCACGCCCGGCACCATGCCGGATGCGGCCTCCTCGGTCGCAAGGCAGGCAGCGACGGGAAACCCGCCGCCGATACCCTTGGCGATCGCCATGATATCGGGCGCGACGCCGGTCTGTTCGTAGGCAAACAGCGTGCCGGTGCGCCCGACGCCGGTCTGGACCTCGTCAAAGATCAGCAACAGGCCGTGTTCCTCGCACAGCGCGCGCATGGCATGAAGAAAGGCCTTGTCGACGGTGCGCACGCCGCCCTCGCCCTGGATCGGCTCGATCATCAAGGCGGCGGTCGTATCGGAAATCGTTTCCTTCAGAAGATCGAGATCGCCGGCCGCAATCTGGATGAAGCCCGGCGCCTTCGGCCCGAAGCCTTCCATGTATTTCGCCTGGCCGCCGGCCGCGATCGTTGCGAGCGTACGACCGTGAAAGGCACCCTCGAAGGTGATGATGTCGATCTTCTCCGGATGGCCCTTGGCATAATGATAGCGCCGCGCGGTCTTGATCGCCGTCTCCAGCGCCTCGGCCCCGGAATTGGAGAAGAACACCTTGTCGGCAAAGGTCGCCGCCGTCAGGCGCTCGGCCAGCTTTTCCTGACCGGCAACCTGATAGAGGTTCGAGACATGCCACAGCTTGTCGGCCTGATCCTTCAGCGCCGCGACCAGATGCGGGTGGGCATGGCCAAGCGAATTGACGGCGACGCCGGCGGCAAAGTCGAGATATCGCTCGCCCTTGTCCGTGATCAGCCAAACGCCTTCGCCGCGCTCGAAAGTGAGCGGTATTCTGGCGAACGTATTATAAAGAGGCGATGCACCGGACATGGCGGTAAAACTCCGACAAGATGACAAGGGCGATTTTCAACGCCCGCAGAAATTAAAAATGCCGCCTTGAGGCGGCGGCAGGCCTTATATTGTCATGTCCGCCTCCAATGTCAACAAACGCGGTGGCAGCAAGGCGTTTGGGCGAATCCGCCGCCGTTTTCGCCCCCGCCAATACAAAAATCACCAAGTTGGGGAAAACCGCGAAAAACGATTCGCGCGATTCCCCGTAACCTTGCCACGCCCCGACCATAGGCCTACTTTACGAGCCAACAGAGTACTGCAAGCGGCGGATCTGATTACCCGGATTGGCGAGTTTTTCCTGTTTCGGACATGTTTCGGAGCACGACGCCGGATTCCGCCCGCAATAGCCGGAGACGACATATGAGCTGGACAGACGAACGCGTCGAAAAACTCAAACAACTCTGGTCGGAAGGGCTGAGCGCCAGCCAGATCGCGACCCAACTCGGCGGCGTCAGCCGCAATGCCGTGATCGGCAAGGTGCATCGCCTTTCGCTGCCCGGCCGCGCCAAGAGCGGCGGCGCGCCGCCGCAGGCCGCGCCCCGGGCGACCGCGCGCAACACCGCCCCGCCACGCGCGCCGAACTTCGCCTCGCGCGTCGCCGGCCGCCGCCCGGCCGCTCCGCCGCAGAGCACGCCATCCGCGCCGCGCACCGCCGGCGCCACCGCGCTCAAGCAGGAGGTCGAAGCCGTTCCGGCCGCGCGCCCCCGCTCGAACCCCGACAATGTCGTGCCGATCATGAAGAAGGTGGCGCTCACCGAGCTCACCGAAATGACCTGCAAATGGCCGGTCGGCGACCCGACCCAGGACGATTTCTATTTCTGCGGCTGCGATGCGAAGGAGAATTCCCCCTATTGCAGCTACCACGCCAAGCTCGCCTACCAACCTGTCAGCGACCGCCGCCGGGCTGGGTGAAACCACGGCAGGCCTCATCCGTAAAAAGCGCCTTCGGGCGCTTTTTTGTTACGCCCTCACCCATCCCAGCCGATCACCGTCAAGTCCGGCCATAGCGTCTTCCAGCGCTCGACCTTGTTCTCATACGCCTCGCGAAACACCTGCGTCTTGTTCGGGCGCACGACAGCGTTGAGGAGATCGGCGAGACCGAAGGGCGCATCGCATTCGAAGCCGTCGCCCGTCGGTCTGATGCCGAAGGCGGTGGCCGTGGTCGGAAAGGTCGTGATCGCCTCCGAGACGCTGTCATATGCTTCGATGTCGAAGCCGAAACGGTCGCCGTACCAGAGATGCACCCGGGCCTGGTTCTTGACGTCGATCCAGGCCGGCAGAGCGGAAAAAGCCGCGCGGATACGGGCGGCATGGCGGGCTTCCGCCCGTTCCGACAGGTCGGTGGCATCGAAATAGACGATATCGATATCCGCGATGCCGTGCGCCGGGTCCATCCCGAACCGGCGGTTCCAGACCGTCTGCGCCAGCGCGCCGGCCACCAGCCAGCAATCCGGAAGATCAATCAGGCGCCAGTTTTCCAGAAGTGGCCTGACAAGCGGACTGTCCGAAACCGCCTCCATGACCTCTGATAATTCAGCCTGCATCGGGCCCCGCTGCGATAATCCGCTCGGCGCGGGTGTAGACGCTGAAGCCGTCGCCGCGCGCCGTGGCGATCAGCGTCAGGCCGGCGGCCTCGGCCGTCTCGACGGCAAGCGCCGTCGGGGCGGAAATCGCGATCAGCACCGGACTGCCGGCAATCGCCGCCTTCTGCACCATTTCCACCGAGAGCCGGCTGCTGACGACAATCGCACCCGCACTTGCATCAATGCCCTCCCGCGCCAGGGAGCCGATCAGCTTGTCGAGCGCGTTATGGCGGCCGACATCTTCCCGCACCGTCAGCATGCCCTCGCCTGGACTATAGAAGCCCGCGCCATGCACCGCGCGGGTTGCGGCAAACAGCGGCTGCGCGCGCGACAGCGCCTCCACAGCGGCGTTCACCTCGTCAACCAACAGGCGAAACTCCGGAGCGGCGATTTTCGGCACGTCCCGCACGGCCGCATCGATGCTTTCGAGCCCGCAGAGCCCGCAGCCGACGGGCCCGGCCATGGAGCGGCGACGGGCGGCGAGCGCCTCGGAGCGATCCGCCCGCAGCGTGATCTGCACATCGATGCCCTTGTCGAAGGCAACGATATCGACCGCCTCGATCTCCCGAGCATCCCTGATGATGCCTTCCGTCAGGCTGAAGCCATAGGCGAAATCGACGAGGTCTTCGGGCGTCGCCATCATCACCGCATGGGTGGAGCCGCCATAGCTCATCGCCACCGCCATCTCGGCGGCAAGGGGCCGGTCGACCGCCTCTTCGCGGCTTCCATGGGTAAACAGGGGCTTCAAGGGGGCTCCGGCCATCGCCTTACACCATCACCGGTTTGGGAAGCTGCCGCTCGCCCTTCAGGATCGCCGCGACCAGTGCCAGCGACGAAGCGAGTTCGAGCTCGCTTGAAGCGGCGAGTGCCACCCGGATTGCCGGCGGCGCGGCGGCGCGGCCGACATGGAAGCTCGACCCGGCCGCGACAGCAACGCCCCGGCTTTTCGCCCGCTCGACCATCGCCGTCTCGGTGAGGCCCTCCGGCAGCGGTATCCAGACATGCAGCGCGCCGGGCGTCATCCGGCAGGCGATGCCGGTAAGCGCTTTCTCGGCAATCGCGCGGCGGCGCATCAGCGCCTGGCGCTGCCAGTTGACGAGTTCGATCGCGGTCCCATCAAGGATCCAGCGGCTGGCGATCTCCGCCATCACCGGCGTCGCTACCCAGTTCGCCGCGAGATAACGGTTGGAAACGGCGGCGGCAAAGCGATCCGGCGCGGCCACGAAACCACAGCGCAAACCGGGGATCGTGTTCTTGGACAGGTCGGTCATGTAGACCGTGCGCTCCGGCGCGAAGGCAGCGACCGGCGGCGGGCGGTTTTCGACGAGCGGTCCCAGCACATCGTTTTCGATGATGGCAAGGTCGAGCCTGCGGGCAATCGCCGCAATCGCGCGGCGGCGCGGCGCGCTCATCACCAGCGCCTGCGGACCGGCGGCGGACGGCTGGAGGAATATCGCCCGCAGACGCTTGCGGCCGGCAACGGCTTCGAGCGCAGCCGGCACAATGCCCTCGCTATCGACCTCCACGCCTTCGAGATCGATGCCGAGATAGCCAGCGAGCGGGCGCACCATCGGGTGGGTCAGCGCCTCCACCGCCAGCGCGCCGCCGGCCGGCACCACGCTCATGAATGCAGCCGTCATCGCATCGCTGGAGCCGTTGGTGACCGTGATGCCGTGGGCGGCCGCCTTCAGCCCGCAGGCCGCCAGCCAGTTGACGCCGGCCATGCGGTAGCGCTGGAACAGCGCGTTGGGCATCATCGAAAACGCCAGTTCCGGCGGCATGGTGGCGCCGAGATCGGCGAAGGCCGCGCGGAACTTGGCAAGGCTGCGGCTCTCGCAGACCGGCTTCAGGATCGAAAGATCGATGACGCCGCTGCCGCCCTCCGTCAGGTAGGGCCGCTCCGGCGCCACCGGCTCGGCCTTGATGTAGGACCCGCGCCCGACCTCGCCGACCACCATGCCACGGCGCGTCAGTTCCTCATAGGCGCGACTGACGGTCTGCACCGACACCTTGAGATCGGCCGCCATCTCGCGCTGCGGCGGCAGGCGCATGCCGTCGATCAGCAGGCCGCTGCGCACGGCGGCCGCGATCTGTTCGGCAATGGAGAGATAAGCCGGCCGCTTGATCAGCCGGGGATTCGGGCGCCATTTTGTCATCTCCGGATGGTGGGGCAAATCCGGGAGAATGACAAGCGCGCGGCCGAAAGCGGATTGCGGAAAGGCAATGCCAAAGCCGTGAAATGCCTAACGCTTTCGAAACGCCTGGCAGGTTTTGAAAAGGTGCGCGCCGGACCGGACCGGCTTTGCTTGGCGCAGCAAACCGTTTAGAACGCCCCAAACGAAACCGGCGACGGGGCGGCCATGTCCGAGAGCAAAGCGAAAACCGCGATAACCGACACCGATGCGCTGGTGGCGCGCGGGCTCGTGCCGGCGGAGACGGCGGGCGATATCGCGCGGGTTGCCGAGGATTTCCGCATCCGCATTCCGGCCCATATCCTGTCGGCGATCGACACGGTGGCCGCCGATGATCCGCTGGCGCGCCAGTTCGTGCCGGATGCGCGCGAGCTTCAAGCCTATGACGGCGAGATGGACGACCCGATCGGCGACGGGGCGTTCGAGCGGGCAAAGGGCGTCACCCACCGCTATCCCGACCGGGTGCTCTTGAAGCCGACCCATGCCTGCCAGGTCTATTGCCGTTTCTGCTTCCGCCGCGAAACCGTGGGCGAGCCGGAGGCGGCGCTTGACCGCGAGGAGCTTGCGGCGGCGCTCGACTATATCCGCGCCCATAGCGAAATCTGGGAGGTGATCCTGTCGGGCGGCGATCCGCTGGTGCTGTCCGACCGCCGGCTTTCCGCGCTGATGAAGGCGCTTGGCGAAGTCGAGCATGTCGCCGTAATCCGCATCCACACCCGCGCCCCGCTGGTCACGCCGGAGCGCATCACCGACGGTCTGGTCGATACGCTGAAGCAGGCCGGCAAGACGGTCAATATCGTCATCCACGTCAATCATCCGCGCGAGCTGACGGCGGCGGTGCGCGGCGGGCTCGCCCGCCTTGCCGATGGCGGCGTTCCGCTGTTCGCGCAGACCGTGCTGCTGAAGGGCATCAACGACGACGCCGAAATGCTGGCGAGCCTGTTCAAGGCGCTCCTCGCCAACCGGGTCAAGCCGTATTACCTGCACCATCTCGACAAGGCCAAGGGCGTTGCCCATTTCGCCGTGCCGATCGCGCGCGGCCAGGCGCTGATGCGAGCGCTGCAGGGCACGATCTCGGGGCTCTGCCTGCCGACCTATGTACTTGATATTCCGGGCGGCCAGGGCAAGGCGCCGATCGGCCCTTCCTATCTGGAGCAAACCGGCGCGGGCGAATACGAGGCCACGGATTACCGGGGCGGAAAACATTCCTATTCCGACTGGCGGTGAGCGCCAGCCTGGCCGCGCCGGGTGCGTCATCTCCGTTGTGCCTCGCCCTGAGCGAAGGCCAGGGCGAGGTTCGCTTCCTTTGGAGGGACGCCGCTGCCGCCCTCACGCGGCGATGGTGCGCGCCTCGATTTCCTCCAGCGTAATGCCCTTCGTCTCGGGTGCGGCGGCGATCGCGTAGACAATGCCGACAACGCAGAAGAAGGTGAAGATCGCGAAGGTTCCGACAATGCCTATACTCGCCAGCAAATCCGGAAACACCAGCGCCACCAGGAAATTGAAGGACCAGTTGGCGACCGAGGCGAGCGCCATGCCGCGCGGACGCAGTCTCAACGGAAACAGTTCCGACATGTAAAGCCAGGGCAACGGGCCAAGACTGACGGCGAAGAAGGCGATGAAAGCGAAGATGCCGATCATGGCGAGATAGGGGGTTGCCGCGACATCCATCATCGTCGCCACGGTCACCAGCGCCATCGACAGCGCGGTTCCGATGAAGCCGAGGATCAGCAGCTTGCGCCGGCCCATGCTTTCCACCAGATACATCGCGACCACGGTCAGCGCGACATTGACGACGCCGATGCCGACGGTGGCCAGCAGATCGGTCGTGGTGCCGGAAAATCCGGCATTCTTGAAGATTTCCGGAGCGTAGTAGATGATCGCGTTGATGCCGGAAAGCTGCTGCAGCACGAACACGATCATGGCGAAGCTCGTCACCGGCAGGATGCCGCGCTTCAGGAAGGCGCTCCAGGCGGGGGCGGCCTCCTCGTCCTTGGCGCTTTCCTGGATCTCGGCGATGATCTCGTCAACCTCGGCGGGCGAAGATTCCGGCTGCAGCTTCGCGATGATATCGCGCGCCTTGTCGGCATTGGAATTGAGCGTCAACCAGCGCGGCGTTTCCGGAGACAGCAGGATGCCGATCAGCGCCACGATCGACGGGAACACGCCGACGCCGATCATCCAGCGCCAGTCGCCCGATCCGCCAAAGGCCGCATCCGACATGTAGGATACCATGATGCCGATGGTGATCATCAACTGGAAGGCCGAGACGATGGTGCCGCGAATGCGCGCCGGCGCGACTTCCGCCAGAAACATCGGCGCGGTCATGGCCGAGGCGCCGATACCGACGCCGATCAGGAGGCGGGCAAGGGTCAGCACATACTGGTTGAAGGCGAGCGCGGAGATCAGCGAGCCGACCAGAAAGATCAGCGCGCCCAATATCAGCATCGGCTTGCGGCCGTAGCGATCGGTGGTCACCATGGCAAGCACGGTGCCCGCCACCGCGCCGAGCGGCACGGCCGAGGTAATCACACCCTCCATGAAGGCCGAAACCGTGAAATCCTGCTTGATGAACGGCAAGGCCCCGGAAATCACGCCCTGGTCGAAACCGAAGAGCATGCCGAACAGCGCTGCCACAATGACGATGGCTATGAGCATGGGTTTTCCTCCGCTTGGGCGGCGGCTGCCGCCTTCCCCTCTTATGACCCCGTTTATGAACCGCCGCTGAAAACCGCAAACGGCCTTATACCAAAAGTTGAAAGTCGAAACGGCACCCGTTGTCAAATCCTTTTGGACCTTAGCGTTTATATTAGCGGCGTTCCCGACTTCGCCGCCGAGCCCCTTGACCGACGCACGATCGCGCGGCATAGAGGACGCATCCGAGGGGTGTGTCCGTGACACTGAGATGGCCGATGGCCGAACCCTTGAACCTGATCCGGGTTATGCCGGCGTAGGAACGGAGTTTGGTCTTGAGCGACACGCCCAGAAAATCAGCCTCTATTGACGCCTTCGCTGCCCGGTTTAGCCGGGGAGAGCGGGATTGAAGCGTACCCTTTCGGCGGCACTCACCTTTTTCGCGATCATGTCCGGGCTTCTTGTGCTCTGGCAGGCGATCATCGTTTTCGGCGAGTTGCCGCGCTATATCCTGCCGCCGCCGCTTGCCGTGCTGGCGAAGTTCCAGACCGCCCACGCGATGCTGCTTGAAGAAGCGCTGGTGACGCTAAGGGAAATCCTGGCGGGCTTTGCCATGGGCGCGGTCTTCGGCGCGGCGGCGGCGATTTTCATTGCCGCCTTTCCCCGCATCGGCCGTTTCATCTGGCCCGTTCTGGTGGTGCTGCAATCCTTTCCCGTCTTCGTGATCGCGCCGATGCTGGTGCTCTGGTTCGGCTTCGGCATCGCCTCCAAAGTGGTGATGACGACGATCATCGTGTTCTTCCCCGTCGCCTCCAGTTTTGCCGACGGGCTGAGGCGCACCGATCCGGAGATCGTGGCCGCGGGGCTTCTCGATGGCGCGGACCATTTCGAAATGTTGCGCCACATCCGCCTGCCCCTGGCAATGCCGCATCTGTTTTCCGGCCTCAGGATCGCGGCCCCGCTCGCGCCGCTTGGCGCGGTGGTGGGCGAATGGGTGGGGTCAGCCGGCGGCCTCGGCTTCCTCATGGTCCAGGCCAATGCCCGCATGCAGAGCGAGACCGTGTTCGCCGCTATGCTGATCCTGGCGCTCGAGGCCGTGCTGTTTCGAAAAGCGGTGGATCTCGCCGCCCCCTTCTTCACCCGCTGGTCGCATGAGGATTGAGCGGCCGGCTCAACCGAACAGGAGAATGACATGCTGAAGAAACTCGCATTCGCCGCCGCTCTTGCCCTGGCTCCCGGGCTGGCGAGCGCCGCCGACAAGCTCGACGTGATCCTCGAATGGTATGTAAACCCCGACCACGCACCGCTGGTGATCGCCGCCGAAAACGGCTACTTCGCTGATGAGGGGCTCGATGTGGAACTGGTGCCGCCGTCCGACCCGTCCATGGTGCCGCGCATGGTGGCGACCGGCAAGGTCGATATCGGCATTCACTACCAGCCCAATCTCTATCTCGACCACGAGGCCGGCATCGATATCGTCCGCTTCGGCACGCTGGTCTCGACCCCGCTCAACACGCTGACGGTGCTGAAAGACGGGCCGATCAAATCCGTCGCCGATCTGAAGGGCAAGAAGATCGGCTTTTCGGTGGCGGGCATCGAGGATGCGGTGGTGGCCACGATGCTGGAAAACGCGGGCCTTACCAAGGACGACATCACCCTGATCAATGTCAATTTCGCGCTGACCCAGTCGCTGCTGTCTGGACAGGTCGATGCCACCATCGGCTCGTTCCGCAATATCGAACTGCCGCAGATGCGGATCGCCGGCCACGAGGGTAAGGCCTTCTTTCCGGAAGAGCATGGCGTGCCGGTCTATGACGAGCTTATATACGTGACCCGCAGCGACATGCTTGACGACGACCGGCTGCCGCGCTTCCTCGATGCTGTGGAAAAGGCGACGGTCTTCATCGTCAACCATCCGGAGGCGGCATGGGAGAGCTTTGCCAAGGCCTATCCCGATCTCGACGACGAGTTGAACCGCCAGGCCTTCGCCGAATCGATCGTCCGCTTCGCCAAGCGTCCCGCCGCCTCCGATGCCGAGCGGTATGAACGTTTCGGCGCGTTCATGGCGCAAAACGGGCTGATCTCCGAAGCGCCGCCGGTCGATGCGATTTCAGTGTCGCTATCGCAGGAAAAGTAGATCGGCCTCAAATCGCCACAAAAGCACATTATAAAAAAGTGAAAGAGGCGGCTCGCGGGCCGCCTCGCTGTTTCGGTCTTTTGTGACGACAATTGCGGCGATACCGCCATGCAAAGACCGATCTCTATTCCTTCACGACAGGAGATCGGATCATGAAACTTGCCGGCCTCGTGCTGGTGGTGGTCGGGCTTGCGGGCCTCACCATCCGCATCTTGCTCTATCAATATCCCGACGTCGCGGGCACGATCGAGGGCAGCCTTTTGAGCCCGCTTTCGCACCTGACGATCGCCGTCGGCGCGGCGCTGCTGGCGCTCCACCTCATCTACCGGGTGCTGCGCCACGTCATGCATTTCTGAAGTCCGTTAAATCCGCTTGCCCGCACGCTCGTTCAGCGTGCTTTCCACAAAGGCCGCGACATCGCGGTCGGCGGGATAGAGTTCGAGATACCGCCGCCACACCTCGACCGCCGCTTCCTGCCGCCCGGTCCTGTCGAGGATCGTCGCCATCAGGCCGAGCGCGCCGAAATCGCGCGGCTCCAGCGACAGCGATGTGCGGATATCGTCCATGGCGCGTTCGAGATCGCCATGGGTGTAATGGAGCACCGCGCGCTTGCGGTAGGGGGCTGCCTCGTCCGGCCTCAGCGCAATCGCCTCCGACAGGAAATCGAGCGCCGCTGCGCTGCGGCCATTGTTTTCCGAATCATCCGACCATTCGATCAGCAGAGAAACCGTGGGGCTTGGCGAGCGATCGAGATATTCGTCGATCTGGCGAGCAAGGTCGGCCGCCCGTCCGGCATCGCTTGTGCGTTTCAGCCGGTCGTAAAGCCTGTCCAGCGGATCGGACTCGACAACCGCATCCGGCATCGCGGAAACCTGTTCGTCCGCGGCGTTGCCTTGGGCAAGCGCCGGCAGCGGGCCGGCGGCCAGAGCGGCGAGTATCAGAATGGCAGACATAGAAAAGCGCATGACGGGAATGGTATCCCGTCATGGCAAAAATTCAAACAGATAATGCGCTGATTTTCTCAGCCCTGACGGGCCTTGAAGCGCGGATTCTGCTTGTTGATGATGTATACCCGGCCCTTGCGGCGCACCAGACGGTTTTCCCGGTGACGGGACTTGAGCGCCTTGAGCGAATTCTTGATCTTCATGTTTTCGATCCGCTGTTTGTGCCGCTCTCGACTGATCAGTAAAGGCGGTCAGTATTGATATTCAAAGGCGCGCCTTGAAAAAGCGCGCCCGACAGTGGCCGCTACCTAGCGAATGATCGCCGCCAAGTCAACCGTCGCGACGTTTTTCCAGAACGGTAACATGGCCCATTTTCCGCCCTGCCCTCGTTTCGGCCTTGCCGTAGAGATGCACGAGCGCGCCGGAGGTCGTCATCCACTGCGGAATCCACTCCATATCGTCGCCGACGATGTTGTGCATCACGCAATCGCTGTGGCGGACGGGGTCGATCAGCGGCAGGCCGCAAACGGCCCGGATATGCTGCTCGAACTGGGAGAGAACGCAGGCCGCCTCGGTCCAGTGGCCGGAATTGTGGACGCGCGGCGCGAACTCGTTGGCGATCAGCCTGCCGTCGCGGGCGACAAACAGTTCCAGCCCCAGCACGCCGACATAATCGAGCCCGATCAGAAGCCGCTCCGCCGCCGCGCGGACAGCCGCGCCGGTCTGCGAAGACACATTGGCCGGGACGGTGGATGTCCGCAGAATGCCCTCGCGGTGCACATTTTCGGCCGGGTCGAAACAAACGATCGTGCCGTCCATGCCGCGCGCGGCGATCACCGAGATTTCACGATCGAAATCGATCCACTCCTCGAAGATCGCAGGCGCGCCATCAAGCGCTGCAAAAGCGGCCTCCGGGTCATTGTCGCTGCCGTCAAACACCCATTGGCCCTTGCCGTCATAACCGAAGCGGCGGGTCTTCAACACGCCGCGTCCGCCAAATGTCTCGAGCGCCGCGGCAAGATCCTCGGCCGTATCGACCGCCCGGAATCCGGCGGTGGCGATGCCGCTGTCATTGAGGAACGTCTTCTCGGTGAGCCGATCCTGCGAAACGGAAAGCGCGCGCGCCGGCGGATAGACCGGCCGTTCGGCCGACAGAAGCGCCGCGCTTTTCTCCGGCACGTTTTCGAATTCATAGGTGATCACTTCACAGCCGCCGGCAATCTCAAAAAGCGCCGCCTCGTCATCATAGGCCGCCACGATATGGCGGTTTGCGACCTGCGCGGCCGGACAATCTTCCTGCGGTTCCAGAATAACGGTGCGGATCGACAGCCGGGCGGCCGCCATGGCCAGCATGCGGCCAAGCTGGCCGCCGCCGATGATACCGATGGTTTTCATGAAACTCATTCGTCCTTGTCGATGGGGTATTCGGCAACGCTTGCCGCCTGGCGCACGCGGTATTCATCCAGCCTGCCCGCAAGCTCGGGATCGGCGAGCGCCAGGACGGCGGCCGCCAGAAGCGCCGCATTGACCGCGCCGGCCCTGCCGATAGCGAGCGTTCCGACCGGTATGCCCGCCGGCATCTGCACGATCGACAACAGGCTGTCCTGGCCGGAGAGCGCGCGCGACTGCACCGGCACGCCGAAAACCGGCAGCGGCGTCAGCGCCGCCATCATGCCCGGCAGATGGGCCGCCCCGCCGGCACCGGCGATGATGATCTGAAAGCCTTCGGCGCGGGCGCTGCGGGCGAACTCATACATACGGTCCGGCGTGCGGTGCGCCGAGACGATCCGCGCATCGTAATCGATGTCGAGAATATCGAGAATGTCGGCGGCGTTCTTCATCGTTTCCCAGTCGGACTGGGACCCCATGACGATGGCGACAGGCGGATTCTTGATCGGGCTCATCGGCATTCCATTGTTTCAACAAATTCGACGAATGTGGCACGCGCCAACGCTGCGTCGTTTCGGGCGAAACACGCTCTAGCATCAATCGTTTTCGGTGAAAAGCAAGGCGCCGGAGAGTTCAGTCCTGCCTGGGGCAAAATGCCCTCACAAAATCACATTTCCGCCTTCGACAAACGTCTTCGATCATGGCATGCTGATATTGCACTTTGATGACGAGGCGCCGCATCCGGCGGCGCGAAACCAAAGGAAGGACGTGTGCAATGACAGTTCAGACGCATCTTGCCGCTCTTGAGGAAAAGCATTCCGAACTTGAGAGGAAGCTTCACGACGTAATGGCTTCGCCGTCCAGCCACGACCAGGAAATCGCATCGATCAAACGCAGGAAACTTCACCTGAAAGACGAGATTGAACGCCTCCATCACTCAGCTACTTAAGACACCCCCCTGTCCTCAACGCCCCGGCCCAAAACCGGGGCGTTTTTGTATGGATCAGCGCGTGCCTGATCAGCGGCTCGAAGCCTGCGCAATGCTCAAACCCCGTCGTCCTTCTCCCGCTTCTTCATCACCCCGATCCTGAGCATCACCTCGCGCGGTATGTCATAGGTCGACTTCAGATGGTGGTCGGTACGCAGCCCCAGATAATCGCGCTGGATGAACAGCGCGAAAGCGCGGTCGGCCGCTGCCTGAACCAGTTCGTCGCGGTCCTGATTGGAGCCCGGCGTCTCGTCGTGGCGTCTGAGCGCCGCCAACGCCTCTTCCAGCCGTCCGCCGATCCGCCCCAGCGCCTGCGCCGTCTCCTGCATGATTTCGTATTGCAGAGCGTCCAGATCCGGATCCAGCGGCCTGCTGCTGGTGCCGGGCAATATCGGCTTTTTGTAGGCCATGATCTTTTCCTTGCGTCGTGTTCCGAAGATTGGAAGGTGAGCGCGTGAGGTCAAGAGTTTGACGGCATAAAACGAGAAAGCGGTACACAACACAAAACCGCCGGGCGTTGCCACCCGGCGGTCTTTCTATTCGTGAAGCAAGCGAAGCTTACTGGTCGTCGCGGTTCTTGAGAGCCGCGCCCAGGATGTCGCCGAGCGAAGCGCCACTGTCGGACGAACCGAACTGTGCCACGGCTTCCTTCTCCTCGGCGATTTCCAGCGCCTTGATCGACAGCATGACCTTGCGGTCGCGCTTGGAGAAGTTGGTGACGCGGGCATCGAAGACCTGGCCGACCGAGAAACGCTCGGGGCGCTGGTCGTCGCGGTCGCGGGCAAGATCCGAACGGCGGATGAAGGCGGTGATGTCGTCGTGGTTGACGAGCTTCACTTCAACGCCGCCGTCATTGGTGCCGATGACTTCGCAGGAAACGACAGCGCCCTTGCGCAGATCGCCGGAAGCGGCCGCTTCCGTCAGCGCATCCTTGCCGAGCTGCTTGATGCCGAGCGAGATGCGTTCCTTTTCGATGTCCACATCGAGAACGACAGCCTTGACGATATCGCCCTTGTTGTATTCCTCGATGACCTGCTCGCCCGGACGGTTCCAGTCGAGATCGGAAAGGTGCACCATGCCGTCGACATCGCCTTCGAGACCGATGAACAGGCCGAATTCGGTCTTGTTCTTGATCTCGCCTTCGACTTCGGTACCGGGCGGGTTGGAGAAGGAGAAAGCTTCCCACGGATTCTCGAGCGTCTGCTTGAGACCGAGCGAGATGCGGCGCTTGGCCGGGTCGACTTCGAGAACGACGACATCGACGTCCTGCGTGGTCGACAGGATCTTGCCGGGGTGGACGTTCTTCTTGGTCCAGGACATTTCCGAGATGTGGATCAGGCCTTCAATGCCCGGCTCCAGCTCGACGAACGCACCGTAATCGGTGATGTTCGTAACCGTACCGGAAATCTTCTTGCCTTCCGGATACTTGGCCGAAATGCCATCCCACGGGTCAGCTTCAAGCTGCTTCATGCCCAGCGAAATGCGGTGCGTTTCCTGGTTGATGCGGATGATCTGAACCTTGACGTTCTGGCCGATGGACAGAAGCTCGGTCGGGTGGTTGACGCGGCGCCATGCCATGTCGGTGACGTGCAGCAGACCGTCGATACCGCCGAGATCGACGAAGGCGCCGTAATCGGTGATGTTCTTGACAACACCTTCAACGACCTGACCTTCTTCGAGGTTCTGGACGATTTCCGAACGCTGTTCCGCGCGGCTTTCCTCAAGAACGGTCCGGCGCGAAACGACGATGTTGCCGCGGCGCTTGTCCATCTTCAGGATTTCGAACGGCTGCGGCGTGTGCATCAGCGGGGAAACGTCGCGGATCGGACGGATATCCACCTGCGAACGCGGCAGGAAGGCGATCGCGCCGTCGAGATCGACGGTGAAGCCGCCCTTGACCTGGTTGAAGATCAGACCTTCAACGCGCTCACCAGCCTCGAACTTGGCTTCGAGCTTGATCCACGATTCCTCGCGGCGCGCCTTTTCGCGCGACAGGACAGCCTCGCCCAGCGCGTTCTCGATGCGCTCGACATAGACTTCGACCTCGTCGCCGACGTTCAGTTCGCCGTCCTTGCCCTTGGCGCCGAATTCCTTCAGCGGCACGCGGCCTTCGACCTTGAGGCCGACATCGATGATGGCGACATCCTTTTCGATGCCCGTAACGAGGCCCTTGGCGACATAGCCTTCGGCCAGATCATTGTTGGCGCCGAAGGATTCTTCCAGCATTGCGGCGAAATCGTCGCGCGTGGGGGTTTGTGCAGTCATGAAAACTCCTGGATCGTGCCGGCTCAAAAAGCCTGACACGGATGCGCCGGTGGCTGGTGTTGATATCAGGTAGTCAGAGCACCCCTCTTTCCCTTATGGTAAAGAGCATTCCGGCGCGTGGATGCTGTGAAAACCTCTATATGCGGGAAACCCCGCCAATTTCAGTTATTCCGGTCAAGCTGCCCGTCGATAATCGCGCGCGCGGCCTGAAACGCGGCCTCTATACCCATTTTGGACGTATCAAGCAAGTGCGCATCGTCCGCCGGCCTGAGCGGACTGTCCTCGCGACTCATGTCGCGCGCGTCGCGGCGCTTCACGTCTTCGAAAATTTCGGCGAAATCGGCAACGCCGCCGCCGGCGACGATCTCGTCATAACGGCGTTGGGCGCGCAGTTCGGCATCGGCGGTGACGTAGAGCTTCACCGTCGCATCGGGGCAGACCACCGTGCCGATGTCGCGCCCGTCGAGCACCGCGCCCCTGCCGGTTTCGGCAAAGCGGCGCTGTGCGGCGACGAGCGCAACGCGCACCTTGGGCATGGCCGCGACCTTCGAGGCCGCTTCGCCGATTTCGTGGGCGGAAAGCACGGCGCGGTCCAATCCGGAAAGATCGATCGCGCCGGCCATTTCGGCGGCGATCGCCTCGTCATCGAGCGGCTTGCCGGCATCGATGAGCGCCTTGGCGGTGGCGCGATAGGTGAGGCCGGTATCGAGATGCGGCAGGCCGTAATGCGCGGCGAGCCTGCGCGCCAGCGTCCCCTTGCCGGCCGCCGCCGGCCCGTCGATTGCAATCACCAGTGCCATTCGTCCCCGCCACCGGCCGGGGCCGGCTTTAATCGATATGCTTGTCTGCCGCGACTGCTCCGGTCCGTCTTAACCAGAAACCTCACAGCCAATAATCTCCCCCCTTGAGGGGCAGATGTCGCGAAAGCGACAGAGAGGGGTAAAGGGCGCAAGCTCTAAAAGCCGCCAACACCGAACTCTCGGAGAGGGTTCACCCCTCTCTGCCCCTGTCGGGGGCATCTCTCCCTCAAGGGGAGAGATCAGGAACGGAGAGGTTTCCGATATCGAAAGCCGGAAACCAACGCCTGCGCCTCAGCCCGACGACCGCTGCTTACTCCGAAGCAGCGTCAGCCAGCGCCTTGGCGTCGCGGTTGCCGTCATTGTCGCCGGCTTCGGCCTTCGGCGTGCGTCGGCGGCGGGCGGGCTTCTTGGGGGCTTCGCCTTCCGGGGCGGCTTCGGCGGCGGGCGCCTTGTCCTCGGTTGCCGGTGCTTCGCCCTCGGCCGCCGTTTCGGCGGCGGCGCGCTTGGTGCGGCGCGGGCGGGCGGCGGTCGAGGCGCGACGGCGCGGCTTGTCGACCGGCTGGCCGTTGGCGTCCTCTGCCATCACTTCGGCGGGCGTGCCCTCGATCACCGGCTGCGGCCCATCGGCATCGACGGCCTGCTCGGGGCGGCGATTGTTGCGACGGTCATTGCGCTCGTTGCGGTCATTGCGCTCGCCGCGGTCGTTACGATCATTGCCGTCATTGCGATCATCGGCGCGGTTGCCGTTGGCCTGGGCGGCATTGTCGTCATTATCATCATTGTCGGAGCGGTCGTCGCGCTGGTGGCGATCCTGCATCTGCGCCTGGGCGGCGGCGATGATCCGGTTGTAGTGCTCGGCATGCTGAAGATAGTTTTCAGCCATGACGCGGTCGCCGGCGCTCTGGGCGTCGCGCGCCAGCGTCATGTATTTCTCCGCCACATGCTGGGCGGTGCCGCGGACCTTCACATCGGGACCGGCGCTGTCATAGGTCCGGGTCAGCGGATTGGCGCCCTTGCGGTTGAAATTGTTATTATTGCCGCCGCGCCCGCGTCCGCGTTTATTCTGCTGTCCTGACCTCATGAAAACTTCACCTGAATTTCTGTTTATGGTCGAGCTACGCCCTTTGCCGGGCGGTGTCATGAACACACGGCGGCATAGTCCATCCGGCAGGGCATCTCAGCGCTGCCATTCGTGGAATTTAAGGACCTGAATCACGCAAAAGACGGTAAGTCGCAATGAACCAACATTGGACGGAAAACCTGTAGACTGAGGCCAAGCGACGAATCGCTGTTTCTTTCAGTCGCCGTTTTGCGTGGCTGCAACCTAGCCCGCCTGTGGAGAAATTCCAAGCCCTTTCTTTAGCTGATTTCAAAAAAATCCGGGCGCCTGGGCCGGAAAATCGCAATCTTTCGCGACAGGAACGCCGCGCAGTTTCAAATATTTAGACAGGCCCATTGCCGGCGGTCAAAAAGCCGCCGCCTCCGTCTCCGTCCTCATTCGGCCCTGATGAAGATCAATGCACGGTCGTTTCCGCCGAGGTCCTTCGCTGCAACCGAGAGTTTGAAACCGGCTTCGGTAAACACCCTGGTCACCGCCGTCTTCTGTTCGGCTCCGATTTCGAGCGCCACGATCCCGCCTTCGGCGAGATGGTCGCCTGCGCCGGCGGCGATCGCCCGATAGGCATCCAGGCCGCTTTCGCCGCCATCAAGGGCCGCCAACGGATCAAAATCGCGAACTTCGGGCTGAAGCGCCGCAATCTCGTCCGAGACGATATAAGGCGGATTTGACACGATCATGTCAAAACGCCCGTCGATTGCCTCGAACCACGAACCCTGTCTAAGGCCGAGCCGGTCGCCTACGCCATTTATCAAGGCATTGCCGCGCGCCGTTTCAAGGGCGCCCTCGGAAATATCCGTTGCAACGCCCACCGCTTCTGGACACTGGCTGAGCAGCGTGATCGCGATCGCCCCGGTTCCGGTGCCGAGATCGACGAAACGCGCCCGCCCGGTCTCGGCGATGCGGCGTTTCAGGAAGGGCAGGCAGTGTTCGACCAGGATTTCGGTATCGGGCCGCGGCTCCAGCGTGTCCGGCGACAGCAGGAAATCGAGCCCGTAGAACTCGCGCGCGCCAAGAATACGATAGACCGGCTCGCGGTTCTTGCGGCGTTCGACCGCTTCGGCGACCGCCTGCATCTCGATGGCATCGATCACGCGCGCACCCTCGGTCACCATCTCGGTCAGCGTCAGGCCGAGCACACCGCTGACGAGATGACGGGCGTCTTCCTGCGGCGCATCGAGACCTGCCGCCGCGAAGGCGTCGACGGTCTGGCGGTAGAGTTCCGAAAGCGTCACCTCAATGCGCCTCGACGCCGAGCATGGCAAGCTGGCCGGCCTGATAATCGGCCACCAGCGCATCCACGACCTCGTCGAGATCGCCGGCAATCACGGCATCGAGCTTGTAGAGCGTGAGGTTGATGCGGTGATCGGTGACCCGGCCCTGCGGAAAATTATAGGTGCGGATGCGCTCCGAGCGGTCGCCGGAGCCGACCTGGCTCTTGCGGTCGGCGGAACGGGCATCATCGGCGCGCTGGCGTTCCATGTCGTAGAGCTTTGCCCTGAGCACCTGCATCGCCTTCGCCCTGTTCTGGTGCTGGGATTTTTCCGATGAGGTGACGACAATGCCGGTCGGCAGGTGCGTGATGCGTACGGCCGAATCGGTGGTGTTGACGTGCTGGCCGCCAGCACCGGAGGAGCGCATCGTGTCGATGCGGATATCTTCCTGACGCACCTCGACATCGATATCCTCGGCTTCCGGCAGCACGGCAACGGTCGCCGCCGATGTATGAATGCGCCCGCCGGCCTCCGTCTCGGGCACGCGTTGCACCCGATGCACGCCGGATTCGAATTTTAGCCGGGAGAACACGCCCTTGCCGCTGACCGAGGCGATGATTTCCTTGTAGCCGCCAGCATCGCCCTCGCTCGCCGAAAGCACCTCCACCTTCCAGCCCTTGGAAGAGGCGTAACGCTCATACATGCGGAACAGGTCGCCGGCAAACAGCGCCGCCTCGGAACCGCCGGTGCCCGCGCGGATTTCGAGCACGGCGCTCTTTTCGTCGGCGGCGTCGCGCGGCAGCAGCAGGATCTGGATTTCGCCCGACAGCGCCTCGATCTTCTCCTCGAGATCGGGCATTTCCATTTCGGCGAGTTCGCGCATTTCGCGGTCGGTCGCCTTGTCGGCAAGCAGGGTTTCCAGATCGGCAAGCTCCCTTTCGGCGGCCTGATAGTCGCGGATCTTCTTCACCACCGGTTCCAGCTCGGCATATTCGGAGGCGAGCTTCACATAGGTTTCCGCGTCGGGGCCGGACGACATCCGGGCCTCGACCTCGGAGAACCGTCGTTCAAGTTCGCGCATCTTGTCTTTGGGTAGCCTTGCCACGCCGGGATCACTCCGCTGGTTATGGAGGTTTGTTATGGAGCGCTCGCGCGCCGATCGCTTATGACGGAACGCCGTCTATAGCGGAATATTGTGGTCGTTCGCAAAGCGTTCAAGCAATGCGCGCACCGGGGTGCCGTTGCCGGGATCGTCGAGCGCGGCATTGATCTCGGCGCTGACCGCGTCGATATCGAGCCCGAGCAGCATTGCCTTCACCGGTCCGATCGCGGTCGGCGACATCGACACGGCGCGGTAGCCGATCGCAAACAGCGCCAGCGCCGAAATCGGCTTGCTGGCATATTCGCCGCACAGCGTCACCGGCACATTGTTGCGCTCGCCCGCGCGCACGATATCGCGCAGCATCCGGAGGAACGGCTTGCTGATCGTGTCGTAGCGGTCGGAAACGCGGGCATTGCCGCGATCGATCGCCATGAAGAACTGGTAGAGGTCGTTGGACCCGACCGAGACGAAATCGACCTCGGCCATCAGCTCATCGATCTCATAAAGCAGCGCCGGCACTTCCAGCATGGCGCCGAGCTCAATCTTCTTCGGCACCTGGTGACCGAACTTGGCGAGATGCTGGATTTCCTTGGCCATCAGCGCCCGCGTCTCGCGCAGCTCGCCCACTTCGGAAACCATCGGCACCATGACGCGCAGGGTCTCCCCCGCCGTCGCCTTCATCAGCGCGCGCATCTGCATGCGCAGGAGATAGGGCCGGTCGAGCGCAAGCCGGATGGCGCGCCAGCCCATCGCCGGGTTTTCCTCTTCCTGAGCGCGGAAGAAGGAGACCATCTTGTCGGAACCGATATCGAGCGTGCGGAAGGTCACCGGGCGGTCGCCGGCATGGTCGAGCACCTGTCGGTAGAAACTCTCCTGCTCGGCGGCCTTCGGCATGCGCGAGGCGATCATGAACTGCAACTCGGTGCGGAACAGGCCGATGCCTTCCGCGCCCGAATCATCAAGCTGCGGCAGGTCGACCAGCAGGCCGGCATTCATCATCAGCTTGAAACGCACGCCATCTGCGGAAACCGGCTCGACGGCGCGCAGCGCGCGGAACTGTTCCTGCCGGCGGGCGCGCAGGCGGACCTTTTCCTCATAGGCGACCACAAGCGCATCGAGCGGGCGCACATGCACCTCGCCGTCGTCGCCATCGACGATGATGGCATCGCCGTTTTCAACCTGGGCGGCAACGCCGGTCGCCTGGCCGATCACCGGAATGCCCATGGCGCGCGCGACGATGATCACATGGCTGGTGGCGGCCCCGTCCTCCAGCACCAGGCCGCGCAGCTTTTCGCGCGGATAGTCCAGAAGCTCGGCAGCGCCCATGACCCGCGCCACGACGACCGCGTCATCGGGAAAATTCTCGCCGTCGCGGTCGATCTCCCCGCCGGTCAGCTGTCTCAGAAGCCTGTTGGCGAGATCGTCGAGATCGTGCATCCGGTCGCGCATGAACGGGTCGGTCAGCCGGATCATCCGCGCCTTGGTGTCGCTCTGCACCTTCTCGACCGCGCCCTCGGCGGTCAACCCAAGCGTGATCGCCTCTTCCAGCCGGCGGACCCAGCCGCGGTCATGGGCGAACATCCGGTAGGTTTCCAGCACCTCGCGGTGCTCGCCCTCCGACGGCACGTCATTGCGCTGCAACAGCTCATCGATCGAGAAGCGCAGTTTTTCGACGGCCGCGCGCAGCCGCGCGATTTCGGCGTCGCTGTCCTCGTTGACGAGGTTGTTGATGACGATGCGCGGCTCGTGCAGCACGGCATGGCCGAGCGCGATGCCTTCGCCATAGGCATCGCCAGACAGCGACACCGAACGGGTCAAGTCGAGCTCCATGCCAGGGCGGGTGATCTTCTTCAGGTCGCCGGAGGCGATCAGTTCGGCCAGCAGCATCGCGGCCGTCTGCAGCGCCTCGACCTCCTCCTCGCTATAGGCATGCTCGTCGGTGTTCTGGACGACCAGAACGCCGAGCGTGCGGCCGGCGCGCAGGATCGGCACGCCGAGGAAGGAGTGATAGATTTCCTCGCCGGTCTCCGGCAGGTAACGGAAGGCAGGATGCGATTGGGCGTCGGAAAGGTTCAGCGGACGGGCCGAGGCCGCGATCGTGCCCACGAGGCCCTGCCCCATGCGCAGGCTGGCAAGGTGAACGGCATCGCGCTTCAGGCCTTGCGTGGCGTAAAGCTCGAGCACGCTGTCGGCGCGCAGCACATAGACCGAGCACACCGCGGCCACCATATTGTCGGCGATCTGGCCGACGATACGGTCGAGGCGGTCCTGCGGCTCCAATGGCTCCGCCATCAGTTCCCTCAACCGCTTCAGCAGGATGCGCGGGCTCGATGCCTGGTGGTTCATTGCAGTTCTGTCCCCGTTCGCGGAAGTCCGTTCGGCTTCCATGGGTGACCGGGACTCACCAGCCACCCTTTTTAGGGTCTATTTATCGAGACCGTAGCAGGAATGCAAAGTCCTGACTGCAAGCTCGGCATAGGCGCCGTCGATCAGGATCGAGATCTTGATCTCGGACGTCGTGATCGCCTTGATGTTGATGCCCTTCTGCGACAGGGCCTTGAAGGCCGAGGCGGCAACGCCGGAATGCGAGCGCATGCCGATGCCGATCACCGAAATCTTGGCAAGCTCGGTCTCGCTCTGGATCACGTCATAGCCGATTTCCGACTGCTTGGCGGCAAGCGCGGCCTTGGCCTTTTCCACATCCGATGCCGGCACGGTGAAGGTCATGTCGGTATGCGTGCCCTCTTCCGAGATGTTCTGCACGATCATATCGACATTGACATGGGCATCGGCGAGCGGGCCGAAGATGGCGGCGGCCACGCCGGGGCGGTCTTCGACGCGACGCAGCGAAATCTGAGCCTCGTCCTTGGCATACGCGATGCCGGTTACGACTTCCTGTTCCAAAATCTCATCCTCGTCGCAAATCAGGGTACCGGGCGGATTGTCGAAATCGCCCATGCCGGGGGCGTCCGGCGCATCGAAGCTTGAACGCACGAATGTGCGCACCTTGTGAACCATGGCAAGCTCGACCGAACGAACCTGCAGAACCTTGGCGCCGAGCGAGGCCATTTCCAGCATTTCCTCGAACGCCACCTTCTTCAGGCGCCTGGCCTTCGGCTCGATGCGCGGATCGGTGGTGTAGACGCCATCGACATCGGTGTAGATGTCGCAGCGATCGGCCTTTACGGCGGCGGCGATGGCGACGGCGGAGGTATCCGAGCCGCCGCGACCGAGCGTCGCAACCCGGTTATCCGGGCCGATGCCCTGGAAACCGGCGCAGACGGCGACCTGGCCCTCGCCCATGCGCTTGATGATGTCCGAACCGTCGATATCGACGATGCGGGCCGCGCCATGGGTGCCGTCGGTCTTGATCGGCAACTGCCAGCCCTGCCAGGAGCGGGCATTGACACCCATCGCCTGCAGCACGATCGCCAGCAGACCGGAGGTCACCTGCTCGCCGGAGGAAACGACGACGTCATATTCGCGGGCGTCGTGCATCGGCGAGGCCTCGCGCGTCCACTCCACCAGTTCGTTGGTCTTGCCGGCCATGGCGGAGACCACGACGGCGACCTCGTGGCCGGCATCGACTTCCCGTTTCACATGGCGCGCCACATTGCGGATACGCTCGATATTGGCGACAGACGTGCCGCCGAATTTCATGACGATGCGGGCCATTGAAGACTTTCCAAACTCAATATTCCAGGGCGTCCGGAACCGGACGCCACATCCATACCGCGTTCGCCGTCAGGTCGTTGGGCTGGCTCGTGAAAGCCAGATTTCGACGCATGCCGGGAAAACTGCGGTTTCTTAGCGAAATCGCCGCCTTCGCGCAATGGCGCTTTCGGCGGGAACGGGACGCCGCTCCCGCCGCAACGCTATTTCGGTGAAAGACGGGTCGGCATGATCACCGGACCGCCATCGGCTTTTCCGAAATAGGCTTCGATGCCATAAACCCGGCGCAGGTTTTCCGCCGTCAGCACCGCGGCGGGCGGACCGTCGGCCACCACGCTGCCGCCATCCATCATGATCAGCCGGGTGCACCAGCGGGCCGCAAGGCCGAGATCGTGCAGCGACACGAGCACCGAGCGCCCCTCGCGCAACAGCGAGACGAACACCTCCATCAGGCCGATCTGGTGGGCAGGATCAAGCCCGGCGACCGGCTCGTCGGCGATCAGCAGCGGGGTCATCTGCGCCAGCGCCCGTGCGATCAGCACGCGGGCGCGCTCGCCGCCGGAAAGCGTGTCGGCGGTGCGCTCGGCAAAGCCTTCGACGCCCATGCGCACCATCGCCTCGGCGATGATCTGGCCGCGGGCGTAATCGCCGAAACAACTGTCCTGGATCCACGGCTGGCGGCCAAGCGCCACCACCTCGCGCACCTTCACCGGCCAGGCGATCTCGTGATCCTGCGGCAGGAAGGCGACCCGGCGCGCGCGCTCGTTGGCGCTCAGCTTTTCCAGCGGGCTATCCTGCAGGAACACGGCCCCGGATGCCGCCGTCACGCCGATCAGCGCCTTCAGAAGCGTCGTCTTGCCCGCGCCGTTGGGGCCGATCAGGCCGACCAGCTCGCCGCGCCCGACCTTCAGATCGACGCCATCCACGATGGCGCGGCCGCCTCTTTCAACGGTGAGGTTTTCGGCGCGAAGCAGCATCAGACCAGTTCTCTCCGCGTCTTGTAAATCAGCCACAGGAAGAACGGCGCGCCGATCAGCGCCGTCACCACGCCGATCTTCAGGTCACGCTCCGGGGCCACCAGCCTGACCGCGACATCGGCCGCCAGCAGCACCGCCGCTCCGCCGAGCGCGCTCGCCGGCAGCAGCCTGGACGGCACCGAGCCGACGAGCGGCCTCAGGATATGCGGCACCACCAGGCCGACGAAACCGATCGCGCCGGAGACGGCGGTCGCCGCGCCGACGCTTGCCGCCACGCCCCAGATCACCATCCGCTCGGTGCGCTTCGGCGACATGCCGAGACTGGCCGCCGCCTCATGGCCTAGCGTCAGCATGTCGAGCGCGCGGCCGCAGCCGAACAGAAGCACCCAGCCGGCCAGCATAAACGGCGCTGAGAGCCACACCTGCAGCATGGAGCGGTCGGCGAGCGAGCCCAGCATCCAGAACATGATCTCCATCGCCGCGAAAGGATTGGGCGAGAGATTGAGCGCCAGCGAGGTCATGGCCCCCGCGAAGCTGGTCACAGCGACGCCGGCGAGAATGATCGTCAGGCTCCGCGCCCCGCCGCCGGCCAGAAACCGCACCAGCAGCACCGAGGCGAAGGCGAAGGCGAGCGCCAAGAGCGGCAGCGCCAGCGAAAACAGCGCCGAAAGGCCGGTATAGATCGCGATCACCGCGCCGAGCGAGGCCGACGCCGAGACGCCGAGCAGGCCGGGCTCGGCCAGCGGATTGCGCAGATAGCCCTGCAACACCGCGCCGGAAAGCCCGAGCGTGGCCCCAATCATCAACCCGAGAATGGCGCGCGGCAGCCGGATTTCCTGCATGATCAGAACGATGGACGCGGCATCGCGCCCGAACAGGCCGGCGACGCTCTGCCGGAACCCGATGCCTGCCGGCCCGATGACGAGCGAGGCGGTAAACAGCACCAGGACGAGAATGCCGAGGACGACCATCAGCCGCCAGTAGCGCCGGCGCTCATTCATCCGCTCCGCCTCCGCCAAGTTTTTCGGCGAGCAGGGCGATACCCGCGACATTGAACGGCCCGCCGCAGATGGAATAGCGGCTCGGCAGGTTGACATAGTCGCTCCGCTCGGTGGCGGCCACGAAGGCGGGGTGCCTGAACCCGGCCTGGGCAAGCGCCGGGGCGTCATAATCCGCGTCGCCGCCGACGATCACATCCGGCGCGGCCATGATCAGCCGTTCCAGCGGCAATCGCCCGAGCCTGTCGACGCCAGCCTCCGAGGCGATGTTGGCAAGACCGAGCCGGGCGATCATGTCGCCGGCGAGACTGTTTTTGCCAGAGGTATAGCCATTGGCGTAATAGAGCGCGGCCGTGCGCTTGCCGGGCGGCGTTTCGGCGAGATCGGCGAGGCCTTCATCCATCGCGGCGATCACGTCCGCCGCTGCCTGCTTCCTGTCGAGCAGCACGCCGATGCGCTCCAGATTGTGCCGCACATCATCAAGCGATGCCTCGGGCTGGAATTCCGCGACCGCGATCCCGAGCCGCTTCAGGAGATCGACCGTCTCCCGCGTCGAATAGCTGCCGGCGAGCACCAGGTCGGGCTTCATCAGGAAAACCTGCTCCGCCAGCCCGTCATTCAGCCGGTAACCGGCGGCCTCTGCCGCCATCGCCGAGATGGCCGGATCGGCCGCAAGCCGCGAGACCGACAGCAACTGCCCTTCATCGGCAATCAGCATGGCCATCTGATCGGTGCACAGATTGATCGAGACCACGCGTTGCGGCGCGGCGGCGGCGGTGAAGGGAAGAAGTAGAAGAAACCCGGCGCACGCTGCGCTGAAAACTTTGCGTTTGGCGTGCGCCGGGTGCGGCATTTAGAAGGTCCTTCGGTAAGAAAGCGTCACGGTTGTGCCGGGCGCATTATATCCGGGAATTGTCTGGTAATCCTCGTCGAAGAGATTTTCGACCGCGAATTTGACGTTTGACAAGTCATCCACGGCATAATTGGCGGAAATATCGACCACGGTATAGTCGCCAAGCTGCGGATTGAAATTCGACTCATTGGTCCAGCGGCTGCCGACATATTCGATGCCGGCGTTCAGATTGAGACGCTCGGTCGCCTGCCAGCTTGCCGCCGCCGTCAGCTTCAGCCGGTTCTGGTTGGCGATATACTCGTCATCGGTCTCGTTCTTGGGCAGGCGGTATTCCAGGCCGAAATCAAGGCCGAGCCGGTCGTCGAGCAGCATCTGCGAATAGGTGGCGCGCACGCCGCTGACCTTGGCCTTCTCGATATTCTCCATGGTGCCGATATAGGTGATCGGATCGGAGACGAAGACGATCATGTCGTCGATATAGTTCTCGTAATAGACGACGTCGACCACGCTGCCCGCGCCGGAATCCCAGTTCAGCCCCGCCTCCCAGTTCTTCGAGGTTTCCGGGTCGAGATAGGGGTTGCCGACATAGGAGCCGTCGAACGCCCAGTAGAGGTCGTTGAAGGTCGGCGCGTTGAAACCGGTGGAGAACGAGGCGCGCGCCGTCAGCCCCTCGACCAGTTCGTAGCCGAGACCGACATTATAGGTCAGCGCCCCGCCGAACTGTTCGTCGGCATCGTAGCGCAGGCCGGCATTCACCGTGAGAGCGTCAAGCTCCAGGCCGTACTGGCCGTAGAAGGCTCCGACATTGCGCCCGGTCTCGGTGTAATCGACGGAGGAATCGACCGTTTCGCGATAGGCGTCGAAGCCGAGCGTGAAGATGTTGAGCGCATCGCCCGCCAAGACTTCCTTCGTGGTCGAACCGGAAATCCCAAAGCGATTGGTGTCGTAATGGGTATCGGCTTCCGGATGATCGTCGCGGAAATTCTTCTGGTAGTCGAAGGCCGAATAAATCTCGAACACCGAAGACCAGTCGTCGGAGTGGTCGAATTCCGCGCCGAGCTTGAAGGCGGCATTCGTCTGGATCGACTGATTGGCCCCATAGACCATGTCGCCGGTCATCCAGTCGGCATAGGGTGCGCTGTCGAAATGCGGATTGGAGCGGGCGTAGAAGCCTTGCGAATAGACCCGGCCCCAGGCGAAATCCTTGCCGATCGAATAGTTGAAGCTGCCCTGCAGGAACCCGTCGCGGCCCGGCTCATGAACGGAGTTGGACGGCGTGGTGAAATCATAGCCTTCCGTGCCGATGACCGAGAGGCCGACATTGAAATCGACGCCGGAGCCGGTGACCCCGCGGCTCGACAGCGTGCCGAAGCCGCCCCAGGGCCAGGTCACGCCGGTTTCCACGCTGGAGCAGATCGAAGCGCCGTTTTCGCAGAAACTGCCATCCTTGGTGATGATGTTGACGACGCCGCCGATCGCGTCCGCGCCCCACTGGGCCGAATGCGCGCCCTCGACGATCTCGACGCGGGCGATGCTTGAAAGCGGAATATTGGCGATGGCGGTGGAGCCGCCAGTGGCGGAGGCGACGCGCATACCGTCGACCAGCACCAGCGTCTGGCCGGTATTGGTGCCGCGCAGGGTAATCCCCGCGTTCGCGCCCATGCCGCCATTGGTGGTGACGTTGACGCCCGGATAGCTTCTCAGCAGCGAGGGAAGATCGACGGCGGCGGAGCGCTCGATATCCTCCTCGGTGACCACCGTGACCGTCGAGGTCGACTGCACGATCGTGGACGGGCGGCGCAAGGGCGTCGTCACATAGATGGGTTCCAGAACCGTCGTGGCGCCGGTATCTTGCGCCGCCCCCTCTCCGGCCGAAGCAAGCACGGCGACGGCCATGCCGGCCGCAATGAATTCTCTCATATCAAAATCCCCATTCGGGCCGGCCGCGGCCGGCAAAAAAGCACCGTGGGGAATGGGAAAGCGGTTTGGCCCGACCATCCATCCACGGCAACATCGTTTTCGAATGTCACCGCGACGGACGACCGCGCCTGAACAAGAACCCCGTGTTCAAGCAAGGGTGACCGGATCGGGCAGGTCTCCTGGCTTCCGCGTCATCGCCTGAATTTCCGTCTTCCCGGACATGCGCCCAGTGACGTGGTGGAAATGGCTCAACGGTTACAGTTGCGGGGGCAGCCGCGGTTTTGAACCGCGTTCCCTTTTCATCCGTTCTCGCGAACGGAACCTGATCCGGGACCTATTTACGGGTCGGCGATAAGCCAAGTCAATGCGGCGGAATGCTGATTTCTGCGGACAAACCTGCGTGGTCGGCCTACAGGCCTTCGGTGCGGGGAACGCCGGCCAGGTTCGGCTGCTCGGGGCGTTTCACGACGCTGAGCGATCCGTCCGTTTCCAGGATCACCGCGGAAATGGCGTCAGGCTTCGCCGTGCCGGACGAGCGGATGGCGGCGCGCACCTCGTCCTTTGTCAACCTTTCACGCTTCATCGCTTTTTCGAGGAAGACCCCATCGCTGAAGACCAGCGCCGGCTCGCTTTTGATCATTCGGCTTACGGCGGACGACCTGACGGAGAGCCATGTGATGGCGAACTGCAGGAAGATCAGCACCGCAAGCGCCAGGATACCCTCCGCAAGCGGCACGGATTTGCTGAGCATGACGGTTGCCAGGACCGAGCCGAGGGCGACGGTGACGACAAGGTCGAAGGCGTTGAGCTTGGTCAACGTGCGCTGGCCGCTGATGCGCAACATCAGCACCAGCGCCAGATAGGCGGCCCCGCCGACGACGAGGACGCGGATAATGCCGTTCCAGCTTTCAAAAAACATGTGTTCTCCCTTTATGAGGAGAGAACGCATGACAGAGCCAAAGGTGTCGGATCGTTTCGCAACGCCGAGACCGGCGACGGGATATCGCTTGTGAGAAGGCCGCCTTCCCCTGGCGAATCCTAGCGCACCGATCCATCGAGCGGAGGAACCGCGCGGCCGAGATAAACGACGCCGCGCTCGCTCTCCTCCAGCACCTCGAACCCCGAGGCCTGCCAGAAAGCGGCGCCGCCCGCCTCGGTCCAGCCGGCACCGACATGGACGTGACCGGCCCCAAGTTCCGCGAGTCGCCTTAACGCCGCGCCGAGAAGCTGACGCCCGAGCCCATGGCCGCGGGCCCGCTCCAGAAGGTTCATATGCAGATGCGCCGGATAGGCCGCGACCACTGCCGGCGGCGGCGCTTCCGTGTGATGAAACAGATGGGCGCGCCGGTCATCCGGCGTCCACTGCGCGCGGTTTTGCGCATCCGGCTCCGGGTAGCGCTTTCTGAGCGCCGGCCACCAGTCCGCCTCCAGCGTCCGCGCGAAGGTCTCGGTATCGGCGGTGCCCACAACATAACCGCACACGCCCGCCTCATCCTCGGCCACGAAGCAGAAGCCGCCATCGACCATGAGATAGGGCGCGGAATAGATATGGCCGATCATCTGCGGATCGTCGTAAAGCGCGCTCGCATCGCGACCATTGTCGCCAGTGGCAAGCGCGATCGCGTAAAGCGCGTCGAGGTCCTCTGTCCTGCCTTCGCGTATAAGCATGTCAGACCATCACCGGATGATCGACCATGTCCTCGGAGCCGAAGAACTTCAGATAGCGCTCGACTTCCGCCGGATCACCGGTGGCCTTCTGCGGATTGTCGGAAAGCTTGACCGCCGGGCGTCCATTGGCGTCAGAGACCTTGCAGACGATCGAGATCGGCTTCAGCCCGCCGACGCGATGCGGCGCGCAGCCGATGAAATCATTGGTGAGATTGGTGCCCCAGCCGAAGCTCATGCGCACCCTGCCCTCGAAATGCTTGTAGGTTTCGATGATGGCATCGACGTCCAGCCCGTCGGAGAAGATCAGGATCTTCTCGCGCGGATCGCGGCCCATCTTCTTCCACCAGTCGATAATCTTCTCGCCGCCCTCGATCGGCGGCGCGCTGTCGGGGCGGAAGCCGGTCCAGTCGGCAACCCATTCCGGCGCGTTGCGCAGGAAGGCAGCCGTGCCATAGGCATCCGGCAGCGCGATCAGCAGATTGCCGCCATAGAGCTTGTTCCAGTCCTGCATCACCTTGTAGGGAGCGGCGGCGAGCGCCTCGTCCGTCTCGGCAAGGGCGGCTGCAACCATCGGTAGCTCGTGGGCGTTGGTGCCGACGGCCTCCAGATCGGTATCCATGGCGAGCAGCACATTAGAGGTACCGGTAAAGGCCGGGCCGATCCCCTCCTTCAGCGCCTCGACGCACCAGCGCTGCCACAGGAAGGAATGCCGCCGGCGCGTGCCGAAATCGGATATTCTGAGCCCGTCGAGGGCAGCCAGCCGCTCGACCTTCGACCACATCTTGGCCTTGGCGCGGGCATAGGTCACGTCCAGCGTGAACAGGCCGATGCCCTTCAGCGCCGCGCGCGAGCGCAACTCGTTGATGATGCAAAGCGCCGGTATCTCCCACATCGTGGTTTCCATCCAGCGGCCGTGGAAGGTCAGCTGATACTGGCCGTCATGACGCGTCAGCTCATATTCGGGCAAGCGGAAATTGGCGAGCCATGTGAGAAACTCCGGCTCGAATATCTGCGAGCGGCCGTAAAAGCTGTTGCCCGCGAGCCAGATCATTTCCTTCTTGGTGAGTTTGATCTCGCGCGCATGGTCGAGCTGGGCGCGCAGTTCCCCCTCGTCGATCTCGTCGGCAAGGCGGACGGAGGCGGTGCGGTTGATCAGCGAAAAGGTGGCGTTGACGTCCGGATAGAGCTTCCAGATCATCTGCAGCATCAGCAATTTGTAGAAATCGGTATCCAGAAGGCTGCGGATGATCGGGTCGAGCTTCCAGCTGTGATCATAGACCCGTGTGGCAATATCGGTCTTGGCCATCGCCTCCCGCTCCCTTCAGGCGTCATTCGCGTGAAGGGCAGTCATGCGCCCCTCCGGGCCCATGATTTAGCCGCTCTGTTATCGGAAATCCAGAGCGCGGCGGCGCTTTTGCTCAAAGCGAGTTTAAGCGGCCCGCTTACTGATCCGTCGCGGGGGCCACCTGTTCGGCATCCTCGGTCACGGTCTCGACGTCAGGGCTGGCGCCCTTCGGCGCTAATAATTCCATCACCGCCCATACCACGATGGCCAGCGCGAGCCCGCCGCCAAGAACGTAAATCAGGCCGCGCCCCCTTTCGGATTGCCGCGCCTCGTTCGGCGACAGTTCGGACTTTCCGGTTTCCGGTTCATTGGTCTGGTTGGGCTTGTTCGGGTCAATCATCAATCACTCCACTGCCGGCGTATCGAAAAGCCATTCCGCGCCGCCCCATATCAGGACGACGCCGACCATGATCGCGATCAGGATCATGATCACCGTCTGCCCGCGATTGAGATGCCGGCTTTCGGTCGGCGACACGCCGCCATTGTCTTCCTGGTTCTGCGGATAGTCTTCCTCACCCGGATATTTGACGGGTCGGGCTTCCTTGGGATCGAAATGCGTTGCCATAACTTCCTCCTTGCCTGCCGCTTGCGGGTTCAGCTGAAGGAGAAACGTCAAGGCCGTGCCGATTGTTCCGTTTGTCAGTAGCCCCGCTTCCGGCCGACGACATGCTCGAGCGGTTCTCCCGCCTCGAACCGCGCGATCTGGCGCTCGACATGCGCAAACAGCGCGCCGATATCGCTGTCGGCCGCCACATGAGGCGTGATCACGACATTTTCGCGATCCCATAGCGGGCTTTCGGCGGAAAGCGGCTCGGTCTCGAACACATCGAGCGACGCGCCGCCGAGTATGCCGCGATCGAGCGCGGCGACAATATCGGCCTCCACCTGCGAGCCGCCGCGGCCGGCATTGATGAACACCGGCGCGCCGAGCGGACCGCCGCGCCTCAGCTTTTCGAAAAGCGCCAGGTCGAAGAGGCCCGTGGTCTCGGCCGTCAACGGCAGCAGGCCGACCAGGATATCGGTCCTCGCAAGAAAGGCATCGCGGCCCGCCTCATCGAAGGTCTCGACCCCGTCGATGGTCTTGGCCGTCCGCGACCAGCCGACGACGTTGAACCCCATCATCTTCAGCTTCGCCGCCGCATCGCGGCCGAGTTCGCCGAGCCCCATGATCCCGACCGTCGCCGCGCAGGCTTCCGGCTGCGGCAGCGGCTGCCAGCGCCGAGCCTTCTGGCTGGAGCGATAGGCGGCGACCTGACGCAGGTGATACAGGCATTGCAGCACCACATATTCGCTCATCCGCCGGGTCAGCGACGGATCGACGAAGCGCACCAGCGGCGCATCCGGCAAACCCTCAAGCGCCAGAACCCTGTCGACGCCCGCCCCGCCGGAAAACAGCACATCGAGGTTTGTCGCGCGGGAAAACAGGTCTGCATCGGGTTGCCACAGGATCGCGTAGCGGCAATCGGAAAGATCGCGCCCGGCATTCTCGGCCGCACCGAGATCGATAACATCGCGATCGGCAAAATGGCGCTTCAGCGCGGCGACCACGGCGGCGCGGTCGGAGAATTTGAGGTCGATCAGCAGCGGCGGTTTGGTCATGGCAGGTTTCCGGTGAGATTTGCGAAGCCGACAGACACCATGTTTCAGGCGGGATGAGCAACAGGAAAGATGGAATGTGGAGGGAGAAAGCAGCAAGCCATTTCGCCACTTCACCGCTTGCGCCCGACCTCTCCCACGGTGTCATGCTCGTGCCTGACACGAGCATCCAGCCACGCGGAGGACGTTTCATGGATCCCCCCGTGTCAAGCACGGGGATGACACGGAGAGGACGGCGGGAAGACGGCCTGCGAAGCCCGTTTCATCCTCCCCGGGAAAGCGGATTCATGTCAAACTTTTACCGTTTGATAAATTTTTATTTTCGCGGTAGCATTTCCCCAACAACCAAAAATTGGGGAACATTGCTATGCGAGACTTGAACCCGGCCCTGAAGGGCGGGCGACTTGCGCCCGATGCGTATCACAAGAACTTTTCCGACCTGCACCCTTCGCTTGATAGGCACGAGGCGGCGGTGGAGGCGGATCGCTGTTATTTCTGTTATGACGCGCCGTGCATGACGGCCTGTCCCACGGCGATCGATATCCCGCTGTTTATCCGCCAGATATCGACCGACAACCCGTTGGGCGCGGCGAAGACCATTCTCGACCAGAACATCTTCGGCGGCATGTGCGCCCGGGTCTGTCCCACCGAAACGCTGTGCGAGGAAGCCTGCGTGCGCAACACGGCGGAGGAGAAGCCCGTCGAGATCGGCCTGCTGCAGCGCTATGCCACCGACGCGGCGATGTCCGAAAACAAGCAGTTCTACACCCGCGCCCACGAGACCGGAAAGCGGGTCGCGGTCGTCGGCGCGGGCCCGGCGGGCCTTGCCTGCGCCCATCGTCTGGCGATGGCCGGCCACGACGTCATTGTGCTGGAGGCGAAGGACAAGGCCGGCGGGCTCAACGAATATGGCCTTGCCGCCTACAAGACGGTCGATGATTTCGCCCAGAAGGAAATTGCCTACCTGCTGGAGATTGGCGGCATTGAAATTCGCGGCGGGCAGATGCTCGGCCGCGATTATACACTCGGCGAACTGCGCCGCGATTATGACGCCGTCTTCCTCGGCCTCGGCCTTGGCGGGGTCAACGAACTCGGCATTCCGGGCGAAGACCTTGCGGGCTGCGAAAACGCCGTCGATTTCATCGCGGCAATCCGCCAGGCCGAGGATCTTTCCGAGATTGCCGTCGGCAGCCATGTCGTGGTGCTCGGTGGCGGCATGACCGCCATCGACGCCGCCGTGCAGTCGAAACTGCTCGGCGCCGACGAGGTGACGCTCTGTTACCGGCGCGGCACGGAGGCCATGGGCGCCTCGAAATTCGAGCAGGAACTCGCGGCCTCGCGCGGCGTGTTCATCCGCCATTATCTCGCGCCGAAGGAAATTCTTGGCGAGGATGGCAAGGTTGCCGGCGTGCTGTTCGAGCATACGGAGGTGAAGGACGGCAAGCTGGTATCGACCGGCGAGACCGGCGTGATCGCCGCCGACCATGTGCTGAAGGCAATCGGCCAGACCTTCGTCACCGAGCATCTGGAAGGCCTGAAACTGGAGCACGGCCGGATTGCCATCGATGCCGAGGGCCGCACCTCGCTTGCCGATGTCTGGGCCGGCGGCGACTGCGTGAAGAAGGGCGAGGACCTGACGGTGACCTCGGTCGCGCAAGGGCGAGACGCCGCGATTTCCATCAATCACGTTCTGGCGGGCGAAGCGCCGCTGGCAACGGCCGTGGCCTGAGGAGAACGACAATGGCTGATCTCAGAAACAATTTCGTCGGTATCAAGTCGCCCAATCCGTTCTGGCTCGCCTCCGCGCCGCCGACGGACAAGGCCTATAATGTCGAGCGCGCCTTTCGCGAGGGCTGGGGCGGCGTGGTCTGGAAAACGCTGGGCGAGGAAGGCCCGCCGGTCGTCAACGTCAACGGCCCGCGCTACGGCGCGATCTGGGGCGCGGACCGCCGACTGCTCGGCCTCAACAATATCGAACTGATCACCGACCGTGATCTCTATCTGAATCTGCGTGAGATCAAGGAAGTCAAAAGCCGCTGGCCGGATCGCGCCATCGTGGTCTCGATCATGGTCCCTTGCGAGGAGGAAAGCTGGAAGGCGATCCTGCCGCTGGTGGAAGAGACCGGCGCGGACGGCATCGAACTCAATTTCGGCTGTCCCCACGGCATGTCCGAGCGCGGCATGGGGGCTGCCGTCGGCCAGGTGCCGGACTATGTCGAGATGGTGGTGCGCTGGTGCAAGCAATATACCCGCATGCCGGTGATCACCAAGCTGACGCCGAACATCACCGATATCCGCCAGTCCGCCCGCGCTGCGCACCGCGGCGGCACGGATGCGGTGTCGCTGATCAATACGATCAACTCGATCGTTTCCGTCGATCTCGACACTTTCGCGCCGAACCCGACGGTTGGCGGCAAGGGCACCCATGGCGGCTATTGCGGCCCGGCGGTCAAGCCGATCGCGCTCAACATGGTGGCCGAGATCGCCCGCGATGCGGAAACCGCCGGCCTGCCGATCTCCGGCATCGGCGGAATCACCACCTGGCGCGATGCGGCCGAGTTCATGGTGCTCGGCGCCGGCAACGTGCAGGTCTGCACCGCGGCGATGACCTATGGCTTCAAGATCGTCAAGGAAATGATTTCGGGGCTTTCGGCCTATATGGACACCAAGGGCTTCCGCACGCTTGACGAGCTTTCCGGTCGCGCCGTGCCGAATGTCACGGACTGGCAGTATCTGAACCTCAATTCCATCACCAAGGCCCGCATCGACCAGGATGCCTGCATCAAATGCGGCCGCTGTCACATCGCCTGCGAGGACACCTCGCACCAGGCGATCACGGCGATGGTCGACGGCGAACGGCATTTCATGGTGAAGGAAGAGGACTGCGTCGGCTGCAATCTCTGCGTCAACGTCTGCCCGGTCGAAAACTGCATCGACATGGTGACGCTCGCCCCCGGCGAGAAGGACCAGCGCACCGGCGAGCTCGTATCGGCGGACTACGCCAACTGGACAACGCACCCCAACAACCCGATGGCGGCATCAAAGTAAAAAATGGCGAAACACTCAGTGAGTCGCGGACCTTCTCCTCGCGACTCATTGCATATTAGGTAATATTAAATGAGCACAAGAAAATACATGAATATAAATGATTATTATTTACCAGTATTTTCATCGTATATTATTTTTTAAATTTTCAAATCTATAATCCCATTTTATCCGCATTGCATGGGCGATGCTTATTGCCGGATAAGATGGACAGGACGGCATGGTAGAACCGGCGAAAACCCCTGGGGCCAGACGATGGGGCATTATCCCGAGCGACATACTGGCCCTTTCGGCCACGGCGCTGGTGCTTGCCTCGATGTATTTCACCAACCGCGCGCTGGATTCGGACTTCACCCACAACCTTCGCCTGCAGACCGCGGAGAAGGTCGCTCTCTCCAGCACAAGGGTAACGGCCGGCATCCGTGAAAACCTGACCCTGGCGGAAGGGCTCGGACTTGCGATTTCGCTCGAGCCGGAAATTTCACCGCGCCGGTTCGAGGATCTGGCCACCAAGCTGCTGGCGCAGGATTCGGCGCTGGTGAGCCTGGCGCTCGCGCGCGACATGACAATCGAAATGGTCTATCCCTTCACCGAGAACCGGGAGGCCATCGGCCTCAACTACGCCGACCGCCCCGATCAGATGGCCGCCATCGAAAAGGCGCTGCTGACCCGCGAACCCGTCATCGACGGACCGATACCGCTGGTGCAGGGTGGCAATGCGCTAGTGGCCTATTATCCGCTCTACGACGGCCCCGAAAACGAAGCGTGGGGCATCTTCACCGCTATTATCAACGTCGACCGCCTGCTTTCGGGCAAAACGCTCGCCGCCCTCCACCCGGATCTCATAATGGCCATCCGCAAGGATGCAGACGACGACGCGCCGGCCCAGGTCCTTTCCGGCGGCGATGCCATCTTCGCCGGAGACCCGGTCACGCAGACGGTCGCGCTCGCCAACACCAACTGGACGGTCGCCGCCATTCCGCGGCAGGGCTGGAAGGAGCCCTTGCGCCAGCGCATTTCCCGTCATCTCCTGGTCGATTCGATCGGTATCCTGATCATCGCCTTCATGCTCGGCATCGCCAAGCTGATGCGCGAGCGCAACCGTAACATCACGATGCTCCGCGCCCGCGAGGCGGAACTCCAGCATCTGTCGCAACGCATGCAGTTCGCGCTGGAAGCCTCGCGCATCGGCGTTTGGGACATGGATGCCGAAACCGGCGAGGCAATCTGGGACGAGCGGATGTACGCGCTTTACGGCGAGCGTCCGGACTGCGACAAGAACGGCGTCGAAATCTGGTCCCGTCGCTTGCACCCAGAGGACCGGCAGCTTGAACTCGAACGGCTGGAACATTTTCTGGCGGAGCAGCAGAATTTCCGCAGCGATTTCCGCATCGTTCTCGACGATGGCTCCGTCCGCCACCTCCAGGTCTTTGGCGGATTCTACAATGATATCGACGGCCGGACGCATGTCGTCGGCGTCAACTGGGATATCACCGAGGATATCCGGCTGCATGAGGACATAAAACGCGCGAATGCCGAAACGCTGGAGAAAAACCGGGAGCTGGAACGCGCACAGGCAGTTCTGCGCCACAACGCGCTTCATGACGGGCTGACCGAGCTTCCCAATCGCAGCTACCTCGAAGCCGCGTTTGTGAAGGGCGACGAAAAGGCGGGGGTGGGACCACCCTACGCCGTGCTGCATATCGATCTCGACCGGTTCAAGGAAATCAACGATACGCTCGGCCACAGCGCCGGCGACGCGATGCTGCGCCATGCGGCGAACATGCTGCGCTCGATCGCCGCGCCGAGGGATTTTCTGGCCCGTGTCGGCGGCGATGAATTCACGCTGGTGACGCACTGGGACGGCGACGCCGAAAGGCTTTCCCGTCTCGCGCAGAACATTATCCGCGCGCTCGGAAAACCGCTGCAATATGGCGAGCATCAGGTTCGGGTTTCGGCGAGCGTGGGCATTGCCTGGATGGATGACGAGGCGAGCTCGATGCGCGAGGTGCTGGTCAATGGCGGGATCGCGCTTTACGAGGCCAAGCGCATGGGTCGCAACCAGGCCGTCGTTTTCGACGCCGCGCTGCGCAACATCGCGATCACCAACAAGAAGGTCGCCGACGAACTGCTGGTGGCGCTGGAAAACGACCAGTTCCAGGTTTTCTATCAGCCGCAGATTTCAGCCCATACGCTGGAAATCGAAGGCGCCGAGGCGCTTGTGCGCTGGCGCCATCCCGAGCGCGGCATGCTGGCGCCGGGTCATTTCATCCCCACGGCAGAGACCACCGGCTCGATTGCGCGCATCGACGCCGTGGTGCTGAACAAGGCTGCCGCCCAGCACAGGGCCTGGTGTGAGATGGGCATCGCCGTGCCGCATGTTTCCGTCAACATCTCCGCCCAGCGCCTTGTCGATCCCGGACTTCTGGACAGCATTCGGGAGATCGCGCCGAAACCTGGATCGCTTTGCCTCGAACTGCTTGAATCGATCTCCTTCGACGAGCAGGGCACCAGCCTGGAAACCAGCGTCGCCCAGATCAAGGCCCTCGGCGTGGATGTAGAGATCGACGATTTCGGCACCGGCTATGCCTCGATCCTGAGCCTGCTCGCCCTTGAGCCGAAGCGCCTGAAGATCGACCGCCAGCTCGTCTTCCCGATCACCACCGGCCAGAGCCAGCGCCGGCTAGTCGCTTCGATCGTCGAAATCGGCCAGGCGCTCGGCATCGAGGTGATTGCCGAGGGCGTGGAGACGCTGGAACACGCCAGGATTCTGCGCGACCTCGGCGTCGACGCGTTTCAGGGCTTCTTCTTCGCCCCGCCGCTCGACAACGAGGCGTTTCAGCGCTTCGCGCGGGAGCGCCGATGGGTCGAACAGTTCGACGTCAACGCCGATCCGCCGGTAGCGGATTGACGGCCGAATTCACCGCACGATCAGCCCGTTGACGAACAGCGTTTCGAGATAGCGCGCCGCATCCTCGAACCGGCCCTCGCCCGCCAGCCCCTCGCCGAGAACCGCGCGCACCTGGACATCGAAATCGGCATAATGCTGGGTCGTCGCCCAGATCGAGAAGATCAGGTGGTAGGGGTCGACCTTGCGCAGCTTGCCGGCCTTCTGCCAGGCGCGGATGACCTTGGCCTTCTCATCGACCAGATCCTTCAACTCGCCCTTCAGAAAGGCCTCGGTATTGGGCGCGCCCTGGATCACCTCATTGGCGAACAGCCTGCTTTCGCGGGGAAAATCCCGGGCCATCTCCAGCTTGCGGCGGATATAGGAGCGCAGCTCCGCCTCCGGGTCCTTGTCCACGTCGAAAACCCTGAGCGGATCGAGCCAGATGTCCATGACGCTCGCGATCAAGGCGGAAAACATCGCTTCCTTGGAACGGAAATAATAGAGCACGTTGGGCTTGGACATGCCGGCAGCCTCGGCGATCTGGTCCACCGTCGCGCCGCGGAAGCCGTTTGCCGAAAACACGTCGAGGGCGGCTTCGAGAATCACCTCTTCCTTCGCAACCTGGATGCGTGTGCGCCTCTGCGTCTTCGCCGCCCGTGCCGTCATTTTCGCCCGCTTTCTTCTCGTTCCGCCCAGCATTCCATAGACTGTTTCTGCCCAAAATCAATTCATGCCGAAAAGCTGGGCAATTTCTTCCAAATTTGCCGCCGAATTTCATATTGATCTCTTGAGCCTTGCGATGGAAGCTGTAAAGTTTACCAACCGGTCAAAAACACCACAGACGCCGCAATGGCGCAAATGGGAACAGAGCCAGGGGAGCAAAAAATGGCGGCAGGCGAAAACATGCGGATCAACGGCGACCGCCTTTGGGACGCGCTGATGGAGATGGCGAAGATCGGCCCCGGGGTCGCCGGCGGCAACAACCGCCAGACGCTGACCGACGCGGATGCCGAGGGCCGCGCGCTGTTCAAGACATGGTGCGACGAAGCCGGGCTTTCCATGGGCGTCGACAAGATGGGCACCATGTTCATGACGCGCGCGGGCACCGATCCGGACGCGCTCCCGGTCTATGTCGGCAGCCATCTCGACACCCAGCCGACCGGCGGCAAATATGACGGCGTGCTCGGTGTGCTCTCGGCGCTGGAACTGGTGCGCACGCTCAACGACCTCGACATCAAGACGAAGCACCCGATCGTGGTGACCAACTGGACCAATGAGGAGGGCGCGCGCTTTGCCCCCGCGATGATGGCCTCGGGCGTATTCGCCGGTGAGTTGACCCTCGACTATGCCTATGGCCGGAAGGACCACGAGGGAAAAAGCTTCGGCGACGAGCTGAAGCGGATCGACTGGGTCGGCGACGAGGAGGTCGGCGCGCGCAAGATGCACGCCTATTACGAATACCATATCGAGCAGGGCCCGATCCTCGAGGCGGAGGACAAGCAGATCGGCGTCGTCACCCACTGTCAGGGCCTGTGGTGGCTGGAATTCACCCTCACCGGCAAGGAGGCCCATACCGGCTCGACGCCGATGGCCATGCGCGTCAATGCCGGGCTCGCCATGGCGCGCATTCTGGAAATGGTGCAGAAGGTGGCGATGGACGCCCAGCCCAACGCCGTCGGCGGCGTCGGCCAGATGGTGTTCAAGCCGAATTCCCGCAATGTGCTGCCCGGCACCGTGACCTTCACCGTCGATATCCGCACCGTCGATCAGGACAAGCTCGACGGCATGCGCGCCGCGATCGAGAAGCAGGCGGCCGAAATCTGCGAAGACCTCGGCGTCGGCTGTTCGGTAGAGGCTGTCGGCCATTTCGACCCCGTCACCTTCGATCGGGAACTCGTCGGCAATGTCCGCGAGGCGGCCGTCGAGCTCGGCTACAGCCATATGGACATCGTCTCCGGCGCCGGCCACGACGCCTGCTGGGCCGCCAAGGTCGCGCCGGCCACCATGGTGATGTGCCCCTGCGTCGGGGGGTTGTCGCACAACGAGGCCGAGGAGATTTCCAAGGAATGGGCGGTTGCCGGCGCGGATGTGCTGCTCAGGGCGGTGCTGAAGACGGCGGAGATTGTGGAATGATCGCAGACGCCGCTCCCTCACCCGGCGCATCCGCGCCACCCTCTCCCCACGGGGAGAGGGGGAGCGTGGGGCGTACTCTGAATAACCAACGAGCACTGTCATTGGACGCGAAGCGCCGCCCCTTCTCCCCTGAGGGGAGAAGGTGGCCGAAGGCCGGATGAGGGGGGCTCATGCCAAGCACGCGCACCCAGTTTGCCCGAACGCTGCGCCGCAACGAAACGGACGCCGAAAAGCTGCTGTGGCGCGAACTTCGGAATCGCAATCTGAACGGTTTCAAGTTTGTCAGGCAGTATCCGATCGGTCCCTACGTCACCGATTTCGCCTGCCGGGAAAAAGCGCTTGTTGTTGAACTGGATGGCGCGCAACATGCCGAAAACACGAGAGATGTGGAGAGGACGCGTTACATCAACAGAGCGGGCTTTTCAGTTATACGATTCTGGAACGAAGAAGTACTTAGAGAAAGAGACGATGTGCTCGAAACCATTATCGCCATTCTCGAAAACCGCTTGACCGAAGCCTGCGACGTCACACGGTTCCACCCTGCCACGGAGCAAATCCTATGAAGTCCACGCAAAAGCCCCTGCTCCGCTCCCGCGGCTTCATCGGCGCCAAACCCGCCTCGTCGGTCACCGCCGATACCGGGCCGCAGAAGCTCTCCGGCCCCGCGAAAAGCCGGGGCGCGGTCAAGCCAAACCCGACCGGGGCGCCGAGGGGGCTTGAGGAAAACATTCCGCCGCGGCCAAAATGGCGGATCAAGTGAACAGAAATAACGAGAAGCGGAAAACCGCCCGTTGAAAGCATGAAGGGAACAGTTATGAGCACAGTCATCAAGGGCGGCACGGTCGTGACCGCGGACCTCACCTACAAGGCCGATGTGAAGATCGAGGGCGGCACGATCATCGCGATCGGTCCCGATCTTTCCGGCGATGAGACGCTGGATGCCACCGGCTGCTATGTCATGCCCGGCGGCATCGATCCGCATGTCCATCTCGAAATGCCGTTCATGGGCACTTATTCGTCGGACAATTTCGAAAGCGGCACCCGCGCTGCCGTCGCCGGCGGCACCACGATGGTGGTCGATTTCTGTCTGCCCGATCCCGGCCAGTCGCTGCTCGACGCGCTGAAACGCTGGGACAACAAGTCGACGCTGGCGAACTGCGACTACTCCTTCCACATGGCGATCACCTGGTGGGACAAACAGGTGTTCGAGGAGATGGAAACCATCGTCAAGGACAAGGGCATCAACACCTTCAAGCATTTCATGGCCTACAAGGGCGCGCTGATGGTGAATGACGACGAGATGTATGCCTCGTTCCAGCGCTGCGCCGAGCTTGGCGCGCTGCCGCTGGCCCATGCCGAAAACGGCGATGTCGTCGCCAGCATGCAGGCGAAGCTGCTCGCCGAGGGCAATGACGGCCCGGAAGGCCACGCCTATTCCCGCCCGCCGGAAGTGGAAGGCGAGGCCACCAACCGCGCGATCATGATCGCCGATATGGCCGGCGTGCCGCTCTATGTTGTCCACACATCGTGTGAGCAGAGCCACGAGGCGATCCGCCGCGCGCGCCAGAAGGGGATGCGGGTCTATGGCGAGCCGCTGATCCAGCATCTGACGCTGGACGAGAGCGAATATTTCGACAAGGACTGGGACCATTCCGCCCGCCGGGTGATGTCGCCGCCATTCCGCAACAAAAGCCATCAGGACAGTCTCTGGGCCGGGCTTCAGGCCGGTTCGCTCTCCTGCGTCGCCACCGACCATTGTGCGTTCACCACCGACCAGAAGCGCACCGGCATCGGCGATTTCACCAAGATCCCGAACGGCACCGGCGGCCTTGAAGACCGGTTGCCAATGCTGTGGACATATGGTGTGGCAACGGGCCGGCTGACAATGAACGAGTTCGTCGCCGTCACCTCCACAAACATCGCCAAGATCCTCAACATCTACCCGAAAAAGGGCGCGATCCTGGTGGGCTCGGATGCCGATATCGTGGTCTGGGACCCTGCCCGCGAAAAGACGATTTCCGCTTCGAGCCAGCAATCGGCGATCGATTACAACGTCTTTGAGGGCAAGCATGTGAAGGGCCTGCCGCGCTTCACGCTGTCGCGCGGCAAGGTGGTCGTGGAGGAGGCGACGGTGAAGACCGAGGAAGGCCACGGCAAGTTCGTCGCCCGCGAGCCCTTCACCGCGGTCAACAAGGCACTTTCCACCTGGAAGGAACTGGTCGCGCCGCGCAAGGTCGAGCGTTCCGGCATTCCGCGCTCCGGGGTCTGAGCCATGGACTGGTCCAATATCGCGGCCTTCGCCGCGACCGAATTCCTGCTCTGTCTGTCGCCCGGCCCGGCGGTACTGCTGGTGGTCGGCCTGTCGATGCGGCAGGGGTTCTGGCGCTCGCAGGCCGCCGCTGCCGGCATTCTGACGACGAATGCGATCTACTTCGCGCTGTCGGCGGCAGGCGTCGCCTCGCTGATCCTGGCAAGCGCCACGCTGTTTTACGTGCTGAAGATCGTCGGCGCGGTCTATCTGGCGTGGCTCGGTCTCGGGATGATCCTGCCGCTGTGGCGGGCATGGCGCAGCGGCGAGAAGGGCGATGTCCCGCTTGCGCTCGCGGCCGAGTCCTCGCCCCGGCTCACGGCCCCGCCGCTGACGCTCTACTGGAAGGGCATCAGCGTCCAGGCGGCGAACCCGAAAAACCTCGCCTTCTTCGTTGCCATCCTGCCGCAGTTCATCGATCCCGCCGGGCCGGTGGCCTTGCAGATGGCGGTGCTCGGCGGCGTTTCGGTGCTGCTGGAGCTTCCCGTGCTGCTGATCTATGCGCTGGCCTTTTCCGCCCTTGCACAGGTCATCACCGAGCGCGTGGTGCAGTGGCTGGAGGCGATTGCCGGCGGGGTTCTGATCGCGCTGGCGGGCATTCTTGCATGGGAGCGGCGCGCATGAGGGCCGATATCCGCATCGCCGTTGCCATGATCATCAATAGCCGGGGCGAGATGCTGACCGTGCGCAAGCGCGGCACCACCGCCTTCATGCAGCCGGGCGGCAAGATCGATGCCGGCGAAACGCCGATTGCAGCACTTGTGCGGGAATTGCGCGAGGAACTGGCGCTCGACGCCGAGCCTGACAATTTCCGCTATGAGGGCTGCTACCGCGAACAGGCCGCCAATGAAGCGGACATGATTGTCGAGGCGGAGGCATTCTCCTGGCTTGCCGAGCCGGAAGTCGCGCCGCAGGCCGAGATCGAGGAGCTGAAATGGCTGCCGGTCGAAGGCCCGATCACCGTGGAGCGCGCGGCGCTGACGCGCAGACATCTGTTTCCCATCGCAGCCCGCCGATTTGCCGAAACCCGGAGACCCGCATGACCGAAGACAATCCGCGTTCCGTGGTCTCAGCCAAAGACCTCTGTCTCACCTTCGAGACCAATGACGGCCCGGTGCATGCGCTGAAGGACGTCAACCTCGAGGTGAAGAAGGGCGACTTCGTCTCGTTCATCGGCCCGTCGGGCTGCGGCAAGACCACGTTCCTCCGCGTCATCGCCGATCTGGAGAAGAAGACCGCCGGCGAGATCACCGTCAACGGCACCACGCCCGAAAACGCCCGCCTTGACCGCTCCTATGGCTATGTGTTTCAGGCCGCGGGGCTTTATCCGTGGCGCACGATCGAGAAGAACATCGCCCTGCCGCTGGAAATCATGGGCTATACAAGGGCCGACCAGCAGCGCCGGATCGAACGCGTGCTGGAACTGGTGGATCTTGCCAATTTTGGGAAAAAATTCCCATGGCAGCTTTCCGGCGGCATGCAGCAGCGCGCCTCGATCGCCCGCGCCCTCGCCTTCGATGCCGATCTGCTGTTGATGGACGAACCCTTCGGCGCGCTTGACGAGATCGTCCGCGATCACCTCAACGAGCAGCTCCTGAAGCTGTGGGCGCGCACCGACAAGACCATCTGCTTCGTCACCCACTCGATTCCGGAGGCCGTCTACCTCTCCACCAGGATCGTGGTGATGAGCCCCCGGCCCGGTCGCGTGACCGACGTGATCGAGAGCCCGCTGCCGAAGGAGCGCCCGCTCGACATCCGCGAAAGCCCGGAGTTTTTGAAGATTGCGCACCGCGTGCGCGAGGGGCTGAGGGCGGGGCATAGTTATGAGTAGTTACGCGCTTCGCCCCGCCACAATCGAAGACATGACTGCGTGCGCTGCCATCCTCAACGACTGGATCGATGAAACGCCCTGGATGCCGCGCGTTCACGACCATAGGGATGTCGAACGCCATTACCGGGAGACGGTTTTTGTTGAACATGCGGTGACCGTCGCTGATATGAGCGGGGCGGTTGTCGCATTCTCAGCAGTTTCCGAGGACGCTTACGTCACGGCGCTCTATGTTGAAGCGACTGCGCGTGGTCACGGCTTGGGCAGAGCTCTGCTCGACAAGGCCAAAGCGGCGCGGCCCAGCGGACTGAAGCTATGGACCTTTCAGGCCAATAGGGCCGCAAGGCACTTCTATGAGCGTGAGGAATTTTCGGAACTCCGTCGCACGGGCGGAGACAATGAGGAATGTCTTCCCGATATTCTCTATGCCTGGGTACCGGGAGAACGCCATGCTGCGTGAGCGCGTCCTTCCCGTTGCCACCGTCGTCTTTGCCATTCTGGCCATCTGGTGCGTGTTCGTGGTGGTCATGAACCGGCAGTTTGTCGAGGATCAGGCGCGGCGCGCGGGGCAGGAAATCTCGTTCGCCGAGATCGTGAAACAGAGCTACACGCTGGAGCGGCCGGTGCTGCCGTCGCCGCAGCAGGTGGCGGCCGAGCTTTGGGATACGACAGCGAACAAGAAGATCACGTCGAAACGCAGCCTCGTCTATCACGCGTGGATCACGCTGTCCTCCACGCTGCTCGGCTTTGCCATCGGCTCCGGCTTCGGCATCATTCTGGCGATCGCCATCGTCCATAACCGCACGATGGAACGCTCGATGATGCCGTGGATCATCGCCAGCCAGACCATCCCGATCATCGCGATCGCACCGATGCTGATCGTGGTGCTGAACGCGATTGGCATTACCGGGCTCTTGCCCAAGGCGCTGATTTCGACTTATCTGTCGTTCTTTCCGGTCGCCGTCGGCATGGTTTCGGGGCTGCGCTCGCCCGATCAGCTACAGCTCGACCTGATGCGCACCTATAACGCCAATGACCGGCAGGTGCTGTGGAAGCTGCGGCTGCCATCGGCCATGCCCTATCTGTTCACCTCGCTGAAGATCGCGATCGCGATCTCGCTGGTCGGCGCGATCATCGCCGAACTGCCGACGGGTGCCGTGGCCGGGCTCGGCGCACGGCTGCTCTCCGGCTCCTATTACGGGCAAACGGTGCAGATCTGGTCGGCGCTGTTCATGGCCGCGATCCTAGCCTCGATCCTTGTCGCGCTTGTCGGCGTCGCGCAGGCCATGGTTCTGAAGCGCATGGGGGTCAAGCCATGAGCGGTTTCGTCTGGTTTGCGCTCGCCTTCTGGATCTGCGGCTGGGCCTTCAACGAATGGCTGGTGCGGCAGAAGTTTTCCAACCGCACGCTGTCGCGGATCGCATGGTTCGCCGTTCCGGTGATCTTCGGCGTTTCGCTGCTGATATTGTGGGAAGGCGTCGTCATCGCCTTCGACATTCCGCCGATCCTACTGCCGGCGCCGAGCGATGTCTGGGTGCGTCTCACCAACTCGCTGCCTATCCTCTGGGCCGATTTCCGCCAGACCTTCCTCAAGGCGGTGCTGATCGGCTATGCGCTCGGCTGCGGTTCCGGTTTCATCGTGGCGATCCTGATCGACCGCTCGCCCTTCCTCAAACGCGGGCTGCTGCCCTTCGGCAATTTCGTCTCGGCGCTGCCGATTGTCGGCATCGCGCCGATCATGGTGATGTGGTTCGGCTTCGACTGGCCGTCCAAGGCCGCCGTGGTGGTGGTCGCGACCTTCTTTCCGATGCTGGTCAACACCATCCAGGGCTTGTCCTCGGCCAGCGACATGGAGCGCGACCTGATGCGCACCTATGCCGCCACGTGGTCGCAGACGCTGATCAAGCTGCGCCTGCCGGCCGCATGGCCGTTCATATTCAACGCCTTGAAGATCAATTCCACGCTGGCGCTGATCGGCGCTATTGTGGCAGAATTTTTCGGCACACCCACCGTCGGCATGGGTTTCCGGATTTCCACGGAAGTGGGCCGGGCCAATATCGACATGGTCTGGGCCGAAATAGCGGTGGCGGCGGTTGCCGGCTCCGCGTTTTACGGGGTGGTGGCGCTCATTCAGCGCGTCGTCACCTTCTGGCATCCCTCCGTCCGTTCGGGCCGGTCGTGATGCAACAAGCCAAAATAGGGGAACGTAACCATGAAATCGACTTTTATCGCGGCGCTTGCCGCAGGCGGCATGATGCTCGGGGCAGGCCAGGCCTTTTCAGCCGATGAAATCACGCTGCAGCTCAAATGGGTCACGCAGGCCCAGTTCGCCGGCTACTACGTGGCCCTCGAAAAGGGCTTTTACGAGGAAGAAGGCCTCAACGTGACGATCAAGCCCGGCGGCCCGGATATTGCGCCGGCACAGGTTCTGGCAGGCGGCGGCGCCGATGTGATCGTCGACTGGATGCCGTCGGCCCTTGCCACCCGTGAAAAGGGCGTGCCGCTCGTCAACATCGCCCAGCCCTACAAATCCTCGGGCATGATGCTGACGTGCCTGAAGGAAAACAACGTGATGAGCCCGGAGGATTTCCCCGGCAAGACGCTTGGCGTCTGGTTCTACGGCAATGAATATCCGTTCCTGTCGTGGATGGCCCATCTCGGCATTCCCACCGATGGCGGCGAGGACGGCGTGACCGTGCTGAAACAGGGCTTCAATGTCGATCCGCTGCTGCAGAAGCAGGCCGCCTGCATCTCCACCATGACCTACAATGAATACTGGCAGGTCATCGACGCCGGCATTTCCGAGGACCAGCTCAACACCTTCAAATACGAGGACGAGGGTGTGGCAACGCTGGAGGACGGTCTTTATGTCCTGGAAGACGACCTGAAGGATCCGAAGTTCAAGGAAGACATGGTCAAATTCGTTCGCGCCTCGATGAAGGGCTGGAAATGGGCGGAGGAAAACCCGGACGAGGCCGCGGAAATCGTGCTCGAATATGACGATACCGGCGCCCAGACCGAAAAACATCAGAAGCGGATGATGTCGGAAGTCGCCAAGCTGACCGCCGGCTCCAACGGCGCGCTCGACCCGGCCGACTATCAGCGCACCGTCGAGGTTCTGCTCGGCGGCGGTTCCGACCCGGTCATCACCAAGCAGCCGGAAGGCGCCTATACGCTGGAAATCACCGACTCGGCGCTTTCCAACTAAGCCCATACAGGCAGCTAAATTTTTACGCGCGGCATCGTTGTGATGTCGCGCGTATTGCATTTTTGCACCAGATCGGCTTTAAATCGAACCACTCGGTTCAATTAATGCGGCTTTATGCGCGAAGCCATCTTGAAAAATGCCGGGTTTATGACGAACTGCCGCACGACGCGACGACGCAGGCCCCGGGGGCCGCTCTCGCGATTGCCAGATTGAGTTTTTGCCATGGCGGCAATCCGACCGCCCGGCGCGACACGTAAACGAGCTTGGAAGTCCGCCATTCGCGCGGGACGATTGCTCACGAGGAACCGGCCTCCTCCCGGCCGACTGGGGTACTTTACATGCCGAAACCGACCCGCCTTGCCGCCGCGACCGCCGTGCTCATCGCACTTGCCGCAGCACCCTCCCTTGCCGCAGATGCCGAGGCCTCTGCCGAGCCGGCCGTCTCCCTTCCCGCCATCGTGGTCACCGATGCAACGGTAAAGCCGCTGACCGAAATTGTGCTGGCAACCGGCACCATCCGCCCGGTTGAGGAAGTCTTCGTGCAGCCGCTGCTTGAGGGGCTTTCAATCGAGACCATAAAGGCCGAGATCGGCGACCGGGTCGAGGCCGGCGCGGTGCTTGCGACCCTGCGCACCGACATGCTGGAGCTGGAGCGCAGCAGCCTGCAGGCGAACAAGGCCAGGGCCGAAGCGAGCCTGGCGCAGCTCAAGGCGCAGCTGACCGCCAGTGAAGCCGCCCAGACCGACGCGCGCCGCCAGTTCGAGCGCACCCAAAGGCTCGCCGACAACGGCTCCGTCTCGACTTCGGCGCTGGAGCAGGCCGAAACTGAAGCATTACGCGCCGATGCCAGCGCGGCGGCCGCCCGCGAGGCCATCTCGGTCGCCCACGCCGAGATCGCGGTCACCGAGGCGCAGATCGACGACATCGCGCTGCGTCTTGAGCGCACCAATATCAAGGCGCCGGTCTCTGGCGTGATTTTCGACAAGAACGCCCGTATCGGCGCCATCGCCAGCGGGTCGGCCAGCCCGATGTTCACCATCATCGAGGACGGCGCGATCGAGCTCGTGGCGCAGGTGCCGGAAGATTCGGTCATGAAGGTCGAAGCAGGCCAGAAGGCGAAAATCGAGCTCGTCGGCGCCGGTGCGCCGATCATGGGCACGGTGCGCCTGGTCTCGCCGATCGTCAACGACGCCACCCGGCTTGCCGATGTGTTCATCAGCATCGACAATCCGGAAAGCGCGCGCTCGGGCATGTATGCCAGCGCCGAAATCATCACCAAGCAGGCGGACGACCTCGCCCTGCCGCTGACGGCGGTCAATATCAGCCAGGGCAGCGCCACGGTGCGCCGCGTCAAGGACGGTATTGTTGAAGTCGTTGACGTGGAGACCGGTATTCAGGACGGCGAAACCGTTCAGATCACAAGCGGGCTTGCCGAAGGCGACCAGGTGGTGGCCAAGGCCGGCGCCTATGTGCGCGCCGGCGACCGCATCAACCCGGTGCCTGCCTCCACCACGGCGTCCAACTGAGGATCTGAGCGATGAATTTTTCAGCCTGGGCGATCCGAAATCCTGTCGCGCCGCTTCTGGCGATGGGGCTGCTGCTGTTTTTGGGCCTGCAGGCCTTCAAGGACATGCCGGTCACGCGCTTTCCGAATATCGACGTGCCGGTCGTCGCCGTCACCGTGGCGCAGTCGGGGGCCGCCCCCGCCGAGCTTGAAATGCAGGTGACCAAGAAGATCGAGGACGCGATCGCAAGCGTCACCGGCGTCGACGAGTTGAACTCGACGGTGACGGACGGCATCTCGACGACCTCGGTTCTGTTCCGCATGGAAGTGAGCCCCGACGAGGCGCTGCGCGACGTCAAGGACGCGATCGACAATATCCGCTCCGATCTGCCCGCCACCGCCGAAGACCCCGTGGTGCGCAAGATCGATGTGGAAGGTCAGGCGATCCAGACCTTCGCCGTCTCCTCCCCCAACATGTCGCTGGAGGAACTGTCCTGGTTCGTCGACGACAAGGTGGAGCGCGCGCTGCAGGGCATCAAAGGCGTCGGCCGGGTCGACCGTTATGGCGGCGCGGACCGCGAGATCCAGGTCTCGCTTAATGCCGACAAGCTGGCAAGCTATGGCATCACCGCCTCGGAGGTGAACGCGCAGCTACGCCAGACCAATGCCGATGTCGGCTCGGGCCGCGGCCAGGTCGGCGGCTCGGAACAGGCGATCCGCACGCTTGGCGACAGCCGCAGCGTCTCCGATCTCGCCAACACCACGATCGCGCTCGGCGGCGGCCGGTACGCCCGGCTTTCCGATCTCGGCACGGTCACGGATACCTATGAGGAGCCGCGCACCTTCGCGCGCCACGGCGGCGAGCCTGTCGTCTCCTTCGGCGTGTTCCGCTCCAAGGGTGCCAGCGAAGTGACGGTTGCCGACGCGGTGGCCGAGGCGCTGGACGAGGTGCGGGCGGAAAACCCTTATGTCTCGATCTCGCTGATCGATGACGCCGTCTACTTCACCAAGGGCAACTACACCGCCGCGATGGACACGCTGTATGAGGGCGCGCTGCTCGCCATCATCGTCGTGTTCCTGTTCCTGCATAACTGGCGGGCGACGCTGATTGCCGCTGTCGCCCTGCCGCTTTCGGTGATCCCGACCTTCTGGATCATGGACATGCTCGGCTTCTCCCTCAATCTTGTGAGCCTGATTTCGCTGACGCTGGCGACCGGCATTCTCGTCGATGACGCGATCGTGGAGGTCGAGAACATCGAGCGCCACATCAATATGGGCAAGACGCCCTATCGCGCGGCGCTCGAGGCGGCCGACGAGATCGGCCTTGCGGTGATCGCGACGAGCTTCACCATCATCGCCGTGTTCGTACCGGTGTCGTTCATGCCGGGCATTCCGGGCCAGTACTTCATCCAGTTCGGCCTGACGGTGGCGTTCGCCGTGTTCTTCTCGCTGGTCGTCGCCCGCCTGATCACCCCGGTGATGGCGGCCTATATGCTGAAGCCCAGCAAGCACAAGCACAAGGAAGACGCCGAGCACAATGATGGCCGGATCATGCGCAGCTATACCGCTGCCGTGCGCTGGACCACGAAATGGCGTTATGCCACGCTGGTGGCCGCGATCGGCGTTCTCGCGGTCTCGCTGTTCTTCATGGCGCGCATTCCCGGCAGCTTCATCCCGCCGGAAGACGCCTCGCGCATCGTGCTCTCGGTGGAACTGCCGCCGAATGCGCGGCTTTCCGACACCGAGAAAATGACCGACCTGATCGCCGAGCGGATCGAAGGCTATGACGGCGTCGAGGACGTTACCGTGCTGGGTGGCTCCTCGCCGCTGGGCGACCTCGAATATCGCCGGGCCACCATCACGGTCACGCTCGGCAAGCTTGCGCATTCGCTGCCGGAAGCGCTGGTCAACGATATGCTCGGCGGCTTGCCGCTGATCGGCCAATATCTCCCGAAAATCCCGCCATCGGGGCGTGAAATCCCGCAATGGCAGATCGAGCAGGAAATCCTTGCAGGCCTGTCCGACATTCCCGACCTTCGAATCACCAAGCTCAACGACCGCGGACAGCGCGATATCGAGTTCAACTTCCTCTCCGACAATGAAGAGGACCTGCAGGAAGCCGTCGCCATACTGGAAGCGAAGCTCAGGGCCGAACCGATGCTGGACAAGGTTTCCTCCGAAGGCGCGCTGCCGCGTCCGGAACTGAAAATCCGGCCGAAGAAGGAAATCGCGGCCCGGCTCGGCATCACCCCGGCGCAGATTTCCGAAACGGTGCGGGTGGCGACCGTCGGCGATGTCGACGCCAATCTGGCGAAAATCTCGCTCGACAACCGCCTGATCCCGGTGCGGGTGCGCACCGATCTGGAACTCAGGCGCGACCTTGCCGCGATCCGGGCGCTGAAGATCAAGACCGCATCGGGCGAAATGGTGCCGCTCTCGGTCGTCGCCGACGTCGACTATTCCGAGGGCGTCAGCACAGTGCAGCGCTATGACCGCCATCGCGTGGTCTCGATCGGGGCCAACCTGCCACCGGGCGTCGCGCTCGATCCGGCGACGGCGAAGTTCCGCGAGATCGTTGACAGCACCGACCTACCCGCAAGCGTGACGCTTGCCGAAAGCGGCGACGCCAAGATCCTTGCCGAAATGCAGCAGAGCTTCATGAACGCGATGATGCTCGGCCTGTTCCTGGTGCTGGCGGTGCTGATCCTGTTGTTCAAGGACGTGATCCAGCCGTTCACCATCCTGTTCTCGCTGCCATTGGCGCTGGGCGGAGTGGCGATCGCGCTGATCGTCACCGACAATCCGATCTCGATGCCGGTGCTGATCGGGCTCCTGATGCTGATGGGGATCGTGACAAAGAACGCGATCCTGCTGGTGGACTTCGCCAAGGAGGCGATCTGGCACGGACTCGACCGGCGTCAGGCGCTGGTGGAGGCCGGGCGCAAGCGCGCGCGGCCGATCATCATGACCTCGATCGCGATGTCGGCGGGCATGCTGCCGGCGGCGCTTGGCGTCGGCGAAGGCTCGTCCTTCCGCGCGCCGATGGCGATCGCGGTGATCGGCGGCATCATCGTCTCCACCGCGCTGTCGCTGCTGGTGGTCCCCGCCTTCTTCATGATCATGGATGATCTGGCGCGCCTGCTGCGCTGGGCCTTCAGCCGATTCATCGGCAAGGCGGACCCCAATGACGTGGTCTACACCGCCGAAACCGCCGGACGAATGAGCGAGGCCAATCGGGCGAAACTCGCGAGACTCGAGGAGCGAGTGGAGACCCTGGAAGGCGATCGCGACAACCTGTCCAAGCGCGGCATGGCGTAACGCGCCTGCCGGACAAGATAGACGAAGGCCGGCCGTTTGCGCCGGCCTTCGTGCTTCAAGCCCGCTCCGGACATACCCGCTCCGCGCGACACGCCAGGCTGCGCTTGCCGCGATATCGGACATGCGGCCACCTCGGAGCCGCTCTTCGCCGCGTCTTCTTCAGACCAGCGCCGTCATCGCTTGATTGAAATCAAACCTTTTGCATCGTGATCGTCATAACTTGACGATGACGGCCGCTTTCTTTCGGACCGGAATGCGGTGGGCGAGATGCGAAGGAACCGTTTCGTGCAGACACACCATCATAGCCACGCCATGGGAGGCGGGACAGTGAACACGACCATCAATGTGAGCGAGCGCAGGAAAGCACAGTTCATCGCAACCGGCCTGACGGCCGCGGCGGACATGACGACGGTTAACAGGCTGATGGAATGCGCCACCTTCGTCAACGTCACACCGCCCGACATCCTGTTTGTAGAGGGGGATGACGCGCGGCATTTTTACAGCGTCGTGACCGGCTTTGTCCGGCTGTTCAGACAGAACCATGAAGGCCGCGAGGCAGACATCCGTATCTGCGGGCCAGGCGACACGTTCGGGGACGAACTGGTTTTCGGCGGTGACGCCTGCCGCTACAGCGCCCAGGCCGCCGAAAATGCAACGCTGGTGTGCTATGACCTCGCCAAAGTGCGGGAACTCGCCAATAATGACGACGGCAGCCTGGCGCGTGTGCTTGCCATTTCGCTGTCGGCGCAATTGCGGGAAGCCGTCGACTGCGTGGCCGATGACCGGCTCAATACAGCGCTGCAACGCGTGGCGCACTACCTTCTCGACCAGTGTCCGGAAGACACCGAGCCCGTCACCTTCCGTCTTGCCTGCCGCAAGAGCCTGCTTGCCGGCAAGCTCGGCCTTGCCCCGGAAGCCCTGTCGCGCGCCTTCGGCACGCTCAAGACACTCGGCGTCAATGTCCACGGCCGGACGATCGAAATCACCGATATCGAGGCGCTGAAGCGTCTATAGACAGCTACAGCCCGCCGGCCTCCTTCAAAAAGGCGGCGACGGCTTCGACGCCATCGCCACGCTTCAGGTCGGTGAACACCGTCGGGCCGCCATTGCGCATGCGCTCGGAATCGCGCGCCATGACATCGAGGTCGACCTCGACATAGGGTGCCAGATCCTTCTTGTTGATCACCAGCATGTCCGACCGGGTAATCCCCGGACCGCCCTTTCGCGGGATTTCCTCGCCCTGGCAGACCGAAATCACATAGATGGTGATATCGGCAAGGTCCGGGGAGAAGGTGGCGGCAAGGTTGTCACCGCCGGATTCGATGAAGATGATATCGAGATCGGGGATGCGGCTGTTCAACCCGGCGATCGCCTGCAGGTTGATCGTCGCATCCTCGCGGATGGCGGTATGCGGGCAGCCGCCGGTCTCCACGCCGACGATCCGGTCGGAGGTGAGCGCCTGCATGCGCACCAGCGCCTCGGCATCCTCGCGGGTGTAGATGTCATTCGTGACCACGGCGACGGAATAGTCGCGGCTCAACGCCTTGCACAGCTTTTCGGTGAGCGCGGTCTTGCCGGAGCCGACCGGGCCGCCAATGCCGACGCGCAGGGGACCGTTTTCGGATTTCATTGTCTTACCTCGTTCATTACGACCGGAACAGCCGCGAATGCTGGATCTCGTGACGCAGAGCGGCGATATCGGCGCTGAAGGCGCAGCCGCCGAGATCATCCGGCGTCGATGCCGCCGCCCGCGCCGCCTGGTCGAGGATCGGCTGCTCCAGCCCGGAAAGCACGGCAAGGCCGGCCACCTGCCCCGCGAGCGACAGCCGGATCGCGGCCGAAATATACTGCGACACCTGGGCATGGAGATAGCCCTGACAGGCCACTTCGAGACCAATGCCGTGCGATGCGGCGATCGCGCCGAAGGCGACCGGCAGCGGCGTTTCCGGCGGCAAGGCTTCGTCACCAGGCGCGGACCATGCGCCGGCGGCCGCGACGAAGGCCGCGCCCAGCGCCAGCGTTTCGGCGTGGCGCTCGCGCGAACCGGCCAGCGCCGCGGCAAGGGCGGCGGTGGCGGCAAGCCGCTCCGGGTCGCCCGCCGCGCGATGGGCCTCGCACAACAGCACGGCGTCATTCCATAGAAACCCGTGGCGAAGCGAGACGGCGAGCCATGCGGCCACGTCATCCGCATCTTCCAGCAGCCGGTCATGCGCCGCACGCTCAAGCCCGCCGGAATAGGAAAACCCGCCCAGCGGAAAGGCCGGCGACAGCCAGGCCAACAGCCTTAGAAGCGCGGCGCCCGAAACGGCGCCGCCGTCAATCGTGGTGATGGCCGTGATGGTGATGGTCTCCGTGTCCGCTGTGATAGGCGCCGCGCACCGGCTGGAACGGCTCGACGACCTCATGCACATGGGCCCCGAGGCCTTCCAGCATCTGGCGGATCACGTGATCGCGCAGGATCAGGATCCGGCCCTCCTCAATCTGCGCCGGCAGATGGCGATTGCCGAGATGCCAGGCGAGCTGGATCAAGTGCAGGTTGTCATGCGCATGAATTACGTAAAGTTCCTCGGGCGCGGCGACGATCTCGATCGTCCTTCCGTCCTCCAGCACCAGCCGATCGCCGGTGGCAAACAGTACAGCCTCCTTCAGGTCGAGCATCACGCTTGAACCGTCTTCAAGCTTCAGCGCCTTGCGGCGGAGATGCCGCCCGTCATGCGTCAGCTCGACACGGCCGGCGACCACGCCGCCGCCCTCGCCCGCGGGAATGAAACTGGTAACGCGCTGCATGCTTTCCCCTGACGGCCCGGTCTGTAACGATGCCGGGCGCTCCTTCTTTCATAGCAAGATTGCGCCACTTGGCAAGCGCGTGCATCGCCGCATCCGGGACACGCCACGCAAGAAAAAGGGCGGCCGTTGCCGACCGCCCTCGCTTTCCATCGAAGCGGGCCGAAAGGCCTCAGGCGGCCTTGGCTTCGCGCTTCAGGTTTTCGAGAATGTTCTGCGGCGAGGACACGCTGTAGGGGTCGGTCTCGCACATGTCGGAGAAGCCCTCTTCCTCGAACCACTGCTCGACGACGCCATCATTGATGATGGCGGCATAGCGCCAGGAGCGCATGCCGAAGCCGAGATTGTCCTTGTTGACGAGCATGCCCATCTTGCGGGTGAACTCGCCGGAACCGTCCGGGATGACCTTGACGTGCTCGAGATTCTGGCCCTTGGCCCAGGCGTTCATGACGAAGGCGTCATTGACCGACATGCAGTAGATGTCGTCGATGCCCTGAGCCTGAAACTCGGGGAACAGCTTTTCGAAATCGGGAAGCTGATAGGTCGAGCAGGTCGGGGTGAAGGCGCCCGGCAGCGAAAACAGCACGACGCGCTTGCCCTTGAAATAATCGTTCGAAGTCATGTCCTGCCAGCGGAACGGGTTCGGCCCCTCGATGCTTTCATCGCGGACGCGGGTGCGGAAGGTGACGTTCGGAACTTTACGGCCGATCATGGCGATCTCCTTGCTCAGTCTTGGAAATTTGTTGCTTCAAGCTTGGCCTGAATTTAACGATTCCAGACCGGGAATCAAAGGCCGGCAAGCCCGATTAGGGGTAAACGCATAGCGGGTATGCGCTGAGCGCATGGGTAGCAATGTCAGTTGCAGTAAATACGGAATTTCCGTATAATCCTTGCTTGGTTCAGCGCTTCGACCCTGCCAAGGACGCCATCAACAGGAAGAAGCACGGTCTGCCGCTCGCGTTCGGGGACCGTATATTCGAGGATATTGATCACCTTATCGTACCGTCTATCCGCCTGATCGATGGCGAAGAACGGTTCAAGGTTATCGGCCTGGTCGACGGGCGTTGTTATACCGGCGTATTCGTGTGGCGCGACGATCTGCCGCGCTTCATTTCGGTAAGAAGGAGTAACAAGGGTGAAGAACGATCCTATCGTCTTGAAAGCTGACCCGACTGACGTCGAAGACTTCGATGTAAGCGCTTCGGCGGAAGATCGCGGCCAACGCGCTCGCCTGATCCGCCGGACGAGAACAGCGCTCGGACTATCGCAAACGGAATTCGCCAGTAGATTTCGCGTTCCCGTGGGCACGCTTCGCGATTGGGAGCAGGCGCGCGTCACCGCACCTGACTTCGCCGTCGCCTATGTCCGCGTGATTGCGCAATACCCGGATCTGGTGTCGAAAGTCGTCGCCTGAGCGACGCCCCCTGCTCAGAACAGAAAATACCGCTGCGCCATCGGAAGCACGTCGGCGGGTTCGCAGGTCAACACCTCGCCGTCGGCGCGGACCTCGTAGGTTTCCGGATCAACGGAAATCTCCGGCGTGGCTGAGTTGTGGACCATCGAGGCCTTGGAGATGCCGCCTCGGGTGTTTTTCACCGGCAGGAGCTGCTTGGAAACGCCGAGCTTGTGGGCAAGGCCGCCATCGAGCGAGGCTTCCGAGACGAAGGTGACGGACGAATTGGTCCGCGCCTTGCCATAGGCGCCGAACATGTAGCGGTAATGCATCGGCTGCGGCGTCGGGATCGAGGCGTTCGGATCGCCCATGGGCGCTGCCGCGATCATGCCGCCGAGGAGAACGAGGTCCGGCTTGACGCCGAACATCGCCGGCGACCACATCACCAGGTCCGCGCGCTTGCCGACCTCGACAGAGCCGATTTCATGCGACAGACCGTGGGCGATCGCCGGGTTAATCGTGTATTTGGCGATATAGCGCTTCACCCGGAAATTGTCGTTCTCGCCCTGCTCTTGCGCAAGCCGTCCGCGCTGGCGCTTCATCTTGTCGGCGGTCTGCCATGTGCGGATCGCGACCTCGCCGACCCGGCCCATGGCCTGGCTGTCCGACGAGATGATCGAAAACGCCCCGAGATCGTGGAGAATATCCTCCGCCGCGATCGTCTCCTTGCGGATCCGGCTTTCGGCAAACGCGATATCCTCCGGGATCGACGGCGACAGGTGATGGCAGACCATCAGCATGTCGAGATGCTCGGCGATGGTGTTTTTGGTATAGGGCCGGGTCGGGTTGGTCGAGGACGGGATGACGTTGGAAAACCCGCAGACCTTGATGATGTCCGGCGCGTGGCCGCCGCCGGCCCCTTCGGTGTGAAAGGCGTGGATGGTGCGGCCATCGAAGGCCTTGATCGTGTCCTCGACAAAGCCGCTCTCATTCAGCGTATCGGTGTGGATCATCACCTGGACATCGTATTTGTCGGCGACCGAAAGGCAGTTGTCGATCGCAGCCGGGGTCGTGCCCCAGTCCTCGTGCAGCTTCAGCGCGGCAGCACCCCCGAGCACCATCTCCTCCAGCGCGCCGGGAAGCGAGGCATTGCCCTTGCCGGCAAAGGCGAGGTTCATCGGGAAGGCGTCGGCCGCCTGGATCATCCGCTCCAGGTGCCACGGCCCCGGCGTGCAGGTGGTGGCGAGCGTGCCGTGCGCCGGCCCGGTGCCGCCGCCGAGCATGCAGGTCAGCCCGCTCATCAGCGCCTCTTCGATCTGCTGCGGGCAGATGAAGTGGATATGGGCATCCATGCCGCCGGCGGTGATGATCTTGCCTTCGGACGCGATCACTTCCGTGCCCGGGCCGACGATGATATCGACGCCCTTCTGCGTATCCGGATTGCCGGCCTTGCCGATCGCCGCGATCCGCCCGTCCTTGATGCCGATATCCGCCTTGACGATGCCCCAGTGATCGATGATCAGCGCGTTGATGATCACCGTGTCGACCGCGCCGTCCGCGCGGGTCACCTGCGACTGCCCCATGCCGTCGCGGATCACCTTGCCGCCGCCGAACTTCACCTCGTCGCCGTAATGGGTGAAATCCTTTTCCACCTCGACGAAAAGCTCGGTATCGGCAAGCCGCACCTTGTCGCCCGTTGTCGGGCCGAACATCGAGGCATAGGCTGCGCGGGACATCTTGAAAGGCATGGAATTTCTCCTGGGGCGGAAAGCGTTATACGGCGGCGCCGTCGTAATGCTGCGAGCTGAGGCTGCGGGGATCGACGCCGTCGAGGCAATTGGCGTTGACCGCGACCATGTCGGCCCCGTCGGGGCCGGTGGCATAGGCAAAGCTCTCGATGCCGCATGTCTTGCAGAACAGATGATGGATCTGGTGCTTGTTGAACAGGTATTCGGTGAGGCTGTCCTCGCCGCTGTTCAGGGTGAAGTTTTCACGCGGCGCGAACGCCAGTACCGAACCGAGACGCTTGCAGCGCGAGCAGTTGCAGGTAACGGTGTGGCCGAGTTCGATATCAACATCGAAGTCCACCGCGCCGCACTGGCAGCTTCCGTGATAATGCTGAACGGCCATTGTCAGAGCTTCCCCATGATTTCCTGCCGGAATCCGTAAACCGTGCGCTCGCCGCCATAAGGCACCAGCGTCACGTCGCGGGTCTGGCCCGGCTCGAACCGCACCGCCGTGCCGGCCGCGATATCAAGCCGCATGCCGCGCGCCTTGTCCCGCTCGAAGGAGAGCCCCGGATTAGCCTCGAAGAAATGATAATGGCTGCCGACCTGCACCGGCCGATCGCCGGTATTGGAAATGGTCAGCGTCACGGTCGGCAGGCCGGCGTTTATTTCAATCTCGCCGTCTGCGGCGATCAGTTCACCGGGGATCATGTCTTTCTCCTCAAGCTACTTGCCGCGGACCACAGCCCTCGGCTTTCAGAACACGCACCGTCGAGGCCGGATCCTTGGCAAGGTTGCGTGCGGGACGGATCGGTCGCGAGGCGAAATTGCCGCCGCAATTGGGGCAGACGCCGCTCAGCACCACATCAACGCAATCGCGGCAGAAGGTGCATTCATAGGTGCAAATCATTGCATCCACGCTTTCGGGTGGCAGGTCCTTGTCGCAGCACTCGCAATTCGGTCTGAGTTCAAGCATCGCGGCTCCTCACCTGATCGGCTCGTGCACGGTCACCAGCTTGGTGCCGTCGGGGAAGGTGGCCTCCACCTGGATATCGTGGATCATTTCGGGGATGCCCTCCATCACCTGGTCGCGGGTGATCACATGGGCGCCGGCTTCCATCAGTTCGGCCACCGGCCGTCCGTCGCGGGCGCCCTCGACCACGAAATCGGTGATCAGCGCGATCGCCTCCGGGTGGTTGAGCTTGACGCCCCGTTCCAGCCGGCGGCGCGCGACCATGGCGGCCATGGAAACCAGCAACTTGTCCTTTTCACGCGGCGTCAGGTTCATGCGGTTTTCTCACCCCTTCACAACTTACAGATGCCAGACTTTCGGCAGATTCTGCCCGTCCCGCAAGACCTTAAGCGCGGGAATCAGGCTTTTTCGCAAACTATAGCCGTCGGCGGCGACGATGCGGGCGACGAGCTTGCCATTCCACTCGCTGGCGCCGGCGGAAGCCTCACCCAGTGCTTCGCGCACTTTCGGCATCAGCGCTTCGGCCTGCGGGCCGCAATAGAGCAACGTGGCGAAGGCGACATCGCCGCCCAGCACCGCCGTCTGCGCCACCAGGTTCTCGATATCGCCGGTCATGCGCACGTCCTCGGCATGGATCAGCGTGCCCGAACGGCGCACCCGCCAGCGATCGCGGAAATTGCCGCAGCGCACCGCCTCGCCCATGGCCTTACGGCCGAGCAGCACGGCCTCGATCGCCAGGAACTCGGCGGTCTCGGCCAGATCGACGTCGAGCCTGCGGTTGAGCGAGGCGTCGTCGAACAGGATCGTTTCCTGCGGCAGCCAGTCGAGCCGGGCATTCTCGCCGACCCTGATCTCGGTATCGATCGCCGCCGGTCCGCTGTCGGAACGGTAGATTTTCTCGCAGGCCTGGGTGGTGGCCGTCAGCGCCGTGCCATCACCGGCCTCCAGTTCCCATTGCAGCCGGTCGCCGCCGGTCAAGCCGCCGGAGGTGTTGATCAGCACCGCCTCCATCGCGCCGTCGAAGCTTTCGGGAATGCGAATCTTGGCCGCACCCTCCTGATAGAAGACATCAAGACGCGTCTTGCCACCGGCCGATTTGGCGCTCACCCGGCCCGTGCCGGATGTCCGCTGCGGCCCCACGGTGAGGCCCGGCGTCAACAGTTCCATCCCGCCGCCCATGGCCCCTCCCAGGGGCACGCTGACCCGACTGCGACCTGACCGGCGCGCGCACTCGCCGATCCTGCGGCCCGCCCGCGCAATTGATACTTCCAGCCCATCGCTTTTCCTTTTTATCGTGATGCTGTCGAACGGCTAAACGCAAGTTTCATGCCGCATCGACGGGCCGGGCAAGAGATTTCAGAATTCAGTCCGTCTCGCCGCGCCCCGATAAAAAGTTAAACGCAAGAACCTCGTCTGTCGCTCCCTCAAAAGCGCACAAATTCTCCTCATTATGCGCGTCGAAGCATCACACCGTCAGATGACGGCGCGCCTCGGGCGTGTCGAGCGTTTCGGCTGCGCCCTCATGCACGATCACGCCGCGGTCCATGATATAGACCTTGTCGGCGAGTTCCCGGCAGAAATCGAGATATTGCTCGACCAGCAGGATCGCCATGCCGGTGCTGTCACGCAAGTAACGGATGGCACGGCCGATATCCTTGATGATCGAGGGCTGGATGCCCTCGGTCGGCTCGTCCAGCACCAGGATTTTCGGCCGGGTGACCATGGCGCGGCCGATGGCGAGCTGCTGCTGCTGTCCGCCCGACAGATCGCCGCCGCGGCGCGACAGCATGGTTTGCAGCACCGGAAACAGCGAGAAGATCTCGTCGGGAATATTGCGGTCGCCGCGCGCCAGCGGCGCGAAGCCGGTCTCCAGATTTTCGCGCACGGTCAGCAACGGAAAGATTTCGCGCCCCTGCGGCACATAGCCGACGCCGCGCTTGGCGCGGGTGTAAGGCGCGAGCCCATCAAGCTTGTCACCGCCGAAACTGATCGTACCGCCCGAGATCGGATGCTGCCCGGTGACAGCCCGAAGCAGCGACGACTTGCCAACGCCATTGCGTCCCAGCACGCAGGTGATCCTGCCCATTTCGGCCGTCAGCGAGACATTCCTGAGCGCCTGCGCCGCGCCATAGTGGAGGTTGACGTTTTCAATGGTCAGCATGGAGTTGGACCTTTTTCGCAAGGAGAGGATACTGACAGGCCAGAGCCAGCCGCCTGGATCCTCGGGTCAAGCCCGAGGATGACACCTGGGGAGGGGTGCAGTCTGTTCCGCGACGCGTGAGCGTTTTGTTCGACCTGCTGTCACGAAGGCGGCGGCGGTCGCGAACCCGCCTCGAAGAGTTTGCGGCTTTAGCACTCCGCCCACCCCACGGGTCATCCTCGGGCTTGACCCGAGGATCCATGCAGCCAATCCGCACGATCGACCCCTCCATCATCCCCTTACCTCCCCAGATAATTCTCGATCACCTTCGGGTCGTTCGACACGAAGTCGATCGAGCCTTCGGCGAGGACGGAGCCTTCGGCGAGGCAGGTGACCTTGACGCCGAGGTCGCGGACGAAGCCCATGTCGTGTTCGACCACCACCACCGCCCGCGTTTTCGCGATCTCGCGCAACAGGCGGGCGGTTTCCACGGTTTCGGCATCGGTCATGCCGGCGACCGGTTCGTCGACAAGCAGAAGTTTCGGTTCCTGCGCCAGAAGCATGCCGATCTCCAGCCATTGCTTCTGGCCGTGGGAGAGATTTGCCGCAAGCTCGTCGCGGCGCGCCGTCATGCGGATCGTCTCGAGGATTTCCTCGATGCGGTCGCGGTCTTCGCCGGTCAGGCTGTAGAACAGGGTCGAGAAGACGCCGCGCTTGCGGTTCAGCGCCAGTTCCAGATTGTCCCATACCGTATGGCTTTCGAACACGGTCGGCTTCTGGAACTTGCGGCCGATGCCGAGCTGGGCGATATCGGCCTCGTCGCGGCGGGTGAGGTCGATCGTGTCGGAGAAGAACACCTCGCCCTCGTCCGGCCGGGTCTTGCCGGTGATGATGTCCATCATCGTGGTCTTGCCCGCGCCGTTGGGGCCGATGACGGCACGCAACTCGCCGGGATCGATGACGAAGGACAGGCTGTTCAGCGCCTTGAAGCCGTCGAACGAGACCGAGACATTGTCGAGGTAGAGCAGGCTCTTGGCGCGCTTTTCATGGGGGTTCATCGGGCCGGCTCCTCTGCAATGCCGTCGATTCCGGCTTCCGCGTCTTCGGAGTGCTCGATCCGCTCCCTGGCGTCAGGGCCTGGCTTTTTCGAAAACCGGGGCGCAAGCGTTCCGACGATGCCCTTGGGCAGGAACAGAGTGACGGCGACGAACAGGCCGCCGAGCGCGAACAGCCAGAAGGCGGGGAACAGACCGGTGAAGATGGTCTTGCCGCCATTGACGAGGATCGCTCCGATGATCGGCCCGATCAGCGTTGCCCGCCCGCCGACCGCCGTCCATATCACCACTTCGATGGAGTTCGCGGGTGCGAATTCGCCCGGATTGATGATGCCGACCTGCGGCACGTAGAGCGCGCCTGCAACGCCCGCCATCATGGCGGAGGCGACGAAGGTGAAGAGCTTGTAGTTCTCCACCCGGTAGCCGAGGAAGCGCACCCGGCTTTCGGCATCGCGGACGCCGACCAGCACCTTGCCGGCCTTGGAGCGCACGATCGCCGAGGCGATGAACAGGCCGAGCGCCAGAAACAGCGCCGAGGCGGCAAACAGCGCCGCGCGGGTGCCGTCGGCCTGCACGGAAAAGCCGAGAATGTCCTTGAAATCGGTGAGCCCGTTATTGCCACCGAAGCCCATGTCGTTGCGGAAGAAGGCCAAGAGCAGCGCATAGGTCATCGCCTGGGTGATGATCGAGAGATAGACGCCGTTGACGCGCGAGCGGAAGGCGAACCAGCCGAACACGAAGGCGAGCGCGCCGGGAACCAAGAGCACCATCGCCATGGCGAACCAGAACATGTCGAAGCCATGCCAGAACCAGGGCAGAGCCTTGTAATTCAGGAACACCATGAAATCCGGCAGGATCGGGTCGCCATAGACCCCGCGCGGCCCGATCTGGCGCATCAGATACATGCCCATGGCATAGCCGCCGAGCGCGAAGAAGGCGCCGTGGCCAAGCGAGAGAATGCCGCAGAACCCCCAGACCAGATCGAGCGACAGGGCGAGCAGCGCATAGCAGAGATATTTGCCGAACAGCGACACCAGATAGGTCGGCAGGTGAAAGGCGCTGTCTGCCGGGATGATGAGGTTGGCGAACGGCACCAGCAGGGCAACCGCGAAGAGGATGACGATCGCGATAGAGACCTTGCGGTCGAGCGAGCGGAAAAGATAGGCCGTGATCATGCTTCCACCGCCCTTCCCTTGAGTGCGAACAGCCCGCGCGGCCGTTTCTGGATGAACAGGATGATGAAGACCAGCACCAGGATCTTGCCGAGCACCGCGCCGGCATAGGGCTCCAGGAACTTGTTGAGGATGCCGAGCGAGAACGCGCCGACGAACGTGCCCCAGAGATTGCCGACGCCGCCGAACACCACGACCATGAAACTGTCGATGATGTAGGACTGGCCGAGATTGGGGGAGACATTGTCGATCTGCGACAGCGCCACGCCGGCAAGGCCGGCAACGCCGGAACCCAGCGCAAATGTGAAGGCGTCGACCCAGGGCGTGCGGATGCCCATCGAGGCCGCCATGCGGCGGTTCTGGGTGACGGCGCGCATCTGCAGGCCGAAGGCCGAGCGCTTCATCAGCAGCAGAAGGGCGGCGAACACGGCGAGCGAGAACAGCACGATCCAGAGCCTCGACCAGGTGATCATAAGCCCGCCAAGATCGAAGGAACCGGACATCCACGACGGGTTGCCGACCTCGCGATTGGTGGGGCCGAAAATGGTGCGCACCGCCTGCTGCAGGATCAGCGACACGCCCCAGGTGGCGAGCAACGTTTCCAGCGGGCGGCCATAGAGAAAGCGGATCACGCCGCGCTCGATCACAAGGCCGACGGCCGCGGTGACGATGAAGGCGACCGGGAGCGCAATCGCCAGCGACCAGTCGAACAGATGCGGATAGGCGGTGCGGATCACCTGCTGCACCATATAGGTGGAGTAGGCCCCGAGCATCACCATCTCCCCATGGGCCATGTTGATGACGCCCATCACCCCGAAGGTGATCGCAAGCCCGATCGCCGCCAGAAGCAGAACGGAACCGAGCGACAGCCCGTACCAGACATTCTGGGCCACATCCCAGAAGGCGAGCCGTTTTTCGATCTTCGCCTGCGCCGCGTCGATCTCGTCCTGGAGATCGGGGCCGACGCTGGAACGGGCCGAGAGCAGGATCGAGATCGCCTCGCGTCCGCCGATATCGGCGATATCGGAAATGGCTTCAGCCTTTTCATCCGGGCTACGGTCGGAATTCAGCACCGAGACGGCGCGCGCCTGCGCCAGAACCGAGGCAACCTCGCCATCCTCTTCCTTTTCGAGCGCCTGCTCGATCAGGATCAGATTGTCCTCGCTCGGCGCCTTCAGCAGCGACTGCGCGGCGGAAAGCCTTGTGGCGCGATTGGGGCTCATCAGCGTCATGCCGGCAAGGGCGGCATCGATTGTGGAGCGCAGATTATTGTTGACCTTGACCTTGTCGAGGTCGCGTTTGGAAAGTTCGCCGGCCTCCTCGCCGGTCACCGGATCGATCAGCAGAAGGTCGCGGCTGGAAGACCCCTTGCGGGTGATGAACACCTTGCCATCGCTCTTGCGGGTGTAGAGATCGCCGGCGGCAAGCGCCTTCAGGGCGGGCACGGCGGCATCATCGCCGGTGGCGGCCAGTTCGTTGACCAGGGTTTCGGTCTGGCCGAAGCCGCGGGAGGAACCGAACCGGTCGATCGTGCCGGCAAGGTCGGTCTGTGCAAAAGAAGACGAGGGCGCATATGTCAGAAACAAAATGGCTACTAAAACGAATGCTCTGAAACAGTGCATCTGGAATATTTTGGACATATGCGCCCCCAATTGACGGCCCTCGAAATATCCGGCCGCCCCCCTGTTAACCGGGCGCGATCACGTTGACCGCGCCCGGCGTCGAGCCTGGATTATTCAGCCATACCGCCGCATTTGCCGGTCTCGACATTGAAGTTGCCGCACGACATCGGAGCGCGCCAGTCGGCAATCAGGTTCTTCGAGTCCGGCAGGAAGTCGGACCATGCATCGCCGGCGACGAGGCCGGGCGTTTCGTAGACGATGTCGAACTGGCCATCGTCCTGAATTTCGCCGATCAGAACCGGCTTGGTGATGTGGTGGTTCGGCATCATCGCGGAATAGCCGCCGGAAAGGTTCGGCACCGAAACGCCGATCAGCGCGTCGATCACGGCATCAGGATCGGTTGTGCCGGCCTTTTCAACGGCCTTCACCCACATGTTGAAGCCGATGTAATGGGCTTCCATCGGGTCGTTGGTCACGCGGGCGTCATCGCCGGTGAAGGCATGCCAGGCGTCGATGAAGTCGTAATTCGCATCGGTGTCGACGGACTGGAAGTAGTTCCAGGCGGCGAGATGGCCGACCAGCGGCGCGGTGTCGAGACCGGCAAGTTCTTCCTCGCCGACCGAGAAGGCGACGACCGGAATATCGGAAGCCGAGATGCCCTGATTGGCGAGTTCCTTGTAGAACGGCACGTTGGCGTCACCATTGATGGTGGAGACGACGGCGGTCTTCTTGCCTTCCGAACCGAAGTTCTTGATGTCGGACACGATCGTCTGCCAGTCGGAGAAGCCGAACGGCGTGTAGTTGATCATGATGTCTTCTTCGGCAACGCCGTGATCCTTGAGATAGGCTTCGAGGATCTTGTTGGTGGTGCGCGGATAGACATAGTCGGTACCGGCCAGCACCCAGCGCTCGACGCCGTCATTCTCCATCAGGTAGTCGACGGCGGGGATCGCCTGCTGGTTCGGCGCGGCACCCGTGTAGAACACGTTGCGCTGGCTTTCCTCGCCCTCATACTGAACGGGGTAGAACAGGATGTTGTCGAGTTCCTCGAACACCGGCAGCACGGACTTGCGCGACACCGAGGTCCAGCAGCCGAACACGGCGGCGACATTGTCGCCCTCGATCAGCTCGCGCGCCTTTTCGGCGAACAGCGGCCAGTCGGACGCCGGGTCGACGACGACCGCCTCGAGCTGCTTGCCGAGCAGGCCGCCCTTCTCGTTCTGCTGTTCGATCAGCATCAGCATGGCGTCCTTCAGCGTGGTTTCCGAAATCGCCATCGTGCCGGACAGCGAATGCAGGATGCCGACCTTGATCGTGTCTTCCTGGGCATAAGCCATGCCGCCGATGCCGGCGGTGGTGAGCGCGGCGAGAAGCGCGGCGCTGGTCAATCCCTTTTTGAAATTCATCGTTTTATTCCCCTCAACGACTATCGCCTGAATGGCTTTGGATTTCGCGACGCCGCTAAAGCAGCGCCTCGACCAACTATCGTTGAGGGCGGGAAAACCCCACATACGTCATTTGACGTAGTTCAGGGGGAAAGGCGACGGGCCCGGCTCTTTTGCCGCGTCGGGTTATCGAAAAACCGGATTCCACTTTTTCGCCCGACGCTCCGGAAGGATCAGTCCGCCTCGACCGGTTCGATATCGAAGGCGGCGGCGAGCAGCGCCCTGGTGTACTCGGCCTGCGGGTTCTCGAACACGTCCTTGGCCGGCCCCCGCTCCACCACCTCGCCAAGCCGCATGACGATGATCTCGTTCGCCAGCGCCCGCACCACCTTCAGGTCGTGGCTGATGAACAGATAGGCGAGATTATGCTTCTTCTGCAGCGCGGAGAGCAGGTCGACCACCTGCGCCTGCACGCTCATGTCGAGCGCCGAGGTCGGCTCGTCCAGCATCACGAAGCGGGGTTTCAGCACCATTGCGCGGGCGATCGCGACGCGCTGGCGCTGGCCGCCGGAAAATTCGTGCGGGTAGCGCCAGCGGGTGGCGGCATCGAGGCCGACCTCCTCCAGCGCCGCGCCGACGCGGGCCTCCCGTTCGGCGGCGGAAAGGCCGCGCTCGTGGATCTTCAGCCCCTCGGCGATGATCTCGCCGATCGACATGCGCGGGGAGAGCGAGCCGTAGGGGTCCTGAAACACGATCTGCATCTGTTCGCGCAGCGGCTTCATCGCCTTGAAACTGTAAGCGTCGATGTCCTTGCCGATGAAGGCGATCCGGCCTTCCGACGAGATCATCCGCGTCAGCGCCAGGCCGAGCGTTGTCTTTCCCGACCCGCTCTCGCCGACGACGCCGAGCGTCTCGCCGGCCCTCAGCTTCAGCGAGATGCCGTTGACGGCCTTCACATGATCGACGGTCTTGCGCAGCAGGCCGACCTTGACCGGGAACCAGACCTTCAGATTGTCCGCCTCCATCACCACTTCGCGCGCCGGATCATGCGCCGGCGGCGTGCCCTTCGGCTCTGCAGCGAGCAGGTGTTTGGTGTAATCATGCTGCGGATCGTCGAAAATCTCGGCAACGGGGCCGTGTTCGACGATCTTGCCCTTGGTCATGACGCAGACCCGATCGGCGAATTTGCGCACAATGCCGAGATCATGGGTGATGAACAGCATCGACATGCCGTGGTCGCGCTGGAGCGACTTCAGCAGCTTCAGGATCTGCGCCTGCACGGTGACGTCGAGCGCGGTCGTCGGCTCGTCGGCGATCAGGAGTTTCGGACGGTTGGCGAGCGCCATTGCGATCATCACGCGTTGGCGCTGTCCGCCGGAAAGCTCGTGCGGGAAGGCGCCGAGACGTTTTTCCGCCTCGCGGATGCCGACCTCGTTCAGGAGCTCCAGTACCCGCTTGCGCGCGGCGGCCCCGGTCAGCCCGGCATGCAGCGCCAGCGTCTCGCCCACCTGGCGCTCGACGGTGTGGAGCGGGTTGAGCGAAGTCATCGGCTCCTGGAATATCTGGGTGATATCGCCGCCACGCACATGGCGCAGCGTGCGGTCATCGGCCTTCAGCAGGTCGCGGCCTTCGAACAGGATTTCCCCGCTCGGATGGCTTGCCGCCGGATAGGGCAGCAACCGCAGCACGGAGGCGGCGGTCACGGACTTGCCGGAGCCCGATTCGCCCACCAGCGCGACCACCTCGCCCGGCATGATGTCGAACGACACCCGGTCGACGGCAAGGCTTTCCGCCCCGCCCTGGCGGAACGCGACGGAAAGGCCCTTGACGGAAAGAAGCGGCGTCTTTGTCATTGGAAGGTCTTCCTCGGATCAAAGGCATCGCGCACCGCTTCGCCGACAAACACCAGCAGCGACAGCATGATCGACAGCGTCATAAAGGCGGTGATGCCGAGCCAGGGGGCCTGCAGATTGCTCTTGCCCTGATTGACCAGCTCGCCGAGCGAGGGCGAGCCCGGCGGCATGCCGAAGCCCAGGAAATCGAGCGAGGTCAGCGTCACGATCGCCCCCGACAGGATGAAGGGCACGAAGGTCAGAGTCGCCACCATCGCGTTCGGCAGCAGATGGCGGAACATGATCGTGCCATTGCCGACGCCGAGCGCGCGGGCGGCGCGGACATATTCGAAATTGCGCGCCCTGAGAAATTCCGCGCGCACCACCGCCACGAAACTGACCCAGGAGAACACCAGCATCACGCCGAGCAGCACCCAGAATCCGGGCGGCAGGATCGCGGCAATAATCAGCAGAATGTACAGCGTCGGAAGCGACGACCAGATCTCGATGAACCGCTGCATCAAAAGATCGACCCAGCCGCCGAAATACCCCTGAACCGCGCCCGCGCTGACGCCGATCACGGCGGAAAAGCCGGTGAGCAGCAGGCCGAACAACACGGAGACGCGGAAGCCGTAGATCACCCGCGCCAGCACATCGCGCGCCAGATCGTCGGTGCCGAGCCAGTTCATGTTGCCGAGTACGCAGCCCGGATCGTCAACGCCCTGCGGATAGCCGGCGCAGCGCTCCTCCTTGCTCATCAGCCAGAAGGGCGGCGTCGGCGCGGAATAGGGCACATTGGCGTTGATCGTGCGATAGGAATAGCGCACCGGCGGCCAGATCATCCAGCCATTGGCCTCGATCTCCTCCTGAATAAAGCCGGAGCGGTAATCGGTGACGGCCAGAAAGCCCCCGAATTTCTCCTCCGGATAATCGACCAGAACCGGAAACAGGATCTCGCCATTATAGGAGGCGACCAGCGGCTTGTCGTTGGCCACGAATTCCGCGCCGAGGCTGATGATGAACAGGAACAGGAAGATCCACAGCGACCAGAAGCCGCGCCGGTTCGCCTTGAAGTTCTGCCAGCGCCTGGCGTTCATCGGCGACAATATGCCGGATTTCGGCACGTTCGCCGCCACGTCGGGGGATGCGAGCTCACTCATCTCACACATCCCTCTTTTCGAAATCGATGCGCGGATCGATCCAGGTGTAGATCAGGTCGGAGACGAGCCCGATTACCAGGCCGAGAAGCGAGAAGATGTAGAGCGTGGCGAACACCACCGGATAATCGCGGTTGACCAGCGAGAGATAGCCGAGCCGGCCGAGGCCATCGAGCGAGAACACGTTCTCGATCAGCAGCGACCCGGTGAAGAAGGCCAGGATGAACGAGCCCGGGAAGCCCGCGATCACGATCAGCATCGCATTGCGAAACACGTGGCCGTAGAGCACCTTGTTCTCGGTCAGCCCCTTGGCGCGGGCGGTGACGACATATTGCTTGCCGATCTCGTCGATGAACGAGTTCTTGGTCAAAAGCGTGGTCGTGGCGAAGGACGACACCGACAGCGCGATCAGCGGGAGGGCCAGATGCCAGAAATAGTCGAGCGGCTTCTGCCACAAGGGCAGTTGCGCGAAATTGTCGGAGACCAGGCCGCGCAGCGGAAACCAGTTGAAGAACGAGCCGCCGGCAAAAAGGATGATCAAGAGGATGCCGAGCAGGAAGCCCGGAATGGCGTAACCGATCACGATCACGCCCGAGGTCCAGACATCGAAGCGCGATCCGTCCTTCACCGCCTTGCGGATGCCGAGCGGGATCGAGATGCCGTAGGACAGGATCAGCACCCAGACGCCAAGCGAGATCGACACCGGCAGCTTGTCGATGATCAGATCGATCACCGAGGAATTGCGGAAGAAACTGTCGCCGAAATCGAAGGTGGCGAAATCCCGCATCATCAGCAGGTAGCGGGTCAGCGGCGGCTTGTCGAAGCCGAACTGGCGCTCGAGATCGGCGATCAGCTCAGGATCGAGCCCTTGGGCGCCGCGATAGCTGGACGACGACGCGCTGTCGAAACTGTCCATCGACATGCCGGCATCCGAGCCGCCGGAAATCCGGCTTTCCGCGCCGCCGCCCTGGCCGTTGATCTCGGCAATCACCTGCTCCACCGGCCCGCCCGGCGCGAACTGCACGATGACGAAGGAAATCGTCATGATCCCGATCAGCGTCGGTATCATCAGCAGGATGCGGCGAAGGATATAGGAGCCCATCAGGCGTATCCTCTGACGGAACCTGACCGCATAGCCTCCGCCAATCTCCCCCCTTGAGGGGGAGATGCCCCGACAGGGGCAGAGAGGGGTGAACCGTTTCGGCAAATTCGGAGCGAGCGGCTTACGCCCATTACCCCTCTCTGTCGCGTTCGCGACATCTCCCCCTCAAGGGGGGAGATTGTTTGGAGGTCTTGGATGTTCTTGCGCAAAAAATCCACTACGCCGCCGCCAAACCGCACGCTCATTCCGCCTCCGTCGACCACCAGCCGGCGGGGAAGTCGAGGCCGTATTCGGGGAATTCGCCGTGGGTGATCCCGTTCCAGTAGGCGATGCGGTAGTCCCTCGAATAATAGAGCGGGATGATATAGTCATTGGCGAGCAGCACCCGGTCGAGCGCCTTGGTGGCGGCGACCAGCGTGTCGCGGTCATCGGCGAACACGATTTTCTGGATCAGCGCGTCGACGCCGGGGTCGGAAATGCCGGCATAGTTTTCCGAGCCCGGCTGGTCGGCCGATTGCGAGCCCCAGTAGTTGAACTGCTCATTGCCCGGGCTCAGCGACTGCGCCCAGAGTTCCCAGATCATGTCGTAGTCGAAATCATTCACGCGGTTCTGATATTGCGAAGTGTCGACAACGCGAACCGAAGCATCAATGCCAAGCTTGCGCAGGTTTTCGACATAGGGCAACACGACCACCTGAAGCGAGGGATTGTCGAGCAGGATTTCGAAGGCGAAGGGTTCGCCGGTTTCGCTGTTGACTAGCTTGCCGCCCTGCCTTTCATATCCGGCCTCCCGCAGGAGTTCGAACGCCTTTTGCAGGTTGGCGCGCGCCTCCTCCTGCGTGCCGCCCACGGGCAGCTTGTTGGCCTTGTTGAACACGTCCGGCGACACCAGATCGCGCACGGATTCGAGGATCTGCAGCTCCTCGCCCTTCGGCAGTCCGGATGAGGCAAGCTCGGTTCCGAACCAGAAGGAATTGTCGCGCGCATAGGCGTCGCTCAACTGGTTCTTGTTGATGGTCTCGAAATCGAAGGCATAGATCAGTGCCTCGCGCACCCGCTTGTCGTCGAACGGCGCGCGGCGGTTGTTGGGCACCAGCGCCTGCATGATGCCGGCGGTGCGCAGCGGATTGGGCACGGCCTCACGGGTGACGTCACCATCCTTCACCGCCGGAAAATTATAGCCCGTCGCCCAGCGTTTGGCCCGGGTCTCGACCCAGAAATCGAACGTGCCGGCGCGGAAGGCCTCGAAGGCGACGTCGAGATCGGAGAAATAAAGATATTTCACCGTGCCGAAATTATTGCGCCCGACATTGACGTTCAGGTCCCTGCCCCAATAGTCGTCGTTGAGGCGATAGGTGATCGACGAACCCGGATTGACGGTGTCGACCACATAGGGGCCGGAACCGACCACCTTTTCGAGCGTGCTTGCCGAAATATCGTGCACGACATTGCCGCTTTCATCCTCGAACCAGTGTTTGGGCAGGACGAGAAGCTGCCCGACGATCTGCGGGAGTTCGCGGTTTCCCGTCTCGTCGAAATGGAACGTCACCTCCCGCTCTCCGGTCGCTTCAGCGCTGGTCACGTGGCGATAATAATTGGCATATTGGGCGTTCAGCTTCTTGAAGCTGTCGAAGGAGAACACGACGTCTTCCGCTGTCACCGGTTCGCCATCGGAGAATTTCGCTTCCGGGTTCAGCCTGTAGGTGACCGAGGAGAGGTCTTCGGGATAGCGGAAAGCCTCGGCCAGAAGGCCGTACATCGCGTTGATCTCGTCCTGAGACGAGGTCATCAGCGTTTCGAACACCAGCCCGAGACCGATCGCCTTGTTGCCGCCATAGGGCACAGGATTGAGCGAATCGAAGGTGCCGGTCGCCGAAAGCTTCAACTCGCCGCCCTTCGGCGCATCCGGATTGGCATAGTCGAAATGCGCGAAATCCGCGGCGTATTGCGGGCTCCCGGTCAGCGCCGTGGCATAATGCCAATCGCCACCGCCATTGTCCTCAGCCAGAACAGCGGGGGCGGAAAGCCCCGCAACTGCGATCACGATCGCCCAAGCAGCCTTTATCCACATGGTTTTTGCCTTCTGCGTGCTTGCTTTTCTCGTTTCATCAACAAGAATAAGCAAATATCGGCATGGGTGCACAAGTGGCCATTTCGTGAAAACATGGTGGCAGCGGGTTTTGCGCCTGTCGTTTTCGGCCAGAACGCGCGGCGTGGAGGGAGCAACAGCATGCGGTGGATCAAAACCCTGTCCGCGGTCCTCGCCCTTGCGATGGCGGCATCTTCCGCCGTTGCCGAGGACTTTCCGCCGCCCGCCAAGGTGCTGTTCGCGTCGGAAGCCGCGCCGAGCGCCGGCAAGCCGCAATCGATCGGCTTTTATTCCAAGGGCTGCCTCGCCGGCGCCGAGGCGCTGCCGATCGACGGGCCGACATGGCAGGCGATGCGGCTTTCGCGCAACCGTCGCTTCGGCCACCCCGACACGATCGCGCTGATCAAGAAACTGTCGCGCGAGGCCGCCCAGTATGATGGCTGGCCGGGACTGCTGGTCGGCGATATCTCCCAACCGCGCGGCGGACCGATGCTTTCCGGCCACGCCTCGCATCAGGTGGGGCTCGACGCCGATATCTGGCTGAACCCGATGCCCGACCGGCGACTGACGCTACGCGAGCGGGAAGACATCTCCGCTCAGTCCGTGCTGAAGAACGACGGCACGCTGTTCGTCGACCCGGAGAAATTCACCCCCGCCCACGAACGCCTGATCATGCGGGCGGCGAGCTACCCGGAGGTGCAGCGGATCTTCGTCCATCCCGGCATCAAGAAGGCGCTGTGCGACGACTGGAAGGGCGAGCGCACAAACCTTGCCAAGGTGCGGCCCTATTACGGCCATCACTACCATTTCCATATCCGCCTGTTCTGCCGCCCCGGCTCGCCCGACTGCGACCCGCAGAACCGGGTGGACATGGCCGATGACGGCTGCGGCGCGAACCTCGCCTGGTGGCTTTCCGACGAACCCTGGGCGCCCGCAAAGCCTGAAAAACCGCCCGAAAAGCCCGAAAAGCCGCCGCCGAAGCCGACCCGGCCGAGCTACACCATCATGTCGGACCTGCCGGCGGCCTGCACGGCCGTGCTCGATGCGCCGGCGCCGGCCGAGCTGCCGCAGGCCGCGCTGACGCCGGTAATCCCGCTGCCGCCGCTGGCGCCATGGCCCGAGATCGGCCCCGTGCCGACGCAAAGGCCGAGAGGGTGAGCCGGCCCTTTCAAAGCGGTTTGAACTGATGTAGGAAACGCCAACCGGCTTGCGGATCTTACTTTCGCGTTGATATCACCGCACCGTCCGGAACCGCCAGAAGCAGAAGCGCTTTGCCGATCGCAAGGGGAGACACCATGGCCAGAATACCGCTCGAACAACCGCTCGCCTTCCCCATCCTGATCGGCGACATCGGGGGAACCAACGCCCGGTTCTCGCTGCTGGTCGATCCCTATGCCGAGCCGCGCGACTTCCCGATCGTGCATACCGCCGATTTCGCCACGATCGGCGACGCGATCCAGGCCGCGGTGATGGACAAGTCCTCGCTGCAGCCGAGAAGCGCGATCCTCGCGGTCGCCGGACCGATCCGGGGCGATGAAATTCCGCTGACCAATTGCGACTGGGTGGTGAAGCCGCGCGACATGATCGCCCATCTCGGCCTTGTCGACGTCATCGTCATCAATGATTTCGAGGCCCAGGCGCTGGCGATCGCCAACATGCCCGACGAGTTTCGCGAGCCGATCGGCGACCGGCCGGACAAGATGCTCGCCTCGCGGGTCGTGCTCGGCCCCGGCACCGGGCTCGGCGTGGCCGGCCTCGTCCATGCCGAGGAGCGCTGGATTCCGGTTCCCGGCGAAGGCGGGCATATCGATGTCGGCCCGCGCACCGCGCGCGACTACGAGGTTTTCCCCCATATCAAGACGATCGAGGGACGGGTGGCGGCCGAGCAGATCCTGTGTGGCCGCGGCATGGTGAACCTCTATAACGCCATCTGCGCCGCCGACGGCATCGAGCCGAAACCCTATGAGCCGAAGGATGTCAGCCAGCACGGGCTCGACGGCGCCGACCGCCAAGCGGTCGAAACCCTCACGCTGTTTTCCACCTATCTCGGCCGCCTTGCCGGCGACATGGCCATGGTGTTCATGGCGCGCGGCGGCGTCTATCTCGCCGGCGGCATTTCGCAGAAAATCCTGCCGGCGCTGAAAAAGCCGGAATTCCGGGCCGCCTTCGAGGACAAGGCCCCGCACACCAAGCTTCTGCAAGCGATCCCGACCTATGTCGTGACCCATCCGCTGGCAGCCCTTGCCGGCCTTTCCAGCTTCGCCCGCACCCCCACCCGCTTCGGCCTCGCCCTCGACGGCCGCCGCTGGCGGGTGTAGCCGCATGGCGACCTCGCCACACGGCTGAATTCTCAGGGCTGCCCCTTGCACGGCGGCGGCGGCTCGCTATATTGAGTGCCTACTCACTTATTATTGACGAGCGACATGGCACGCCCCATCAGTGAAGAAAAACGCAAGGCGATCCTCGCAGCCGCCGAAAAGCTGGTTGCCGAGACCGGCACCGGCGTGTCCACCGCCCGGATTGCCAAGGCTGCGGGCGTCGCCGAAGGCACCGTGTTCGTCTACTTCGAAACCAAGGCCGCGCTTATGGCCGCACTGCTCAGTGAGCTGGAGCAGCAACTTGCGGCGGCATTTAAGGTCGATGCCATGCCCGGCGATGGCGGACGCGAGGATATCCGCCATGCATGGGAGCGGATGATCGCCTTCGGCGCCACTCACTCGGCGAAATGGCGCGCCATAAAACGCCTCAAAGCATCGGAGTTTCTGACCGACGCCGGACGCCAGCAGATGGACGCGCTGTTCGGCGATGTCCATACGGCCCTGGCGAAGGCGCTCCGCAACCATGCGCATAAGGGCGTGACCGTCGATTATGCCGCCCTTGTCCTGAATGCGCTGGCCGAAGTGACATTCGAATGCATCGCCGCCGAACCGAGCCGCGAACGGCACTATACCGAGCTCGGGTTCGAACTGTTCTGGAACGGCATTGCCGCAGGAAAAACTGACCAAGCCGAGGTTTCGATGCGGCCGGCTTGAGGAAGAATCAACCGCCCTCCGGCAAACAAGGACTTCAACCCTATTCCGGTGTCGAACACCGGTCCCACCGCAGGCATTATGATCGCCTGTTTTATTCAAAAAATTGAGTGCCTACTCACTCAATAAATTATGGAGAACGACTGTGACATCCAACAAGACCTGGCTCATCACCGGCAGCGCCCACGGGCTCGGCCTCAATATCGCGCGCGCGGCTCTCGAAGCCGGTCATAATGTCGTCGCTACCGCCCGAAGGCCCGAACAGCTCCAGCCGCTGGTGGAAGCATTCGGCGATCGTGTAAAACCCTTCCAGCTCGACGTCTCGGATGAGACGCAGGCCCGGGCCGCCGTCGATTTCGCGATCGAAAGCTTCGGTCGCCTCGACGTGCTGGTCAACAATGCCGGCTTCGGCCACTTCGCCCCGTTCGAACAGGCCGACCCCGGCATTTTCCGCGCCCAGATCGAAACCAATTTCTTCGGCGTCGTCTACCTGATGCGCGCCGCGCTGCCGCTGATGCGCCGCCAGCGCGCCGGTCACATCTTCAACATTTCCTCGATGGGCGGCCGTCTGACGATTCCCGGAATGGTGGCCTATCATGCCTCCAAATGGGCCGTCAGCGGCTTTTCCGAAGCGGTTGCGAGCGAAGTGCGTGAATTCGGCATAAACTGCGTTGCCATCGAACCGGGCGGCATGCGCACCGAATGGGCCCAAATTGCAGGCAGCAGCACGCCCGAACTGATGGAGGATTACGCGCCGGGCATGCAAAACCTGGAGGAGATGCTGCAGGCCGTGGCCGGCAACGAGGTCGGCGATCCGGACAAGATCGCGGCCGTCCTTGTCGACCTTTCCAACCGCGCCGACCTGCCGGCACATCTCCTGCTTGGCAGCGATGCCTTCGAACTGGTCACAAGCACCGAGGAGAACCGCCTGAAGGTCGATGCCGAATGGGAAGCGGTCTCGCGTTCGACGGATTTCGCCGATGCCGATCTTTCCTTCCTGGAGCGCTTGCAATAAGGTCTGCCTGCCCCGCCGCATTCACCTGCGGCGGGGTCGCCGTAAATCGAAAATACCAGGAAGACATATGAATTCTCCGGCAATGAAGCTTGTCGTCGTGGGCGCCAGCGGACGGATGGGTCAGACCCTCATCCGCGTCATCTGCGAAACCGAAGGCGCCGTGCTGCACGCCGCGATCGACCGGCCCGACAGTCCGGCGCTTGGCAAGGATGCCGGCGTTCTTGCCGGCGTCGGCGAGCTTGGCGTGGCGATCACCGACGATCCGCTGAAGGCCTTTGTCGATGCCGATGGCGTGCTTGATTTCACAGTACCCGCCGCCTCCGTCGAATATGCGGAACTGGCCGCCCAGGCGCGCATCGTCCACATTATCGGCACCACCGGCATGTCGGAGGAGGATGAGGCAAAAGTGAAGGCTGCAAGCCGCCACGCCCGGATCGTCAAATCCGGCAATATGAGCCTCGGCGTCAATCTTCTCGGGGTTCTGGTGAAAGAGGCGGCTGCGGCATTGTCGGCCAGGGGCTGGGATATCGAGGTGCTGGAAATGCACCATCGCCACAAGGTCGACGCGCCATCCGGCACCGCCCTTCTTCTGGGCGAGGCCGCCGCCGAAGGGCGCGGCGTCTCGCTGAAGGACAAGGCGGTGAAGGTGCGCGACGGCCATACCGGCGCGCGCGAGGAAGGCACGATCGGCTTTGCCACGCTGCGCGGCGGCTCGGTGGTCGGCGAACATTCCGTGCTTCTTGCCGGCGAGGGTGAAACCGTGAGCCTGTCGCACAAGGCCACCGACCGCAGCATCTTCGCCCGCGGCGCGGTCGCGGCAGCACTTTGGGCGCGCGACCAGAAACCCGGACTTTATTCCATGCTCGATGTGCTCGGGCTTTCCAAATAGCAACGAAGGAACTGATTAAATGAGCGGAACGCTGGTTCTGGTCCGTCACGGCCAAAGCGAATGGAACCTGAAGAACCTTTTCACCGGCTGGAAGGACCCTGATCTCACCGATCAGGGCAGAGCCGAGGCCCTTGCCGGCGCCAAGGCGCTGGCCGAAACCGGGATCAAGTTCGACATCGCCTTCACCTCGAACCTCATCCGCGCCCAGAACACCTGCCAGATCATTCTCGACGAGATCGGACAATCCGACCTTGAGACCATCAAGGACGAGGCGATCAACGAGCGCGACTATGGCGATCTCGCCGGCCTCAACAAGGATGACGCCCGCAAGAAGTGGGGCGAGGAACAGGTCCATATCTGGCGCCGGTCCTATGACGTGCCGCCGCCCGGAGGCGAAAGCCTGAAGGACACCGGCGCGCGGGTCTGGCCCTATTACCTGACCGACATCCTGCCGCGCGTTCTCAGGGGTGAGAAGGTGCTGGTCGCGGCCCATGGAAATTCGCTGCGCGCGCTGATCATGATCCTCGACAGGATGAGCAAGGAGGAGATCCTGAAGCTCAATCTCGCGACCGGTGTTCCCATCGTCTACACGCTCAACCCGGATTCCACGGTCGCCGACAAGACCGTGCTGGGCGACATGTCGGCCGCGCACTGACAAGCGATCGCCGCTGTCCCCACTGGTTTTACCCCGCCCGGCCCGACGGCGAAAACTCGGCGACGAGCGTGTGCATATCGCCGGGATAGGTAAGATTGACCTGGGTGATCGACCCGCTGGCATTCCATGTCCGCCGGGCAATCACCAGGCAGGGCGCGCCCTCGCGCAGATCGAGCAGCTCGGCCTCGGCGCGCCCCGCGGCGACGGCGTTGATGCGATGTTCGGCGGCGCTCCACGGCACCTGTTCCAGGAGCCAGGAGCCTGGCGGATACTTCGAAAAATCCGCCTCCCGCGCCTGCGGCACTTCCGCAAGGCTGATCAGCCGATCTTCCAGGCAGAAGGGGCGGCTGCCGGCGCTGTGGATGCCGCGTATATGCATCACCGCCGCCGGAGCGGACAGCAGGAGCCGCTTGCGATCGGCCTCGCCGGCGCTGCGCTCCGTGGCCTCGATCAGCCGAAAGGCATAGGCAAGGCCAAGTGCGCGCACCTCGCGCTCGAGCTGGTGGATCTCCATGACGGCGGAGAGCACTTCCGGCTGACGCACATAGGAGCCCGATTTGCGCCGGCGCTCGATCAGGCCCTTTTTCACGAGCTGCGACAGCGCCTTGTTGACCGTCATGCGCGAGCAGCCGTAATGCGCCGTCAGTTCATGCTCGAACGGGATACGGGTGCCGGGCGGCCACTCGCCGGAGAGAATGCGATCCTCCACCTCCCGCTCGATACGGGCATGCAGCGCCAGCGGACGACTATCCTCGCCCATTCTCAGCCCCGGCTCGCCGCAGCAATCACCTCGGCGCGGATTTCCTCGGCGAGCTGCATCCTGGAACGCCTCAAACGGCAGACCAGCGGCAAAGGGGCAAGAAAAATCTCTTCCAGCCGCCCGGCGTGGATCGTACACTGTCGAGCAATGCGAGAAACCAGAAGGTATGCTATGCTCAGGCGTGGCTTAGGATTGATGATCTCAGACGGCTTCATCGGGTCTCCGTTACCGCGCTCTATCAAGCAGCGTGCTATCTGCAATCCTTCATAGCACCATGAATCGGCATTACCAACTTCGATACCACATGCAAGCGGTGCGGCAACCGCAGCCAAGCCGCGACAGCCAAAATCGGCGAAATCAATAGACTCAGTCGATACGAGATCGCCGGGGTGGCGGATCGGACCCGGACATCAGGTGGCTCGAAAACAGGCTGGTACGTCCGTCATTCACCAGAGTTCGAAACAAGGCCCGCATCCAGCGGATTCCTTCCGGGGCAAGCCCGTCGAGCGGTTCCCTCAAGGGCGAGAATGCGCGAACCGCCAAGCAAAGCAGTCGCAATCCCGAGCCGTTGGTTCATCCCGAGGGAGAAGATTCCACCCCGGTGAGAGCGGCGCTCGTGTTGCCTGCCAGATCCAGGACTTGGCGACCCCGCGCCCTTGCGAGGTCAGCAGCTTGGGCGAAAGCCAGCAGGCGGTGGAATGCGTTACGATGCGGATGAGCTGCTCATGCATCCGGCAACGCGCCGACGGTCTGCATCGAGTGATAAGCCGATGCACCTGATTTCCTCTGCGGTTGTCTGGCCAAATGCTGGTCAGGAAGCCCCATCCGCCCCCTGCGAGCGGAAAAGTTGCATTCCATTGGATGTCTCGTGCCATTCCGCGCACCTGGGATCGGCAGGGACCGATGATGCTCATTCCCGGCTACTCCAGGACATAGACATAGGCATACGGGTAGGCGCATTCGGGGTCGGTCTGCTCCGCCAAGGGCCGCGCGCTACCGCCAAAGGCTTTCGAGACCGGGGCGGCGGCAATTGTCGCCAATGAGGCAGCGAGCAGTGCGCGGCGTGTCAATGGGAATGGTCCGCGTCTTTGCACGGTGACGGGACCTACGTGATCGTCAATCATGCTCACTCCGAAAAGAGGTGCGCCCTGCCGAGCAATCAAAGCGGGCGGCTTCGGCTGCTCGGCAGGACAACCCGATGTCTGGTTAAAAGGGGTTGCGGGGATCGGCCAGCAGCGCCGGGTCCGGTACAACCGATTTGCTCGCCACATTTGCCAGCATCTGGTGCGCCATGTGGAAGCCGAAATCTTCGGAGATCGCCTTCTTCCAGTGTCGCGACAGGATGTTGTGGGTCGCCCAGCGCGTGTAGCGCGGTCTTTTCATCATGTAGCGGGCCAGATCCCAGGCCCTATCGAGAAGCTCTTCACGCGGAAAAATCTCGTTGACGAGACCGCGTTCGAGGGCCATTGGCGCGGGAATGGACTTGGCCGCGTAGATATAGTAGGCGGCGCGTTTTGGGCCCATCAGGGCTTGCAGCGCCATGCCTTGCCCGTCGCCCGGAGGGCTTCCCAGCCAGAAGTGGGGGTCCATGAAATCCGCGTCCGGCGCTGAAAAAGTGACGTCGGACAAAAGCGCGAATTCCGTATGGACGCCGGGACCGTTGACGGCTGCAATGGTGGGCATGTCGATGCCGTAGATGAAGCTTTCGATGTGCTTCCACCCGTCCATCATCCGCTGGAAGATATGGTCCGGGTCCAGCTCCGCCGCCGGTTTCGGATTGAGCCCTTTCGGATCGCCCATCATCCACTTGTCCCCTGTGCCGGTCAGGATCAGCACCTGGTTCTCGGGATCATTGCCGACATCCTGCCAGACGCGGGCCCATGCGTTGTGGGCGGCATGGGTATGTTTGTAGGGGCCGTCGTCGGTGTGCATGCGTAGCTCGATGATGCCGCCCTCGCGCCGCATCCTGAAAAAACTCTCATAACGCTTCGCGTAGTCATCGAACGATGTTGGTGCGGCATAGCCCTTCCATTCCGCGCTCGGATCCCAGGTCATGAGGACAGCCTCCGGTAACGGGTAGCGGAAGGTGCGATTGAGATGAGCGCGAGGTTCTTGGCTATCGGCGAAGCCGACCGGCCTCCTGCCCATGATGTGCGATTGTCGGTTCTCATAAAGTTTGCTCTCTTTTTGACGCCGCCGCGGGCTGCGGCGGGTGGTTCGCGAGCAACGATGGAACGGAAGAATTGCGTGGACATTACGGGCCGCGCCATGAATGCAGGCGAACGCCCCCTGTCAGCGAGGCATTCTCTTTTCGGGCCTGAGGACCGCTTTCTGGCTTAGCACTCCTTTGGCAGAAGTTTGGTGAGCCTGCATCGACAGTGAGGGCAATGTCCCGTCGGTGAGCGCGCCAGGCGGGCAAGGATCGCGTGGCGCGCTGCTGGCAGGTTGTGTTGAGGAGGAGGGCCGAAGTCTCCTTTTCCGCCCGCCTGAGCAAGCCTTCGGGATTGCAGGAAGGCGTAGGCCATCGTCGACATCAAGGCATGGCGGTAAAATCCAGTCCAGAATCGCCGCTCGAAGTGATCGAGTTCAAGGTCTTCCTTGAGTTGCTGATGGGCCTGTTCGCAAATCCAGCGCGCCTTGATCGCGCCAGCGAGCTTCCACAAGTTTGCTTCCAGCGGGCGACTGTCCCACAGGCCCGCCCCGATGAAATGATGCAGCCGGTCATCGGGTATCGCGTCCGAGCGAGCCTCCATGGGCTGGATGCTCTTGCGATCACCTGGCCCGATCAGGCCTGCGATATAGGCCGGGCACATCCGACGACGCGTTTTGTTGCCCAGATCCTCCAGTTACGGCGCCAGCCACCGCTCAAGATCCGCATGCCAGTCCTCGTCCATCGCCAGCCTCCGTCAAAGCTGGCTCCCCATGAATCACGCAATCAGCGTCACGGGGATTCCAAAAAATATATTTCTGCCAAAGTAGTGTTAGCTCGCATCCTGCAGCGAGGTCACGCGGCTGGCCGACAATTCACCGGCTTCGGACAGGATGGGATAGGACACGGCCGCGATGTGGGCATTGATGCGTTTCAGGTCGCGCAGGATGTCGAGATGGAGCGTGGAGGAGCCGAGCGTTTCCGGCCGTCCATCCTGCAGGCGCTCGATATGTTTCTTCTGCGAGCGTTCCTCGATCTGGCGGACATGCACCTTTTCGGCGGTCAGGCGGCGGGCGAGGTTCACGTCGCGGCTGAGAAACACCGATTGCGCCAGTTCGAGGTTCAGCAGCGTCTGGCGGTAGAGCTCGCCGATCTCCTCCTCGCCGGCGGTGGAGAATTTCACCTGCCGGTCGGTCTTCTTGCGCGCCATTTCCGAAAGGTCCCGGTCGATGATATCGCCGATATGCTCCAGATTGATGGCGTAGGACAGGATTTCGCGCATGCGGGCGTTCTCGTCCTTGCTGAGCTCGGTGCGGCCGAGGCGGGCGAAATAGAGCTTCAGGTCGGTGAGCGCGGCGTCGACCCGGTCGTCGAGCTTGGAGATGTCGCGCCCGGCATCAGGGTCGTCCACCAGCAGCGAGCGCAGGTTCAGCTCCATCATCAGCGCCACCTTGTCCCCGATGCGCAGCACTTCGCGTGCCGCGCCGCCGAGGGCGAGAGCAGGGGTTTCAAGCGCCGCGTCATCCAGATAGGAGATCTCGCCCCGCTCCGTGGCGGGATCGGGCCATAGCAGGTGGCAGAGGCGGTCGAGCGGGCCGAGCAGCGGCAGGAACAGCGCCAGAAGAATGGCGTTGAAGGCCAGATGCGTGGCAATGGCAAGCCGGGCGTCCGGCGGCATCAGGTTGGCGAGATATGGTCCGGCAATGCCGGCGGTCGCCAGCACCAGCAGCGCGCCGATGCCGCGCACCGCCAGATTGCCGCGCACAAGCCGGCGCGCCTTGGGTCCATCGCCGGCAACCGCGAGGCACGGCGGCACCGCGCCGCCGAGATTGGCGCCTGCCACCAGCACCAGCACCAGCGCGGGCGTGACCGCGCCGCTCTGGGCGAGCATCGAAATGAACAGCACGACGGCAAGGCTGGAGGACGAGGCGAAGGCGAGCACGGCGGCAAGCAACAGGCCGAAGATCAGCCCCTGATCGAGCGCGGACAGGATCGCGCCGGTCACCTCCGCCTCGCGCAGCGGTTCCGTCGCGGCGCCGAGCAGTTCCAGCGCCAGCAGCATCAGGCCGAGGCCGATCAACGCCTTGCCGATGCCGCGCCCGCGCGCCAGCCGGCTGCGGCCATGGGTCACGACGCCGCAGAGAATGAGCGCCGGGGCCAGCCAGTGCAGATCGCGCACCAGGATCGCGGCGGTGAGCGCGGTGCCGAGATTGGCGCCCAATAGCACCGCCTGCGCCATGCGGGGCGCAATGATGTTGCGTGACACGAAGGAGCCGGCAATCACCGCGGTCGCGGTCGAGGATTGCACCGCGATGGTGACGAGCATGCCGGAGATCGCCGCGAAAACCCTGTTGCCGGTGCCCTTCGCGATGCCCTGCCGGAGCGAGGCGCCGAAGCCCGACAGGATGCCCGACTTGATCATGCGGAGTGCCCACAGAACCAGCGCGCCTGCGCCGAGAAGATCGATGAGCTGGATGGTCGAGTTCATGCCGCGCCTCCCCGCCATTTCGCGGGCGGCGCGCCTTTCTCAGCTTTTGCTTGAGCGGCGCGGGGCAAGGCATTACGGTAATGAATGAACATGAGTGCAGATATTTTCAAAGGTTGTGCATGACTGGATCGACGACGCCGCGCGCGGACAGGGTTTCCTACGTCAGCGCCAACGAGGTGGCGGAACGCGCCGGGGTCTCCCGCTCGGCCGTGTCGCGCACCTTTTCCGGCGCAGGCAGCGTGGCCCCGGCCACGCGGCGCAAGGTGCTGAAAGCGGCGGAGGAACTGGGCTATCATGCTAATCTCCTTGCGCGTGGTCTGGTCGGCGAGCCCTCCCGGATCGTGTGCCTGATCGCAGCCGATGTCGGTCAGCCTTATCATAGTGCGATGATCGACAAGGTCACCCGCCAGCTTCAGCTTCACGGCAAGGTGGCGATGATGATCAATACCGCCGGCGACGATGATAGCGTCAGCCAGGCGCTGAGGCAAAGTTTGCACTTCCGTGCAGAGGCTTCGGTCGTGCTCAGCGGGTCGCCGCCGGCGAAACTGGTGCAGAGCTGCCTTTCGAACGGGCAGCGCGTGGTGCTGGTCAACCGCGATGACGATGCCGAGGGCGCCGAGCGCATCCGCATCGATAACGCCACGGCGTGTCGGGAGGCCCTGGCGTTGCTCAGGCGGGCGGGCTGTACGCGTCTGGCCTGTGTGTCCTCGCAGGCGCGCACCTCGTCCATGACCACGCGCGAAAGCGCCTTTGCCGCCGCTGCCGCCGAGATCGGCGTCGAGATCGATGTCGTCCGGGTCGGGCCCACCAGCTATGACACCGGGCAGGAGGCCGCGCGCGTGCTGCTCGGGCGGTCCAACCCGCCCGACGGCGTGTTCTGCGTGACCGACCTGCTGGCCTTCGGCTTCATCGATGCCGCCCGCACCATATTCGGCGTCGAAATCCCGCGCGATCTTTGCGTGATCGGGTTCGACGACGTGCCGCAGGCGCGCTGGTCGGGCTATGAACTCACCACGTTCCGCCAGCCCATGGACGAGATGGTGGCGCGCATTGCCGAGATCCTGACGTCTGATACCAGCGGCAGCGATTCCGCTTTCGAGGCCCTGCCGGTCTGGCGCAAGACGGTGCGCATGGGATAGAGCGAGGGCGCCGTTAACGCATAGGCGTAGTCGCTCTAGCACGGCACGAAGGCCTCCCTTAGCCGGTCGAGCGCCGTCCTTTTCGCGTCATTTCCGGTCAGAAGTAGGCCGAGCGTGCGCAGGAAAACGGCGAGGATCGCGGCGTCTGAGCCTTCCGGAAAATCCATCCCGGCGCAGTTTCGCGCAAGTTCGGCATAAAGCGCGCGGCGCTCTTTCGAGACGCCGGCCGCAGCACCTCCACCGGCCTCGCGCAGGCGGTACCAATCGACGAGGATATCGGCGAGGGCAATGTCGGGGAGCCCGATTTGCGGGAGCGACAGAAGGTCGGCAATTTCGGAGAGGCGCGCGGTCTTCACCATGGCCTGCATGCGGGGCGGCCAGTCCTCGGGCAGTCGGCGGGCGACAACGGCGCGGAAGTGACGATTGAGGAACTGCCGGTAATTCGCGACAGCCAGGACAGAACCGTCCTGTCCCGTGCGGTCGGCCTCGGCGACATAGCGGGCGAACCAGGCGTCGAAACCGGGGGCGTCGCAAACGGCGCGGTCCGATATGTCCATGCCCTCGGAGCCGATCTCGAGGCACTTCCAGCCGGCCGGATAGGCGACCGTCGAGGGAACGGAGACGTTCACAAGCCCGGCTTCGGCGGCGGTGGCTTCCACATGCCAGTGGCCGCTGAAGTGGAGCGGAATGCCGGTGGCTGCTATGGCGGCGGCGACATCGGGCGTCGGCATCCGGCGCGCGCCGGCGCGCGAGCCGGGCAGGGTTTCGAGCGCCGCCGTCAGCCCGCGAAAGATATCCGCGACGGGGTAGTGCGAAAAGGCTATGAGCCGCTTGTTTTTGGCCTCGGCCCGGCGCGCGACGTCGCGCATCCAGGCGAGCAGGTAGGGCTTGTGCCGCACCGTCGCGTTCCAGCCCTCCTTGCTGCAGTCGTCATAGCCGCCATCCGCATTCGGCAGATAGACATTGGCGTCGATGGAAAGCAGCCACAGCCCCTCGACCGGCTCGACCAGATAGGACATGTCGCTGATAAGGGCGCTCTCGCCGCCTTCAACGGCGGTCCGCGCCCTGCGATCCGCCATGTCGGGCGATGCGCCGAAGGGCGTTTCCCAGTAGAGGTCTGACGGCTGGGGGCGATAGCCGAACTGGCCGGCATAGGGCAGGGTCTCGTCGTAACCGACCATGCGCATGCCGGGGCAGGAACGCGTTTCCTTTCCGGGCGCAGCCCCCGGGGCAGCGTACGCTTCGACATTTCCGACCGGGTCGACGAAATTCTTCGCCAGCGGCTTGCCGGTCATCGACCACTGGTCGTGGTTTCCGGGCGTGGCGAAGAAGCGGATGCCGTGACGCCGGCTGTAGTCTGCCAGAAGGTCCGAGACGGCCTGCCAGTTGGCGGGCTGGCCGTCATCCGTCAGATCGCCGGCGATGATGCAGAGCCTGATCCCCTCGGCGGCCACGGCATCGAGCGCCGCGCGAAACGCCGCCTCGCTTTCATTGAAGACGCGCGTGGAGTGCAGGCTGTCGGCAAGCGAGCGCACGAACGGCGCTTCGGCGGCGGCGCTGCCGAAGCGGACGTCATGCAGATGCGGATCGGCGAGGACGGCGATGCGGATCATCGCGGCTCCTTGTCCGCTTGTTCAGGATCGCGATGGTCGATCCGGTCGATCCAGGCGGAAGCCTTGCGCGTCGCCTCGACCAGCATCGGCTTCGGCGCCTCGAACCATTCGTCGGGGCGCAGTTCGCGCCTTGTACGGACATGGTCGAGCGCGACTTCCAGCGTGGGGTAGCGGTCGGGCATCTGCTTGTGCAGCAGCAGCGCCACCAGCGCCACCGAGCGGCTGCGCCCGCCGCGGCAGTTCACCAAAAGGTTGCCGCGTTCGCGCAGCGGATAGGAGGCCCGGTTCGGCAGGATCTGCGACAGTGCCCCGAGCAACTGGTAGTAGCCGGCAAGGATCATGGTTTCGGCATTGCCGGCGCCATCGACAAGGCCGAGCTTGTAGTAGCGGTAGGCGCCGTGGCCATAGGTCAGATGGCCTTCTTCCACCTCCGGATCAGGGGCGTCGACGACGTTGATGTCGAGATTGACGGCGCAGTTCACCACGGTGGTGATGTTATGTTTGCGCAGCAGCGGCAGGTTCGACATGCCTTCGCGGCCGCCGACATAGACGGCGATGCCATAGGGCTCCAGCCGCTCCTCGATCAGGCTGATTTCGGGACGGTCATAGCGGGGCGACTTGGGCATCGGGCTGGCGTGGTTCATGCGATCATCCTTGCGCGATCTGTTTCATTGGAAAGCGACGCCAGCGGAATGCCGGTCGCGGCGCTGACTTCCGAGGCCAGCGCCGGCACGACGGCCAGCACGGGCCCGCCCTGGCCGAGGCCATCTGCCGGCAGGTCGCTGACGCGGCCTCCGGCCTCTTCGACCAGAAGCAGGCCGGCGAGGCAATCCCAGGCATTCATGTGCAGTTCGGCATAACCGTCCGAGCGGCCATCGGCAACATAGGCCAGCCCCAGCGCGCCGGAGGCGGCGCGGCGGACATTCGCGCCGTAGTCGAGCAAGCGGTTCATGACAGTCAGATAATCCTTCTGCGGGCGGCGGTTGCTCCAGCCGAGCTCCAGGCAGGCGGCGGAGAAGCTGCGGGTTCCGGCGACATGGATCGGCCGGTCGTTGCAGGTCGCGCCCGCGCCGCGCCGAGCAAACCACAGTTCCTTCGTCGCCGGAGCGTAGATCGCGCCGATCTCGGTGATGCCGTCACGCACATAGGCGATCGAAATGCAGAAATGCGGGATGCCGCGGGCGAAATTGGCGGTGCCGTCGATCGGATCGACGACCCAGACCGAGCGGCCGGAGACCGCGCCGCCGGTTTCCTCGCCGAGGAATTCGTCATCCGGCAAGGCTTCCGCGAGCCGTGCCTTCAGGTGGGCTTCAACGGCGGCGTCGGTCTCGGTCAGGAAGTCCTGCGATCCCTTCATCGCGATCTCTTCGGATTCGCGGCGGCGGAAACCGTCGAGCGCGATCCGGCCCGCGCTTTGGGCAATGGAAAGGCACAGCTCGGCGCGATCGATGATCTGCTGGTCTGCGGGTTTGGCTGCTTGGTTCATGCAGGAGTAACTCCGTTCAAGAAGCGGCGCGCGGGCGCCAGTGTTTCGGTATGTGCTGGCCCCTCATAGGGCGGGGGCGAGCGCGCTGGCGCGGCGGCGGAAATCGATGGCGTCTGCGACCCGGTCGAGCGTCGGAAACCGGCCGCCGGGGCCGTGGGCGACGTAGCCCGGGCAATGATGCGCCGGCGCGCCGTCCGGCTGCTTGCCCAGCGTCAGCGGGCGGTAGATGCCGCCAGCGCGCTCCAGGATCAGGATCGCGGCGGTGACGTCCCAGGCGTTGACGCCGAAACCGGCTGCTGCATCCGCCCAGCCGGCCGCGACATGGCAAAGGCTGAGCGCCGCGCTGCCCGGGCGGCGCAGGCAGGAGAAGGCGGAGATGAGGTCGCCGAGCCCGGCCAATGCCGCCTCGCGGCCTTCAAGGCGGAAGTCGCGCTGGACCGGATAGCCGGTAATCAGCGTCGCCCGCGCCTCGTCGCGGGCTTGCGGGCAACTGAGCGGCGCGCCGTTGACAAAGGCGCCGTCGCTGTCTGCGGAAAACATCGTGTCTGACATCGGGTCATAGACAGCGCCGGCGACGATCCGGCCATCGACCACGGCCCCGATCGAGACGCACCAGAAGGCAAGCCCTGCGGCGAAATTCGAGGTGCCGTCGATCGGATCGACGAACCATTTGACCGGCCCCTTGCCGATCTCGCCGCCTTCCTCGCCGACAATGGCCGACTGCGGGACTTCGGCCAGAAGATGCTCGCGGATTGTTGCCTCGGTGCGCTTGTCATGCACCGTCACCGGATCGTGCAGGTCGACCTTGTAGTCCACGGCCATGTCGGCGCGAAACACCTGGGTCAACGGTGTTCCGGCCGCGCGCGCCACGGCCTCGGCGACCTCGCGCAGGCGGGCGGGGGAGGGGATCGCGGGATCGGCGATGGCGGTCATTGGGGTTTGTCCTTCATTGTCCTGTCCCCGGGCCCTTTCGAGGCCCGGGGTTTCGCGGCTCGGGAGGTCAGCGGCTGTAGTGGATGCGCCAGAAATCCTGCCAGTCCTGGCGGGTGTCCCAGTCTTCCAGGCCGGTTGTGGAATCATAGGCCTGCAAATTGTCCCAGAGATCGACAATGCCGGATGGCTCGTCGGAGGGCATGGCGATCGTGGTGTTGGTCGGCACCTTGCCGTCAACCATCTGCGGCGCGATGCCTTCTTCCGTCAGGACGTAATGGACGAACAGCTTGGCTGCGTTCGGGCTGTCCGTGCCGGTCGCGATCAGCGCCAGCTTCGAGTAGGTCCAGCCAACCCAGGGCTCCAGCGTGTCGCAGATCGCCATCTTGTGGCCCTTGTCCTCGATATCGCGGAACTTGGCGGACGACATCAGCCCGAAGAACGGCTCCTTCTGGCCGGGCGCGCCGACGGCGGCGGAGGTGTTGTCGTCGCCCTCGGTCACCAGCGGCGCGTTCGCCCCGATGGCCGCGACCCAGGCCTTGGTGGCGCTGTCGAACTCGGTTTCGAGCGGCTTGCCGTAGTGTGCCTCGTAGGCGGCGCGGATCTCGTTGTCGTGATGGCTTTCCATCTGGCTGAACCAGTCGGTGTAGCTCGACTTCGACAAGGGGTCGATCATGGCGAAGCGCCGGTTCCATTCCGGATCGGTCAACGCCCAGATATTGTCCACCGGGCAGGCATCATAGACCTCGGTGTTATAGGCGAAGACGTTGGCGTTGGTGGTCGCCGTCAGCGGATCCTGATAGCTTGCCGGGATCACGTCGGCCATGTCAGGCGGCAGGTAGCTGTAGACGAAGTCCTCGGGAATAAGCTGGGCAAGCGCTGCGGGCGCGTCGGTGATCATCAGCACATCGCCCTGCACATTGCCGGCCTGCGATTCCCGGATCACCATTTCGAGCTGCGAGGTCGCGCTGACCTTCTGGCCGATGGCATCGATGCCGTATTTGTCGGAAAAGGCCTCTACCATCTCCACGATCTTGCCGGTGCTGTCATAGACGGTGAGCTGCGGCTCTCCCTTTGCCGCCTCGACCAGCGCATCGAGGTTGAAATCCTGTGCAAGGGCCGGCGTCGCTAACGCGGCGACGAGGGCCAGGGCTGACATGCTTGTTTGCATCTGCGTCAATCTCTTCATTTCGGGTCTCCTCCCCTTGAGATGGCCGGGCGGTTGGTCCGCCCGGCCAGAACGTTCACCGCTCGTAGTTCAGGCGCCAGAAATCCTGCCAATCCTGCCGCGTGTCATAGTCATCGATGGCGGTGGAAAGGTCGTAGGTCAGCAGCTGGTCCCAGGCGGCGCCGATGCCGGACGGCTCGTCCTCAGGAAGGCTGACCTCGGTGTTGGCGGATTTCTTGCCGTCATCGGCCTGCGGAGCGATGCCTTCCGCGGTCATCACGTAGTGGATGAAAAGCTTGGCCGCGTTCGGGCTGTCGGTACCGGTGGCGATCAGGCCGACGCCGGCATTGGTGAAACCGAGCCAGGGCTCAATGCCCTCGCAAAGGCCTAACTTGTAGTCCGAGTCCGCATTGTCGCGGTACTTGGCCGAACTCATCAGGCCCATGAAGCCTTCCTTCTGGCCCGGCGCGCCCACGGCTTCTGCCGCGTTGCTGTCAGAGCTGCCCAGAAGCGGCGCATTGGCCGCAAGCATGGCGACCCATTGTTCCGTCGCGCTCTGCTCGGACGTGTCAAGCGGCTTGCCGAAGAAGTCCTCATAGGCGGCGGCGAGCGCGTCATTGCCATGGGATTCCATCTGGTTGAACCAGTCGGTGTAAACCGACTTGTTCAGCGGGTCCTGCATGGCGACCTTGCCGTGCCATTCCGGCTGGGTCAGTTCCCAGACATTCGAGACCGGGCAGGTATCATAGAGCTCGGTATTATAGGTCCAGACATTGGCCATGGTGACCACGACCAGCGGGTCCTGGTAACGCGCCTCGATCACGTCGGCGAGGTCCGGCGGCACCCAGCTGACGGCGAAGTCGTTCGGCAGAAGCTCGGCGATCGCCGCCGGCGCGTCCGAGATGATCGAGACGTCGCCCTGCACGTTTCCGGCCATCGCCTCGCGCGCCATCATCTCGAGCTGGGCGTGGGCCTTGACCTTCTGGCCGACCGCGTCGACGCCGTATTTCGCGGAAAAATTCTCCGCCATGGTCACGATCTTGCCGGTGCTGTCGAACACGGTCAGTTGCGGCTCTCCCTTCGCCGCCTCGATCAGCACGTCGAGATCGAATTCCTCGGCCTGAACGCCTGTCGCCATCAGGCAAAGGGCGAGCGCGCCGGTGGCTTTCAACATCATCAGTCTCATGTCTTTCCTCTCCTCCCGTTGAAATGGTTGCGGCCCGCTCCTCCGGCGGGCCGGCATTTATCGGCTGTAGTGAATGCGCCAGAAATCCTGCCAGTCCTGGCGCTTGTCGAAGTCTTCCGCCGCGGTGGCGGTGTCGTAGACCATCAGTTCGTCCATGTAGTCGGCCACGCCCGATACTTCATCCGGATTGGCCGGCACGGCGGCGTTGGACGAGACCTTGCCGTCGACCGACATCGGCGCGATGCCCTCTTCGCTGAGCAGGTAGTGGACGAAGAGCTTCGCCGCGTTCGGGCTGTCGGTGCCGGAAGCCATCACGGCGAGACCCGGATAGAGCCAGCCGGCAAAGGGCTGCATGCCGCCGCAGATGCCGAGCGCGGTTTCGCCGCTCTCATTGGAGCGGAACTTGGCTGTGGACATGATGCCGAAGAACGGTTCTGCCTGCCCGACCGCGCCCACGGCTTCGGCCACCGAGGTGCTGTCGCCAAGAAGCGGCGCGTTCTCGCCATACATCCGCACCCATTGTTGGGTTGCGCTTTCCTCCGACCGATCGATCGGTTTGCCGAAATGGGCCTCGTAGGCTTCCGCCATGGCGTCGTCGTGATGGGTTTCGAGCTGGTTGAACCAGTCGGCGTAATTGGGTTTCACCAGCGGGTCGAGCATGGCGACCTTGCCGTGCCATTCCGGCTCGGTCAGGGCCCAGATGTTGTCGACCGGGCAGGTGTCATAAGCCTCCGTTGAATAGGCCCAGACATGCGGGTCCGAGACCACGACCAGCGGGTCCTGCTGGCCTTCTGGAATGTTGCCCGCAAGGTCCGGCGGCAGCCAGCTTGTGACGATCCCTTCCGGGATCAGCTGCGCCATGATCGAGCCGACATCGGCGGCCACGCTCAGATCGCCGACGATGTTGCCGGCCTGATATTCGCGGATCATCAGGTCGATCTGGTCGGCCTCGTTCACCTTCTTGCCGGTGGCCTCCACGCCGTAGAGCGCGGTGAAGGCCTCGGCGGTGCGCACGATCTTGCCGGTGACCGCATAGACGGTGATCGGCGGCTCGGCCCGTGCGGCCTCGACAAGCGCGTCGAGATTGAACTCGCTCTCCTGGGCCTCAGCCGCGCCGCCAAGCGCGACCCCGATGGCCAACGTCGCGAGCGCGGTGGCGGTTTTCAGTTTGATGGTCAAATGTTTCTCCTCCCTTTGAAACAGTGGTTTAAGCGGCGGCCGCGGCCAGAACTTCGTCCGCCGCGCGGATGCGGTCGCCCTTGGCGTCGAAGACGTTGAGCGCGCGCGCCGGAACGCGGAAATACATCCGGTCGCCCTCGCGCACGGTGGGCGCCACATGCGTGTTCATGAAGATCACCTCGTTGCCGGTCTCGAGCTCGATGATCCAGCTTCCGCCGGTGGGCAGGATCGCGGCCACCCGCGCCGGCGCGCCGAAATCGCTGTCGGCGAGGTCGTCCTTGCCGGCGACCAGCGAAATCGCCTCGGGACGGATGCCGACGGAGCCGATGCCCGAAATCTCCGGATGGCGCCTGGCAAGAAAGCGCATCACGGTCTGGACCAGTTCATCCTTGCGCTCGAAATCGAGGATGTTGATCGGCGGCGAGCCGACGAATTCCGCGACGAAGCGGTTGGCGGGCCGCTCGTATATGTCGTCGGGCGTGCCGAGTTGCTGCAGCGTGCCCTCGTTCATCACCGCGATCGTGTCGGCAAGCGTCATCGCCTCCCACTGGTCGTGGGTGACGAACACGATGGTGGTCGAGAACTGGGTGTGGATGCGTTTCAGTTCCGCCCGCATTTCAAGACGCAGGCGGGCGTCGAGGTTCGACAGCGGTTCATCGAGAAGCAGCACGCTCGGGTTCACCGCCAGCATGCGGGCGAGCGCCACGCGCTGCTGCTGGCCGCCCGAAAGCTGCGAGGGGTAGCGTTTGCCGTATTTGCCGATGCCGAGCGCCTCCATCACCTCGGCGGTGCGTTTCTGGCGCTCGGCCTTGGCCACTTTGCGCAGCTTGAGGCCAAACTCGACATTCTGCTCGATGGTCAGGTGCGGCCACAGCGCGTAGCTCTGGAACACCAGGCCCATGCCGCGCTTTTCGGGCGCGACGAAGGTGGCGGTTTCGGGGCAGTCGACCACGCGGTCGCCCACGGCAAGTTCGCCGCTGGACAGGTTCTCCAGACCCGCGATCATTCTGAGCGTCGTGGTCTTGCCGCAGCCCGAGGGGCCGAGCAGGCAGAGGAACTCTCCGTCCGCCACCGAAAGGTCCAGCTTGTGGATCGCCTCATAGGCGCCGTAACTCTTCTTGATGTTCTTCAGCGTAATTCCCGGCATGGCTTATCCTCCCAGGCCTTCGGCGAGATTTGTCTTGGTGAGTTTCTGTGCCGCGAGCGTGCCGAAATAGGCGAGCCCCGCGACGATCAGGACCACCGCATTGGCGGCCTGGGTGTAGTTGTAGTCGACGAGCCGCAGCGAATAGGTCGTCAGCACGTCGGTGGAAGGGACGGCCAGCACCACGAACAGGCTGAGGCCCTTGATGCCCGAGATGAACGGCAGCAGCACGCCGGTGACCAGCGATCCCTTCTGGATCGGCACCACGATGCGGGTCATCCGGTGGAACCAGCCCGATCCCGCGACCTGCGCGGCCTCCTCCGGCTCCTTGCCGAGCTGCATCATCGCCGAGATGCCGGCGCGCGAGGCATAGGGCATCTGATCGGCGATCAGCGCGAGGATCAGGATCGCCATCGTGCCGTAAAGCGCCGGTATCGGGCCGCGCTGCACGGCAAACAGCGACAGATAGGCGGCGGCAAACGCGATGCCCGGCACCAGATAGGGGAAGAAGGTCACCTGCCTGAGGAAAGTGCCGAGCGGGCGCAGCGGCGTGCGCACCACGGCATAGCCGACCAACAGGCCAAGCAGGCCCGACACGACCGAGGCCGAGCCGACGATCCAAAGTGTGTTCCAGGCAGCGCTCCAGAGCTCCGGCGTCAACAGGATGCCCTGCTGCAGCGCGACCGTGTCCAGATTGGTGCCGAGCCAGTAATCCAGCGTGAAATTGTCCCAGGTAAAGCGCGCCGGAACGTGCATGACGGTGGACAGGAACAGGGTCAGGACCGGCAGGCCGACGCTGATCAGGAAGATGAAGGCGGCGAAGCCGGTTGCCGGCAGCCGCAGGCCGCGCAGCCGGCTCAGCCGGTTCATCGACCCCTTGGAGCCGACGGTGACGAACCGGCGCGCCTCGCGGATCAGATAGGCGTCGATCAGCAGCGTCATGATGCCGAGGATCATGATCGATGCGGCGAGAACGCCGGCAACGCCGGTCTGGCGCGAGCCGAGGTTGCGGTAGAGCGAGGTGGCGAGCACGTCGAACTTCACCGGCAGGCCCAGCACATAGGCGACGCCGAACTCGCCGAGGCATTTTGCGAAGATCAGCACGATCGCCGAGATCAGCGCCGGTTTCATCAGCGGCAGCACGATCGACCAGGCGATCCGGCCGCGGCTGGCGCCGAGCATGCGCGCGCTGTCCTCGAGCTGGCTGTCGAAGCGGCGCAGCGCGCTGCCGAACAGCAGGATGATGAAGGGCGTATAATGCAGCGCCAGAATGATGGTGATCGGCACCTGGCCATAGGCCAGCCAGTCCGGCGGCGAGAAACCCATCGCCTCGACCCAGCCCTGCTGGCCGCCGACCGTGCGGTTCTTGAACAGCGTGGTCCAGGCCAGCGCGAAGGTCCAGGCCGGCAGCATGTAGGGCACGATCAGCGCGGTCGCGAACCAGCGCCTTGCGAACATGTCGGTGCGGCTGATCAGCCAGGCGAGGATGCCGCCGACGATTACCGATACGATGATCGCGCCGAAGGCGACGCTGAGCGTGTTGCGCAACGGCTCCCAGAACATGTCGCGGGCGACAGGGGAGAAGAATGTCCTGTGCAGGTAGTAGGAGGTCCACTCGCCGACGGCGGTTCCGGTGCGACGCGCATCGCCGAACTGCGTCTGCACGGCGTCGAGCAGGATCGAGATGATCGGAACGACGATCAGATAGGTGAACAGGGCCGCCATCAGCAGGCCGATCACCGTGGTCGGCTCCCGCATCGCGATCCGGGTGCGGTATTTCAGCCTCGTCACCCAACTCGTTTTGACCGGCCGGCCTACGGGTTCTGCGGCGTGGCTCATCGAGCAAACCTCGCATGCGCAAGTGTGTGCGGCAAAAGGTTTTGTTTCATCTATTTCCTCCCAAGCATGACGGATCGAGCAGGCCATCTGACCGTTCTAATTCGATGCACTCCCTTGCATCCCTGAAAGCCATGCGGCTGCTACCCGACAATTTGGGCCTCACATTCGCAGCAATAACGGGCGATGTCAAAGAGAAAAAGATAGATATAGCACTTGTGTGCATCTTCTATATCGTCATAACTTTTTGATTTAAAATACTATTTTATAAAACAAGAATAATTTTTGGAGATAATATGCACATATGTGCATTATAAGGTCTATGGTCACTACTGCCTCGTCGAGGGCCACATGGGCTATGCCCGGCGTAACGTCATGGTGCCCATCCCGCAGTTTGCGACCTGGGATGCTTTCAATGCCTTTCTGGAAGAACAGTGCCGCAAGCGCCATGGAGACAGGCTGCGCGGTGAGAGCGAGACGATCGGTGAACGGCTGCAGCGCGATCTGGCTGCCATGCAGTCCTTACCAGTCTCACCCTTTGACGCCTGCGATCAGGCTAGTGCCAGGGTCACGGCACAGTCTCTCGTTCGCTACAAGACCCGCGCATCGGCCAGGAGATCGGGAACGATTCCGTTCGGAACGATGCGCTCATCGCGATTCTCGCCCGTGTTGGCGTCGCTGCTTCAAAATGGCAGCTACGATTTCCAAGCGATCACGGTCACTCTGTCGCAGGTGCGGCAGATTAGACTTCCGGCACTCGAACTCGACCTCCTTGAGGCGCTGGCCAGGTGCGACCCGGCCAGTTCGAGGGCCGCTGACGTGTCCGCCGTCCGCGCCGAAGAAATGTATGCGGCCTGTTCCCTCTCCGACGCGGCGGCCGACACACTCCTCGAAGCGAGGCCATAATACTTGCAGCCAGGATTCCAAAGGAGTTCGCCTTCAAAATGCACAGCTGCAATGGCCTTAGCGGCAAAACAAGACCCAGCAGAGAGACTGCGACGTTCGTCCTCTCGATCTCATTGGCGTCTTGCCACCGAAGGCGCGACAATGCTCGCATGACGCGTCTCGAAGATGCCCGGCATGCTAATACAAGAGACCCGATCGAAGGGATGCCGGAGCCGCGCAAGACAGCAGCTCTGTCCAAGCCGCACCATCCCTTGCCACAATGGCGCGGGATGGCAGGCGTACACCGCCCGGTCGGTCAGGCGTCGTAGCCGTAGATTTCCTTGGCGCGTTCGGGCGTGAGGTAGTCATTCTTCAGGTCACGCTCGATATCGGCGCGGCTGCGCTCACGCGGATCGCCGTACCCGCCGCCATTGCCGGTGACGACGCGGATGATGTCGCCTTCGTTGACCGTGAGATTGGTGGTGAAGGCATGGCGGTCGCGGGTCCCGTCACGGCGCATCACCTCGACGTAGTTGACCGAGCCGTCCAGCCCGCCGGAAGCGCCCCAGGGCGGCATGCGCGAGCGGGTGTAGCCGACCGAGAGGAAGTTGTTGTCGGCGCGGACCCGGTAATGCACCTCGATGCCCTTGCCGCCGCGCCACTGGCCCTCGCCACCAGGTTCGGAATTCAGCGCCACCTGCTCGATCCCCAGCCCGTAGCGGGCCTCGGCGACCTCGGCCGGGCAGTTGAAGGTCTCGCCGTGGAAGCCGGAGAACTGGCCCGACACGCCGTCGGAGCCTTCCCACGCGCCCCAGCCGCCGACCTGCGGCTCGACGATAGTGTAGTGGCGGCCGGTATCGGGATGCGGACCGCCGATATTGGTGCCGCAGATCGAGGCGAAATTGCCGGCCGGCACGGAGCCCGGAAAATGCTCCGCCATCGCCCGCAGCAGCATGTCGAACAGCCGGATCTCGACCTCGGCATAATAGCCGAGCGCGCCGGGGGCCTCGACATGATAGATTGTGCCGGGCTTGGTCACCACCTTGAGCGGCCGGAAAAAGCCGCCATTGCCGGGTGCGTCGGCATCGGTGAAATCCTTGAAGGCGAGCTGCACGGCGATCTCCGTGCCCTCGCGCGAGCAGTTGAGCGAACCGGACTGGGCCGGGTTGTCGGTGAGGTCGACGATGAATTCGTCGGCGGTGACCGTCAGCGTGACCTTGTGGACCACGCCGCTGTCCTGCTCCTCGGCAAAGCTGTAAGTGCCCTCGGGAATGTTCGCGAGTGCAGCCCGGGCGCGGCGTTCGCCGAGGTCCATATAGTCGGTCACGGCCGCGGCGAACGTGTCCGCGCCGTATTTCGCGACCAGTTCCAGCACCCGGCGCTCGCCGATGCGCAGACCCGCGATCGCGGCCCACAGATCGCCGTTCAGGTAATCCGGCAGGCGGGAATTGATCTTCATGATATCGAAGACGGCGGAATTCTCGACGCCCGCAGTGAACAGTTTCACCGCCGGAATGCGAATGCCTTCCTGGAAGATTTCCGTGGCCTCAGCCGACATCGAACCGGGCACATTGCCGCCGACATCGTTCCAGTGGGCGATATTGGCGACCCAGGCGACCATCACGCCGTCATGGAAGACAGGCGCTGCCAGCACCATGTCGTTGAGGTGTGTGACGCCGCCGAAATAGGGGTCGTTTGAGGCGAACACATCGCCCTCGCGAATGTCCTCGAGCGGGAACTTGGCGAGAATGCCCGCGATCGCCTTGTCCAGTACGCCGATGAAGGCCGGGATGCCTGCGCCCGACGCGGCGATCTCGCCTTTCGGGTTGAGGATCGAGGTGGAGAGGTCGAGCACCTCGTAGATGATCGCGCTCATCGAGGTCTTTACTTGTGCATAGAACATCTCGTCGGCGATCGCTTCCAGCGCGTTCTGGATGATGTCGAAGGTGACGGGATCAAAGGTCTTGTCGGTCATGGTTCAGCCCCTCGTCTCGATATGCGTGTTGCCGAAATCGTCGATGAAGACGCGGTTACCGGGATGGACAACGATGGTCGTGCCCGGATCCTCGATTACCGCGGGGCCGGTAAACCGCATGCCCGGCTCGAATTTCGTGCTGTCATAGATGGTGGCCTCATGCCGGCCCTCGGTGGCGTAGTCGACCATGCGCCTGCCCTTCACCGCGTCCTCCAGTTTTGCGCCGGTTTTCGGCAGCGCCACCAGTTCGAGCTTGCCAACCTCGGCGGCGGCGACCAGATGCAGGCCGATAACCTCGACGCCGGCGGCAAGGCGATAGGTATATTCGCGCTCATAGATCTCGTGGAATTCCGCGACCATCTTCGACAGGGTTTCATCGGTCACGGGGCCGGCGGGCACCGGCACCTCGACGGCGAATTCCTGGTTCTGGTAGCGGCAGCGCACCATCGGCTTCAGCGAAACTTTTTCGGGGCCGAAACCCTCGCGGGCATATTCGGCGCGCGCCCGCTCCATCGTGTGGGAAAGCAGGGCATCGAGGCCCTCGCGGTCGGCGCTATCCATCAGGCGGGTGACGAAATAGTCGCGGCGCAGGTCCGACATCATCATGCCCCAGGCGGAGAACACCGGCGCGCCGCGCGGTACGACCACCTTCTTCACGCCCAGTTCCTGGCCAAGCGCCACGCCGTGCATCGGCCCGCCGCCGCCGAACACCACCAGGGTGAAGTCGCGCGGGTCGTAGCCACGATTGACGGAGACCAGCTTCAGCGCGTTGACCATGTTGGAATTTGCAATTCGGATGATGCCACGCGCAACGTCCTCGGGCGAATTGCCCATGCGCTCGGCTAGCTTTCCAAGCGCGTTTTCCAGCGCCGGGATATCCGCCTCGACGGAGCCACCGCAGAAATAGTCCTTGTTGATCCGGCCAAGTGCGAGATTGGCGTCCGTGGTGGTCGCGTCCTCGCCGCCACGTCCGTATGAGGCGGGGCCGGGCGTGGAGCCGGCCGAATGCGGGCCGACATGCAGCTTGCCGAAATCGTCGACCCAGGCGATCGACCCGCCGCCATTGCCGATCTCGACGAGATCGACCACCGGCACCATGATCGGGTAACCCGCCGATTTGCCGTCGCGCTCGATCCAGTAATCGGTCTTGATCGTCACCTGGTTGTTTTCGATCAGCGAGCATTTGGCGGTGGTGCCGCCGATGTCGAGCGCCAGGATGTTCGGCTCGCCGATGATCCGGCCGAGCTCGGCCGCGCCCCAGAAGCCGGAGGCCGGGCCGCTTTCGACCATGGTGATCGGCACGGCCTTGATGGCATCGAGGGAATCGACGCCGCAATTCGATTGCATGATGAAAAGCTGGCCGGAATAGCCCTTCCCGGTCAAACCGGCCTCCAGCTTCTCCAGATAACGCTGGGCCTTGGGCTGAACATAGGCCGAAAGGATGGCGGTGTTGGTGCGCTCATATTCGCGCCATTCGCGGGTGATCTGGTGCGATGCGACCACCGTCACCTCGGGCCAGCGCGCCTCGACCTCGGCCTTCAGGCGGATTTCGTGTTCGGGGTTGGCATAGGCATGCAGCAGGCTGATCGCGATCGCCTCAATGCCTTCGGCGCGGAACAGCTCCAGCGTTTCGTCGAGCGAGGCGAGGTCCAGCGGCGTGACCTCGTTGCCGTGATAATCCATCCGCTCGACGATCTCGCGGCGCAGGTAACGCTCCACGAAGGGTGCCGGCTTCTTGTATCTGAGATTGAAGAAGTCCGGCCGGTTGCCGCGACCGATCTCGATGGAATCGCGAAACCCCTTGGTGGTGATCAGCCCGACCTTCGCGCCCTTGCGCTCGGTCAGCGCGTTGATGACGACGGTGGTGCCGTGGGCGAAGAAATCGACCGAGCCGACATCGACCTTCGCCTTTTCCAGAACGTTGAGAACGCCCTTTTCGAAATCCGGCGGCGTGGTGTCGGATTTTTCCGTGCGCACGGTCTGAACGCCGGTTTCAAGGTCGGTCTCGAAATAAACGAGGTCGGTGAAGGTGCCGCCGACATCGGTCGAGACGCGCGTGATTTTGTCAGTCATGGAAAGTCTCTGTTCAATGCGTGAGGAATATCAACGGCTGCGCCGGCCCGATGCGGCAAGCGCGACCGCGACCACGATGATCACGCCGGTGGTGAGGTCCTTGAAGAAGGGGTTCACGTTGAGAATGTTGAAACCGTTGCCGATCAGCGCCATCAACAGCACGCCCGCGACCGAGCGCCAGATCGCGCCCGAACCGCCCATGATCGACGTTCCGCCGAGGATCACCGCCGCGATCGCCTCGAACTCCATGCCGATGCCGGCCTGCGGGGAGGCCATGGAGATGCGCGACACCGCGATGACGCCGGCAAGACCGGCGGCCATGCCCGACAGCGAGAAAGTGACGATCTTGATCAGATTGGTGCGGATGCCCGACAGGATCGCGGCCTCTTCATTGCCGCCGACGGCGAAGACGCGGCGTCCGAATGTGGTCCGGTTCAGCAGCACCATGAAGATCACCATAAAGATGATCAGCACGATCACGGCGATATTGACCATGCCGATGCGGCCACGGCCGATCCAGGAAAATTCGGCGATCCGGACCGGGATCAGCGCGCCGCCAGTGATCAGGATGGCGATGCCGCGATAGACGAGACTGGTGGCGAGCGTGACGAGGAAGGAGTGCACGCCGAAACCGGTGATGATCGCGCCGTTCAGCGTACCGAGCGCAAAACCGATCAATGGTCCGGCGATAATGGCCGTATAAGGATCGACATGAACGGCGATCCAGCCGGCCGCGACCGAGGACACGCCAAAGATCGCCCCCGTCGACAGGTCGAACCCGCCGCCGATGATGACCAGCGTGAGCGCGCAGGCGATGATCGCCAGCGGCGCCGACTGGTTGACGATGTTGAGCAGGTTGCGAGCCGTCAGGAAACTGTCGGAAATCAGGCTGAGCCCGATCATCAAAATGACGATGATGGTGAGAACGCCGTATTCGCGTGCGAAATCGCCGGGCGTGATGGAAAAACGCCGGGCAGGTGTCTGAACGTCGCTCATGGTTGGGTGACCTCCTTGCCGCGGGAGACGGCGCCTTGTTCTTCAAAGATGCGGTGCAGTGCCTCGTCGACCGTGGTGTCCCGGCAGTCGGTCTCCGCGAAGATGCGGCCGTCGCTCATCAGATAGCCGCGATGGGAAAGGTTGATGACCTCCTCGAGTTCCGAGGAGATCAGAAGCACGGCCACGCCGTTCTCAGCCATTTCAATGATGAATTCGTGGATGCTCTGCCGGGCGCCGATATCGACGCCGCGGCTCGGTTCATCGAGGATCAGCAGGCGCGGCTTTTCCACCGCCCATTTCGACAGCAGCACCTTCTGCTGGTTGCCGCCGGAGTAAAAGGCGACCTCGCCGTCCGTTGCGGAGGGGACGATGCCGAAATGGTCGATCATCTTGCGCGCCCGGCTGCGCTCCAGCCCGTGATTGATGAAGCCGTGACGCGAGATGCTGCCGAGCGAGGCGAGCGAAATGTTGGGACGGGTCGTCTGGGTGAGTACCAGGCCCTGCTTGCGCCGGTCCTCGGGCACAAAGGCAATGCCCTGGGCAATGGCGCGCGGCACCTTAAGCCGGCGATTCTGCGCGACGCCTCCTATGGCGTAGCGACCGGAGACGATCGGATCGGCGCCGAACAGCGCGCGCGCGACCTCCGAGCGGCCGGAACCGACAAGGCCGATCAGCCCGACGATCTCGCCGGGGAAAATCTTCAGGGTGATATCGGAAAGGCCGGTGCTCGTAACGACATTCTCCATCTCTACGACCGGCGCCGCCTGTTCGGACGGGCGCGGCGGCAGGGTGGGCCAGCTGATTTCAGAGGCCTCGCCCAGCATGGAATCGACGAGGCTGTTCTTGGTCTCGCCGGCAATGGCGTCGGTGCGGATCACCTTGCCGTCGCGCATGATCGTGACCCGGTCGCAATTGGCGAGGATATGATCGAGAAAATGGCTGACATAGATCACGGTGACGTCGCGCGCTTTCAGCCGGGCGATCAACTGGTGCAGGCGCTCGGCCTCGTCTTCGGTCAGCGACGAGGTCGGCTCGTCCATGATGATCACCCGCGCCTCACGGGCGATCGCGCGCATGATCTCGACCTTCTGGCGCTCGGCGATCCGCATGTCGGCGATCCGGGTATGCGGGTTGAGGCCGAAATCGCAGGTCTCCTCAAGCGCGTGGAAGCGGGCGAGATCGCCCTTGCGCAGGAAGCCCGCGGTATTGCTTTCCAGCCCCAGAAACACGTTTTCGAGAACCGTCAGTTCCGGGACGAGCTGAAGCTCCTGATGGATCATGGCAATGCCGCGGCCAAGGGCGTCGCGCGGCGAAAACCGGGTGACGGCCTCGCCGAACACCTCGACGACGCCTTCATCCGCCGAATAATAGCCGCCGATGATCTTGCCGACCGACGACTTGCCGGCGCCGTTTTCACCGACAAGCGCGTGAACCGAACCTTTTTCAATGTCGATATTGATGTCATTCAGGATGCGCATGCCGCCAAAACTCTTGGCGACGCCCCGAAGCCGGATGGCGATATCGGTCATGGCTTTCCTTTTCATCTTCGGCGCGCCAGCCTTGCCGGCGCGCCGTGTGAAGCCGGGTTCCGGCGCGTTAGATGCGCGCCGGGAATATCTGGATCAGCCCTGCCATTCCGGTTCGAAGTCCGGATTCTCGTCCAGCCATTCCTGGGTGATGATCTTCGGCGTTTCGCGCAGCGAATATTCATCGATCCAGGTCGGAACGGTTTCGCCGTTGAGCGTATCGACCATGGCGTCGAGCGCGGCCGCGCCCATGGATTTCGGGAACTGCGCCAGCGTGCCGCTCCAGCTGCCGGCCTTGATCGCGTCGACGGCGATCTGGTTCAGCCCGCCGCCCAGCGTGTAGATCTGCGTGATGTCGAGACCGGCATCGGCAATCGCGACTTCGGCGCCCATCAGATGCTGGTCGGCATTGGAGAGCACGACGTCGATATCGCGATTGGCCTGCAGGATGTCCTGCATGGCAATCATCGAATCCTGGGGCGAGTAATTGCCCTCGCCGGTGGCGACGATCTCGATATTGTCATGCTCGCCGAGGATTGTCTTGTAGGTGTCGTTGCGCACATTGTCGAAGGGGAAGACGAGCTGGCCGATCAGGACCACGACCTTGCACGGATCCTTGTCGGCGCAGTAATCGACCACCGCATTGGCCTGGGCGGTGGCGCCGACGACGGGATCGGAGGCGACGGTGACGGTGAGGCCCGGCACCTGGGGTTCCATTTCCGTCAGTTCGGGGCCGACGGGAAACAGCGTCGTGCCGACCTTGACGCCAGCCTTTACCGCGTCTTCCAGCGCTGTTGCGATGCCGACCGTATCGTTGGGCGTGATGATGATGGCGTCGAACTTGCCGCCGGCGACGATGTCCTCGACCTGCGAGAACTGCGCGGTGGCGGAAAACTCGCCGTCGAAAATCTGGGTGCTGACATTGTCGTAGCCGGACGCGGCTTCCTTGATGCCATCATAGATCGCCTGGTTGAAGCCGTTCTGCGACGAGGCGGCAAGGAAGGCGATGTTGAAATCCTCGGCCTCGGCGGCCAGCGGCGCGGCAAGCGCCGAGGCGAGGATTGCTGCTGTGAGTGCTGTTTTCATGGGTCGGTTTCTCCGGGTTGAGATATTTTCATTTTGATTATGCGGCCCTTTGAGGGCCATTTAGTGGGACTCTCCGGTCCCTTGGACATCCTTGGTCGGGTTGTTTCCGTCATGCCGGGTGAAATGTGGCCGTCTCGATGTCTTCAAGATGCAAAAGAAGGAATGCCATGGTCACCGCCGGCTGCCAGGCGAGGGCCCGGGCGACGGTTTCTGGCGTGAAATGGCCCTTCGGGCCCAGCATGTTGACCGTTCCGATCACGCGCCCGCCGGCGACCGCCGGAAGGTTCATGTTGGATTCGAAGCCGAGATCGCGGATCTTTTCCCAGTCGAAGAAAACCTCGGCGATCTCATCGATGCTGGTGGTGCTGAAATGCCGGTTGCCGGCAATCACCGTCTCGAAATAGCGATTGCGCTCAAGCGGTTTGAAGCCGCCGGGCTCATAAGCCTCGACATCCTCGGAAAATACCCGGCGCGAACGCATGCGCGGGAGATCGTAGATTGAGGCGGTGGTCAGGCCCTTGCCGACATCTTCGTTCAGGCCGTCGAGCAGATAGGCAAAGACCCGCCGCGCCGCGTCCGGCTCCGCCGCAAGGCGAAAGATCTCTGCCGTATCGCACGGCATCAGCTTTCTCCCTTCATGGCGAGCCCACAGCGCTCCGGCCCGCTGCCGCCGCGCGGAGACTTGACCGATGCAAGCGCGATCAGAGCGATTTTCATGCGGGCGGGTTTCATGTTGGCGCTGTCCGTTTCAGGTGGCAATCATCGTGGAACAGGTCGTCACACTAATGCCGAAAATTTGTTATGTCGACAAAAAAAATTTAAATCGCGTGATGGATTGTGTGCATGGAGTGTTGCATATTGGTGAAAATAACCGGAGAGCGGAGCATCATGGTCAAGACATCGTTGGAGAGCGGCGGGCTCCAGAGCCAGCACGTCAGGCGCGGCGGCGGCGTGGCGCATGTCTATGAAACGCTGCGCAACGAAATCATCGAGTTGAAGCTCGCGCCCGGCAGCCCGATCGACGAAACCGAGCTTTCCGAGCGCTTCGCAATGTCGCGCACGCCCATCCGGGAGGCGCTCGTCCGGCTTGCCGCGGAAGGGCTGATCACGGCGCTGACCAATCGCACGACGATCGTTTCCAACATCGATTTCGTGCAGCTCGGCGCATTTTTTGATGCCCTGACGCTGATGTACCGCGTCACCGCGCGGCTTGCGGCCATTCATTACAACGAGGCCGATCTGGCCGGGATACGCGCCCACCAGAGGCGTTTTGCCGAGGCGGTCGAGGCTCGCGACGTGCTCGGCATGATCGCGGCCAACCGCGATTTTCACATCGCCATCGCCGAGGCCGGGCGCAACAAATACTATACCGACCTGTTCCGGCGCCTGCTCGATGACGGACGCCGGATTCTTCGCCTTTACTACCGTTCCTATGACGACGACCTGCCGCGCCAGTATGTGGCCGAGCACGAGCACATCGTCAGCGCCATGATCGCGCGTGACCAAGACGCATGCGACCGGCTCGCAACGGCGCATGCCGACCAGATCGTGCGCCAGATACGGGCCTATATCTCCGCGGATTCCCGCAGCGTTTCCTCAATCGCGCTGTAGGGTTCGCGAATTTCCCGAGGGACGGACAGGCGCGCCGCACTTTTAAGTATTTTATTTGTCGACAAGATGAATCATCGATGCTACTGAATTTGCAACTGACCGGCTCCGGGCCGCAGCGCCATAGATTGCCAGCAGGTTGCCCCGCCGAGATCGATCCCTTGTGCCTATGAAAGGACCCCAGATGAGCGACACGATTTTCACCGGCTGTATTCCGGCTTTGATGACCCCCTGCAAGGCTGACTGCACGCCCGACTTTGCCGCGCTTGCGCGCAAGGGCCGCGAGCTTGTGGAGGCGGGCATGTCGGCCGTGGTCTATTGCGGATCGATGGGCGACTGGCCGCTTCTGACCGACGAGCAGCGCATGCAGGGCGTCGAGGCGCTGGTCGAGGCCGGCGTTCCGGTGATCGTGGGAACCGGCGCGATCAACACCAAGTCCGCCGTGGCGATCACGGCCCATGCCGCCCGCGTCGGCGCCGCCGGCCTGATGGTCATCCCCCGCGTTCTCTCGCGCGGCAGTTCGGTTGCTGCGCAGAAGGCGCATTTCTCGGCTATTCTCGAAGCGGCAGACGGCCTGCCCGCCGTGATCTACAACAGCCCGCATTACGGCTTTGAAACCCGCGCCGACCTGTTCTTCGCCCTGCGCGCCGATTACCCCAACCTGATCGGCTTCAAGGAATTCGGCGGTGCGGCCTCCCTCTCCTACGCAGCCGAGCACATCACCTCCGGCAATGACGATCTGACCCTGATGGTCGGCGTCGATACCCAGGTCTTCCACGGCTTCGTCAAATGCGGGGCCACCGGCGCGATCACCGGCATCGGCAATGCGCTGCCGAAGGAGGTTCTGCATCTCGTTTCGCTCTGCAAGACCGCCGCCGAAGGCGACAGCGAGGCCCGCGTCAAGGCGCGCGAACTCGAGGAAGCCCTGATGGTGCTGTCGAAATTCGACGAGGGCGTCGATCTCGTGCTGTTCTACAAATATCTGATGGTGCTGAACGGCGACGAAGAATATAGCCTGCACTTCAACGAGACCGATGTGTTGACCGCGCCGCAGCAGGCCTTCGTCGAGGAACAGTACCGGCAGTTCAAGACCTGGTACGCCAACTGGGCGGCCTGAAACCGGCGGAGCGGGCCTTGCCAGGGAGCAGCGAATGCATGTGATTGATAGCCACACTGCGGGCGAGCCGACGCGGGTCATCCTCGACGGCTTTCCCGATCTCGGTTCGGGCCCGCTTTCCGAACGCGCGGCGCTGCTTGCGACGCGCTACTACGACGACTACCGCGCCGTGGTGCTGGAGCCGCGCGGCCAGGTCGCCATGGTCGGCGCGCTGCTGGTGCCGCCGGTGGATCCGACCTGCGTCACCGGCGTCATCTATTTCGATGTCGGCGCGGTTCTCGGCATGTGCGGCCATGGCACGATCGGTCTCGCGGTTACGCTTTACCATATGGGCCGGATCGGCACGGGTCTGCATCGCATCGAAACGCCCGCCGGCGTCGTCACCGTCGATGTGCAGGATGAAAGCACGGTCACGGTCACCAATATAGAAAGCCGCCGGGTCGCAGCGGGCGTCACGATCGAGGTGCCGGAGTTCGGCGTCCTCACAGGCGACGTCGCCTATGGCGGCAACTGGTTTTTCCTGGTCGACCCGAGCCCCATCCCGGTGACGCCGGACAATATCCGCCAGCTTACCGATCTCGCCGTCGCCACCCGGACCGCGCTCAATGCACAGAAGATCGGCGGCGAGAACGGCGAGCCGGTCGACCATGTCATCTTTTACGGTCCTGCCGGCGATACGGCGGCGCACAGCCGCAATTTCGTGCTCTGCCCGGACGATGCCTATGACCGCTCCCCCTGCGGAACCGGCTGTTCGGCGCGGCTCGCCTGCCTTGCCGCCGCCGGTCAACTGGGAGAGGGACAGGAAATCGTGCAGGAGAGCATTATCGGCTCCACCTATCGGCTCTCCTACAAGGCGGGAGAGAAGGGCGGCGTGATCCCGTCAATCACCGGCCAAGCCTATGTCATGTCGGTGGCCGAACTGGTATTCCACCCCAACGACCCCTTCCGCAACGGCATCGTGCTTTGACCCGCAACGCTGCCGCGGCATCGAGACGAAATGAAAAAAGGCCGCCCCGTTTGCGGGTCGCGCCGGTCCCCGGAATGATGTCGAAATTGATGCCGACCTCGGCGAAGCTTGCCCCGTCATTATAAGCCGGAGCGCGTCGCGGCGATCGTGCGTGATCTTACCATCCCCGCACAGCTCTGCCTGAGCGTCGCCAGAGGTTGAAGCGGCTTCTGTCTACGCAGGCTTGGCAACGCTCTCGCGCTGAACCAGCGAACACGGAAGCCGGATGATGCCCTTGTCGACAGGCTCGTTCCGGGTCAGCCGCAACATCGCCAGCCCGGCGCGGTGGCCGATTTCCTTGAGCTCCATGTCGATGGTTGTCAGCGGCGGGCGGGTCTGGCGCGACACGACTTCCCAATTATCGAAACCGACCACGGCGATATCATCCGGCACCGAGATGCCGTGATCACGCAGACCGTCGAGGACACCACGCGCTATCTCATCGCTGCCGCAGAAGATGCCGTCGGGCTGCTTTTTCCGCGTGGCCAGCACCTGCTCGATCGCCTCATGGCCCCACTCTTCCGACCATTCTCCGAACATCACCGGTGACGCCGGCCGGCATCGGGCACGATAGGCCGCCGCGCGATGTCGGGCCGCAAGCCAGTTTTCAGGCCCGGTAATGTGGAGAATGTCGCGGCACCCGGCCTCCTCGAGACAGGCGATTGCCAGCATCGCGCCGTGGGCGTCGTCGGGAACGAAACTGGTGCTGTGCGGCGGTCCGGCCGCGAAGGCATAGACGACAGGAATGTTGAGCGCGGTGAGATCGATGGGGGGATCGACGTCGAGGCGTGTCGCCGTCAGGATGATGCCGTCGACCTGCTTGTCGAGCAGCGCCTGGAGATGGAGCTCGGCGAGCCGCTTGTCGCCACTGGTGGCGCAGAGGAACGCCGAGACGCCGTGATCGACCAGAACCTCCGACACGCCGGAACTGATCGGCAGGGTCAGCCGGCCATAGGTATCATCGGTGATGATGCCTATGGTGAGGCTTCGGCGGCTCAAAAGGCTGCGGGCGAGCGCGTTCGGCCGGAAGCCGATTTCCGTTGCCACCCGCAGCACCCGCTCCCGGGTCTCGGCATTGACACGGCCGACGCCGTTCAGCGCATTCGACGCCGTCGACAGGCTGACATCGGCCGCCCTGGCGACATCCCTGAGGGTGCATCTGCGGTGCTGAATGGGCTTTATCATGACGGTTCCAGTTTGCTGATAAAAGCTTTTATCAAACAAAAACAATGTTGCAAAAAGGTTTTTGCAAGCAGATGAACACAAATTGTCGACAACGAAATTTTTCTCCCATACCGTTATCAAACGTCAAGAGGAATGACGAAAACGAGAAGGGGAATGACATGCTGAAAACCAAACTCATGCTTGCTGCAGTCACGCTGGCGGCATCCGCTTCATGGGCCCAGGCGGAGGAGGTAAACCTCTGGGTTCGCACCTCGTCGGCCGCCGTGCTGCAGGCGCTCGCCGAGAAGTACAACACCGCCCACGACGACACCGTCAACGTCACTGCGGTGATCGCCGAACAGATGGTGCCGAAGCTCGGCGCCGCGATCGCCGGCGGTGCGCCGCCCGAAGGCGCGGTGCTCGACCTGATCTATCTGCCGACATTTGCCGCCAACGATACGCTGGAAGACATGACCGGCTTCGTCGAGGGCCTGCCCTATGCCGATGCGCTGAGCCCGTCCCATATCCGGCTTGCCACCTATGACGGCAATATCTACGGCGTGCCCGCCCTGCCCGACGCATCGATCATCGCCTATAACACCGACCTGTTCGAGCAGGCCGGCCTCGATCCCGAGAAGGCCCCCGCATCGCTCGACGAGATCGTCGCGGCGGCCGAGAAGATCAGCGCGCTCGGCGACGACATCTACGGCTTCTATTTCGTTGCCAATTCCGGAAGCTGGCTGATCTACGACTTCCTGCCGCATATCTGGGCGGCCGATGCCGATATCCTGACCGATGACGGCCGCGAAGCGACCATCGATACGCCGGCCATGCGCGAAACGCTGGAAGACTACCGCACGATGTGGCAGGCCGGCACGATCCATCCGACGTCGCGCTCCGGCAACGGCAACAATGCCGTGGAAGCCTTCGCCTCGGGCAAGGTCGGCGTGCTGATGACCGGCTCCTACATCGTCAACCTGCTGACCAGCACCTATCCGGACGTCAACTTCGCCGTCGCTCCGATCCCCGGCCCGACGGGCGGTCAGTCGAGCTTTGCAGGCGGCGACACGCTTGCCATGATCAAGGGCATCGCGCCTGAGAAGAAGGCGGTGATCGAGGATTTCGTGAAGTTCTACATGGAGCCCGAGCAGCAGGTCTTCATCACACAGGAAGCCGGCATGCCCTCGCGCACCGATCTGGCGGAAGAGGCCTATGCCAATTTCGACCCGCGCAACCTCATCGCCTATGACATCCTGTCGAAGGCGCGCACGCCCTACACCTATGCCTCGGACGAGCTTTTCGTCAGCCGCACCGGTCCGTTTCTGAACCTGATCCAGAGCGCGGTCTTCGGCGATGATGTGGATGGCGCGATCGAAACCGCGCAGGAGGATTTCACCAAGATCCTCGACCGCACCAATCCGTGACGCCCGGCTGCGGGCGGCCCGCGCCGCCCGCGTCCCTCCCCCCGCAGGGGATAGCAGAGCCTCGGGAAAGCCGCCGCGCGGACCCGCAGACATCACCGAACCCAGGGATTTGACGTCTTGTTTCTCAAGCGCGCGTTACAGAAACGCCGGCAGGCGGGCAGCGATGAGCCGCATGGCTGGCTGGGCCTCGCCTTCATCGCGCCGAGCATGGTGTTCATCATCGGACTGTTCATCATTCCGCTGGTCATGACGGTGTGGATGAGCTTCTTCCGCTGGCCGCTGCTCGGCCGCCGCAAGTTCATCGGCATTGAAAATTACGCCGAACTTCTCGGCGATACCCAGCTCTGGCAGTCCTTCGGCTTCACCCTGCTTTATACGGTGCTCGTCACCACCGCGATCATGGCCGTTGCCCTGCCCCTGGCGCTCCTGGTCGACCGGCCGCTGCGCAGCGTCGGCTTCTTCCGCACGGTGTTCTTCATGCCGGTCGTCATCGGCTTTGGTGCTGCTTCCACGCTGTGGCTCTGGCTGCTCAATCCCGATAGCGGCGTGTTCGCGCGGCTTCTGACCGGGCTTGGCCTTGTCGATCATGCGCCGCGCCCGCTTGAAAGCTTCTGGCCGGCGCTCGCCGTGATCATTCTCATGGTGGTCTGGAAAACCGCCGGCTTCACCATGGTCATCCTTCTGACCGGCCTGCAGAGCATCCCCAATGACGTGATCGAGGCCGCCCGGATCGATGGTGCGAGCCCCTTCAGCCGCTTCCGACGGATCATCCTGCCGCTGATGCGCAATTCGGTTCTGCTGGCGCTGATCCTGAACGTGACCTCGTCCATGCTTGCCTTCGATCAGTTCTTCATCATCACCCAGGGCGGGCCGAACAACAGCACAATCTCGGCGGTATTCACCATCTATCTCGCGTCGTTCTCGTCCTATCGGCTGGGCTACGGCTCCGCGCTGTCCTTCGCCCTGCTGGTCGTTCTCGTCGCCATCAGCTCGATCCAGCTTTCCTTCATGCGCCAGCGGCCGGAGGACGGACGATGAGCGTGAAAAGCCTGTTCATGGAAGCCGATGAAGGCTATGGCGCGGTTGCCACCCGTCTGCTCATGCTTCTGGCGATGATCATTCTGGCGGTGTTCTTCCTGATGCCGATCATCTGGTCGTTCGCCAATTCCTTCAAACCGGCGGCCGAGGCGCTTGCCCATCCGGTGGCGCTGTTTTCCAAGGCGTTTTCGCTGGAGAATTACCGCCGTCTCGAAAATGTCGGCGCCGGCTGGTATGTCTACGCGACCAATTCGGTGCTGATCGCGCTCGGCACCATCGCCTTCACCGTGGCCGTCGCGGTGCCTGCGGGCTACGGGTTTTCCAAATTCCGCTTCCCCGGCCAGACGCTGATCTTCGTCCTCGTCATGGCGACGATGATGATCCCGTTCCAGTCGATCCTGACGCCGCTGTTCCTGATCCTGAAATTCCTGCATCTGCAGAACAGCCTTCTGGGCCTGGTGCTGATCTACACCACCTTTCAGCTCCCCTTCTCGATCTTCATGATGCGCAATGCCTTCGACGCCATCCCGAAGGCGCTGGTCGAGGCCGCGCGGATCGACGGCGCGTCGCAATGGACGCTGGTGCGGCGCATCCTGATGCCATTGGCGCTGCCGGGTGTGGCCACGGTCGTGATGTTCGCCTTCCTCAATTCCTGGAACGAGTTCCTGGCCGCGCTGATCTTCCTGTCGGACCAGAACAAGTTCACCCTGCCGATCATGCTGGTGAACGTCTCCTCCGGCATTTACGGCATTATCGACTGGGGCGCGCTCCAGGCCGGTATCTCGCTCACCATGATCCCCTGCATCGTGATGTTCCTGGCGCTGCAGCGCTACTATGTGCGTGGGCTGACCGCCGGGGCCGTCAAATGAATACCATGTCCCAAGGAGTTTCCATGTCATCGTCCGCGTCGGAAAAGACGTCTCCCGCGTCTGCGCGCAGTTTCGAACGTTATGTGCCCGTCGATCACACCCGCGTCGCCTTTGATGGCGGTTTCTGGAAGAGCTGGCAGGAGACGGTCCGCGACGTCACCATTCCGACCCAGCACAAGCGGCTGGAGGAGGAAGGCTTTCTCGAAGTTCTGGATTTCGACAACCCGCCCGGCCCGCTGGCGCGGCCGATCCAGCCGAGCGGATTGTCGATGCAGCATTTCTTCGATTCCGATTTCGGCAAGTGGATCGAGGCGGCAAGCTACACTTTGAAGAACCATCCGAACCCGGATATCGAGGCGAAGATCGACGCCATCGTTGAAAAGCTGGAACACGGCCAGATGCAGGACGGCTATCTCAACAGCTGGTTCATCCGCCGCGAGCCGGAAAAGCGTTGGACCAATCTGCGCGACCTGCACGAGATGTATTCGATGGGCCACCTGCTGGAAGGCGCGGTCGCCTATTTCGAGGCGACTGGCAAGCGCCGCTTCCTCGACGTGATGATCCGCGCCGTCGACCACATCATCGACACCTTCGGCCCCGAACCCGGCAAGCTCCGTGGCTATGACGCGCATGAAGAAATCGAACTGGCGCTCGTCAAGCTCTACCGGGTGACCGGCGATCCGCGCCATCTGAAGCTCGCGACATGGCTGGTCGACGAACGCGGCCAGATGCCCTCCTATTTCGATGACGAAGCCCGCCGGCGCGGCGAAGACCCGGCCGATTACGTGTTCGAAACTTATGCCTACAGCCAGGCCCACAAGCCAGTGCGCGAGCAGACCGAGGTCGTCGGCCATGCGGTGCGCGCGATGTATCTGCTCTCGGCGATGACCGACCTCGCGTTTGAAAACGACGATCCGACCCTGAAGGACGCCGCCGACCGGCTGTTTGCCGATCTCACCGGTCGCCAGCTCTATGTCACCGGCGGACTTGGACCATCGGGCGCAAACGAAGGCTTCACCCGCGCCTTCGACCTGCCCAATGAGACCGCCTATGCCGAGACCTGCGCGGCGGTCGCGCTCGGCTTCTGGTGTTCGCGCATGGCCGAGATCGATCTCGACGGCAAATATACCGATCAGCTGGAAACCGTGCTGTTCAACGGCGCGCTCTCCGGCATCGCCCGCGATGGCGAACATTATTTCTACGAGAACGTGCTGGAAAGCCACGGCCAGAACCGTCGCTGGAAATGGCACTACTGCCCCTGCTGCCCGACCAATATCGCCCGCTTTATCACCTCGCTCGGAAAGTATTTCTACACCACGAAGGGCAACGAGATCGCGGTGCATCTCTACGGCGCCAATGTCGCCGAACTCGATCTCGACGGCACCTTCGTGCGGCTCAGGCAGGACACGGCCTATCCCTGGGACGGCGACATCCGCATCGCGCTCGGCCTTTTCGAACCGACCGACCTCACGCTGAAACTGCGCATTCCCGGCTGGTGCGGGGGGGGGGCGCGGGCGACGCTCAACGGGCGCGACATTCCGCTTGCCCCGGTCAAGGGCTATGCCGAGGTCAGCGGCACTTTCAAGGACGGCGACGAACTGCGCCTGCACTTCGACATGCCGGTGGAGCGGCTCTATGCCCATCCGGCCGTCGGCGAGGATGCCGGGCGGGTGGCGCTTCGCCGCGGTCCGGTGGTCTACTGCGTCGAGGAAGCCGATATCGGCACCGAGCCGCAGCGCCTGCGTCTCGCGCCCGATGCCCGCCTCGAGCCGCGCTATGACGCCGATCTTCTCGGCGGCGCGGTGGTGCTGGAGGGCGAAGGCTATGAGGCGGCGGCGGACGGCTTTGACGGCGGGCTTTACCGGACCGCGCCCCCTGCCCTCAAGCCGAAGCCGTTCCGCGCCATTCCCTACCACCTCTGGGCCAATCGGGAAGCGGGCGCCATGCAGGTCTGGCTGGCGGAAAGATAGGAGACGGACATGGCAAGGCTGACACTGAGGAATGTGGTCAAGTCCTACGGCATCTACGAGGCCGTCCGGGGCATCAATCTCGATATCGAGGACAAGGAATTCGTGGTCTTCGTCGGCCCGTCGGGCTGCGGCAAGTCGACGACGCTCCGGATGATCGCCGGGCTGGAACACATCTCCGGCGGAGAAATCCTCATCGGCGACGATGTCGTCAACCGCCTGGCCCCGGGCAAGCGCGATATCGCCATGGTGTTCCAGAACTACGCGCTCTATCCGCATATGAGCGTGCGCGAGAACATCGCCTTCTGCCTCGAACAACAGCGCCTGCCGAAGGCCGAAATCGAAAAACGCATCACCGAGGCGACCAATACCTTGCGAATTTCGGAACTGCTGGAACGCCGCCCCGGCGCGCTTTCCGGCGGCCAGCGCCAGCGCGTGGCCATGGGCCGCGCCATCGTGCGCGATCCGAAGGTCTTCCTGTTCGACGAGCCCTTGTCCAACCTCGACGCCAAGCTTCGCGTCAGCATGCGCACCGAAATCAAGCGGCTGCACCAGTTGCTGCCGACGACGACCGTCTACGTCACCCACGACCAGGTGGAAGCCATGACCATGGCCGATCGCGTGGTGGTGATGAACCACGGCCTCGTCGAGCAGATGGGCGCGCCGCAGGAGCTTTATTCGCGGCCGGTCAGCAAGTTCGTCGCCGGCTTCATCGGCTCGCCGTCGATGAACTTCCTGCCGGTGAGGCTCGAAGAGGACGGCGGTGGGCTTTTCGTGGTGTTCGAGGACGGCAACCGCATGGCGATACCCGAGACAAGGGCCGCCGGTTTCCGCTCTCATGCCGGCCGCGGTGCTACCTTCGGCATCCGCCCGGAGGCGATCACGCTTCGGCAGGAGCGCGGCGGCTTCGTGCCTTTCGATGCCGCAATCGACCTCGTCGAACCGCTCGGCGCCACCACCATGGCCTATTTCAGCATCGCGGGTCAGGAGATCTGCGCCAGCGTCGAGCCCGAAGAAAGCCTGCGCGCCGGCACCACCGTTCCGCTGTCCTTCGACCTCAACCGCATGCACCTGTTCGACCTCGAAACCGAACAGGCGCTCGCTGTTCACTAGCGCAGGCGCGGTTCAGGCCGCGTAACCGTCTAAATCTGGGCGGTGGTGCCGGCGGCGATGCGGCTTGGCGGCTGGCCTGTAATGCGCTTGAAGGCGCGGCTGAACGCGGCCTGCGAGCCGTAACCCAGGCGATGAGCGGCGGTTTCGATCGGCACGCCCTCGCGGCTTATCCAGTCGGCGGCAAGGCGCATGCGCATTTCGGTGAGATAACGCACCGGCGTCACGCCGGTGACATCGAGGAAGCGCTCGGCGAAGACCGAGCGCGAAACACCCATCTCGCGCGCGAGTTCGGCCACGGACCAGTTGCGCCCGGGCTCGCGGTGGAGCGCCAAGAGCACGCGACCCAGACGCGGATCGCGCAGCGCCGCGATCCATCCGGTGGCATCACCGCAGCCGCATTCGACCCATGCCCGGACGATGCAGGCAGCGACCACATCCGCAAGCCGGGCGAGAATGCCGGCATAGCCGGCGCGGCCATCCCTGGCCTCCCGGGCCATCGCCTCCAGCATCGGCAGGATCTCCGGGTAGCGGTCGGTCAGCGTGCCGACGCGCATCACCTCCGGCATCATCGCCACCAGCGGGTGCATGCTGCCGAGGTCAAAATCCATGCACGCGGAAAACAGCACGACCCGCTCTTCCGGCGGCGTCGCCTCGCAGGTCCTGATCTCCTTGACGCTCGGGCAGATCGGGGAGGACGGCAGGGCCGTCAGGTCGGCGCATGGCGCGGGATTGTCGGGCGATGACGCCAGCCGGTGCAATCCGCCATGCGGCAACAAAGCCGCATCGCCGGCGCCCATGACATGGACCTCGCCGCCCGACGCGAGAAGCGCGGTCCGGCCGCGCGCGACGAAGATGAATTTCGCGCGCAGGTCGTCCTGAGCGCCGAAGGAATAGGAGAACGGTTCGGCAAGCTCGATGCGGCGATAGTCGATGCCGACAAGCCGCATGCCGAGCAGAAGCTCGCTGACGAGATCGGCATCGCGTGAACGCGGTGATGTTTCGGACGGATGATCATGCATAGCGGATTTACTGGCATAGAAAGTCCGGCCTGTCCAGCCTAACTTCAGCCCATCCTCCTCCACCTCCCATCGCGAAGGATATCGCAATGAACCCTGTTATGAACGAGAAGGCGGGCGCTGACGGCGCGCCCGCATGGGGCGCCGTGACGGCGATGACGCTGGGCGTCTTCGGACTTGTCACCGCCGAATTCCTGCCGGCGAGCCTGCTGACGCCGATTGCCGCCGATCTCGGCATCTCCGAAGGCGCCGCCGGCCAGGCGGTGACGATGACGGCGATGTTCGGCTTTGCCGCGAGCCTGCTGATCTCGGCCGCCGCGCGCGGCGCCGACCGGCGTCACATGATGATGATCTTCTCCGTTCTGCTGATTGTCTCGAATCTGATGGTCGCTTTCGCACAGGGCGTCTATATGCTTCTGGCGGGCCGGGTTCTGCTGGGCATCGCGCTCGGCGGCTTCTGGGCGATGTCGACGGCGGTCACCATGCGCCTCGTTCCGCCGGGCCTGGTTCCGCGGGCGCTCTCCATCCTGATGAGCGGCGTATCCGCCGCGACGGTTTTCGCCGCGCCGGTCGGCAGCTATCTCGGCGAGATCATCGGGTGGCGCGGCGTTTTCCTGCTGGCATCGCTTCTCGGCGCGATTTCGCTGGTCGCGCAGTGGCGCAGCCTGCCCAGCATGCGGCCTGCCGGCATGGCCCGGTTGAGAACGCTTGGCGAGGTGCTGCTGCGCCCCGGCATCGGCATCGGCATGATGGCGGTCCTCCTGGTCTTCGGCGGCCACTTCGTGTTCTTCACCTATCTCAGGGCCTATCTGGAAACCCGGGGCGGGTTTTCGATCGAGGCGATTGCCATCATCCTGCTCGGTTTCGGCATCGCCAATTTCTTCGGCACCGTCCTGGCCGGCCGCATGGCCCAGCTGAGCCTTCGCCTGACCCTGGTGCTCGTGCCGCTTTCGATGGGGACACTGGCGATGGTGATGGTCGCCTTCGGCGGCAATCCGATGAGCGACACCGTCTCGGTCGTACTGTGGGGCATGATCTTCGGCGGCGTTCCGGTGGCCTGGTCGAGCTGGATCGCGCGCACCGTGTCGGACGAGGCCGAGAGCGCCGGCGGCCTGTTCGTCGCCACGATCCAGCTCGCGATCGCGCTCGGAGCCGGCCTCGGCGGCATCGTGTTCGACGCGGCGGGCGGCACCGGGACGGTGTTTGCAAGCGGCGTCCTGCTGCTGCTCTCCGCGACCACGGTGATGTTCGGCGTGCGTATCCGCGCATCGGCCGCTGCCCCGGCCTGAGCGTCGACACGCCGAAAGTCGAGAAAGCCCGGTTTCGGCCGGGCTTTTTTTGCGCTGTCGATCACCGTTGGCCTTTGCAGCACGGCCAGGTTTTCGAAGGGTCCGGCAGCCGTTACCCGCGCAACGCGTCCGGAAGCAGGTCCGCCGGCATGTCCTGATAGGAGATCGGGCGCAGGAAGCGGTCGATCGCGAGCGTGCCGACCGAGGTCGAGCGCACGTCCGAGGTTGCCGGATAGGGACCGCCATGGACCATGGCAGGCGACACCTCGACGCCGGTGCCAAACCCGTTGACGAGCAGGCGGCCGGCCAGCATTTCGAGCTTCGGCATCAGTTTCGCCGCCGCCGGATGGTCGCCTTCGTCGATGTGAAGCGCGACGGTCAACTGGCCCTCGATGCCATCGACCACGGTTTCGAGCTCCGCCAGATCGCGGCATTTGACGATCAGGCCCGCACCGCCGAAGACTTCGTCATGCAGGCTCTTATCGTTGAGGAAGGACGCGGCAGCCGTTTCGAAAAGCGCGGCCTGGCCGTGAAACTCGTCGCCTGCCTGCCCTTCGGCAAGCTGCGTGACATCACTGTGGCCGACCAGTTTTGCAACACCGTCGCGATAGGCCTTGCAGATGCCGGCGGTCAGCATCGTCTGGGCCGGCACGGCCTTCAGCGCCTCGACAGCGCTCGCCTTGAAGGCATCGAGTCCTTCGCCTTCGACGGCGAGGATCAGCCCGGGATTGGTGCAGAACTGGCCTGCGCCGAGCGTCAGCGATGCCGCGAACGCCGCGCCGATCTTGCCGCCGCGCGCCTTCAGCGCTCCGGGAAACAGGAGGACCGGGTTGATCGCGCTCATCTCGGCATAGACGGGGATCGGCATGGCGCGTTTTGCGGCGATATCCACCAGCGCCAGCCCGCCCCGGCGCGAGCCGGTGAAGCCGACGGCGCGGATCAGCGGATGAGCCACCAGCGCGCCGCCGATCTCATAGCCGGTGTCATGCAGCATCGAGAACGTGCCCGCCGGCATGCCGCAATCGATCACCGCCTGCTGTACCGCGCGGGCGACCAGTTCCGATGTGCCGGGATGGGCCGGATGGGCCTTGACCACGACCGGGCAGCCGGCCGCCAGCGCCGAGGCGGTATCGCCGCCGGCCACCGAAAACGCCAGCGGGAAATTCGATGCCCCGAAAACGGCGACCGGGCCGAGGCCGACCTTGCGCAGCCTGAGGTCGGGCTTCGGCGGCGTGCGCGCCGCATCGGCTGGGTCGAAACGCAGATCCTGAAACGCGCCCTCGCGCACCACACCGGCGAAGAGACGCAACTGGTTGACCGTGCGCATGCGCTCGCCCTCGAGCCGCGCACGCGGCAGGCCGCTTTCGGCCATGGCGCGCTCGATCAGCGGCTCGCCGATGGCGAGGATATTTGCGGCAGCCTTTTCAAGAAACGCCGCCCGGTCTTCCAGCGCCGTCTCGCGATAGGCGAAGAAAGCCTGCCAGGCGAGCCGAACCGCCTCGTCGAGATCGGCCGCGCTCGCGCCGCCGAACGCGCCGGAAAGCGCCTTGCCGGTGGCCGCCTCCACGGCTGTCAGTGTTCCGTTTGCGCCCATGCGCGTCTGGTTGCCGATCAGCAATTCGCCGGTGATCTTCATTGGTACATCCTCAGTCTGTTTCTCAGTTCGATTTCGGTGACGAAGCCGCGGCGCGTGTCCGCAACTCGTCGAGCACATTCTTGCGCACCGGCATAACGCCGGCCTTGGTATTGCGGGACCGCGCCCGGTAACGCCTGGCGGAGGGAAGGCGCGCGCCCTGCCCTTCAATCGCGTCGAACAGCGTCTCGCCGCGCTTCAGATTATCGAGCGCCGCCTGCCCCAGGAAGGAGGCGGGATCGAGCGCGATGATCAATTCCCCATGAAGCGGCGTGACCTTGGCGTCATCGTCAAACGCCATGGATTCGGCGCTGGTGAGATCGCCGATCAGCGGCCCGGCCAAGAGTTCGATCATCGCCGAAAGCGCCGAGCCCTTGTGGCCGCCGAAGGTGAGCATGGCGCCTTCTGCGGCTTTGTCCGGATCGGTCGTGGGCTTGCCGTCGGCATTGATCGCCGTTCCTTCCGGCAGCGGCGTTTTCGTGCGCCGGTGCAGCTCGATATCGCCGCGGGCGATCGCCGAGGTGGCGAAATCGAACACGAAGGGGTGTTTGCCGGGCCGCGGCCAGCCGAATGAAAACGGATTGGTGCCGAATACCGGCCTGCTGCCGCCCGCCGGCGCGACCCAGGCATGGCTGACGGTGACGGCAATGGCGACAAGACCCTGATCGGCAATCCTTTCCACCTCCGGCCAGAGTGCGGAGAAATGAAAGCAATTGTTGATCGCAAGCGCCGCGAGCCCGCAATGCCGCGCCTTTTCGGCGAGAACGGGAAGTCCGGCCTCGAATGCGACAAGCGAAACGCCTCGGCGGGCATCGACGCGGACGATTGCCGGCGCGCGGTCCTCGATCACCGGCGTGGCAGTCGGATCGACCTTGCCGCGCTCGATCAGCTCCAGGCAACTGATCAGCCGGTAGAGCCCGTGCGAATGGCACTCGTCCATCTGCGCGCGCATGACGCAATCGGTGATCGTGCGGGCATGGTCTTCGGAATAGCCGGCCGCCAGCAACAGGCCCTCGCCCAGCGCCCGCGCCTCATCGATCGCAATCGTTTCGAAATCGTCGCTCATGCCGTCTCCCTTCAGGCGTGGTGTCGCATGCGCGCCTTGCTGAAAGCGCGCCGGAAGCAATCTGCCCCATGGATGAAGTCGATGGGTAGCCCGGCGCTCAGGCGAAGGGCTCGGTCGGCCCCTTGCCGGGCGTGGTAAACCAGAGCGGCCCGTTATCGCCCATATGAATGATGTCCTCCAGCCGGACGCCGAATTTTTCGGGCACGACGATCATCGGCTCGTTGGAAAAGCACATGCCGGGCAGAAGCGGCGTGGCATTGCCCCGCACGATGAACGGCGCTTCGTGGATATCCATGCCGAGCCCGTGCCCCGCCCTGTGCGGCAAGCCGGGCAGGCGGTAATCCGGGCCGAGGCCATGGGCGGCGATCACGCGGCGCGCCGCATCGTCGAGGGTTTCGGCCGCAACGCCCGGCTTCGCCGCGTCGAACACGGCCTGCTGCGCCTCGCGTTCGATCATCCAGATCCGCGAAAACTCGGGCGAAGGCTCCGCCTTCACATAGGTGCGCGTCATGTCCGACTGGTAACCGCCGACAATCGTGCCGGTGTCGACGAGAATGACATCGCCCTCGGCATAGGTCTGGTCGCCATCGACGCCATGCGGCAGCGATGTCGCCGCGCCGAAGGAGCAGATCGCGAAGGTGCTGCCCGAGCCGCTGAGCGCCCGGTGGGTCTCGTCAATAAAGCGCACGACCTCGGAAGCGCGGATGCCCGGCTCGATCAGCGCGTGAACGCGCTTGTGCACCTCAAGGGTGGCATCCATCGCATACTGCATCAGCGCGATCTCGGCGGGCGATTTCACTGCTCTCAGCGAAGAGATCATCGGCCCGCCGTCAACGAGCCGCTCCGGCGCGATCTGCCGGGCAAGCGCCGAATAGATGGCAAACGGCAGCGCATCGTCGAGCGCCAGCGTCCGGCCCTGGCCGAGCAGCTTCGCCGTCAGCGCCGCGGGATCTTCGTGCTCGTCCCACGCGGCGATGTCGCCGTCGAGGCGATCGAGCGTCTCGATCTTCGAGACCTCGAAGGCGGGCGCGATATAGGTCAGGCCGTCGGCGGTGACCAGCGCGCCGACCAGTCGCTCGCTCGCATGCCAGACAAGCCCGGTGAAATAGGTGAGACTGGTGGTCGAGCCCAGTAGCACCGCATCGGCGCCGGCGGCCTGCATGGCCGCGCGCAGCCGTGCGATCCGGCCCTTGCGTTCGTCTTTGCTGATCGGTTCGGGGCGGTTGGTCATCGCAGCGGTCTCTCCGTCTTCACTCGATCAATGACCGAGATTTTTCACTCACCAACCCGCCTACCATATTTGTCGTCAGTTTGTCGACAATATCGTTGACAAGCTTTTCACAATCGCAAAAATTGCATCGGATACCGACGAGCATGAACGTGACACCAAAAGAAAGGGAACAGTTCCATGACTGCATTCACAGAACGAAAACTGTTGAAACTCGCCGTCTCACTACTTGCCGCCTCGACCGCCACGGCGGCGCTTGCGGCAGACCCGCAGACCGGCGGAACGCTGAAGATCGTCGGAACCGCCGATATCGACCACTTCGATCCGACCTCGGCGGCGCTCGTCACCTCCAACAATTTCCTGCGTGCCGTCAGCCGCCAGTTGATCAGCTACGAGGCTTCGACCGATGACGATGCCCGCCTTCAGCCGAAGGGCGATCTGGCGACAGAAGTTCCCCAGCCCACCAATGACGGACTGACCTACACGTTTATCCTGCGCGACGGCGTTGCCTGGGATGCGCCGGAAGGCCCGCGTCCGATTGTCGCGGCCGATTTCGAGCGCGGCATGAAGCGCATGTGCAACCCCTCTCTCGGCTCGGCGGGGCTGACCTATTTCATCGATCTGATCGAAGGCATGCGCACGTTCTGCGACGGTTTTGCCAAGGTCGAGCCGACGGCTGCCGCGATGAAGGACTATATCGAAAACAACGATATTTCCGGTATCGAGACGCCGGATGACAAGACCATCGTCATCAACCTCACCGAAACGGCGGGCGATTTCGTCTACATGCTCTCGCTGCCGACGGCGGCGCCCGCACCCGTCGAGGTGCTGGATTATATGCCGGACGGACCGGAATACCGTGATAACTTCATCGCCTCCGGCCCCTACACCGTCGAAACCTACGTGCCGGACAGCACCATCAAGCTGACGCGCAACCCCGCATGGACCGCCGAATCCGATCCGCTGCGCGGCGGTTATGTCGACAATATCGACATCACCTTCGGCATCCAGCCCGATGCGGCCATCCAGCAGCTTCAGGCCGGCGATGCCGACATGACCTATGACATCCTCATTCCGCCGGCGATCCTGCAGATGCTGGCGGCAACCGGCGACGACAAGCTGACCACCATGTCGGTCGGTCGCACGTCCTTCCTCTGGTTCAACACGCTGACGGACAATAATGACGGCGCGCTGCGCGACCTGCGCATCCGCCAGGCCGTGCAATATGCCCTCGACAAGGCAGCCATCGTCCAGCAGATGGGCGGCCCGATGGTGGCCGCGCCGCAAAACGGCATTTTCGGCCCCGGCGTGCTGGGTTTCCACGAATTCGACCTCTATCCGAGCGAGAATGCCGCCGGCGACCCTGAAAAGGCGAAGGAACTGCTTACAGAGGCCGGCTATCCGGATGGCATCACGCTGAAAATGCCGTTCCGCAACCAGAACGCCGAGCCGGCCATTGCCCAGACCATTCAGGCCAGCCTGAAAAAGGCCGGCATCGAGCTGGAACTGACGCCGGTCGCGCCGTCGGACTATTATTCGAAATTCATGACCAACCAGGAAAACACCAAGGCCGGTCTCTGGGATATCGCGCCTGTGGGCTGGTCGCCGGACTGGGTCGGCGGCGCAGCGCGCTCGGTGTTCCAGCCGCAGTTCACCTATAACGGCACGCACCAGACCTACAACTATGTCGACTACAACAACCCCGAGGCCAACGAGATCGCCACACAGGCGATCAATGCGACCACGCCCGAAAAGGCGGCCGAGCTCTGGAGCCAGGTCGACGAACTGGTGATGCAGGATTCGCCGGTGGCGCCCTACACCACAGAAAACGTGATACTCTATCGCGGGCCAGCGGTCGAAAACTTCCAGCCCTACGCGCTCGGCGCCCAGGGCGACTGGACCAATGTCTGGCTGAACCGCTGACATTCGCCGCGGCCGCGCGCTGCGGCCGCCCTATGCAGACCGGCAGGCGGGGTCTCTCCGCCTGTTCCCGTTCCGTATTGGAGGCAGTTTATTGACACCCATTCTCGACGTGCGTGACCTGACCGTCGACATCCCGACCGAGGACGGCATCGTTCATGCGGTCAACAAGGTTTCCTTCCGCGTCGAAAAGGGCACGCTCTTTGGCATTGCCGGCGAATCCGGCTCGGGCAAAAGCGTGCTGACGCAGGCGATCATGGGCTTTCTGCCCAATGCCGCGATTTCCGGACGGGCGACATTTGAGAGTGACGACCTTCTGACGCTTTCATCGCGGCGGCTGCGCGCTCTGCGGGGCGCGCGCATCGGCATGATCTTCCAGGATCCGCTCTCCAGCCTCCACCCCTATTACACGATCGGCGCGCAGATCGCCGAAATGATCCATACCCATGAAAAGGTCAGCCACAAGGAGGCCAAAGCACGGGTGATCGAGATGCTGTCGCGCGTCGGCATCCGTGATGCCAAGCACCGTTACGACGATTATCCGCATCAGTTTTCCGGCGGCATGCGCCAGCGGGTGATGATCGCCATGGCGCTGATCCTCAACCCGCCGCTGATCATCGCCGACGAGCCCACGACCGCGCTCGATGTCACGGTGCAGGCACAGATCATCGCCCTGCTGGACGAGATGCGCCGCGAGCTTGGCACGACGGTGATCATGATCACCCACGACCTGTCGCTGCTGTCATCGATCGCCGACAGGGTCATGGTGATGTATGCCGGAAACCGGATGGAGCTCGGTCCGTCCGCGACCCTGTTTTCCGCACCCGTGCACCCCTATACCGCTGGATTGCTGAACTCGTCGCCGGCGCGATACACGCCCGGCTCCATGATCGAGCCGATCACCGGGCGCCCGCCCAGCCTGCTCGCCCCGCCGAAGGGTTGCGTGTTTCGCCCCCGTTGCGCCAGCGCCATGGATATCTGTACGCGGGTGCCACCGCTGAGGTTGTTCGACGATGGCACGGAAGCGCTCTGCTGGAAGGAGAGCGAGGATCGCGCGCAAAGCCGCGCACCTGCCGAAGCCGGCGAACCCGTCGCGCCGCCCGGCGAACGCACGGCCATGATCGAGGCCGCCAATGTGCATCTGAGCTTTGAAACCGGCGGCGGCATGCGCGGCCTGCCGAAAGAGCTTCATGTGCTCAAGGGCATCGACCTGACGCTCTGCAAGGGCGAGACCCTTGGTCTTGTCGGCGAATCCGGTTGCGGAAAATCGACTTTCGCGCGGGTGCTGGCAGGGCTTATCCCCGCCAGTTCCGGCGATGTCGTGGTCGAGGGCCAAAGGCTCGACGAGCTCTCCCATGCCGACTGGCGCGCCATGCGCAAACGCATCCAGCTCGTGTTTCAGGACCCCTTCGGCTCGCTCAATCCGCGCCGGCGGGTGAGTTCGATCATCGGCGACCCGTTCCGTATCCACAACGTCTGTTCCGGCGCGGAACGCAAGCGCCGCGTCCAGGCGCTGATGGAGCGCGTCGGCCTCAACCCGGAACACTACAACCGCTATCCTTCGGAATTTTCCGGCGGCCAGCGTCAGCGCATCGGCATCGCTCGCGCGCTTGCGCTTCATCCCGCCATCATCATCTTCGATGAACCGGTTTCCGCGCTCGACGTCTCGATTCAGGCGCAGATCCTCAACCTGATGCGCCATCTGCAACAAGACATGGGCCTCACCTACCTGTTCATTTCGCATGACCTGTCCGTGGTCCGCCATGTTTGCGACCGGATTGCCGTGATGAACAAGGGGCGCATCGTCGAACTCGGTGCGGCCGAAGACATCTATGCCGCGCCGCGCGATCCCTATACCCGCGAGCTGATGGCCGCCTCCATGCATGAGGTTGCGGCCGGGGCATTGCCCGGGCGCAAGCTCATCGACAGCATCGGAGGAGAGTCCGCATGAGCGCCGTCACGCAGCATGATATCGAAGACGACGACAAGGACGCAGTGGTTCAACGCGGTCCGTTGGAACTGACGCTCCGGCGGCTTGTTCGTGACCGCGCCAGCCTTGTCGCCGCCTGCTTCATCGTGCTTCTGATCGCCTTTGCGCTTGCGGCACCGCTCGTGGCCGACATCACCGGACACTCGGCGATCGAGCAATATCGCCAGATCGGCATGAGCCCGATGGGTCTTCCCGTCGGCCCGAACCATGACTTCTGGCTTGGGGCCGATCACCTCGGCCGCGACGTTCTGGTGCGCCTTGCCTATGGCGCGCGCATCTCGCTGATTGTCGGCGTCGTCGCCTCGCTCGCCGCCGCCCTGATCGGCATCACCATCGGCACGATTGCCGGTTTCGCCGGCGGCAAGGTCGATATGGTGCTGAGCCGGATCATGGATCTGGTGATGAGCGTCCCGTTTCTTCTGTGCGCGCTGGCCCTCGTCTCGGTCTTCGGGCCGAGCCTGTCGCTCAGCATCGGTGTGATCGTGTTCTTCTCCTGGACCACAATGGGCCGCGTGATCCGCGCCGAAGTCACCTCGCTGCGCCGCCGGGAATTCGTCGCCGCCAGCCGCTCACTCGGGGCCGGGCCGGTTTCGATCGTGCTGCGCGATATCCTGCCCAATCTTTCCGTTCCGATCATCGTCTACACGACCATGATGATACCGACCGCCATCGTCTTCGAGGCCACGCTTTCCTTCCTCGGTCTCGGTATCGTGCCGCCAACGCCGAGCTGGGGCGGCATGCTGGCCGATGCCTCGGCCAACTCGATCTATCTGGTGGCGTGGTGGCTGGTGGTGTTTCCGGGGCTGGCGCTGCTTCTGACCACGCTTGCCTTCAACATTCTCGGCGACGGGTTGCGCGATGCGCTTGATCCGAAAGCGCGGCCGGTGCGCCGGTCGTTCCTCAAACGGCTGAAGAAGGAGGCGCGCCCATGACCCGTTATCTGATCCAGCGCATCGGCTTTGCCGTGCTCATCCTGTTTTCGCTGAGCGTCTTCGTCTTTGTCCTGTTCTTCGTCGCACCCGGAGATCCCGCGCGCATGATCGCCGGCGACAAGGCGACGGAAACCCAGCTTGCGCAGATCCGCTCCAATCTCGGGCTCGATCAGCCAATCTACCTGCAGTACGGTAAATTCATCGCCAAGGCGGCAACCGGCGATCTCGGCTTTTCCTACCGCAACCAGCAGCCGGTAACGGAACTGATCGTGCGCCGCCTGCCCGCCACCATCTCGCTGGTCATCGGCGGCGTTATTTTCTGGCTGGCGCTCGGCATTCCCATCGGCATCATGTCGGCGCGGTTTCCCGGCGGCTTCCGCGACCGTCTGGGGCAAGGCTTCATCCTGCTGGGCCTGTCCTTCCCGACCTTCGTGCTTGGCATGCTGTCGCTCTATGTCTTCTATTTCCTGCCGCGCAAGGCCGGTTTCATGCTGTTTCCGCCCGGCGGCTACAAGCCGTTTCTCGACGATCCGGTCACATGGGCATGGCACCTGTTCCTGCCGTGGACGACGCTGGCGCTGGTCACGGCCGCGATCTATGCCCGTCTGACCCGCGGAAAGCTGATCGAGGTGCTGGGCGAGGATTATATCCGCACCGCTCGCGCCAAAGGGCTTTCGGAAGCGAAGGTGGTCTACAAGCACGGCCTGCGCGCCACGTTGACGCCGCTGATCACCCAGCTTGGCGCCGATATCGCGCTGCTTCTGGGCGGCGTCATCGTCATCGAGCAGATCTACGGGCTGCAGGGCGTCGGCGCGCTGGCCGTGCAGTCGGTGCGCAATCTCGACCGGCCCGTGATCATCGGTGTTGTGCTGATGGGCGGTTTCTTCATCGTGATCACCAATATCATTGTCGACCTGCTTTACGCCGTTCTCGACCCGCGCGTGCGCGGCGCCTGACGGCCGGGGAATTCCATGGCTTCAAAATCCGATATCGCCGCGCGCCTGTCGGCACTCAGAACCCTGCTGAAATCCGAAGGGCTGGACGGGCTAATCGTGCCGCGCGCCGATGCCCACCAAAGCGAGGTCGCCGCCCCGCACGACGACCGGCTGGCCTTCATCACTGGCTTCACCGGCTCCGCCGGGCTGGCGCTCGTTCTGGAAGACAAGGCGCTCATCTTCGTCGATGGACGTTATGAAATCCAGGTGCGCCACGAGGTCAGCGCTGCGCTTTACGAGGTTCACCACCTGCACAACGATCCAATCGACAGCTGGCTTGCAGCCCATGGAAGCAAGGGATGGCGGATCGGCTTCGATCCGATGCTGATCGACACCGCGCTTTACGACCGGCTTGCAGCCTCGGCGGAACGGGCCGGCTTCACACTGGTGCCCATTTCGAAAGACCCGTTCGACGCGATCTGGACTGACCGGCCCGAAAAGCCCCTCGGTCGCATTCGCCCGATGTCGCCTACCCTTGCCGGCGAAACCGTTGCGGCGAAGACGGCGCGCCTGGGCAGGAAGATTGCCGATGCCGGGGCCGACATGATGGCGGAGACGCTGCCGGACAATATCGCCTGGCTGCTCAATCTGCGCGGCAGCGATATCGCCATGAACCCGGTGCCCCAGTCATTCATGGTCCTGAACGCCGATGGCGCGGTCGTCTGGTTCGTCGACAGCCGCAAACTGCCGAATGACCTTACCGCTTTCGAGCTGGAGGAGGTCAGCGTCAGACCGGCAGAGGAATTTATTCCTTTCGTGCACAGTGCCGCCGCGAGCAGGACTGTGCTGATCGACCAATCCTTCGCGCCTGTGGCCCTGCGGCTTGCGGTGGAAGGCGCGGGCGGCACGGTTCTCTCGGCCGACAACCCGTTGACGCTGGCCAAGGCGCGCAAGACGCCCGCTGAACTTGCCGGCTATCGCGCCTGCCATGTCGAGGACGGGATCGCGCTCACCGAATTTCTGGCCTGGCTGGAACGCGAAGCGCCGGGGCGCGCCGCAAACGGCAATCCGATCCGCGAGATCGAGGCGGAGGATCGGCTTCTGGCCTTTCGCGCGCGGCGGAAGGGTTTTCTCGAAGCCAGCTTCCGTTCGATTTCGGCCTCGGGCGCCAATGCGGCCATGTGCCATTACAATGCAGGACCGCAAAGCGACGCGGCGATCACGCCAGACGGCCCTTATCTGATTGATTCCGGCGGCCAGTATGAAAACGGCACGACGGATGTCACCAGAACCCTGTTTCTGGCCGCCCCCGAAGACCGTGTGCGCGCCACCTATACGGCGGTGCTCAAGGGCTTTATTGCGCTGATCACGGCGCAGTTTCCCGAAGGCACATGCGGCCATCAGCTCGATGCGCTCGCCCGCCTGCCGCTCTGGCAGATGGGGCTCGACTACGATCACGGCACGGGCCACGGCGTCGGGCACAATCTTCTGGTGCACGAATATCCACACCGTTTCGCCAAGAAGGCCAATCATTACGGGCTCGAACCCGGAAACATCATGACCATCGAGCCGGGCTATTATGAAGCCGACGGCTACGGGCTGCGGATCGAAAACCAGGTGGAAGTAACAGCCGCCCTGCCCGGCTTCTGCCGGTTCCGCTCCCTCACGCTTGCGCCGATCGACCTCAAGCCGGTCGACATCGCTGCCCTTTCCCCGCAGGAAATCGCCTTTATCAACGACTATCACGCAACGGTGCGCGAAACGCTTGCCGACCATGTCAGCGACGATGCCCGCGACTTTCTCATGCGATCGACGCGGGCTCTTGAAGCCTGAGAGCGCTACCGGCCGGCGAACCGGTCGACGCGCAGGTGTTCCAGGTTTACGGACGGCTTCTGCTGGCCGGCCAGCTCCGCGATCAGCCGGCCGGTCGCCGCAGACTGGGTCAATCCCAGATGGCCGTGTCCGAAGGCGTAGAGCACGTTCGGCGCGGACTTGGACCGGTCGATCACCGGCAGGCAGTCGGGCATGGAAGGGCGGAACCCCATCCACCGCTCGCCGCCCTCGGTCTCAAGCCCGGGCAGGAACCGTTTTGCGAGCTTCAGCAGCATGTCGGCGCGTTTGAAATTGGCGGGCAGGTCGAGGCCGCCGAACTCCACCGCGCCGCCGACGCGGATGCCGGACGAGAGCGGCGTCACGACAAAGGAATGATCGTTGAAGTAAAGCTGGCGCTTCAGCGGAAAGGCGGTCGCCGGCAAAGTGGTGTTGTAGCCGCGCTCGGTGTCGAGCGGCACCGATTCGCCAAGGCTTTTCGCAAGCGTCTTGGACCACGCACCGCAGGCAACCACGACGGTGCGCGCCTCAAGGACGCCTCCATCGGCAAGGCGGATGCGCGCACCGGCGTCGGTCGGTTCGAGGGCGGCGGCTTCACCGATCGTGATCGTGGCGCCGTCTTCCTGCAGGCTTTCGGCGAGCGCGCGAGTAAAGCCGGCCGGATCGGAGACCTGCAGCCCGTCCTCGCTGTAGATCGCATGTTCGAACTGAGGGGCGAGGCCGGGCTGAAGCGCCTCGATCTCGCCGCGGCCAACGCGGTGGAAATCGAAGCCGGCTTCGCGCTTTCTCGCCCAGTCGGGCGCCGCGGCGGAAAAACTCTTTTCGCTGTCGTAGAGGTCGAGCGTGCCGGTATTGACGATAAAGGAAGCCAGCCGCGCGTCCTTGCGGACCGTTTCATATTCGGCGGCCGCCAGCCGCATCATCGCCGCCTGAACCTTGAGCCCGCGCTCGAAACCGGCCCTGGAGCTCGCCCGCCAGAAATGCCAGAACCATGGCGCGAGCCGTGCCGCATAGGCCGGACGGATGGTGAGCGGTCCCAGCGGATCGAGCAACCATCCAGGCGCCTTCCAGGTGACCCCCGGCGCGGGAATCGGGACGATCTCGGGGAAGGCGAGAATGCCGGCATTGCCGGCGCTGCTGCCAGCCGCGATCGCGCTGCGTTCCAGGATCGTGACCCTTCGACCGGCCTCCATGAGGTAGCGCGCGGCCATGCAGCCGATAATGCCGCCGCCGATCACAACGACGTCTGCTTCGGATTGGTCTTTCATCAAGTCCTCATGTTGTGCGGGCAGGTGGCGGCAATGCGCCATAATCATGAACCATGGCTCACCCCAGCGACAGCGCGCGCGCCTGATCGGCTTCCCGCGCCAGATATTCCTGGATCTGGCGCACGATCTGCCCGGCATGGGCGACGGCCAGCCGATCGGCCCTTTCGGCATCCCCGGCTTCGATCGCCGCGATAATATCCTCGTGCTCGTTCACATATTGACGCGGAAGCTGGTCCTCGAAGGTGGAATAATAGAGCCTGAGGATACGACGGCCCTCGTCGAGCAGACGGGAGAAGAAGCCGGTGTAGTAGGCATTGCCGGCCAGTTCGGCGATGGCGACGTGGAACTCGCGATTGGCCTCGATCATCGCAAAGGCGTCCTGCGCTTCCACCGCGGCGACGAACTCGTCCTGTCGGCTGCGGATGCTCGCCATCATCGCCCGGGCATGCGGCGCGCGCGCGGCCGCGCCCCTGGTGCTGATCCGGTACATCAGCGTCAAGGCCTCGAAATAGTGCGGCATGTCGGCGAAGTTGATGGCGGAAACGATCGTGTTGCGGTTGGGCAGCGTGGTCACCAGCGTGTCGCTGGCAAGCCTGAGCAGCGCCTCGCGCACCGGCGTGCGCGACATGCCGAAGCGTTCCGACAGCCTGACCTCATCGAGTGGGCTGCCCGGCGTCAGCTCCATCGCCAGAATTTCGCGGCGCAGCGTTTCGTAGACCTTCTGGGTTCCGGAACCGCGCGTTTTCGTTTTTCCCGCCTCTACCGCTGCCGCCATCGCTGCCTCTTTTCTGGTTCACGGGCTTCAACACAAGCCCGCGGGTGCTGTATGCTATCCGCTCAGCCGGCTTGATCCGACCAGGCCGGCGACGTCCGGGCTTTGAGCATACGTCGCCGCCGGCCAGTTGTCGACAATTTGTGTTCAGAAAATGCGCCTGTCTAGTGGGCTGACAGCGGCATCTTTTCTACCGGTCCCGCCGCACTGAATGAGCTTCCTCGTCGCCCATAATAGCGGGAGAGCCTGCTCATGTGATCGACTTCGAGAAAAGCGTCGAAATCGATCGCGCGGTGGCGCCAGCCACCGCTCAAGATCCGCATGCCAGTCCTCGTCCATCGCCAGCCTCCGTCAAAGCTGGCTCCCGTGAATCACGCAATCAGCGTCACGGGGATTCCAAAAAATATATTTCTGCCAAAGTAGTGGTAAGTCGCATTGTCACTTTGGTGCCGCTGGAGCCGCTTTCGATGCTGACATGCCCGCCATGTCTCTCGACGATTTGCTTTACCAGGCTCAGTCCGAGGCCTGCCCCGCGGCTGCTCGGAACCACGCGATAGAAAGGCTCGAACACCAGTTCGAGATGATCCGCCGCAATGCCGGGCCCCTCATCGCTCACGCTGATTTCGCCGCCCGCCAATGCTGTAACCGTGATTGTCCCATGTCCGCCGCCGTGCTCGATGGCGTTGCGGATGAGATTTCCGATCGCGCGGCGCAGGGCGGCGCTGTCGCCTTTGCGCTCGACGGGCATTTCGCCGCCATGAAACGATATCTCGTAACCCGCAGCGATGGCGAGCGGCGCGAGATCCGCTACCGCTATACGCGCGATATCGATGAGATCCACCGTTTCGTTGAGATCGATCGTCTGACCGCCGCGCTCGAAATCGAGAAGCTGCTCCGCCATATCCGCCAGGCGCGCGACATCATCCAGCAATCGCCGGCGCTCCGGCCCTTCGGACAGGCCCTCGATGCGCGTCTGCATGATCGCGATCGGCGTTCTGAGTTCATGCGCCGCGTCGATCAAAAAACGCTGGCGTTTCCTGAACTCATTCTCGATACGGTCGAGCGCGCCGTTGAATGCTATGACCAGAGGCGCAACCTCCTTGGGAATGCCAGCGACAGGAAGACGGTCCCCATGCCGGTGGGGTTCAATGTGCGACGCCATGTCAGCGACGTCGCTGACGCGCGCGATTGCATGCCCGACGATGCGGGGAACCGCGAGAAAGATGGCCGGCAGCGCAATTGCAAGCAGCGAGAGGTAGATCGGATAGGCCTCCGCCAGGATCGCAAGAACAGGCCAACCTTTGCCGCCGGCACCGCCAAAGAGTATCCTGACGTCGCCGATCGGCGTCTCGACGTCCTCGATCGAAGCGATTTCACGCACACCGCTTGCCCCGCGAATATCCGCGGAATGAAACAGATGCACGAGCGGCGCGATGGCGGCATAGTTTGCAGGGACGGTTCCATGGGAGACGGAATCGCCGTCGGTTGTGGCAGCCACGAACCAGAGCCCGTCGTTGCGCGCGATCAACGATCGAAGGACCGGCGTATCTTTAAGCGCGAGATCGCCTTCACGGTCGCGCTCAATCGCCTCCGCCACGGCGGATTTGACCGCTTGCTCCATGGCGATATTCGGCGAAAGCACCATCGTGGCATAGACGGAAAGCCCGACGATGACGACGGCAATGACAGCCGTGATCACGAGACTGAGTTGCCAGCTCAATCGCCATCTGAGCGAGGGACTGGATTGGCGTCCTGCCCGCATCACTCTTCCCTCAGAAGATAACCGACGCCTCGTATATTGTGGATCGTTACCCCGGCACCGGCATCCGCCAGCCGCTTTCGCAGCCTCGAAATATGGGCATCAAGAGCGTTGGATTGTATTTCCTCCTCGTAATTGTAGACCGCCTCCTCGAGCGTGGAGCGAAGAACGGTCTTTCCCTTCCGTCTGGCGAGCGCCTGAAGGACCAGAAGTTCACGCCGGGGAAGATCGAGCGGCACGGTGCCTGCCATGACGTCGAGATGCAGCGGATCGATGTGCAATCGCCCCACCCGGATAGTCTGTTCCTCCAGGGTTGGCGGCCGCCGCAGCAGGGCGCGCACCCGCGCCATCAGTTCCTCGACGAGAAACGGCTTTCCGAGGTAATCGTCCGCGCCAAGGTCCAGCCCCTCGACGCGCTCCATCGGTTCGTTTCTTGCGGTCAGCACGATGACGGGCGTATCAACCCCGGCCCGCCTCAGCTTCGGAATGAATGTCAGGCCCTCGCCATCGGGCAAGCGCCGGTCCAGCAGAATGGCGTCGTATGTGTTTTGACGTGTAAGCTCAAATGCATCCGCAAGATACACGGCATGGTCGATGACAATGCCGTGCCTGCTCAGCGCAGCCGACAGTGCAGTTGCCAACTCCCGTTCATCTTCAATCAGCAGGAGTCTCATCGCTTCTCCGGGTTTTAAGATGCAGCAGCCTTGCCTGCCGAGATTGCAGCAGCATTACGGGGATAAAAGGGCTGCCCGCTCCGGCGGGGCGCTTTGGCCGAACGCTGGTGCCGGACGACAGGTTCATGACATACAGATCATTCCGGCGGTGCAATCGTCCGCCGCCGGAAATCGACTTCTGAAATCCCTGTCTATTTGCTCTCGATCCGCCCCTCTGATCCGGTTTCAGTTTCGCTCTTTATCGTGCTCCAGGCCGGATCGCCCGGATAAAGCGCGGTTCTGAGATAGGCCCAGGTGATGCGCTGGATGACGGCAACGCGTTCAGGGCTTTCGTCCGATGTTTCCGCCGCGTCATAGCCCGATATGCCGCCGAAAATGTGCCCGGCATCTCTCACGGTCAGGAGTGATTTGGGGCCCGGAGCAAGCCGGTACGCATCGGCCCGCCAGTCCGCACGTTCGGAAAACATCGGGTTGATGTCCTTGTCGCCCGTCACAACCAGACAAGGCGTTGTCATGAAGCTGAAGTCGCTGTTGACCAGGGCCGGATAGCGTTCGGCTATCGTTGCGGATGCACCGCTTCCACTGCCCGGCGGCGAGAACAGGACGGCCGCCTTTATTCGTGGCTCGGAGAGGTCCACGTCTTCACCATTTGCGGGATCCTTCACGCGCATGCCGGCCAGCATGGCGACGGTGTGCCCGCCCAGGGAATGCCCCACCGCGGCGATGCGGGTCCTGTCGATACGTCCCGCAAGACCGGGGACGGCGGTTTCGATCTCATCGAGATGATCGATGATGAAGCTCATATCCCTCGGGCGCGATTTCCAGAACAGCGGCCCCTCGGGACCGTTCGTATCGAGGCCGAGGGTCTTGGAGTTCTGGTGCGTTGGGATGATCACCACGAAGCCATGGGAGGCATAAAAGTCGACCAGCGGGCCATAGCCTCGCATCGAGGCGATGAAATTGGACGAGCCGTGGCCGTGAGACAGCAGGATCACCGGCAGTTTGTCGCCCGTCGCCGGGACCACGACCCGCATTTCGAGCGCCGCCTGGCGTCCCGGGACCTCGAAGGTCACGGGACTGAAGGAAAGGATCGGGGTTGCCATCGGTACCGGCGGCCTGTCCGGTTTTACGGTTGGTTCGGACATGATCTTGGTCTCCATTCGCGGGATGATGTTTCAGGGGGCAGGCCTTCGTTCAGACCGAGTCCAGAATGTCCTGGATGAGTCCGGCCTTCTGCATGGGTTGCCAATTCAGCTTTTGCCTCGTCAGGACACTGGATGCCGGGACATCCATTCGCGCGATCCGATCGAGCCAGCCGAAGTGTCCAGCCGAATCTTCGTCCGAAAGTGACATCACCGGGACATCCAGCCGTTTGCCGATCGCTTCGGCGACATCGCGGACCGCAACGCCTTCCTCGCTCACCGCATGAAAGCGTTCGCCACTCACACCATTGTCGAGGACAAGACCGTAAAGCCGGGCGGCATCGAGCCGGTGAACCGCCGGCCAGCGGTTTTGTCCGTCGCCGACATAGGCCGAGACACCCTTTTTGCGCGCATGATCCATCAGATAGGAGGCAAATCCCTGCCGATTGCGGTCGTGGACCTGCGGCATCCTGATCACCGACACGCTGACGCCGCTGTCTGTCAGAGCCATCGCCACCTGCTCCGATACCCGTGGCATGCCGTGAGCGCCAGCCGGTAGGATATCGGTCTCGGTGGAAACCCGTCCCGTCAAGGGCGGCAGGCCTGATGTGACGATGAACCTCTTGTTCGATCCGGCAAGGGCGCTGCCCATCGCCTCGATCGCGATGCGGTCCATCTCGCAGTTTTCCGCCATACGGGAGAAATCATGATCGAAGGCCGTGTGAATGACGGCGTCCGCCTGCTCCACGCCCCGGCGCAGGCTCTCCAGATCACGCAGATCGCCACGCAGGACATCGCAACCCGCTTGTCGCAAGGCTTCGGCAGACGGTTCCGACCGCGCAAGTCCCAGCACCTCGTGGTCGTCGTTGAGCAGGTTAGGCACGATCGCCGAACCGATGAAACCGGTCGCGCCGGTCAGAAAAATGCGCATTTCATATCCCTCGAATAAGTCCCCTGGTTTCTCTGCTGGCTTTTTGATGCCCGACGGCGTATTAAGCGGAACAGTCTTCCGTCTATATACGGAACATTGTTCCGCTTAACAAGCGTATATTGGAGATTTTCTGGAATCCATGGCTGGCAGATCGTCGGAACGGAGCGTGCGCGCGGATGCGCAGCGCAATATCGAGACACTGGTGCGCACCGCACGGGACGTGTTCGCCACATCGGGGGTCGAGGCGCCGATGCGCGAGATCGCGGAAAAGGCTGGTGTCGGCGTCGGGACCATCTACCGCAACTTTCCGCAGCGCTCCGATCTGATTGCGGCGGTGTTTCGCAGTGAGGTCGACGCCTGCGCGGACGCCGCGGCCTCTCTCGCGCAAGACCATCCTCCCGCAGAAGCGCTCGAACGCTGGTTGCAGCGCTTTGTCGACTTCATTGTCGCCAAGCGCGGACTGGCTGCCGCGCTCCATTCGGGCGATCCGGCATTCGAGGCCTTGCCGGCCTATTTCGACAGCCGGTTCGAGCCTGCGCTGCAAAGATTGCTCGATGCCGCCGTCACCGCCGGAGAAATACGCCCCGACGCAAATCCGTATGATCTCCTGCGCGCGGTCGCGAGCCTGTGCATGCCGTCAAGCGATGGAAATCCAGCAGCCGCGCGCCGGCTTGTCGCGCTTCTGGTTGACGGGCTGCGTTATCGCGCGTCCGGTCTGCAAGGCGCCGCGGGCCCTGTCCATAAGCCCGACTAGATGCCGGGCAAATCTTCTCAGGCAGCTTATACGCGCTGGTTTTCCGGGACCCCGCCAGGCCGCCTCAAGAGAATGGCGTCCGATATGATGTCGAACAGGTGATCGGCCCGCGGGACGAGCGGAGGCTGGTCGGCAAGCCAGGCCAGGGCGCTGATCAAAGCGAAGAGATCATTGCCATCCATATCCTGCCGCGCCAGCCCGCTGGCCTGCGCCCGCTTCAGAAGCCCCGCCCCCGCCTGGCGCAGATCAACGCATGAGGAATGCAGGGCGGAATTTTCGTCGGCGATCGCGGCCACCATCGGCGCGATAACGCCCTTGTAGCTGTGCGTCACCGCAATCGCCTCGCGCACCCATGTCAACAGCGCTTCGTCGGCCCGTTCGCACTGCGCCAGCTCGCTCGCCCGCGCGCTCAACGCATCGAAGCTCGTGCGGAGCAAGGCCTCCAGCAGGGCCTCGCGCGTGGGAAAGTGGCGGTGCAGCGTTCCATCGCCAACGCCCGCCTTGCGGGCAATGTCACGCAGCGACGCATCGGCGCCCTCCCCGGAAAGAAGGTCGCGGGCGACAGCGAGGATGTGATCGTAATTCTTTCGGGCGTCTGATCTCATGATGTCACTTAACAGGTGGAGCTCCACCCCGCCTAAACGGGGCAATGCTCCAGCTGTAGCACGCTTGCCTTGCGAGGACAAAGCCGTGCCGAAAGGCTGTAGAACGCTTCCACTGGCGTATCCCATCCTTTCCAATCCTACTCCATGGGAGCAATCACCAGCTTTCCCTTGGGGTTGCCCGTCTTCTCGAGTTCAATGATCGCCGGGATCGCTTCCGACAGCGGCACGACACGACCGATCACCGGGGCGAGCCTGCCTTGCTCGGCCGCTTCGGAAATGCCCGCGAAGCTTTCGGGCGTTGGATTGGCGATCACGATGTGATGACGCGGTGAAAGCAGGCAGCCGATCATCTTGGCGGGCGTGGGCACGATGTGCAGTGACATGCCGCCCTTCTTGAGCATCGCGCCGCACTGGCGCAGCGACAGCGCGCCAGCAGTATCGAAGATGACATCGAACCGACCTTTATAGGCCCCGATATCGAAGGCGTTGTAGTCAATCGCCTCGCTTACGCCCAGCGCCTAAGCCTCCTCGCGCCCGGACGCACGACAACTGCCAGTGACGATTGCCCCTTGCATGCGTGCGATCTGCACCGCCGACCGTCCCACGCTGCCCAGACACCCGTTAATAAGAACGGACTGACCGGCTCTCAATTTCGCCTTTGCGATGAGGCCGACCCAGGCTGCTGAACCGACAACCGTCAGGGTCGCCGCCTGCTCGAACGTGAGATTCGATGGTTTCAGCGCAACAGTCTTTGTGTCCGCTACGACATATTCCGCGAAAGCGCCGGCTTGCCGGATCGAGGCGGCGCCGAAAACCTCGTCGCCCAGCTTGAATCGCTCGACATCGGGTCCGACGGCATCGACCACACCGGAAAAGTCGTGGCCCAGGCCGCGCGGAAAGCGCGAACCGGACAGCATTTTCATTTCGCCGCGCCGGATCTTCCAGTCCATCGGGTTGACGGATGCGGCCTTGACGCGGACCAGAATCTGGCCGCGTCCGGGTTGCGGCTGATCCACATCGGCGAGTGAAAGCTCTTCCGGCTTGCCATACTTGAAATACTGGATGCGCTTCATGATGGGTTCTCGTCAATTTTCTCAAGCTTGAAACCAGTTGGCAGCGTGAAATCCAACATCATCCCGCCCACCAAACCCAGAGGAAGGCGGCCCCAAGAATCGCTTCCGCGACGACCGAACGAAAGATGCCCGCGCCGGCACGCCGCGCCGAAAATTCGAACACGCCCAGACCCGCCAGCAGCAGGGCCGTTCCGCCGATGACCAGACACACCGCTGAGCGGATTTCCGAAGGGGCGGCCGTCCTGCCAAGGAAGAACATCAGGGCGAGGCCAAGATACATCAGGCCCATCCGGCGAAACAGAATGAGCGCTCCGGCCGTGCTTTCGAGCCCCCACTCCTTGAGCACGCTCCCGCCGAAAAAGACAAATCGGATACCGAGAGCGCAACAGGCGAACGTCATCACGAGCGCCAATATCCCAAAGGTCAAAGCCGATCTCCCTGCGCAAGTGTTCGCTGAACCGCGAAAGCATCATAGGCCGTCGACTTCAGACGAACTATGCGCCAGAATCCTGCTTTTGTTGGAGATCATCCAGAATGGATCCGCTGTCCGATATCATCTCCTTCCTTCGACTGCGAAGCTATCTCGTGGGCGGCTTCGAGGCCGGCGGCAGTTGGTCGATCGGCTTTGACGCCCATGAGGCCGTCAAATGCTACGCCGTCACCGCAGGCGCGTGCTGGATCGCCGTGGAAGGCGGGGGCGCGCCTGTGTTTCTGCAGAAGGGCGATTGCTTCATGCTGCCGCGCGGCCAGCCGTTTCAGATCGCCAGCGACCTGAACCTGCCGCCGGACGATTGGCGCCAGCACTTTCTCGGCGCCGAAGAAGGCACGCTGGTGCAGCTCAATGGCGGCGCAGGCGTGACCGTACTCGGCGGCCATTTTGCGCTTGCGGGGCCTCAAGCGGAGATTTTGCTCGGCATGCTACCGCCAATCGTCCATTTGCGCGGCGAGGTTGAGACGCTGCGCTGGGCCTTCGAGCGGATGCGGCAGGAAATGACCGATCTCGAGCCGGGCGGCATCCTCATCGCACAGCAACTCGCCTCGATGATCTTCATCCAGGCGCTCCGTCTCTATCTCAACGAGAACAAGGGTACCGGCTGGCTGTTCGCGTTGTCGGACCAGCGCGTGGGGGCGGCCATCAAGGCGATCCATCGGGAGCCGTCGTGGCGCTGGACGGTGGAAACGCTCGCCACTGAGGCCGGCATGTCGCGCGCCAGCTTTGCGGCGCGGTTTCGGCGGTTGGTCGGTGAAAGCCCGATCGAATATCTCACGCGCTGGCGAATGCGCCTCGCCGAACGCCGCCTGGAGCATGGCGAACCCATCGGTGCGATTGCCCATGCCCTCGGCTATGAATCGGAAAGCGCGTTCAGAACCGCCTTCAAACGCGTGACGGGCACGACGCCCCGCCGTCACGCACGTTCGTCGGGGCAGAATGGCGCCGCGCGTTTCCTCGCGTAGCGCCGTCGTTGTAGATGCGTCGCGAGGCGTGTCGACACCCTCCCCGGAAACAGGATCGCGGGCGACAGTGAGGACGCGGTCGTCGTTCTTTCGGCCGTCTGATTTCACGATAACGCTTGACAAATGGAGCGGCGCGCCGTTTAAACGGGGCGTCGCTCCATATAATTCGGGGCAGCGCTCCATTTGTGGCACTTTTGCCTTGAAAGGACAAAGCCATGTCGAATGAAACAATGAAAGCCGTCCGGATCCACGCCTTTGGCAGCCCGGACGTTCTGCAATACGAAGATGCGCCGAAACCCGCGCTTCAGCCGGGCGAGGTCCTGGTGCGCGTCCACGCCATCGGCATCAATCCTCCCGACTGGTATCTGCGCGACGGCTACAGGGCGCTTCCACCGGAATGGCGGCCGCAGGTGGATTTTCCCATCATTCTGGGCACCGATATCTCGGGGGTTGTCGAGGCGGTCGCCGAGGATATTGAAGGCTTTTCCGCCGGCGATGAAGTCTATTCCATGGTGCGGTTTTTCAGCGTCGGGGAAAGCAAGGCCTATGCGGAATATGTCAGCGTGCCGGCGTCCGAGCTTGCGAAGAAGCCCGCCGGCATCGATCACATTCATGCCGCCGCCGCCCCCATGTCGCTGCTCACTGCCTGGCAGTTCATGGTGGCGCTTGGGCACAGCGAACCGAACCCGCTGCAAGCCAGCCCGCATCAGCCGGTTCCGCTTCAGGGCAAGACCGTGCTGGTGAACGGGGCCGCGGGCGGCGTCGGGCATTTCGCGGTGCAGGTGGCGAAGCTGAAGGGCGCGCGGGTCATAGCAGTCGCCTCAGGCAAACATGAAACAATCCTGCGCGACCTCGGCGCCGACGAATTCATCGACTACACCAAAACGCCGCCCGAGGACGTGGCTCGCGACCTTGATCTCGTCGTCGATGCGGTGGGTGGTCCGACAACGGGTCGTTTTCTCCAGACTCTGAAGCGTGGAGGCGCCTTGTTTCCGGTCTATCCACTGGGCTTTGCGGATACCGGGGAGGCCGAAAAACGGAGCATCACCGTGTCCGCGACCCAGGTCCGTTCCAGCGGAGCGCAACTGACGGAACTGGCCCGCCTGCTCGATGACGGGACGATCCGCGTGGTCATCGACAGCACCTATCCGCTTGCCAATGCCCGACAGGCGCATGAACGGGCCGCTAAGGGTCATATCCAGGGAAAGATCGTGCTGACGGTCGGCTTGTGAACGGGAGGACATGCCATGCTCATACTCATGGGGTACATCCACATCGACCCGCCGGACATCGACGCATTCGTCCGCGACGTTCAGGCGATCAGTCTCGGCACAAAGGCCGAAGAGGGCTGTCTGTTCTACGGCATCACCCTGGATGACAGGCCAACGGGACGCTTCCTGGTCGCCGAGCGCTGGCGGGACAGGGAAGCGCTGACGGCCCATCTCGCAAGGGCGGAAACGCTGGCGTTCCTGAAGACCTGGGGGGACCGGATGAAAGGCGACCTTCAAACCTACGCGGTGATGGAGGATCTGCCAAGATTCAGTTGAATCGCCGACTCCGGGCCGGGCCTGTACATCGCATCATGAGCCGACGGCGGCGTGAGCGTCGCCAGGTCGCGCGTCAGGTGTCGACCATGGGAGCGTTGACCAGTCACTTTCCGCCAAACTAACCGAAGCTCTTGGCCTCCTTGATCGGAAGCTCCTCCCCCTTCTTTTCAGTGGCAGGGAATATCCAGCTAAGGGTTTGAGATCTCAGCCTGATCCAAGGCACTCAGCATGTTGTCAATAAACGCACAAATTTGAAGCGCTTGCTCCCTAGAGACTTCGGTTAAAAAGCGATGATGGCTAGGATTGCGAAATGCACCAACTAAACCACGGAGGATGGCGGCGTATCCCTCTTGCTCGCTTGCACTATTTGAAAACTTTATCGGCGAGAGAGTAGGGTCAGACTTGATTGCTTTGTTAACTAACCCAGTACCAATCTCAGTTGCAAGCGCAGGAACTTTTAATCTGATCCTCTCTTCAAGGACCTGTGTTGCTTGGTTGATAACCCGATCAAAATGATCCGTCGCGGACAGCAAATCAGAACAACGTGACTTCAGTTCTTGATCAGATATTAGGTTGTAAACGCTTCCGACTTCGACGATTCTGCTCGACGCACGATGAACCATCTCCAGATAGGTGATTAACTGATTTACCTTCGATAGAAATGAATCCCGAGAATAAGTTGAACCATTTGCATCCTTGTTGAAATAACAACCGATAGAGAAATCAAATCCGGTAAATTCGTCGTCAACATGCTCCCGCAAGGAACGCAAGATCAACAAATAATCTTCGCCGAAATCTCGAGACACATAAGGCTGACCTATCGGCGCGCTATTCCTTAAGCCGAGCAATCTGGCGTAAGACCCCTCTATTATGCGTCGAGACATAGTTTCATTCCCACTCGATCGTGCCCGGCGGCTTCGAGGTGACGTCGTAGACGACGCGGTTGATGCCGCGGACTTCGTTGATGATGCGGGTGGCGGCCTTGCCGAGAAAGTTCATGTCGTAGTGGTAAAAATCGGCCGTCATGCCGTCGACCGAGGTGACGGCGCGCAGCGCGCAGACATATTCATAGGTGCGGCCATCGCCCATGACGCCGACGGTCTGGACCGGCAGCAGCACCGCGAAGGCCTGCCAGATGACGTCGTAGAGACCGTTCTTGCGGATCTCGTCGAGATAGATGGCGTCGGCCTCGCGCAGGATGTCGAGCTTTTCCTTGGTCACGCCGCCGGGGCAGCGGATCGCAAGGCCCGGTCCCGGGAAGGGGTGGCGGCCGATGAAGCTGTCGGGCAGACCGAGCTCCTTGCCGAGCACGCGGACCTCGTCCTTGAAGAGTTCGCGCAGCGGTTCCACGAGCTGCATGTTCATCCGCTCGGGCAGGCCGCCGACATTATGGTGCGACTTAATGGTGACCGAGGGACCGCCGGAGAAGGAGACGCTTTCGATGACATCCGGATAGAGCGTACCCTGCCCCAGGAAATCGGCGCCGCCGAGTTTTTTGGCCTCTTCCTCGAAGGTCTCGATGAACAGGCGCCCGATGATCTTGCGCTTGGTTTCCGGATCGGCGACGCCTTCGAGCTCGCCGACGAACTTGTCGACCGCATCGACGTGAATGAGATGCAGATTGTAGTGCTCGCGGAACATCGCGACCACTTCATTGGCCTCGTTCTTGCGCATCAACCCGTGGTCAACGAGGATGCAGGTAAGCTGGTCGCCGACGGCCTCGTGGATCAGGAGCGCGGCAACGGAACTGTCCACGCCGCCCGAAAGCGCGCAGATGACCTTGCTGTCGCCGACCTGGTCGCGGATCTTCTGCACCATCTCGGCGCGGTAGGCCGCCATCGACCAGTCGGATTTCAGCCCGACGATCTTGTGCACGAAATTGGCGAGCAGCCTGCCGCCATCGGGCGTATGCACCACTTCCGGGTGGAACATGGTGGTGTAATAGCGTTTTTCCTCGTTCACGCAGATCGCGAACGGGGCGTGCGGCGAAACGCCGATGATCTCGAAGCCCTCGGGCGCGCGGGTGACACGGTCGCCATGGCTCATCCACACAGGATACTTTTTCCCGACTTCCCAGATGCCCTCGAACAGCGGCGAGGCTTTCAGGATCTCGACATCGGCCCGGCCGAATTCCGCAGCGTGACCACCTTCCACCGCGCCGCCGAGCTGGACGCACATGGTCTGCTGGCCGTAGCAGATCGCCAGAATCGGCACCCCGCTGTCGAACACGGCCTGCGGCGCGCGCGGCGAGCCGTCCCGCGTCACCGAATCCGGACCGCCGGAGAAGATCACGCCCTTCGGCTGCAGCCGTTCGAACCCTTCCTCCGCCTTCTGGAACGGAACGATCTCGCAATAGACGCCGGTTTCGCGCACGCGCCGCGCGATCAGCTGCGTTACCTGACTGCCGAAATCGATGATCAGGACGGAATCGGGATGGGAAATTTCTGGGGTCACGGCTGCGGCCTTCCTGTCGGTGAAAGCTAAAAACCGGCCTTATAGGGGAATCGCGCCCGTTTCAATGGCGGTTTCCAGCCGATCGATGGCGGCAGCCAGTTTTTCATCGATTATGTGCAGATATTGCGTCCAGTCATCGACATGCTTCAGTTCCGCCTTGCCATCGGAAATCCCGCGCAGGGCGACGAGCGGCAGGTTGAAAACATGGCAGGCGCGCAGCAGCGCGAAGGTTTCCATGTCCACCATATCGGCGTCGATGGCATCATAGGCGGCGCCCGAGACGATATTGCCGCCGGTGGAAAGCCGCGCCAGCGGCAGGCCGGGAATAGTGAAGGGCAGCGTAACCTCCGCCGGCAGGTCGAGGAACGGCGTGCGGCCTTTTTCGAAACCGAGCGGCGAGGCATCCATGTCGCGATAGGAGACCGAGGAGGCCTGATAGATTTCGGTCTGCTCCAGCGTGGCCGAGCCAGCCGAGCCGAGCGACACCACCAGATCGGGCGCGGCGTCGGCGTGTTCCAGCATGGCAAGCGTCCTGGTCAGCCGCACCGCCGCCTCCACCGGGCCGATGCCGGTCATCAGCGGCGCGATCCGCGCCTTCAGCCTGTCGCCATATTCGGCCGAAGCGGCCATGACGAACAGCACGTTTTTGCCAGCGATCAGTTCGACCCGCATCAGCCTTCAAAGCCTTCCCGGTCGCGCAGAACCATGCATGTGCCGGACATCGAGGCGATCAGTTTGGCGGGGCCATCGCCGATCGCGTAACCGCGACCATCAGTGACGATGATGTTGGTGCCGGGCTTGGTGACCTCGCCGCGAAACAGGAACCGACCGCCCCTGCCCGGCGACATCAGATTGACCTTGAACTCGATGGTCAGCAGCGAGGCGTCGGTATCGATCATGGTATAGGCGGCATAGGTGCAGGCGGTCTCAAGCCCGGTCGCGATCACGCCGGCATGGAGGATGCCGTGCTGCTGCGTCAGTTTGGCATCGAAGGGCAGCTCGATCTCGACGACCCCGTGGCTGATGCGGGTCAACTCCGCGCCAAGCATCTCCATCGCGCCCTGGCTTGCAAAACTGTTCACGATCCGCGCGTGAAAATCGCCATGTTCGAATTCTGCCAATGCTTTGCCTTTACCGGAAACCGCCTTGCCAATGGGGCAAACCTGCCACGCCGCGGCGGTTCCGGCAAGCTCAGTTGAGGTAAATCAGCGCGGCGTTAAGTAGCGTGGCGAAGGCGACCCAGAGGGCGTAGGGGGCGAACAGGGTGGCCGAGAGGCGATCGGTATGGCGCGTGGCGCCGATGAAGGCGAGGATGGCGAGCAGCAGCACCAATATGATGATCAGCGCCGGGACCATCATCTGCAGGCCAAAGAAGACCGGCATCCAGGCGATGTTCAGCACGAACTGCACCACCCAGAGGCCGAAGGCCCGGCCATTTTCCTGCCGCCGCAGGAAGCTGCGGGCGCCCGCCCAGCCGATGAAGACATAGAGCACCGTCCAGACGGGGCCGAACAGCCAGTCCGGCGGGTTGAAGGGCGGCTTGGCGAGCGACGCATACCATTCGCCCGGCATGTTGAGGAAGCCGGCCAAGAGACCGGCCGCAAGGACGACGACGATAAAGAGCGCGTGAATGGCTTTGCTGTTGTTCATGAGCGGATAGATAGCGTTGCTAGACCGAATTGCCAATGAGGCGCACCGCATGCTGATCGAATGCGACATCATGGCGCGCGCCGGCGAACAGGCCGTCATAGGTGCCTACGGCGAAGCCATGCGCGGCGTCGGCTATGCCGGCGGCGTTTTCGAGCTTTCCGGTCGAGATCACCCGGCCGGTCGCCTCCTCCAGCGTCACCACCAGCCCCTTGGGCGAGGTCAGTCCGATCAGCCCGTCGCGCGGGTTGGCGGCGATCGCGCCGACATAATTGCCGAGCCCGATCGTGACATCCTCCGGCAGTGGCGTGAAGGAAAGCGCCGCGCCGGGGGCGATATGGCCGACCAGCGGCGGCGTCTCGTTGCGCGGCCCCTCGAACTGGCAGGCAAACCAGATGCGGCCTTCCGCGCCCAGCGCCAGGTGCCGGGCCGAAAGCTGGCTGAGGCTTGCGGGCAGCGCGTGTTTCTCGACGAGCGCCCCGTTGGCTGCATCGATCAGCGCCAGCGACGGTTCCATGTGATCGAGGTTCAGCTTGGTGCGGCCGAAATCGGGATGGGTTTCGATCCCGCCATTGGCGGCGATCAGAAAACGGCCATCGGGGGTCACGGAGAGATCGTGCGGGCCGATGCCATAGGTCGGATATTCGCCGATCCGGATATAGTCCTGCCTGGCATCATAGATGCCGATCACGCCGCGCCGGTTTTCAAAGTCGTTCTCGCTGGCATAGAGAAACCGGCCATCCGGCGAGAATGCGCCATGCCCGTAGAAATGCCGGTCGGGGACGGCATTGACGATCGTCTCGCCGCCCGATGGCGACAGCACCAGAATGAAGGTGCCGGGCCTGCGGGCAAAGGCCGCCACCGCGTCCGTCGCCGGCGAAACGGTGAGACCGTGGATCCGGTCCGGCAGCGCGATCTGCGAGATGAACGCGCCGTCCTCGCCCATCAGCGCCAGGGCGAACCGGCCATCCGGCGTTCTGATGCCCGTTGCATAGACCGCATCGGCGCGCTCCAAAGCGAAAGCGGCGGGCGCGGAAAGCCCGGCCAGGAACAGGCTGCCCGCGGCCTTCACGAAACTGCGGCGGTCGATCAGGGCCGAGCGGGCAGGCATGTCAGTCTCCGTCGGAGAAGGAGAAACCGGCGCCGAGACCGATCGCCCCGCCGTAATTGTCGTTCAGCCGCAGGATGACGTCCTTGAGGTTCAGGATGATGTAATCGAGTTTCGCCCGTTGATCCGGATCGTTCAGGACAACCTCGATATCGGGGGCCATGCCCTCGACCACGCCGTCGAGCGAGGAGAACAGGAAGTTGATCGAGGACACGATCGAGCGGACATCCTCATCCAGCAGATCCTCCATGCCGGCCTCGTTCAAAAGCGCCTGCAGCGCATCGAGATTGGCGAGCACCGAGGGCCATGTGTTTTGCGAGCGCCAGTAGATCGCGCGGGTGGCGAAATTCGGCCCGTCCTCGCCTCGGTAGAAATATTCGATGCGCTGGTCGCGCACCGTCTCCGCGCCGTGAACCAGAATGCCGAGCAGCGCGGTCAGCGCCTCGTCATCGGTGCGAAACAGCGGATTGTCGGGGCCGGGATGTTTCCAGGCATCGGCGACGCCATCCTCGGCCTCCCAGGCGGCCGTCAGTTCGCCGGCGACGCGATCCATGTTCGTCGCGATCGCCTCGCCATAGCGGCAGCGATAAGTATCGGGGGCCTCGAACATGGTCTCATATTGCGTGCCGAACAGCACGAATTCGAGCGCCAGCAGGCCCTGCATCGCCACGCTTTTCTGCGGCAGATAGTCGGGATCGAGCGCGGTTTCATCCTCTTCGATGATCGCCGCCTGCACCTGTTTCAGGCCGATGCTCTTGCGGTCCGGGTAATAGAGGATGCGCTCGAAACGGTGATCCTCCAGCACCGGGCCGGTGCGCACGATCTCGATCGCGGACCATGCCGCGACCGCCTCATCGAAAGCCGTCGTCGCGGCCTCATATGTGGCCTCGTCAGGCGCTGCGCAGAACGCCTCGACGGCCTCCGACAATGTCCCGGTGGCGGTTGCGAAATCCTGGTAGCCGGGGCGGATGAAGCCATCCACTGCCTGCTCCAGCACGCCGGGCACGGCGTCCCGGTTCATGGCGGCGGCGCTGCCGGCGGAAAGAATGACGAGGGTTGCGGCAATAAACTGTTTCACAGCGACTCCAGGAATTTGATCAGCGCGTCGCGGTCCTCTTTCGCGGCATTGGCGAATTTGTCGCGCGCGGTCTGCGCTTCACCGCCATGCCACAGGATCGCCTCGGTGCGGTTGCGGGCGCGGCCGTCATGCAGGAAGAAGGAATGGTCGTTGACCGTTTCCGTCAGCCCCGTGCCCCAGAGCGGGGCCGTGCGCCATTCGCGTCCATCGGCCATCGCCACCTGCTGGCCGTCGGCAAGCCCCTCGCCCATGTCGTGCAGCAGGAAATCGGAATAGGGCCAGATCAGCTGGAAGCGGTGCGCCGGGTTTTCCGCCGCGCGGCTGGTGACGAATTTGGGCGTGTGGCAGGCGGTGCAGCCGGCCTCGTAGAACACCTGCTTGCCGCGCAGAACTTCAGGATCATCGACATCGCGGCGCGCGGGAACGGCGAGGTTTTCGGCATAGAAGGTAACAAGCTCCATCACCGGATCGGGCGCCTCGGTATCGCCAAGGCGCGGCTGCACGCCGGTGGGCATGGCCAGACACGCGGTTTCCGCCTCGGAACAATCGCCGTAAGGGTTCGGCGCATCCGGCGAGGAAACGCCGATATCGCCGCTCATCGCGCCGACGGACTGATCGTGGATCGTCGCGTTCTGCGCCTTCCAGCCGAAGCGGCCGAGCTTGACCTCGCCGGTCACTGTATCGCTGACGATGTTGGGACGGCCCGAAACCCCGTCGCCATCGGCATCGTCGGGGTCGGCATGCGCTAGAATATCGGCAGGCTCGATCGCCTGCACCAGTCCGAGACCGATCATCGGGTTGGCAATGCGCGGCGAGAGCGTGGTATCCTCGCCAAGCGGGCCATAGGCAAGGTCCGCAACGCCATAGGTCGGGTGGCGCAGCGAAACCGTGCTGCCATCGCCGAGTGTGACGTCTTCTTCCCGGTAATCGATCGTCATCCGCCCTTCGGCGGAAAGGCCCGGAACGGCGAAATCCTGAAGCTGGCCGCCATAGACCGCGTCGGGGAAATTGATGGTCTCGTAATTGTCGATGCGCGCCTGCTCCTCCGGCGTGCGGGCGGGGCGCGCGAGGCGCAGGAACATCGAGGTCGCGTCGCTGTCGCCTTCCGGCGGATGGCCGCGGCCATCCTTCAAATGGCAGCTCTGGCAGGAACGGGCGTTGAACAACGGCCCGAGCCCATCGGACGCCTGGGTCGAGGATGGCGACGACACCCAGAACTTGCGAAACAGCGCATTGCCGAGCTTGAAGGTTTCCTCCTCGGCGAAGGTGATGTTGGCGGAGGAATGCGAGAAACTGTCGCGGTTGACGCTCGCCGTGCTGGTGGCGGCGCCGCCCTGCATGATCTCGAAGGCTTCGGGCTTGGAAAAATCATCCGTCGGCTGCGTGACCTTTTCGACCCGGGCCTTGTCCTTCGCGTCAAGATCGCTGCGCTCGGCGGGCGGAGTCCAGTCGGCGGCGAAGGTCGTCGTAAAACACAAAGAAGCGGCCAGAGCCGCTGTCGTCATTGCAGGAATATGCCGTTTCATCATGCCATCACGGTCGTTCCGGCCGTCCTTTTTGTTCATTTCATGCAAGCCGCGCACCCGTTTTCGACGGACCGGCGCTCGCTTTCCGCTCGGCTTCGCCTCCTCCTCGGCGTCATCCTCGGGCTTGACCCGAGGATCCAAGCACCCATCCGCGCGACTGGCGCGAACGGAAACTCGTAGGGCGCCCGCATTCCCGGAACCGAGACGCCTGTCGCATCAAACGTGGTTAGATCCTCGGGTCAAGCCCGAGGACGACGCCAAGGCGAGGGGTGCGCGCTTCTGCCACATGCAGCGTGTACGCACCCTCAAACCCGCTCCTACTGGAACACCGCCTCCGGCGCGTCAAGGCTGTCGGAGCCTTCCAATTCGATCTGGCCGAGATCCAGCGACGCGATCGCGCGTTCGATGGACGGCGTCTGGTCGATCAGGCCGTCGATTGCGGCCTGAACCACGGCGTTGCCCTCGTCATTGCCTTCGCCGATCATCTGGTCGTAGGCCTCGACGGTTTCCGCGCGGGTGGCCATCGCCTCCATCGCCGCAACGGTCGCAAGCAGCTTCGCCTTCAGCTCCTCGTCCAGCGCCGGGTCCTTGGCCGCGACCAGATCGGAGACCGAAGCGCCGGTCATTTCCGTGCCGTCGACGCGGGTGTAGTCGCCGGTATAGGCCTGAAGAATGCCGATCGCGTCGTTCAGGTGCGAGGCATGGGTGTTGTCGGAGAAGCAATCATGCTCTTCCTCCGGATCGTGCAGCAGCAGACCGAGCTTCATGCGCTCGCCGGCAAGCTCGCCATAGGAGAGCGAGCCCATGCCCGTCAGGATCGCGGCAATGCCGGTGGTCGGGTCTTCGGTGACGTAGCTGTGGGCCTCGCCGCCCTGTTCCCAGGCCGCGACAATGTCTTCAAGGTCGGAAATCAGCAGTTCGGAGGCTGCCGTGAGATAGGCCGCGCGGCGGTCGCAATTGCCGTTGGTGCAATCATCGCCGGAAAGATAATCAGTGTAGGAGCGCTGGCCCGCGCCGGCATCCGTGCCGTTCAGATCCTGGCCCCAGAGCAGGAATTCGATGGCGTGATAGCCGGTGGCGACATTGGCCTCGATCTCGCCGGCTTCATGCAGCGTGTTGGCGAGCAGATCGGGCGTGATCTCGGTCGCGTCGACCGTCTCGCCGTTGATCTTGATCTCGGGATTGGCGATGACATTGGCGGTGTAGAGCGAATTTTCGTCGCTTTCCATGCCGTAGGAGGCGTCGACATAGTCGATCAGGCCTTCATCCAGCGGCCATGCATTGACCTTGCCTTCCCAGTCATCGACGGTCGGGTTGCCGAAACGGTAGACTTCAGTGAGCTGGTAGGGAATGCGCGCCGCGATCCAGGCTTCCTTGGCGGCATTCTGGGTTTCTTCGCTCGGGTTTTCAACAAAGGCCTGAATGGCCTCGTCCAGCGCCTTCGCCGTCGTCAACGAATCCTGGTATTTCGCAAGGGCGACATCGGCATAGTGCTTGACCACGGCCTCGGGCGTGACGTCAGCGGCAAAAGCCGGGGCTGCGAGCATGGTCGAGGCGGCAAAGCCCGCCAGAAGGGCGCGCGTACGGATCGTGTGCATCATGGGGTCCCTCTCCTTCAATGACACTGTGAGTGCTGCCTACATGAAGGAAAAAGAAACTTGTGTCAAATAATCCAGTTATAGAAAATCGCGCGCCGCATCAGCGCTGCACACTGGCTTGCGCATCGTCAATTTTCAGCCTGTTCAGCCTTGTTTACGCAGCACCGCGCAGAAGAAGCCGTCGGTCCCGGTTGCAGCCGGCGTCAGCGTCGCGAACCGCCCCTCGGTGAAATGCGGCTGCTTTGGTGATGACGGGAAGCGCGCCTGCCAGAGCGTCGCGATATCGAGGGCTTCGAAATCGGCCCGCCCTTCGAGAAAACCCGCGATCCGGGCCTGGTTTTCGGCCGGAAGCAGCGAGCAGGTGACATAGACCAGCAATCCGCCGGGCTTGACGAAACGGGAGGCCGCGGCCAGCACCGCGTCCTGCTGGGCCATGCGCTCCTCGAGGTTCTTTTCCGACAGCCGCCATTTGATATCGGGCCGGCGGCGCCATGTGCCGGTACCCGTGCAGGGCGCATCGATCAGCACGCGATCGAAGCTCAGTCCCTCCAGCGCGGCGGCATCGTCATGGACCTGCACATTGCGGGTGCCGGCGCGACGCAGACGCTCGATGATCGGCGCGAGCCGCGTTCTATCGGCATCATAGGCGTGCACCTGGCCGGCATTGTCCATGTCGGCGGAAAGCGCCAGCGTCTTGCCGCCGCCGCCGGCGCAATAATCCAGCACCTGCTGACCGGCATGGGCGTCCACCAGCCGGGCCACGATCTGCGAACCCTCGTCCTGCACCTCGAACCAGCCCTTCTGGAAGGCGAGTTCGGCGGTGACATTGGGCAGCCTGTCGCCGCCGCTTCCGGGCGGAATCCGCAAACCGCAGGGCGCGATCGCGGTCAGGTCTGCCCCTGCCCGCGCCAGCGCCTTCTTCACCTTCTCGCGCTCGGCCTTCAGCGTGTTGACGCGCAGATCGAGCGAGGGGCGGCGGTTCAGCGCTTCGGCCTCGGCCAACCAGTCATCGCCGAAATTTTCCTTGAACGCCGGGAGGATCCATTCCGGCAGGTCGGCGCGGACATGATCCGGGGCATCCGCAAGGTTGCAGCTGGCAAAGGCGGCAAGCGCGCGCTCGGAAAGCGGCTCCGGCGCGAACTTGTCGCCGTCAAGCTTTTCGGCAAGGCTTTCCGGGGTAAAACCCCATTGCCGATAAAGCACGGCATGGGCGAGCGCCGCCGGGCTGTCGTCATCCATCAGAAAGGCGTGCGACAGCTTCAGCCTGAGCGCGTCATAGACGATATTGCCGATCGCCGCCCGGTCGCCGGAACCGGCAAACCGATGCGCCGTGCCCCAGTCCTTCAGCGCGTTGGCGATGGGACGCTTGCGCTCCTCCACCTCGGAAAGAACCTCGATCGCGCCCTGAAGGCGTCCGCCAATGCGCATCAATTATACTCCGGGATTGTGTGGACGCTATGCGGCGCGCTCCTACGCTCAGCCGCGCTTTGCCGCAGCGCTGGCGGAATGCTTTGCCCCTCCCCGCCCTCGGCGTCATCCTCGGGCTTGACCCGAGGATCCATCCCCGCAAGCCACACCGGCAGCGCGAGTTTGTTCGAACTCGGCCGCGCCATATGGCGGGGAGACCGGCACGCCGCTCGCAGTGAGAGGTGATTGGATCCTCGGGTCAAGCCCGAGGATGACGCCTCGTAGGGAGGAAGCACCCTGAAACGCGACTCGCGCTGGAAAACAACCCGGTTCACCCCCATCAAAACACCGCCACCGAAGCCACAACGGCGAGGTACACCAGCACCGCCGCGATCAGCCACAGCGCCACGCGGCCGGAGCGGGTGTAGCGGGCTTCGGCGCGGCCGATCGCTTCGGAGGTGCTCTCGTCGAAGCGCAGGCCGTTTTCGCTCATGGCGACGACCTCGTTGTGGAATTTCTCGGTCTTGTCGGCGATCTCCGGGATCGCCTCGGCGATCTTCAGCACCGCCTGCATGCCCTCGCGCATATCCGTCAGCACCCGGCGGGGGCCGAGATTGTGCTCGATCCATTTCGACACGACCGGCTCGGACGCCTTCCACATGTTGAAATGCGGATCGAGCATGCGCGACACGCCCTCGACCACGACCATGGTCTTCTGCAGGTTGATGAGCTGCGTCTGCGTGGTCATGTCGAAGATTTCGGTGATCTCGAACAACAGCGTCAGAAGCTTGCCCATCGAGATGGTCTCGGCCGACTGGCCGTGGATCGGTTCGCCGATGGCGCGGATCGCCTGCGCGAACGAGGCCTTGTTGTGGTGCGCCGGCACGTAACCCGCCTCGAAATGGGCTTCGGCCACGCGCATGTAATCGCGGGTGATGAAACCGTAGAGGATTTCGGCGAGCACCCGCCGCTCCTTCTTTCCGAGCCTTCCGACAATGCCCATGTCGACGGCGACGATCAGGCCGTCCTTGTCGACGAACAGATTGCCGGGATGCATGTCGGCGTGGAAGAAGCCATCGCGCAAGGTGTGGCGGAGGAAGGACTGGATCAGCGTTACCGCCAGCTTCTCGAGGTCATGGCCCGCGGCCTTCAGCCCCGCGACATCCGACATCTTGATGCCGTCGATCCATTCCATGGTGACGACGTCGCGGCCGGTGCGCTCCCAGTCGACGGCGGGCAGGCGGAAGCCTTCGTCATGGGCGGTATTTTCCGTCATCTCCGAGATCGCGGCCGCCTCCAGCCTGAGATCCATCTCGATCTTGGTGGTCTGTTCCAGGGTCCGCGTGACATCGACGGGCCTGAGCCGGCGGCTGGAGCGGATGAAACGCTCCTGCATGCGCGCGACCAGATACATCGCGCCGAGATCTTCATTGAACCGGTGGCGAATGCCCGGGCGGATCACCTTGACGGCGACCTTCTTCTCGCCCTCCGGCGTCGCGACCGTCGCCGGGTGCACCTGCGCAATCGAGGCGGCGGCGATCGGATCGCCGAACTCGGCGTAAAGCTCATCGACGGAACGCCCGAGCGAGCCGCGAATGGTCGCCTTCGACGCCTCGGCCGGGAAAAACGGCATCCGGTCCTGTAACTGCGCCAGATCCTCGGCAAAGCCCGCGCCGACGACATCCGGCCGGGTCGCCAGGAACTGGCCCATCTTCACATAGGAGGGGCCGAGCCGCGAAATCGCCTTGCCGAGCCTGTCGGAGCGCGCCTTCTTGCGCGCGCCGGGCCGGGCGAAGGGCACCAGCATGGCCTTCACCAGCCGGGCATAGGGCGGCAGGCCTTCCGAAGGCAGCGCGTTAATCACGCCTTCGCGGGCCAGCACCCAGCCGACGCCGAGAAGGTTGAAGTAGGATCGAAGCGCGCCCATGGTGAATGCCTAAAGTTTCCAGCCGGAATGAAGGGCAGCGATACCGCCGGAGTAATTGGTGAACTTGACGCGCGAAAAACCGGCGCGCTCGATCATCCTGGCAAAATCCTTCTGGTTCGGAAATTTGCGGATCGATTCGACCAGATAGCGATAGGGCTCGCCATCGCCCGCAATCGCCTTGCCGACGCGCGGAATGGCGTGGAACGACCACAGATCATAGACCTTGTCGAGGATCGGGGCCTCGACCTCGGAAAACTCCAGCACCAGCAGCCGACCGCCGCGCTTGAGCACCCGATAGGCTTCCGAAAGCGCCTTGTCGATATGCGGCACGTTGCGGATGCCGAAGGCGATCGTATAGGCGTCGAAGTTCTTGTCCTCAAACGGCAGGTCCTCGGCATTGGCCTCGACAAAGGTGAGGTTTTCGGCAATGCCCTTCTTCTGGGCCCGTTCCTCGCCGACCGCCAGCATGGAGCCGTTGATATCGAGCACGGTGGCGCGGGCGAGCCCCTTCGAGGCATCGACGATACGGAAGGCGATATCGCCCGTTCCGCCGGCGACGTCGAGCACGTGATAGTCGGGATCGGCAGGCGGGTTCAGCGCGCCGACCATGCCGGCCTTCCAGGCCCGGTGCAGGCCCGCCGACATCACATCGTTCATGATGTCGTAGCGCTTGGCGACCTTGTGGAAGACGTCGTTGACCAGAGGCTGCTTGTCGCCATCGGCGACATTCTTGAAGCCGAAAGAGGTCTCCATGCCGCCATTGGCGGTGGTCCGGCTATCCGTCATTTTACGCACCTCACGCTTGAAAATCTTCCGTCTGCCCGTTTCGGCTTTGTCAGCACGCGCTGAATCGCTATATCGGGCCCAATATTGGCTCTGCTGCAGCGATACACAACAGACACCGTTGCGGCTATAAACCGAAACCCGCAAAAGCGAAACGCCAAAGGCTTAAAAACATCATGCCGGAACTGCCGGAAGTCGAAACCGTGCGCCGCGGGCTGGCCCCCGCCATGGAAGGCCGCATCATCGAGAAGCTGGAACTGCGCCGGGCCGATCTCCGGTTTCCGTTTCCGCAGGATTTCGCCGAAGCCGTCACGGGCAGACGCATTGTCGCACTTGGGCGGCGGGCGAAATATCTGCTGATCGACCTCGATGACGGCATGACGATCGTGGCCCATCTCGGCATGTCCGGGTCCTACCGGGTGGAAGACAGAAGCGCGTCCGAAACGCCCGGCGATTTTCATCTGCCGCGCAACGCCGCCGCCATCCACGACCATGTCGTCTTTCATCTGAGCGATGGCCGGGCCCGCGTCATCTACAACGATCCGCGCCGCTTCGGCTTCATGAAGCTCGTCGCGCGCGCCGGGCTCGAGGCGGATGCAAGCTTCAAGGGCCTCGGCCCGGAGCCGACCGGCAACAGCCTCGACGCCGATTATCTTGCGTCCCGCTTTACCGGCAAGACCCAGAGTGTGAAGGCCGCCCTGCTCGACCAGCGCAATATCGCAGGCCTCGGCAATATCTATGTCTGCGAGGCGCTGTGGCGGACGCGGCTTTCGCCGTTCCGCGCCGCCGGCCATCTGGTCACGCCCGCGGGCAGGCCGCGCGACGGGCTGAAACGGCTGGTGCCGGCGATCCGCGACGTGATCGCGGAAGCCATCGAGGCCGGCGGCTCGACGCTGCGCGACCATCGCAAGACCGACGGCACGCTCGGCTATTTTCAGCATTCCTTCTCCGTCTATGATCGCACCGGCGCACCCTGCCGGCACGAAGATTGCGGCGGCACCGTTACTCGCGCCGTCCAGACCGGCCGCTCCACCTTCTATTGCCCCGCCTGCCAGAAGGGTTAGCAGTCCCCCTACTTCAGAAAATTACTTCTGAGCAGGGAAACGACTTCCTTCATCCGGCCGTCGAACACGGCCTTGACGCCGAACATCGCGGTGGAGGCGACCTGGGAGACCTCGACCTTGGGCGGCATGACCAGCTCCATGCGGTTGACCTTGACGTCGAGCAACGCCGGGCCAGGGGCGGCAAGCCAGGCGTCCATCGCCGATCCGAGTTGCTCCGCATTGTCCGCGCGGAAGCCGGCAATGCCGCAGGCCTCGGCGACCTTTGAGAAATCCGGATTCTCGAGCGTGGTGAAATGGTCGACGAGACCCTCGACCCGCTGCTCCATCTCGACGAAGCCGAGCGAGGAATTGTTGAACACCAAAAGCTTCACGGGCACCTCTTCCTGGACGAGCGTCAGGAGGTCGCCCATCAGCATCGACAACCCGCCATCGCCGCACATGGCGATCACCTGCCGGTCGGGATAGGCGAGCTTTGCGCCGATCGCCTGCGGCATCGCGCTTGCCATGGTGCCATGCAGCAGGCTGTTGAGAAACCGGCGGCTGCCATTGGCCTTCAGATGCCGCAGCATCCACACCATCGGCGTGCCGACATCGGAGATGAAGATTGCATCGCCGGCGGCCTTGGCATCCAGAAGATTGGCGACGAATTGCGGATGGATCAGGCTCGGGTCCGGTTCGTCGCCCGCATCCTCATAATCGCCGAGGTCTTCTTGCCATTCCTTGAGATGGCGGCTGAGATGCTTCTCGTCGGATTTCTCCCGCACCTTCGGCAGCAGCGCCTCCAGCGTCGTGCGGGCATCGCCGACAAGGCCGAGATGGATCGGCGCGCGCCGGCCAAGATGCGTGGGATCAATATCGATCTGTACGATCTTGCGGTCGGGATAGAATTGGGTATAGGCAAAGTCGCAGCCGACCGAGATGACCAGATCGGCCTTTTCAAGTGCGTTCAGGCCGGCGCGGTTGCCGAGAATGCCGTTGATTCCGACATTGAAGGGGTTGCCCGGCTCCAGCCATTCCTTGGCGCGGGTGGTGTGGACCATCGGCGCCTTGACCTTGCGGCAGAGCGCCACCACCGCCTCGCGGGCATCGCGCGCCCCGATGCCGGCATAGATGGTCACCCGTTTCGCCTGATCCACCAGGTCGGCAAGCTCGGCCAGTTCCTCATCATTCGGGCGCGCCACGGGCCGGGGTCGGTGGACCCGCCACTCAGCCGCGTCGTCATCGCTTTCCTGAAACATGTCGCCGCTGACGATAACCACAGCGACGCCGCCCTTGGTGAGCGCCGCCTGTGCCGCCATCGCGACGATCCGCCGCGCCTGGGCGGGATGCGAGATATGCTCGCAGAACACCGAATGCTGCTCGTAGATCTTCTTCTGATCGACATCCTGCGGGAAGTCGAAGCCCTTTTGCGGACGATCGACCTCCGAGGCGACCAGCACCACCGGCGCGCCGTTGCGATGGCTTTCATAGATACCGTTGACGAAATGCAGCGAGCCGGGGCCGCAGGTGCCGGCGCAGACCGCGAGTTCGCCCGTCATATAGGCCTCGCCGCCGGCGGCAAAGGCGCCTGCCTCCTCATGTCGGACGTGGACCCATCGAAGATCGGACCGGGACACGGCGTCGGTGAAATGGTTGATGGTATCGCCGGGTATGCCGTAAATGCGCTTGGCGCCCGCTTTTTCCAGCGTGTCGACGACAATCTCTGCTACGGTTTTAGACATGTGAGCGCTCCTTTCGCGGTTTTCTCCCGATTTTCTGCGCGAACGCCGACAGGCGGCGTTAATGGGTAAACGCGCCGCCGGCGAAAATGAGCCCGGAAAAAGCCGCAGGCGCGTGTTTTATCGCCCCCTCACCTTTTGCCGATCGGGTGCAGCGCCGCACCATTCTCCTCGAACGCGGTGATATTGCCGATCGTGGTGTGGGCGATGTTGAAAAGCGCCTCCTGGGTGAAGAAACCCTGATGGCCGGTGATCAGCACGTTGGGAAAGGTCAGAAGGCGGGCGAAAATGTCGTCGCGGATGACCGTGGAGGACAGGTCGCGGAAGAACAGGTCGTCCTCCTCCTCATAGACATCGAGGGCGAGCGCCCCGATCTTGCCCGATTTCAGACCCTCGATCACAGCGAGCGTATCCACCACCCCGCCACGGCTGGTGTTGACCAGCATGCGGCAGCGCGTCATCGAAGCGATTGCGTCCTCGTCAATGAAATGGCGGGTTTCCGGTGTCAGCGGGCAGTGCAGCGTGAGGATTTCCGATTTTTCGAGAAGCTCCTGCTTGTCCACATAACGCGCGCCGAGCGCCACCGCCTCGTCATTGGGAAACGGATCGAAGGCCAGAATTTCGCAGCCGAAGCCCGAAAAGGCGCGGATGACGTTGCGGCCGATCCCGCCCGTGCCGACCACGCCGATCGTCTTGCCGTGGAGGTCGAAGCCGAGCAGGCCGTTGAGCGCGAAATTGCCCTCCCGCACCCGGTTATAGGCGCGGTGGATCTTGCGGTTCAGCGTCAGCACCAGCGCCAGCGTGTGTTCGGCGATCGCGTAGGGTGAATAGGACGGCACCCGGGCGGCGGCGATGCCGAGCCGGTCGGCAGCGGCGAGATCGAGCCGGTTGAAGCCGGCGCACCGGAGCGCCACCAGTTCGACGCCCACATCCTTCAGGACCGAAAGCGCCGATGCCCCGAGATCATCGTTGACGAAGGCGCAGATCGCCTTCGAGCCGGCGGCAAGCTTCGCGGTCGGGGCGTGAAGCCCGGCCTCGGTGAAGATCAACTCGTGCCGGCCCTCATTGGCCGTCTTCAGAAATTCCTCGTCATAGGGCTTGGCAGAAAAGACGGTGACGCGCATGGCGGCTCCTGTGGCTTGATCCCGGCCTCAACAAGTGTAAGGGCCTTTGCGGCATTGGCAATGGCCGTCGGCGGCCGCAAATCGGACGCTGTATCTGCTTTACCCCCGACTTTGCGGGATTTAAGCATTGACGGGCAGCCGGATTGGCTTTATATGCCCGGCCACAGTATTTGAAAGCTCAATGAGCTTCATCAATTGCTCCCGTCACAAAAGCGCTTCCAGCCGGTCACGGCAACCGCGACTGACGGAGCTTGCGTCAGAATTCGAAGAGAGACTTATATGGCCAATACAACTTCGGCGAAAAAGGCGACGCGCAAGATGGCCCGCCGTACAGCCGTCAACAAGTCCCGCCGCACCCGCGTACGCGGTTACGTTCGCAAGGTTGAAGAAGCGATCCTCGCCGGCGACCTGGATCAGGCCAAGGCCGCTCTGGCCGCAGCCGAGCCGGAACTGGCGCGCGCCGCCAGCAAGGGTGTTCTTCACCGCAACACCGCCTCGCGCAAGGTCTCGCGTCTGGCGCAGCGCGTGAAGGCAATTTCGGCCTGAGCCGAACAAGAATTGCAGACTTTTTGAACAACCCGGCCTCGCGCCGGGTTTTTCGTTTTGAGTTCATACACTTGGCTATTGTGACGCGAACATTACGAACAGATGTCACAAAAATGACCAAGAATTTTGAACCTTCTCAATGGCTTACGCGAGGATTGCCACATTTTTACCAATTTTGGGCCGCCGCGCGCCACGTAATAATGACATCTGAAAAATTTATTTTTTCCGGCATTTTCGTCCATCCGATTTCAGACATATGTGAATCTAATTGATTCAAAAGCGATTCTTCCGAGCCCTTCCGCGGGGACCCAAACTCACGGGTAAGAGTCAATGCTGGAAGCGCCGAATCGGCAAAAAATCCTTGTTGAAATTGTCGGTCGTTCTTGCCTAAATGACCTCCGACAGCAGACGGAATGAGCTCCCGGATTTTTTTCGGGAGGGGCGTGTTCGACACAGGATACGTTGTCTTCCCGACGCTGGGAGCGGCGGCTTTTTTGGCGCCGTTTTTCCAACAATCGCAGGTTGTTATCCGGTTTTCGCCAGAAGTCCGGGTTCGTTCCTGTGTGTCTTTTGCAAATGACCTACGAGCTCAGGAGGGGAAGCAGAACTTCAAAACATAGAAACTCCGGACATTTTGCAGCCTGCATTTTCCGATACGAGGATCGGAGAGCAGGTAAGCGGCGGAAAGTCCCAATTCCGGCTGAGGGCCGGACTTAAACACATGCCGGGAAGACACCGGCAGCAGGGCGAAAACAGGCAGCGGGCGACATAAAAACAAGCGCGCGCCAGGGTGATGACGTTTGAAAGGCGGCAACGATGAGAATGAGAATGGTAGCCTCTCGCACCGAGGACAATGCGGGCGAAACCGAGGCCGGTGAAAATGATACGAAACCGGCGACGGCTGCCATGAATTCCAACGGGGACGATATCTTCTTCGAACGGTTCTGCACCGCCCTGAAAGCCCATGTCGGCGGCGACGTCTATGCCAGCTGGTTCGGCCGGCTGAAGCTGCATTCCTGCGACAAGAGCGTGGTCCGTTTCTCGGTGCCCACCGCCTTTCTGAAATCCTGGATCAACAATCACTATCTCGATCTGCTGACCGAGATTGCCCGCGTCGAGCGCCCGCAGGTGATGAAGATCGAGGTTCTGGTCCGTTCCGCGACCCGCGCGCCGCGTCCCGCACTTGCGAGCGAGCAGCCGAAACCGGTCCCGGCCAGCCCGGCTCCGGTCGTGCGACCGCTGAACCGCGCGCCTGCCGGCCAGCCGCTGATGCCCGACCCGGAAACGCCGCAGGCGCGCGGCGCCAGCGCTTCGGGTCAGACCGTGTTCGGCTCGCCGCTCGACCCCTTCTTCACCTTCGACAGCTTCGTCGAGGGCGCATCCAACCGGGTAGCCTTTGCCGCGGCCAAGACCATTGCCGAATCCGGCATGGCGGCGGTGCGCTTCAACCCGCTTTTCATTCATTCCTCGGTCGGCCTCGGCAAGACCCATCTTCTGCAAGCGATCGCCAACGCAGCGCTTGCCGCGCCGGACAAGCAGCGCGTGGTCTATCTCACCGCCGAATATTTCATGTGGAAGTTCGCCACCGCGATCCGCGACAATGACGCGCTGACGCTCAAGGACTCGTTGCGCAATATCGATCTTCTGGTGATCGACGACATGCAGTTCCTGCAGGGCAAGATGATCCAGCACGAGTTTTGCCACCTGATCAACACGCTGCTCGACAGCGCCAAACAGGTGGTGGTCGCCGCCGACCGCGCGCCGTGGGAGCTGGAATCGCTTGACCCGCGCGTGCGTTCGCGCCTCACCGGCGGCGTCTCGCTGGAAATGAACGGCCCCGACTACGCGATGCGGCTCGAAATGCTGAAGCGCCGACTTGAACTGGCGCAGCAGGAAGACCCGTCGATCGACATCGCCCCCGAGGTGCTCGAACATGTCGCCAGCAAGGTGACGGCGAGCGGGCGCGAGCTCGAGGGCGCGTTCAACCAGTTGCTGTTCCGCCGCTCCTTCGAGCCCGACCTTTCGATCGAGCGCGTCGATGAGCTTCTGGTGCATCTCGTCGGCACCGGCGAGCCGAAGCGGGTGCGCATCGAGGATATCCAGCGCGTTGTCGCCCGTCATTATTGCGTCACCCGGCAGGAGCTCGTCTCCAACCGCCGCACGCGGGTAATCGTCAAGCCGCGCCAGATCGCGATGTTCCTCGCCAAGACCATGACGCCGCGCTCCTTCCCGGAAATCGGCCGCCGCTTCGGCGGACGCGACCACACCACGGTGCTGCACGCCGTGCGCAAGATCGAGGACCTTCTGGAGAAGGACAACAAGCTGTCGCAGGAGGTTGAACTCCTGAAGCGGCTGATCAACGAATAGGCCCGCCCGGGCCTGACAGCGACGTTTCCCGAAAAGCCCGGCCCCGCGCCGGGCTTTTCTCATGGGCGCCGGCTTGCTAAAGCAAGGGCAAACAGGAGAGACGCCATGCCGGTCACGCTTTACGGAATCAGGAATTGCGACACGATGAAGAAGGCCTGGACCTGGCTCGATGCGCATTCCATCGCCTATGACTTTCACGACTACAAGAAAGCCGGGATCGACCGGGCGCATCTGGAACGCTGGTGCGACGCGGCCGGCTGGGAGAAGGTCATAAACCGCGCCGGCATGACCTTCCGCAAGCTGCCCGACGCCGAAAAGGCCGACCTGACGCGGGACAAGGCGATCGGGCTGATGCTGGCCCAGCCCTCGATGATCAAGCGGCCGGTGCTGGAAAAGGACGGCGCGATTACGCTGGGCTTCAAGCCTGAAATCTACGAAGCCCTGTTCGGCAGGGGGTAGGCGATGGCGAAGACCACGCAGGCGACAAGGTTTCTCGACAAGGCCGGCGTCAGCTATACGATCCAGCAATATGATTACGACCCCAACGCCTTCAAGGTGGGGCTGCAGGCGGCCGCGGCGATCGGCGAGCCCCCCGACCGGGTGCTGAAGACGCTGATGGCCAATGTCGACGGCAAGCCGGTCTGCGCGGTGGTGCCCTCCAATGCCGAGGTCTCGATGAAGAAGCTCGCCGCCGCCTTTTCCGGCAAGCATGCCGAGATGCTGGACGCCAAGACCGCCGAGCGGCTTTCCGGCTACCATGTCGGCGGCATCTCGCCCTTCGGCCAGAGAAAACGCGTGCCGACCGTGTTCGAGGAGAAGGCGCTTGCCGAGCCCTATGTGGTGATGAATGGCGGCCAGCGCGGCCTGCAGGTGAAGCTTGCGCCGGCCGATGCGGTGAAGGCGCTCGACGCGGCAACGGCAAACGTGATCGCGTAAACCTCAGATCGGATCGCCGCGCGCCGCCTCCCGTTTGAAGGCGCGCTTCTGGAACGACCAGCTTGCAGAGAATGCAGCAATCATGCGCAACCTGAACTGCGTATTTTCATACTAGAGGGGTTCGGCAAGGCAGGGGCGCTTCAATTTCGCCAGAAAACAAACTAGATAGTGTCACGACACATCAATCAGTTTGCGAGGCGCTCATGAACGCTCAACCCCGGCTTCCCCATCCCATCGATCTGGAAAAACTCGAGAAGCTGGCCGAGGTCGCCGTCAAGGTCGGGCTCAACCTTGCCGAGGGGCAGGATCTGGTCATGACCGCGCCGATCGAGGCGCAGCCGCTGACGCGGCTGATCAGCCGCTATGCCTATCAGGCCGGCGCCGGCGTGGTGACCACGCTTTTCAACGATCCCCAGGCAACGCTGGAACGCTTCGAACACGGCCATGACGCAAGCTTCGACAAGGCCGCGAACTGGCTTTACGAGGGTATGGGCCATGCCTTTGCCAATGGCGCGGCAAGGCTTGCGATCGCCGGCGACGACCCGATGCTCCTGGCCGCCCAGGATGCCGACAAGGTGGCCCGCGCCAACCGCGCCATGTCGACCGCCTACAAGCCGGCGCTGGAAAAGATCGCCGGTTTCGACATCAACTGGAACATCGTCTCCTACCCGACGCTTGCCTGGGCGAAGACGGTGTTTCCCGGCGACCCGGACGGCATGGCCGTTGCCAAACTGGCCAAGGCGATCTTCGCCGCATCGCGCGTCGACCAGCCCGATCCGATCGCAGCCTGGCGCGAGCACAACGACAACCTCCATGCCCGCTCCGCATGGCTGAACGCCAAGCGGTTCTCGGCGCTCCGCTACACCGGCCGCGGCACCGATCTGACGATCGGGCTTGCCGATGAGCACGAATGGAGCGGCGGCGCGTCGATGGCCAAGAACGGCATTGTCTGCAACCCGAACATTCCGACCGAGGAAGTGTTCACCACGCCGCACCGGCTGAGGGTCGAGGGCCATGTCTCCTCCACCAAGCCGCTGTCGCATCAGGGCACGCTGATCGATGACATCCGGGTGGAATTCAGCGAGGGCCGGATCGTCAAGGCGTCCGCCGCCAAGGGCGAATCCGTGCTGAACAAGGTGCTCGACACCGACGAGGGCGCGCGCCGGCTGGGCGAAGTGGCGCTGGTGCCGCATTCCTCACCGATTTCGGCCAGCGGCATCCTGTTCTACAACACGCTGTTCGATGAAAACGCCTCCTGCCACATCGCGCTCGGCCAGTGCTATTCGAAATGCTTCCTCAATGGCGACACGCTGTCCCCGGACGAGATCGCCGCGCGCGGCGGCAATTTATCGCTGATCCACATCGACTGGATGATCGGCTCCGACAAGATTGACATCGACGGCATCGACGCCGCCGGCAACGCCACGCCGGTGATGCGCGGCGGCGAATGGGCGGAGTAGGCGGGACTGACCAACCTCTCGAAAAACAATCTCCCCCCTTGAGGGGGAGATGTCGCGAAAGCGACAGAGAGGGGTAAAGGGCGTAAGCCCTAAAAGCCGCAGTCTCCGTGCTCTCGGAAAGGGTTCACCCCTCTCTGCCCCTGTCGGGGCATCTCTCCCTCAAGGGGAGAGATTGAGGGTGCAAGGCTGCGATGCCTAAAACAAGCTGCCCTGCGTGGGCGGTTTGGCGGGGGCTTTCGGCTTCTTCTTCGGCTTCGGCGCGGGCGCAGGCTCCAAGGGCGTTTCACCCTCGCCCGTCACCGCCCTGACCCTACCGTCCGCAAACTCGATCTCGATCGGCGCGCCATGCTCCAGCCCGGCTGAGCGGGAGACGGGGCGGTTGTCCTGGTCGCGGATCACGGCAAAACCGCGCGCCAGCACATTGCGGTAGGAGAGCGAGTTCAGCACCCGCTGTTGCCCGGCGATGGCGGCGCGGTGGGTTTTCAGGCCGGCATCGATCGCGGTTGCCGCCCGGCGCGAAAGCACCGCCACCTTTTCGCGGTCGCGGGCGATCATCATTGAAAGGCGCTGGGGCGTGGCCGACAGGCCGGAGGCGCTGCGCTCGAACGTCCGGCGCTTGTTGATGGTGTTGAGTTCCAGCGCGCGGGTGTTTCTCAGCGCCGCCTCATCGAAGCGCCGCCGCGGCAACGCCAGCAGCTGATCGAGCGACGGCAGGCCGCGCGAAAGCCCGGTCAGCGTCTGCCGGCGGAAATCCATCAGCCGGGTCGCAGCACTTGCAAGCCGTGCGGCAAGCCGCGCCTGATCGGCAACGAGTTCGGCCTTCACCGGCACGGCCCGTTCGGCCGCCCCCGTCGGCGTCGGCGCGCGGTAGTCGGCAGCGTGGTCGATCAGCGTCCAGTCGGTCTCGTGGCCGACGGCGGAGATCAACGGGATCCGACTTTCATAGGCCGCGCGCACCACCGCCTCGTCATTGAAGCTCCAGAGGTCCTCCAGCGAGCCGCCGCCGCGCGCGACGATCAGCACATCGGGACGGGGTAGAGCAGCATCCGGGCCAAGCGCGTTGAAGCCCCTGATGGCAGCGGCAACCGCATCGCCCGATCCTTCGCCCTGCACCTTGACCGGCCAGACCACGACATGGACCGGAAAACGGTCGGTGATGCGGTGAAGGATATCGCGGATGACCGCGCCCGTCGGCGATGTCACGACGCCGACCACCCGCGGCATGAACGGCAACGGCTTCTTGGCTGCCTGATCAAACAGGCCCTCGGCGGCCAGTTTCTTGCGGCGCTCTTCCAGAAGCGCCATCAGCGCGCCGGCGCCGGCGGGCTCCAGCGCCTCCACCACGATCTGGTATTTCGAGGCGCCCGGGAAGGTGGTGACCTTGCCGGTGGCGATCACCTCCATGCCCTCTTCCGGCTTGATCTTCAGGCCGGAAAACACGCCCCGCCAGATGACGGCATCGATCCGGGCGCGCTCGTCCTTGATCGAAAAATAGGCGTGACCCGAGGAATGTGGTCCGCGGTAGCCGGAGATTTCGCCGCGCAGGCGAATCCGGTCGAACCGGTCCTCGACCGTGCGCTTGATCGATCCGGAAAGCTCCGAAACCGTAAATTCCGTCAGGTTTGTCGCCGATTCGGCGTCGAAGAGATTGCTCATAGGCTCAGTCTAACCGATCCGCGTTTACCTTGCACAATCGATCCTGTTTTCTCCCCGCAAATCCCCGCCTTCCGCGCAGCCCCTGCCCCTGCGGTTTCGGCAGAAAGTTCAAGCGATGTCACGGGCCTCATCTAGCCCGTTGATGCACTCTCGAAACGGGTCGCAAAACGTTACGACTTATTTGCAAGCTGTCCGCTTGGTTCGAAAGTTGCTAAGCGACGGGCGTTTGCACCAACTTCTAAAACTCAGACCGTCGTCCAGCCGCCATCGACATTGCCGGCGCGGTAGATGGCATCGATGAAGCGCTGGTTGCGCACCGAATCCTCGAGCGTGAAGACCTCTTGCTCAGCACCCGACGCCGCCCTTGCGAAGGCCTCGACCTCACGCACATATTGCCGGCTGTCCTGAAAGCGGAAGGCCTGGGTTTCGCTGTGATTGCGGTTGGAAAGCAGCACGGTTTCCTCGCCCCAGCGGTCGGCGTTGAACGGCGAGACCACCTCGATCAGCCCCTCGGTTCCGTGAAACGCCATGGTCTGGCGGTGCGCAAGCTGGGTGGAGACATAGAAGCTCAGCTCGAAGCCCGGAAATTCCGCCCGCACCGAGGCATAGATATCTGTGCGGAAATTCTCGTCATAGCGCACCGTCGCCTGGACGCGCTCGGGCTCCTTGCCGGTGGCGAACCGCGTAGTGACGGTCGGATAGACGCCGATATCGGGCAGGCCGCCGCCGCCGAGTTCGGGGATATTACGCATATTGGTCTCATCGCGCAGGAAATAGGTGAACGCGCCCTGCACGTGGACGAGATCACCGATCGCGCCTTCGGAAAGCAGCGCCCGGACCTTGCGCCAGACCGGCGTGTAGGTGACCATATAGGCCTCGCTGACGAGCACATTGTTGCGGTCACGCGCGACAATCACCGGCGCGATGTCCTCGGCCTTCAGCGCCAGCGGCTTTTCCACCAGCACATGCTTGCCGGCATCCGCCGCTCTGATCGCCCATTCGACGTGCTGGGAGGTCGGCAGCGGGATATAGACCGCGTCGATCACATCGCTTTCCAGCATTTCCTCATAGGAGCCGAAGGCATGCGGCGCGCCGAAGCGCTCGGCCATGGCCCGCGCGCGGCCGATATCGCGGCTTGCGACCGCCGCCAGCACACAGTTTTCCGCATCGACAATGGCCGGCACGACAAGCTCGCGGCCGATCTTGGCCGTCGACATAATTCCAAAACGCAGCATCGGATCTCCTCACCTTTTCGGCGGCCACCATAAAAACCGCAGCGCGCAAGCGCAAGCATTGCCTCACACCGTTTGCATTGCATACACTGGACGCTATCTAAAACGCGAAATCGCGTTCTCAAACCGCCGGAGGAAATCATGCATAGAAGAATTCTGGGCCGCACGGATATCGCCATTGCGCCGGTCGTGTTCGGCGGCAACGTCTTCGGATGGACGGCGGACGAGAAGACCTCATTCGCCCTGCTCGACCGCTTTATCGATGCCGGCTTCAACGCCATCGACACCGCCGATGTCTATTCGAAATGGGTGGATGGCAATCAGGGCGGGGAGTCCGAAACCATTATCGGCAACTGGCTGAAGCGCGGCGGCGTCCGGCGCGAGGATGTGGTGATCGTCACCAAGGTCGGCTCCGAAATGGCGCCGGACAAGAAGGGGCTCGGCGAGGCCTGGATCACTGATGCCGTGGAAGACTCGCTGAAGCGGCTGCAAACGGATTATATCGACGTCTATCTTGCCCACTGGCCGGATGAAAACACCACCTATGACGAGACGATCGGCGCGTTCAGCCGGTTGCGCGAACAGGGCAAGGTGCGGGCGATCGGGGCTTCCAATCTCGATGCCGAACAGCTTGGCGAGGCGCTGAAGGTGGCCGAGCATACCGGACGGGCACGCTATGACGTGCTGCAGCCGGAGTATAATCTCTACGAACGCTCGTCTTTCGAGGGCGCTCTGGCCGACCTCTGCGTCGAACACGATATAGGCGTCATCACCTATTTCAGCCTCGCCTCCGGCTTCCTGACCGGAAAATACAAATCCGCCGATGACACCGCGGGAAGCGCGCGCGGCGGCGGGGTCGCCGAATATTTCGACGAGCGCGGCCGCCGGATCCTGAAGGCGCTGGAACAGGTGAGCGCGGAGACGGGCGAGCATCCGGCAGCAATCGCGCTTGCCTGGCTGATGACCCGGCGCGGCGTCACCGCGCCGATCGCGAGCGCCTCCAAGCTGGAGCAGATGGACAGCCTGATCCGCGCGCCGCAAATCGAACTTTCGGGCGAGCATCTGCAAATTCTTCAGGAGGCCGGCGCGTGAGCACCCCGGTGATCCGCGATGCCGGGCCCGCCGATCGGGACGACTGGCTGAGGCTCTGGCAGGGCTATCTGGAGTTTTACGGCACCGATCTGGATGACGCGGTGACCGCGATGACCTGGAACCGGATCATCGATCCGGTAAGCGCCGTCTTCACCCGGCTTGCGTTGGTCGACGGCGTGGTCGCCGGCTTTGCGACCTGCATCCTGCACCCGCGCACATGGGCGATGGAGCCGGCCTGCTATCTGGAAGACCTGTTCGTGGACCCCGCGAGACGCGGCAGCGGCATCGGACGCGCGCTGATCGATGATCTGATCGCGATCGGCCGCCGCGATGGCTGGACCAATCTCTACTGGCACACCAAGGCCGACAACGCCACAGCGCGCAAGCTCTATGACAGCTACGACAAGGCCGACGGCTTTGTCCGCTACCGGCTGCCGCTTGGGAAATAGCGGCTATTTCGTGCCATACATCCGGTCGCCGGCGTCGCCGAGACCGGGGACGATATAGCCCTTCTCGTTGAGATGGCTGTCGATCGCGGCGGTGTAGACCGGAACGTCGGGATGGGCCTTGCGGAAATTCTCGATGCCCTCGGGTGCTGCCAAGAGGCACAGGAAGCGGATATTGGTGACGCCGCGCTCCTTCAGCCGGTCGACGGCGGCAATCGAGGAATTGCCGGTCGCCAGCATCGGGTCGACGACGATCACCAGACGTTCGCCGATATCCTCCGGCGCCTTGAAGAAATATTCGATCGCCTCCAGCGTATCGTGATCGCGATAGACGCCGATATGGGAGACGCGGGCGGACGGAACGAGGTCGAGCATGCCTTCGAGCAACCCGTTGCCGGCGCGCAGGATCGAGGCGAACACCAGCTTCTTGCCTTCCAGCACCGGCGCTTCCATGGTTGTCATCGGCGTTTCGATGGTTTCCATGGTAAGCTCGAGATCGCGCGTCACCTCGTAACAGAGCAGCGTGGAAATCTCCCTGAGCAGACGCCGGAAGCCCGCCGTCGAGGTTTCCTTCTGCCGCATCTTGGTCAGCTTGTGCTGAACCAGGGGGTGATTGATGACCGTTACGCCGTCCATGGTGTTTTCCCGTCTTTTACGCACTCACGCTGTTTATGGCGCAAAAGCCCGGCATCCGGCAAGCATCGCGCCGGTGAAAGCGCATGGTTTGCACCGTTTCAGCCGGCGAGCCGCGAAAGCAGACGCTTGCGCGTCGGCTCATCCACAAAGGCGGCCTCGATCGCGGTCCGCGTCATCGCGTTGATTTCATCTTCCGAAAAACCCATTTCGTCGCGGGCCGCCTCATATTCGCGGGCGAGCGAGGTGTGAAAGAACGGCGGGTCGTCGGAATTGAGCGTGACCTTCACCCCGGCGTCATAGAGGCGGCGCAGCGGATGGGCGGCGAGATCCGGATAGACCGACAGCGCGATATTGGAGCCGGGGCAGACTTCCAGCACCACGCCCTCATCGGCAAGCCGGCGCACCAGATCCGGCTCCTCGATCGCCCTGACGCCATGCCCGATCCTGTCGGGCCTGACGCGATCGAGCGCGTCGCGCACCGAGAAAGCGCCGCAGACCTCACCGGCGTGAATGGTGATGCCGAGCCCGCCATCGCGCGCGATGTCGAAGGCGCGGCCGTAATCCGCCACCCGGCCCATGCGCTCGTCGCCGGCCATGTTGAAGCCGGTCAGCAGCGGGAAATCTGCGGACACGGCATAGCGCGCCGCGCCTTCCACCTGCTCCGGGCCCATATGGCGCTCGCCGATCATGACCATGCGCGCCTCGATGCCGGTCTTGTCGCGCGCGGCCTCGATGCCGGCGGTTATCGCCCGCATGTAGCCGTCCTTGGAGAGGCCGGCGGCCAGCCCCTGTTCCGGCGAGACGAACAGCTCGGCATAGATTGTGTTTTCTGCGGCCAGTTCGCTCAGATAGGCTTCCGCAAGGGCCGCGAAATCCTCCTCCGAGCGGAAGACATTGGCGATCGCGGCATAGCAGGCGATGAAGCTTGAAAAGTCGTGCCAGATGTAGCGGCCGTCGGCGAGGTAGCGGGACAGATCGATGCCGTATTTTGCGGCAAGACGCGCCGCCAGGGCCGGCGGGGTGGCGCCTTCGATATGGCAGTGAAGCTCGGCCTTGATCACAGAAACGACCTCCCATGCTTGCCCGGCGCAAGACCCAGATGCGCGGCGATGCTCTCCCCGATATCGGCATAGCTGTCGCGCACGCCGAACGATCCCGGCCGCAGCCCGGGGCCGAACACCAGCACCGGAACGCGTTCGCGGGTATGGTCGGAGCCGCGCCAGGTGGGATCGCAGCCGTGATCGGCGGTCAGCACCACGATATCGCCGGGCTTCAGCGTCTCGGCAATATCGGGAATGCGGGCATCGAAGGCCTCGAGGGCTGCCGCATAGCCCGGCACGTCGCGGCGATGGCCATAGAGCATGTCGAAATCGACGAGATTGGTGAACACGAGATCACCATCGCCGGCCTCGGATATCGCCTTGAGGCTGGCATCGACCAGCGCCTCGTTGCCATCGGCCTTGAAGAGTTGCGTCACACCCTTGCCGGCGAAGATATCGGAGATCTTGCCGACGGCGAGCACGTTTCGCCCGGCCTCGCTCACCCGGTCGAGCAGGGTCCTTTCCGGCGGCTCGATCGAGAAATCGCGGCGATTGCCGGTGCGCTTGAAGGTCTCGGCGGTCTCGCCCTTGAACGGGCGGGCGATCACCCGGCCGATATTGTAGTCATAGGTCAGTTCGCGCACGACCGCGCAAAGCTGCATCAGCCGGTTGAGGCCGAAGTGATATTCGTGGGCTGCGATCTGAAACACGCTGTCGGTGGAGGTGTAGAAGATCGGGCGGCGCGTCCAGACATGTTCCTGGCCGAACCGCTTGATGATCTCCGTGCCCGAGGCGTGGCAATTGCCGAGGCTGCCGGAAATGCCGGCCTTGGCATAGATCGCCTCCAGCAGTTCGCGCGGGAAACAATCGGCCCCTTCCGGAAAATAACCCCAGTCGAACATTACCGGCGTGCCGGCAATCTCCCAGTGGCCCGACGGCGTGTCCTTGCCGCGCGAAACCTCGCTTGCCGCGCCATAGCGGCCGAGAAACCGCTCCGGCCGCGCCATTCCCGCCGGATAATTACCGCTTGCAAGCTTCGCCGCCTCGACAAGGCCAAGCGCCGCCATATTGGGAAGCTTCAGCGGACCTGAACGCAACCCGTCGCGATCGCCGATCCCGGCCGCGCAGAATTCGGCGATATGGCCGAGCGTATCGGCGCCGAGATCGCCATAGGCCCTGGCATCCGGCGCGCCGCCGATGCCGAAGGAATCAAGAACGTAGATAAAGGCGCGGCCCATGCGGTCCATTCCGTGAGATTCGATCAGGCATATCTAGCGCTTGCCTTCCGGCTTGGCAAACCATCGATCGGGCCGCTTGGCGCACGACGACGGTGGGCGCAAGGGGAACAGATCCCGGCCGAATTGCGTTTAATCAAGCAGTAACCATGTCTTTTAACGCCGCGGGAAGGCAAGCGCGCCATGATGACAGTCACCGAAGCAGCCAGAGCCAGACCTGTCATGCCGCAAAGATCCGAACGCCGCTCCACCACTCTGGGCCACAGCGCGGAATTCGCCCTGATCGCCGGCGTCGTTCTGGCGGCGATTATCGCGGTCGGATTCGCGGTCTTTCAGTTCTACGCCGTGATCTGAAGGCGCAGCATCAGTCTGCGGACACTGATCCGTCACTCAGCGGAAAGCCGCATCAGTGCCGCCAGCATCAATTGCGCGCCCTTTTCGATATCCGCCCAGTCGGAATGTTCGTCCGGCGCGTGGGATATGCCGTTGCGGCTCGGCACGAAGATCATCGCGGAGGGGCAGAGCGCCGTCATGGTCTGCGCGTCATGGCCGGCGCCGGAGATCATCCGCCGGGCCGGCAGGTTGAGGCGGCGCGCCTCGGCCTCCAGCATGTCGATCAGTCCGGCATCGAAGGCAACCGGTGCGATGAAGCTGTTTTCCTCGATCGAGAGCGAAAGTCCGTGTTTGCGTGCGGCTTCCCCCGCCGCTTCCCCGAAGCGGGTCTGAAGGCCGCGCATGACCTCTTCCCGGGCATCGCGGATGATCACGGTGAAGACTACCTCCCCCGGTATCGTATGCGGATGGTTGGGGGAAAGCTCGACCTTGCCGATGGTGATCCGGGCGTCTTTTGAACCTGGGGCGGCGATCATGTCGGGTATCTGGATGGCGATTTCGGCAAGACCCGCGAAGGCATCGGCGCGCATATCCATCGGCGTGGTGCCGGAATGGTTGGCGATGCCGGAAAGCCGAACATGCAGGTTGACGATGCCGGTCGCGCCCTCCGGCAGTCCGATAGCGATGCCTTCCCGCTCCAGCACCGGCCCCTGCTCGATATGCAGTTCCAGAAACGCCCTGACCGAGCCTTTCGGCCGCGACGATGAGAGGATCGTCTTTGGTTCCAGCCCCTGGGCACGCATGGCGTCGGTCAGCAACATGCCATCGGCATCGGCAGCGCTTTCGAGCCAGTCCCGCGTCACCAGACCGGCAATCGTCTGCGAACCGAGCATGCCGCCGAAACGCCCCTCCTCCTCCGAGGTGGCCGCCACCTCGATGGGGTGGGCGGGGGCAAAGCCCGCTTCCTTCATGGCCCGCACGCATTCGAGCGCGACGGCTGCGCCCAGCGCGCCATCGAAGGCGCCGCCGCTCGCCACGGTATCGAGATGGGAGCCGACCATGATCGCAGGCGCATCCGCCGCGCCATAGCGACCGAACACCGAATTGGCGCCATCTCGGCTGACGATCAGACCATCCGCCTCCATCTCGCGCGCAAACCAGTCGCGCACCGCCATATCGGCATCGGAAAAACCGACGCGGTTGAAACCACCACCCTCCTCGGCACGGCCGAAGGCATTGATGCCGTCGAGCAGCTTTCTCAGCCGCTCGCTGTTGATCTCTGGTCGCATGCCGCCTCCTTCGTTGATCAATTCATTATGATAAATTCAGTTAAATCGCAAATTTTTCATAATAAATAAGATCGAATAGCCGTTTATGGCGGAGGCGGTTTCGCTGCATCGGAACCGTAAATTCCGTACCCGCCGAGGACTTCTCGGCGGGGCGAAGCCTAAGCAATCTAGAATGCGAGGTCGGTATGCGCTGTGCGGAGCATATCGAGATGGGAGGCGATCAGCGGCACCAGAACGGTGGCAACCGTCTTTTGAACGCCCTGACGTGACACGTCATCCACCTCGCGCTTCTGCACCTTGAGAAGCGACTTGTGATTATCGATCTGGTGCTCGATATAGGCCAGATCGAAGGCAGGTCCCGGATCCATCCTCTTCAGCGTCTCCACCGATTGCGACAGCGTATCCGGGCGCTGCGGCGCGGAAGCATCGGCCTTCAACAGCAAGCCTGCAATCGCCTGGGCCTCCTCTGATTCCAGTTCGGCGAACTTGTAGACCACCGGATGGACCGCCTTCTTGGCGGCCAGCTCGCTGATATCGCAGGAAAACAGGTCGAGTTTCAGCGTCTGGTCTACGTAATCCTCCGGCGGCTCATCCGCCAATGTCGAAGTCGGGGCCGAAACAGAGGCCAGTGCGGTCATCGCCGCCGTCACGGCTCCGCCGATGAAAATACTGCGGCGGCACAACGCGATCGAAGTCATGTTCATTGCCTTTCATCATCGTCCATCAGCTTTCATGTGAGGTCCGCTCACAGTGACGATCAGAGTGGTTCCGTAGTTGGCAATTTGAAGGCGCAATGCCTTTGTCATGGAATTCCGGATGGGCTCGACCGTCCGCCAGCCCCGCTGGGCCATCCATTTAAGGTATTGAAAAATATGGACTTAGGTTGAACGCTACGCTACCCCCGCAGGAATTATCATAATAAATCCTTGTCAATTACCAATTTTTCATAATTAATTAAGAAAACCACCAACAGAGGAGAACCGATCGATGAAACGCCTTCTCGCAGCCGCGCTGGCTGCCGCGTCGCTCGCCTTCGGGGCGCCGGCGATTGCCCAAACCCCGCCGAACGTTCTGATCGTCGGCCAGATCGCCGAGCCGAAATCGCTCGACCCCGCCACCGACACCGCCGTCAACGACTTCCGCATCCTCGTCAACATGTATGACGGCCTGGTGCGCTACAAGGACGGCACGCTTGAGGTCGAGCCTGCGCTTGCGACAGACTGGGACATTTCGGAAGACGGCAAGACCTACACCTTCAAGCTGCGCGAGGGCGTGAAGTTCCATGACGGTTCGGATTTCAACGCCGAGGCGGTGAAGTTCAACTTCGACCGCATGCTGAACGAGGACAACGAGTATTACGACACCGGCCCGTTCCCGCTCGCTTTCTTCTTCTCCTCGATCGACACCGTCGAGGTCGTCGACGACATGACCGTGAAGTTCACGCTGACCGAACCTTACGCGCCCTTCCTCTCCAACCTCGCCTATCCGACCGGCCTGATCGTCTCGCCGGAAGCGGTGAAAGAACACGGCAAGGATTTCGGCCGCAACCCCTCCGGCACCGGCGCGTTCAAGTTCGAGGAATGGGACCCGAACGCCAAGGTGGTCGTGTCCAGGAACGAAGATTACTGGGATGGCGCGCCGCCGCTTGAGGCCGTGGTGTTCCGTCCGGTCACCGATGCCAATACCCGCGTTGCCGAGATGCTGTCCGGTGGTCTCGACGTGATGGTCGAGGTGCCGCCGGATGCGCTGCAGCAGTTCTCCGGCAATGACAATTACAAGGTCTACGAGCAGGCAGGGCCGCATCTCTGGTTCCTGATCCTCAACATGAAGGACGGCGTCTTCGCCGACAAGAAGGTCCGTCAGGCCGTCAACTACGCGATCAACAAGGAAGCGATCGTGAACGACATCCTGCAGGGCACGGCCGAAGTGGCCGCCGGCCCGACGCCGCCGGCCTTCGCCTGGGCCTATGACGACAGCCTGTCGCCCTACTCCTACGATCCGGAAAAGGCCAAGACCCTTCTGGAAGAGGCCGGCTATGACGGCTCGGAACTGACCTTCTACGTCACCGAAGGCGGATCGGGCATGCTGGAGCCGCAGGCGATGGCGACCCAGATCCAGGCCGATCTCGAAGCCGTCGGCATGCCGGTCAAGATCGAGACCTATGAGTGGAACACCTTCCTCGGCAAGGTGAACCCCGGTCTGGAAGGCAAGGCCGACATGGCCGAAATGGCATGGATGACCAACGACCCGGATACGCTCCCCTATCTGGCGCTGCGCTCGGAAGCCTTCCCCGATCAGGGCGGCTTCAACTCCGGCTATTACGCCAACCCGGAGGTCGACACGCTGCTGGAACAGGCGCGCACGTCCACCGATCAGGCAGAGCGCGCGAAGCTCTACAAGGAGATGCAGGCGATCGTCCACGACGACGCGCCCTGGGCCTTCATCGCCAACTGGAAGCAGAACGCGGTGACCAAGGCGAGCGTGGAAAACTTCAAGCTCCAGCCGTCCTTCTTCCTGCTGCTGCAGAAGGTGGCAAAGCCGAACTGATCGGAAAAGCCGCATAGCCCCCAATCGATCTCCCCCCTTGAGGGGGAGATGCCCCGACAGGGGCAGAGAGGGGTGGACCCTATCCGAGAGCACGGAGACTGCGGCCTTCAGGGCTTACGCCTCCCCCCGCGAGAAGAACAAGCAGCCGCATTCGGAAGCTGCTCCTCACTCCCAATACTCTCTCCCGCTGGCGGGAGAGATGCCCCGAAAGGGGCAGTGAGGGTGGCGCGGCATCTCGTCTCGTGAGGGCGTTCGAGGGGATACCCTCCCCCCTCACTGTCGCTTTCGCGACATCTCTCCCCTCCGGGGCGAGAAGATTGGGGGGCTTTGCGGCAATCGCCGTTTGCCCTTGATCGCATGGCCATCACGGAGAACACGCCATGGCACACTATATCCTCAGGCGGCTTCTGGCTGTCATTCCGGTGCTTCTCGGCCTGACCGTGATCGTGTTCGCGATCATGGCGATGATCCCCGGCGATCCGGCGACTGCCATTCTCGGCTCCTACGCCACGCCGGAAAATGTCGACCGCATCAACCGCGCGCTCGGGCTCGACAAGCCGCTGGTGCAGCAATATTTCATCTGGCTCGGCAATATTCTCCAGGGCGATTTCGGCCGCTCCTATACCCAGAACCGCCCGGTGATCGACATCATCACCGAGCGCTTCGGCAATACGCTGATACTTGCCGGCACGTCGCTGGTGCTCTGTTCCATCCTTGGCCTTCTGGCCGGCATCGTCTCGGCGGTGCGCCAGTATGGCTTCACCGACAAGCTGGTCACACTGTTCGTGCTGATCGGCATTTCCGTACCCTCGTTCTGGCTCGGCCTGCTTCTGATCCTAGTCTTCGCCGTCAAGCTGCAATGGCTGCCGGCAAGCGGCATGTATGCGATCTATGGCGGCGGCGGGCCGATGGATCTCATCAGACACCTGATCCTCCCCGCCTTCACGCTCTCCGTCGTGGCAACCGGCGTGGTCGCCCGACTGACCCGCACCTCGATGCTGGAAGTGCTGCGCCAGGACTATATCCGCACCGCCCGCGCCAAGGGGCTGAAGGAGCGCCGGGTGATCATGCGCCATGCCTTCAAGGCCGCGCTCGTCTCCGTCATTCCGGTGCTCGGCATCCAGGCCGGTTTCGTGCTCGGCGGTGCGGTCTATATCGAGACCGTGTTCCAGTGGCCGGGCATCGGCTCGATGCTGGTGACCGCGATTTCCACCCGCGACCTTTTGACCGTCCAGGGCGGCGTGCTGATCGTGGCGGCGGCCTATGTGCTGTTCAACCTCGCCGCCGACGTCGTCCAGACCATGCTTGATCCGAGGTTGCGTTGATGACCGACGCTGCGATTTCCACACCTGTGAAGAAGAAGAAGGGCGGCCGCCCGAGCGCGGTGAAGCTTCTGCTCAACAACACGCTCGCCACCACAGGGCTGATCGTCCTGACGCTGATCGTGCTGGTGGCGCTGGCCGCGCCCATCCTGCCCCTGCAGCCACCGAATGTCACCGATCCCTCCGTCCGCCTGCTGCCGCCCTTTTCCGAGGGGCATCTGCTCGGCACCGATGCGCTCGGCCGCGATCTCCTGTCGCGGCTGATCTGGGGCACGCGGGTGAGCCTCGCCGTCGGCGTCTCCGCCACGCTGATCGCGGCCTTCTTCGGCTCGCTGATCGGCCTTGTCGCCGGCTATGCCGGCGGGCGCACCGACAATATCCTGATGCGCGGCATCGATATGGTCATGGCCTTCCCCTATATCCTGCTGGCGCTGGCAATCGTCGCCGTCCTCGGCCCGGGCCTCTTGAACGCGCTCTATGCCATCGCCGTGGTCAATATCCCCTTCTTCGCCCGTAATATTCGCGGCATGACACTCGGCCTGTCGCGGCGCGAATTCGTCGATGCGGCAAGGCTTTCGGGCAAGTCGCATTTTGCCATCCTGTTCGGCGAGGTTCTGCCCAATGTGCTGCCGGTGATCATCATCACCATGTCGACCACGATCGGCTGGATGATCCTGGAAACCGCCGGCCTCTCCTTCCTCGGTCTTGGCGCGCAGCCGCCGCAGGCCGATCTCGGCTCGATGCTCGGCGACGGCCGCAAGGTGCTGTTCACCGACGCCCATGTCTCGATGGTGCCGGGCCTGATGATCTTCGCCCTTGTCATGAGCATCAACCTTTTCGGCGACGGCATCCGCGACGTGCTCGACCCGCGGCTGAAATCCGGCGCGCTGGCCCGCCCCGGCGCGCGCACCGCCGTCAAACGCGATGCGGCGCCCGACGAGAAGCCGCGCGAAAACGCGGTGCTCGACGTGCAGCAGATGCGCACCGAATTCCATGTCGGCGGCAGCATCTACAAGGCCGTTGGCGGCGTCGACCTGCATATCCGCGAAGGCGAATGTCTCGGGCTCGTGGGCGAGTCGGGCTCCGGCAAGTCGGTGACCGCGATGTCACTGATGGGCCTTGTGCCGACCCCTCCCGGACGCATTGCCGGGGGTGCCGCGTGGTTTTCCGGCGAGGACCTGTTTGCCGCAAGCGACGAGCGCATCCGCCAGTTGCGCGGCGGCGCGGTCAGCCACGTGTTCCAGGACCCGCTGTCGACGCTGCATCCGCTGTTCACCGTTGGCGATCAGTTGATCGAGGCGATCCAGGCGCACCAGCCGCTGTTGAAATCCGAGGCGCGCCAGAAAGCCACCGATCTGTTGCAGTCGGTGCGCATTCCCAATGCGGCCGAGCGGCTGAACGCCTTTCCGCACGAGCTTTCCGGCGGCATGCGCCAGCGCATTTCGATCGCCATGGCGCTCGCCAATGACGCACAGCTTATCATCGCGGATGAGCCCACCACCGCGCTCGATGTCACCGTGCAGGCGCAAATCCTCGAACTGATGAACGGGCTGCGCAAGGAGCGCAACACCGCGATCCTGTTCATCACCCATGATTTCGGCGTGGTCTCGGCGATCTGCGACCGGGTGGCGGTGATGTATGCCGGCCGGATCGTGGAAACCGGCACGACCGAGGAAATCCTCGCCAACCCGGCCCATCCCTACACCGCCAAGCTGATCGACTGCGTGCCGGTGCTGGGCGAGCCCGAGCGGCGACTTGACGCGATCCAGGGCCGCCCGCCGGTGGTCAACGACCTGCCGGATGGCTGCGCCTTCGCCGATCGCTGTCCCTATGTGCAGGCGGACTGTCGCAAGGGCGACATCCCGATGCTCTCCTTCGGCGAGGAGCGCGGGGCGCGCTGCATCCATCCGCTCAACCGGGAGACCGCCGATGCCTGAGGCCAATGAAACGCTGATCGCGATCGATCGGGCCGAGCGCATCTTCGGCGGCGGCAAGACGCTGTTCGGCAAGGCGCTTCCCGCCGTCCACGCGGTGCAGGACGTCACTCTCGACGTCAAGAAGGGCGAAACGCTCGGCATTGTCGGCGAGAGCGGCTGCGGCAAGTCGACGCTCGCCCGCCTGCTCTCCGGCCTCGACCTGCCCACCGGCGGCACGATCACCTTCGAAGGCCGCGATCTGGCGCGCGAGGCAAAGAAGAACCCGCGCGCGCTGGCCCGCCAGGTGCAATATGTGTTTCAGGACCCGGTCTCCTCGCTCAATCCGCGCAAGAAAATCCGCACCATCCTTGAAGCCCCGCTGATCCATCTTCTGAAGATGAACAAGGCCGAACGCGCAAAGCGGCTGGAAGAGCTGATGGACGCCGTCAATCTCGCGCCAGAATTCCTCGAGCGCTACCCGCATGAATTTTCCGGCGGGCAGGCCCAGCGGATCGGCATCGCCCGCGCGCTTGCCGCCGATCCGGAGGTGATCGTGCTCGACGAACCGGTCTCCGCGCTCGATGTCTCGGTGCAGGCGCAGGTGCTCAACATTCTCGATGACCTGAAGAGCCGGTTCGGCCTCACCTACCTGTTCATCAGCCATGACCTGTCGGTCGTGGAATCGATCTCGGACCGGGTGGCGGTGATGTATTTCGGGCGGATCGTGGAACTGGGAGGCCGCGATGCGGTGTTCGCCGAGCCGCTGCATCCCTACACCCATCTGCTGCTCAATTCCGCGCCCGCGCCGGGCCGCAAGGCGGTCTCCGGCGGCGATAGCGAGGCGGAGCTGCCGGATCCCTACAATCCGCCGAAGGGCTGCGCCTTTTTCGCCCGATGTCCCAACGGAACGGAGCATTGCCAGACGCATGTTCCGCCGATAGATGAAGCGCAAGGGGGGCCCGGCCACGAAGCCGCCTGCTTCCATCCGATGGTGAAAAGGACGGCATGACCAGACCCAGCCTCGAAAGCCGCCAGGCCTTTGCCCCGCCCTTTGCGGAAAAGAAGCGCAAGCGGCCGGATATCATCGCCGACATGCTGCGCGAGCGGATGATCGAGGCCGGGCTCGAGCCAGGCGACCGACTGCCGGCGGAATGGCTGGACCCGGAGCAGCTTTCCGCCTCGCGCGGCACGGTGCGCGAGGCGCTGAAAATCCTCGAATTCCAGGGCATGATCGCCAGCAAGACCGGCCCCGGCGGCGGCGTCTTTGCCCGCGCGGTCGCCCCTGACGAGGCGATCCAGACCGTGACCAATCTGTTCCTGCGCGCGCCGCCCTCGATCTCCGACATTTACGCGCTGCGCAAATCTCTGGAGCCGGAACTGGCGGCAGACGCAGCGCTTCATCTGCCCGACGAAGCGATTGATGATCTGCAGGCCACGATCCGGCTCTACGAGGCCGAGCCGAAATCCGCCGACGAGGAATATGTCCAGCGCCTCGCCGAGCTCGACTTCCACGCCGAGCTTTCGCGCCATGCGGAAAACCCCGTCCTCGGCTTTGCCTGCGGCCTGCTCTTGAACCTTCTGCGCGACCTGCCGGAATGCCGGGAAATCTACCAGACGCCCAATCCGGGCCTGCGCGAGACCGGCGTTTTCTACCAGATCGAACTGATCAAGGCGATCCGCAGCCGCAACCCGGACCGGGCCCGCAAGATCATGGCGGAACATATGGCCGAGGCCGAGGCTTATATGCTTGAACGGGCGCGGCTGAACCGGGAGGCCGCAGGAAGAGGGAGCAGGACATGATCCGCACCATCCATTCCCACGAAGGCCATCTCGGGTGGGACCGGGCGATCGAGCCGGTGCATTTCGCAAGGTCGGGCGAAACCTTGACCTTCGCCTGCCGTGATGCCGGCAACGGGCATTATCACCACGGCAGCACCGCCGCCGATATCCTCACCGCCGACCCAGCCAACGTCAATCCGCTGACGGGGCCGGTTTACGTGGAGGGTGCCGCGCCGGGCGACGCGCTGAAGGTGACGATCCATGAATTCACGCCATCGGGCTTCGGCTGGAGCGCGATCATTCCGGGTTTCGGGCTGCTGGTCGATCAGTTCGAGCAGCCGAAGCTGAAGCTCTGGGATTATGACACAACGGCAAAAAAGCCCGCCGTCTTCAACGATATTGCCTCCGTGCCGCTGCGCCCCTTCATCGGCACGATCGGGGTCGCAATGGCCGAGCCCGGCAACCATTCGGTTATCCCGCCGCGCCGCGTCGGCGGCAATATGGATATCCGCGATATCGCAGCCGGCACGACGCTCTATCTGCCGGTCGAGGTCGAGGGCGCGCTGCTGTCACTCGGCGACACCCACGCCGCCCAGGGCGATGGCGAGGTTTGCGGCACGGCGATCGAAAGCGCGATGGATGTTGCGATCACGGTGGAAGTTGTGAAGGACGCCGCCCCGAAGACCCCGCATTTCTCCACCCCCGGCCCGATCGCCCGCCATCTCGATGCCGCTGGCTACGAGGTGACCACCGGTATCGGGCCCGACCTGATGGCGGCTGCTCGCGATGCCGTCTCGGCGATGATCGACCACCTGTCGCGCACCCGTAAGCTTGCGCCCGAGGATGCCTACATGCTGTGCTCGGTCGCCGGCGACCTGAAGATCAGCGAGATCGTCGACGCGCCGAACTGGGTGGTGTCGTTTTATTTTCCCAGAATCGTGTTCGGATAGAGCATCCGCCCTGCCCCTCAGGCATGGCCCGCGTGATGGGGATGCGCCGGATCGTCGATGGTTTCGCTCTCGACGTCGGCCGAAAGCTCCTGCTTGGCCTTGCCGGTCGGCTGGCGGGTGAAGCCGGTCATCGGGCCGGACTGCTGGAAGTCGCGCTTGATCTCGACATCGGAGGTCAGATAGGCCGTGATCATTTCCGCGATCGAGCGCAGCGCATGCATGTGGATGCGCTCATAGCCGTGCGAGGCATCGACGCCGAAGGCGACCAGCGCGGTGCGCACATCCGCCCCCGCTTCCACGGCGCTTGCCGAATCCGAACGGTAGTAGCGGAACACGTCCTTTTGGTAGCGGATATCGTTGGCCTTGCAGACATCGACCAGTTTCTTGGTGAGATGCCAGTCGAAAGGGCCGGTCTGGTCGGCCATCGCGATGGTCACGCCGAATTCGGACGAGTTCTGGCCCGGCGCCGAGGTGCCGTTGTCGATCGAGACCAGCGAGGCGACCTCGGGCGAAACGATCGAGGAGGCGCCGACGCCGACTTCCTCGGCAATCGTGAACAGCCAGTGGCTGGCGACCGGGGTTTCGACATTCTCGTCCTGCATCGCCTTCAGCGCGGCCAGCATCAGCGCCACGCCGGCCTTGTTGTCGAGATGACGCGAGACGATGAAGCCATTGTCCAGAAATTCCGGAAGGGGATCGATCGCGACGATATCACCGATCTCGATGCCGAGCCGGTCGAGATCGGCCTCGTCGCGGGTCAGGGCATCGACGCGCAGCTCGACATATTGCCAGCCGACCGGCAGCTCGTCGATTTCATTGTTGAAAGTGTGCCCGGACGCCTTCAGCGGCAGGATGGTGCCGCGATAGGACCCCTTTTCGGTGAAGATCGTGGCGCGCGCGCCCTCGGCGAACCGCGCCGACCATGTGCCGATCGGCACCAGTTCCAGCCTTCCGTTCGATTTCAGATATTTCACCTGCGCGCCGAGCGTATCGACATGCGAGACCACGGCGCGCGCGCCGCGGCTGTCGACGCCGCGCCGGACGGCGCGGATCGCGCCGCGCCTTGTCAGCTCCACCGAAAGGCCGAGCTTTTCCAGCTCTCCGGTGACGAAACGGACGATGGGGTCGGTGTAGCCTGTCGGCGAGGGGATCGCGAGGAGCGATTTGAGAATGTCGGACAGGTAATCGGCGTCAATCGTCAATCGTTTCATCTGCTACTCGTTCTTGTGGGCCTCGCGCACCGAATGGCGTACGCCGGCCGGCATTGAAAGCGGGAACAGCAGGTCGACAAACCGTTCGGCCGTCGGCTGCGGCTCGTGATTGGCTAGCCCCGGCCGCTCATTGGCCTCGATAAAGGCATAGTCCGGGTTTTGCGGGGACTTGATCATCAGGTCAATCCCCACCACCGGAATATTGATGGCGCGCGCCGCCGAAATCGCCGCATCCACCAGCTTCGGGTGGACGATATCGGTGACATCATGAATGGTGCCGCCGGTATGCAGATTGGCGGTTCGCCGCACCCGGATTTCGGTGCCAGCCTCCGGCACATCGGCGAAGGTGTAGCCTGCATCGCGCACCGTGCGTTCGGTCTCGGCATCGAGCGGGATCGAGGATTCGCCGCCGGTTGCGGCGCTGCGCCGCTCGCTCTGGCTCGCGATCAACTGCTCGATCGAGGATTTGCCGTCGGCCACGATATGGGCCGGGCGACGCATGGCGGCGGCCACGAGCCGATAGTTGATCACGATCAGGCGCAGATCCTCGCCTTCCACCATCTCCTCGATCAGCACCGTGTCGCAATAGGCCTTGGCCGCCTTCACGGCTTCCTGGAGGTCCTCATAGGTCGTGATCCCGACGGAGATGCCCCTGCCCTGTTCGCCGCGCGCGGGCTTGACCACGAGATGGCCGGCATCCTCCAGGAAGCCGCGGATCGCATCCTCGCCGGCATCCGACGTCATCTGGCGCGGCACCTTGACGCCGGCCTCCTCGACGAAGCGGCGGGTCACGGATTTGTCGTCGCAGATCGACATCGCCACCGATGTCGTCAGTTCCGAAAGGCTTTCGCGGCAATGGATCGAGCGCCCGCCATAGGAAAGCCGGAAGAAGCCGCCCCTTGCATCGGTGATTTCGGCTGAAATCCCCCTGCGCCGCGCCTCGGTCACGATCAGTCGGGCATAGGGGTTCAGTTCTTCATAGTCATCCGCCTCCGGTCCGGTGAAAAGCTTCTCGTTGATCTGGTTCTTGCGCTTGACCGTGAAGAACGGCACCCGCCTGAAACCGAGCTTTTCGTAGAGCCGGATCGCCGGATCATTGTCGTGGAGCACGGACAGATCGAGATAGGACGCGCCGCGGGCGAGAAAATGCTCGGCGAGCCTGCGCACCAGCGCCTCGCCGATGCCGCGCTGGCGGGCCTGCGGGTCGCTTGCCAGGCACCAGAGCGACGATCCCTTTTCCGGATCGTTGAACACCCGCGAATGATCGATGCCGGTCACCGTGCCGAGAATATTGCCGGTGTGCTCCTCCTCGGCGACGAAATAGGAGATTGAGCGGGCATCGCGCTGACGCCAGAAGAAGTCCGGCCTGACCACGACCATGCCGCGCGCGGCGTAAATCCGGTTGATCGCCTGGGCATCGATCTCCGATGTCAGCCGGCGGATGAAGAAGCCCTGCGGCGGCTTGGAGGCCGGGCGGTAGGTGGAAAGCTCCAGCCGGAAGGTATGCGAGGGATCGAGAAACACCTCCTGCGGCGCGTTCGCCAGCACCACATGCGGATCGCGGACATAGATCGCGATATCGCGGTGATCGGGCACTTCGGCGCGCAGCGTCTCGATCAGTAGCTTGGTGTCGGAAAACGTCTGGCCGAACACCACCCGCCCCCAACCGCAATCGATCGAGGCGTCCGGCGTCATGTCACCGTGCTCCTCGCCGCCGGGGATCGGCGGTTTCATTCCATGCGAACGCATCCGTTTCAGTCGGTGTGCATAGGCCTCGCGCCCGCGATGATCGTCCCTGGAGCCTTTGTCCGAACTCATCGGCTTTTCCTCAGATGTCGTGCGACTGCAGCCACATTTCCAGAAGCGCGACCTGCCACAGTTCCGAACCGCGCAGCGGCGTGATGTGGCCGATCGGATCGAGGAACAGGTCGTCCAGATAGCTTTTCCTGAACAGCCCTCGCTCGCTGGAGACCTGGCTGGTCAGCACATCGCGCACCATATCCAGATACTCGCCCGAAATGTATTTAAGCTGGGGCACGGGGAAATAACCCTTCTTGCGGTCGATCACCTCGTGAGGAACCACCAGCCTCGCGGCGTCCTTCAGCACGCCCTTGCCGCCGTCATTGAGCTTGAACTCCGGCGGGATCGTGGCCGCAAGTTCGGCAAGCTCATGGTCGAGGAACGGCACGCGCGCCTCCAGACCCCAGGCCATCGTCATATTGTCCACCCGCTTGACCGGGTCGTCAACCAGCATGACCTGGCTGTCGAGGCGCAGCGCCCGGTCGACCGGACCTTCGGCGCCCGCCGCCATCAGATGGCTTTCGACGAAGGCGCGGCTGACATCCTCCTCGGCCAGCCATTCGTCCGACAGATGGCGCGAAAGCTTGGCGTGGTCGCGGTCGAAGAAGCCCTTGGCGTAATCGCCGACGACATCGTTGGAGTTTTCCAGCGGCGGATACCAGTGATAGCCGGCGAAGATCTCGTCCGCGCCCTGGCCGGATTGCACCACCTTGATGTGCTTGGAGACCTCGCGCGACAGCAGGAAGAAGCCGATATTGTCGTAGGAGACCATCGGCTCCGACATTGCGTTGATCGTGTCCGGCAGCGCGCTCATCAGTTCGGAGGACGGCACGAAGATCTTGTGGTGATCGGTCCCGAAACGTTCGGCAATCAGGTCGGAATAGGTGAATTCGTCGCCTTTTTCGCCATTGGCCTCCTCAAAGCCGATCGAAAACGTCATCAGATCCTTCTGGCCTTCCTCAGCCAGCAGACCGGTGATGATCGAGGAATCGACGCCGCCCGACAAGAGCACGCCGACGGGAACGTCGGAGACCATGCGGCGCTTGACGGCGATGCGGAGCGCATCGAGCACCCGATCCCGCCACTCCTCGCGCGTGAGTTTGGCGGTCGCGGCATCGCGCTCGTGTTTTGGCGACCAGTAGCGGATATCCTTGAACGACCCGTCCGGTTCGAAGCAGCGGGTTGTGGCCGGCGGGAGCTTGCGCACGCCCTTGACGATGGTGTGCGGCGGCGGCACCACGGCGTGGAACGACATATAATGGTGCAGCGCCACCGGATCGACGGTCTTGTCGATGCCGCCGCCCTTTAACAGCGCCGGCAGCGTCGAGGCGAAACGGATATTGCGGCCGCTCATGGCGTAATAGAACGGCTTGATGCCGAAACGGTCGCGCGCGATCATCGCCTTGCCGCTGTCGCGCTCGACGATGGCGAAGGCGAACATGCCGTGGAACCGCTTCACGCAATCGCGGCCCCAGGCGTGATAGGCCTTCATGATCACTTCGGTATCGCCGGTGGAGAAGAACCGGTAGCCCTTGTCCTCCAGCTCACGCCGGAGTTCGGGATAATTGTAGATGCAGCCGTTGAAGACGATAGTCAGACCGAGTTCCGGGTCGGTCATCGGCTGGGCGGCCTTTTCCGACAGGTCGATGATCTTCAGACGGCGGTGACCGAAGGCGAAACGCCCCTGGGCGAAGATGCCGCTGCCGTCCGGCCCGCGCGGCGCGAGCGCCGCGGTAATCCGGGCCACGGCCTCGGAATCTGCAAGGGTTCCATCGAATCTGATCTCTCCGGCAATACCACACATGGTCTGGTCGGTCGCTCCTGTAGACTGGCTGCCCGGTTCAGCCGGGCGCATAAGGCAAAACGCCGGCGCGGACACCGCGCGGCGCAGACTGTTTTTCATGGCGCGGGCGCAAAGCCCGCATCTCGGGTTCGGTTTTAGTTACAACAGAAATCATTTGAGTTCAAATGATTTCTGTTGTAACTACTTTCCGCGATGATGGACAACAAACCTGATACAGTGATCACGAATGCCGATGCGGTGATGAAGGCGATCCGTCGGATCGCCCATGCGATTGATATCCGCTCGAAACGGATCGGCCGCGAGACAGGGCTGACAATCCCGCAGATCGTTGTGCTGAAGGCGGTGAGTGACCAGGGCGCGCTGACGACGGCGGCGATTTCCAAGCAGGCGGACCTCAGCCCGGCCACCACCGTGACCATTCTCGACAAGCTCGAGGCCAAGGGATTGATCACCCGGATTCGCTCCACCAGCGACCGTCGCACCGTGCAGGCCAAACTGACCGAGGCGGGCGCGCACACACTTGAGGCCGCGCCATCGCTGTTCGCCGACGGGTTTGCCGCCGACTTCGCCACTTTTACCGGCAAAGAGCAGGCCGATATCGTCACGGCCTTCAAGATGGTGGCTGACCTTCTGGATCGCAAAGACGCGAAAAACCCCGAGGACATGGCGCGGTGACCCCGTCTCAGTGGTTTCGGATCGCCTTGATCAGCTCTTTCTTGCTCATCTTCGACCGGCCTTCAATGCCGATTTCGCGGGCGCGTTCATAAAGATCGTCGCGCGTCCACTCCTCATAGGGCTGCGACTCGCCGCCCTTCTTGGAGGGCTTCATGCTGTCATTGGCCTTTGCGTTGGCAATGCGCGCGGCCTTTTCCTTCGAGGCTCCGTCTCGACGCAGAGCCTGATAGGTATCCTCGTCCTTGATCCGGGGTTCATCTTTCGCGGTGGGCATGACATCCATCTCCATCGAATTTACCTGACAAACGATGGAGGCGGGCTTTTGGTTCCGGGCTGCTACCGGTTGGCGCGCGCTTCCGCGCCGTCGACGATCGTGCGGATCGTTTCGGCAACCCGGTACTGGAAGGCGAAGGCCTCGTCCGGCTCGAAGCCCGGATCCTCCTCCTGACCTTTGACCGTCAGCAACCCGTCAAGCGCGCGGCGGAACACCGAATAGTCCCTGCCCTCGGCAAGCGCCGCGGCAAGCGCGATCAGCACTTCCTGATGCGCCGCCATCTGCGCTTCCAACCGTTCCAAACGTTGTTCCGACATGGTTTCCTCGCTTTGTTGTGTTGGAAAGAAGAGGTACACAGGGCGTTGCGAATTGCAATGCCCAACGCCGTCTGCCGGAACCAAGCGCGGAAAGCGGCGTTTCGCAGTCATCGCCCACTCGTCGAGGAGGCTGGCTTGCCGACCGCATCGGAATCCGAACGCGAATTCCATTCGCTGACGGAGATTGTCGAACGCACAATGGAAGAGGCAGGGGACGGCCACGTTTCGGTGGACCGGCTCATGGTCTCCTTCGGCCATGCCTCGTTCGTGCCGCTTCTGATCCTCCCGGCGCTTGTGCTGATCACGCCGCTGAGCGGCGTGCCGGGGCTTTCGACGCTGTGCGGCCTGATCATCATGATGATCGCCGCCCAGCAGCTTGTCGGCCATAGCCAGATCTGGCTCCCCGGCTGGATCCGGAAAAGACAGATCGCCTCCGACAAGTTCCGACCCGCCATGCAGAAGGTGCTGCCGCTGACGCGCATGATCGACAGGGCCGCGCGCGAACGCCTGACCTTCCTGTTCAAGCGTCCTTTCAAATGGCTGCTGCCGCTGGCCTGCGTGATCTTCGGCGCGATCATGCCGCTGATGGAGTTCATCCCGTTCTCCTCCTCCCTCATCGGCGTCGCCGTGACCCTGATCGCCTTCTCGATCCTCACCCGCGACGGCATCTTCGCCCTGCTGGCCCTCGTGCCGCTGGGCGCCGTGGCCTGGGGCGTGATGAGCGTGCTGTCGTCGCTTTGAGGCAAGAAAACTGTCGCCCCCCGGGAAGTCGCAACGGCAAAGAACTGATGGAAAATGTCTGGCTGGGAGCCTGTATTCTCGCCGACACATTGTTGCCTTATGTGAACCTGGGTTGTCACACCAAATTCAAGGTCGATTGGCCCGATCTCAGTCTTTCGCGTCAGTTGTGTGGCGCCGCACATCGGTGAGTTCACTTTTACACAGCGCCGGGATAAAAGAGCGAAACCTATCTTGCACGTATCAAGGTGAACCGCGCCGGGTTTGCCGGAGGCCTCAACTCGCGAGAAGTAGGGTCTATGACAAGCAAGACGACCAATATATATTCGCCAGAGGTCCGCACCCGGGCTGTTCGGATGGTGATGGAACACGAAGCCGAACATCCTTCGCGGTGGGCAGCCATTTCCTCGATAGCTGCAAAGATCGGTTGCTGGGCACATACGCTCAATGAGTGGGTGAAGCGGGCTGAGGTGGATAGCGGCAAGCGGACCGGTTTACCGAGCGATGTCGCGGAGAAGATGAAGGCTTTGGAACGCGAGAACCGGGAGCTTCGTCAGGCGAACGAGATCTTGCGCAAGGCGTCTGCGTATTTTGCTTGAGCCGAGCTCGACCGCCCAATGAAGCGATGATTGCCTTCATCGATGAACATCGTTCCGCACTTGGGCCAATGTCGGATATTGGGCCGATCTGCAGGTTTCTGCCGATTGCCCCATCCACCTACTACGATGCCGTTGCCAAGCGCACTGACGTGGATCGCCTGTCGGTCCGCGCTCGACGCGACATGGCCATGAAGATCGAGATACGCCGCGTGTTCCACGAGAACTTCCGGGTTTATGGCGTGCGCAAGGTCTGGCGGCAGTTAAAGCGCGAGGGCTTCGATATTGCCCGATGCACTGTCGCCCGGCTCATGAGGACGATGGAGCTGCAAGGCGTGATCCGAGGCAGGCCCGCCAGAACAACAACGCCGGACAAAAACGCGCCATGTCCGCTCGATCGGGTCAATCGTCACTTCAAAGCACCGGCTCCGAATATGCTCTGGCTTTCCGATTTCACATATGTCGCGACATGGCAGGACTTTGTTTATGTGGCTTTCGTGATCGATGCTTTTGCACGACGCATTGTCGGCTGGAGAGCAAGCCGCACTGCCCATACGAGCTTCGTCCTCGACGCTCTGGATCGGGCGCTTCATGATCGAGAGCCCGTTCATCGTAGCAGCCTTATCCATCACTCGGATCGCGGCGTGCAATACGTATCTATTCGCTATTCCGACCGGCTGGCAGAGGCAGGCATTGAACCGCCTGTCGGAAGTGTTGGCGACAGTTACGACAACGCTCTCGCAGAAACGATCAACGGGCTCTACAAGGCGGAGGATATCCATCGGCGAGGTCCATGGCGCAACTTCGAAGCCGTAAAGTTCGCAACGCTCGAATGGGTCGACTGGTTCAATAACCGACGCCTTCTGGAGCCGATCGGAAACATTCCGCCCGCAGAGGCCGAAGAACGGTACTATGCCAAGCTGGACGCACCAGCGTTGGCCGCATAACTTAAACCAAACGATCTCCGGCAAACCCGGCGCGGTTCAGTGCGATGCTACGTTTCAGGCGACGACGTTTGGGAATGTGGGTCGTGACCGGCCAGCTTTTGTTTCAAGTACTCATTGCGCCATTGGTTCGATTTAGCTCGAAGTCGCGTCTTGAACAGATTATGGCCGACTACAATTTAACCGCGAATCCTCATATCTTGAGCGATTCTCTCGAGGTAGCCAGCGTTAACGAGCCAAATGTACCTGATGCGCTAACAAGATTCATGCCCGATGTCGTGCTCGTTAATGGAACCCGAATTATCAAACCAAACGTGCTGGGCTGTGTGGAGGCGCCATTCATTAATACGCATGCCGGCATTACGCCAATGTATCGCGGCGTACATGGGGGATACTGGGCTATGTGGAACGGAGAACCGGACAACTTTGGAGCAACAATTCATCTGGTCGACCCAGGCGTAGATACAGGGCAGCCTTTACGACAAGTTCGGATACGTCCATCGCAAGACGATACCTTCGCCACGTATCCGCTTCTCCAACAGGCCGCAGCCCTTGATGACATCAGGGAAATAATTACCGATCTATCCGTTGCCTTGGATAGGATGCCCGCCACCGCCACGAGCCATATCAGTCGACAGTGGTTTCATCCAACTATCGGACAGTATCTCATCGGACGATTGCGCGGGATCAAATAGTCTCGCAACGATACGAACGGCGTGCCGCACGCTTGGCATCTCGGATGCGACGTCTACACACGGCGCGAGAGGCATGAAAGTGTTGAAGGTCAAACAGAGGTGGCTCGGTTTGTCTGAACAGTTTGGGGCGTTT
>NZ_JAINWJ010000001.1 GCF_021021415.1 Martelella mediterranea | reverse complement strand
GCCTATCCCTGCGAGCGTCCTCACAATTTGACATTCCGCGCCACCCTCACTGCCCCTGTCGGGGCATCTCTCCCGCCAGCGGGAGAGAGTATTGGGAGCAAGCGGCAAAGCCGGACGCAATTCGCGCTTCTTCCCGTCATAGCCGCTTGCATCATGCTGCCGTAAACCTATCTTGAGAGCATGGATTTTCATGGAGTTTCGATATGAGGCGGTTTGGTTTTGCTCTTTGCGCGGGCCTGTTGCTTGCGGGTGCCGCGCATGCGGAGCAGGTGGGCGAGGTCGGCGTCGACTGGGTCGGCAATGATATCCTAATCGAAGCCCTGCATGATCCCGAAGTGGACGGCGTAACCTGCCACATCGCCTATTTCGACCGCTCGATCATCGACCGGCTGTCGAAGGGGAACTGGTTCGAGGACCCGTCGAATTCCTCGATCGCCTGCCGCCAGACCGGACCCATCAGGATCGGTGACATCGACCTCGACGCCAATGGCGAGGAGGTGTTCCGCGAGGGGCGCTCGCTGATCTTCAAGCAACTCGTGATCAAGCGCATATACGACAAGGCCAATGAAACCCTGATCTATCTCGCCCACACCCGCGAGATCACCGAGGGCTCCGCCAAGATGTCGATGTCGACCGTGCCGCTTTACGGCCAGGACGTCGTGTGGGAAAACGGAGCGCCCGAGTAAAGCAGGCACGAGGAGAGCATCATGAGGCTTGAAGCGAGCTGCCAGTGCGGCAAGGTTTCCTATTCGGTCGAAAGCCGAACGCCCTATCCCTATATGCGCTGCTATTGCAGCATCTGCCGCAAGCACGCCGGCGGCGGCGGTTATGCGATCAATCTTGGCGCAGACTCGGATACTCTGGAGGTGAGGGGCGGCGAGCACAAGCGCTTCTACCACGCCCGCATGCATGACGGCGAGAGCGAGGGCGAACGACACTTTTGCGGCAATTGCGGCAGCGCGCTCTATCTCTATGACGAACGCTGGCCGGAACTGGTGCATCCAATTGCCGCAGCGGTGGATACGCCCTTGCCCAGTCCGCCCGAGATCGTGCATATCATGCTGGACTCCAAGGCCAATTGGGTGGACGTGCCGGAAGGCCCCGGCCATGTCTATTTTGGCGGCTATCCGGAGCTTTCGATCGAGGACTGGCACCGCAAGCACGGTCTTCTGGAGGAATAGGGCGGCACTCGGCTCGCCGAACAAGGGATAAGCATGAAAACCTTCCGTCGCGTGCTCTGGGCTTCCGTCGCTGTGATATGCGCGGTGCTGATCTGGCTGGTCTATGAAATCGGCGAGACCAATGAGGAGATGATGAATGTCCCCTTCGGTCCCTCCTTCCAGTTGACCGCAGGCGACGGCCAGCCGATCACCGAGCAGGCGCTGCGCGACAAGCCGACCGCGCTGTTCTTCGGCTTTACCCATTGCCCGGAAGTCTGCCCGACCACGCTCTACGAGTTGAACGGCTGGCTCAACGAGGTTGATCCCGATGGCGACAAGATCAACGCCTACTGGATGTCCGTCGACCCGGAACGCGATAGGCCGGAAACCATGGAACGCTACCTTTCCAATGTCTCCGATCGGATCGAGGCGATTTCGGGCGATCCGGACAAGGTGCGCGCCGCGCTCGACAAGTTCGGGATCTACTACGAGAAGGTCCCGCTCGACCCCGATCAGCCGGATGGCGATTATACGATGAACCACAATGCCTCGGTCTTCCTGCTCGATGATGGCGGGGTGCTGAAAGGCACGATCGCCTATGGCGAAAGCCGGGATGTGGCGGTGAAGAAGCTCGAAAACCTGATCAACTGACGGCTGCGGCCTTGCCATTGACGGCGGGCGGGCTTATCGCGGATGGCAGGAATTTCAGGAAAGGCCGCTCCGTGAGCCAGATCAGACTTTACGTCACAACCAATGAAGTCGGCGCGGGCCAGATGCTCGATGCGCTTTCCATGGCGCTCGGCGAGGAGCCCTATGCGCTGGCGACCATGGAGATCGACGAGAAGGCCAACCGCTGGGAGGCCTCGGTCTATCTCGACGCGGACGAGGAGGAGGCGCTGCGGGCGATCTTCGCGGATGCGGTGAAATCCGTCTTTGGCGAGAGCGGTCCGGAAATCGAGAAGGAAGAGATCGAGGAAATCGACTGGATCGCTAAATCGCTGGAAGGGCTGAAGCCGGTGCGCGCCGGGCGCTTTCTGGTTCACGGTTCGCATGACCGCGATCACCGCCGCGCGGGCGATATCGCGATCGAAATCGAGGCGGGGCAGGCGTTCGGAACCGGCCACCACGGCACCACCAGCGGCTGCCTGGAAATGATCGATACCGTGCTGAAGGCCGAACACCCGCTCAACGCGCTCGATCTCGGCACGGGCACAGGCGTGCTGGCTATGGCGGTGCGCAAGCTAAGACCCATCCCGGTTCTGGCCACCGACATCGACCCGGTCGCCGTCAAGGTGGCGCGCGACAATGCGCGCGCGAACGGCATCGCCTCCGGCATCGATTTCGTCACCGCGCCGGGCTTTCACCACGCGGCCTTTGCCGAATATGCGCCCTTCGACCTGATCATCGCCAATATTCTCGCCCGCCCGCTGATGAAGCTTGCGCCGGGCGTGAAGCGCAATCTGGCGCCGGGCGGCGCGGTCATCCTCTCCGGCATTCTCGCCGAACAGCGCTGGAAGGTGCTCTCAGCCTATCGCGGCCAAGGCATGCGCCACGAGCGCACCTATTGGCGCAATGGCTGGGTGACGCTGCTGCTGAGAGGGTAGGCCGTCTCTTTCGGGAAGGCATCAGACCGCTGACAAAGTTCTCCCCACTTTCCTTCGTCACCCTCGGGACAAGCCCGAGGATGACGTCCGTAAAAAGGGTTGGTTTGTGAGTAACCCGAAGGCTCTACACCGCAACCCCGATCGCGCTTTCCCGCACAGACATGCGGGCCTGGCGGCGCTGGGCGCGTTCCTGCTGGGGGGAACAGTGGTAGATTTCGCGGTAGCATTTTGAAAAATGCGAGGCGGAGACGAAACCGCAGGCGACCGCGACATCGACGATCGGCATGGTCGATTGCGCCAGCAGGCGGCGGGCGCGGTCGAGGCGGATTTCGAGATAGTAGCGGGCCGGGGAGCGACCCATCTCCTGGCGGTACAGACGTTCGATCTGGCGGCGCGACAGGCCGACCGCATCGGCGATCTCGATCAGCGACAACGGCTCGGCGAGATTGGCCTCCATCAGCTCGATGATCTGCAGCACCTTGCCGTTCTGGACCCCGAGACGGGCGCTGAGCGGCAGGCGCTGGCGCTCGGAGGACAGGCGCACCCGGTCGGTCAGCGCCTGTTCGCAGATCGCGTTGACGAGGCCCTCGCCGAATTCCCGGCCGATGAGATGCAGGATCATGTCCATCGACGCGGTGCCGCCGGCCGAGGTATAGATGTTGCGGTCGATCACGAAGAGATCGGCATGGGCGTCGATTTCCGGCCAGGTTTCGGTGAAGCCCGGCATGTTTTCCCAGTGGATTGCGCAACGGCGGCCCTTGAGCAGACCGGCGCGGGCGAGAAGATGTGTTCCCGTGCACATCGCGCCAATGCCGCAGCCGCGATTGTTGAGTTCGCGCAGCCAGGCCTCGAAGGATTTGTTGTAGTAATCCTCGACGTCGATGCCGGAACAGACCAGCACCAGATCCGGGCGCTTCTCACCCATCAGGGCGCGGCGCTCGTCGGCGAGCGAGGTATCCGGATCGATGGCGATGCCGCTCGAGGAACAGATTTTCAGCCCGCTGTCGGAGGCGATCCGCCAACGATAGGCCTCGTGACCGAGCATCCTGTTGGCGATGCGCAACGCCTCGATCGCGCTGGTGAAGGGCAGCAGCGAGAATTGCGGAACGAGATAAAAAACAAACGATCTTACCATGATGGACACCGCCGCGCTGAGAGCCGGATTCGACACTTGAGAAAATACAATTTCCGCAAGAAACCGGGTCGCCAATAGTCTGTTTACGACATTGACACAGACAAATGCGGCGGGAAAGAGCACGCAACTTCGAATGGTTCGATTTTTACGGTCGGCCATGCCCTTTCAGGCGTAATGGATATGGCCGACCGGCGCGTCCTGCGCGCCTCAATCATGGCGCCAGTAGCGGTCATCGGAAAAGACGTCCTGGCGCAGATGCGGCGGGACCCGCCTGATGTTTTCCTCAAGCTGCTGCTTGCGCGTAAGCTGGTCCTGCAGATTGGCATATCCTGCGAGTGGCGCCACCAGATGACGTAATATGATGAACAATCCCATGACTTCTCTCCTTCAAGCGCGGGTGATGAGACAAAGGTAGGCGGATTTGACATTCAATCAAACGAAATGTAATCATGGCTTCAGTCAAAAATATTGATCCAAGAGGCCGCCATGACCCTGAGCCTGCAAACGCCGCTTCCGGTTCTCGACAACGACATTCTGCGCACCTTCGTGGCGATCGCGGAGACCGGCAGCTTTTCCGGGGCCGCCGAGCGGGTCTTCAGGACGCCTTCGGCGGTGTCGATGCAGATCAAACGGCTGGAGGAGCTTGTCGGGGTCTCATTGTTCGTGCGCGATTCCCGCGCCGTGCGCCTCACCCGCAGCGGAGAGACGCTGTTGTCTTACGCGCGGCGCATGCTGGCGCTTTCCAATGAGGCGATGTCGCGCTTCCGCCATCCCGACATGCACGGCGTGGTGCGGCTCGGCGCGACCGACGATATCGGCGAGCGCGTGTTGCCGACCGTGCTGAAGCGCTTTGCCGAGGCGTTTCCGAGCGTGATGGTCGACGTCTCGATCGACAATTCGATTGGCCTTGCCCAGCGCCTGCGCGAGCAGCGGCTGGACCTTACCCTGCTGAACTCCGGCGACCTTCCGGGCAAGGATGATGATGGCGAGCTGATCATGCGCGAAAGGCTGGTCTGGGTCGGCGCGAAATGCGGCACGGCCTATCTCAAGGAGCCGTTGCCGGTGTCGATGTGGGAGCAGAGCTGCTGCTGGCGGCACGAGGCGGTGCGCAAGCTTGCCGAGGCCGGCCGGCCCTACCGCGTTGCCTATCTGAGCGCGACCACCATGGTTCAGCGCGCGGCCGTTCTCTCCGATCTCGCCGTGGCGCCGATCGCGGCGTATTACGTCACCGACGATATGGAAGTACTGGGACCCGACAAGGGGCTTCCCGAGCTCGGCTATTACGATATCCGGCTGAGATTTTCGGATCAGCGCGGCGAATTGATCGAGGCGGTGGCGGATGCGATCCGCCATGCCCTGCAGCCGGCGCAGCTTGCCAACCGGGTTGCCTGATCTGTCTCAGAGAATTCCGGCAAGCCATTAGAAAAGCAGTGCAATCAGTGCCCCGGCGGCAACCACGACAAGGCCTGCGAGCAGGATCGATATCACGCCGGTGATGATGCCGATGATCAGGCCATAGCCATCCCGCTCGGTATCCGACAAGCCGATCACCGCGAGCGCGAATGCCGGCAGCCAGTTGCCGAACGGGATCGGCATGAACACCACCAGCGACAGCAGAAAGGCGAAGGCGCCGAGCAGGCGTTCCGACCGACGGGTTTTCAGGAACCAGTATCGGGGCCGCACCGCGCTTTCGATCCAGCGCAACCAGGGCAGTATCCGCTCCAGCAGTGTCATGAAGCGCGCGCCGTCCATCGAGAATTGTGCGATCCGCTCGGGCAGCCAGACGCGCTTGCGGCGCGATGCCATCATCTGCCAGCTCACGAGGATCAGCGGTATGCCGAGCACCAGTGTCGCGCCCGGCGGCAGCGGTATCAGGTTGGGGATCGAAAACAGCACCAGAAAGGCGCCGAAGGATCGTTCGGCCAGCGCGCCGTCGAGCTGATCAAGGCTGACGCGGCCATCCGGCCCCGGCTGAAGGCGGGCGAGAATGGCGGAGAGCTTGTCACTGTCTTCCGTATGTTCGTTCACCGACGGTTTCCTCTCTTTGGACACAGAGGAAAGTAGGGTCGCAATACGGCTTTTGGAAGTGCCACCGGGCGTCTTCGCGGGGCATGGCGAAGCTTGTGGAAATCTCCGTTTTCCATTGTGGATAACGGAGGGAAGATCTGGGGAGAAACTGTGAAGATCTTTTCGAGCCCGATGCAGAGGGGGATTAGTTTCGCTCACGCAAGCATTGGCCCGGAACACGATGCAGTTCTGAACGTTTAAGAGACATCCGAACGAAAAATCAGGAGTTCGAAATGTTCAAAGGTAAGGTCATCCTCGCTTCCATTCTTTTCGCCATGGGCAGCCTGCTTGCCTCTTGCGGCAACACCATCGAAGGCATGGGCCAGGATACGGCGAACGCCATCGATGCGACGCAGAACGCCGGCCAGTCCGTAGACCGCGCTGCAAGCTATTAATAGAAGTCTTTGATTTCGCTGCAAAAGCCCGAGCCGAGCGCTCGGGCTTTCTGGTTTGCGGAAGGCGGCGTCAGATCGCGTTCTGCCAGCCGTGGTAAAACGCGTGATCCGCCATCACCGGCAGGGGTACAGGGCTGTAGGTCTTTGCCGACCAGTATGCCGCCGTGGCGAAATCGAGGCTGTGGCGCGCGTCGGCAAGGGTCAGCGGCAGCGGCGTCTTGGTACAGATGGCGTTGTGGAAACCCTGCATCTGGCCCGCAAAGCCGGTGGGCGGCGGAGCGAACTCGGCCAGGGCCTCGTCGATCCGGCGTGCGATTTCATCATTCGCCGGAATAAAGCGCCACGGCGCGTCCTCGGCGGTAAAATCGGGTCGGCTGTCGGTCTCGATCACCATGGTCTCGAAGCACAGCCGCATGCGGCTCAGCGGCTCGACGGAACCGAGCGTGGCCGAGGTGGTGGCGAGCGCGCCGCAGTGCAGTTCTACGGTCACGCTGGCGCAGTCCTCGACCTCGATCCCGCGGTTGACGCGGGTGGCGATGCGCGCGGAAAGCGAGCGCACAGGACCGAGCAAATAGAACATCAGGTCATTGGCGTGGATCGCGTGGTTCATCAGCACCCCGCCCAGCGCATCGTTCCAGTGCCGCCGCCAGTCGTGCTCGTAATATTGCGCGTCGCGCAGCCAGTGCACCTCGCAAGTCGCGACATAGGGCTTGCCGGCAATGCCGGTGGTGATCAGATGCTTGGCCTTCTGGGCGCCGTCATTGTAGCGATACTGCATGATCGGCATGACATGGCCGCTGGAGCGCGATTCGGCATCGAGCAGCTCGTCGATATCGGCAAGCGAGCCGACCAGCGGCTTTTCGCAGATCACGTGCTTTCCGGCCTTCAGCGCCGCAAGCATCAGGGCCTTGTGGGTGCCGGGCGGCGTGCAGACGTCGATCACGTCGATATCGTCCATGCCCAGGATCTCGAGATAGTCGGTCTCGCGCCGCTCAATGCCGAACCGGTCGCCGACCGCGTTGAGGTGGCTGGCGTCGATGTCGCAGAGGGCGGCGACTTCGAAGCGCTCCGGGTTGGGAAGATAACCGCGGCTGATATGCGTTTGACCGACGCCCAGGCCGACGACGGCGACTTTGAGTTTTCTCGTCATTCCAATGTCCTGTTATGCATATTTCGGACGTTTGCTTTCAATGCCGTTCCGTGCCTCCGGGCGCGGTCAAAGCCTGACGATCCGGCAGGGCGAGGCGCGCGGCGCTGGCAAGGGTTTCGGGGGCCAAAACAAACTCTGTGCAAGAATCATGCTTCCAGCAGGTAACCGCCAGCATTATCCGTTTTCGTGCTGGCGAAGCTTTGTCACTTTATCGCCATGTTCGGGCACTCATGGCAAGCCCCTTGCGTGATTCGATACGATGCGAATCGATTTTACAGGTGAGCGAAGGCGGCTAAGTTTTTGACTAAAATCAGTTTTCAATGCCCGGCCTCAGTCAGAAAACCTTCGACCATCGCCCTGTAGCCCGATCCGAAAAGCCGGAAATGCACCAGCGCCGGCCAGAGAGAATAGACGGCGCGCCGGGTCTCGAACCCGGGATCGAGCGTGTCATACTGTGCGTAAAACCGGTCGTCGAGATGGCCGAAAAGCTCGGCCATCGCCAGGTCGACCTCGCGGTCGCCATAGTAGCAGGCCGGGTCGATCAGCGCGGTCACGCGACCGCCCGACGTCATCACATTGCCCGACCAGAGATCGCCGTGAAGCAGGGCCGGGGCCGGCGTGTCCGGAATGAGTTCGCCCAGCCGCGCGGCGAGGCTTTCGATCCGCCGGGCAAGCGGGGAAGGCAGGTCCGCGAGGTTATTGAGCAGACGGTTGTCGCGCCAGAAGGCGACCCAGGATGGGGTCTCGTCATTGCGGATGGTAACCTTGCCGAAAGAAAAGTCCGCGCCGAAGCCGTAGGGTCTGTCGACCGGCTGGTGGAGAGCGGTCAGGCCCCGCGCCAGATCGTCCTCCGCGCCCGAAAATCCGCTGCGGCCCTCGACCTCCTCCATGATGAGCAATGTATCGTCGGCGGCAATCACGGCGGGCGCAGGTGCGCCTGTCGCCGCGATCAGCCGCAGCATCTCTGCTTCCAGCGCCGGTGCCGGGCCGGTTTTCACGATGCAGCTCCGTCCCGCGTCCGTCACGGCGCGCATCAATGCGGAAAGGTCGCCGCTTGAAAAATGGGCGAGTTCGACGCTTTCGACGCCGAGCAGGCGGGCGGTGTGGCGTGCAATCTGGTTCATCGTCGTTCCGTGGCTGAGCGCGCTCTGGACGCCGGGGGCGATGCTGTCATAAAAGCAGTCACCGCCGTGCGAAGGCTACGGCAATTTACCCGCGGAGTGCAAGCAATGGCCATCGAGGACGTCACAACCCGGTTGAGAAATCCCGAGGCGGCGCAGACCGTCATCGCCATCCTCAAGCAGCGCTTCGCCGACAAGGTGCAGACCGGCGAGGCCTTCCGCGCCCAGCATGCCCACACCACCACCTATCTGCCGGCGCAGCTTCCCGATGCCGTGTTCTTTGCCGAAAGCGCGGAGGACGTGAAGGCGGTGGTCAAGGCCTGCGCCGCCCATAAGGTGCCGGTGATACCCTTCGGCACGGGCTCCTCGCTGGAGGGGCAGGTGAACGCGCCCGAGGGCGGCATCTCGATCGATTTTTCGCGGATGAACCGCGTTCTGGCAGTCAATGCCGAGGATCTTGACTGCACGGTCGAGCCCGGCATCACCCGCGAGGAGCTGAACGCCTATCTGCGCGATACCGGCCTGTTTTTCCCGATCGATCCCGGCGCCAACGCCTCGATCGGTGGCATGGCCTCCACCCGCGCCTCCGGCACCAATGCGGTGCGCTACGGCACGATGAAGGATGTGGTGCTGGCGGTAACCGCGGTGACGGCGGATGGCGAGGAGATCACCACCGCCAGCCGCGCGCGCAAGTCGTCGGCTGGCTACGACCTGACGCGGCTTTTCGTCGGCGCGGAAGGCACGCTGGGCGTGATCACGTCCGTAACGCTGAAGCTTGCCGGCATCCCGGAAAAGATCGCCGGCGGGGTCTCCTCCTTCGCCACGCTGGAGGATGCCTGCAACGCGGTGATCATGACCATCCAGATGGGCATTCCGGTCGCCCGCATCGAGCTGCTGGACGCGCTGCAGGTGAAAGCCTGCAACGCCTATTCCGGCCTCGACTTTCCCGAAACGCCGCTGCTGCTTTTGGAATTCCACGGCAGCGAGCAGGCGGTCGCCATGCAATCGGAGCAGTTCGCCGAAATTGCCGCCGAGTGCGGCGGATCGGAGTTCGTCTGGACCGCCAATGCCGAGGAGCGCAATCGGCTCTGGAAGGCGCGCCACAATGCCTATTGGGCGGGCAGGGCGCTGAAGCCGGACTATGAGGGCTTTTCCACCGATGTCTGCGTGCCGATCTCGCGCCTTGCCGATTGCGTGCGCGAGACCCAGGCCGATATCGCCGCCGAGGGCATTCTGGCCCCGGTGGTTGGCCATGCCGGCGACGGCAATTTCCACCTTCTGGTGCTGTTCGACAAGGACAAACCCGGCGAGATCGAGAAGATCGAGGCCTTCACCGTCCGCCTTGCCGAGCGCGCAATCGCCATGGGCGGCACCTCGACCGGCGAGCACGGCGTCGGCCAGGGCAAGAAACGCGTTGTCGGCAAGGAGCTCGGAAGCGCGGTCGCGATGATGCGGGCGATCAAGCAGGCGCTCGACCCGGACAACATCTTCAATCCGGGCAAGATATTCTGATTGCAACCGGTGCGGCCTCGCGCGGAAAAAGGGCAAATCGCCCCGCATGGAACCGGCGCCTGAACTGGTTTGCCATTCTGCCCTGTGCTAGGTTCTGGCCAATGCGGCCGGAGCCGCAAACGCAAGTGACAGAGGAATAGCAGGTTTGCTGGCACGAATACTGGTTATCATTGGCGCTTTTCTGGTTTTCGTCCTCTGTGTCGCGCTGGTCGCTCCCTATTTCATCGACTGGAGCAGCTTCCGGCGGGAATTCGAGGTGCAGGCGAGCCGGGTGATCGGCAAGAAGGTCGAGGTGCTCGGCGACGTCGATGTCCGCATCCTGCCGTTTCCGGCGATTACCATGCACGATGTCAGCGTCGGCCGCGATGCCGCCGGCACGCCGCTTGCGACGGCCGAATCCTTCTCGATGGACGCGGAACTGGCGCCCTTCCTCAGCGGCGAGATGCGCATCTTCAAGATGCAGCTCGAACACCCCGTGTTCAATCTCTCGCTCGATGAGGATGGCGCGCTCTCATGGACCGACACCGGCGAGAGTGCCATCGCCTCCCGCCGCGTGATCTTCGAGGATGTCGAGGTGCGCGATGGCGAAATCCACCTCTCGGATGCGGCAAGCGGGCGGATGCGCAGCCTGACCGACATCGACGCCATGCTTTCCGCCAACGCGATCGAAGGCCCGTGGCGCATGGAGGGGACGGGCGTGCTCGATGGCCGCGCCGGAAGCTTCTCGATCCTGACCGGCCGTCCCGACCCCGAAACCCGCTCCGTGCGGGTGCGATTGACCGCTGCGCCCCTGCAATGGCCGCTTCTGGCGTCGATGGAAGGCGATGTGTCGCTTGCGACCGGCGCGCCGGTCTATGCCGGCGACTTCCGTCTCGCCGTGACCGCAGATGAGGAACAGGACGTGCCGCCGCCGCGCGTTGCCGGCAAGTTCGAGCTTACCAACAACTCCTTCGCGGTGCCGGAATACCGGCTGGAGGTCGGCACCCGCGTCGATCCCTATGTGATCTCGGGCGAGGGCAATTTCGACACACGGCCGGGCGGCACCTTTCTGCTGACGGCCAACGGCCAGCAATTCAATGTCGAGCGGCTTTCCGATTACGACACCAATCTGAAGAAGGGCCGGGTCGCGCCGCCAAGCGCGCGCGAGCGCCTCGACGTGCTGATCGGCTTCATCAGGGACGTGCCAATCCCGCAATTGCCGGGCAAGGTGACCTTCCGCCTGCCGGCGCTGGTCTCCGGCGATACCACGATCCGCTCGATCGTGCTCGACGCCTCGCCGGACGGCGATGGCTGGCGGATCGAAAACGGCTCGGCGATCCTGCCCGGCCGCACCCAGGTGGAAGCGTCCGGGCGGCTGGCCGTCGGCGACACGACGGATTTTTCGGGCTCGCTCCTGGTCGCCTCGCGCCAGCCAAGCGGACTTTCGCAATGGCTGACCGGCAAGGTCAGCCCGGAAATCCGCGAACTCGACCGCGCCGGCTTTTCCGCCGACGTTATTCTGACGCCGCAGACGCAGGCCTTCGAAAACCTGCAGATCGTCGCCGGCGACGCCGTGCTCGACGGCACCCTGTCGCGCCAGGCCGACGGCGCGGCGACGCCGACGCTCGATTTCGACCTCTCCGGCAATGTCATCGATCTGAACGCGCTCAGGGCTCTTGCCGGGCTGATGGTGGGCGAGGATATCGATAGTGGTCTCAGCCAGCATCGCATTCACGCCACGCTCAGGGCCGGCGCGGTCAACGCCTTCGACCTGACGGCCAATGTGGTCGATACCGATTTCACCTATCAGGCCGGCGCGGTGACGATCGAGAGCCTGAAGATCGACGATCTCGCGGGCGCGGCGATCACGCTTTCGGGGCAGGCACAGACGATGCGGGATATGCCGACCGGCTCCGCCCGCCTGACGCTTTTCGCCGGAGACATTACCGATTTCGTGGCGATGCTGCGCGAACGGGCCGGCGATCATCCGCTGCTGACCATGCTCGGCGATGGCGCGCTCTGGTACAACGATACCAGTCTCGAGGCGGATCTGACCTTCGGGCAGGATGGAACCGCAGCCGCCGCGGTGATCCAGGGCAGCGCCAATGGCAGCCGCATTTCCGGCTCGTGGCGGATGGACTCGCTCACGGGGCAGGGCGGCATGAGCGGCCAGCTTCAGGCCTCGAACCCGGATGCCGCGGTGCTGTTCGGACAGGCGGGCCTGATGCCGCTGCCGATCCCCGCGCCGGCGGGCGCGCAGGTGTCGCTTTCCGTCGATCGCGACGGTGCCGAGGGGCCGGCCACCATCGGCTTTCGCACGGCAAGCGGGGAGACCCGGTTCTCCGCCAGCGGCGAGGCGAGCCTTGCGGCGGGCGATTTCCTGAACGGCCGCTATTCGGTTTCGCTCGAAAGCCCTGATCTGGAACCCTATCTGGCGATGAACGCCTTTGCCGTTCCCGGCACGGCCTTCGGGGTGCCGGTGTCGCTGAAGGCGGCGCTCGATATCGACGATGAGACCTATACGCTTTCGGCCATTGACGGAACGCTTGACGGCAATGGCCTTGCCGGCCGGCTTTCGCTCGCAAGGGGCGGGCCGGTGGCCTCGCTCAAGGGCGCGCTCGCACTCGACCGGCTCGATATGGCCTGGCTGACAGAGGCCGTGTTCGGTCCCGATTTCACCGATGCCGAGGGCAATCTTTCGGATGTGCCCTTCGACCGCGCCTATTTCGGGACGGCGGAGGCGAGCGTGGACCTTCAGGCGGGCGCCTTCGATCTCGGTCTTGCCGAGCCGGTGACCGGCATGGGCGGCAAGCTCGATTTCCGCGGCGGCGGCATGGCGCTCAACGGGCTCTCGGGCCGGCTGATGGGTGGCACGCTTTCCGGCGACATGCGGCTTGGAAACACCGATGGCAACGGCTATTTCCAGGCCCAGATCAATCTTGCCGACGCAACTCTGCCGGACAATCTCTGGCAGGCGAACGGGACGCCCGTCGTCGCGGGCGCGTTCGATCTCGGCCTTGTCGTGGAAACCACCGCCGATACCGCGCGGGGCCTGAAATCGCAGGCCAGCGGTTCCGGCATCGTCACGCTCAAATCGCCGACCTTCAACGGCCTCGATCTCGGCTTCAGGGACGAGCTGCTCGCCTGGGCCGATTCCCAGGGCATCGAGATCACCAATGAGGCGATCGAGGAGGAGGTCCGCGGACTGCTCTTCGGCGATGGCAGCTTTGACGCGGGCGATATCGCGATCCCGTTTGCGATCACCGACGGAACGCTGCAGGCGCGCAATGTGCTGGTCGATCTGCCGGAGGCCAGCGTCTATGCGGCGATGGAGGCCGATCTGGACACGCGCGATCTGGACGCCGCGCTCGATGTCGCGCTCAAGCTTGGCGATGAGGGCGAGGAGGGGGCGAGCGCCGGCTTCACGATCGGCTTCAACGGCCCGCTTGCCGCGCCGGACCGCACCCTTGATCTCACCGAGATCGACAATTATCTGGCGCTGAGGGCGGTCGAGCGCGAGCGCGAACGCGTGGAACGCCTGCAGGCCGACATTCTCGAAAAACAGCGCCTGCGCCGTGAGGCGGCCCTCTACCAAGGCCGGGAAGAGGCGCGCGAGCGCCAGCGTCAGGAGGAGGCGGAACGGCAGCGGCAGGAAGAAGAGGCGCGCCGCGCCGCCGAGGCCGCCCGCAACGCCGAGGCGGGTGCCGCCGGTGAGCCTTCGTCAGATCAGGCATCGCCGGGCGACGCCGGTGGGGCCGCGCCCGATCAGCCGGCAGAAGCCGCGCCGATTTCCGTCGCGCCGGCAGAGGTCGTTCCCGAAGCGCCGGAGAAGAGCGATTGGGACCGACTGATCGAATCGATCATCGACGGGGCGGAGGAAGTGCGCCAGGACGGCGCGTCCAGCCCCTGAACGGCTCGGTCAAAATATCGCCGGTATTGCGGAGCATGTGAGGCGCAAACCGGGCACTGTTGGAACAGACTTTGCGCCGGGCAATGCTTTTTTTGCCGCAGCCTGGCGCTATGGATTCGGCAAGGTTGTCGCGGTAAAACAATGCGGTAGAGCCACAGTGTGGCTAATCGGATGAAGGGCAGACTTGAATGAAGACGGTGAAGCGCAGGCTTTTGATCGGGCTTGGTTGGGTGATGGTGGCGCTTGCCCTTGTCGGCGCGGTCCTGCCCGTGATGCCCACCGTGCCGTTCCTGATCGTTGCCGCCGCCGCCTTCGCCCGCTCCTCGCCGGAGCTTGAGGCAAAGTTGATGAACCATCCTCATTTCGGCCCGCATCTCGGCCGCTGGCGGCGCGAGGGCGCGATCTCGCTGCCGGCCAAGCTGCTTGCCGTGGCGGCCATGGGCTGCAGCATGGTCTCGGTTTTGCTGTTTGCCGGCGCATGGCCGTGGCTGCAGGCCGGCGTCGCGTTTTTGCTCGCCTGTTGCGCGCTCTACGTCCTCACCCGCCCTTCGCCGTCCAGAATGGCTGCTGACGGCTGATCTCCCCGGGTTTTAGCTGTTTTCCCGCGTCCTTGCCGCCGGCGCCTTCGACCAGTCTGGCTTGCTGATGCTTTGCAGCGGCTTCGATCCGGCATTGTCGATGCGGGCGAGAACGGCGCGGGCGAGTTCGCGCCCGGCCTGGCTGAAATCCTCGCTCATGGCAATGAGTTCCGGATTGATCCAGTTCAGGAAGTCGGCCGGCTGCTTGGCCACCACGTCAACCTCGCGGCCGAGCGTCAGGTTGCAGTCCCTGAGCGCCGCCATGATCGGGATCGCGCTGCTGCCGCTGCAGGCGATCACGGCGTCCGGCGGATGGCTGGAACGCAGCGTCGCGAGCATGCCGCTGCGGATCTCGGTCAGGGGCGAATCGGTCGAGATCGATGTCAGCGGCGTCTCCTCCAGGGAGAACTGGCTGAGGCCGCGTTCGAAGCCGGAGCGGAAATACTTGTAATAGGTCAGGTGGCTCGGCGGCTGCAGGCTGACGATCCGCCGCCGCCCGCGCCCCGCCAGCATTTCCACGGCGTCGAAGGCATAGGCGTCATTGTCGAAATCATGAAACGGATAGTCGATACTGCCGTCCGTGCGGCCATGGGCGGCAAACGGCATGCCGCGCTCGCGCATCAGCTTGATGCGGGGATCGTCGGGCTCGATGCGCGAGATGATCACGCCATCGGCCGAGCCGGTATCGAGGATATAGCGCACCGGCGTCATCTGATCGTGATGGATCGGCTGCGGCATCAGCACGAGATGATAGGGCGTGTCGGCCAGGATTTCAGAGATGCCGAAGATCATCTGACCGGCCATGCCCATGATTTCCTCTTCCAAATTGAGGATGAGCGCAATGACATTGGTCTTGCCGGTCCTGAGCCTGACGCCGGCGCGATTCGGCATGTAGCCGAGCTGCTTGGCGACCAGCCGCACCCGTTCCTTGGTGTGTTCGGCGATATCCGGCGCATCCTTCAGCGCGCGCGAGACGGTGGTGACGCCGAGCCCGGTCATATAGGCGATTGTCTTCAGCGTCGGCCGGGCGTTCGCGGTCTCGCCTGTTCGACCCTCTATTCGGCTTGTCGTCGGTTTCATTGCGTCTCCTCATTCGCCGGCAACCGGACTGATTGCAAACGCGCCTTGCCGCGCGAAACTGGTCGCGCGCGGCTCGTCTGCGTTTCGAGGTTGCACCTCTCCCGCCCGTCCTGAACGGCCCCGCCTGTCGCCGACGCTTATAGCGTCTCCCGGCAATCCATGCGCAAAAAAGCGCTGTTTGCCAAGCGTCAAGCAGCCTCCTCCCGTCAGGGAAAGGGGATGACGGCAGTCTAGCGCGGCAAGAGCTGAAACGATACAGAAAAGTGTTTCTGGCCGTTCGAGTTCCTGATTTTCAAGGCGTAGGCGGCGTCATGACGCATAGGTCACCGCATTGTTTGCGTTAGCGAAGAAGCGCCGTTTCGGAATCCGATTTTATGTAAAAAACACAATTAAAATAATGATTTGATTTGATATTTGCATTGCAATACGGCTTGTGGTCGGGGCGGGAAAAATTCCGACTAAAGTCGCACGGAAACAAAAACTTCGACAAAAAGGTTGCCAGCTTCCGGGAATTTGAATACCGTTTTCCGGCAACGTTTCAGTTGGGAGGACAAGATGAAACATGCAATTCTCACCGCAGCGCTCGCTGCCGGCGTCGCGATGCCGCTTTCCGCCAGCGCGACCGATCTCGAAGTAACCCATTGGTGGACCTCCGGTGGCGAAGCTGCCGCCGTGAAGGTGCTTGCCGACAATTTCAATGAGACCGGCAATAACTGGGTCGACAGCGCCATCGCCGGTTCCGGCACCACCGCCAATCCGATCATCGTCAGCCGCATTCTCGGCGGCAACCCCATGGGCGCAACCCAGATGAACACCGGCCGCGACGCCGAGGAGCTCATCAAGGCCGGCCTGATGCTCGATCTGACCGAGCTTGCCGAGAAGGAAGACTGGGCCAGCAAGATCCGCCCGGCCAAGCTTCTCGAAGCCTGCGAATATGATGGCCGCATCTATTGCGTTCCGATCAACATCCACTCCTGGCAGTGGATGTGGCTGAACCGGCATGTGTTCGAGGACAATGGCATTCCGGTCCCGACCAACTGGGCCGAGCTGGTGGAAGCGGCGCCAAAACTGCAGGAAGCCGGCGTCATTCCGCTTGCCACCGGCCAGCCCTGGCAGGTCGACGGCATCCGCAACGTGATGCAGGTCGCGATCGGCGGCGTCGACAACTATCTCGCCGTCAATGGCGACAAGGATCCCGAAGCGGTGATGAGCGATGAAAACCGCGCCATCTGGGAAGCCTTCGCGCAGGCCCGCGACATGGTCGATGATGCCTATTCCGGCCGCGACTGGAACGTCGCCACCAATATGGTGATCCAGGGCGATGCCGCGGCCCAGATCATGGGCGACTGGGCGCAGGGCGAATTCGCCCAGGCCGGCCAGGAAGCCGGCGTCGACTATGATTGCCTGCCGGGCCTCGGCAACAACCCGGTTCTGGATACCGGCGGCGATGCCTTCTACTTCCCGAAGACGGATGATCCGGAAATCACGGCCGCCCAGCTCGAGCTCGCCTCGATGCTGGTCTCGCCCGAAACCCAGGTTGAGTTCAATCTGGTCAAGGGCTCGCTGCCGGTGCGTGGCGATGTCGATCTGGAAGCCGCCAATGCCTGCATGAAGAAGGGTATCGAGATTCTCGCCAACCCGGAAAACGTGCTGCCGTCGACCGAGCAGTTGCTCGATTCCGATACGCAGGGTCAGATCACCGACCTCGCGCTCGAATTCTTCTCCTCCGACATGTCGGTCGATGAAGCCATGGAGCGGCAGAAGGAAATCATCGAACAGGCAATGTAATTTGCCCGGTTGAGCGGCGGGGCGGGTTTGCCCGCTCCGCCTTTCTTTCTGCACCAATCTCGTGAGGGGAGCAGCAATGGCTGATGTCGCTCGCCGTCCGATGGGTCTGTTCAAGAACCTGAACGCCAAGATCGCGGCCATACCGATGATGCTCACCGCGGTGGTCATCTTCATCGGTTGCACCGCCTGGACGGTCATCTATTCATTCACCGATTCAAGGCTTCTGCCGAGCGAGAACTTCGTCGGCCTTGCCCAGTATGATCGCCTGTTCGGCACCACGCGCTGGAATGTCGCGATCGGCAATCTGCTGATCTATGGCTGCCTCAGCCTGATCTTCTCTTTCGTCGTGGGCTTCATTCTGGCAACGCTGCTCGACCAGAAGATCCGCTTCGAAAACACCTTTCGCACCATCTTCCTCTATCCCTTCGCGCTTTCCTTCATCGTGACCGGTCTGGTCTGGCAATGGATTCTCGATCCCGGCCTCGGCCTGCCGAAATTTCTCGATGAACTCGGGCTTCCCGGCGGCAATCTCGCGCTGCTCGGCAACAAGCACACCGTGATTTACGCGCTCGTGATCGCCGGGCTGTGGCAGGGCACGGGCCTCGTCATGGTGCTGATGCTGGCGGGGCTCCGCGGCATTGACGGCGAAATCTGGAAGGCCTCGAAGATCGACGGCATTCCGGCATGGCGCACCTATATCTTCATCGTCATTCCGATGATGCGCGGCGTGTTCGTCACCACGCTGGTGATCGTCGCCTCCGGCATCGTCCGGGTCTACGACCTTGTCGTCGCCATGACGCAAGGGGGACCCGGCTTCGCCTCCGAAGTGCCGGCGAAATATGTCTACGACCTGATGTTCCAGCGCGGCAATATCGGGCAGGGGCTGGCGGCCTCCACCGTCATGCTGGTCACTGTGTTCATCATCCTCGTGCCCTGGGCACTGATGGAATTCAGAGGCAAGAAGAGGTAGCAACATGGCTGACATCGCTTTGAACGGACCTGCGGGTCCGCGTCCGAAACGCCGGCTCGCCCCCTCCAGGATCATTCTCTATTCCATCCTGTTCGTGGCCGCGGTCTATTATCTGATCCCGCTTTACGTGATGATCGTGACCTCGTTGAAGGGCATGCCGGAAATCCGCATGGGCAACATCTTCGCCCCGCCGGTGGAAATCACCTTCGAACCCTGGGTCAAGGCCTGGAGCGGGGCCTGTACCGGGCTTTATTGCGAAGGCATCAGCGTCGGTTTCTGGAACTCGGTCAAGATCACCGTGCCCGGCATCATCATCTCGATCGCGGTCGCCTCGGTCAACGGCTATGCGCTTGCCAACTGGCGCTTCAAGGGCTCGGAGTTCTTCTTCACCGTGCTCCTGTTCGGCGCCTTCATCCCCTATCAGGTGATGCTCTATCCGCTGGTGATCATTTTGCGCGAACTGCACCTGTTCTCGACGCTTCCCGGCATCGTGCTGGTGCACACCATCTTCGGCATGCCGATCCTGACGCTGTTGTTCCGTAACTATTTCGCCTCGCTGCCGGAGGAATTGTTCAAGGCGGCGCGCGTCGATGGCGCGGGGTTCTGGCAGATCTTCTTCAAGATCATGCTGCCGATGTCGTTGCCGATCTTCGTCGTCGGCATGATCATCCAGACCACCGGCATCTGGAACGACTTCCTGTTCGGCGTGATCTTCGCAGGCCAGCAGAACTATCCGATGACGGTCCAGCTCAACAACATCGTCAACGCGGTGCAGGGCGTGAAGGAGTACAATGTCAACATGGCGGCGACCCTTCTGACCGGCCTTGTCCCGCTCGCCGTCTATTTCGTTTCCGGACCGCTTTTCGTGCGCGGCATCGCCGCCGGCGCGGTGAAAGGGTAAATGATGAATACCAGTGTTTCCATCAAGGACCTCTCGCTCTCCTTCGGAGCGATCGACGTCCTCAAGAACCTCGATCTCGATATCCATGACGGCGAGTTCCTGGTGTTGCTCGGCTCGTCCGGCTGCGGCAAGTCCACGCTTTTGAACTGCATTGCCGGGCTGCTGGACGTCACCGGCGGCCAGATCTTCATCAAGGACAAGAACGTCACCTGGCTGGAGCCGAAGGATCGCGGCATCGGCATGGTGTTCCAGTCCTACGCGCTCTATCCGCAGATGACGGTTGAAAAGAACCTGTCCTTCGGCCTGCAGGTCGCCAAGGTGCCGAAGGCTGAGATCGACAAGCGCGTCAAGCGCGCCTCCGAAATCCTGCAGATCGAGCCGCTCCTGAAACGCAAGCCTGCCGAGCTTTCCGGCGGGCAGCGCCAGCGCGTCGCGATCGGTCGTGCGCTGGTGCGCGATGTCGATGTGTTCCTGTTCGACGAGCCCTTGTCGAACCTCGACGCGAAGCTCAGGTCGGAGTTGAGGGTGGAGATCAAGCGGCTTCACCAATCGCTTGAAAACACGATGGTTTACGTGACCCACGACCAGATCGAGGCGATGACGCTGGCCGACCGGATCGCGATCATGCGCGGCGGCGTTATCCAGCAGCTTGACGAGCCGACCACGATCTACAACCGCCCGGTCAATCGCTATGTCGCCGGCTTCATCGGCTCGCCGCCGATGAACTTCATGGATGGCGAACTGCGCCGCGAGAACGGCAAGCCGGTGTTCCGCACCAATGACGTCGACTTCTCGCTCGAAGGCTATGATGCCAATGGCGAATTGCCGGAATCCGGCAAGGTGACGCTCGGCGTCAGGCCGGAACATATCGTCATCGACAAGGCGCTGTCGGAGGAAAACCTCGAAGTGCACGAGGCGACCGTCGACCTTGAGGAGCCGATGGGCGCTGACAGCCTGCTGTGGCTGAAACATGCAGGCCATCTGATCACGGTCAGGGTCAACGGCAATGTCCGCTACAAGGTCGGCCAGAAGATCCGCTTCGCCTTTGATATTCCGCTTGCCTCGGTCTTCGATGCGAAGACCGAACTGCGGCTTTGAAGCAAGGCCGCGACGGGGCATTCCGCGCGGCATGAATAACAGACAGGGCCTGCCGGTCGGATCGATGGCGGCAGCCGGAGGAAACAGATGACAAAACTAGGATTCCAGCTTTACAGCGCGCGCAACTACCAGCCGTTTTCGACCATCTTCAAGAAACTCGCGGCAGCGGGTTACGCTGAAGTCGAGGGCTACGGCGCGCTTTATAACGATCTCGACCAGGCAGCGCTCGACCGGCTTTCCTCCGATCTGGCGGCGATCGGGCTTGCCATGCCGACCGGTCACTTCAGCCTCAACATGCTGGAAAACGAGCCCGAACGCGTGCTCGAGATCACATCGGCGCTGAATATGGACAGCGTGTTCTGCCCCTTCCTGATGCCGGATGACCGTCCGAAAACGGCTGACGGCTGGCGCGATTTCGGGGCCCGGCTGGAAAAGGCCGGCGCGCCCATGCGCGATGCCGGCCTCGTGTTCGGCTGGCACAACCACGATTTCGAATTTGCCGCCCTTGATGATGGCAGCGTGCCGATGACGCATCTGATGGAAGGCGGACCCTCGCTTGCCTGGGAGGCCGATATCGCCTGGGTCATTCGCGGCGGCGCCGATCCGCTGCACTGGATCGAGACGTTCAAGGATCGCCTCAGCGCCGTCCATGTCAAGGATATCGCCGAGCCGGGCGAAAACGAGAATGAGGATGGCTGGGCCGATGTCGGCCACGGCACGGTCGACTGGAAGGGTCTGATGGGCGTCCTGAAGCCGCTGCCGATCCGCCACTACATCGTCGAGCACGACAATCCGAACGATATCGACCGGCTTATCGAGCGGTCGATCGCATCCTTCCAGTCTTTCTGAACGAGGCATTCATGACCAGCGAACTTGGTGTCGGCATCCTTGGATGCGGCAATATTTCCGCGACCTATTTTTCTCTCGCGCCGCTGTTTCGCGGCCTCAAGGTGCTCGCCTGCGCCGACATCAATCCGGCGCCGGCCACCGCGCGCGCGGAGGAATACGGCGTGACGGCACAGAGCGTCGACGAACTGCTCCAGAACGACGAGCTTGACGTGATCGTCAACCTCACCATTCCGGGCGCGCATTACGAGATGTCGAAGCGGATTCTCGAGGCGGGCAAGCACGTCTATTCGGAAAAGCCGCTGGTGCTTTCCGTCGACGAGGGCAAGGAGCTCGGCCGGATCGCCGCCGAAAAGGGGCTTTCGGTCGGCTGCGCGCCGGACACGTTTCTGGGCGGCGCCCACCAGCGCGCCCGCAAATATATCGACGAGGGCGGCATCGGCCGGGTGACCTCCGGCACCTGCCACGTGATGAGCCCGGGCATGGAGATGTGGCATCCCAATCCGGATTTCTTCTTCCTGCCCGGCGGCGGCCCCGTGCTCGATCTCGGCCCCTATTACATCGCCAATCTGATCAACCTGATCGGCCCGGTGAAACAGGTGGCGGCGCTGACCTCGATGGCGAACGAGACCCGCACCATCACCTCCGAACCGCGCCGCGGCGAGATCATCCCGGTAAAGACGCCGACCAATATCCATGCGCTTCTGGAATTTCAGAACGGGGCGACCATTTCGCTTTCCGCAAGCTGGGATGTGTGGGTGCACCGTCATTCGAACATGGAGCTTTACGGAACCGAGGGAACGCTGTTCGTGCCCGACCCCAACTTCTTCGGCGGCAAGGTCGAGGCGGCGGGCCGCGATGGCAAGACATCCGAGCTCGACAGCCAGGATCACCCCTTCGGCAAGCCCAATCAGGGCGAGCGCGCCAATTACCGCACGGCCGGCTTGGCCGATATGGCGGTGGCGCTGATCGAGGGCCGCGATGCCCGCTGCTCGCTCGCCCGCGCGCTGCACGGCGTCGACGTCATGGCCGCGATCCTGAAGTCCGGGGAGACCGGCGCCTTCGTCCCGCTTTCCACCACCTGCACCCAGCCGGCGGCGCTGGATGCGGAGGCGGCCAGGGCGCTGCTGCGGTAGGGCGTGGCGCTTTGCGCCCGCCTTGCCTATAATCGAATCGCAAGAGGCGGCGTTCTGCCGCCTTTTTCATGGCCGGGCCGTCCCGGCCGTCTTCAGGCAGGAGGATATGATGCGCTGGACACCCTCGAAGACCCGCTACGATACGATGAAATACAACCGCTGCGGCGCGTCCGGGCTCAAGCTGCCGGCGATTTCGCTCGGCCTGTGGCACAATTTCGGCGACGATACCGAGCGCGCCCGCAAGGTGGCGATCTGCCAGACCGCGTTTGATGCCGGCATCACCCATTTCGATCTCGCCAATAATTACGGCCCGCCCCCCGGCTCCGCCGAAAAGGCCTTCGGCGATATTCTGCGCAACGAATTTTCCGGCCTGCGCGACGAACTGATCATCTCCTCCAAGGCCGGCTATGGCATGTGGGACGGGCCCTATGGCGAGTGGGGCAGCCGCAAGAACCTGCTGGCCTCCTGCGATCAGAGCCTGAAACGGCTTGGCCTCGACTATGTCGATATCTTCTATTCCCACCGCTTCGATCCCGACACGCCGCTGGAGGAGACCATGATGGCGCTCGATCAGATCGTGCGGTCGGGCAGGGCGCTTTACGTGGGAATTTCTTCCTATAACTCCGAACGCACCCGCGCGGCCTACAAGATCCTGAAGGAACTGAAGACGCCCTTCGTCATTCACCAGCCGAGCTATTCGATGATCAATCGCTGGGTGGAGGAGGACGGTCTGCTGGATACGCTCGAGGAACTCGGGCTCGGCTCGATCGTGTTCTCGCCGCTGGCCCAGGGCATGCTGACGTCGAAATATCTGAAAGGCATTCCCGATGACAGTCGGGCGGCGCAGGGCAAATCGCTGCGCCATGAATTCCTGCGCGAGGACACGCTTGAGCATATCCGGGCGTTGAACGCGATCGCCGAGCGGCGCGGCCAGACGCTGGCACAGATGGCGTTGGCCTGGGTGTTGCGCGGCGGGCGGGTCACCACCGCGCTGATTGGCGCAAGCCGTCCCGAACAGGTGCTCGATTGCGTGAAGGCCCTCGATAATCCCGATTTCACCGAGGCGGAACTTGCCGAAATCGACAAATATGCTCGCGAGGCCGACATCAATCTCTGGGCGAAATCGGCCGAACGCAAGGGACCGGAACGGCAGAAGTAGCCGGGTCCCGGACCGGCGGACAAAAAAAGGCCTGCGGGGGCACTACTCGCCCGCAGGCCACATCGCCCCGGCCATGCGCGCCCGGGGCAATGCCTTCATGGCGGATTACTCGGCCACAAAGCAGTCGGAGAGATTGCCGGCGAGGTTTTCCAGAAGCAGGAAATAGAGATCCGGTCCGTCCTCCAGGCCCGCGCCCAGCGGATCGAGAACGCCGGTGCGGGCATCCGTGCCCTCGATCACCGTGTCGACGATCTTCGGCGGGAACTGCGGCTCGGAGAAGACGCAGGCAGCACCCAGTTCGGTCAGCTTGTCGTGGATTTCGCGGATGCGCTGTGCGCTCGGCGGGGCTTCGGGGTTAACGGTGATCGAACCCGCGGCCTCGATGCCGAAGCGATGGCCGAAATAGTGGTAGGCATCGTGGAAGACGACATAGGGCTTGGCGTTCACGGCGTCGATCTGGGCCTGAATGTCGGTCGTCAGCGCATCGAGCCGGGCGTCGAGCTTTTCGGCATTGTCGGCATAGATCTCGGCGTTGGCGGGGTCGTTTTCCGACAGCGTTTCCGCCATCGCGGCGGCAAAGGCCTTCGCATTCATCGGGTCAAGCCACATATGCGGGTCGACTTCGCCGTGGTCATGGTGATCGTCATGACCGGCTTCGTGATCATGGTCGGCATGGTCGTGCCCGTCTTCATCATGGCCTTCGTGATCATGGTCATGCGCATCGAAAGCGCCGCCTTCGCGCGGGGCCAGCGTCTCCACGCCGGGGGCGTCTTCCAGTTCCACGATCTCGGCATTGCCGCCGAGCGCGTCGAGCGGCTTGTCGAGAAAATGCTCCAGCGCCGGACCGATCCAGAACACGACATCGGCATTCTGGAGCGCGCGCGCCTCGGATGGCGTCATGCTGTAGGTGTGGGGCGAGGCGGCGCCCTTCACCAGAAGCGTCGTTTCGGTCGCGGTTCCCGCGGTAAGCGCGGTCGTCAGCGAATAGAGCGGCTTGATCGACGTCACGACCTTGAGGGCATCTTCTGCCGCTGCGGTCTGGGCGAGGGCCATCGCGGCCGTCGTGAGGAGAAGCAGGCGGGACGTTTTCATGAGATCCTCATTCTTTTCGAAGGCGGGAAGCCCGGGGATTGCAGTTCGACGTAATGTTATTACATCAATTGCGTTACGCTATAACGTATGCCATAGACGCGGACAAGACGGAGTTTTGAAAAAATGCACTCGAATGACCTGCTGGTCTCGCTCGACAATGCCGGGCTCCACCGCAATGGAAGGTGGCTCGTGCGCGGCGTGGGCTTCAGCGTGCGCCGCGGCGAGATCGTCACCCTGATCGGGCCGAATGGCGCGGGCAAATCTACCAGCGCGCGGATGGCGCTCGGAGTTCTCGCGCCCGATGAGGGCAGCGTCGAGCGCGCCGCGGGGCTGACCGTCGGCTATGTGCCGCAAAAGCTTGCCATCGACCATTCCCTGCCGCTGACGGTGCGTCGCTTGATGACCCTGACCGGGCCGCTCCCAGCCGACGCGATCGCCGAAGCGCTGGAGGAGGTCGGCATCGCCCATCTCGCAAGGACCGAAGTCCAGACGCTGTCCGGCGGCGAGTTCCAGCGCGCGATGCTGGCGCGTGCGATTGCCCGCAAGCCCGACCTGCTGGTGCTGGACGAGCCGGTGCAGGGCGTCGACCATGCCGGCGAGATCGCGCTTTACGCTCTGATCTCGCGCATCCGGGAACGCCAGGGCTGCGGCATATTGATGATCTCGCACGACCTGCATGTGGTGATGGCGCGGACCGATACGGTCGTCTGTCTCAACGGCCATGTCTGCTGCACCGGTACGCCGGAGGTCGTGAGCGGAAGCGAGGCCTATCAGTCGCTACTCGGCGCCCGCGGCGATGGCGCGCTCGCGCTCTATCGCCATGATCACGATCATACCCATCTGCCCGATGGCAAGGTGCGCCATGCCGATGGCTCGGTCACCGAACATTGCCATCCCGATGACGGCCATCATCACGAGGCGCAGGAACATGCTTGACGATTTCTTCGTCCGCGCTCTGGTCGCCGGCATCGGTGTCGCGCTGATGGCGGGTCCGCTCGGCTGCTTCATCATCTGGCGCAAGATGGCCTATTTCGGCGACACCATGGCGCATTCGGCCCTGCTCGGCGTGGCGCTGTCGCTGCTGTTCACGGTCAACCTGACGCTCAGCGTGTTCGTGGTGGCCACCATCGTCTCGGTGATGCTGATCATGCTGGAGCGGCGGCGGGCGCTCTCCACCGACAGCCTGCTCGGCATCCTCGCCCATTCCACGCTGGCGATCGGCCTGGTGATCGTATCGTTCCTGACCTGGATCCGGGTCGATCTGATCAGCTTCCTGTTCGGCGACATCCTCTCGGTAACCCGTACCGATATCGCCACGATCTGGCTCGGCGGGCTGGTGGTGGTCGCGGCCGTCGCGGGCCTGTGGCGACCGCTTTTGGCAGCGACGGTCTCGCCCGAGATCGCCCAGGCCGAGGGCATGCGGCCGGAGACGGTGCGCTTCATCTTCATGCTGCTGATGGCGCTGGTGATCGCGATCGCGATGAAGATCGTCGGCATCATGCTGATCACCTCGCTCCTGATCGTGCCGGCCGCCACCGCCCGCCGCTTCGCGCGCACGCCGGAGATGATGGCGGTGTTCGCATCGCTGATCGGGGTTGTGAGCGTGGTGGCGGGATTATATTCCTCGCTCTATTATGACACGCCATCCGGTCCTTCGATCGTGGTGGCCGCCATGCTGATCTTTCTGGTGACGCTGGTGCCCGAAGCGGCAAGGCGGCCGCGATGAAAACGAGGGACGAGATGAAAAGGCCCGACGAAAAGCTGACACGCAACCAGGCGCTGGTGTTCGACTGCCTCAGCGGCAGCGAGGCGCCGATCAGCGCCTATACCATTCTGGACCGGCTGCGCGATCACGGCTTCAAAGCGCCGCTGCAGGTCTATCGCGCGCTTGAAAAACTCACCGAGGCCGGGCTGGTCCATCGGCTGGAGAGCCTGAACGCCTATGTCGCCTGCGCCCATCCGCATCAGGATTGCAGCCATCACGGCATGACGGCCTTCGCGATTTGCGAGGGCTGCGGCGCGGTGATCGAGTTTCATGCCCACGATATCGAGGACGCGCTTGGCGAGTTGGCGCGGTCGAAAGGGTTCCGGCCCGGCGCCATGACCGTGGAAATGCGTGGGTTATGCGCGGAATGCGCTGCCGGCGAGGCATGATGCCGTCTATGCGAGCTCAGTTTCGCAGGGCGGCCTTCGCGGCCTTCGCGGCATTGTCGGCAAATTCCGGAGCGGGATCCATGGAGAGGTCGACCTGCGTACAATTGCGGCCCGCGCGCTTGGCGGCATAAAGCGCCCGGTCGGCCCTGATCAAGAGGTTGCGCGAATCGTGCTGGGTCGTCGCCGGATGCTCGACGGCGATGCCGATGCTGACCGACAGCCGCTTGCTCGGACTCGATGCGTGCGGGATGGCGAGATCTGCGATCGCGTCATGAATACGGTCGCTGAGGGCAAGGGCCGCATCTTCGTCGCTGTTCGGCAGCACCAGTGCGAATTCCTCGCCGCCGAAGCGGGCGGGAAGATCCTCGTCGGACCGGGTCGATGCCTTGAGCGCGGCGGCGACCCGTTTCAAACATTCGTCGCCGGCGGGATGACCGTAGGTATCGTTATAGCCTTTGAAGTGATCGATATCGATCATCAGCATGCTCAGCGGCTGGTCCGCCTCCGCTGCTGCCGTCCAGCTCTGTTTCAGGAAATCGTCGAACAGGCGGCGGTTGGCGAGCGCGGTGAGCGCATCCGTGTTCGAGATATCGTTGAGCGAGCGATACTTGGCATAGAGCGCGTCGGCATAGACCTTTTCCCGCAGATAGAGGAGGAACACCTTCCGCTCGACCGACTCGATGCGATAGCTCGCCAGCAAAGTGAGCAGACTTGTCACGCCGAGAAAGATCAGCGGAGAGGCCTTTTCCATCGGCAGCAGTGTCGGCAGCGGAAGAATGAAGAAGGCGGCGATGGCGAAGTTGACCGAGGCGGCAACTACGGCCTGTGACGTGCGCAGCGGCAGCGCGATATTGCCGACGATGGCCAGCAGAATAAAAGTGTAAGGTTCGAATTCCACGATCGGGTTGCCGGGCGTCTTCAGCATCAGCCCGGTGCCGATCGCCGAGACAGCGACGCCGAAAACCGAAATCCAACCCGGAAGGCGGGTGTCGAGATCGCGCATGATCAAAACTGTTAGCGCTGACAGCAAGGCCAGAACAACGCCGGATCTGATCAGGGTCATGCGGGCCAGCAATTCTTCCCGATAAATCAGATCGATAAAGGCAAAACCCGCAATCACCAAGATGCCGATCGCGCCCGCCCAGACGAGCTGGCGGTGGCGGCTGCGATGCATCTCCTCCACGAAGCGGCGCTCGAGCGGGCGCGTGAAGCGAAGCAGCACACCCCGTTTTCTCAGGTTGAGTTCAATCTGCTCGTCGAGCAACTGGTCCGTGCTCGACAGGCTCGCTACGCGTCGCAGCATCATGACGTCCGGGACTCCGCCGGCCCGAGATCGCGGCTGAAACGCTTCCAGTTGGCGATGTAGTTTTCGGCCGACTGACGAAGGCCGGCGATGGCATCGGCATCGAGTTCGCGCACGGCGCGGGCCGGCGATCCGACGATCAGGCTGTTGTCGGGAAAGGATTTCCCCTCGGTCACCAGCGCATTGGCGCCGACCAGCGAGTTGCGGCCGATCGTCGCGCCGTTCAGGATCGTGGCCCCCATGCCGACAAGGCTGTTGTCGCCAATCGTGCAGCCATGCAGGATCACGCGGTGGCCAATGGTGCAGCCTTCGCCGATCGTGGTCGGGAATCCAAAGTCGGTATGGATGATGACCCCATCCTGGATATTGCTGCCCCTGCCGATGGTGATCGGCTCGGTGTCGCCGCGCAGCACGGCGGCAAACCAGATGCCGACATCCTCGCCGACGATGATGTCGCCGATCACCGACGCGTCGGGAGCGATCCAGAATCTGCCTTCAGGCGGCAACTGCGGCCGTTTATCGGCGAGGTTGTAAAGCGGCACGTCTATCTCCTCTCAAACGCAGACAGACACTATATCAGATTACCTCGAATGCAAGCTCTCCAACGCCCTCGATGGTGCACGCAATGCGATCACCGCGCTCGACCGGTCCAACGCCCGCGGGCGTGCCGGTGAGGATGACGTCGCCGGCGGCAAGGCGCACATAACGGGAAAGCTCGGCGATGATTTCTGCGGTCTTCCAGATCATCTGCGAGAGATCGCCGTTCTGGACCACCGTGCCGTTGCGCACAAGGCTGATCGCGCCGCGCGCGGGGTGGCCGATTTCGGCGGCGGGCGCGATTGCGGAGACGGGCGCGGAACCCTCGAAGGCTTTGGCCATTTCCCACGGCCTCGATTTCGCCTTGGCTTCGTCCTGAATGTCGCGCCGGGTGAAATCCACAGCCACGCCATAACCGTATACACACTCCAGGGCCTCACCGACGCTGATATCGGCGCCGCCATTTTTCAGGGCAACGAAACACTCAACCTCGTGGTGGACGTTCCGCGACTGGACGGGATAGGGAAAGGGTTTGCCGTGGGCGACGAGATTGTCGGGGTTCTTCTGGAAGAAGAACGGCGCTTCGCGGCTGGGATCATGGCCCATTTCCACCGCGTGTGCGGCGTAGTTGCGACCCACGCAATAGACCCGGCGAACGGGAAATGTGCTTGCACTGCCTCTGACGGGCAGGGTCACGGCGGGCGGAGAGGGTATGACGAATGATGACATCGGTGTTTGTCCTGAAAGCGGGAACCATGACAGGTGCATTTTGACAACAGCCTGGCTCCAACGTCGGGCCGGATGAAGCAAAACCGGCCGCAAAGTAGGAACTTAAGTTGCGCTGGTCCAGCGTTAACCCTACCAACTTTGCGGCGGAGCGATATGTATCGGACATTCCTTGCTCCGACGGCGCCCTTCAGCGAGATGCGGGCCTTGTTGTTGAAACTCGATGGCTGTGTTTTAGCGGCTTCGAAGATTAAAGAAAGACCTGGCGGTTCAGGACGCGATGCTTGAGAATCTGGAAATCGTCATTGCCATGCTTGAAAAGGTCGGCATGGCGGCCCTCATCGTGCTCGCCTATAGGTTGATCCGGCGCGCACGCTTTTCAATCGTCCGTTCATCGCTGGCGATCGGTCTTCTGTTCGGATTCGGTGCGGTGGTCGCTATGGCCAATCCGCTCGAGGTCGTGCCGGGCGTCATCCTTGATATCCGGACGGCCATGGTTGCGCTTGCGGCGCTCTTCGGCGGTCCGCTCGCCGCTTTGATCGCATCCGCCCTGACCATCGCGATGCGTGTTAATATTGGCGGTGCGGGCGCGCTTGCCGGCTGTGTCGCCATTGCGCTTGCCGCGGTGATCGGTCTTGTCTATGCGCGGCTTAGCGGCGGGCGACGCGACCCCATCGGCCTTGCCATTCTGGGGCTTTTGCTGTCGTTGTCACTGGTTGCGGGCGTTTTCGCGCCCGTGCCGCTGGTATCGTCGACAACGCCGGCGCTCATTATCCGCAATCTGCTCGGAACCATGATCCTCGGCTATCTGCTTGCCATGGAGGATCGTCGCGAGGCCGAGTATCGCGCCTACAAGCGCGAGGCGGAACGCGATCCGCTGACCGGCCTCAAGAACAGACGGGCGCTTGAGGCGTTCGACCGGCAGGTCGCCGCCGAAGCGGAGCGTCATCCCTTCGCCGTCCTGATGATAGATATCGATGGCTTCAAATCCCTGAACGACATTCACGGCCATGCCTTTGGCGACAGGGTTCTGCGCCGGCTTGCCGAGGTTGTCCGCGGACGCATGCGCGGCTTCGATCTGGTGGTGCGCTATGGCGGGGAGGAATTCTGCGTGGTGGTCAAGGAAGCCACGCTGCACAATGCCCAGCGCATCGCCGAGGATATCAGGCTTCAGATCATGGAAGAGCGCTTCCAGGCGGTGACGGAGGAGGTCACCGTGACGGTCAGCATCGGGGTCGCCGAAGCGAACGCTTCGGCCCTCTCCGTGTTCCAGGTCATAGAACATGCCGACAAGGCGCTCTATGATGCCAAGAACAGCGGCCGCAACCGCGTGTGCACCTATCAACCCGAAACCGACCGAAGGCAGAAGACCCGTTCCGCCTGAGGCTCACCCGGGAATACGAAAAAAGCCCCGTCGCCGGGGCTTTCCGATTTTCTAATTTGCTACGCCTTGCGGCCGGCTCAGGCCGCGCCGCTGCCCCAGGGGCCGTGATGGATATCGAGGCCGTCGAGACGGTCGAAGCCATGGGCGCCGAAGAAATCGCGCTGGGCCTGGATCAGGTTGGCGGTGCCGCGCGACTGGCGATAGGCATCGAAATAGGTGAGCGCCGAGGCAAGGCCCGGAACAGGCAGGCCGGCGGCGGTTGCCGCCGACACGATCCGGCGCAGCGACGGCATGCACTCATTGACCATCTCGGAGAAGGCCGGCGTCACGATCAGGTTGGCGACATCCGGGGTATCGGAGAATGCCTTGGTGATCTCGTCCAGGAACTGCGAGCGGATGATGCAGCCGGCGCGCCAGATGCGGGCGATTTCCGGCATCGGCAGGTTCCAGCCATATTCCTCGGAGGCAGACGCCATCACATCGAAGCCCTGGGCGTAAGCCGCGATCTTGGCGGCGAACAGCGCCAGTTCAAGATCGCGGTTGAGCCAGGGGCCGGCTTCGATGCCGAAGGAAAGCTCTTCCTTGTTGAACATCGGCTCGGCAGCGGCGCGCTCGCCGCGCATGGCGGAGATGCAGCGGGCGGCAACGGCCGCCTCGATCACGGTGGCGGGCACGGCAAGCTGCTGGGCCTCGATCGCGGACCAGCGGCCGGTGCCCTTCTGGCCGGCGGCATCGACGATCACGTCAGGCATGGCCTTGCCGGTTTCCGGATCGGCGGCGCGCAGCACCTTCTCGGTAATCTCGATCAGGAAGGAGTTCAGGCGGCCCTTGTTCCACTCGCCGAAGACGTTGGCGATGTCGTTGGCATCCATGCCGCAGCCGTCGCGCAGGATGCCGTAGATTTCGGCGATCATCTGCATGTCGGCATATTCGATGCCGTTATGGATGGTCTTGACGAAATGACCGGCGCCATCAGGTCCGAGCCAGGCGCAGCAAGGGTCGTTGTCGAATTTGGCGGAGATCGAGGTCAGCACTTTCTCGACGCGCTTGTAGCTGTCCTCGGTGCCGCCGACCATGATCGAGGGACCATGACGCGCGCCTTCCTCGCCACCCGACACGCCCATGCCGATAAAGGTCAGGCCGGTGCCGTCAAGCTCCTTGAAGCGGCGGCGGGTGTCGTGGAAATTGGCGTTGCCGGCATCGATGATGATGTCGCCATTGCCGAGATAGGGACGCAGCTTTTCCATTTCCTCGTCAACAGGATCGCCGGCCTTGATCATGATGATGATCGGACGCGGCGGGCGGATGGCCGCGACGAAATCAGAAAGCGTCTCGGTCGGGACGATGTTCTTCTGCAGTTCGCCGGCGCCGGCGTAGAATGCGCGCGTCTTGTCGGCCGTGCGGTTGTAGACCGCGATCCTGTTGCCCTTCTCGGCAATGTTGAGGGCGAGGTTGGAGCCCATCACTCCGAGCCCGATCAGTCCGATTTCTGCTTTTTCCAAGACATCACCTCTTGTCTTTGGCGCATCATGTGGATTGCCGTGGGCAATGATGCGCAATTTCGAAAACCCGGATTGCCTTCAACTGCGCCGGGGAGTGCGCGACGAGCCGGGGTTGGCCTTTTGTGGCACCGCCACGGACAAACGGCAAGACGTGGCGGCGCAAAACCGGCGCTTTTCGCCGGGCGGCCGAAAAGTTTTGCCGTTCTGTCACAAATCGCGGAGGCCTGAAATTCCCAGCTATCGTCTAGTGGCGGTTAGCCCGGAAAAATCGAACAGCGAGGGATCCAGAAGATGCGAGGGATTGACGCTTGAAAGCGCCCGCAGCATCACATCCTTGCGGCCGGGCATGCGCGCTTCCATGTCCGCCAGCATCTGCTTCATGGCATTGCGCTCCAGTCCGTCTTGCGAGCCGCAGAGATCGCAGGGGATGATCGGAAACCGCATCGCCTCGGCAAACCGGGCGAGATCGTCCTCGGCGGCGTAGGCGAGGGGGCGCAGCACCATCAGATCGCCTTCATCGTTCAGCAGTTTCGCCGGCATGGTGGCGAGCTTGCCGCCATGGAACAGGTTCATGAAGAAGGTTTCGAGAATATCCTCGCGATGGTGGCCGAGCACCAGCGCATCGCAGCCCTCCTCGCGCGCGATCCGGTAGAGATTGCCGCGTCTCAGCCGCGAACAGAGCGCGCAGTAGGTGGAGCCGGGAGCCAGTTTCTCGGTGACGATCGAATAGGTGTCGCGATATTCGATCCGGTGCGGAACGCCGACCTTCGTGAGGTAATCCGGCAGCACGTGCTTGGGAAAATTCGGCTGACCCTGATCAAGATTGCAGGCGATGATGTCGATCGGCAGCAGGCCGCGCCATTTCAGCTCCAGCAGCACGGCAAGCAGACCATAGCTGTCCTTGCCGCCCGACAGCGCCACCAGCCAGCGCTTCTGCCCCTTCAGCATGTCGAAATCGGCGATCGCCTGGCGCACCTGCCTGAGCAGCCGCTTGCGCAGTTTGCCGAAACCGACGGAGGAGGGCGCATCGGCGAACAATGCCTGGAAGGCATCGGGCAGGGTATCGTCAGCCAGTTCGTTCATCATCGCTCCGGGCGCTTGGTTTGCTAGAGCCTGTTTGCTTTTCGTTGAATCGCGAACCGGCTCTAACCTTTTGTTTTCCGCTCGTCCGGACGGAAAACCGGTATCCACTTTTCCTGGACGCGCTCAAAGGGAATGCCCGTTTACACCGAAAGGTTCAACCCGCAAAAACCGACCAGCCGGTGCGCGCCGCCAGCATTTCGAGCGCGACCGAACCGAGCGCCGGGTTGCCGGTCGCATCCAGCCCCGGCGACCAGACCGCGATCGAGGCCTTGCCGGGCGCGACCGCCAGAATGCCGCCTCCGACGCCGGATTTGCCGGGAAGGCCGACGCGGAAGGCGAAATCGCCGGAACCGTCATAATGGCCGCAGGTCAGCATCATCGCGTTGATGCGGCGCGCCCTGCGCGGCGAGACCACGGAAAAGCCCGTCAGCGGATTGGTGCCGTGATTGGCCAGATAAAGCCCGGCATGGGCAAGCTGGACGCAGTTCATCATCAGCGCGCATTGATGGAAGTAGACGCCGAGCACGTGGTCGACCGGGTGGTGGATATTCCTGAAGCCGCGCATGAAATTGGCGAGCGCGAAATTGCGGAAGCCCGTGCGCTGTTCCGATTGCGCGACCTTCTCGTCGATCGAAAGCGTCTCGTCATTGGCGATGAAATGCATGAAGCGCAGGAATTCGCCGATCGCCTCGCGCGGCGCATGGCCGGCCAGCACGATATCGGTCACCACGATCGCGCCGGCATTGACGAAGGGATTGCGCGGAATGCCGTGCTCGTGCTCGAGCTGGACGATCGAATTGAAGGCGGAGCCGGAGGGCTCGCGCCCGACCCGTTTCCAGATCGCCTCGCCGATCTTGCCGAGCGCCAGCGTGAGCATGAACACCTTGGAAATGCTCTGGATCGAAAACTGTGTCTCGGCATCGCCCGCAAGGTAGGTCTTGCCGTCAACGGTTGTGATGGCGATGCCGAACTGATTGGGGTCGACCTTCGCGAGTTCGGGAATGTAATCCGCCACCTTGCCCTCGCCGAGGCGCGGCTGGAGCTCGCGCACGATATCGTCAGCAATGGTCTGCAGGTTCATGCCGGTCATCTCCCCCTGAAGGGCACTAGAACCGCCGCGCCAATGCCAGAAGCTCGGCATCCGATAACGGCGCGATTTCGCTTTCATGGGTGGAGACCGGCGAGAAGCCGAACTGCTGGTAGAGCTGGAGCGCGCGCGGGTGATCGAGGTTGTTGGTCTCGGTGATCACTTTCTCGGGCTGGTCGGCCCAGATCGCCTTCAGCGCCTGAAGCAGGAACCACTTGCCGACGCCAAAGCCGAGCGCGCGTTCGAACAGGCCGAAATGCACAAGACGCGTGACGCTGTCATCCTCGCGGTGGTATTCGTAAAAGCCGGCCGGCGCGCCTTCCAGATAGAACACGGTCACCGTGGTGCGGTCGTTGTGGATGGTGGCGGCAAGGTCCTCGTCGCTCATGCGCACCCGGTCGACCCACTCCCAGCGCGAGCCGACCTGGCGATAGAGAAAACGGTAATAGGCAAGCGGAATTTCCGGCACCCGCATCAGCGCGATATGAAGATTCGCCGGCGCCAGCAAATGGGCCTTTGGCGCAGCGGTCATTTCAAGCCGGGTGACGTGGACCGGGATCGGTGCTGTCGTCTTTTTCGTCATCGCGCTCAGGCCTTTCCGGTCGCGACGGGCGTATCATCGCGGCTGCCCCATTCCGACCACGAGCCGTCATAAAGCGTATTGTCGGTGTGGTCGAGCGTTTCGAGCGCAAGCGTGATGATCGCGGCGGTGACGCCGGAGCCGCAGGTGGTGACCACCGGTTTCCCAAGGTCAATCCCGGCCTCATCGAACAGGGCGCGAAGCTCTTCGGGCGATTTGAACCGGCCATTTTCGGCAAAGGACGAGGATGGTAGGCTTTTAGCGCCCGGCATGTGGCCGGCGCGCATGCCCGCGCGGGGTTCCGGCTCCGCCGCCTCGAACCGGGCGGCGCTGCGCGCATCGGCGATCTGGCTTCTGCCGGAGGCGACGATGTCGCGCATGTCTTCAAAAGAGGTGACGCGGTGCGGTTTGGAGTCGAGCACGAATTTCGCGGGTTGAGGCGCGGGGGCGCCGGTCTCCTGGGCGCGGCCTTCGCCGCGCCAGCCGTCAAGGCCGCCATCGAGCACGTAGACGTCGCTCGCGCCCATCATCCTGAGCATCCACCACAGGCGCGGGGCTGCCAGGTAGCCCGGGCCGTCATAGACCACGATCGTGTGATCGCTGCCGACGCCGAGCGCTTCCATTTCGGCGGCAAACATCTCCGGCGCAGGCAGGGTGTGCGGCAGGCCGGAGGATGTGTCGGCAACCGCGTCGTGATCGAAAAACACCGCGCCCGGCAGATGGCCGGCCAGGTATTCGGCCTTCGGGTCGCGGTTATGGGCCGGCAGATACCATGAGGCATCGATGACCGAAAAGCCGGGCTTGCCCAGCCTTTCCTCGACCCATTCCGGCGAAACGACAAAATTCATCTGACGACACTCCTCATGCGATGCTCTAGCTTTTTGTTTTGACGCATCGGGTTATCGAAAAACCGGATTCCACTTTTTCGCCCGATGCTCTAGGCGTCAAACCGTATTCGAAAACGGCGGTTCTCGCGGCCCTTCTTTTCGATCTTGCCGATGTGGATGCCGCCGACCTCGTCGGTGGAAAGCACATGGGTGCCGCCGCAGGGCTGGCTGTCCACGCTGGCATTCTCGCCGATCGCGATCAGCGAGATCCGGCCCATGCCCATCGGCGGGCGGACATTCTTCGATTTGACAATGCCGGGATTGGCGGCCAGCTCTTCATCGGTGATCCACTGCACATAGACCGGATGGTCTTCGGCAACCAGCTTCATCATCGCAGCCGTGACTGCTTGCCTGTCGATCGTTTCCGACATGTCGAAATCGACGCGGGATTCGTCTTCGCCGACGGATGCGCCGGTGATCGGATAGGGACAGACGACGGAAAGCAGGTGGCAGGCGGTGTGCATGCGCATCAGCTTCAGCCGCCGCGGCCAGTCGATTTCAAGGTGGAGCCTGTCGCCGAGGGCGGGCGGCGTCTCGCCTTCGGCCGGCACATGGAGGATGATGTCTTTGGTCTCGCCATGGCGGGTAACGGCAAGCGCGATCGCCGAGCCGTCAGCGCGCCGGGCGATGCCGGTATCCCCCGGCTGGCCGCCGGAGGTGGCGTAAAAACAGGTGCGGTCGGTCTCGAACGTGCCGTTCTCATGCACTGAAGTGACCACCGCATCGCAACTCGTCAGGGTGAAATCGTTGCGGTAGAGGGCATCAACAGGCATGGGTTACTTTCTATTCAAACGGAGCGGCAATCTCCGTTTTTCGGGTCAGCCATTGCGGCAGCGGCAGCCCTTTATCCTTCAGGAATTCGGGGCTGAAAAGCTTCGACTGATACCGGTTGCCATAGTCGCACAATATGGTGACGATGGTGTGGCCGGGGCCGAGCTCGCGCGCCAGACGCATGGCGCCCGCTATATTGATGCCCGATGAGCCGCCGAGGCACAAGCCCTCATCCGTTACCAGATCGAATATCAGCGGCAGCGCCTCGCTGTCGGAAATGCGGTAGGCGAAATCGGGGGTGAAGCCTTCCAGATTGGCGGTGATCCGGCCCTGGCCGATGCCCTCGGTGATCGAGCCGCCTTCGCTCTTCAACTCGCCATGGGCATAGAATTCGTAAAGCGCGGCCCCTTCCGGATCGGCAAGGCCGATCTTGATGTCCTTGTTCTTCGCTTTCAGGCCGATCGCCGTGCCCGCAAGCGTGCCGCCGGAGCCGACCGCGCAGATGAAGCCGTCGACCTTGCCGTCGGTGTCGCGCCAGATTTCCTCGGCCGTGGTCTCGATATGGGCGTTGCGGTTGGCGACATTGTCGAACTGGTTGGCCCAGATCGCGCCGTTCGGGTTTTCCCTGGCGAGCTTCTCGGCAAGCCGGCCCGAAAGTTTTACGTAATTGTTCGGGTCGCGATAGGGTTTTGCGGGAACCTCGACCAGTTCCGCGCCGAGGAGGCGCAGCGCGTCCTTCTTCTCCTGCGCCTGGGTCTCGGGAATCACGATCACGGTCTTGTAGCCGAGCGCGTTGGCGACCATGGTCAGCCCGATGCCGGTATTGCCGGCAGTGCCTTCCACGATCGTGCCGCCGGGCTTCAGCAGGCCGCGCCTCTCCGCATCGCGGATGATGTAGAGTGCTGCGCGGTCCTTGACCGACTGGCCGGGATTGAGGAATTCGGCCTTGCCGAGAATGGTGCAGCCCGTCGCCTCCGAGGCGGCGCGGAGCTTCACCAGCGGCGTATTGCCGATCAGGTCGATAACGGAGGAATGCGTGGTCATGGTCTCGCTTTCGATTTTTCCGTACTTGTGCCGCCGGGGTCGGGCTTTGCCAAGGATTTAGTTTTCGCCGCTTTCGGCTTTGGAGCAAAGCCATTTCATTCCTTGATCGCCTCGAAGGCGGAAAGTGCGCGTTTGCGCGCGGCCTTGTGGTCGACGAGCGGCTTCGGGTAGGTCTTGCCAAGCGTCACGCCGGCTTGGCTGAGCACGTCGTCGGGCGCATCGAACGGGGCGTGGATGTGTTTCTTCGGCATATCCTTCAGTTCCGGCACATAGGCGCGAACATAATCGCCGGCCGGATCGAACTTTTCGCCCTGGAGGACCGGGTTGAATATCCGGAAGAACGGGGCCGCGTCCGCGCCCGAGCCCGCGACCCACTGCCAGTTCGCCGCGTTGGAGGCGGGATCGGCATCGACCAGCGTGTCGCGAAACCATTTCTCTCCGCGCCGCCAGTCGATCATCAAGTCCTTGATCAGGAAGGAGGCCGCGATCATGCGCACGCGGTTATGCATGGTGCCCTCGCGCCAGAGCTGGCGCATGCCGGCATCGACGATCGGATAGCCGGTCTCGCCCCGGGTCCAGGCCGCAAACGCGTCCTCGTCATCCTTCCAGGCAAAATCGTCGAAGCGCCCGTTCCAGTTCTTCTCTGCAAGGTCCGGCGCATGGAACAGCAGGTGATGGCAGAAATCGCGCCAGACGAGTTCCTGCAGGAATTTCTTCCTGTTTTCCGCAGAGATCGATTTTTCGGCATCGATGCGGTGCCAGACCGTCGCCGGTGAGATTTCGCCGAGCGCCAGATGCGGGGAGAGCATGGAGGTCGCCTGCCGGTCCGGCCGGTCGCGCTTCTCGGCGTAATCCTGCACGACATCTTCGACAAAATGTTCGAGCCGCTCCACCGCGCCATCCTCGCCCGGCTGCCAGATGTCGGAAAAGCCCGCCGCCCAGTCGGGCCTGGCCTCGTAGAGCTTCCAGTCCTGCAGCTTCTCGGATTTGACCGTCTTCGATACGCCTTCAAGACGTTTCGGGGCATCGACCGCGTCGGGCACATGCTGATCAGCGGAAAACGCCTTCCAGAACGGGGTGTAGACCTTGTAGGGACCGCCGGATTTGGTCTTGAAGTTTGAAGGCTCATGCAGGATCTGGCCTGAAAAGCTCCTGACCGTGATCCCGTCCTCGCCGAGCGCTGCCTTCACCGCCTTGTCGGCGCGGATGCCTTCGGTGCTGTAGCGCCGGTTCCAGAACACGGCCTCGGCCTCGGATTCTTCGATCAACGCGCGCAACACGTTCAGCGGGTCGCCGCTCCGCAACACCAGCGGCGCGCCCAGCGCATCATAGCGGGATGTCAGCTTTTCCAGCGAGCGCTCCAGCCACCACGCCTGCGCCGCGCCAAGCGGCCCGTTGCCGTTATCCTCGCGGATATAGACCGGCACCACGGCCCGGCCATCTTCCAGGGCGGCGGCGAGCGCGCGGTTGTCGGAAAGGCGCAGATCGTTGCGGATCCAGTAAATTGCCGGTTTCGCCATTGTCCCTCGTCATCCGTTTGTTCCGCGCTTGATGTAGGGCGCTGACAGCGGATGGCAAAGGTCGCAAGGCGATGCGGCGTGGCAAACGGGTTCAGTCGATGAATTCGACCGTCACGCCGGGCGAGACCATGCCGGCCAGCTCCTTGGCGTCCCAGTTGGTCAGCCGCACGCAGCCATGGCTTGAGGTCTTGCCGATCTTGTCAGGATCGGGCGTGCCGTGGATGCCGTAGCTCGGCTTCGAGAGCGCGATCCAGACATTGCCGACGGGGCCGTTCGGGCCGGGATTGATCGTCAGCACCTGGTTGTTGTCGCCCTGCTTGAAGTTCTTGTGCGGATTATAGGTGTAGTTCGGATCGATCGCGATCCGCTGGACCGAGACGGTGCCGGAGGGCGAGGGCGTGTCCGCCGAGCCGATCGTGGCCGGATAGGCCGCGATCAGCGTGCCCTCGGCATCATAGGCGCGCAACTGCTTCAGGGCCTTGTCCGCGAGGATTCGCTCGACCTTGGCTTTTTTCGGCTTGCCGATGCTGATGACCTTGACCGTGGTGCCGGGCCGGGAGAAATCGGCATCCGGATTCATCCTTTTCAGGAAACCCTCGTCCATATGGAATTTCTCGGCCAGCATTTCGGAGACCGATGTATAGGACATCTCCGGCAGTTCGGCCTTTTCGGCGTAGTCGGACGGGATCGCGGCGACATAGGGGCCTGCGGCATCCGTCGCGGTGATGGTGTAGGTGGTAAACGGCAGCCCGCCCTCCAGCGACAGCGCCTGCATGATCTTTTCGCTGTCGGCAACGGGATTGAGCCGCTCGCCGGTGGCCTCGGCATAGGCGTCCAGCGCCTTCCTGACATTGTCGCCCATCAGGCCGTCGATCACGCCCGGGGAAAAGCCCTTGCGGTCGAGAAACACCTGGGTCGCGACGACATTCATATCCGGCTTTGCCGATGTTCTGGCAACCGGGGCACTAGGCTCCGGGCGGTCGGGCGTCACGGTTTGCGGCGCTGAAGGAAAATCATTGGACGGCGGCGGAGGGTAGGCGTTCTGATTGCCGAAATCGCGGCTCCAGCGGGCGTGACCATTCGTGCCGAACGGTCGTTCGCCCCAGTTGCCGCCGCCTTGCCACGTCCGGTCGAAGCCTGACGCGGTATCGTAACCGGCATTGGCGGGACGATATTCGTCAGCATAAAACTCGGTCGCCACGAGGTTTCCATACGCGTCGAGCAGGATCTGGCGGCCATCGGCATCGCGGCTCAAGACCACGCTGCCGGCTTCCGGCACATAGTCGAGCATTGCGCCATCGGGCGCGATCAGCAGGATCTGCCGGCCATCCCTGTAGAGCGGTTCATGCGCATGGGCCGGGCTGACCGCGGGCACCGCCGCCAGCGCCAGATAGAAGGGAATGGTGTACAATGTCGCTTTTCGCATGTCTTCGACCGTGTGACCGTTATAATCGGCGAAACCCTTGCCGGATTCGCATTGGGCAGGATTCGCATAGGATGGATTCAAGGCCCTGGAGAATGAACGTCGGCTGAACCGGCAGGTTTCATTATCGTGCAAACGTGGTTAAATTTGGTTTTATGACGGACGCCTCATGATCGATTTCAGCATCCCGGACGGCCCTTCCTTTCAACTTGATCCGACATCGGTTCTCGATATCGGCGGCTGCGTCGTGGCGGGCGTCGACATCGCCCCGAAACGGGCCATTCCGGATGATGGCGACCCGCGCATCGACCATTCGCTGGAAGGCTTTTTGTTCACCTGCGGCCCAGAGCATATCCGCCATCCGGAGCCGGTGGAGGGTGAGGAAGGGCGGTTCTATCCGCTGCACGGCTCCGCCTCCGCCAATGCGGCTGTGGTCAAGTCTCTGGAGACGGGACCGGCCGGCGCCGAATGCATTGCCGCGATCCCGGTGAAGACCGCCAATGGCGGCGAGATGCTGATCGAGCGCCGCTGGACGCTGGAGGCTGCAACCGGCGAATTGACGCTCGCCGACACGGTCATCAACCGGTCCGACCGGGCGCTGCCGATCATGGTGATGTATCATATCAATTTCGGCGCGAAGCATTTCGACGATGGCGTGCGGCTCGAAAGCGCCTCGCTGCCCGAGGGCGCGCTGCCCTGGCGGTTCGGCGAGGGCGATCACGGCATCTTCTGCGTGCCGGCGGCACGCGGCGAAGATGGCTGGTCGACGACCCGGCTCGGCCCGATCGCGGCCCTTGGCGGGCGCTCCTTCACGCTTTCCGTCGATACGGCGACGCTGCCTTACCTGCAGGTCTGGCGCAATCAGGAGGCGCCGGCGCATATTCTCGGCATCGAGCCGGTCTCCCATCGCTGGACCTCGCGGCGCAAGCTTGCCGAAGCCGGCGAGCTGGAACCGGTGGCGCCGGGCGGCTCGAAGCGGTTTTCGCTAAAAATTCGTTTCGAATAGCCAGACCGTCCGCCGACTTGCAAATCGTCAAAATCTTCTTAGTTTCTGCGTAGCAAACGCAACAGGGATACCGTCATGAATATCCGCCCGATCGATGAGTTTTATGCCGTCAGCCCGCAGATCACGCCGGACGAGATCGCCGAGATCAAGGCGGCGGGGTTCAAGTCCATCGTCTGCAACCGGCCGGACGGCGAGGAGCCGGGTCAGCCGACCTTTGCCGAGATCAAGCAGGCGGCCGAGGGTGCCGGCCTCTATTTCGCTCACGTGCCCGTCGGCGGCATGGGCCTGACACCCGAGGCCGTGACCGGCATGGTCGATGCGCTGGATGACATGGAAAAGCCGGTGCTGGCCTATTGCCGCTCGGGCGCGCGCTCGACCCGGATCTACGAGGAAGCCAAGCGCCTGCGCGGCTGAGTTCTCCTAATCAAGGCGGTCCCGGTGGGCCGCCTTCTGTTTCTGCATGCAAAAGAAAGTGAATGCGATGACGGTAAGACGTATCAAGCCCGGCCCCCTCATGTCCGGCGCGGTTGTCCATGGCAACACGGTCTATCTCTCCGGCCAGACCGGTGAGGGCGCGGACGTGACAACGCAGGCGAAGGAATGCCTCGCCAAGGTCGACGCGCTTCTGGCCGAGGCCGGGACCGACAAGTCGAAGATCCTGCAGACGCTGGTCTATCTGAAGGACATGGGCAATTTCGCCGAGATGAACGCGGTCTGGAAAGACTGGGTCGATCCGGCGAACACGCCGGCGCGCGCAACCAGCCAGGCCGAACTTGCCGCGCCGCATATTCTCGTCGAGTTCACCGTGATCGCCGCGCTGGACTGATCGCTGCGCCGTTTGCCGCCGGAATGGCCTGGGGCGCATCCAGGCCATTCCGGCGGCATGTATTAAAACTGTTCAGCCGGCAGTTCTTTTGCGACGGTTTCAACTTTTGGGGTGGGGGACAACATGAAAATCAAGGCAGCATTGATCGGAATATCGATGATGGCGACTGCGGCGACGTCGGCGATGGCCCGCGAAACCGCGGCGATCCTGGCCGTCAGCTGGCAGCCGGCCTTCTGCGAAGGCCATCAGGATAAGCCCGAATGCAAGAGCCAGACGGAAAGCCGCTATGATGCCGGCCATTTCTCGCTGCATGGGCTCTGGCCGCTCGGCGAGAACTATTGCGGCGTTGCGGGGGACGTTCGCGCGACTGATGAAAACGGAAACTGGAACGCCTTGCCTGCGCTCACGCTGAGCGATGGCCTGCGTAAATCGCTGGCGAAGGTGATGCCGGGGACGCAATCCAATCTCCAGCGCCACGAATGGGTGAAGCACGGCACCTGCACCAGGTTCACGCCGGAAAACTATTTCCAGACGTCTGTGGACCTACTTGAGCAATTGAACGGTTCGGAGGTCGCCAGGCTGTTTCAGTCGAATATCGGCAGGGAGCTCTCGGCCGACGAGATTGCCAAGGCGTTTGACAGCGCATTCGGGCGCAACGCCAGGAATCGCATCAAGATCAGCTGTGTTGCCGATGGAGATCGCCAGTTGATCGATGAGATCACGATCGGCCTTTCGGACAAATATGCACCGGGCACGTCTCTGGAAGACCTGATACAGGGTGCCGGCAGGACGGCGATCGGATGCGACAGCGGGATCGTTGACCCCGCCGGCCTGCAATAATTCCTCAGAGCGTGCGGCTCTGGGCGCGGGCATCGTCTTCCTTGCCAGAACTGCGCAGATGACGCTGCTTCGGTCGGATGGCGTTGCGCACCCGCTTGATGCCCTCGACGGAGAGCGCGATATTGCCGGCGACCGCGATTTCCTCGCGCATGTAGACTTCGCCGGTCAGCCGCGCCTCTTCGCCCTTGACGGTGACATGGACTTCCGTGGCATCGAGCAGGCCGGAGGAAGCCAGTTCGCTGGCGATTGCATCCTCCCGGCGGGCGTCGGGATTCCATTCCTCGGTGTCTTCAACCGGATCGCCGTAGAAAGCCGCTTTTTTCAGTACCATTGTCGCTTCCTTCCCAAATGCCATTGTTTCAGTTCTGCAGGTCTAAACGTCTGACGCGGGCGATTGTTCATTTCATGACGTGTTTGTGACAGCGAGAGCAATTCCGGAAGGCGCATTGTTTCCGAAGCCGCTTTCGCATACATAGCGGCCCAAGCATCCAATTGACGGGAAGCAGGAAAGATATGGCACGACAGTTCATCTACCACATGGCCGGGCTCAAGAAGGCCTACGGCGCCAAGAAGATTCTCGAAGACATCCATCTGTCGTTCTACCCGGACGCCAAGATCGGCATTCTCGGCCCGAACGGCGCCGGTAAGTCGACGGTACTGAAGATCATGGCCGGTCTCGACAAGGAGTGGACCGGCGAGGCCTGGCTCGCCGAGGGCGCAACCCTTGGCTATCTGCCGCAGGAACCGCAGCTCGATCCGACAAAGACCGTGTTCGAAAACGTGATGGAAGGCGTCGCCCACAAGAAGGCGATCGTCGACCGCTACAACGAACTGATGATGAATTATTCCGACGAGACGGCGGACGAGGGCGCGCGCCTTCAGGACGAGATCGACGCGCAGAACCTCTGGGACCTCGAAAATCAGGTCGAGATGGCGATGGACGCGCTGCGCTGCCCGCCGGGCGACGCCAATGTCGAAAACCTCTCCGGCGGCGAAAAGCGCCGCGTCGCGCTCTGCCAGCTTCTGCTGCGCCAGCCCGATCTGCTGCTTCTCGACGAGCCGACCAACCATCTCGACGCCGAGACCATCGCCTGGCTTGAAAAGCACCTGCGCGAATATCCGGGCGCGATCCTGATGGTCACTCACGACCGCTACTTCCTCGACAATGTCACCGGTTGGATCCTCGAGCTCGACCGCGGCCGCGGCATTCCCTACGAAGGCAATTATTCGGCCTATCTGCAGGCCAAGGCCAAGCGCCTGGCGCAGGAGGCCCGCGAAGAGGGCAGCCGCCAGAAGGCGCTGTCGCGCGAGCAGGAGTGGATCGCTTCCAGCCCGAAAGCCCGCCAGGCCAAGTCGAAGGCCCGTATCCGCGCCTATGACGAACTGGTGGCATCCGCTGAAAACCGTCGTCCCGGCGATGCGCAGATCATCATTCCGGTCGGCGAGCGTCTCGGCAATGTCGTGATCGAGGCCGAGAACCTGTCGAAAGCCTATGACGGAAGGGTGCTGTTCGAGGACCTGTCGTTCAAGCTGCCGCCCGGCGGCATTGTCGGCGTCATCGGCCCGAACGGCGCGGGTAAATCGACGCTGTTCAAGCTGATCACCGGTCAGGAAAAGCCGGATTCCGGCGACATCCGCGTCGGCGAGACCGTGGACCTCGGCTATGTCGACCAGAGCCGTGATTCGCTCGATGGCGACAAGAATGTCTGGGAAGAGATTTCCGGCGGCAACGACATCATCAAGCTCGGCAAGTTCGAGATGAACTCGCGGGCCTATTGCGGCGCCTTCAACTTCAAGGGCGGCGACCAGCAGCAGAAGGTCGGCAATCTCTCCGGCGGCCAGCGCAACCGCGTTCACCTCGCCAAGATGCTGAAGTCCGGCTCCAACGTTCTTCTGCTCGACGAACCGACCAACGACCTCGACACCGAGACGCTCGGCGCGCTTGAAGACGCGCTGGAAAACTTCGCCGGTTGCGCCGTGGTCATCAGCCATGACCGCATGTTCCTCGACCGCCTCGCCACCCACATCCTCGCCTTCGAGGGCGACAGCCACGTGGAATGGTTCGAGGGCAACTTCGAAGACTACGAGGAAGACAAGATCAGAAGGCTCGGGCCTGAGAGCGTCAAACCCAGCCGGGTTTCGTATAAGCGGCTGACTCGGTAGTCGATCCAGTGGCTATGCGGCGGTTGAAAGCCATTGCCGCATAGCCCCCAAGTCTTCTCGCCCCGGAGGGGAGAGATGTCGCGACAGCGACAGTGAGGGGGGAGAATATCACCACGAACGCCCTCACGATTTGAAATGCCGCGCCACCCTCACTGCCCCTTTCGGGGCATCTCTCCCGCCATCGGGAGAGAGTATTGGGAGCAAGCTGCATCACCTCAGGCAACACGCTTGCTTTTGCGAGCCCGAGGTCTTCGCAGGCCCATTCCATCACAAATCCAGCCGCTTCCTCTGCCGTCCTGCCAGATCCTGCACGAACTGCCACGCCACGCGGCCGGAGCGGCCGCCGCGGGTGGTGGCCCAGGTGAGAGCTTCGGCGTGGAGGGTTTCGGTCGTGCCTTCGAGGCCGAAATGGGCGGCGTAGCCGTCGATCATCGCCAGATAATCGTCCTGCGAGCATTTGTGGAAGCCGAGCCAGAGGCCGAAGCGATCCGAGAGCGAAACCTTTTCCTCGACCGCCTCGGACGGGTTGATCGCGGTGGAGCGCTCGTTTTCGATCATGTCGCGCGGCATCAGGTGGCGGCGGTTGGAGGTGGCGTAGAGCAGCACGTTTTCCGGCCGTCCCTCGACGCCGCCATCGAGCGCCGCCTTCAGCGATTTATAGGCGGCGTCATCGTGATCGAAGGAGAGGTCGTCCGAAAACAGCAGGAATCGGTGGGAGGATGCCTTGATGATCTCCAGCAGGTCGCCGAGCGTGCCGATATCCTCGCGGTAGAGTTCCACTAGTTTCAGCGGCGGCTTGTGTTCGGCGATGATCGCGGCGTGAACCGCCTTCACCAGCGAGGACTTGCCCATCCCGCGCGCGCCCCAGAGCAGCGCGTTGTTGGCCGGAAAGCCCTCGGCGAAGCGCAGCGTGTTTTCAAATAGGATGTCGCGGACATGATCGACGCCGCGGATCAGCGACAGATCGACGCGGCTGGGGCTCGCGACCGGCGCGAGGTAGCGCTTCTCCGGCTTCCAGACAAAGCAATCGGCGGCGTCGAGATCGTTCTGGCGCGGCTGTGGGCCTGACAGGCGCTCCAGCGCATTGGCGATCCGCGTTACCTCCGCAAGGAGCTTGTCTGTCGTCTCGGTGTTCACGTTGTTCTCCAATGCTATCGTCTTTGTCGTCCAGATTTCCGGTTTCGGAAGCGGATGCAAGGTCGATTCCCGGGTAAAAAGGCCACTAAAGCGCAAAAAGCATCGGTGTTTCATAGGCTATTGTTGCATTGAACGGGGCTCCGACTATATACCGGCGACACGTTTGCGGGGGTGGGCCCCGTCTTGACGCCGGGCGTGGCCCTGGTTCTGGTTTGAGGAGTTTTGGACAAGATGTATAGCACGGCTTACGCCCAGGCAGCGGGCGCCGCAGGTCCGTTCGGATCCGGCATGGAAATGATCTTCCTGTTCGTGCCGCTGATGGCGATCTGGTATTTCCTGCTGATCCGGCCGCAGCGCCGCCAGGCCAAGAAGCGCCAGGAAACGCTCTCCGCCATTCGCCGCGGCGATCAGGTCGTTACCGGCGGCGGCATTGTCGGCAAGGTGGTCAAGGTCATCGACGACAACGAGCTTGAAGTCGAGATCGCCGACGGCGTCCGCATCCGCATCATGCGCGCCTATGTCTCCGACGTCCGCGTCAAGGGCGAGCCGGTGAAGACTGAAGACGCCAAGTCCTGATTTCATTACGGCCGAACCGTGAAAAAGCCCGGTTCGGCCGTAATTCTATTGCATGCCTTCGGCCCGAGCGCCGAAACAGAGGCGGGGCCTTCCAGGCTGCCGCCTGCTTCGTGAAACCGACGAACCGAGACCTTCATGCTGTATTTTTCCCGTTGGAAGACCTTCTTCATCTGGCTAGTCGTTGCGGTGGGCATCGTCATCGCTTTGCCGAATATATTCAGCGACCAGCAATTGTCGAAGCTCCCGGGATGGATGCCCGACAGCAAGATCACGCTTGGCCTCGACCTTCAGGGCGGCTCCTACATCATGCTGCAGGTCGATCGGGATGACATCGTCACCGACCGGCTGAACACGCTGGTGGACGATGTGCGCGCCGACCTGCGCGAGGCGCAGGTGCGCTATACTGGCCTTTCCGGTTCCGGCGACAGCGCCCAGGTGCGGATCACCGATCCGGCGCAGTATGTGGAAGCCGAAGCCGCGCTCGAGCCGCTTGCCGAATATGTCAATGCCGGCACGCTGAACGGCGGCACCTTCCAGGAAGTCACGATGGATGATGACGGCAACGGCCTCATCCGCCTGACGCTCACGGAACAGGGCATCGATTACCGCATGCGCTCCGCCGTCGAACAGTCGATCGAGGTGATCCGTCGCCGCGTCGATGAGCTCGGCACCACCGAGCCGCTGATCCAGCGCCAGGGCGACGACCGCATTATCGTGCAGGTGCCGGGCCTTGACGATCCGCAGCGCCTGAAGGCGCTCTTGAACAAGACCGCGAAACTGACGTTCCACATGGTCGATACCACGACCTCGGCGCAGGACGCGATCGAGGGCCGGCCGCCGGCGGGCACCGAAGTGCTCTACTCGATGGATGATCCGCCGGTGCCCTACGTGATCGAGAAGCGCGCGCTGATCTCGGGCGAGGACCTGGTCGACGCCAAGGCCGCCTTCGACCAGCGCACCAATGAGCCGGTGGTCAATTTCCGCTTTGATTCGCGCGGCGCCCAGCGCTTCGCCCAGGCGACCCAGCAGAATGTCGGCCGCCCCTTCGCGATCGTGCTCGACGACCAGATCGTTTCCGCGCCGGTGATCAACGAGCCGATCCTTGGCGGGTCGGGCCAGATTTCGGGCAATTTCACCGTCCAGGGCGCCAACGACCTTGCCGTGCTGCTGCGCGCCGGCGCGCTGCCGGCGACGCTGACGGTGGTCGAGGAACGTACGGTCGGGCCGAGTCTCGGCGCCGATTCGATCCGGGCCGGTGTGACCGCCTCTGTCATCGGCGCGGCCGCCGTGGTCGTGTTCATGGTCGCCTTCTACGGCATGTTCGGCCTCGTCGCGAACATCGCGCTGTTCTTCAACATCGTGATGCTGCTTGCGCTACTGAGCGTTATCGGGGCGACGCTGACCCTGCCGGGTATCGCCGGCATCGTGCTGACGATCGGCATGGCGGTGGACTCCAACGTGCTGATCTACGAGCGTATCCGCGAGGAGCGTCGCAATGGCCGCAGCATTGTGCAGGCCGTCGACGCCGGCTTCTCGCGCGCCTTCGGCACCATCATCGACGCCAACCTGACGACGCTGATTGCCGCCGTCATCCTGTTCTTCCTCGGTTCGGGGCCGGTGCGCGGCTTCGCGGTGACGCTGGCGATCGGCATCATCACCACGATCTTCAGCGCCTTCTACCTGACGCGCTGGATGATTGCCGAATGGGTGCGCCGCAAGCGCCCGAAGGAACTGCCGAAGGGCATCCGCACCGGCATGTTCGACGGGATCAATTTCTCGTTCATGAATTTCCGCCGGGTCACCTTCATCATCTCGGTGGTGCTGGTCATCGCATCGGTCGTCGGCTTCGGCACCAAGGGTATGAATCTCGGCATCGACTTCACCGGCGGCTCGGTCGTGCAGGTGGAGGCGAAATCCGGCGCGGCGAACCTCTCCGATATCCGCACCACGCTGAACGAGCTGAATATCGGCGCGGTGCAGGCTCAGGGCTTCGGTTCCGACAAGGATGTGCTGATCCGCATTCCGGCCCAGGATGGCGGGGCGAATGCCGAGCAGAGCGCGATTTCGAAGATCCGCTCCGCGCTGGAGAGCGACTACACCTTCTCGCGCGTCGAGGTGGTGGGTCCGGTGGTCTCCGGCGAACTCAGCCGCTCTGCGACCATTGGCGTGCTTGCCTCGCTGATCGCGATCCTGATGTATATCTGGTTCCGCTTCGAGTGGCAGTTCGCCGTCGGCGCGATCATCGCCACCGCCCACGACGTGATCCTGACCATCGGTATCTTCGTGCTGACGGGGGTCGAGTTCAATCTCACCAGTATCGCGGCGGTGCTGACCATCGTCGGCTATTCGCTGAACGATACGGTGGTGGTCTATGACCGCGTACGCGAAAATCTGAGACGCTATCAGAAGATGCCGCTGCCGGAACTGATCGATATCTCGATTAACCACACGCTGTCGCGCACCATCCTGACGGCGGTGACGACGATGCTGGCGCTGGCTGCCCTCTACGTCTTCGGCGGCGAGGTGATCCGCTCCTTCACCTTCGCGATGCTGTTCGGCGTCGCGGTCGGCACCTTCTCCTCGATCTATATCGCGGCCCCCGTGCTGATCGCCTTCAAACTGCGCCCCGACACCTTCAACAAGAAGGACGAGGGCGCGCCCGAAGAGCATGGAACCGTGGAGACGATCTGACGATATGGCGCGCGGCATCGAAATACACGAGGCGCATTTTCCCGGTCGCGCGCCGATCGACACCTACGGCAATGGCGGCTTCCGCTTTGCCGACATGTCGCATCGCGGCTCGCTTTTGTGCCTGCCGTCCGGCATCCACGGCTGGGATGTGACGTCGCCGCAGGAGATGGCGGTCGAGACGTTCGAGCGCGTGCTTGCCGAAGCGGACGGGATCGAGGTTCTGCTGGTCGGTACGGGGCTGGACCTGTCGCTGCTGCCGCGTCCGTTGAAGGACGCGCTTAAGGAACGCGGCATTGTCGCCGATCCGATGAATACGGGAGCAGCGGTCCGCACCTACAATATCCTGCTGGAAGAATCCCGCGCGGTGGCCGCGGCGCTGATCGCGGTATAGTTTCAAGTAGCCTCGATCCTGATACCGGAGAAACCATTGGCCGACGCACAAGAAGGGCCGGATCCGCTGCTCGCCGAGCTTCGCGAGGCCGATCGCGACCGCTATCTCGCGGTGCTGCTTTCGCCGGCCGAACACCGGCCGGCATTGACGGCGCTCTATCTGTTCAATGCCGAACTCGCCCGGGTGCGCGAGCGGATCAGCGAGCCGCTGCCGGGCGAGGTGCGCCTGCAATACTGGCGCGACCTGCTGGAGGGCAGCGGCCATGGCGAGAGCCAGCGCAACCCCTTGGCTGCCCGCTTGTTGCAGACGCTTGAGGCTTACCGCCTGCCCGCCACGCCCCTGATCGGCATGAGCGAGGCGCGGATATTCGACCTCTATGACGACCCGATGGGCAGTCTTTCCGAATTCGAAGGCTATGCCGGCGAAACCGCCTCCGCCCTGATCCAGCTTGCAAGCCTGGTGCTCGACAGCGAAAAGGCCGCCGCGGCTTCCACAGCGGCCGGCCATGCCGGCGTGGCGCAGGCGGTGTCGGGCTCGCTGCTCTTGATGAGCCGGCATCGCGCCAATGGCCAGGTCTTCATCCCGACCGAAATCCTGTCGGCGACGGGGCTCGATCGCGAATCATTCCTGATCGCCAGCGATCGTGATCGCGTGGGTAACGCGATCCGCGCCTTTGCCGGCTTCGGCCGCTCCCATCTGGAGAAATTCGAGGCGGAGGGCCCTGTTGCCAGGGAAATCGCGCCTGCCTATCTGCCGGTATCGAGCTGCAAGAACATTCTTGTAAAGGCCGAGCGTTTGGGTGAAAATGTGCTCGATAACTCAATCCAGCCGCCGCAGTGGAAGAGGCAGTTCGCGATGATGCGCTCTTTGCTGTTTCGTAAGTTTTGATTTATATAACGCGTCGACCTTGGGTTCTCCTGCCGGTTCCGGGCACAGGCTTTCAACCATTCAGCATTTCCGTCCGGAGGGCAGGGCGCGCGTGATGCAGCAGCAGAGGAAGTGGCCGCATGGAAACTTGGATATGGGTCGCAATCGCCATCGCGGCCGTCGTCGCTGCCTATTATTTCCTGCTCCGTCCCAAGAGCCAGCCCTCCGCGTCTGATGTTTCGGTCGACGAGACCTATAAATGGGCTGCGAGCGAGTTCAGGCGCAGCTATCCCGATGAGAGGGTTGCGAGCGTGATCGGCGACAAGGAGATGGAGACCTTCTTCCTTCGGCTCGTTAATGGCAAGGTCGGCATTTACCGCTCGCGGCGCGGCAAGGGGCAGGCGATCATCGTGGTGCAGAGCGAGTACCGGCTGAGGGCGCTGCCGGAGGCGAACGGTCTTCAGGTGGATTATCCCGAGGCGGATTTCTTCAGCGGCAATTACCTGTTCCAGAGCGAACAGGATGCCGCCGATGTGTCCACATGGATGCTCAACGCCCGCTGAGCCCGGGCAGGCTGCCTCTCAGCTCTCCAGCCAGGCCTTGCAGGCCGTGAGCGCGCGCGTTGCCATCAGCTGCTTCTTGACGCTGGATTTCGCCTTGCCGCGCGGCTTCTTGCCGGTCTCGGGATCGATCAGCGCGCCGGGTTCAAGTTCCGGAAATAGCCCGAAATTCACATTCATCGGCTGGAACGAGCGCTTGCCGCCTTCCTCCTGATGGGCAAGGTGCCCGCCGGTGACATGGCCGAGCAGCGCGCCGAGCGCGGTTTCCGGCGGCGGGACGACCGGCGTTTTGCCAAGACGCTCGGCGGCGGCGAAACGGCCGGCGAGAAGGCCGATGCCGGCGCTTTCCACATAGCCCTCGCAGCCGGTGATCTGGCCGGCGAACCGCAGACCCGGCCGGCCCTTCAGCACCAGCGTGCCATCGAGCAGGACCGGCGAGTTCAGATAGGTGTTGCGGTGGAGGCCGCCAAGGCGGGCGAATTCCGCCTCCTGAAGGCCCGGAATCATCTGCAGGACTTCCTTTTGCGCGCCATAACGCAGCTTGGTCTGGAAGCCGACCATGTTGTAGAGCGTGCCAAGCGCATTGTCCTGGCGGAGCTGGACGACCGCGTAGGGCTTGACCTCAGGATTGTGGGCATTGGTGAGGCCCATCGGCTTCATGGGGCCGTGACGCAGCGTCTCGCGGCCGCGCTCGGCCATCACCTCGATCGGCAGGCAGCCGTCGAAATAGGGCGTGCCTTCCCATTCGCGGAAATCGGTCTTGTCGCCGGCAATCAGCGCGTCGATGAAGGCGTTGTACTGCGCCTCGTCCATCGGGCAGTTGATATAGTCCTTGCCCGTGCCGCCGGGGCCGACCTTGTCATAGCGCGACTGGAACCAGCAGATATCCATGTCGATCGTATCGCGATAGACGATCGGGGCGATCGCGTCGAAGAAGGCCAAAGCCTCGCTGCCGGTTCTTTCCTGAATGGCTTCCGCCAGCGCGGGCGCGGTCAGCGGCCCGGTGGCGATAATTACCTGGTCCCACTCTTCCGGCGGCAGGGCCGCGACTTCCTCGCGCACGATGGTGACCAGCGGATGGTCGGTGAGCATCGCGGTCACGGCGGCGGAAAAGCCGTCGCGATCGACCGCCAGCGCGCCCCCCGCCGGCACCTGGTGGGTATCCGCCGAGGCCATGACCAGCGATCCGGCAAGGCGCATCTCCGCATGGATCACGCCCACCGCATTGCTGGTGGCATCATCGGAGCGGAACGAGTTGGAGCAGACCAGTTCGGCAAGCCCGTCGGTCTTATGGGCGGCGGTTTCGCGCACGCCGCGCATCTCGTGTAGAATGACCGGGATGCCGGCATTGGCGATCTGCCAGGCGGCTTCGGAACCGGCAAGGCCGCCGCCGATGACATGTATGGGTTTGTGCTCGGACATGGGTGCCTCAATCAGACTGGAGTTCAGGGGCTCATCGCGCTTCTGCGCGGCCGCGGCTGAATACCGCATTGCCCCTGCACATGCCAGAAGCCGCCGCCGCCGTCGAGGTCCGGCGCGCAGAAATCGCGGGAGGGGGAGGGGCAGAAAATTACTGTCCTCGTCAAACACGCGACATCTTTTATGAGGTAGGCTGTTGAAAGGCGCTTTGCAATTGTCAAACTATTGGAAGGGAAGCAGTGCCCGACGGATTTCGGCTGCCGGCGCAAGGCGGCGTCAAATCAGAAGGGCTATCCGATTTAAAAAGCTTTGCCGCAGTGCGAGAAAAACTTGACTTATATCATGTCGCGGGCGGCGGGGTTGCGGGATACCGATAGCGGTTCAGAATGACCTTCCACTTGAAAGGGGAAATCGACATGGAACAGATAACGCCTGATGCCACTCGAAATATTCTCGGGCAGGACGAGCTCGATCTGATGAACAGATACTGGCAGGCGGCCAACTACCTGTCGGTCGGTCAGATTTATCTGATGGACAATCCCCTGCTGAAAGCGCCGCTTGCGCCCGAACACGTCAAGCCGCGCCTGCTCGGTCACTGGGGCACGACGCCCGGTCTCAACTTTCTCTATGTCCATCTCAACCGCATCATCAAGAAGCACGATGCGGACATGATCTACATTTGCGGCCCCGGCCACGGCGGGCCCGGCCTTGTCGCCAATGCCTATCTCGATGGGACCTATACCGAGGTCTACCCCGAGATCACCGAGGACGAGGAGGGCATGCAGAAACTGTTCAAGCAGTTCTCGTTCCCCGGCGGCATTCCGAGCCACGTTGCGCCGGAAACGCCCGGATCGATCCACGAGGGCGGCGAACTCGGTTATGCGCTGGTCCATGCCTTCGGCGCGGCCTTCGACAATCCGAACCTGATCGTCGCCTGCGTCGTCGGCGATGGCGAGGCCGAGACCGGTCCGCTTGCCGCCTCGTGGCATTCGAACAAGTTCCTGAACCCGATCGTGGACGGCGCGGTGCTGCCGATCCTGCACCTGAACGGCTACAAGATCGCCAATCCGACCGTGCTTGCCCGTATGAAGAAGTCGGACCTGACCGATCTTTTCACCGGCTATGGCTACGAGCCCTTCTATGTCGAGGGCGACGATCCGGAATACATGCATCAGCGCATGGCCGAGGTGATGGAGGATTGCTACGCCCGCATCCGCGAAATCCAGGAAACGGCGCGGGCCGACGGCACGGTCTACGAAATGCCGCGCTGGCCGATGATCATTCTGCGCAGTCCCAAGGGCTGGACCGGGCCGAAATTCGTCGACAACAAGAAGGTCGAGAATTTCTGGCGCGCCCACCAGGTGCCGATCGCCGAGGCTCGCAAGAACGGTGAGCACCGCGCGGAACTGGAAGAATGGATGCGCGGTTATGCGCCGGAGACGCTGTTTGACGAAAACGGCAGGCTCGTGCCGGAACTGAAGGCGCTCGCGCCCGCTGGCAATCGCCGGATGAGCGCCAATCCGCACACCAATGGCGGCCTGTTGCGCAAGGAACTGAACATGCCCGATTTCCGGGCGCTCGCCGTCGATGTGAAACAGCCGGGCGAGGTAATGGCCTCGGCCACCAAGCATCTCGGAATGCTGCTCGCCGAGGTGATGAAGCTCAACAAGGACGAGCGCAATTTCCGCCTGATGGGGCCTGACGAGACCGCTTCGAACCGGCTTCAGGACGTGTTCACCACGACCGACCGCGTGTGGATGGCCGACATCCTCGAATATGACGAGGGCATCGCCCGCGATGGGCGGGTCATGGAGGTGCTGAGCGAGCATCTGTGCCAGGGCTGGCTGGAAGGCTATTTGCTGACCGGGCGTCATGGCCTGTTCTCGTGCTACGAGGCGTTCATCCACATCATCGATTCGATGTTCAACCAGCACGCCAAATGGCTGAAGACCACGCGGACGATGGAATGGCGCAAGCCAATCTCGTCGCTGAACTATCTCCTGACCTCGCATGTCTGGCGGCAGGACCACAATGGCTTCAGCCATCAGGATCCGGGCTTCGTCGACCATGTCGTCAACAAGAAGGCGGATGTGGTGCGCACCTATTTCCCGCCGGATGCCAACACGCTGCTGTGGGTCGGCGACCATATTCTGCGCACCTATAACCGCGTCAATGTGGTGGTCGCGGGCAAGCAGCCGAGCCCGCAATGGCTGTCGATCGAGGAAGCGATCGTGCATTGCGAGGCCGGCCTTGGCGAATGGCGCTGGGCCAGCAACGTACCCGACGGCGAGGAGCCCGACGTGGTGATGGCCGCGGCCGGCGACGTGCCGACGCTGGAAATGATGGCCGCCGTCGACCTGTTGCGCCAGAAGCTGCCGGAAATGAAGGTCAAGGTGGTCAACGTCGTCGACCTGATGGCGCTGCAGCCGAAGGAAGAGCATCCGCACGGGTTGCGCGATGTCGATTTCGACGCGATCTTCACCGAGAACAAGCCGGTGATCTTCGCCTATCACGGCTACCCGTGGCTGATCCATCGTCTGGCCTATCGCCGCCACAACCACAACAACATCCATGTGCGCGGTTATGTGGAAGAGGGGACCACGACGACGCCCTTCGACATGGTTGTCCTCAATCGCCTCGACCGCTACCATCTGGCCATCGATGCGATCGAGCGGGCCGGCGGGTTCGGCGAACGGGGTGCCGCGGCGATCAACTACCTGAACGACATGCGCGCCAAGCATCACGATTATGTGCGTGAGCACGGCGAGGACATGCCGGAGATCGCTGACTGGAAATGGCCCTATCCCAGGGGCTGATCCGGGGACCAGACAACACCCATGCCGCCGTCTAAACAGGCGGCGGTGTGCGGCACATTATGGAAAGTCAATATGAACGGCAGCATTCTGGCGCTGAACGCCGGTTCCTCCAGCCTGAAATTCCGTCTTTACGAAGTGCATGGCGAGCAGTTTACGCTGATCCTGCGCGGCCAGTTCGACGGGCTCAACGCCACGCCGCATCTGACGGTCAAGGAGGCGAGCGGCAAGGAAATCGCCGATCTCGACCTGGTGCTGGAGGAGAATATGCGCGAGGACATGCTCGGGCGTATCTTCGAGATCATCGTGCCCTATACCGTCAACAACCCGCTGCGCGCCGTCGGCCATCGCGTGCTGCATGGCGGCGAGCGGTTTTCGGCGCCGGTGCTGCTGGACGATGCCGTGCTCGACTATCTTGAGACGCTGGTGCCGATGGGCCCGCTGCACCAGCCGGCCAATCTTGCCTCGGTCAAGCTGTTCAGGAAGATCAGGCCCGACCTCCCGCAGGTGGCCTGTTTCGACACGGCCTTTCACGTCAATATCGATGAGCGCGCGGCGCGTTATCCGATCCCGCGCCGCTATGGCGACAAGGGCTATCGGCGCTTCGGCTTTCACGGGTTGTCCTACACCTATATCGCGGAGCGTATTCACCAGATTTCGGATTATCTGGCGCGCAAGCGCAGCGTGGTGGCGCATCTCGGAAACGGCTCCAGCCTGTGCGCCATGCGCAACGGCAAGGCGGTTGATACCACGATGGGCATGACGCCGCTTGGCGGGCTGATGATGGGCACGCGCTCCGGCACGGTGGACCCCGGCCTGGTGCTGGCGCTGATCGAGACCGAGGGGCTTTCGCCGGCCGATCTGAAACACATGCTCTATTACGATTCCGGCCTGCTTGGCGTTTCCGGCATCTCGCCGGACCTGCGCGATCTGCTTGCAAGCGATGATCCGCACGCCGCCCAGGCGATTGCGCTCTATGTGTTTTCCGCAACCCGCGAAATCGCGTCGATGGCGGCAAGCATGGAGGGCATGGACGCACTGGTGTTCACCGCCGGCATCGGCGAGAATTCCGCGGTCATGCGCAAGATGATCTGCGACCGGCTGGCCTGGATCGGGGTGACGCTCGATGAGGAGGCCAACGCCGCGAACGCCGCCATCATCTCAGCGCCGGAAAGCCGAATCGAGGTGCGGATCATCCCGACCGACGAGGAAGTGGTTCTGGCCAAGCAGACCGCGAAGGTGATCGGGGAAGGGGAGCATGGCGACGCGGCGGCGTGATTGCTGCCGTGTGTCGACATAGCCGGAGACGCACAGCTTGTTGCCTCCATCGGCCTTCCCACACGGGTCATGCTCGGACTTGATCCGAGCATCCAGGCGGCTTAAGGCATTGATCAAAAAGATTCTTTGGCAAGCGCCCGTCGTGTTTCCTGGATCCTCGGGTCAAGCCCGAGGATGACGCGGAACTTGGGGACAGGCTCGTCTACACGCCGAGGCCGCTGGCAAACGCCTTCCCCTTGATGACGTCAGAAGCCGCCCGCTGGGAGGTTATGTGGCGACAGGGCTTGAACCCTGTTGCCAGTGCGCTGTCACCCGTCGTTGGCCGAATTCAAATTCTCCGGCCGAATACTGCCGCACTTGCCGATCTGCTGTTTCAGACGGACGCCGGGGCCGAAGCCGCCCTCGCCATCCTCGATGAAGACCACGCCCTGCTTCACGAATGCCTTTTCAAGCGCGTCGGCGATGGCGAGATCGCGCTCGGCCGCGTCGTCTTCCGCCTGCAACAAAAGGTCGCGGTCAATGCCGGTCATGGCGGCGGCCTGATCGTGCGAGAGGCCGAGGAGCGCGCGGGCGGCGCGGATTTGGTGCGGTGTCGTCATCGAAGCCTTCCGTGAAGTTCAAATCTTCTCTTACCATGTCCAATGTGCCAAATCTTCGGCGGTTCCGCGCAATCCGCAATAATTATCGCGGCATTCATTTGCGGTTTGCCGGCGGGCCAGCCATCCATTTGATGATGAACATCGCCGGGATGATCCACAGAAGTCCGGTGAGGACGAAATAGATCAGGGCGGCGACGGCGGAGCGGCCGTCGAGCACGACTGTTGCCAGCATGGTGGCTGTCAGTGCATAGACGATGACGAGGGTGACGATTGCGATCGTCCCGATGAATTTGCGCAATCTGACTGGCACGGCGGCGATGCCCTCCTGATGGGTGTTCGAGATTATGCCGTTGAGCGGCAGGTGTGAACTGCGTATGCCAGATCGGCGCAAATGGCAAAGCGAGCGGAGCAGGAATGATGGCGTTTGGTAAAGACATCACGTGGAGCGCGGAGGAACTCCGGTTCAATGCCGCCATGGTGCGGGGGTGGCTGTATTTCGTGGTGCTGGTGCTGTTCTGTCTGGTGATCGTCGGCGGCGCGACCCGGCTCACCCATTCCGGGCTGTCGATCACGGAGTGGAAGCCGCTGCATGGCGTCATCCCGCCGCTTAACCTGGCCCAGTGGCAGGAGGAATTCGAGCTCTACAAGCGCATCCCGGAGTATCAGCTCGTGAACAAGGGCATGTCGCTCGCCGAGTTCCAGAACCTGTTCTGGTGGGAATGGGCGCACCGGCTGCTGGCGCGCGCGGTGGGGCTGATCTTCGCCGTGCCGCTGTTCCTGTTCTGGATCACCGGCCGTCTGCCCAAGGGGCTGGGGCTGCCGCTGGTCGGCGTTCTGGCGCTTGGCGCGCTTCAGGGTTTCATCGGCTGGTGGATGGTGTCGTCCGGCCTTTCGGAGCGCACCGATGTCAGCCAGTACCGTCTCGCGGTGCATCTGATCATGGCCTGCCTGATCATCGCCTCATGCGTCTATATTGGTCGCGGTCTGACCCCGCGCAAGCATGAGCATGTCGGCGGTGCGCACTGGCTTGCCGCGCTCCTGCTGGTCGCCACCTTCGTGCAGCTCTATCTTGGCGCTCTGGTGGCCGGGCTTGATGCCGGCCTTTCCTACAACACATGGCCGCTGATGGATGGCGCGGTGGTGCCGGGCGGCCTGCTGTTGCAGCAGCCGGCATGGATCAATTTCTTCGAGAACCCGAAGACGGTGCAGTTCGCCCATCGCTGCGGCGGCTATATCCTGCTGCTTCTGGCGCTCGCGCATTTCGTCATCGAATGGCGCAGCGCCGTGGCGCGCGGGCTTGATCTGGAACTTTCCCAGCATGCCCGGGGCGCGCTGATCCTGTTGGCCGCCGTGCTGATCCAGGCCGTGATCGGCATCATCACGCTGGTGACGATGATGCCGCTGCCGATCGCGCTGACGCATCAGGCGATGGCGATCATCGTGCTGATCACCGCCACCGCCCATCTGCGCGGCTATCGCGCGCCGCGCTTCGAATTGGCGTAGGGCATCGGGCGAAAAAGTGGAGTCCGGTTTTTCGATAACCCGATGCAAAACAAGAACGGCTCGTCAGCCGAAGCGGTAGGCGGAATAGGGCTTGCCGAGATATTCGCCGCGAAAGATGCGTTCGCCGGCGTCCGGGCCGGCCGCGCCCGCCGCGGCAAACACCGGCACCAGATGGTCGTGGTCGGGCACGTGGGCGGCCTGGGCGTCCGGGTTGTCTTTCCACGCGGCAAGCCTTTCGGCGCGCGCCACCGGGTTCTCGATCGCCACCGCCTCCGTCAGCCAGTTGTCAAAACGGGCGGCGGCCTGCTCATGATCGGCATCCCGGCGGCGGAACATGCGCATGTTGTGGTAGGAAAGCCCCGAGCCGACGATCAGGATATCCTCGTCCCGCAGCCTTTCCAGCGCCTGGCCAATGCGGAAGTGCGTTTCGGCGGAAAGGTCCGGATCGAGCGATATCATGATGATCGGCACATCGGCATGCGGATAGATCATCATGAACGGGATGAACACGCCGTGGTCGAAGCCGCGCTCCGAATCTGCCGCTGTCTCGATGCCGGCCTCGCGCAGCGCGTCGCGGACATGCTCGGCAACGAATGGCGCGCCGGGGGCCGGGTAGTCGAGCTGATAGGTGTGGGGCGGGAAGCCGTAATAATCGAACAGCATCGGCGGCTTGGCGGCCGTCGAGACCGTAAGCTTGTCGACCTTTTCCCAATGCGCGGAAACCACCAGCACCGCTTTCGGGCGGCGGCCGATCGCGGCATCCAGCCCCTTCAGGAAAATCTCCAATTCCTTCCACGGATCATCATCGGGAAGCCGGCCCTCGGTGCCGTGCATGAACGGCCACGGGCCTCCCCCATGGGGGATGAACAGGACGGGAAGGCGCGTTTTTTCTGACATGACCGGAAACCTCGCTGATTGCTTGGATGCAATATAGCGAGGCGCAGGCCCGGCGACGATGGCTCAACCGGTCGACGGAGCGTTCACGATATGGGGGAGTTGTTTCGGCTTGTTACGACGGTTCAGCCTTTTGAGAACGTTGTTTTTTGCTGAGGCCTCTCAGCCATAATCTCCCCCTCAAGGGGGGAGATTATGGCTGAGAGTTCCTGAGATGTGGAAAGGCATAATGCTCCTGCATCTGCCGCCGAACCTGAGCGGCTCCGCATCCTCACGCCGAGAGCATCAGATCCATGTTCTGCACGGCAGCACCGGAAGCGCCCTTGCCGAGATTGTCGAGCTGGGCCACCAGATTGATGTGGCTGCCGCCGCCGAAGACATAAAGCTTCATGATGTCCTGGCCGGCAAGCTCCTCGGCGTTGACGCGGGCAAGCGCGCCGCTCTTGTCGAGCGGTACGACCTGCACGATGTCCTGGCCGGCATAGTATTCGGCAAGCGTCGCGTGGATGCTCTCCGCCGTCTGGTCGCCTTCGAGGTCTTCCAGATAGAGCGGCACCTGCACCAGCATGCCCTGCGCGAAACGCCCGACGGAGGGCGAGAAGATCGGCGCGCGGGCAAGCAGGCCGTGGGTCGTCATCTCCGGCAGGTGCTTGTGTTTGAGGTTGAGACCGTAGAGGAAATACGGTGCGTCGATATGGTCCTCGCGGGTCGCATCCTCCATCTGGGCGATCATGTTCTTGCCGCCGCCGGTATAGCCTGAGACCGCGTTGATCGTGACCGGGTAGCTGTCGGGCAGAATGCCGGCGGTCCTGAGCGGCCGGATCAGGCCGATCGCGCCGGTCGGATAGCAGCCGGGGTTCGCCACATGGCGGGCAGAGCGGATGCGTCCGGCCTGGGCCTTGTCCATCTCGGCGAAGCCATAGGCCCAGTCGGGATCGGTGCGGTAGGCGGTGGAGGTGTCGATGACGCGGACCTTGTTGTTGCCGGCAAGCATGGCGACGGCCTCCCGAGAGGCGTCATCCGGCAGGCACAGGATCGCGATATCGGCGCTGTTCAGCATATCCTCGCGCATGGCGGCATTGCGCCGCTCCTCATGCGGGATCGACAGCATCTCGACATCGCGGCGGCTTTCCATGCGGCTGCGGATCTGCAGCCCCGTGGTTCCGTGTTCGCCGTCGATGAAGATTTTTGCTGCCATTGTTTCGTCCTTAGATGGGGATTATGCAGCGTTATATAGAGCGGGCCGGGCAGACCCGCAATCATTCTGTCCCCTAATCATGCAGTTTGGATGGCGGCGTCAGGGCTGCTTGACATCCCGGAAGATCATCTCCGGGAGGCTGCCGACGGCCGGGTAGAGCGGAATGAGGCAGGCCTGAAGGGCGTGATAGATATCGCTCTTGCCGGGAAACAGCGTGGCCTGCGGCACCAGATCCTCAGACAATTCCTCATGCCAGCCGCCGTTTTCATGATCGAGCAGGTGGTTGGCGATGAAGCTCCACTGCTTGCGATAGGCATACATATGCATGTCCTCGCCGAAATGGGCGGTGAGGAAGTGGGTGGCGCCGATGCCTTCGGCATGCGGCCACCAGAGCTTCGCCCGGTTCTTCGGCTGGTTGTTCCAGTCGAGCGTGTAGAAGATGCCGCGCTTTTCGAAGTCCCAGCCGAACTTGAAGGCCGAGACGAACAGTTCGCGCGCCGCCTTCGGCATCCACTCATGCGAGCGGCCCGTGAGCGTGTAGAGCTGGAGCAGAAGCCGGGTCCATTCCAGCCAGTGGCCGGGCGTGGTGCCGGAGGGGCGGAACATCTCGTTGCCGGAATAGTTGTAATCAACCTTCCAGTCTTCGGTGAAGTGTTCGGCCACGCGATATTCGCACGCCGTCGCGTGCTTCTTGATGATCAGCTCGGCGATGCGCTTGGCCTTGGTGAGGTATTCGACATCGCCGGTCACCTCATAGGCTTCCATCAGCGCTTCGGTCATGTGCATGTTGCAGTTCTGGCCGCGATAGCCGGGCACCGGCGTCCAGTCGGTCTCGAACTCCTCGGCGACCGCGCCATGCTTGTCTTCCCAGAAGCGGGTGTTGATCACCTCGGTCACGTCCGCGATCATGGCGTCGGCCAGCGGATGGCCGGCGAACTTGGCGGAGGAGGCGGCCAGCAGCACGAAGGCATGGCCATAGGCCTGCTTGGTGGGTTCTCCGCACGGGCCGTCATTGTCGACCTGCCAGAAATAGCCGCCATGCTGCTTGTCGCGGTGATGCTCCCACAGATAATTCATGCCGTGGTCCATCAGGTCGTCGCAGCCGGGCCGGCCGAGAAGATGGCCGATCGCCATGCAGTGGACCATGCGCGTTGTCGTGTGGATGCCGCGCACCGGGTTATCGCCGCCGGTCGGCTTGCCGTGTTTGTCGAATTCGTAGAAGCCGCCCTTCGGATTGATCGAACGATACTGGAAGTAATCGAAGAGGTTGTTTGCCTGCTGCATCAGCCATTCGCGGTGATAGGGCCTCTTGATCCAGCGCGGCGGGGCGACCAGCGTATTGATCTTCGGCTTCATGGCAAATCCTCCAATTTGTGCGGCCGGAGCCGGCCATGCTATGCGGACGCGCCGGAAAATGCGGCGTGGGTCGATCGATTAAGGTATATCGCGCTCAGGCCATCATCACAATTCTGATTTGCATCGTCCTTGATCATGCGCAAACAATGAAGCACATAGGTGACAGCTGCGGCGCGCGCTGAAAGGCTTGAAATCAGTCGCTATATATTGACATAAAGATATCTTTATGTGATCTCGCGGCTTCAAATTCTGGAGATGAGTGATGTTTGACGACCTGTTCGGGGAAGAAGCGCCGAAGCGCGACGGCAAGGAAATCCGCGCCGCGCTGGAAAAGGCCGCGCGCGAGCGCATTCTGGTTCTCGACGGCGCCATGGGCACGCAGATCCAGGGGCTCGGCTTCGACGAGGACCATTTCCGCGGCGACCGCTTCATCGGCTGCGCCTGCCACCAGAAGGGCAATAACGACCTGCTGATCCTGTCGCAGCCCAAGGCGGTGGAGGATATCCACTTCGCCTATGCCATGGCCGGCGCGGACATTATCGAGACCAACACGTTTTCCGGTACGCGGATCGCGCAGGCCGACTACCAGATGGAGAACATTGTCTACGATCTCAACCGGGATGGCGCGCGGGTTGCCCGCCGCGCCGCGATTCGGGCTGAGAAGGAAGATGGCCGCCGCCGTTTCGTGGCCGGCGCCGTCGGCCCCACCAACCGCACGGCCTCGATCTCGCCGGACGTCAATAACCCCGGCTACCGCGCTGTTTCATTTGACCAATTGCGGGATGCCTATCGCGAGCAGATCAACGGGCTCATCGATGGCGGATCTGATCTGATCCTGATCGAGACGATCTTCGATACGCTCAATGCCAAGGCCGCGGTGTTCGCCGCGCGCCAGGCCTTCCGCGAAAAGGGCATCGAACTGCCGCTGATGATTTCCGGCACGATCACCGATCTTTCCGGCCGCACGCTGTCCGGCCAGACGCCGACGGCGTTCTGGAATTCACTGTCGCATGCCGACGCTTTCACGATCGGTCTCAACTGTGCGCTGGGCGCGGATGCGATGCTGCCGCATCTGCAGGAACTCTCCGGCGTCGCCGATACCTTCATCTGCGCCTATCCCAATGCGGGCCTGCCGAACGAATTCGGCCAGTATGATCAGGATCCCGACGAGATGGCCGCGCTGATCCGGCCGTTTGCGGAGCAGGGGCTTGTCAACGTCATCGGCGGCTGCTGCGGCTCTACGCCGGAGCATATCGAGAAAATCCGCGACACGGTGGCCGCGTTCGCGCCGCGTGAAGTACCGGAGCATCGCCCCGTCATGTCGCTGTCGGGCCTCGAACCGTTCACGCTGACCAAGGACATTCCCTTCGTCAATGTCGGCGAGCGCACCAATGTCACCGGCTCCGCCAAGTTCCGCAAGCTGATCACCAATGCCGATTATGCCGCGGCCCTCGACGTGGCGCGCGATCAGGTGGAGGCCGGCGCGCAGATCATCGACATCAACATGGATGAGGGTCTGATCGACTCGCAGAAGGCGATGGTCGAGTATCTCAACCTGATCGCCGCCGAACCGGATATCGCCCGCGTGCCGCTGATGATCGACTCTTCCAAATGGGAGATCATCGAGGCCGGGCTGAAATGCGCGCAGGGCAAGTCACTGGTGAACTCGATCTCGCTGAAGGAAGGCGAGGAACAATTCATCGAGCGCGCGCAGCTTATCCGCGACTATGGCGCGGCAACCGTGGTGATGGCGTTCGACGAGCAGGGCCAGGCCGACACCTATGAGCGCAAGGTGGAGATTTGCACGCGGGCTTATAACATCCTCACGGAAAAGGTCGGCTTTCCGCCGGAAGACATTGTTTTCGATCCGAATATCTTTGCCGTCGCCACCGGCATCGAGGAGCACGACAATTACGGCGTCGACTTTTTGCAGGCGACCAAAACGATCCGCGAGACGCTGCCGGGCGCGCATATTTCCGGCGGGGTCTCGAACCTCTCCTTCTCCTTCCGCGGCAATGAGCCGGTGCGGCAGGCCATGCATGCCGTGTTCCTCTACCACGCCATTCAGGCGGGCATGGACATGGGCATCGTCAATGCCGGTCAGCTGATCGTCTATGAGAGCATCGATCCGGAGCTGCGTGAGGCCTGCGAGGACGTGGTGATGAACCGCCGCTCGGATGCGACCGAGCGGCTGCTGGATATCGCCGAGCGCTTTCGCGGCACGGGCAAGACCGAGGAGCGCAAGCAGGATCTCGCCTGGCGTGAATGGCCGGTCGAAAAGCGGCTGGAGCATGCGCTGGTAAACGGCATCACCGAATATATCGAAGGCGATGTCGAGGAGGCCCGCCAAGTCGCCGAACGTCCGCTGCACGTCATCGAAGGGCCGCTGATGGCCGGCATGAATGTCGTTGGCGACCTGTTCGGCGCGGGCAAGATGTTCCTGCCGCAGGTGGTGAAATCCGCCCGGGTGATGAAGCAGGGCGTGGCCGTGCTGCTGCCCTATATGGAGGAGGAAAAGCGGCTCAATGGCGGTGAGGAGGGCCAGGCCGCCGGCAAGGTGATCATGGCGACCGTCAAGGGCGATGTCCACGATATCGGCAAAAACATCGTTGGCGTCGTGCTCGCCTGCAACAATTACGAGATCATCGATCTTGGCGTGATGGTGCCGTCGGAAAAGATCCTCGCCGCCGCGAAGGAGCACAAGGCCGATATCATCGGGCTGTCCGGCCTGATCACGCCCTCGCTCGACGAGATGGTGCATGTCGCCGCCGAAATGGAGCGGCAGGGCTTTGACATTCCGCTGCTGATCGGTGGGGCGACCACCAGCCGGGTGCATACGGCGGTGAAGATCCATCCGGCCTATGAAAAGGGCCAGGCGATTTATGTGACCGACGCCAGCCGCGCCGTCGGCGTGGTCTCCTCGCTGCTGACGCCGGAGATGCGCGACACCTATATCGGCAATATCCGCGCCGAATATGCCAAGGTCGCCGATGCCCACCGCAAGGCCGAGGCCGCCAAGAACCGCCTGCCGCTGCCGGCGGCCCGCGCCAATGCGGTGAAGATCGACTGGAACGCCTATGAGCCGACGCGCCCGTCCTTCCTGGGCACGAAGACGTTCGAGGATTACGACCTCGAAACGCTGGCGCGCTATATCGACTGGACGCCGTTCTTCCAGACCTGGGAGCTGAGGGGGCGTTACCCGGATATCCTGAAGGACGAGAAGCAGGGCGAAACCGCGCGTCAGCTGTTTGACGATGCGCAGGCGATGCTGAAGAAGATCGTGGACGAGAAGTGGTTCCGCCCGCGCGCCGTGATCGGCTTCTGGCCGGCCAATGCGGTCGGCGACGACATCCGGCTTTACAAGGATGACGACCGCCGGGAAGAGTTCGCCACTTTCTTCACGCTCCGTCAACAGCTTTCCAAGCGCGGCGACCGTCCGAATGTTGCGATGTCCGATTTCGTCGCACCGGAAGACAGCGGCAAAAAGGACTATGTCGGCGGCTTCGTTGTCACGGCCGGTTTCGAGGAAATCGCGATCGCCGAGCGCTTCGAGCGCGCCAATGACGATTATTCCTCGATCATGGTCAAGGCGCTCGCCGACCGCTTCGCCGAAGCCTTCGCCGAACGCATGCATGAACAGGTGCGCCGCGAATACTGGGGCTATGCGCCGGACGAGGCGTTTTCCAATGCGGAGCTGGTCGGCGAAGCCTATGGCGGCATCCGCCCGGCACCCGGCTACCCGGCCCAGCCGGACCATACCGAGAAGAAGACACTGTTCAATCTTCTCGATGCGACCGATGCGACCGGCGTGGAGCTGACGGAAAGCTACGCGATGTGGCCCGGCTCCTCGGTCTCCGGCATCTATATCGGCCACCCCGACAGCTATTATTTCGGCGTCGCCAAGGTCGAGCGCGACCAGGTGGAGGACTACGCCAGGCGCAAGGGCATGAGCATCGAGGAGACTGAACGCTGGCTCTCCCCGATCCTCAACTACATCCCGGCGGACGCAAAGCCGGTGGATGACGCCGCCTGACCGGCGGCGCCATCCGGCATCACAATGTGAGCCCGCAAGCCCGCCGGATCGCGATCTGAACCGGAGAGGGCGGAAGCGCCGGATCGAACTCGCCGACCGGCAGCAGCGGCGGCTGGGCCATGAAACGCGGCGTCGTGCCGCGATGCGGCTGGGCGCGGTGCACCAGGAACGGATGGCAGAGATAGACCGTGCCCGCCGGTCCCGTCGCCTCCACTTCCGGGCAATCCGCGGTCGAGGCGTAGCCGTCGGCCGAGAGCGCCCGCAGCGACAGGCCCGCCTCGCCATGCGGCAGAAGCTGCCGCGCGATTGCGGCGTGCGACCCGACCCGGATGATGGTGGGCGCGTCGTGTTTCCCGACATCGGAAAACAGGAACAGCATCAGGAGAGACCGTCCGGAGCTCTTCACATTCGCGCGCCATTCCATGAAGTCCGGATTGTCGAAGCCGAAGCTGACATCGACATGCCAGCCGTCATCGCCGGCAGGCGTTGGCGAGGGAAAGCGGATCGGGAAGGTGCCTAGGCCGCGGGGCGCGATCCAGCGTCCCTTGCCCGCCAACTGGTCGTAACAGCGCTGAAGGCGCGGCGTGTTGGCGGCTTCCACAAAGGGCGGCGCAGCCATCGACCCGATCCGGATCACCGGTTCGGTCCAGGCCTCCGGCGCGTCCGGCGACAACCCCATCGCCCACCACAGCGCTGCGCGGCACTCTTCCGCAAGCGCGGCGCTGAAGGCTTGATCGACCCGCACATAACCGTCTTTGATAAAGGATGAGACCTGAGCGTCGCTCAGGCCGACAGAATGATGTTCTGGCATATCAACATTTCTCCTGCGGGTGCCGCATCTCGCGGCCCCGTTAAAACCAAATCTGAAAATCCGCTCATGGCGGTGTTCTCAGTTCAGCGGAAAAAATGTTGCCTTCATCATCATCGCTTCATTCTACACCGGCTGTTTGACTGGACAAGTCAGGTTTGGGCCTGCGCGGCGGCCTCGTCATCCAGCTTGCTCGCGCGAATGAAGGCCGGGCGGGCGGCAATGCGTTCGGCATAGGCCGCAAACGAATCGCGTTTGTCGATCGTGCCGAATTGAAGGCCCCAGCCGACCTGAGCGCCGACATAGACATCGGCGGCGGTGAACTTGTCGCCGGCAACGAACTTGTTCTGCGACAACAAATTATCGAGCGTATCCATGACATGCTCGAAGTTGCCGTAGCCGACCGAGCGTTCCCGTTCCGCGGGAACGACAAAGCCGAAACTGTTGTTGACGATGGCTGCTTCGAACGGGCCCGCGGCGAAGAACAGCCAGCGGTAATAGGAAGCGCGCTCGGCGGGCGGCGGCGCAAGCCCGGCCTCGGGAAAGGCGTCAGCGAGATAGGCGCAGATCGCGGCGCACTCCGTCACCACCTTGTCGTCATGGACAATTGCCGGCACCTTGCCCATGGGATTGATCGCCAGATAGGCGGGGTCCTTCATCGTGCCGTTATACGTCAAGATGCGAGGCTCATAATCGGCCCCGACTTCCTCCAGCATCCAGCGGGCGATCCGCGCGCGCGATAGCGGGTTTGTGTAAAATGTGATCTTGCTCATGAGTGTCTCCCGATGTTCTTTTTATGTTCTCGCTGATTGACGGCGATAATGCAAGTCCACAAGCAAAAACCCGGCACAAAGGCCGGGTTTTCGGTCGTTATCGCTGAAGGCGTCGGCCTCAGGCGGCCATGGCCTTCTTGAGGTTCTCGTCGATCTTGTCGAGGAAGGCGGTGGTGGAGAGCCAGGGCTGGTCGGGGCCGATCAAGAGCGCCAGGTCCTTGGTCATGTGACCGCTTTCGACGGTGTCGACGCAGACCTTTTCCAGCGTCTCGGCGAAGTGGATCAGGTCCTGGTTGTCGTCCAGCTTTCCGCGATGGGCGAGACCGCGGGTCCAGGCGAAGATCGAGGCGATCGAGTTGGTCGAGGTCTCCTGACCCTTCTGGTGCTGACGGTAGTGACGGGTGACCGTGCCGTGGGCGGCTTCGGCTTCCACCGTCTTGCCATCCGGCGTCATCAGGACCGAGGTCATCAGGCCGAGCGAGCCGAAACCCTGGGCGACGATGTCGGACTGAACGTCGCCGTCATAGTTCTTGCAGGCCCAGACATACCCGCCGGACCACTTCAGCGCGGCCGCGACCATGTCGTCGATCAGGCGATGCTCGTACCAGATCTTCTTCTTTTCGTATTCGGCCTTGAACTCAGCCTCATAGACTTCCTGGAACAGGTCCTTGAAGCGGCCGTCATAGGCCTTGAGGATGGTGTTCTTGGTGGAAAGGTAGCAGGGAACGCCGCGCATCAGGGCGTAGTTCAGAGAGGCGCGGGCGAAGTCGCGGATCGAATCGTCGAGGTTGTACATCGCCATGGCAACGCCGGAGGAGGGGGCGTCGAACACTTCATGCTCGATTTCCTGGCCGTCCTCGCCGACGAACTTGATCGTGAGCTTGCCCTTGCCGGGGAACTTGAAATCGGTTGCGCGGTACTGGTCGCCGAAGGCGTGACGGCCGACGATGATCGGCTGGGTCCAGCCCGGCACCAGGCGCGGCACGTTCTGCATGATGATCGGCTCGCGGAAGATCACGCCGCCAAGGATGTTGCGGATCGTGCCGTTCGGCGAGCGCCACATCTTCTTCAGGCCGAATTCCTCGACGCGGGCTTCGTCCGGCGTGATGGTCGCGCATTTGATGCCGACGCCGTGCTTCTTGATGGCGTTGGCGGCATCGACGGTGACCTGGTCGTCGGTGGCATCGCGGTTCTGGACCGACAGGTCGTAATATTCGATCGGCAGGTCGAGATAGGGCAGGATCAGCTTGTCCTTGATGAACTGCCAGATGATGCGTGTCATTTCATCGCCGTCGAGATCGACAACCGGGTTAGCCACCTTGATCTTCGTCATGCTTCTTCCTCGTCTGCGGGGCCTGAAAGCCCGTGTTTTAACGTTTCCCGAGGGCTATAGCATTGCGGTCGCGGGGAAAAAAGGCATGGCACGCCGAAACTTTGCGAAAAGTGCGTGTGGGCAGGGTCCGCCTCTGGATTGGCAGCATAACAAATGTTATTAGTATAACTATTGTTATGGGGATTCTTCCGCGCGAAGGAACGTCCCGCATCACTGCGCCAAGGGAAGGTGACATGTCCGATTTGAGCGAAGCCGAACAGGCGCTGTTGGCGCTGATCCGGGAGAACCCGTTTGCCGGCCAGCAGCAGATGGCCGATCAGCTCGGCCTGTCGCGTTCCGCCGTGGCGGCGCATGTGGTGCGGCTTACCGAGAAGGGCCATATTCTCGGGCGGGGCTATCTGTTGCCGCAAGAGGGGCGGGTGGCGGTTGTCGGCGGGGCGGTGATCGACCGCAAATACATCGCCCGCGCGCCGCTGATCGCCGGCACCTCCAATCCGGTCGAGGGCATGCGCAGTTTTGGCGGCGTTGCCCGCAATGTCGCCGAAAACCTGGCCGCGCTCGGTGCCGGCGTCAGCTTCGTCTCCGCCGTCGGCGCGGATGAAAGCGGGCGCGATCTCGCCCGGCATCTCGGCGCCCGCGGCATCGATGTCGCCAATCTGTTTCAGTTGCCGGAGGAGCGGACGGCGGAATATGCGGCCATTCTCGAGCCCGGCGGCGACCTCGCCTATGGCATTGCCGACATGGCGATCTTCGACCGCATGACGCCGGAGCTTCTCGCCAACGCCGCTCCATCGCTTGCCGCCGCGAGGCTCGTCTTTGTCGATTGCAATCTGCCGGCCGCGACCCTTGCCGCGTTGATCGAGCAGAGGCGCGCGGGACGGTTCGAACTCGCGATCGACGCGGTGTCGACGCCGAAAGTGAAGAAGCTGCCGAAGGACCTTTCGGGCGTCGACCTGCTGTTTCTGAATCTGGACGAGGCTTCAGCCTATCTTGAATCGTCTTTTCCAAGAGATATCAATGGCATGGGGAAGGCCGCGAAGGCATTGATCGAAGCCGGCGCCTCCGCGGTCATCCTGACGTCCGGCGCGCTCGGCGCGGTGGTTGCCAATGGCGGCGCAGTGAACCTCGTCCCGGTGGTCGAAGCCCGGCCCGTCGATATGACCGGAGCCGGGGATGCGATGATTGCCGGAACCCTGCACCATTACCTGCATAGCGGCACGCTGCACGAGGCCGTGCGGCGCGGCGCGTTGATCGCGGCGCTGACAACCGAAAGCGCGGCGAGCGTCCATCCGCAAATGTCCCCACACTTTGTCGAGGCCAATCTTCACCGCCTCGCACCAATCGAAGGAGAAGCACGTGTCTGATATCGAAATCGTACTCGGCACGGAAGTCCGGGAAGCGCTGGCACAGGGCAAGCCCGTCGTGGCGCTGGAATCCACCATCATCACCCATGGCATGCCCTATCCCGCCAATCTCGAAACCGCGCTCGGTGTCGAGGCGGTGGTGCGCGAAAACGGCGCGGTGCCGGCCACCATCGCCGTGATCGACGGCAGGCTTCATGCCGGCCTCGACCGCGACGTGATCGAGCGGCTTGCGAAGGTGGAGGACGGCGTGGTCAAGGCGTCCGGCCGCGATCTCGCGGTCGCGATCGTCAAGCGACAGACGGCGGGCACCACGGTTTCCGCGACCATGAAGATCGCCGAACTGGCTGGCATCCCGATCTTCGCCACCGGCGGCGTCGGCGGCGTGCATCGCGGCGCGGAGCAGACCTTCGACATCTCCGCCGATCTGACCGAGCTCGGCCGCACGCCGGTGACGGTGATCTGCGCCGGGGTCAAATCGATCCTCGATATTGCGAAGACGCTGGAATATCTCGAAACCCAGCGCGTGCCGGTGATCGCCTATCGCAGCGATGATTTTCCCGCCTTCTTCACCCGCTCAAGCGGCTTCAAGGCCGACCACCGGCTGGACAGCGCCGAGGAGATCGCCGCCGCCATGATCGCCCATGACGGGCTTTCCACCGGAACCGGCATGTTGATCGCCAATCCGGTGCCGGAAGCCGATGCGCTGACGCCGGAATTCATCGACGGCACCATCGACGATGCGGTGCGCGAGGCCGAGGAACGCGGCATCGCCCGCAAGGAACTGACGCCGTTCCTGCTGGCGCGGATCAACGAATTGTCGGAAGGGCGCAGCCTGAAGGCCAACATCGCGCTGGTGAAGAACAATGCCGCGCTCGCCGCGCGGATCGCGGCGGCAAGGGTTGCAGCACGCGCCTGAAGGCGGATTGCGTTTCGCGCGCGCCTCGTTACTCTCCGGTGCAAAATCGCCGAACCCGAGGAGACCGTGATGACCGAGACCTTTCCCGCGCTGCTGATCCGCGACAAGGACCATCCCGCCGCCGAGATGACGGAGCTGACCCGCGACGACCTGCCCGCCCTGCCGGTGCTGGTGCGGGTCGACTATTCCAGCCTGAACTACAAGGACGGGCTTTCGGTCACGGGCAAGGGCCGGATCGCGCGGCGGTTTCCGATGGTGCCGGGGATCGATATCGCCGGCACGGTCGTCGAATCGGCAAGCGATTCGTTTCAGCCCGGCGACCGCGTGATCGCCACCGGCTCCGGCCTGTCCGAGACCGAGTGGGGCGCTTTCTCGGCCTATCAGCGGCTGAAACAGGAATGGCTGATGAAACAGCCGGAAGGCTTCGACCAGCGTCAGGCGATGGCGATCGGCACGGCGGGCGTGACGGCCGCACTCTGCGTCAACCAGCTTCTCGCCTGGGGCAATCTGTCTCAGGATGGCGGCAGCGTGCTGGTCACGGGGGCGGCCGGCGGCGTCGGCTCCTATGCGGTGGCGCTGCTTGCCGCACTCGGCTTCCATGTGACCGCCTCCACCGGCAGGTCGGAAACCCATGATTACCTGCGCCGGCTCGGCGCGAGGGATTTCATCGACCGCAAGACGCTTTCGGAAGCCGGAAGGCCGCTGCAGGAGGAGCGCTGGATCGGCGCCGTTGACAGCGTCGGCTCGACCACGCTCGCCAATGTTCTGGCGCAGACGGTGCGCGACGGCGCGGTGGCCGCCTGCGGCCTTGCCGGCGGGCCCGATCTTCCCGCGACCGTGCTGCCGCATATCCTGCGCGCGGTCACGCTGATCGGCGTCGATTCCGTCTTCGCGCCGCCAAAGCGCCGCGAGGCCGCGTGGCGGCTGTTGCAGAACAACCTGACGCCGGAACATATCGACCTCGTCACCGCCGGCGAAATCGACCTTCAGGGCCTGCCCCAGGCCGCCGAAGACATTCTTGCCGGCAAGGTGCGCGGACGGCTGATCGTGAAGGTGGCGTAGGCCATTTCGGCTTGTTGGCAGCCCCGGTGCTCAATCGCGCAGTTTCGAGGTTCTTAAAGGACCTGAAAAAGCCGAGAATACAGGCCTGAGCGAAGGAGAGCATGTGTGAAGATAGCCGCCGCCCAAACTGCCGTTTCAAAAGACATATCAACGAACGCCGCACTTATTCGACAGGTGATTTCGGATGCCGCTGCAGAAGGTGTCAGGCTCGTCAGCTTCTGCGAAGGCGCCTTGTCGGGATATTCGAAGGCGCAAATTGCCACTCCGGACGATTGGCGCTTCTTTGATTGGTTCGGTTACGAGAAAGAGTTGAGGAGCATTGCCGAACTCTGCGGAATGCTCGGTATTTTCGCGGTCGTTGGCGGTGCGCACAGGCTGTCGGCAATGGAACGCCCGCACAACAGCCTTTATGTGTTCTCGGATTCTGGCGACCTGTTGACAAGGTATGACAAGAGGTTCCTCTCGAACAGCGAGATCAACGGCTGGTACACGCCGGGGGCCGATCCGATAGTTTTTGAAGTCGATGGCTTCCGCTTCGGCTGCGCGATCTGCATTGAGTCCCAATTCCCCGAAGTTTTCATGGAGTACGAACGGTTGGGAGCCGATGCAGTACTGTTCTCATCATACGGAATTCCCGAGCATTTTCAGATTGCGCTCAGAGCGCATGCAGGCCTGAATTGCCTATGGATCAGCGCGTCGACGCCCGCTCAGAAAGCACACAAGGGACCTGCCGGGATTGTAGGGCCAGATGGAAAATGGGCCGCCCTTTGTGATGTATCCAACGACACAAGCTTCGTAACTTCCATTCTCGATCGACTTGATCCTAGATACGATGTCCCGCTTCAGAAGGCTCGTCCGTGGCGAGCAAAGGCGCGCTTGGGCGAAATTTATAGAGAGAAGATGACGACGGATAGCAGAAGCCGGGATAGAAAAGGATATTGATGATCGCAACCATACGGCTTCACGCATCCGACCTCTCAACTCGACACTGCATTAATGGCTCGGTCACGTGCCAGCAATGTTCAGAACGATATGAATAGAGCGCTATTTTTTCTCCGACCGAGCGAGGGAATTGCCGCCTGTGTCCTGCTTGTTGGACGGAACCTGAATACTCCGAACGCCTACTACCCATACTGTCAGCGGCCTGTCCAGGTTTAGGTCACTCATCGCCGCCGCGCCTCCAACCACCGCGTTCCCTGTAACGCAAGCAGGATCACCGCCACGCCGATGAAAATGCGCGGCGAGGGGACCTCGGCGAAGAAGAAGAAGCCGGCGGTGGCGGAGAAGAACACCGAGAGATAGCCGAAGGGGGCGAGCACGCTTGCGTCGCTCTTCTGGTAGGCCTTCAGCCAGCAATATTGTCCGGCCTGCGCCAATAGCCCGATCAGCGCCAGCACCGGCCAGTGGGCGAGCGGCACGGGTTGCCACAGCATGAGGGCGGGGATGCCGGTCAGCAGCGCGAGGCCGACGGTGTAGAACACCATCATCACGATCGTGCTTTCATCCTTCAGTCGCCGGGTCTGGATCGTCGCCATCGCGCCGAACACGATGCTGGCGAGCACCACCAGCAGGCCGGGATGAAACGCCATTTCGCCGGGCGCGACGATGATCAGCGCGCCGCTGAAGGCGAGGCCCGCGCCGAGCCAGCGGAGCCGGCTGACCCTTTCGCTAAGCAGCAGGGCGGCAAGTCCCATGGTCACCAGCGGCCGGGTGAAGCCAAGCGCGTTTACCAGGACGAGCGGCAGCATGGCGAAGGCGAGGAAGTTCGAGGTCAGCGCGATCGCGTTGCAGGTGACGCGGAAGGCATTGCGCAGCGGATAGCGGATGTTCATCAGCGCCGCGCGATTGCGAACGATCATCGGCAGGATGAAGACGAGGCCGATCAGGGCGCGGATGAAGACGAGCTGGATCGCCGGATAGGCGACGCTGTTGGCCTTCACCAATACGCTCATGAAGGTCACCAGTGTCATGTCGGCCAAGAGCCAGGCGACGCCCTGGCCCGCCGCGTTCTTATCCTCGGTCGGCGGTGCCGCTGGCTCGGCGCTCACGGGATCACGCCGGCTGAACGAGGTTCGCCATCAGCCGGAAGGCGCCGGGGGTGAGGCGGTCCATCTGGTGGTGAAGCACGAGGCTCGTATGGGTGTGCCGGCCCTTGCCGATCACGGCGGAGACAAGCGCGCCGGTGAGCGGCTTCTCGTCGGCATCATGCATGGCGAGCAGCGGCTCGTAGGCATCGTCCCATCCGGAAGCGAAATAGAGCCCGCGTTCCTTGTGCCAGCCGGCCCAGTCTTCCGGTCCGATCACGTTCGGACCGGCGAGAAGCGTGTGGCCGGGCGACAGCAGCTCGACCTCGGCCTGCGGATTGGTGACGCGCCAGCGCAGCGACGGCGAGCCGATCTTCAGATAGCGCGGCGGGGTCGTCTCCGGGTTCCAGCCGTCGGAAGGACGATGGTAGAGGGTGACGAGGTGGCCGCCGTCTTCCACGAAGCGATGAAGCTTCTTCGTGGCCGCCGCAAGGTCCGGCCGCGTGCCGAAGGCGAAGATGCCGATCACGATCGTGGTGAAGGCCGAAAGATCGCCCGACAGCGCGTTGGCGTCGAGCTCGGTGACGTCGAGGCCCATGCGCTGAAGCCAGACGCCGACATTGTCCGCCCCGCCGCCGACATAGCCGATCTTCGCGCCTTCGGGCAGCGTCAGGTCAAGCGTCAGAACGTTCAGCATCTCCGGTCGGACAAAGCGGTTGCGGCCGATATGGGGATAGCTGAAGCTGGTGATATTGGCTGCCGGCTTGCCGTCGATCTCGGGCGTCATGACGGTGAGGCTGGAGGAGGGGTTGGAAGGTATTTTAATCTTGAAGCTTTCGCCTTCGCCGGTGACCTCGAAACCGTTAACGCTCTTGAAGCGAAGGGGCAGGTCAGCGTCAGCGGTAAATGAGATTTCCGACGGAAGCTTTTGAAGTGGAAGAATAAATGCGGATGGCTTCAGCGTGACGGAATGGGCCGGCGCAAGCGGAAGGGCGGTTTCGAGGTCGACGCTGCGCGTCACTTCGCGTCCGGCGATGCCGGCCGAAAGCGTCACCGAAACCGGTCCATTGCCGCCAAGCGAGGACCAGAGCGGCGGGTACTGGTTGGAAAGCGGCGCGTCGGCATCGGCGGCAAGCGTGAAGCGGTGGATGCCATCGACCACGGCGGTGTCGGCGACGCGGACGCCCTCTGGCAGGCTCGGCGTCACGGTGGCGTCGGCGCCTTCGGCGAGCACCATGGTCAGCGTCGCGGTTCCGCCGGGCGTCAGGTAGTCGGCCTCGCCATAGGCGCGCTCGAAGATGCGGGCGCTTTCGAACAGCGCCGCGTCGATCTCGGCGCGCTTGCGGGCGAGACGGTGGCCATGAAGCGCACGGAAAGCGTCATCGCCGGCGGCTTGCGCCGTCTCGATCCGAGCCGCCGCCTCGGCAAGGCACTGCTGCACGGCATCGGCATTCGGGAAAGCGGACAGTGCCGCGGCTATCACCTCATCGACGGCGGCCAGCGCCGCGCCGAGCGCGCCTTCGGGGGCGAGATCCCTAAGCGAGGACGGCAGGCCGTCGAGGATCGTGGCTTCCGGCATGCCGGCATTGTCGCCGCGCAGCAGATGGAGTTGCCAGACATGGTCCGGGCGCTCCGGCCACCAGCCCATGCCCTGCGAAGCGTGGTAATAGCGCGACCATTCGCCGATGCGATCGTAGTCGGCGCCGGTCACGGGATCCTGTTCGCGGACGTCAATGGTGAGCGTTGCAGGAGGCGGGGGCAGGTCGTCATCATAGGTGCCACCGCCGCCGGACCATGCCGGCAGATAGTATTTCGCAACCCTCCAGGGTTTCAGACCCTGGGCGAAATGCTCGGGAAAGGCGGTCTCGTCGGCGGCAAGACGCAGGGCGGTCTCGGCGGCCCGCGTCATGGCGCGGTGGTGGCCGTGCTGGCCGGGGACGTCGAGGAAGGTCGGGATCACGATATCCGGCCGCTCGGTGCGGTAGGCGCGCACCAGCCGCTCAACGATCCGCTCCTCGCCCCAGCGGGCGAAGGTGGCGTCGCCATCCTTGGAGAAGCCGAAGTCGTGAACCGGGTCGTCCGGCCCGTGGCCCAGCCAGTGGATATCGGCATCGAGCGCGCGGGCGGCCTCTTCCAGTTCGCGGGTTCTGAGCACGCCGAGCGCGCCGAGCCGTTCCGGCCCGAGCACGTTCTGCCCGCCTTCGCCGCGCGTGGAACAGGCAATGATCACGCGCATGCCCAGGCCGAGGCTGAACCAGGCGAGCATGCCGGACTGTTCGTCATCGGGATGGGCGCCGGTGTTCATCATCGTCACCGGCGAGGTCAGCCGCGTCAGCGCCCGGTAGAGCCGCACATGGGCGGAGGATGACATTTCCTGTTCGATGCGTTGGCGCGGCGTGAGCATGCTGTTCCCCGTGATTTTTTCAGGCCACCTGTTGATCAGACGGCGATGTTTCGAGTTTCGGTGTCAGGATTTCGAAAAGCGGCAGGGCGGCAGCGCCGAGTGCTGCCGTGTACTGCCCGGTCTGGCCGCGCATCACCCGCGGCTGGGTGCGCCCGGCGCGGGCGGCGACGGAAGGCGGAAGCGGCGGCAGTCGGGCGATCACCGCATCCATGACGCTGTCGGAGAACGCCCCGCTGAAGATGATGGTTTCCGGATCGAAGATGTTTTCGAGCAGCCCGATGACCGTGGAGAGATGGGCGGCGGCTTCGTCGATCCACGCCTGGACCACCTGGTCACCGGATTGAAAAAGTCTTTCGATTTCAGATATCTGCGGTCGTTCCCTGCCGCTCTGGTCGAATTTTTCGTGGAGCGCATGGAGCGAGGCGTAGCGTTCCAGGCAACCGCGCTGGCCGCAGGGGCAGAGCCGCCCGGACGGCACCACCGGCACATGGCCGATCTCGCCGGCATTGCCGAAAGCGCCGCGATAGGGTGCGCCGTCCTGGATCATGCCGAGGCCAATGCCGGTGCCGAAATAGAGCATGCAGAAATGCGAGATCGCATGGCCCGCGCCGAACAGCCGTTCGGCAACGGCGGCGGCGGCGGCATCGTTTTCGAGCGCCACGTCCATGCCGCAGGCCTCGCTCAGCGCCGCCTTTACGTCGATGCCGCTCCAGCCGGGGAGTGTGGTCGGACCGACGAAGCTCATGCCCTCGATGCCGAACGGACCGGGCATCACCACGCCGACGCCGAGCAGCGGCGAATCGAACGATTTTCGTGCGCGCTCGACCTCGAGGGCGAACACCGGCAGACAGCGTTCCGGCGTTGTGTCGGCGAGCGGAACGATCCGCTTGTAGCGGAGCACGCCGGTCAGATCGAGCACGGTGACCACCATCTGGTCGGTCGCGATCTCGACGCCGATCGTGGCGGCCCCTTCCGGGTTGACGGCGAACTGGATCGGCGGCTGGCCGCGGCCGGAACGGCGCCGGCCGGTGCTGATCAGCAGGCCGGAGCCGACGAGATCGTCGACGATATTGGCGACGGCCTGGGCGGTCAATTGAGTCTGACGCGCGATCTCCATGCGGCCGAGCATGCCGTGCTGGCGCACCAGATCGAGCACGACCCGGCGATTGTGCTCCCTGTTGCGTTCCGGATTGTTGCCGATGGCGAACTGCCCGCGCGTCTTCTCGTTCATTTCATTCCGCTTTCTGATGTCGTCAGTCTGATCCGCGCTGTTTCTAACGTCAATATATTAATTCAATTAGATTATGTTATTGACAAAACCCGGATGTCACGCGACCGTATCGTGGAGGCGTCGGGCAACGACGCCCCGGAGGCCGCGCAAGCGGGCATCCGCAACAATGAACAACGGCCGCCGCCGAGAGGGATGACGGCTTTTCGGGAACAAGAGCCCTGAGGTCCGTGGCGGCCTTACTGGGAAGTGGAGAGAATTATGCGCAAGGCACTTATGCTCGCCGGGCTGATGTCCGGTATCAGCCTGTTTTCGGTCGGCTCGGCCAATGCGGTCGAGATCGAATACTGGCAGTATATCTACGAGACCCGCGTCAACGCGATGGATCAGCTGATCGAGAAGTTCGAGGAAGCCAATCCGGATATCACCGTCAAGCAGGTGACCTTCCCCTACGCCGATTACCAGACCCGCATCGTTGCCGCCAACATGGCCGGCAAGGGGCCGGACGTGATGCAACTCTTCTATGGCTGGCTCGACAAGTTCGTGGCGGGCAATCTGCTGCAGCCGCTGTCGCAGGACGCATTCCCGCAGGACAAGATCGAGAGCGAGTTCTTCCCGATCGTGACCGCGATGAAGCGCGACGGCGAATATTACGGCCTGCCGACGGCGGTCCGTTCGCTGGCGCTGTTCTACAACAAGAAGCTGTTCGAGGAGAACGGCCTCGACCCCGACAGCCCGCCGCAGACGCTCGACGACATGGTTGCGGCCGCCAAGGCGATCGCCAAGCATGACGATGCCGGCAATATCACCGTTGAAGGCATGACGCTCGATATGGCGGGCCAGGATCACCAGTGGTGGCGCGAAGTGCTGGTGCGCCAGTTTGGCGGCGTTCCCTATACCGACGACTACCGCAAGGTCACCTATGACAGCCCGGAAGGCACCGAGGCCCTGCAGTTCTATACCGACCTGCAGCTCAAGGAGAAGGTCGGCCAGGCGGGCTTCATGGACGAGGCCCAGGCAGCCTTCAAGGGCGGTCGCGCCGGCATGACCATCGACGGCACCTTCCGCCTCGGCTCCTTCGGCCAGATCGAGGATTTCGAATGGGGCGTGACCGAACTGCCGGCCAATGCCGACGGCATGCGCTCCAACTATTCGAGCTATTTCGCCAATGGCATCGGCGCCAAGGTGAAGGGCGAGGAACTGGAAGCCTCGGAGAAATTCCTGGCCTATCTGACTTCGCCGGAGGCGATGGAAGTCTGGCTCGACGTCGTTGGCGAACTGCCGGCGCGGCGCGAGGTGGCGTTGACGGAAAAGAACGTCTCCAACCCGATCTACGGCCCGTTCCTCAAGGGGCTGGATTACGCCCACACCACGCTGTTCGTGGATGAATCGGCCCAGCGTCAGGTCGCCATCGACATGGCCAACCGCGTGCTCCTCAATGGCCAGTCGCCCGCCGACAGCATCAAGGAAGCCGCCGCGCAGGAACAGAAGATCATCGACGAAGCGATGTGAGGCGGCAAATGCCCGTTCAGTCTGAAACAGGGGCGGCCACGAGCCGCCCCCATGACCGCCCCGAAGGCGGCGGCTTTTCCGACCGTTTTTCGATGCACACCAAGCGGCTCATCTGGGTCTGGACCTTTCTGGCGCTGCCGGTGCTGTTTTACAGCGTTATCCGCTTCTATCCGACCCTCGACGCCTTCCGGCTGTCGCTGACGGACTGGAACCTGATGAAGCCGCCGAAATTCATCGGTCTTGAAAACTACCGGAAGATGTTCGCCGATCCGGCGTTCTGGCAGGTGTTCAAGAACACCTTCGCCTATCTGATCTTCGGCACTCCGATCTCGCTGGTGCTGTCTTTCACCATTGCTTTCTTCCTCGACCGGGTGCGCTTCGGCCACGGTTTCATCCGTGCGCTCTATTTCCTGCCGTTCCTGACGACGGCGGCGGCCATGGCCTGGGTCTGGCGCTGGTTCTACCAGCCGGCCCCGATCGGCGTCATCAACGACCTTCTGGCGCAATTCGGGCTTCAGCAACAGCCCTTCCTGCGCTCCACCACGCAGGCGCTGCCATCGATCATGGTGACGGCGATCTGGGCCGGTCTCGGCTTCCAGGTCATCATCTTCATGGCGGGGCTGCGCGCCATTCCCACGACCTTCTATGAAGCCGCGCGGATCGACGGTCTCGGCGAATGGGCGATCCTGCGCAGGATCACGCTGCCGCTCTTGAAGCCCACCACCGTGTTCCTTGTCGTGCTGTCCTCGATCGGGTTTCTCAGGATCTTCGATCAGGTCTACAACATGACCACGAACGATCCCGGCGGCCCGCTCGGCTCCACCAAGCCGCTGGTGCTGATGATCTACCAGTCAGCCTTCTCATCCTACCAGATGGGCTATGCCGCCGCGCAGACCGTGGTTCTCTTTCTCATCCTGCTGGTCATCTCGCTCCTGCAGCTCTGGATATTGAGGGACAAGAAATGACCGATATTGCCGGCGAAAACGCGGTGTCCCGCTACCGTCCTAAGGTGCGTCCCGGCTATGTGCTGATGTGGACGCTGCTCCTGATCGGCGGCATCGTGATGATCACGCCGATCCTGTTCATGTTCGCGACCTCGCTGAAGCCGTCGAGCCAGGTCTACGACCTCCGGCTGATCCCGCAGGACCCGACGCTGGCGAACTACATCGAGGTGCTGACCTCTTCCGGCTTCGCCCGCTGGTTCTTCAACTCGCTGCTGATCGCCACCATCGTCACCTGCTCGAACGTGTTCTTCGACAGCCTCGTCGGCTACACGCTGGCAAAGTTCCGGTTCCGCGGCCGCCGCTTCATCTTCCTGGCGATCCTCTCGACCCTGATGATCCCGACGGAAATGCTGGTGATCCCGTGGTATCTGATGTCGGCCAATTTCGGCTGGCTGGACAGCTATTGGGGCATCATGTTTCCGGGCATGATGACCGGGTTCGGCACCTTCCTGATGCGCCAGTTCTTCGAAGGCGTGCCGGATGATTTCATGGAAGCCGCGCGGATCGACGGCATGAACGAGTTCGTCATCTGGTGGAAGATCGCCATGCCTCTGGTCGCGCCCGCGCTTTCGGCGCTCGCGATCTTCACTTTCCTCGGTAACTGGACGGCGTTCTTCTGGCCGCTGATCGTCACAACATCGAGCGAGCTCTACACGTTGCCGGTCGGCCTCTCCTCCTTCGCCGTCGAGGCCCAGATCGAGTGGGAGATGATCATGACCGGCGCCGCTCTTGCCACCATACCAACGCTCGTCGTGTTCCTGATCTTCCAGCGCTATATCGTGCGCGGGGTCATGCTCGCCGGCGTCAAGGGATAGACCAATGAAACACACCAATCCCGCCACCGGCGATACCAGCCGCTTTCCTGATTCCGTTTACAAGGAAACCGTGCTCAAGCCGTTGTTCGACGGCGCTAAAACCCATTTCGTCGATGGCTTCCGCGCCATCGACCGCGCCCATCTGGTGATGCTTGCCGAAACCGGCATCCTCACCGCCGAACAGGCATCGAAGATCGCCGATGCGCTTGTTGCCATCGATGCCGAAGTCGATCCTTCGTCGCTCGAATATACCGGCGAGGTCGAGGACTTCTTCTTCCTGATCGAGAAGGAACTGAAATCCCGCCTTGGCCCCGATCTCGGCGGACGCCTCCACACCGCCCGTTCGCGCAACGACATCGACCACACGCTGTTCAAGCTCGGCCTCCGGCACTATATCGATGCCGCGCTCGGCAAGGCGCTCGGCCTGCTCTCGGCGATGATCGATACGGCGGAGCGCGAGAAGGCGACGCTGATCGTTGCCTATACCCACGGCCAGCCCGCCCAGCCAACGACCTTCGGCCACTATCTGGGTGCTGCGATCGAGGTGCTTGCCCGCGACATCGAGCGCCTGTTTGCCGCCCGCGAGGCCGTCGACCTGTCGCCGATGGGCGCCGCCGCGATCACCACGTCGGGCTTCCCCATCGACCGGCACATGATGGCGGAGCTTCTGGGATTCGAGGCACCGCTGCAGAATTCCTATAGCTGCATCGCCGCCGTCGACTACATCACCGGCACCTATGCCGCACTCGAACTGATGTTCCTCCATCTCGGCCGGCTGATCCAGGATTTCCAGTTCTGGACCAGCTTCGAGGTCGGCCAGCTCTACGTGCCGAACGCGCTGGTGCAGATTTCCTCGATCATGCCGCAGAAGCGCAACCCGGTGCCGATCGAGCATATGCGCCATCTCGCCAGCCAGACCGTCGGCCGCGCCCAGACCGTGCTGACGGTGATGCACAATACGCCGTTCACCGACATGAACGACAGCGAGGGCGAGACCCAGGCGATGGGCTATCAGGCGTTCGAGACCGGCTTCCGGGTGCTCGACCTGATGGCGAGCCTGATATCCGCCGTAAAGGTCAATGGCGAGCGGGTGGCGGCCAATCTCGACCGCTCCTGCATCACCATCACCGAGCTTGCGGATTCGCTGGTGCGCCGCGAGCAGCTCTCCTTCCGCCAGGCCCACGAGATCGCCGCCGATGTCGCCCGCGCCGTCGTTGCCGCTTCCGGCGCGCTTGCAAGCGATGGCTATGCGCCCTTCCGCAAGGCGTTTGCCGCTCATGCCGGGCGTGAAACCGCGCTGGATGAGGCCGCCTTCCGCGAGATCGTCTCGCCCGAATATTTTGTCAGCGTGCGCGCCCGTTACGGCGGGCCGGCGGAAGAACCGCTCGGCAACGCCATTGCCGGCTACCGCCATACGCTCGGGAAGTATCAGCAACAGGCCGATGAGCAGGCCGCCCGCCTGGCGGCGGCAAGCGCGGAGCTCGCTGCCCGCTTCGAACGGTTGAGGGGAAAAGCATAATGGCTTCAATCGCACTGCAAAAACTGGTGAAGCGCTACGACAAGGTCGAAGCTGTTCACGGCATCGATCTCGAGATCGCCGATGGCGAGTTCGTGGTGTTCGTCGGCCCGTCCGGCTGCGGTAAGTCGACCACGCTTCGGATGATCGCGGGCCTCGAGGAAATCTCCGGCGGCACGCTCCGCATCGACGGCGACGTCGTCAACGAGCGGGCCCCCAAAGCCCGCAACATCGCGATGGTATTCCAGAACTACGCGATCTATCCGCATCTGACCGTGCGCCAGAACATCGGCTTCGGCCTCTATACCGCCAAGCTTTCCAAGGAAGAGAAAAACGTCCGGATCGATGACACGGCCCGCATTCTCGGCCTCACGGATTATCTCGAGCGCCGCCCGGCGGCGCTTTCCGGCGGTCAGCGCCAGCGGGTCGCGATCGGCCGCGCTATGGTGCGCAACCCATCCGCCTTCCTGTTCGACGAGCCGCTCTCCAACCTCGACGCCCAGCTCCGCGCCCAGATGCGCATCGAGATCAAGAAGCTGCACCAGGAGCTGAAGACCACCACCGTCTACGTCACCCACGACCAGATCGAGGCCATGACCATGGCCGACCGCATTGTCGTGATGAAGGACGGCAATATCCTTCAGACCGGCACGCCGGTGGACCTTTACGAGCATCCCGCCGACGTCTTCACCGCCCGTTTCATCGGCTCGCCGTCGATGAACATGCTGAAGGCGGGCAATCTCGGCGAGGCCGGCCATGGGATCGCGGAAGGCCGCGACGTGCTTGTCGGCATCCGCCCGCATGATCTCGTCGCCGTCGTTGATGGCGAAGCGCCGCTCGACGCGATCCTGACGCTGGAAGGCAAAGTCGAGGCGGTCGAGCCGCTCGGGCCGGAAACCATGGTGCATCTCGTCGTCGGCGGCGAGAGCGTGATCGCCACCTCGCCGGGCACGGTATCGCCGAAGGTCGGCGCGGCGGTCACGTGTGCGGTCATGCCCGGAAAACTCTATCTGTTCGACGCCAAGACCGAAAAGAGCCTGGGCCGCAGATGACATCCGGACATGATGAAAGGTCGGCCGTCCTCTGCGTCGGCCGGATTTACTGCGACCTGATCTTTACGGGGCTTTCGCGCATGCCGGTGCTGGGGCGCGAGGTGTTTGCCGACGATCTGACGATTGCCGCCGGCGGCGGGGCCTTCATCTCGGCCGCGCATTTCGTCGATGTCGGCCGCCATGCAGCCCTCGTCGGCCGCCTCGGCCGCGACGCGATGTCGATGGCGATCGATCCCCAGCTTCGCGACAGCGGCATCGACCTTTCCTTTGTGGAACGCGCCGATGATGCCGGGCCGCAGCTTACCGTGGCCTCGGTGATCGGTTCGGAACGCGCCTTCCTGACGCGGAGGGCAGGGGCGGCGGAGCCATCCACGCTTGATGCGGCTCTTGCGTGGCCGCGCGCCCGCCATCTGCACATTGCCGAATATGCGACGCTTGCGGAAATGCCGGATCTCGTCGCCCGCGCCAAAGCCGCCGGCCTCACGGTCTCGCTCGATCCGAGCTGGGATGACGCGCTGATCGGCGATCCGGCATTGCTGGAAAACTGCCGGGGCGTGGACGTTTTTCTGCCGAACCTCGAAGAGGCCCGCGCGATCACCGGCGAGCGCGACCCGACCGCCATGCTGGACGTTCTGAAGGCGCGTTTCCCCTGCGTCGGCATCAAGGCCGGGGAAGGGGGCGGCTACGCCGCTTCCGCCGATCGCCTCCTGCATCACCCGGCGGAAGCCGTCCCGGTCGTCGATACCACCGGCGCGGGCGATGCCTTCAATGCCGGTTTCGTAGACGGCTGGCTTTCCGGGGCGGATCTGCCCGCGGCCCTTGCCGCCGCGATCCGCGCCGGCAGCCGCGCCGTCCAGGTCGCCGGCGGCGCCGTGCGGCGAAAGGCCTGAGCCCCTTGACCGCCCTATTTCCGCGCCCCGGAGACGGCGTCTGCTTTTTTCAGCGGAAAACCGACGAGCGTCTTGATCGACGTGCGAAAAACGCCTATCAGGGCCGGACCGGAGAGGTGGCCGAGTGGTCGAAGGCGCTCCCCTGCTAAGGGAGTATACCAGAGATGGTATCGAGGGTTCGAATCCCTTCCTCTCCGCCATGGATTTTTGCAAAAATTCGAAGTTAAACTCCCTGATTGCGTTTTGTTGAAGCGGATCAATGGTGAGATGGCGGGCCTGTGGCATTTACGTTCAGACAGTTGCAGTATTTCGTTGCCGTGGCCGAGCAGGGCACGGTTTCGGGCGCGGCCCATGTCATGTCGGTCTCGCAATCCTCGATCACGGGCGCGGTCAAGGAGCTGGAGCGTGATCTGGGCGTCAGCCTGTTCGAGCGCCATTCGCGCGGCCTGACCATCACCCAGCAGGGACACCAGTTTCTCCGGCATGCGACGAAAATCCTGTCCGATGTCGCCGAGGCGCGCACGGTGTTCGATGCGGCGGCCGCCGAGACCACCGGCACGCTGCATCTGGGGGTGACCTCGCTGGTTGCCGGTTACGTTCTTTCCGACCTTCTCTCCCGGTATCGCCGCGCCTTTCCCGCCGTCACGGTGACCACGATGGAGGATGACGGCAGCTATCTCGAACATCTTCTGGTCGGCGGCGAGGTCGATGTGGCCGTGATGTTTATCAACAATCTCAGGGACCAGCAGGCGCTGCGTTCCCAGGCGCTTGAAATGTCGCCTTTCAGTCTCTGGTTGCCAAGCGGGCACCCGCTGGTCGGGCGTGAGTCCATCACCATGGCCGATATCGTCGAGGAGCCGCTGATCATGCTGACGGTCGATGAAATCGAGGAAGCGACGCGCAAGCTGCTCGCGGCCTTTGGTGCGCGTCCACGGGTCGCCTTTCGCACCCGTTCGGTAGAGGCCGTGCGTAGCCTTGTCGCCACCGGCGCCGGCGTGGCGATCCTGCCGGACATGATCTACCGGCCCTGGTCGCTTGAAGGCGACCGGATCGAGGTGCGCGATATCTCGGCGAGCCTGCCGGCGGTCCATGTCGGAATGATCTGGCGGCGCGGCCTGTCGCTCTCGGAGCCGCTCAAACACTTTATTGAACTCGCCCAGTCCCAGCGGATTCCCCGATTGCGTTAGGAAATCGGTAATTTTTTCAATTACGTACGCAGTGAATTCGGAAAAACCGAAATCACTGTCGATATAAAAGAAATTGTGAAAGCGAAGTTTCCCGATACAGTTTTATGGACAGGCCGAAAACGGCTGCGATCCAAAAAAGGGGAACATTGATGAGAAAATTGTTGTGCCTTTCAACCGCGCTGACGCTGGTTTTCGGCGCCACTGTGCCCGCCTTTTCCGCCGATATGAAAACCGAAATCGGGCCCGGTGAGGGCGAGGTCGATATCGTCGCCTGGGCCGGCTATATCGAAAGCGGCGAAACCGATGCCGCCTATGACTGGGTCAGCGCTTTCGAAGAGGAGACCGGCTGCAAGGTCAACGTCAAGACCGCCGCGACCTCCGACGAAATGGTGGCGCTGATGAACGAGGGCGGTTTCGACCTCGTGACCGCCTCCGGCGACGCCTCGCTGCGGCTGATCGCGGGAAACAGGGTTCAGCCCATCAATACCGATCTTGTCGAAGGCTGGGACACGCTTGATGACCGGCTGAAGGATGCGGCCTGGTTCACGGTCGATGGCGTTCATTACGGCGTTCCCTATCAGTGGGGCCCGAACGTGCTGATGTACAACACCGATGTGTTCACCACGCCGCCGGATAGCTGGAACGTCGTTTTCGAGGAAATGACCCTGCCTGATGGTCAGTCCAACAAGGGCCGCGTCGAGGCTTATGACGGGCCGATCCATATCGCCGATGCCGCGAATTACCTGATGAGCACGAAGCCGGAGCTCGGCATCGCCGACCCTTACGAGCTCAATGAGGAGCAGTATGCGGCAGCCCTCGATCTGTTGCGCCAGCAGCGCGATCTCGTCACCCGCTACTGGCATGATGCCTATGTCCAGATGGACGATTTCAAGAATGAGGGCGTCGTCGCTTCGGGCTCATGGCCGTTCCAGGTCAACATGCTTGCCTATGAGGAACAGCCCATTGCCTCGGTTATCCCGAAGGAAGGCGCGACCGGCTGGGCGGATACGACGATGCTTCACGCGGATGCGGCTCACCCCAATTGCGCCTATATGTGGATGGAGCATTCGCTGACGCCGAAGGTTCAGGGCGATGTCGCGGCCTGGTTCGGCTCCAATCCTGTGGTGCCGGCTGCCTGCAAGGGCAATGCGCTGTTGACCGATGAAGGTTGCTCCACCAACGGATTTGACGATTTCGACAAGATCAAGTTCTGGCGCACCCCGGTGACCAAGTGCGAAAGCCAGGACAGCTGCGTTCCCTATTACCGCTGGGTCTCCGATTATATCGCGGTGCTGGGCGGCCGGTAGGCCGCTTCTCGCGAAGCTGAAACGCGCCTTACCCTCAGCAACCAATGGCCGGTGAAACCCGTGCCATTGCCGGCGGCATGATGCGTGCCGCCGGTGGTCGCCAAGCGGATGATCAAACTTATGAATGCCATCGAACTTGAAAATGTCAGCCGGGTTTTCGGCTCGGTTCGCGCCGTTGACGGCGTCGATCTGACTGTGGGGGCAGGGGAGTTCTTCGCCCTGCTCGGGCCGTCGGGGTCCGGTAAGACAACCTGCCTGCGCATGATTGCCGGTTTTGAAAAACCGAGCGCGGGGCGGCTGTCGCTGTTCGGCGAGGACATCGCCGCGGTGCCGCCATGGCGACGAGACGTCAATACCGTGTTTCAGGATTATGCGCTGTTTCCGCATATGACGGTCCGCGACAATGTCGCCTACGGGCTGATGGTGCGCGGTGTCGCCCGGACGGAACGCTACCGGGAGGCCGAAAAGGCGCTTGCTATGGTGAAGCTGCCCGATATGGGCGGGCGAAAGCCGTCGGAACTTTCCGGCGGGCAGCGCCAGCGCGTGGCCCTGGCGCGGGCGCTGGTCAACCGACCCAAGGTGCTGCTGCTTGACGAACCGCTGGGCGCGCTCGACCTGAAGCTCCGGGAGCAGATGCAGGAGGAATTGCGGCTTCTTCAAAAACAGCTCGGCATCTCGTTCGTCTTCGTCACCCATGATCAGGGCGAAGCGCTTTCCATGGCGGACCGGGTGGCGGTGTTCAACAAGGGCAAGATCGTTCAGGCCGGCACGCCGGAAGACATCTACAACCGGCCGAAGACGCGTTTCGTTGCCGATTTTGTCGGTTCGTCCAACGTGTTGTCGCCGGGCTTTGCCGCACGCCATGGGGCAGGCGACCATGCCGTCAGCCTCAGGCCGGAAAAGATCCAGCTTGGCGAAGGGACGGGCGCGGACGAGATCACCGTGACGGCGCGGCTTCTGACCGTCAATTATTTCGGCGCGACCAAGCGGCTTGCGATGGAGGTCGAGGGCGAGCGGCTGCATGCCGCCGTTTCCGCCGACGCCCCGGTTTCAGACGAACAGATCGCCGTGCACTGGCGCAGGGCTGACATGTGGGTGCTGGCATCATGATCGCTGACGATCTCGGCAGACGGGCACATCCCGCAAAGCTGCGTATTGCCGCCGGCGATCTGTTCTGGCGGCGTCCGGGCCTGCTTGCCGCCGCCCTGCTGTTGCCGCCGCTTCTGTGGCTCGGCGTCGTCTATATCGGCGCGCTGCTCAACCTTCTGGCGCAAAGCTTCTTCTCGATCGACGAGTTTTCCGGGCTCGTCATCCACCAGTTCACGCTGAAATCCTATCTGGAGCTGCTGCGACCGGCCAATGCCGACATCATACTGCGCACGCTTGTGATGGCGGCCAGCGTCACGGTGGCAAGCGCCCTGATCGCCTTCCCGATCGCCTATTACGCGGCGCGCTATGCCCGGGGAAAGGCCAAGGCGCTATTCTATCTCGGCGCCATGTTGCCGCTGTGGTCGTCCTATCTGGTCAAGGTCTATGCCTGGAAGCTCATTCTCGCCAAGGAGGGGATCCTCACCTGGGTGCTCTCGAAGCTGCATCTGAGCTTTCTTGTCGATGGACTTCTGGCGCTGCCGGTGGTCGGCGGTTCGTCGCTATCGGTGAGCTTTCTCGGCACCTTCATCGTATTTGTCTATATCTGGCTGCCCTATATGATCCTGCCGATGCAGGCGGCGTTGGAGCGCGTGCCGATGAACCTGATCGAGGCCTCGGCCGATCTCGGCGCCAGCGGCGGCACGACCTTTCGCCATGTGATCCTGCCGCTGGCGCTGCCCGGCGCGGTCGCCGGCTCGATCTTCACCTTCTCGCTGACGCTCGGCGATTACATCATCCCGCAGATTGTCGGCCCGTCGCGGCTGTTCATCGGCCAGGCGGTCTATGTGCAGCAGGGCACCGCCGGCAATGTGCCGCTGGCGGCGGCCTTCTCGGTGGTGCCGATTGTCATCATGGTCATCTATCTGGCGCTGGCCAAAAAAGCGGGGGCGTTCAATGCACTCTGATGTTCGCAGCCCACTGATGCTCAGGCTCGCGGCTTTTGGCGGGCTTCTGTTCCTGCATCTGCCGATCCTGCTGATCTTCGTCTATGCCTTCACGACGGAGGAGCGCTCCTATCAGTGGCCGCCGCCGGGGCTGACGCTCAGATGGTTTGCGGCCACCTGGAACCGTCCCGATGTCTGGGCAGCGCTTGGCCTGTCGCTGCGCGTTGCCGCCATTGCCACGGGTGTTGCGCTGGTGCTCGGCACGCTGGCGGCGGCTGCCGTCTCGCGCACGCGGTTTTTCGGCCGTGAGAGCATTTCGCTGCTGGTCATCCTGCCGATCGCATTGCCGGGGATCGTCACCGGTATCGCCTTGCGCACCGCCTTTGGCGAGGCCGGCATTCCCTTCTCGATCTGGACCATCGTCATCGGCCACGCCACCTTTTGCGTGGTGACGGTCTACAACAATGCCGTTGCCCGGTTCCGCCGGACATCGTCGTCGCTGATCGAGGCGTCGATGGATCTTGGCGCCGATGGCTTCGCCACCTTCTGGCATGTGGTCTTGCCGCATATTGCAACGGCGCTTCTGGCCGGCGGCATGCTGGCCTTCGCGCTCTCCTTCGATGAGGTGATTGTGACCACCTTTACCGCGGGCCAGCAGCAGACCCTGCCGATCTGGATGCTGGAAGAACTGATCCGCCCGCGCGAACGGCCGGTGACCAACGTGGTGGCCATGGTTGTCGTGCTGGTCACCTTCTTCCCGATCCTTGTTGCCTATTACCTGACCCGCGGCGCCGAGGACATCGGCGGGAGCGGAAAATGAACCAACGGAGCTTCGACATGGAAAAACAAATGCTGATCGGCGCCGACCTTGTGAGCGGGGAGGAGCAGAGCGAAACCGTCCTCAATCCGAAGACCGGAGAATTGATCGCCGAATTGCCGGAAGCATCCGCCGACCAGATCGACCGGGCGGTTGGCGCGGCGACCAGGGCCTTTGCCGGCTGGTCGCGCACGACGCCGGCAACACGCTCCGCCTATCTGCTGGCGATCGCGGAGAGGATCGAAAAGGAGGCAGAAAGCTTCGCCGCGCTCGAGGCGCTCAATTGCGGCAAGCCGATCAATGCCGTGCTTCAGGACGAGATCCCGGCGATCGTCGATTGCTACCGCTTCTTCGCCGGCGCGATCCGCACCCAGCAGGGCATGATCGCCGGTGAATATCTGGACGGCTTCACCTCGATGATCCGGCGTGATCCTGTCGGCGTAATCGGCTCGATCGCACCGTGGAACTATCCTTTGATGATGATGGCCTGGAAGCTGGCGCCCGCTCTTGCCGGGGGCAATACGGTGGTGTTCAAACCCTCCGAGCAGACCCCGCTGACCGCGCTGAAACTGGCGCGGGTGATGGCCGAGATCCTGCCGGAAGGAGTCGTCAATGTCGTGCTCGGGCGCGGCGAGACCGTCGGCAACGGGCTGATCAACCATCCGGGCGTGCATATGGTGTCGATCACGGGTGATATCGCCACGGGCCGCAAGATCCTGCAGGCCGCGGCCAAGACCGTGAAGCGCACCCATCTGGAACTCGGCGGCAAGGCGCCGGTGATCGTCTATGGCGATGCCGATATTGAGGCGGTGGTCGAGGGCATCCGCACGTTCGGCTATTACAATGCCGGTCAGGATTGCACGGCCGCCTGCCGCGTCTATGCGGAAAAGTCGATCTACGACAAGCTGGTCGCCGATCTGTCGAGCGCGGTATCGACCATTCGTTACAACGATCCCGACGATACCAAAAACGAGATCGGTCCGCTGATTTCCGAACGGCAGCGCGATCGGGTGGCAAGCTTTGTCCAGCGCGCGCTGGATACCGGCCATATCGAACTGGCGACTGGCGGCGCCGTGCCGGAAGGACCCGGCTTCTTCTATCAGCCGACAGTGGTTGCCAATGCCAATCAGGACGATGAGATCGTTCGCCGCGAGGTGTTCGGTCCCGTCGTCTCCGTGACGCCGTTTTCGGCCGATGACGATGTGATCGGATGGGCCAATGATTCCAATTACGGCTTGGCCTCATCGGTCTGGACCAAGGATGTCGGCAAGGCGATGGCGGCGTCGGCCGCGCTTCGTTATGGCTGCACCTGGGTCAACACCCATTTCATGCTGTGTAATGAAATGCCCCATGGCGGGCTGAAGCAATCCGGCTACGGCAAGGATATGTCGCAATACGCGCTGGAAGACTACACGGTCGTCCGCCATGTGATGATCAGTCACGGCTAGAGCGCCGTGCATCCATTCGGATGCACAAACGACGCTCTAACCTATTGAATCTACGCATCGTGCTTTCCGAAAATCGATTCCGATTTTCGGGCCGATGCTGTAGACCGCGACAAAGTGAAACCCGATCTCCCCTTTACGCCGGGGAGATCGGAGATATTGCGGAAAGCATTGGCTTCGGTTTACGAAACCCCGCCGAGGCAGAGATATTTGATCTCCAGATAGTCCTCGATCCCGTATTTCGAGCCCTCGCGGCCAAGGCCGGATTGCTTGACGCCGCCGAAGGGGGCGACTTCGGTGGAGATCAGGCCGGTATTGATGCCGACCATGCCGGTTTCAAGCGCTTCGGCCACGCGGAAGACGCGGGCGAGGTCGCGGGCGTAGAAATAGCCGGCGAGACCGAACTCGCTGTCATTGGCCATCGCGATCACCTCGTCTTCGCTCTCGAAGCGAATAAGCGGCGCCACGGGGCCGAAGGTTTCCTCATGCGCGACCTTCATTTTCTGCGTAACGCCGGTCATGACGGTCGGCTCGAAGAAGGTTGCGCCGAGGTTTGAGCGGTTGCCACCGGCAATCACCGTCGCGCCGTGGCTCTGGGCATCGGCGATATGATCCTCCACCTTCGCCAGCGCCTGCGCGCTGATCAGTGGGCCGACAGTGACGCCGTCTTCAAACCCGTCTCCGACCTTCAGCGCCAGCACCTTCGCCTTCAGCTTCTCGGCAAAGGCGTCGTAGACGCCGGCCTGGACATAGATGCGGTTGGCGCAGACGCAGGTCTGGCCATTATTGCGGTATTTGGCGATCATCGCGCCCTCGACCGCGGCATCCAGATCGGCGTCGTCGAAGACGATGAACGGGGCATTGCCGCCGAGCTCCAGCGACATCTTCTTGATCGTGTCGGCGCATTGCCGCATCAGGATGCGGCCAACGCAGGTGGAGCCGGTGAAGGTGATCTTGGCGACCTTCTCGTTGGCGCAAAGCTCTTCGCCGGCTGCGGCGGCATCGGCGCAGGGGATGACATTGAACACCCCGGCGGGGATGCCGGCGCGCTCGGCAAGCACCGCCATTGCAAGCGCCGAGAGGGGCGTGAGTTCGGCGGGCCGGGCAACGAAGGTGCAGCCGGCGGCAAGGGCGGGGGCGACCTTGCGAGCGATCATCGCATTGGGAAAGTTCCACGGCGTGATCGCGCCGACCACGCCGACCGGCTGCTTCATCACGATGATGCGCTTGTCGGGCTGGTGGCCCGGTATCGTATCGCCATAGACGCGCTTGGCCTCTTCACCAAACCATTCGATGAAGCTTGCGCCATAAAGGATTTCGCCGCGTGCTTCCGGCCACGGTTTGCCCATCTCGGCCGTCAGGATGGTCGCCAGATCGTCGGCGTTTTCCACCGTCAGCTCATACCATTTGCGCAGGAACGAAGCGCGCTCCTTGCCGGTGAGCGCCGCCCATGCCGCCTTTGCAGCATGGGCGGCATCGATCGCGGCGCGGATATCGTCAACGGAAAGATCGGCGACGGCCGCGATTTTCTCGCCGGAGGCTGGATTGAAGACGTCGAAGGTTCTGCCGCCTTCGATCCAGGCGCCGTTGATATAGGCGCGGTGCTCCAGAAGGGACGGGTCTTTCAGCTTCGATGCCACGCTCATGCCTGCCTCTCCTTCACGGCGGCAATCGATGCTTCGAGAATGTCGACGCCTTCCGCCAGAACCGCTTCCTCGATCGTCAGCGGGGCGAGGAAGCGGATGACATTGCCGTATACCCCGCATGAGAGCAGGATGAGGCCGCGCTTCTGGGCTTCCAGCCGCACGGCATTGGTCATCTCCGGGTTCGGTGCGCCGTCTTTCGTCATGAACTCGGCAGCGACCATGAAGCCCGGACCGCGGATTTCGGCAATCTCGGGCGTGGTCGCGCGGATCGCTTCCAGCCGCTGCTTGAGGTAGGAGCCAAGCCGGTTGGCGCGGTTGCAGAGGTCCTCTTCCGCGATCACGTCGAGCACGGCATTGGCGGCGGCGATGGAAAGCGGGTTGCCGCCATAGGTGCCGCCAAGCCCGCCGGGGCCGGCCGCGTCCATCATCGACGCCCGGCCGGTGACGGCGGCAAGCGGCAGGCCGCCGCCAATGCCCTTGGCGATCGTCGTCAGGTCGGCGGCGACATCATAGGCTTCCATGGCGAAGAGCTTGCCGGTGCGGCCGATGCCGGTCTGCACCTCGTCGGCGATCATGACGATGCCATGCTCGTCGCAGATCGCGCGGATGGCGCGCATCAGTTCGGCAGGGGCTGGGTAGAAGCCGCCTTCGCCCTGCACGGGCTCGATGATGATGGCGGCGACGCGGGTCGGGTCCAGATCGGTCTTGAACAGGGACTTCAGCGCCTTCAGGCTGTCCTCGGCAGAGGTATCGTGCAGTTCGGCGGGGTAGGGGATGTGGAACACATCCGGCATCATTGGCCCGAAGCCGGTCTTGTAGGGCGCGACCTTGCCGGTGAGCGACAGGGTCATGAAGGAGCGACCATGGAACCCGCCATTGAAGGCGATCACGGCCGAACGCCCGGTGGCGGCGCGGGCGATCTTTACGGCGTTTTCAACCGCCTCGGCGCCGGTGGTGACGAACACGGTCTTCTTGTCGAAATCGCCGGGCACGGCGGCATTCAGCCGCTCGGCGAGCCGGATATAATGCTCATAGGGCAGCACCTGATGGCAGGTATGGGTGAAGCGCTTGAGCTGATCTTCCACCGCCGCCATCACCTTCGGATGGCAGTGCCCGGTATTGACCACGGCTATACCGGCGGCAAAGTCGATATAGCGCCGGCCCTCGACATCGAAGACCTCGGCGTTCTTGGCGCGGTCGACATAAATCTGTGTCTGCATGCCAACGCCGCGCGAAATGGCCGCGTCCCGCCGCGTGGCGATGTCCGAATTCAACATGAGCTGCTCCTGGTTTGGCGGTCCTTGCCGCTGTCTTCATGGCCGGAGCGTATGTGGCTTTCGATCGGTAAAAAAGTCTGTTTCTTGCTGAAGGCAAGATATTGATTTACTTGGTATCGAAGCAGGAATGATGAGGATATGAAGCATGCTCAGCGCTTCGCATGACGATATCGAGCTTGGACGGACGCTGAGGGCCGTGCGCGAGCGGGCCAAGCTGTCGCAGCGGGCGTTGGCGAAAAAGGCGAATGTATCGAGTTCGACCATCTCCTTGATCGAATCCGGCAGGCTCAATCCCTCGGTCGGTTCGCTGAAGCGGATCCTCGAGGGCATTCCGATCGGCCTGTCTGAATTCTTCGCCTTTACGCCGGAGGCCGAGAAGACGGTGTTCTATGCCGCCGAGGAACTGACCGAGATCGGCAAGGCGCGGCTGTCGCTGAAACAGGTGGGCAATTCCATCGGCCGCGCGATGATGATCCTGAAGGAGACCTACAGGCCGGGCGCGGATACCGGCCGGGTGATGTATCGCCATGAGGGCGAGGAGGGCGGGATCGTGATTTCCGGCCGAATCGAGATCACCGTCGGCGACCAGCGCAAGATACTGGGCCCCGGCGACGCCTATTATTTCGACAGCCGCGAGCCCCATCGTTTCCGTCAGGTGGGGCCGGAAGACTGCGTCATCGTCTCCGCCAGCACGCCGCCGACCTTTTGAGAATGGTCGTCACTCAAACGCCCCTTTGTATGAAACCCTCAAGACTCAGGCGCCGATGCCGGTTCAGAAAGCCGCGCGGTAGATCGAAAGCGCATCTTCCTCGGAGAGCGGGCGCGGGTTGTTGACCAGTAGCCGTGTCTGGTTCATCGCGTCTGAGGCCAGTTTCGGAAGCATGTCCTCGGGAATATTCATCGCTCTGAGGTTGGGTTGCAGGCCGCAGGCGCGCGACAGTTCCGCAAGCTTCTCGCAAAAGGCCGCGGCCCGTTCCTGTCCCTCCAGAACCGACAGTTCCGGAAACACGAAAGGCGCGAGCTCGGCATAGGGAGCAGGGGAGGTGACGATATTGAACCGCAGGACATGCGGCAGAACCAGCGCGTTCGAGAGACCGTGCGGGATGTGAAAATGCCCGCCGAGCGGATAGGCCAGCGCGTGGACTGCGGCGACCGGCGAATTGGCGAAGGCCTGTCCGGCCAGCATCGAGCCCAGCAGCATGTCGGAGCGCGCCGCCTGGTCCGCGCCGTCTTCGACCGCCTTCAGAAGCGAGCGGCCCATCAATGTCAGCGCCTGCGTCGCCAGAATGCGCGACAACGGGTTGTTATTCGGGCTCGCCGAGGCGAAGGCCTCGATCGCATGCACCATGGCGTCGATGCCCGTTGCCGCGGTTATGTGCGGGGGCAGGCCATAGGTCAGGGCGGGGTCGAGCAGGGCGATATCGGGAAGAAGCACCGGCGAGACCACGCCCATCTTCTCGTTGGCGCCGGTGGTGACGATCGATATCGGCGTGACTTCCGAGCCGGTCCCGGCGGTCGTCGGTACGAGAATGAGCGGCAGGCGCGGGCCGCGCGCCTTGTCCACGCCGTAGACATCCGCCAGTGTTTCCCTGGCCGGAACCAGAAGTGCTACCAGCTTGGCGACATCCAGCGACGACCCGCCGCCAAGGCCGACAATCCCTTGCGCTTTAGCCGATCGCGCCGCTTCGACGGCTGAAAGCACCACATGCTCGGGCGGGTCGGCCTGGACATCGCCGAACAGTTCCACGGCGATGCCGCCGTCGCGCAAAAGGTCCACCGCCCGGTCGACGATCCCCGTCGCCATCATGCCCGGATCGGTGACGAGCATGATGCGGTTGCCGATTTGGGCCTTCACCAGCGTCGGCAGTTCCTCCAGGGCGCCGACGCCGAAGCGGATGGATTTCGCGGTGTTGAAAGCGAATTTATTCATGGTTTCCTCGAAAGAACGACTTAGCCGGCGAGGCGGGGCGGTTTCATTCGGCGATTCCGCCAATCTGTAGCTCGGTGATACGGCGCGCCATCGCGCGCTGCTGCTCGGGGCTTTCGCCGGAGCGGGGGCGGTACCAGATCGCCATCCAGTTGACCGCGCCGAGCATGCCCTTCACGGCCAAGGAAACATCGGCGTCTTGCCGGATGCTGCCGTCGGTCTGGCCCTGGCGGAAAGCTTCCACGAAAAGCAGTTCGAATTTGTGCCTGATATCCATCAGTTCATCGAGGCTGATGCGCTGTTCGGGGGTGGTCGCGCCCAGGCGGTGCATGTGCACGCCCTGCACGACGACCGCTTCATAGGCAATGTTCTGCATCATTGTCAGAGCGTGCGCCTCAAGCATGCGCGTGAGCTTTTCGCGACCGGTGCCGCCGGCCGACATCGCTTCATTCACCGCGTCCATCAGCCGTCTCATGCCTTCGCGGTGCACCTCGAAGAACAGATCGGTCTTGGAGCGGAAGTAATGGTAGATGCGACCCTTGGTCGCGCCGAGGCGACGGGCAACATCATCGATGCTGGTTCCCTGAAACCCCATTTCGGTGAAGCAGAGTGCGGCGCAATCGAGGATTTCGACGACGCTCTCGACGAGAGCGCCCGATTCTTCCTGACCTCGGGTCTTCAACGCCCACTCGCGGTGCATGTCGTTCTTCGCCACCGGTTCCCCCTGCGGTCAATTCCCAATCTGCGTCCTTCCAGCAATAAAGCCGATATCGAAGGCTCACAACAAACTTGATGTCGCGTTTGCGGTCTGGACAGTTCCGGATTGGCATACTACGGAGTATGTTGCAATAAGAAAGTCGCCGATATGCAAGGAGGTCCCAAGTTGAATGAAGCGCACGCCCCCCACCTTTCCGAGTGGGTAACCGTCGACCAGCCGATGGTCGACCGATTCGCCGACGCGATCGACGACCACCAGTTCATCCATGTCGACCCGGAACGGGCGAAGGCGGAAACCAGCTATGGCGGCACGATCGTGCACGGCTTCTACCTGCTTTCGATGCTGACCGCCTTCACCCGCAGCGCCCTGCCGCCGGCAAAAACGGGCGCGGTCGAAATCAACTACGGCTTCGACAAGCTGCGCTTTCTCAGCCCCGTCCCGGTCGGGTCGCGCATACGCGGCAGCTTTACCCTGGAGAATGAAACCCCCAAGGCAGGAGGCGTTCTGCGCAGCTACGACGCGCGCGTCGAAATCGAAGGGGCGGAGCGCCCGGCCCTGGCAGCCAGTTGGCTGGTCCTGACGGTGGGCGGGGACCAAGAGACGGATTGACCGCGCGACGCGGGCGCAAGCAACACCGGAATTATCAAGACAACCGATTTTGGAGGAGATGACATGACGGTTTCATTCAAGGATCAGGTGGCGATCGTCACCGGCGCGGGCGGCGGTCTGGGCCGTTCCCACGCTCTCATGCTTGCCAGCCACGGCGCGGCCGTCGTGGTGAACGATTTCGGCGGCGCGCGCGACGGCAGCGGCGGCACCACCGAGGCCAGCGAAGCCGTGGTGCGGGAAATCACCGCGGCGGGTGGGCGCGCCATCGCCAATGCCGGCAACGTCGCCTCCGAGGCCGATATGGCGGAGATGGTCGAGCAGGCGCTTTCGGCCTTCGGTCGGATCGACGTGCTGATCAACAATGCCGGCATCCTGCGCGACAAGTCCTTCGCGAAGATGGAAATCGAGGATTTCCGGCGCGTGGTCGAGGTGCACCTGATGGGCACGACGATCGCGACCAAGGCCGTCTGGGCGCAGATGCGCGAACAGAAATACGGCCGCATCCTCGTCACCTCCTCGACCTCCGGCAGCTATGGCAATTTTGGCCAGTCCAACTACGGCGCCGCCAAGATGGGCGTGCTCGGGCTGATGAACGTGCTCCATCTCGAAGGCGCGAAATACGGCATTCACGTCAATGCCATCGTGCCCACCGCCGCCACGCGCATGACCGGCGACATGATGGACCCGGCAATGCTGGAATTGCTCGCGCCCGACCTGGTGTCGCCCGCCGCAGTCTGGCTGGTGAGCCGTGACGCGCCCTCGCGCACCGCATTGCTCGCAGGCGCGGGCACCGTCGCGCGCCTTGCGCTGGTCGAGAGCCAGGGCGTCTGCTTCGCAGGCCAGGAATTCACGCCCGAAACCGTCGGCGCGCGTTTCGACGAGATCGCCAGCCTCGACGGGCAGATCGAGGTAATGGCCGGTCTCGATCACGTTGACCGAATCGTCGCGCATGCCCGCGCGGCATTGGCGAAGAAGGATTGAGGCGATGAGCGAACGTCTCGTGCCGCTTCCGCGCGGCGCCTATGCCTGGCATTACGATACCGCGCCGCAATGGAACGATTGCGACATCTATGGCCATGTGAACAACGTGGCCTACCTGTCCTATTTCGATACGGCGATGAATATGGCGCTGATCGAGCACGGCGCGCTCGATCTCTCCGCCGAGGCCGAGGGTCCGATCGGGCTGGTGGTGCAGAACGGCACGCAGTACTTCCGGGAGATTACCTTCCCCGCGAAGCTCAGCATTGGCGCTCGCGTCGAGGCCATCGGGCGCACCAGCCTGACCTGGGGCTTTGGCCTTTTTGACCGGGCGGGCGGCGCATGCGCCGCTCGCGGGCGCGTTGTCCACGTTTATGTGGACCGCGCCACCCGACGCCCGATCCCGCTCACGCCCGAATTGCGGGCCTGCGCAGAGGCTCTGCTGCGCGATCCTGCCACAGACAACAAGGAGACCCCGTCATGAGGGAAGCCGTTATCGTTTCGACCGCCCGCACGCCGATCGGAAAGGCCTATCGCGGCGCGTTCAACGCCACCACCGCGCCCCGGCTGATCGGCCATGCCATCGAGCATGCCGTCAACCGTGCCGGCGTCGACCCGGCGGAGATCGAGGATGTGGTTGTCGGCGCCGCCCTGCAGCAGGGCACCACCCATATGAACATCGCGCGCACGGGCCTTTTGCGCGCCGGCCTTCCGGTGACCGTTCCGGGGCAGAGCGTCGACCGGCAATGCGCCTCCGGCCTGATGGCGATCGCGATCGCGGCCAAAGAGATCATATCGGACGGGATGGCGGTGACGATCGGCGGCGGCGTCGAGCAGATTTCTCTGGTTCAGACGCCCGAGATGAACACCCGTCACTGGCACGACCCATGGATCAGCGACCGGCTGCCGGCAACCTATATGTCTATGGTGGAAACCGCCGAGATCGTGGCGCGTCGCAATGGCGTAAGCCGCGAAGCCCAGGATGCCTATGCCCTGCAGTCGCAACAGCGCACCGCTGCCGCCCAGGCAGCCGGCAGGTTCGATGACGAGATCGTGCCGCTCAGCACCGTCATGCAGGTCACCGACCGCGAAACCGGTGAAACCACGATGCGCGAGGTGACCCTTGAGCGCGACGAGGGCAACCGACCTTCCACGACACTGGACGGTCTCTCAGGCCTTGCCCCGGTATTCAAGAATGGCCAGCAGGTGTCTGAAGGCGCGTTTGTGACAGCGGGCAACGCCTCGCAATTGTCCGACGGCGCCTCGGCCGCTGTCCTGATGGAAAGCCGCGAGGCGGAACGCCGGGGGCTTGCGCCGCTCGGTCTTTATCGAGGCATCGCCGTCACCGGTGTTTCGCCCGAAGAGATGGGGATCGGCCCGATATCAGCGGTCACGAAGCTTCTTGCCACCCATGATCTGAGCGTTGACGACATCGGTCTTTGGGAGCTCAACGAGGCCTTTGCCGCGCAGGTCATCCCCTCGCGCGACCGGCTCGGCATTCCGGACGAACTGCTGAACGTGAACGGCGGCGCGATCTCGATCGGTCATCCTTACGGCATGTCGGGCGCGCGCATGGTCGGCCACGCCCTGATCGAGGGCAAGCGCCGCGGCGCGCGCTATGTCGTGGTCACCATGTGTGTTGGCGGCGGCATGGGTGCGGCCGGGCTGTTCGAGGTTCTTTGAACCGGACGCTCCAAAGCAATGCGACGGCCACCGCGCGCGGTGGCCGTCTTCTTTTCGTGGCACGACGGAAAGCCAGCCGAACCGCGCAGAGCGGTGTTCGAGCAGGCAAACGGTAGCTTCAACCCAGACCAGTGCGCCGGTTGAGCCAGTCCGGGTAGGGGACATCCCGCTGCGCCATTTCCATCTCTTTCAGACGCGCGGCGGCATCCGGAGGAAAAGGGGCGGCCTTCGGTTTACCGGACTTACGGGCGACATGAAGCAGCACCTGCTCGCACCAGGCCAGCCGCTCTCCGCTCTCGTCCAGCATCTCCTGATAGAGGTGCATCCGCTTGGCATCGACCGCCAGAACCCGCGTGGCGACCGTAAAGGCGTCGCCCTCATGGCATTCGCGCTGATAACCGATCCGCATCTCCAGCGTATAGAGCGTGGCTTCGCTTTCGGCGCGATAGGCCTCGTCAAGGCCGATCTCCTCCATCAGCGCTGTGACGGAACGGGAAAAGGCGATGCCATAGGCGAAGTCGCCCATGTGGCCGTTATAGTCCACCCAGTCCGGAAGTACGCGGAACGCGCTCTGGAATATGGCGTTGCTCATGATTTGCTCCTGGCTGCGAAACGGTGGCGGATTTCGCCCACGATCCCGCGGCGGAACAGCAGGACGCAGACGATGAAGGTTGCGCCGAGCGCCGTGGTCACGGGGAAGCCGGTGGTGGCGAAGTAGTTCTGCAGGGTGACGACCAGCCCCGCGCCGACGATCGGCCCGGCAATGCTGCCGATCCCGCCCAGAAGCGTCATCAGGATCACCTCGCCGGACATGTGCCAGTTCACATCCGTCAATGTGGCGAACTGGAACAGGATCGCCTTGAGCCCGCCGGCCAGACCGGCAAAGCCCGCCGACATGACGAAGGCGCCGAGCTTATAGCGCTGCACCGAGTAGCCGAGAGAGATTGCCCTTTGTTCATTCTCGCGGATGGCCTGCAGGACCATGCCATAGGGCGAATGCACGATCCGCCAGATCGCGAAGATGCTGGCGACGAACACAATGGCGATGACGTAATAGAGCACATTGCCGTCGGCGAGATCGATCATCCCGAAAAGGCGCCCGCGCGAAAAACCCTGAATGCCGTCTTCGCCGTGTGTGAAGGGCGCCTGCAGGCAGAAGAAGTAAAACATCTGCGCCAGCGCGAGCGTGACCATCGCAAAATAGATGCCCTGCCGGCGCACCGCCAGAAGCCCCATGATCAGGCCCAGCACAAGTGCTGCGGCGACGCCTGAGAGAATGGCAAATTCGGGGTTCACCTCCCAGACCTTCAGCGCATGCGCCGTGACATAGGCGGAACCGCCGAAGAAAGCCGCATGGCCAAAGGACAGGAGGCCGCCATAGCCAAGCAGCAGGTTGAAGGCCGACGCGAACAGCGCGAAGCACATCAGCTTCATCAGCAATACCGGATAGATCCAGAGTGGCAGCAGCATCAGCAGGGCAATGAGCGCCAGAACAACGAGCTGTTGCAGCCGGTGCGGGCGGGCGGTCTCGGCCACCGTCTCGAATTCTTCGGCTTCGATCATCTCAGTTTTCCTTTCCGAAGAGACCTGCAGGACGCAAGAGCAGCACGATCGCCATGATGACGAAGATCACGATATTCGCCGCCTCGGGGTAGAACACCTTGGTCAGACCCTCGACCACGCCCAGCAGATAGCCCGTGGCAATCGCGCCGAGGATCGAGCCCATGCCGCCGACCACGACCACCGCGAAGATGATGATGATCATGTTGGAGCCCATCGTCGGGCTGACCTGGAAAATCGGAGCGGCGAGGACGCCTGCAACGCCCGCAAGCGCGCATCCGAAGGCATAGGTCAGGGTCAACAGCAGCGGCACGTTGACGCCGAAGGCCTGTACGAGCGTGGCATCTTCGGTCGCGGCGCGCAGATAGGAGCCGATCTTGGTCTTTTCGATCAGCGCCCATGTGCCGAAGCAGATCAGCAGCGAGGCAACCACCACCCAGCCGCGATAGATCGGCACGGTCACGAAATCGGTGCGGATGACGCCCCGCATTTCGGCCGGGGTCGAAAACGGTTTGCCGGATGCGCCGTAGAAATGCTGGAACGCGCCTTCCAGAAGCAGCGCGAGGCCAAAGGTGAAGAGCAGGCCGTAAAGGTGATCGAGATCGTAGAGGCGGCGCAGCATGGTGCGCTCGACCAGCGCGCCGACGAGGCCGACGAGGACCGGGGCAAGCAGTAGCGACGGCCAGTAGCCGAGGCCCAGATACTGTCCCAGCATCCAGGCGGCGAAGGCCCCGAGCATGTAGAAGGCGCCGTGGGCGAAGTTTACCACGCGCAGCAACCCGAATATCACCGCCAGACCGAGTGACAGCAGCGCGTAGAACGAGCCGTTGATCAGGCCGATCATCACCTGCCCGGTGAGCACCACAAGCGGCACGCCAAAAATCATTGTCATGTCAAACTCCCAGTGCCTTGTTGAGCGCCTCGCGCCTGCCGGGCAGTTCGGCGACTGCAAAGCTGTCGATCATCTCGCCTTGATCCATGACGTAGAAGTGATCCGCGATCCTGGCGGCGAAACGGAAATTCTGTTCGACCAGAAGGACGCTGAGACCGTGCGCCTTCAGCGCCTTCAGCATCTCGCCGATCCGGTTCACGATCACCGGGGCCAGACCTTCGGTCGGCTCATCGAGCAGGATCAGGCTGACGCCGGTGCGCAGGATGCGGGCGATCGCCAGCATCTGCTGCTCGCCGCCCGAAAGCTTGGTGCCCGGGCTGTGCCGGCGCTCCAGCAGGTTCGGAAACAGCGTGTAGATCTCGTCGAGCGACATTTCCTTGCCGTTGCGGGCCACGATCGGCGGCAGCATCAGGTTCTCTTCCACACTGAGCGATGCGAAGATCCCGCGTTCCTCGGGCACGAAGCCGATGCCGGCATGCGCGACCCGGTGCAGCGGCAGGCGTAGGATCGACCGTTGATCGAATTCGACCGTGCCGGTCCGCTTGCGCACGATCCCCATCAGGCTGCGCAATGTGGTGGTCTTGCCGACGCCGTTGCGGCCCAGCAGAGTCACGGTCTCGCCGGGGTAGACGTCGAGATCGACGCCATAAAGCGCCTGGCTCTCTCCGTACCAGGCTTCGAGCCCGCGCACTTTCAGTTGCTGCGGGCCGCGGGTCTCGCGCGTCGTCGCGGATGCATCAGTCATCGTCCTCGGTCCCCATATAGGCTTCGCGCACGCGCGGATCGGCGCTGACCGCGTCATAGTTTCCCTGTGTGAGGATTTCGCCACGCTGCAGCACGGTGATGTCGTCGCCGATATCGGCAACCACCTTGATATTGTGTTCCACCATCAGGACGGCGCAGTCGCGGGCGACATCTGAAATGAGTCGGGCCATCGTCTCGACATCCTCCTGACCCATGCCGGCCAGCGGCTCGTCAAGAAGCAGCACTTTCGGGTCGAGCGCCAGCGTGGTGGCAATCTCCAGAGCGCGTTTGCGCCCGTAGGAGAGATCCGCCGCCCTGTGATCGGCCATGTCGGCGAGGCCGACGCGACCGAGCAATTCCATCGCGCGGGGCCTCAGCCGCGACAGGCTGGCAAGCGAGCGCCAGAACTGCACGGCAAGCCCGTTTTGCCTTTGCAGCGCCACACAGACATTGTCCACCAGCGACATGTCGCCGAACGTGGCGGAGATCTGGAACGACCGGGCGACGCCAAGCCGCGCCACCTGCGCCGGGGCCATGCGGGTGATGTCCGTCTCGCCGACCATGATTGTCCCCGCGCTCGGCTGCAGGAACTTGGTCAGGAGGTTGAACACCGTGCTCTTGCCGGCGCCGTTCGGACCGATCAGCGCGTGGATCCGGCCGTGACGGATGTCGATGTCGACATCCGTCACGGCCTGAAAGTTCCCGAAGGACTTGCTGAGACCCCGTGCCGACAGTGCGGCACGGGCGCTCTCCGGCGCGGGGCGCGCCGAAACGGTAGCCATCGTCATGATGTCGCCTTACCCGTCGATGAGCGGGCAATCGCTCTGGTCAAGCGGCCGGAAAGCCTCGTCGCCCGGGATGGTGCGCAGGACCTTGTAGTAGTCCCACGGACCCTCGGATTCGGCGGGCGTCTTGACCTGGACGAGGTACATGTCATGGACGACGCGGCCATCCTTGCGCAGGGAGGCATTGTGGTTGAAGAAGTCGTCGATATCCATGCCGCGCATGGTTTCCATCACCTCGGAGCCGCTCTTTGCCTGGCCCGATGCCTCGGCGGCCTTGAGGTAGTTCATCACCGACGAATAGACGCCGGCATGCACCATGGTCGGCATCTTGCCGTCCATGCGTTCGCCGAACCGCTCGGACCAGGCGCGGGTTTCGTCATTCATGTCCCAGTAGAAGGCGGTCGTCAGCGTCAGGTTCTGGGCGATGTCAAGGCCGACGCCATGGACATCGGTCAGGAACAGCAGCATGCCGGCGATATCCTGTCCGCCGGCCGTGATGCCGAACTCTTCCGCCTGTTTCAGCGCGGTCATGGTGTCGCCGGAGGAGTTGGCAAGCGCGATCACATCCGCGCCGGAGGCCTGGGCCTGCAGCAGGTAGGACGAGAAATCGGAGGTTTCGCGCGGATGCATGACCTGCCCGACAACCGTGCCGCCGGCGGCCTCGACGGCCGCAGCCGTATCGGCCTCAAGCGCATGGCCGAAGGTGTAATCGACAGTCAGGAAGAACCATGTCTTGTCGCCCTGCAGCGTCATCGCGCGGCCGGTTCCGTTGGCCAGCGCATAGGTGTCCCAGGTCCACTGGGCGGTCGAGGGAGAGCAGGAAGCGCCGGTGAGCGCCGAGGAGCCCGCGGTCGAGATCAGCAGCGCCGTATCGCTCTGGCGGGTGATTTCCTGCACGGCGAGTGCCACCGAGGACGTCGGCACGTCGGCGATCGCGATCACGTTCTGCTCGTCGATCCAGCGGCGCGCCAGCGTCGAGCCGACATCCGGCTTGTTCTGGTGGTCACCCACGATGACCTCGACATCTTCCCCCAGAAGCTTGCCGCCGAAGTCCTCGACCGCCATCTCTGCGGCGACTTGCGAGCCCTTGCCGGAAAGGTCGTAATTCATCCCCGACATGTCGGTCAGAACGCCGATCCGATAGGGCTCGGCCTGCGCTCCCGCCGCCAGCGCGACGGAGAAGGCCGACGTCAGAATGGCCTTTGTTATTACAGTCATAAATATTCTCCTCCCGTTTTGCACCGCTCGGGTGCGTGAAAAAGCCGGACGTATCTTACGCGCCGGCCGGTGATCAGGCCCCGCCGCCGCCTTCGGCAAGCAGCTTGGCCAGCAGAAACTGGTCGCCCTCGGCGCCTTCGGCCCAATTCCGGCGGGCATGGGCGTCGATGGCGGATTTGGTCATGCGCAGCGACATCGGCGGTATTTCCGCGATCGCGTTCGCCCAAGTTTTCGCCTCGTCAAGCGCCGCGCCCTGATGAACCGTGCGGTCGGCGAGGCCGAGCGTCAGCGCCTCGTCGGCGCCGATCGTTTCGTCGCAGCACAGAATTCTCTTGGCACGGCCCGCGCCGACGCGCTCGGTCAGAAGCGGCAGGCCGCCCCAACCGAGCGTCATGCCGAGACGCACTTCCGGGAAGCGCAGATAGGCATCCTCGGCCATGACGCGGAAATCGGCGCAAAGCGCGAGGATCGCGCCGCCGCCGATGGCCGGCCCCTCAAGCGCGGCGATGACGATCTGCGGCAGCCGCCGCCACGCCGTGCTCATGCGCACGCCCGCATTCATCGACAGGTGGCGAGCGACCGCCGGGCCTTGCGGGTCCCACAGCCGCGGGTCCTTCAGGTCCACGCCGGCGGCGAAGATTTTCGGCGTGCCAGCGAGGACGATCACCGAAACGTCGGGATTGAGCGACAGCTCTCTTGCCGCCGTCTCCAGCGCGTCGATCATCGCGTGATCCAGCGCATTCGCCTTACCGCCACGATCGAATCGCACGGTTGCAATCGCGCCTTCTACCTCAACCTCAACACCGGACATAGCGGCCATTTTCCTCGTCATTTCACCGTCGCCAAGCGACATACTACTAAGTATGTTGCACAATGAGGCACAACAATGCAATATGAAATATGAGAGGACGGAAGCCGAAGCGCGTCCTGAATTTGAGTTTTTCCTGAGGAGGACAAGATGGCCCTCAAGCCACCGGGCAAGGCCCCCGAAACCGCTGCGACGGCCGATCCGGCTTTGGACAGAAAGCGCTCCGTTCTGCGCTATGTCCTTGATGGGTATGCGCAAACCCAGCCAGAGGCACCGTTCGTCCAGTTCTGGCCGGGTCCGACATGGACCTATGGCGAATTGCATCGCAGGGTCCGCCTCAGGGCCAGCGCGCTGGCGCAAGCCGGCGTCAGGCGCGGCGATCACGTGCTTTGTCTGATGGGCAACAGCCCCGACCTTTTATGCAGCTGGTTCGCGATCAACTATCTCGGCGCGGTCTATGTGCCGATCAATACCGGCGCGCGCGGTCACATGCTCGAACATATCCTCAGCGATGCCGATGCGCCCGTCCTGATCGCGCAGGCCGCGCTGATCGAGCGATTGGCGGATGTGAAGCCTGGAAAGGTGAAGACCGTGCTGGTGGCCGAGGGCGAGCCTGCCGCGATCGCGGGCTACGACATTCAGCCGTTGGTCGACCCGCAAGTCGAGGACGCGGAAGCGCTGAACCTTTCGCAACCGATCGAGCCCTGGGACCTGCATGCGATCATGTATACCTCAGGCACGACCGGCAACGCCAAGGGGGTGATGAGCACCTACGCCCAGCACTATACGATGGGGCCGGACGCCTTCGACTGTGTCGAGGCCGATGACCGCTGCATGATCTGCGGGCCAATCTTCCACTGCGGTTCAACGCTTTACGTAAACGCGATGCTGGCGCGCGGCCTTTCGATCGGCCTGATGCGCGAGTTCAAGACCGATACGTTCTGGCAGGCCGTTCGCGAGACCGGCTCGACCTACTGCCTCCTTCTCGGCGTCATGGCTGCCTTCCTGCTCAAGGCACCGGTCAGGCCGGATGATCGCGATCATCCGCTGCGCCGCGCCTTCATTACGCCGTTCGGTGAGGATGGCCCTCTGTTTGCGGAACGGTTCGGCATCGAGGCCTGGACTATCTACAATATGACGGAGATCGCGAGCCCCCTGCACGCGGGCCCCGGCATCAAAACCAAGGGCATCGCCGGCAGACCGCGCCCCTGGTGCGAGCTTCGGATCGTCGATGAAAACGACATGCCGCTGGGTGACGGCGCGGTGGGCGAGCTGATCATCCGATCGCACCGCCCCTGGGCGCTGATGGCGGGCTACTACAACAATCCTGCGGCAACCGTTGAGGCCATGCGCAATGGCTGGTTCCACACCGGCGACAGCTTCCGGCGGGACGAGGATGGCACCTACTACTTTGTCGACCGGCTGAAGGACGTCATCCGCCGGCGCGGCGAAAACATCTCGTCCTTCGCGCTGGAAAGCGAAGTGCTGAACCTGCCGGAGATCCGCGAATGTGCCGCCGTTGCGGTGCCGTCCGAGTTCACCGAGGATGACGTGCTGATCGTGGTATCGCCCGCCAGCGGTCACAGCATCGATCCGGCCTCCGTCATCGAGCGGCTTGCCGGGACGCTGCCGCGCTTCATGGTGCCGCGCTACCTGCGCGTTCTCGAAGACCTGCCGAAAACGGCATCCGGCAAGGTGCAAAAGCACCTGCTGCGCAAGGACGGCGTAACCGCCGACACCTGGGATCGCGAGGGCGCAGGAGCTTCTCGCGCGCGGTGAGACTGCGCGTGAATGATTCACAGACATGGTCTTGAGGATTGCGGACCGACAATCACTTTACGCGCGACGGTGCGGCGATAAGCAGGCATCGCCGTGATTCTGTCGTTGAGGAAAGCTGAACCATTCTTCGCACTTCTTGGAGCGCCCGGCCCGGTGTCAGCGTGTCGTTCGCTTTGCCGCGCGGCTGCCTATTCCAGATCGATCCGCTGGCCGGTTTCGTCGAAGAGATGCCAGTGGCTCTCTCTCGGGCGAACATCGACGACGTCGCCGCGCGAAAGCGCGCTCTGTCCCGGCTCATGGATCAGAACCGGTGTTCCATCCGGCAGCGTGCAGTGCAGATAGGTGTTGGCGCCGTGCTGCTCGGAGACTGAGACGGTAACGGGCCATGTCAGCGCGTGCTCTTCGGCCGTCACGAGGTGTTCGGGCCGGATGCCGAGCGTTACCTTCTGTCCGGCCGCATGCCCGGCGGCATGGTCCGCGAGTTTAAGCGGCGGCAGGTGCTCCGCATTGAAAACCAGCGCGCCGTCGACCGCCTCGCCGAGCTTGCCTTCGACGAAATTCATTCGGGGCGAACCGATAAAGCCGGCGACGAAGGTGTTGCGCGGGGTGTTGTAGAGTTCCAGTGGCGCGCCGACCTGCTCGATGACGCCGCGTCTCAATACCACGATCTTGTCGGCCATGGTCATCGCCTCGATCTGGTCGTGGGTCACGTAGATCATGGTGTTGCCGAGCCGTTCATGCAGTTTGGTGATCTCGAGGCGCATGTGGACGCGCAATTCGGCGTCGAGATTGGAAAGCGGTTCGTCGAACAGGAATATCTTCGGATCGCGGGTGATTGCACGACCGATCGCCACGCGCTGGCGCTGGCCGCCGGAAAGCTGCTTGGGCCGGCGGTCGAGCAGCGCATCGATCTGCAGCATTTCGGCGGCGATCGCGACGCGGCGGTTGATCTCATCCTTCGGCATGCGGATGTTTTCCAGCCCAAAACTCAGATTTTCCCGCACCGTCATGTGCGGATAGAGCGCATAGGACTGGAACACCATCGCCACGCCGCGATCGGCCGCCGCCACATGCGCGACGCTTTCGCCGTCAATCCGGATGTCGCCGCCGGTCACATCCTCCAGCCCGGCGATCATGCGCAGCAAGGTGGACTTGCCGCAGCCGGAGGGCCCGACGAAGACAACGAATTCGCCGTCGTCGATCGTCAGGTTGACATCGGGAATGACTTCGACGACGCCGAAACATTTATTGAGGTTTTCGAGGGTCAGTTTTGCCATGTTGTCGAGCCTACTTGATGCCGGTGGAGGCGATGCCGCTGGTGATGTAGCGCTGCAGGAAGATAAAGGCGAAGGCGAGCGGCAGGGCGGTCAGCGTGGTCATCGCCAGAAGCAGGTCGTAGCGGATCTCGAATTCCGTCTGGAACGAGGCGAGGGCGAGCTGCAGGGTGAAGGATTCCCGGTTGTTCAGCACGATCAGCGGTAGCAGGAAATCGTTCCAGCGCGACAGGATCGAGAAGATCGCGACCACCGCCAGCGCCGGCGAGGACAACGGCAGGACGATACGCCAGAAAATCCGCCATTCGCTGGCATGGTCCATGCGCGCCGCCTCCAGCAGTTCGTCGGGAATGGTGAGCATGTACTGGCGCAGCAGAAACACGCCGGTGGGCGTGGCGACGGTCGGCAGGATCACGCCCCACAGACTGCCGACGAGGCCGAGCTGGGCAACGATCAGATAGACGGGCACCAGAACCACGGTGGCCGGGATCATCAGCGTCGCCAGTATGGCTGTCAGCGCGGCCGTCGAGCCGCGAAACCGGTATTTCGACAGCGCGAACGCCGCCATCGAATTCATCACCAGCGTGATCGCCGTGGCAACCACCGTGATGAACAGCGAATTGTAGACATAGCGCCAGATGTCCGCGCCCGCCGTGGTCAGAAGATTGACATAGTTGTTGATCGTGAAACGGATCTTGCGCACCGGCTCGGCATTGGCGACCTTGACGACGATCCGTCCCGCACCCGGGTTGGCGGGGTCGATCATCTGGGCGTTGAGCCCGACGCGGCGGATCTGGGCGAGCCGGATGGTCTCGCCGTCCTCGGTCCTGACGTCGTAGAGCGGCAGTGGTTCATCGAAACCTTCGACGGAGACCGTTTCCGTCGTGACCGGCAGCAGGGTCGGGGGGAAATCCTGCAGATTGGCGGGCGTCTTGAACGAGGAGATCACCAGCCACAGCACGGGCGCGAACATGATGACCAGGCCGAGCAGGAGGTAGCCATAGGTCAGGTAGTCGGTCCAGTCGGCTTTTCTGCCGCCGCGTTTGCCGAAGATCAGGCCGAGAAGGCTGGGCGTCGGCGGGTTTCGGGCGATGCGGATGTCGTCGAGGTCAGTCATTCCGGGCGCTCCTGGAAAGCTTCAGCTGCAGGGCCGTGAACACCAGCAGCACGAGGCCGAGCAGCAGCGAGGCGGCCGCGGCGAGGCCGAAATTGCGCGGCTGGGCGGCAAAGCCGACCTCGTAGATATACTGGACCATCAGCATGGTTGCAGAGCCGGGTCCGCCGCCGGTCAGGACATAGAGTTCGTCGAATGTCTGCACCGAGCGGATCACGCACAGGACGAAGACCACAAGAAGCACGGGCAGCAGAAGCGGCAGGGTGATGCGCCGGAACACCCGCCAGTGGCTGGCCGAATCCATCTTGGCGGCCTCATAGACATCACGCGGGATGGCCTGAAGGCCGGCGAGAAGAATGATGGTGTAAAACCCCATATGCGCCCAGATCGTGACCGCGACGGCCCAGGCGAAGGCCGTGTCGGCGTGAATCAGCCAATTAATGCCGCTGAGGCCGACAGCCTCAAGGAGCCCGTTGAGTGCGCCGTTGCGCTGCAGGATCCACTGCCAGGTGAGCGCGACGACCACCGGCGAAAGCATGACGGGGAAGAAGAAAACGCCTCTGAAAAAGCCGCGTCCCCTGATCTCGCGGTTGAGGCAGATGGCGGTCAGCAGTGAAATGCCGATCATCAGCACCACCTGTGTCGGCACGAAAACGAGGCTGTTGCCGAGTGCGCGCCAGAACAGATCGCGCGAGCAGGTCGACGGCTGGAGATAGTTCCCGCAGTCGAGCAGGGTTTCGTAATTGGCCATCCCGATGAACGGCCGATCGGTGGGATAGAGCCTGTCGCTGCCGGTGACGGAATAAAAGATATTGATGAAAACCGGAAGCAGGGCAAACAGCAGCACTGCCGTCAGATTGGGGATCAGGAAAATCCAGGGCATCCGCTTGATGCCGATTGTCTTCTGGACGCCGGTCATCACCGGTTCGACCAGGCGCGCCGGCAAGGTCGCCACATTGGCCAGAACCCGCCCGGGGTGCATGCGTGCGGTCATCCGTTCCTCCCACTGGCTTCGAGGCGGGCGCCCCTTCACCGGGCGCCCCCATGTCACCGGCCATCTTCTGGCGGCCCCGCTTTACTGGTTGCCCTGGGCGGCATCGATCGCCAGGTTTACATCCGCTTCGATCCGCGCAAGCGCCTCGTCGACCGTCAGTTCGTCATTGAGCACCTGGCTGATGCGTGTCGTGAGCGAGTTCATCATCGCGCGCTGGTAGCGCCAGCCCTGGAAACGGTAGGCGGCGTCGGCCATCTTCGGCACCTGGGCGCTAAAGGTCGCGAGCGCTTCCTGGGTGCGCTCCGAAGCGCCCGGATATTCGACGCCGGCATCGCCAACCGAGCGGGAAGCCGGGATCTCGACCGAGGCGGCGATCACCTCGGTGAGGTTTTCGGGCTGAGACAGATAGTTGATGAAGGCGCCCATGGCTTCCGGGTGTTCGGTGTGTTTGAACGCCACCAGCGCGCCGCCGCCTGGCATCACCGTGCAGGAGGACGGGCCGCAAGGCGCGGGTGCGACCTCCCAGTCGAACAGGTCGCCGACTTCGGCATCCATCTTGCCGAGATTCCAGGAGCCGCCGAAATAAAAGACGACATTGGCATTGAGGAAATCGGCAAACAATTCGCGATGGGTCGCCCCGCCGACCGCGCCCCAGAGGTCCATGGGCATCACGCCGGTCTCATGCCAGTTCTTGAATTTCTCGATGGCGTTGCGAAGGCCGTCATCAACGACCGGTCGGCCCTGATCGTCGACCAGTTCGGCGCCCTGGCTGATGGCGAAGCTGGCGAAGCGGTGGCCGGATCTGTCCATCTCCATCGGAAAGTCGGTATCGGTGGCTTCGGCGACCTTCTGTGTCGCCGCCGCCCAATCATCCCAGGTTGCGCCTTCCTCCGGCAGCGGCACGCCGGCCTGCTCGAACAGGGTCTTGTTGACATAGGCGCCATTGATCGTGAGCGAGGTTGGCATGCCGAAAATCGCGTTGCCATCGGGGTCGCTGCCGCGCAGCCAGGACAGGGTCTGGCCGTAGTCCTTCTCGAACTGTGCCGCATCGACATATTCGGTGAGATCAAGGTAGAAACGGCTCAAGCCCCCGAGATCGGTAATGATCGCACCGTCCGGCCCTTCGCCGGATTCGAGCTGGACCGGCAGGCTCTCCACGATCGTCTGATAGCTCACGGATTCCAGTTTGACCGGCAGGTCGGGGTGCTCTTCATTGTAGCGATCGGCCACGGGCTGCATGGTGATGCAGCCGAAACCGGTGTCGTCGCAAAGGATCGTGGCTGCGCCATTCTGTGCGGAAGCGGCAACGGCGCATGCGAAAAAGGCGCCGGCGGCCGCCGGGTAAGCGAAAGCGGAAAGTCTCATTTTGCTCCTCCCATTGGACGATGCCAGCCCTCCGCTAGACATCTTGTCCTGTCGAAAACGTTGGTCCGACCAGAAAACTATTTATTGGCCTGACCAAAATGTCAACACCGCAATTTTTTCGGCGATTATCCCCCAAAAACAGCGGAAATTCGTTTAACTCACGTAAAAACGACGCTTGACAGACGTGTGGTATTTCTGTCTGGTCTGTCCAAAGTTGGGTTCTGGTGAGTGAAGCAGTCAGACTCAAACATGCCGCGAGGCTTGTCGACACCATGGAGGATTGGGGTAGATGTTGAGGTTTGGCGTCGTGGGCATCGACCACGGACATATTTTCGATCACGTCAACGGATTGCTGGCCGCAGGGGCGGAATTCGCAGGATATTGCGACAAAACCTCGGTTCCCGGGCTTCTGGACGCCTTCCGGCGGGCCTATCCCGATGTGCCTGTCATCGAGCGGCAGGCGCTTTTTGACGATGACAGTATCGATGTCATCTGCATCGCGGCGATCCCCGCGGACCGTGCCGGTCTGGCGATCCGCGCGATGGAAGCGGGCAAGGATGTCATCGTGGACAAGCCTGGTATGACCACGCGGGCGCAACTTGCCGCCATACGTGAGACGGTCGAGAAAACCGGGCGGATTTTCTCGATCTGCTTTTCCGAGAGGCTGTGTGTTCCCTCCGCGGTGAGGGCCGGCAAACTGGTGAAGGCGGGGGCGATCGGCAAGGTGGTGCAGACCATCGGCATGGGGCCGCACCGCATGTCGGCGGACCAGCGGCCGGACTGGTTCTTCAAGCTCGATCGGTTCGGCGGCATCATCGTTGACATAGCCTCGCACCAGATCGACCAGTTTCTGTTCTACACCGGCTCCGAGACGGCCGATATCGCCGCCGCCAGCATCGGCAATTTCGCCACCGGCGACCATCCCGCATTTCAGGATTTCGGCGAGGTTCTGCTGCGCAGCGATCGCGCCGCCGGCTATATCCGCGTCGACTGGTTCACCCCGGACGGGCTGCCGACATGGGGCGACGGGCGGCTGACCATCCTTGGAACGGAGGGCTATATCGAGCTGCGGAAATATGTCGATATCGGCGGCCGTGAAGGCAAGGATCACCTCTTTCTCGTCGACCAGACCCACACCGAATACATCGATTGCTCCGGGGACAAACTCGATTACTTCGATCAGTTCGTCGTCGATGTGCGCGAGCGGACGGAAACCGCCATGAGCCAGGCCCATGTCTTTGAGGTCTGCCGGCTGTCGCTCGAGGCCCAGGAAAAAGCCCACAACATCACTGCGCGCTGAGCGGAGCGGGAGGAAAGAACATGACCAGGAAGTTTCGCGTCGCCGTGATCGGCGCCGGTATCGCCGCCCGTCACATGGTGGGCTACAAGTGGAATGCCGAGCGTTTCGAGGTCAGGGTGATCTGCTCGCTCGACGAGGATCGTGGCCGGGCTCTTTGCGAGGAATTCGGCGTGCCCGAATACACGCAGGATACCGAATCTCTATTCGCCCGCGACGATATCGACATCATCGATGTCTGCACGCCGCCGCATAACCATTTCGAACTGTCGCGCAAGGCGCTGGAATCGGGCAAGCACGTCATTTGCGAAAAGCCGCTGTTCGGCTCGCTCGCCGATGTCGACGCCATGGAAGAAATCGCCGCCGCATCCGGCAGAAAGATCATGCCGATCTTTCAATATCGCTATGGCACCGGCCTGCAGAAGCTGAAACACCTGATCGCCAAGGGCCTGACCGGCCGACCGTTCATGACCACGATCGAGACCCACTGGTGGCGGCCGCCGCCCTATTTCGCTGTGGAATGGCGCGGCAAATGGGCAACGGAACTGGGCGGCGGCCTTCTCGGCCACGCCATTCACGCCCACGACATGCTCAACTATGTCCATGGTCCCTGTGCCGAGATTTTCGCTTACGGTGCAACCCTGGTCAACAGGATCGAGGTCGAGGACACCATGGCGCTGGCCGTGAAAATGAAAAACGGATCGCTGGCGAGCCTGTCGATGACGCTCGGCTCACGCGAGGAAATTTCACGACTGCGTTTCTGCTTCGAGAACGTCACCGTCGAGAGTATCCATGAGCCCTACACGATGGGGCGTGACCCCTGGCGGTTCGTCGCCGGCGACGAGGCGCACCAGGCGCGCGTCGATGCCGCTCTCGCCGAGGTGGTGGCTACGGAGGATGGCTACACCCGCCAGTTCGAACTGTTTCACGAAGCGCTTGTCGAGGATCGCGATCCGCCGGTCACGCTTGAGGACGCCAGGAATTCGCTGGCATTGGTCACCGCAGCGTATTATTCAGATCGTACCGGCAAGCCCACAGGGTTACCGATTACCGAGGACCATCCGCTTTATCGGTCATGGCTACCGGAGGCGGGGAAGGAGTAGCAGGGCGCGTGCGCAGTTCCAACACACCCAACCCGAACACCGAAGGATCGACTGCGGCCGCTCAAGGCCTGAAGGGGGAGGGGCGAAAAGTGCGTCTGCTCGCGGCCAAGCGGCTCTACCAGGTCGTGGCGCGGCGGATCGCCCGCATGATTGAAGACAATCAGGGCAAGCAAGACTGGCACCTGCCATCCGAACGGGAACTCGCCGAACAGTTGGAGGTGAGCCGAACGGTGGTGCGTGAGGCGGTGATCGCGCTGGAGATGCGTGGCATCGTCGAGGTGCGGGGCCGTGCTGGCATCGTGGTGCTGCCGGCCCATGTCAACCCGCTCAGCTTCGACGCTATCAATACCGATATCGGTCCGGGACCGTTCGAATTGCTGGAAGCCCGGCTGGCGCTTGAATCGAGTGCGGCCGCGCTCGCCGCCGAGCGGGCCACACGCTACGACATCATGGAGCTCGAGGAATGCATCGAGCGCATGCAGTTGGAAACCGACGAGGTTTTCCTGAATGAAAAGGGAGACCGGGAGTTTCATCTGACGATCGCGAACATGACCGGCAACGCCATCATCCTCTCGATGATCCAGGCCTTGTGGGATCAGCGTGACGCCTCGCGCATGTGGCAGCGGGTCCACCGGCACATCCATGCCCCGAAGGTGCGCGCGCTTTGGATCGGCGATCACTATGCGATCGTTGCCGCGTTGAAAATGCGCAATGGGGAAGCCGCGCGTCATGCGATGATACGCCATATCAACAATGTCACGGATGAACTGCTGCGCGCGGACGAACTGGGCCGGTTTTCTTCCGATGGCGGGGAAGAATGAGAAGGTGGAGATCATAAATGCTTAAGGGTTTCGAACATGTTGGCATGACTGTCAGCAATATTGACAAAAGCCTGAACTTCTATGTTGACCTGCTTGGCCTGAAGCTGGTCGTGCGCCGAAAGGGACAGGACGAACACGGTTTCGAATTCTGCTTCCTCGATGCCGGCAATGCGATGCTTGAAATGACGGGGCCGGCGACAGGCGCGCTTCTGGCCGAAGACGTGGCGGCCGGGCGCGCGGGGTTGCGCCATCTCACTTTCTGCTTCGATGATGTCGAGGCGCTCTACCGCAAACTGGAAGAGGCCGGCGTCGAGCTGGTCGAGGCCCCGCGCAAAGCCTATAACAGCGATATCATGACCAAGGTCGCCTTCTGCCGCGATCCTGACGGAATCCTGATCGAGCTCGGCGAGCGCTAAGTCCCTCGCGAGGCGGACCACAGGTTTCGCCTCGTCAGGTTTTGCCTGTGGTGCCGTTGGTCAGATGATCAGGTCGATCAGGAACGGGCCGGTCTGATTGAAGCTTTGGCGCATCAAATCCGCGCATTGCTCCAGCGTCGTCGCGCGGGCGGCCTCCACTCCCATGCCGTTGGCCATTTTCACCCAATCCAGATCCGGTCTGGACAGATCCAGCATGCCCATGGCGGTCGGCCCGGGTTCGGCGCCGACGTTTGCGTATTCCCCGATGAGAATATTGTATCTGCGATTGTTGAGCAGGATGGTGGTGCAGGGCAGTTTCTCGCGCGCCTGCGTCCACAATGATTGCAGGGAATACATGGCCGAACCATCCGCCTGCAGGTTGATCACCCGCCGCTCGCCCCTGGCCGCCACTGCGGCGCCAGTCGCAACGGGAAGGCCATCGCCAATCGCCCCTCCGCCGAGATTGAGCCAGTCATGCGCGGGGGCGGCATAGGTGAAATGCTCGAGATATCCGCCGTATGAGATGCTCTCGTTCGAGATGATGGCGCCCTCCGGCATCAGGGCGGCCAGGGTTTGCGCCAGCCCCTCCGGCGTCGGCGCGCCAGCGCCGGCGTCGGGCAGGGGACCGGGGTCCGGAATGGCGATTTCCGGCGCGCCGATCTCGTCCACAAGCGCCTGAAGCGCTGCTTCGGAATCCTGGTCCGGCCGGGACAGGACATGAAGCTGGGCATCCGGGCGATACAACGCCGACGGCCGGTTGGGATAGGCAAAGAAGCCAACCGGCGGTTCAGCGTTCACCAGAATGATATGCTCGTATTTGTCGAGCGCCGCCACCGCGGCATCGACGACATACGGAACGCGGGGCAGGGGAACGCGCCCGCGCCCGCGTTGCAAATGTCCGTTGGTGTAGCTGCCCATAAGGTCGGCGCCGGTCGCCTCGGCCACGCGCCAGGCAAGGTGCTGGGAAGGCGCAAGCGTCGCCTGATCGGCAATCAGGATCAGGACGTTCTTTTGGGAACGCAGGATGCGGGCTGCCGTCGTGACCGCATGCGGGTCAACCGGCGGTGGCGGCGGCACGGAAAGCGGTTCCGCAACCACGCCGCCCGTGTTCCATGATGAATCCGCGGGAAGGATCAGCGTCGCGATCTGGCCGGAGAGCGCGCTTGCCGCCTGCACGGCGGCGGCGGCATCGCGCCCGACATCCCCCGCATTGGAGCAGGTGCGGACCCAATGGGAAACGGTGCGCGCCATGCCCTCGGTATCGGCGGTCAGGGGAGCATCCAGCGGCCGGTGATAGGTCGCCTGATCGCCGACTATGTTGACGATGCCGGCGCGCGCGCGGCGCGCATTGTGCAGATTGGCCATTCCATTGGCCAGACCCGGGCCGCAATGGAGCAGGGTACAGGCCGGCTTGCCGGCGATCCGGTAATAGCCGTCCGCCATGCCCGTCACGACATTTTCCTGAAGCCCGAGGACACAATGCATGCCTGGAATACGATCCAACGCGCCAACGAAGTGCATTTCGCTGGTTCCCGGATTGGCAAAACAGGTATCGACGCCCGACTTCAAAAGCGTGCGAACGAGACTCTCGGCTCCATTCATCTCATTTTGCAAGGACAACGAATTTCCTCCTATCCCTTGGTGCCAGGCCAAACACAGAATTCAAAAACGACAACCAACAGCGAACTCGATGCTGCTTAAACTGAAATGGTGCATTTTTCGAGACATCGCCGGCGCATGCTTTCCCACCCTTGGCCTGCCAGCGCGCTTTTCCATCGCATAGAACCGGATCGGCGCTTTGAGCGTTTCCCTGTGTCCACGTTTACCGCATCTGCGGAAACGTATCGCCGCTCAAGTGATAAATGAAGATGCTCATTTTCTCTCAAGTGATAAGTTGGAGGCATCATCTTCCGAAACCTTTCGCCGTTTCGGAAATGACGCCATACGACTGCGGCGCGGAAAAGGCGCGACGAAAGTAACCCTGTGGCGCGAACCGGCGGCAACCGACAGTCATTCGGCGTAGATCGGCGGATGCCGGTCCGCCCAGGGGAGCGCCTGTTCCAACTGCGCCGCCACTCGTATCAGCAAAGCCTCACCGGCGAACCGCGCGACGAGCTGTACGCCGATCGGAATGTCGTCGTCTGTCCAGTGAAGCGGCAGGGAAATGGCGGGCTGGCCCGAAATATTGGACTGCACGGTGAAGGCGACAAGGTTCCGCGACCGGTTCCGGCGTTCGGAATAGTCTCCTTCGGTCAGATAGCCGAGTGCAGGCGGCGGGCCGGAAAGGGTCGGCGTCACCAGCAGGTCAAAACCGGCGTCCCTCTCCCACCAGGAGGCCAGCCGGCGGGCGTATTGATTGGTCTCGCGGACGATGCGCAGATAATCCGCCGCCGAAAGCGCCTTGCCCTGCTGATAGGCCAGCCAGCTTCCATCTTCCATGTCGTCGGCCGTCCATGCACGCCCGATGCGGGTCTGATATCCATCAAGCGTCGAGGCCAAGCAAGCGCCGACATAGGACCGGTGGTTCAGAAGCGCCTGACGTTCGAAATAGGCGTCCGGATGCGCCCTTTCGACATGATGTCCCAGAGCCGACAGCGATGAGGCCGCCTTTTCGACGGCTGCAACACAGGCGGGGTCGACCCGCCCCTCCGGCAGGCTTGTGCAAAAGCCGATCCGCTGCGAACCCGGATCGCGACCGACTTCCTCCAGAAACGGGCGTTCGGGCGGCGGGGCGGTATAGTGGTCGCCGGGCTCGTATCCGGACAGGATATCCAGCGTCAACGCCGCATCGCGCACGGTGCGGGTCAGCATGCCCTGGGTCGCCGCGCCATTGCGCACTTCGCCGGCGAGCGGGCCCCAGGATATCCTGCCCCGCGAAGGCTTCAGCCCGACAATGCCGCAGGCGCTGGCCGGCATCCGTATCGAGCCGCCGGCATCATTGCCATGCGCCACCGGCACAATGCCGGCGGCCACGGCCGCCGCCGCGCCGCCGCTCGACCCCATGGTCGAAAGCTCGGCGCGCCAGGGATTTCGGGTCACCCCGAATGCCTCCGTCTCGCAAGCGGCGCCGGCCTTGCCGACGGCGAATTCCGGAGAATGCGAGCGACCGAGAGAAATCAGGCCGCCTTTCCGCAGCCTCGCGACCACATTGCTGTCCACGGCAGCGATCAACCCAAGGTCCCTCAAAATCCTGTTGCCCTCGATCTCCGGTTCGCCGGCGACCGGGGTGGCGAAATCCTTCAGCAGCGTCGGCACCCCCGCCAGCGGGCCCGCTTCATTGAACCGGCCCGTCCGCGCGTCTTCGAGTGCCGCATCGAAACGCTGCCAGACGATGGCATTGATCTGGTGATCGGTCCGCTTGGCCCGTCGGATCGCCTCTTCCACGGCCTCACAGGCCGACATCCTGCCGCTGCGTATCAGACCGGCGGTCTCGATTGCATCCATGGCCCTGTTCCTCCCAAAGCAATGTCGGGTGATTGCGCGGCCCGAAAACCTCACGCTCGGGTTTTCAAATCCGTTGCAGCGCCTCGCCGCCATCCATGCCGAACGCCACGGATGCGGGCGAGCACTGGCCGCGCTCGCATCCGCGCTCTTGCGCCGTCACGCTTCGGGGGGAATGCGATCCGCCGGGACGTCGAACCCGTTTTCCTTGTAATAGCGATAGGCCCCGATATGCAGAGGGATGTTGCCCTTGGTAAAGACGGTGTTCCTGTTGATGGAACTCATCCACGCTGCGGTGGACTGGAATTCGGCAAGGTGGTCGAAAACCGCGCCGGTCATCTCGTAGACCAGTTCCTCGTCCAGCCACTTGTTGGTATCGAGACTGCCCCAGGTGCCGAGCGTCACGATTTCTTCGCTGTTGACCTGGTTTTCGTAGGAACCCGCCGGGATCACTTCAACGGTTCGGCCCGGAAGATCGAGCACGGCCTTCATTCCCGGCTTCGCCAGCTGTTCCTCGCTCAATCCGATCAGCCGGATCGGGTTGACCATGGCAAACTGCTGGATCGAGGGGCTCGGCAGGTAGGTCGCGATCATGTAGACATCCATCTGCCGGTCGAGAAACGCGGTCTCGGCCGACTGCCAGTCATAGCGCATGACCTCGTAGTCCTTGCCGGCGACCATGCCGGTCGCGGCCTCCACCATGTTCAGATAGACACTGGTCGCGGCACTTCCCGGCGGCCCCAGAAAAACCTTCTTGCCCTTGAAATCCTCAAGCTTCGTGATGCCGGAATCCTCATAAGCGACGATGTGGAGCTCGCCGATCTTGTAGGCCAGGATATTGCGAAGATTGGTCACAAGTTCCGGTGCGTTCTCGACCTTCGCGAACATTGCCGTCCGGGTCTTCATGTACTGGTTTATCGATGGCGCGCTGACGAACAGGTCGACCTTGTCCTGGGCCGCATCCAGGGCTGATTTTGTCGATGGTTTGCCGACGGAAACCTGGATTTCGATCGGCAGATATTTCTGCACGATCTGCGAGAATGCGATGCTGAGCTGGCCGGCCGACGATCCCGGCGGAAAGCCATCCATCGTCAGAAAGGTCTTGGATTGCGCCCATACGCCCCTCAATGGCACGCTCGCCCCGAGCGCCGAGACGGCGGCAAGAAAATCACGTCGTTTCATGTCTGTTTCCTCCCTTTGACAGACTTGGTTTCTTCAGTGGCATCACATCATGGCGCACCTGCTGGTTTGCGGGCGCCGATAAACTCCAGGCTCGTCAAGGCGATGCCGGCCGCTATGCCGGCCAGTTGAAATTCGGGGTATGTTGTGATGACGGCGATCCCGGCCAACGGGCGAAGAACGCGCGACCAGAAAGGCAGCGGCGTAATCCCGAAACCGATAAAGCCTGTCGCCAGCAGCCAGATCGCAAAACACAGCCGGCCCATCGCCCACAGGAATTCCGGCAGGTGAAAGTCCGATACGACGAGAAGAATTGTCGGCTCATAGATAAACATGAAGGGAACGATGAAGCCGACCAGGGACAGTTTCAGTGCGTTGATGCCGGTGCGCACCGGTTCCGCCCCCGCGATCGGCGCAGCCGCCACGGCCGCCAGCGCCACTGGCGGCGTCACCGCCGAGAGCACGCCGAAATAGAAGACGAACAGGTGGATCGAGAGATCCGGCACGCCCAGTTTCCTGATACCGACGCCCAGAACCAGAACGATAATGAGATAGGCCGGCAAGGTGGGCATGCCCATGCCCAGGATCAGGCATGAAAGCGCCGCCAGCACCAGCGCGATAAACAGCGAGTGGTCGCCGAGCAGCGCAATCTGCGTGGCGAATTTCAGGCCGAGGCCGGTGAGATTGAACACGCCGATCAACACGCCGATCGTGCCGACGGCCATCATAATCCGGGCTCCGGCGGCGCCGCCCCGGGCCAATGCCTCGACGAGCCGCCAGGGTCGCTGACGAAGCGCCTTGTTGAACACGAACCCCGATATGACGGCGGTGACCACGGCCCAAAATCCGGCCATCGAAGGCGAAAAGCCGATGCCGAGCGTGATGGCGATGGCGCTGATCGGAATGAAGAACATCAGCGACTGCACCCAGTCGCGCCGTTCGATCTTGCGGCGCTGCTCCTTGGGCGTTGGCTCCAGACCCAGCCGCCGCGATTCCAGCACCACGGCGAGGAAGAGGTTGGCATAGTAGAGAAGCGCCGGGATCAGGGCGGCGATGCAGATCGTGCGATAGGGAACGCCGACGAGGCTGACCATCAGAAATGCCGCAGCCCCCATGACGGGCGGCATCAGCTGACCGCCGGTGGAGGCGGCGGCCTCGACAGCGCCGGCGAAATTGCCCTTGAAGCCTCTTTTCTTGATCAGCGGGATCGTGACCACGCCCGTGCCGACCACATTGGCGACGACGGAACCGGACGACATGCCGAAGACGCCCGAGGCGATGATCGCAGCATGAGCGGGACCGCCCCGGGTCCGGGCGGTTGCGGCCAGAGCCATGCGGATCATCACCTCTCCGGCGCCGGTGCCCTCCAGCAGGGCGCCGAACACGATGAAGATGAAAATCAGCAGGATGACGATCCCAACAGGGTCGCCGAAAATGCCCTGAACGCCGAACCACAGGATTTCCATGGTCATTTCCAGGCTGAAGCCGGAGTGATGAAATATCCATGGCAGGTTCGCCCCGAACAGGCAGTAGGCGAGCGTGACAAGCCCGACGCTTGCGAGAACGCCGCCGAAGGTCCGGCGCGTCAGCTCGATCAGCGTCAGCACGGCAACCAGCGCCGTCCCGCGATCGACCGGCGAAAAGATCGCGACAAGATTTTCCATGTCGTAGATCTTGTTCAGGAAATTGAAGCAGGCATAGGCGAGGTTCGCCAGAAGCAGGAAATCGACGGCCCACAACGAATAGACGGCGGGTCTGGCGGAAACACGCAGGTTCTCCGAAAGCGGCGTGGTGAAGATAACAATCGCCGCGCAGACGAAAAGCGAGCCTGCGCGCAACAATTCCAGGCCCACGACCTGCCCGGCATAGGCAACGTAGATGGTGTTCAGCGCGATCAGCGCGGCCAGCGCCATGCCCACGACCCGCAATGCGCGCGTGAGCGGATCGGCGACAACAGCGGGCGCGTCGCCATCGCTCTTCGGAAATTCGGGTTGTAATTCGGATCTGTTCGTCATCTCGCCCCCGGTGACGCCCCACAAACGGCTGCAACTGCGTTGCAACCATCGGGCAATCAACTTGCGGCTTCAGAAAACGGGCATCCTCTCGCCGCACGGGTTAACCGCCCGCCAGGCGCCTTGCCGTGAATTCCGAGATTGCCACCGCAACTCCTCCCGCGGCGGGGACCGGATGACCCGGGCCGGTGCTCCCGTCGACTTATCCTATTGTCTACCCGATAGCGAAAATTAAAAGACGTAATATCTTCTCATCCGATAGTGAAAACGTATCACTATGACTTTCCCGCGACACGGGCCATTTGCAGGTCTCCGTTCTCTGGCGGCGAAAGACGACTGATACGATGTCTCGATATTCGCTCGGGGCTGCCGGTTTGCACGCATGGTGAAAAGCAGTGTCGATAGTCGGGCTCGCGTTGTCAGTCCGCGGCGTCGTTGCCATCGCCGGAAAATGACGCTTTGAGGTGCTTGTAGAGCTGGTTAAGCGGCTCGAAACTGCGGTTTTGGGTGAGCGTGACGAATTGAATATTGCTGGCCTCGATGTTGAGATCGCAGGCCGACAAACGTTTCACAAGGCCGTCGGACCCGGCGCGCGCGATTGTCGTGTCGGGAATACACGCCAGCAGTTGGGTCCGCGCGATGAGTTGAACCAGGGCGAAAGGATCCGAAGAGACTTCCACCACCGGGCTCGGCGTCCGCAGATCAATATCGCGGAAGGCGTTTTCCAACAGGTTGCGATGATAGGAACCGTCCGGTTGCAGCGCCCACTGCCATTCAAGCAATTCTTCGGCGAAAAGAGGTTCACGGTTCAACAATGGGTGCTCACGATTGCAGATGACCGTCAGCGGTGTGCGACCAAGCGATTCGTAGCTGAGATCGATCGCGCTGCGGCTCGGCATCCTGTCCCAGTTCACAATGCCCAGATAGCAGTCAATCTCGCCGTCCGTCAGGGCCTGAACCATCAGTCTCTCGCGCGCCGAGCTGATCTTGTAGCGAACCGTGGCGCCTTCGGCGAACATGTTTGCGAAGGCCGTCGGGAAGGCTTCATCATGCAAAAGTACGGGGTTCGTTCCAATCCGCAAGGTCGGAATTTCGCCGATCTGAAGTTCCTCGGCCAGATGATCGATGGTTGCAAGCGCCTGACGACAGCGCTGCAGGGCGAGTTGACCGGCAGCGGTCAGGCTCACACCGCGCGCCGAACGGTTGATGAGCGAAGCGTCAAAGGCGTTTTCGAGGTCGCGGACCAATTGTGACAGGGCCGGTTGACTCGTGTTCAGCACCTCCGCGATCGCCCGCAGCGAGTCATGGCTTTCCACCATTTCCAGCAGCTTCAGGTGGCGAAGGCGAAGGCGCTCAATGTTGAGTTGACGTCTTTCCATAACAAAACCATATCACTTGAGCGGAATATACGTCTATTCACTTTCACTCCATCATGTCAATCTTCAGGCCTTCACAGCTTGTCGCCGGGGAGGGCGGCACAGAGGAGGGAGGGCAGATGCAGGGCAAGTTGGCAGTAGACCACCGACGGCCTTCGCAGCGGGCGTTGTGGATCCGGCAGGAAGAAACAGAAGGCCGGTGACTGGTATTGCCGATTAGGTGCGGGTGTCCGTTCTCGCGCTGGTCGTGGTCGCCGAGGTTTCTTCCCACCGTATTCCGGGTGCTGTCGCGCAGACATGAACCCGGCGTTTTCTCGTTTGCCCTCGGTCTTTGTCTCAGCCTGCCTGAGCGGGCCTCTCCAAAGGGAATGCGGCAGCGCATCGGGAGAGCTTTCCGGCGGACACATTGCGAACAAATGAGAGGGGTAACGGGGAGTTTGCACAACCGAAACGGGAAATGAGGCGTCGTTCATACACCACCTGGCGGCAGAACCTGCCGGGGCGCAGACAAGCGCCAGGACAGAACGAGAATGTCGTTGCTTTTTCGGGAGGTCCGGCCGGTGGGCCATCGGCCGAAGCAAGAATGGGAATGAACATATTTTTCGGAGTGAGGATCGTTGATTGTGATGACTGACAATTTCCAATTTGACGCCTATCGCAGACCGGATGGTTCGATCGGGCTGAGAAATGACCTGCTGATCCTTTCGATATCGGGGCTGGCAGCACCCATCGCACAGCGGATCGGCGGCATTTTGAAACAGGCCAAGGTTATCACGACCGCCTATACGGGCGGCATCATAGCCGAGGACGCCAGCTTGAGGCTGCGCATGCTGGAAGGATTCGCACTGCATCCAAATGTCGGCGCAGTGCTTGTGGTTAGCTGCAATTTTCCGGAAGGCCGGCGGTTTCGCGACAGGATCGCCGCGTCCGGACGGCCGGTTGAAATGCTGGTCCTTGATGACTTTGGTCATGACAGCCTGCGCTTGACCGATGCCGCCGTCAGATCCGGCGCCCGTTTACTCCAGCAATTGTCGGCGGCGCGCCGCAGTCCGGCCGATCTGTCGGAACTGTGCATAGGCGTTGAGTGCGGACGGTCCGACACGACATCGGGGATTGCGTCAAATCCCCTCGTTGGTCATGTCGCCGATGCTATCGCCAGCGCCGGCGGCAGGGTCATTGCCGGTGAGACGATGGAATGGTTCGGGGCCGAACATCTTCTGGAAAAGCGCGCGAAAACGCCGGAAATCATGCAGGCGCTGCGCGATGCGATCAACCGGCGGATAGACCGCGCCGAGGCGGCCGGAATTGACCTGATCGGCACGAATCCGGGGCCGGTCAACATAGCGATGGGCCTTTCAACTCTTGAGGAAAAATCGCTCGGCGCCGTCAGGAAATCGGGTTCGGCGCCGATACAGGGCCTGCTGCAGCAGGGCGAGGCGCCCAAGGAGGCCGGCGTATGGCTGATGGACCAGCCCTATTACAGCCCGGAATCCCTCTCCGGCTTCGTCGCGGCGGGCGCCCACATGATCCTGTTCACCACCGGTCCGGGAAACAATTTCGTCAGCCTGCTGGCGCCGACCATCAAACTGTCGGCCAATGCCGACACCTGCGCCAACCTGACCGAGCAAATCGATTTCGATGCCAGCGCCATTCTGACGGGCGCGCTCGGTTTCGCCGAGGCGACGCAACTGCTGCTGGCGCGCATGGTTGACGTCGCTTCGGGAACGCTCACCTACGGCGAGATCCTGTCCGAGGGGGCCGAGACCATCAGCAGATGCGGAGAGTCGCTATGACGGAGAACGCAACGCAATATTCGGGCCTGATGCTCCACAGTGATGACCACGTGGCTCTGGCGCTCACGCCGCTTGAGCCGGGGGACACGGCGCTGATCACGACGCCGGATGGCGAGCGCCGCGTGGAGATCAGGGAGGTCATCCCACGCTACCACAAGTTCACGGTCGGACCACTCGCGGACAAAACCTATGTGATCAAGGGGGGAGAGGTGATCGGCATAACCACGACAAATGTCCCTGCCGGCAGCCATCTGCACATCACCAACCTGAAAAGTGCGCGCTATGGCGTGAATTGAATTTCGTCACCGCGTGGAGGAGAAGCGGGAATGGAGGATATTTTCGGGGCCCTGTTTCTCGGCCTCACTACGATACTCACGATAAAGGTCCTGACCTGGACCTTCGTGGGTATCCTAGCGGGCATGTTTTTCGGCCTTATTCCGGGGCTTTCCGGCCTCACCGGCATGGGGCTGCTGCTGCCGTTCGCTATCGGGCAGCCGCCCGAGGTGGCGTTCTCATTCCTGCTCGGCATGTATGCCGTCACCACCCAGACCGATGCCATTCCGGCGGTCCTGCTCGGAATTCCCGGTACATCCGCGGCACAGGCGACCTATCTCGACGGCTATCCAATGGCCAAACGCGGCGAGGCGGGCCGCGCATTGTCGGCCTCCTACTTCGCTTCGATTGTCGGCACCATCGTGTTTTCAGCGATTTTTCTGGTTCTGCTGCCGATCATCCGTCCGATCATCAATTCCTTCGGATCTCCGGAATTCTTCATGCTGGCGATGATGGGCCTTGTGATGTCAGCCTCTTTGGTTGGCCCCAATATTCCGCGCGGATTGATGGTGGCGGCAGCCGGGCTGCTGATCTCGTGTATCGGCGTGGCGGGTTCCACGGGCGACCATCGCTACACGCTTGGGACCTATTATCTCGAGGACGGCATGCCCATCGTTCCCGTGGCGCTTGGCCTTTTTGCCGTGCCGGAAGTGATGGAACTGATGATCCGTCGCTCGTCCATCGCCCATTCCTTCTCCGCTGAAGGCGGCGCGATGGCGGGGCTGCGCGATACGATCCGCCACGGCTGGCTGGTCGTGCGTTGCTCTATCATAGGCGGCGTCTGCGGCGTCGTTCCGGGGCTTGGCGGATCGGCGGCCGAGTGGCTCGGTTATTCCCATGCCGTACAATCCGCCCGCGACAAGTCGCAATTCGGCAAGGGCGACATTCGCGGCGTGCTGTCGGCGGAGGCCGCCACAACCGCCCAGAAGCCAGGCGCCATCATTCCCACCGTGGCCCTCGGCATTCCCGGAAACGCTTCAATGGCGGTCATGCTGGGGGTCTTTCTCATCGTCGGCTTGCGACCGGGAAGCGCAATGCTCAACGAGCAGCTGCCGCTCACATTCCAGATGCTCTGGACAGTCATCCTCGCCAATATCGTGGTGGCGATCCTCTGCCTTGTCCTGCAGCGATACATCGTCAAGATCTGTCAGGTCCGTGCGTCGATCATCGCTCCCCTCATCATCGCCTTCATGGCGATCGGCGCGACCTTCGCGAGCAATTCATTCGGAGATCTTGTCGCGTTTGGCGTTTTCGGCGCTCTCGGCATTTTCATGAAAGCCTATGACTGGCCTCGGGTGCCGCTTCTGATCGGCATGGTGCTCGGGGAACTCGCGGAGCCGAATTTCTTCATCGCCGTTCAGGTCTATGGCATCTCCTGGCTGTGGCAGCGTCCGATCGTCCTGTCGACGCTTGTGGTCATGCTGGCCTTCCTGCTGGTGATGCTGCTTCGGCGGGCGAGGGAACGCGCCCAGACCCTGGAAGGAGATGCCGATGCGTGACATGGTCAGGAACCGGGATGTCTCATGGTGGTTTGGCGTTGTGCTTTCCGCGGCGGCGGTCGTCGCCCTGATCGCGGCGCTGAGCTGGGACACGATGGCGGCCAGCTTCCCGATCTTCAACTGCGTGGTGATGCTTGTGTGCGGCATTGCCCATACGCTGCTGCCGCAGTCCGAAGCCTCATCCCCGATGTTTGAGGGCGAGAAGCCGCCTTTCGGCCTTACATTGCGTTACGCGGCCTGGATTTGCGCGTTCTTTGCCGGAGCCGTCGCATTCGGCTTTCCCGTCGCCGCGCCGCTTTTTGTTCTCAGCTATATGCTGGCGCATGGCGAGCGGTGGACGACGGCGGCTATCGCGTCGGCGGCAACGCTGGTCTTTCTCGTGATCGTGGTGGAGCGGGTGCTGCGCCTTCCGCTTCCGCAGCCCTGGTACCTCTTTTCCTAGCGGAAAGAGGGGGGCGGTCGGTGCGACGAGCTGGAAGAGGAGCCTGCTCGCCTCGATCGGGCCTAAACCGGAATGCTTGGCAAGGCGGGGCAGGGAGGTAAGCGCCGTTTTCCAAAGGCGACCGCGTGCACCGGTTGCTGATTGACCAGTCTCGTGCACCCAAGGAGGAGGAAAAAATGAAGCTGAAACTGATTGTAGCTGTATCAGGCGCCCTTGCCATTTTGTCCATGGCGAGCCCTGCGGGGGCCGCGGATGTGGACTTTTCCGGCAAGACCCTGCGCATTATCCAGAACTACGGCGCCGGAGGATCCACGGATCTTTTCGCTCGCACGATTGCGCCGTTCATCCAGAAATACCTGCCGGGGCAGCCGACCGTCGTTGTCGAACCGAAGCCGGGTGCGGCCGGTATTCAGGCCGGCATCTACATGCACAATTCCTCGCCGCCTGACGGAATGGAAATCTGCCTGTGTAATTCGATGCCGGTCAGGTGGGTGACCGTCAACGACTTCGACTTCGATCTGCGCGATCTCGCAATCGCCGGAAGCCAGCCGGTCAACACCGTTGTCCTCATACGCGATGACATGAACGTGTCGAAACCGACCGATCTCGCCCACACGCCGAAGCCGCTTTTGTTCAGCGCAACCTCTCCGGCCAGCGAGAACGCCAGCCGCTTCGCCGTATTCGCCAATATCTTCGGCGCCAAGGTCAACATCATCGGCGGCTACAGGCTGGCGGGCAATATGGTTCAGTCGGTTACACAGGGAGAAACGAACGTCACGAGCCTCAACGGTGACTACTACGCCGTCCAGAGCACGGCCATCGCCGAAGCGGGGTCCGTCAGGCCCTTCGGCCAGGTCGGCATCCCGAATGGAGACAGGTTCGATCCGGAACCGGCGATCGATGCGCCGACCTTCGATACGATGGTGCGCGAATATGCGCCCGAGGTGCTCGACACGCCGAAATACAAGCTGTTTTCGGCCTTCAATCAGGCAGCCGCCGCGCAGATGATCTATGTCCTCGCGCCCGGAACGCCGCAAGAATATGTGACCGCCTGGCAGGATGCCATCGCGAAGGCCGCGGCCGATCCCGAATATGCGAAGGCCGTGGCGAACATGCAGACAGCTCTGCGGCCGTTCACCGGCGAGGCGGGGACGCGGAAAATGCTCGATGCCCTTTATGACGGCTTCAAATCGCCCGATGTTGTCGAGGTTCTCAAGGAAATCGCCCCGGTCTATTTCAAATAGACCAGGCACCGCCGGACGCGTCTTAAGATGCGTCCGGCTCAAACGGCCGTTCTTCTGCAGGGGATCAGTCTTTCGGATCGGATGCCGCGCGCTTCGACTGGCGCGGCGCGTTGCCCGTCCATTGCTTGAAGGCGCGGGAAAAGACCGCGCTGTCGGCATAGCCGAGCGCCTGGGCGACATCGGAGACGCTGGTGCCGGACTGTTCCAGAAGGCCGACGGCCAGTTCCGCGCGGTGTTCGCGCGTCAGCTGGCGGACGGACAGGCCTTCCGCGCCGAGCTGGCGTTGCAGGCTGCGCACGGAAATGCCGAGCTCCTCGGCCAGGAAGCGCGTGGTGACGGGCCGTCGTCCCATATAGAGCTGGATCAGCAGGCGGACCTTGTCGGAAAACGCCTCCTGCGCCTCGACCTCGCCGATCAGATCGTTGAGATGGTGCTCGAGGATCATGGTCAGCTGCGCGTCCTCGCTGCGATAGATCCGGTCGGCATCTTCCACGGAATAGACGAGGCGGTTGTTGGCTTGGCCAAAAAAGATCGGCGCGCGGAACAGTCGGGCCAGAGGGCCCGTATCCTCGGGGCTTTCGTGCTCGAAATGCACTTCCAGCGGGTTCAGGCCGGTGCTGAAGCAACTGCGCACGAGCTGGCAGGACGCGGCGAGCGAATATTCCGCATCCTGCCTGCGCGGCCAGATCGTCCGGTCCGAAATCCGATAGTGCCAGACGATCATTCCGTCTTCTTCCGCCAGCCCCGATTTCGTAGCGCTCTGCAGGGCGTTCACATATTTCGAGATGCGTTCGAACGCGATCCGTATCGTCGGCGCGAGCGAGAACAATATGCCCATCGGCCCCATATCGGCGGGCTTGAAATGGGCGCCGAGCCTTGCCGCGAAGGCCGGGTCGCCCGCCGCCGCCGCGGCGTCCTCGAGAAAGGCGACATAACGGTGAAGCGGGATCAGGGCGTAGGGGTCTTTCAGCTCGCGCATCGAGATGCTGTGGCGCGCCAGAAGCGGCGGCAGGAACACATGCGACTTCAGCAGCGTGTCCATCAACGGCGTAAAGGCCGACACCCTGATATAGGTGACGGATCGCGTCGTCGCGGTGCTGGTCTTGGCGGTGTTCATGGTGCAATGCAGCGTTGTTTGGCGCAAATTATCAAGTTAGCGGCACAAATTGCAATATGCCTCAGCGAACCTCCTCCTATTCTCATTAACAATAATCAAAACCAAAAGGGGTTCATATGTCTGTCGCATCCAGCGAGCCGACGCCTGAAGGGCGCCTGGCCAGAAATTCCGTGGGCATTGCCCACATCGTCTTCTTCGTCGTTGCGGCCGCCGCGCCGCTGACTGCGGTCGTCGGCGCCACGCCGCCGGCCTTCGCCTTTGGAAACGGCGCCGGGGTGCCCGGCGCTTTCGTTCTCGCAGGCCTGCTCTATCTCCTTTTCTCGATGGGCTTTACCGCCATGAGCCGTCATATCGGCGGGGCGGGGGCCTTTTATACCTATATCACCCATGGCATCGGTAAGCCGGCCGGCGTCGGCGGCGCGTTCATGGCGCTTTTGACCTACAGCGCCGTGCAGATCGCGGTTTACGGGCTGCTCGGGCTTTTCACCGAGGGCGCGGTCGCCGGTCTCGGCCTCGACCTGCCCTGGTGGGTCTGGTCTCTTGCCTTTCTCGTCATCGTGCACTTTTCCGGCCAGCGCAACATCGCTTTCTCCGGCGCGATCCTAGGCGTCTGCATGCTGGCGGAGATCATCATACTGCTGCTGCTCGATGTCGGCATCGTCGCCCAGGGCGGGCCGGAAGGCTTGAGCTTTTCCTCCTTCGCGCCCGCCACGGTGTTCACACCCGCGCTCGGCGTAACGCTGGTGTTCGTGGTGGGCTCGTTCATTGGCTTCGAGGCGACGGCGATCTTCGGCGAGGAGGCGGAGCATCCGGAAAAGACCATTCCGCGCGCGACCTATATCTCGGTCTTGCTGATCGCGATCTTCTATGCCTTCTCCACCTGGGCGATCACCCAGTATTACGGACCGTCCAACGTTCAGGAGGCCGCGGCCGGCGCGCTCGATACCTTCTATTTCGACGCTGCGGCCAATGTGCTGGGCGGCTGGTCGGCGCTCACCATGAACATTCTGCTGATCACCAGCCTGTTTGCCTGCGTTCTGTCGTTCCACAACACGCTGAACCGCTATTTCTTCGCGCTCGGCCGCGAGGGGCTGGCGCACAGCGTGCTTGGCAAGGTGCATCACATTCACGGTTCGCCCTATGTGGCCGGGATCCTGCAATCGGCGATCGCCGCGATCATTCTCGCGGCCTTCGCGATCACCGGGCAGGATCCGTTCGCCGTGGTGTTTTCCTACATGTCGGCGCTGGCGGTGCTCGGAATTCTCGGGGTTCAGGTCCTGGTCAGCGTCGCGATCATCATGTTCTTCCGCAAGAACAGGCTCGGCCACGGGCTCTGGCGCACCGCGGTGGCGCCCGTGCTCGCGCTCATCGGGCTGATCGGCGCGCTGGTTCTGGTGACGTCCAATCTGGAGCTTCTGGCCGGAACGTCCAACATCGTCGTTAATTCCTTCCCCTATCTCGTCGTGCTGACCGGCATTGGCGGTGTCCTCTTCGCGCTCGGCATCCGCAAGTCCGATCCCGCGCGCTATGAGGCGCTCGGCAAGGTTTTCGAGGAATAGCACCGCGATCGGTCCGGTCCCCCCCTCAGGGACCGGGCGATTGCCCAACGACCATTATTTCACGCGGCGGCTCGGCTGCCGCGAACCCTTCGTCACAACCTATCGAGAGTGCCCAAATGACCGAAGATACACGGATCGATTTCATCTACCTGTCGGAACAGGACATGCTGGCCGCCGGCGTCACCGACATGCCCGCCTGCGTCGACACGATGGAAGAAATGTTCGCGCTGCTCTACCATGGCGACTATCGCATGGCCGGGCCCAACAGCGATTCCCATGGCGCCGCCATCTCCTTTCCCGAGCACTCCCCGTTTCCCACCATGCCGAAACCGACGGCCGACCGAAGGTTCATGGCGATGCCGGCCTATCTCGGCGGGCGTTTCGGCACCACGGGCGTGAAGTGGTACGGCTCCAATATCGCCAATCGCGAAAAGGGCCTGCCGCGCTCCATCCTGATGTTCACCTTGAACGACACGGATACCGGCGCGCCGCTCGCCCATATGTCGGCGAACCTGTTGTCGGCCTATCGCACGGGCGCGGTTCCGGGCGTCGGCGCCCGCCATCTGGCGCGCAAGGATTCGAAGGTCGTCGGCATTCTCGGGCCGGGCGTGATGGGCAAGACCTCGCTTTCGGCCTTCATGGCGGCCTGTCCGTCGATCGATACCGTCAAGGTCAAAGGCCGCGGCCAGAAGAGCCTCGATTCCTTCCTGTCCTGGGTTCGCGAGACCTATCCGCAGATCACGACGGTCGAGGTGGTCGACAGCATCGAGGCGGTGGTGCGCGACAGCGACATCGTCACCTTCTGCAATTCGGGCGCGGTCGGCGATCCCTCCACCTATCCCATGGTCCGGCGCGAATGGGTGCGGCCCGGCACGTTTCTGTCGATGCCTGCGCTCTGCAACATGGATGAAGGGATGGAAAAGTCCGACATCCGCAAGGTGGTCGACAATACCGGGCTTTATGAAGCCTGGTTCCATGAACTGCCCAAGCCCGCGCATGTCCATGTGCCGATCATCGGCGTGAAGTTCATGGACATGATCGCCGAGGGGCGGATGGCGAAGGAGGACCTTGAGGACATCGGCAAGATCGTCGCCGGCGAAGCGCCGGGCCGCCAGAATGACGACGAGATCATCATCATGTCGGTCGGCGGCATGCCCGTCGAGGACGTCGCCTGGGGCACGGTGATTTACCGCAACGCCATCGAAAAGGGCATCGGCGTCAAGCTCAACCTCTGGGACGTTCCGGTTCTGCGCTGAGCGCCGGAATGGCGGGCGGGCCCATTGCCGCCCGCCAAGACAGAAGCCCTCTGACGGCAAACGCAATGACGGGAAACCACATGACCAAAGTTCTGAAAATCAAGACCGGCTCCAAATTCGAGGAGCATGGCAGCTATTCGCGGCTGGTCGCTCTCGACAACTGGATCTTCGTGTCCAACACCGCCGGCCGCAACCCCGAGACCAAGGTGATCTCCGACGATGTCAGGGCGCAGACCGAACAGGTCTTCGCCAATATCGGCGCGGCGCTGGCGGCCGCCGGTTCCGGGCTTGAGGATGTCGTCGCCTCCCGGGTCTTTATCCAGAACCCGGCCGACACGGAGACGGTCATGACCATTGTCGGCGAGAAATTTCGTGGCGTCGATCCCGCCAGCACAGTCACGTGCCCGCCGCTCGGTTCGACCGTCTACAAGGTCGAAATCGAGGTGACCGCCTATCGCGGCGCGGGCGCGGCCGAAACCGAGCGCAAGCAGGTTTCGCTCTGATCCGACGATGCGCGGTCGCCGCGCATCATACCTGTCTTTCAATTCCTTCAGGTGACCATCATGGCTCCCGCATTGCCGCCAGTGAACACAGCCGAAACATTTCCCGCCAAAACCTCTGTCGTGATCATCGGCGCGGGGATTGTGGGCCTGAGCGCTGCGCTGACGCTTGCCGAACGCGGCGTTCCCGTCGTGGTGCTGGAAAAGGGGCGCGTCGGCGCGGAACAGTCGTCGCGCAATCTCGGCTGGGTGCGCAAGATGGGGCGCGCGGCCCCGGACGTGCCGATGTCGCTTGCGGCGGACCGGCTCTGGGCAGAAATGCCGGAGCGCATCGGCGTCGATGTCGGCTATCGCCAGACCGGCATCATGTATCTCGCCCGCACCGAGGCGGAGATGGACATGCACCGGCAATGGCTGAAAACCGTCGAGCAACTGCCGCTCGATTCAAGGCCGTTGAGCAATCGCGCGATCGGCGATCTGGTGCCGGGCGGCAGGGAAAACTGGGCGGGCGGGATATACACTCCGTCTGACGGGCGCGCGGAACCGACGCTGGCCCCCTCGGCCATCGCCAATGCGGCGATCGCAAAGGGCGCGGTGATCGTGGAGAACTGCGCCGTTCGTACGCTTGCGACCGCCGGCGGTCGGGTCTCCGGCGTCGCGACCGAACGCGGGGAAATCCGCTGCGAGGAAGTGCTGCTCGCGGGCGGGCTGTGGTCGCGGAAGTTTCTCGGCAATCTCGGCATTTCGCTACCGACACTGCCGCTGATCTCGTCCGTGATCCGCACGGAGCCGATGGACGGGCCGACGGAAATCGCCGTCGGCGGACCGGATTTCTCGTTCCGCAAGCGCCATGACGGCGGCTACACCATCACCCAGCGCGGCGCGCTCGGCGCGCCCTTGATGCTCGATCATCTGCTGATAGGCCTGCGCTATCTGCCGATGCTGCGCGGGCAGCGGGGGCTGTTGCGCATCAGGCTTGGCCGGGACTTCGTCAACGACCTCCGCCTGCCGCGCCGCTGGGGCGCGAAGGGGCCATCGCCGTTCGAGCGAGTCAGGACCATGGACCCGGATGCCGATGCCGCCATCAATGCCGAGGCGATGCGCAACATCACGGCCGCGTGGCCTGCTTTTTCCAACGCCGTCATTGCCGAGGTCTGGGCCGGGATGATGGATATCACGCCGGATTCGCTGCCGGTCATGGGGGCCGCGCCGAAACTGCCCGGCCTGACGCTGGCAACCGGCTTTTCCGGCCACGGCTTCGGCACGGGTCCGGCGGCGGGCGCGCTTGCCGCCGATCTGGTGATGAACGCGCCGCCGATCGTCGATCCCGCGCCCTATCGGCTGGAGCGTTTCTCGTGAGGATCTGGCGCAAGGTGCGACGAAACGAACTTCAGACTTCGTAACAGCGAAATTCGCGTGCGTTTTCGCAGGAAAAATTACCAAAATGAGGAGGCGAACAGATGAAAATTGAGCAACCCGACACGATTGTCGAGGACGTATCGGCTATTGTCACGGATTTCCTGGCGGCGCCAAAGGCGTTGATCGCCGGCAGATCCGAACCCGCCGAAAGCGGCGAAACCTATCCCGTCTACAATCCGGCGACCGGCGACGTTCTGGCCGCGGTTCCGGCCTGCGGCGATGGCGATGTCGATCGCGCGGTCAAGGCGGCGCAGGCCGCGCTCGAAGGCCCGTGGTCGAAAATGCTGCCCGTTCATCGGCAGGGCCTCTTGCTGAAACTTGCGGACCTGATCGAGGAAAACGGCGAGGAACTTGCCCAGCTCGAAACGCTGAACCAGGGCAAGTCGATCATGCTGTCGCGCCTTGTCGAGGTGCAGTCCTCGGCGGAATATTTCCGCTACATGGCCGGCTGGGCGACCAAGATCGAAGGCTCGACGCTCGACGTATCGATCGCGATCCCGCCGGGCATGCGCTATCAGGCCTATACCCGTAAGGAACCGGTAGGTGTCGTTGCCGCAATCACGCCGTGGAACTTTCCCCTGAACATGGCAAGCTGGAAGATCGCGCCCGCGCTTGCCGCCGGCTGCACGGTTGTTCTGAAGCCCGCCGAGGAAACCCCGCTCACCTCCATCAGGCTTGCCGAGCTCTGCCTTGAGGCGGGGTTTCCCGAGGGCGTCGTCAATGTCGTGACCGGAATGGGCGAGACCGCCGGCGCGGCGCTCGTCGCCCATCCCGGCGTCGCCAAGATCGGCTTCACCGGATCGACCGAGACCGGCAAGCTGATCGGCATTCAGGCGATGAAGGACATGAAGCGGGTGACGCTGGAACTCGGCGGCAAGGCGCCGATGATCATGTTCGACGATATGGATCTTGATCTCCTGGGGGCTGCCGCCGGCATCGGAAGCTTCTTCAACACGGGTCAGACCTGCTGCGCGGGCGTGCGCATCTATGCGCAGAAGGGCATTTACGAAAAGGCGCTGGAGGTGATCGCGAATGTGACGCGCAGCCTCGCCATCGGCTCTGGCCTCGATCCGCACAATCAGATCAACCCGGTCGTTTCAGCTCGCCATCAGGCCCATGTGAAGGCCTGCATTGCCCGCGGTCTGGAAGATGGGGCAAAGCCCGTTATCGGCGCCGAGGCGCCGGCGGAAGGCTTTTTCGTCGCGCCGGAACTGTTCACCGATGTCCGTCAGGACATGGCGCTGATGCAGGACGAGGTGTTCGGGCCGGTGATCACGATGACGCCGTTTGACGAGCCGGATGAGGCGATCGCCATGGCCAATGACAGCCGCTATGGGCTCGGCGCATCGCTGTGGACCAACGATCTCAACAAGGTGATGCGCTACGTGCCGAAGATCGAGGCCGGCACGGTGTGGGTCAACAGCCACAACATCCCGGATCAGAACATGCCCTTCGGCGGCATCAAACAGTCCGGCATCGGCCGCGAACACGGGCGTGGTGCGCTCGACAACTACCTCGAAACCAAGTCGGTCTGCGTAGCCTACAGATAGTCTGCTCCGGGCGCTCTAAAGGGCCGCTGCCTTCATCAACCCGGTCCGCGACCGGCAGAACCTGACCATTGCTCCGGGCACGCGCCTTCCCGGAGCGTTTGAAAGCAAAGGAGCAACCAATATGACAGCAGCGACGGCAACGCGGCCAGCGTTTTACTTTCACGAGCAGACATTGTGGTTTTCCGCCGGTCAATCGGCACTGGTCGTGCCGGTCGGCGGCTGGGTGCAGCCCCCGGCGTCCGGCGGCCACGCCGATTCGCCCGAGCCGAAAAGCCGGACGGTCTCGTTGGCAGCCGTATCGGGCCTGTTTAATGCCTATGATCGCAAGGTCGCGCCCGAAGCCGCGCGCGAGGCGCTTCTGACGATCCATCCGGCCTCCTATCTCGATCGGCTGAAGGAGGTCAGCGATGCCGGCGGCGGGGCGCTGCATCCGACGGCTCCGTTCGCGGCCGGCAGTTACGAGATCGCGCTTCTGTCCGCCGGGCAGGCGCTTGCCGCCGTCACCGACGTTGCCGTCGGCGAGCGCCGCCGGGCCTATGCCATCACTCGGCCATCCGGCCATCATTGCCTGCCCGACACGCCGATGGGTTTCTGTCTGCTTGCCAATGTGGCGGTCGCCGTCAGAGCGGCGCAGGCGAAGGGGCGCAAGCGGATCGCCGTGATCGACTGGGACGTTCACCATGGCAACGGAACCGAGGCGTGTTTTTATGACGACCCGTCGGTGCTGACGGTCTCGATGCATCAGGAAAGCTGCTTCCCGCCCGGCCGGTCCGGCGGCGCCGATTCACGCGGGACAGGGGCCGGCGAGGGCTTCAATCTCAACGTTCCGCTCTGGCCAGGCAGCGGTCACGCGGTCTACATGGCCGCGCTTGAGCATATCGTGCTGCCCGCGGTCGCAGAGTTTGCGCCCGACATGATCATTGTCGTCAACGGGCTCGATGCCAATGCCGTCGACCCGCTGGCGCGCATGCTGCTTCACGCCGGCAGTTTCGCGGCGATGACCGAAGCGGTTTCGAAGCTGTCGAATACGGTGTGCGAGGGTCGGCTGGCCGTCGTTCAGGAAGGCGGCTATTCGGATGCCTATGTGCCGTTCTGCGCCCACGCTGTGATGGCTGGGCTTGCGGGCGTCAGCGACCCGGTGGAAGACCCCTTCATGGGGATCGTGGATGCCCAGCAGCCGGGAGCGGCGTTCAACGCCGCCCATATCGCCGCCCTGAGGCAGCATCACGGCTGGCGGGATTGAAATCCGATGCGCGGCGGCTCTTCCCGCCCGGACACCGTTTCCGGCGTCCGGGCGGGGAGGGTCAGGCGTTGAGGATGACCTTCATCGCCTTTTCGCGGGCGGCATTGCCGAACACCTCATAGGCGTCGATGATCTTGTCGAGCGCGAAGCGGTGGGTTACCAGCCTGCCCGGATCGACCTTGCCGGCACCCAGCGTCTTGAGCAGCATCGGCGTGGTGTTGGTGCTGACCAGCCCCATCGAGATATTGATGTTCTTGATCCACAATTCCTCGATATGCAATTCCACCGGCGTGCCATGGACGCCGACATTGGCGACATTGCCGCCGGCCGACACGATCTTCTGGCAGATGTCGAAGGTTGCCGGCACGCCGACCGCCTCGATCGCGACATCGACGCCATTTCCGTCGGTCATCGCCATGATTTTCTCGACCGCATCCTCGGAGCCGACCTGAACGGTATCCGTCGCGCCGAACTGTTTCGCCAGTTCAAGACGGGCCAGGTCCATGTCGACCATGATGATCCGCCCCGGCGAATAGAACTGCGCCGTCAAGAGAACCGACATGCCCACAGGCCCTGCGCCGACGATCGCGATCGTATCGCCCGGTTTTACGCGGCCATACTGGACACCGATCTCAAGGCCGGTCGGCATGATGTCGGAGAGCATGACTAGTGCTTCCTCGTCGGCGCCCTCGGGGATCGGGTAGAGCGAGTTGTCGCCATGGGGAATGCGCACATATTCGGCCTGGGTGCCATCGATCAGGTGCCCCAGAATCCAGCCGCCATCGGAGCAATGGGCGTAGAGCTGGCGCTTGCAGTTGGCGCATTTGCCGCAGGAGGTCACGCAGGAAATCAGCACCGGGTCGCCGGGCTTGAAGTTGACCACGGCATTGCCGACTTCCTCGACAATGCCGACGCCCTCATGTCCGAGCGTGCGGCCCGGCGTCACCGCCGGCACATCGCCCTTGAGGATGTGAAGATCGGTGCCGCAAATGGTCGTTTTGGTGATCTTGACGATGACGTCGGTGGGCTTCTGGATGCCGGGTTTTTCCTTTTCGACCCAGTCCTTCTGTCCAGGTCCGTTATAGACGAGTGCTTTCATCGGAATGCCTCCCTTATTTTTCTAAACGGTTGCGAAGCAACCCTCGAACGGGAGTCTACTCTCCGAAAGCGGGCTGGACATGTCCGAATTTCGGACAGTTCCGGATAGTGCAAGCGACAAAACGCCGCGCGGAGGCTGACGCGCGGCGTGCTTGTTTATTGGTTTGCAACCTCGTCGGTCAGGCAGCGCGCTCCGGCACCTCAAGCCCCAGCCACTCGGTGTAGAAGGCATCGATATCCGGCTCGAAATCATGGATCACCGGATACCAGGGCGTCGGCGCCTCGACATCCAGCAGGTCGCCGGATTTCGGGCAGTAATATTCCCGGATCACCTGCCAGTCGGACGTGGGCGCCATCAGCTTCGGATAGAGTTCCTCCATCTCAGCGGCCGTTTCGCGCACGCGCATCACGGCATGCAGCTTCCAGTTCTCGCGCCAGTCGCAGAATTCGTGACCGGCCTGGGATTTGACCACCCATTTCTTGTCCGAGGGTCGCTGCACGATATAGAGTTTCGGGCCCAGCGGCAGGATGATCTTATCGTCCCATGGAACCTGCTCCTGCAGGATTTCGATATATTTGACGAAGCGGTCGGCATCCTTGGGCGTCGAGAGCATCGTCTGCAGCGTATCGCGGTCGATCTTGCCATCGACGAGGTCTTTGATCTTTGCCTTGGTGTAAGCCATTGTCTTTCTCCTGAATAAAAAGGGGCGCCGCGGATAAAGGCGGGGTGTTGCGCGGCGCCCTGAGGGATCACTCCTCGACGAACTGGACCGTCTTCACATCCGGCAGTTCGGAAATATCCATCGAGTATTCGCGGCCATAGGACGGGATCGGGAGATCCGCCTCCTTCAGCTGCCAATCGTCGGGAAGATCCCAAAACTTGCGGAAGCCCTGCTCCCATGTCGGGCCAAGCTTGAAGCTCGCCGCGAACATCTGCTGCACATGGGTGCCGGCATCCTTGGCGAGAATGCGCTTGCGCTCCTTCGCCATCCATTCGCGGGTCGGCTGGGCATTGGCGAGGCGGTCCTTGCGGATCTTCGCGCGCAAGGCTTCAGAGCCCGCCTCATCGGCGGTAAACAACCCGTCATCCCCCTTCTTCAGCACGACGCCATAGACCGTTTCGGCGAAACGCTCGAGCAGGTAGCCGCCATTGACATCGGTGGCCACGGACTGCGGCTCGCGATCCAGCGGATCGCCGAAGCCCGGCCCGCCGCGCATGTAGTTGAGGTAGAGATCGTAATCCTTGAACATCTCCTCGGTGGTGATCGCCTGCTTGTCGCGCTTGATGCCGTCGGGATTGACGAGCGCGTCATAGGTCGGGTGTTCCGGGTCGGTATCGCCGCCGAAGGGGATCGGGTCGCCATTGGCGATCTTCTCCTTCAGCCCGGTATCATGGGCCGCGAAGCGATAGCCGGACGCCGCCGGATAGCCGCCCATCAGCCCCCAGTCGGAGCTGATATGACCGTTGCCCATGAAGAACATCGTCCAGTCCTTGGCATTCCAGACCATGCGCAGCGATTCAAAGCCGCAGCCGCCGCGATATTTGCCCGCGCCGCCCGACGACGCCTTGATCTGGCGTCCGAGATAGACCAGCGGCTCCGCCAGTTCCCATATCTCCATATCGCCCATGTCGCCTTCCGGGTTCCAGATCGCGGCGGCATGGCTGATGCCGTCGGCAATAGCCGAGGCGCCCACCCCGTTGGCCGCGCATTCGAACGAGTTCACCGCATGGATTTCGTCATACTGGTTGAACCCGCCGCCCTGCAGCCAGTTCGAGGTGTTGGCATTGCCGGCATTGACCTCTTCCAGATAGCCGCGTCCGAAATAGGATCGCGACAGGCCGCGCCACAGCGCCGTCCATGAACTGACAAGGAAGTGCCAGCTATAGGAAAACGCCACGCGCCGGTCGTCCGGGTTCATCCAGGTGCCCTTTGGCAGGCGGAATTCCGTGCCGTAGGCGGCCCCGTCATTGATCATCTCGGTCGGGATCAGCGTCTGGGTCATCATCACCCAGATGCCGGAGGTGAAGCTGACGGAATGCGCATTATAGGTGTGCCAGCCCCAGCGGCTCGATCCCTCGAAATCCAGACGCCACGTGCCATCCGGCCGGATCGTCATTTCCGACGGCGTGTGCATGATGGTGTCGACCTTGGCGAAGTCCGACGGCACGCGCACATCTTCGTGGTCGTAGGGAACGTCGACGAAACCGACCTGACGGTAAACGCCTGGAATGGTCATCGCCTTGATGCGGTTCTGCAGCCCGACCCGGCCATGCTCGACCGATTCATAGGCGAACTTCCAGTAGGCATCGATGCCTTCTTCGGCAATCACCTCCTCGACCAGCTTGCGGATCATGTGGCAGCCGGCGACGCGGGTGCGCTCGTCCAGCATCCAGTAGCGGGTGGTGCGCACCGCGCGCTGGCTTTCATGCAGCCAGTCACGCTTCAGTTCGTCGTTCTCGCCGATCTTGCGGCAGGTGATGGAGTAGCCGTCACCGAAGCGCTGGATCTGTCCCGTGGACATCGAACCCGGCCCCACGGAGCCGGTATCGATGACGTGGGTGACGCCGCCGACCCAGCCGATCAGCGAGCCCTCATGGAAGATCGGGACGATGGTATGGATATCGCAGGGATGCACGTTCCCGATCAGGGAATCATTGTTGCAGAAGATATCCTTGTCATTGATCCCCGGGTTACCCTCCCAGTCGTTCTCGATCATGTATTTGATCGCCGCGCCCATGGTGCCGACATGGATGATGATGCCAGTCGAGGTCAGGATGGCGTCGCCCGCCGCATTGTAGAGGGTGAAGCACAGCTCGCCCTCCTGCTCGACGATCGGGCTCGCCGCGATCTTCTTCGCGGTTTCGCGCGCATCCACGACGCCGGCCCGCAGGCGCGAGAACAGCTTGTTGTAGAGGATCGGGCTTTCCTTGTGCAGGGTCCGTTCCGTCAGACCGGCATAATGGCCCGTCTGTTTTGTCCTGGTCATGATCTCGTCGCGGTGCTGCTTGAGCGTCTGGCCGCCACGCACGATCCCTTTGACTTTGGTTTGCATATTCATCGTATTTCTCCTCCCTTGGCCGTTACACTTCTTTCAGGTGGAACAGCCGGTGACCGTCGAGCCAGGTTTCAAATCCGCCCGGCACGACAAAGGTGGTGGCGTCGGATTCGATGATCGCAGGTCCGGTGACCCGGTTTCCCGGCTTCAGGCTTTCCATGTGGTAGAGCTGCGCATCGACCCATTTTCCCTTGCGGTAGAATTGGCGGGTCCCGATCTTCGCGTCTTCAGATGGCGTCGGGCTGCCTTCTTCTTCTTTCGGGATGCGGGGTTTGGGAATGGGCACCGTTCCACGCATGATCGCGCCCGTTACGGAAAAGCCGAGCTCGGGCGAGCGTGCCGAGGCGGCATAGACCCGGCCGTAGGTGTCGTTAAAGGCGTCGACCAGCCTGTCCCAGTCCGCGGCGGTTTTGGCCGTCTCGATCGGGCTGTCGATCTCCAGATCGTTGAGCTGGCCGCGATACTGCATCCGGTAGCCGGGCTGCAGGCGCACCTGATCGCGCGAATAGCCGTTCAGCTCGAATTCCTCGAGCACCCGCTCGGCCAGTTCGCGCCAGGCATCGTTCAAGGTTTTCGCCTCGATCACCTTGGCATCGTCGGACGCCGTCTCCTCGATATTGACGTCGAGCGACTTGTCGTAGCGATATTCGAAATCCGCCGCCGCGCAGCCGAAGGCGGAGAAGCCTGCGGCCCAGGCCGGCACGATCACATCCTCGAAGCCCAGCCCTTCGGTATAGCCGTAGGTATGGACCGGACCCGCGCCGCCATAGCTGAAGCATGTGAAGGAGGACGGCGAATAGCCCTTGCCGGAAATCATCGAGCGCAGATAGTCGCGCAGCTCGCTGTCCAGCAGTTCGATCACGCCCGCCGCGGCCTCTTCCACGGTCAGACCGAGCGGATCGGCGATCTGCTCCTTCATCGCGTCATAGGCGCGCTGCCGGTCGAGCTTGACCTGACCGCCGAGGAAGTTGTCCGGGTTTAGATAGCCGAGAATGACGTGGCAGTCGGAGATCGTCACCGTCTCTATGCCGGATTCCGCCCAGCAGACACCGACGCGGTAGCCAGCTGAATCCGGCCCCAGCTTGATCGCCTTGGTATAGGGGTCGAGACGGATGAAGGAGCCTGCGCCCGCGCCGACCGAATCGAGGCCGACAAGGGGAAGCGACAGCACGAGGCGGGCCATGTCCGGGTCGTTCTGGATCGTCAGTTCGCCCTGTGTGATCAGAGCCACGTCGAACGACGTTCCGCCGATATCCGAGCAGGCGATGTTCTTGTAGCCCAGAACCTCACCCAGATATTTGGCGCCGATCACGCCGCCGATCGGGCCGGAGACGATGGTGCGCGCCAGTTCCTTGGCCTTCCAGGAGATCGTGCCGCCATGGGTCGCCATCACCCGGAAGTCGAATTTCGAACCGTTTTCCTTGAATTCCGTCGAGATCTTCCTGAGCGTCTGGCGCGAAGGCTCGGCGGCGAAGGCTTCAAGGATGGTGGTATTGGTGCGGTGGGTTTCCTTGCGCACCGGGTAATAATCGGTCGAGGCGAAAACCGGGATGGTCTTGCCGGCCTTTTCGATCTCCTCGGCCACGATGTCGCGGACCCGGCGTTCATGTCCGGGATTCTTGTAGCTGTGCAGAAGCGAAATCACGATGCCTTCGACATTCTGCGCGATGAGCTCCTTCGCCGCCTGGCGCGCGGTTTCCTCGCGCAGCGGAATGACAACCGTGCCGAACATGTCGACCCGCTCCATCACGCCGCGCGTCAGGTGGCGCGGCACCAGCGGCTCGTCATAATAGTGGGTGTTGAGATGGATGCGGTCTTCATAGGCCATGCCCAGATAGGCCTGGCAGGCGCGTCCCATGCGGTGGAAGTCCTCCATCCCCGCATTGACGATCAGACCGGTGCGCAGGCCCTTGCGCTGGACCACGCGGTTGAGCATTGCCGTGCCGGAATAGACCCCGGTCTGGATCGAGCCGAGCGCCTCCTCAAGCGACAGACCCCAGTGTTCCAGCCCCTCACGGCTTGATTCGAGCAGGCCGCGCGCCTCGTTGTCCGGCGTGGACTGCGCCTTGCCGACCACAAAATCCCCGTCGGAATCGACGAAGAACGTATCGGTCATCGTTCCGCCCGCATCGATGCCAAGCACCTGCACGGAACGGCTGTTTTTCTCGATGATTGTCACGAAAAACTCCTCCCATTGTTCCGGCCATCCCGAGAGGGGACGGCCGCGATGGAGAGGATGCACCTTTTATGGATGCCGAAAGTGTCCGGTTTTCATCCGTCCGGACGGACATGTTGCGGACGCGTAATCAATCCTTTCGCTCGCGCGAGATGCCGTAGCTGTCGAGCTTGAGATAGAGCGTCGAGCGCGCAATGCCGAGCCGTTTTGCCGCGCGGGAGAGATTGCCGTCTTCCGCCTTCACCGCGCCGAGGATTTCGGCTCGTTCGACATCGCGGAGCGTTTCCGTGCGATTGATCTGAGCGCGCTGATGAAACTCGCGGGGGAGCGTGCGCTCGGAGATCAGCCCGCTTGGCGAGAGAGCATCGAGTGCGGCGATCAGATTGCGCATTTCGATCAGGTTGCCCGGCCAGGCATAGTTCTGCAAGGCGGTCATGGCGCCGGATGTAAAACGCAGCTCGCGTCTGCCGGTCTCCGTCGCATGGCACTGGATGAGCCATCGTAGCAGCGGCCCGATTTCTTCCGGGCGTTCGCGAAGCGGGGGGATGTGGAGACGCGCGCCGGCGATCCTGTAGTAGAGATCGCTGCGGAAATTGTTGGCGCGCATCTCGTCATAAAGCGAGCGGGCCGACAGGGCGATGATCCTGCCACCGCCTTCGGACACCTGTTCCACGAGCGTGAACAGCAGCTTTTGCAGCGATGGCGAAACCGCGCCCGGACTGGAAAGACACAGAATGCCGCCGCCCTCGGCGTCGCGGGCAGACGCGATCAGCGCGCGCAAGCTTTCCTCGGTCAACTGGGCGCAGTCGATCACCTCAAAGGGGTCTTGCGATTGCCTGCTGGCATTATGGATCGCCTTGGCCAGAGAACTCTTTCCCGTTCCGGTCTCGCCTTCGATCAGGATCGGGATCGGCGTCTCTGCCAGTCTCTCGGCCTGCGCGCAGAGTTCGGCGGAGACCTGTCCGGCGCGCGCGATCTGCCGTAACTCCATTCCGGTCCAACTGCGGGCCTGCGGACGCGAACGGCGCAGAGAGACCATGACGCCGATCGCCTCGCCCTGATTTTCGATCACCTCGAAATCGGCGCCGTTCAGGCATTCGCCCAGAACCTCTCCAATCTGTTCGGCAGGCTGGTCTATCAGCGCGGGCAGGAGCTTCGGCAATTGTCGAAGGGCGTCGTCATCCAAGCAGAACCGGGCGAAGTCCTCGGTGGAGAACACGCTCGAGCCATTGCGATCCATGACAAGCGTTTGATCAGTGCCGCGCCTGAGACGGCGAATATGAGAATATTCCAGCAGCCGTTCGCGCTCGCGGCCGAGCATCTGTGTGAGTTCGGTTTCCACCTGCAAGGCGAGCGCGGATGAAAGGGCGACGGCATTGGGCTGCATAATGCCGCCGGGCCAGGAAATGTCGAGCACGCCCATGACCCGACCGGTTCCCGGTTCGATGATCGGCGTCGCCGCGCAGTTCCAGCGCTGGATCGCCTCGCAGAAATGCTCGGCATCGCGAATGAGCGTCGGCACACCGAGATAAAGCGCGGTTCCGATCGCGTTGGTTCCGATCGCTTCCTCGACCCACTGGCCGCCCGTATAGAGATGATTTTCCTGCGCCTCGGCAAGCGTATGCGGGTCGCCGGCCGCTTCGATAACGACGCCGGAATCATCGCTGAGCAGAAGAATGTCGCGCGTGCCGATCAGCAGGCTTCCGGCCCGGCTTATCGCTTTTTGCGCGGCAAGCTCAAGTCTGCGCGCCCGGGCGCGGCGACCCTCAAGGCGTTCCTCATCGAGCACCGGCGCGCGCGTGCGCTCGCCCACCGCGTGGCGCAGAGAGCGCCTCCAGCTTTCCAGAACGTCATGACGCATGGCCGCGGGCGCCTGTCCCGTGGACATGAAGTCTTCCCATTCCTTCTTCCGTGCAATGCGCTCCATCTTCTCCTCCCGAAAAGACAGCCCGCCAGAGAGCTGTAACCATTGAGGCTTACACTCTGATCGCGACCTCCATGAAACCATTAGAGCGAATGCATCGATAATATCAATTAAGCGCGTTCTGTAGTGTATGAATTTCGGACAGTTCAAGAGGAGGCCTTTCAGCCTTCTTCCGGCAACTACTGCTCGCTGTTGAGAAACCAGGCCAGAAGCTCGGCGCTGTTGGCAAGGCCGAGCGTGCGGGTGAGCCGCAGCCGGTGGGCCTCGACGGTGCGGGGCGACAGGCCGATCTCGGCGGCAATCGCGGCGTTGGTCTTGCCCTGGGACACCAGCGTCAGGATCTGACGTTGGCGTCCGGTGAGCTTCATCGTCGCGCCGGTCACCGGCCGGGTCATCGGTTCGAAGCAGTAGAGCGCTGCGGCGAACGGATCGGAAAGGTCATAGGAGCGACCGCGCACCTGGCACCAGAAACGCCGCCCGGCGCTGTCGGCCATGATGCGCTCGTCATAATAGATCGCGTGTTCCGGCAGGTTGAACCGCCACATTTCGCCGGTGCGGACGAAGTCCTCCAGTCCCGGATAAAGGCGCGAGAAACTGCGGTCGATCAGGCTCTCCCGCTCATAGCCGAAGACGGCGGCGAACTCGTCATTGCAATCGCGGATGATGCGGTGCGTGGCATAGACCATGGGCACCGGAATATCGGCGAGCGGGAAACGGAGCGGTGCGGATGACGGTGCAGGCATATAGTAGAAATACGACTAACACCCGCAGAATATCAAGCTTAACCTACGCCTCCAGAACGGTTCAGAACCGGGAGGAGACATCATGAAGAAGCAATTTTCATCCGCGGCGGAAGCGCTTGCGGGCCAGTTGAAGGACGGTATGGTGATCATGTCGGGCGGGTTCGGCCTTTGCGGCATTCCCGAAGCCCTGATCGAGGCGGTCGAGGCATCGGGCGCGCGCAATCTGACGGTTATTTCCAACAATGCCGGCGTCGACGGCATCGGCCTTGGCCGGCTGCTGGCAACCAAACAGATCGCCAAGATGATCTCGTCCTATGTCGGCGAGAACAAGCTGTTTGCCGAGCAGTATCTCTCCGGCGAACTGGAACTGGAGTTCAATCCGCAGGGCACGCTGGCCGAGCGCATTCGCGCCGGCGGGGCGGGCATTCCGGCCTTCTTCACCAAGACCGGCGTCGGCACCATGATCGCCGAGGGCAAGGAGGTGCGCAGCTTCGATGGCGAAGACTACGTCATGGAAAGCGCGCTTGTTGCCGATGTCGCGCTGGTTCATGCCTTCAGGGGCGATACCGAGGGCAATCTCGTTTATCGCAAGACCGCGCGCAACTTCAATCCGATGATGGCGACGGCGGCGAAGCTGACGGTGGCCGAGGTCGAGCATCTGGTGCCCGCCGGCGAGATCGATCCGGATCACATCCATACGCCCGGCATCTTTGTCTCGCGCATCGTCGAGGTGAAGAACCCGAAAAAGCACATCGAGCAGCGCACCACACGCAAACGCGCAGAGGAGACCGTCTGATGGCCTGGACACGCGAACAGATGGCGGCCCGCGCGGCCCGCGAATTGCAGGACGGTTTCTACGTCAATCTCGGCATCGGCATTCCCACACTGGTGGCCAATTACATCCCCGATGGCATGGATGTGCGCCTGCAGAGCGAGAACGGCATGATGTCCATGGGGCCTTTCCCGTTTGAGGGCGAGGAGGACGCCGACCTCATCAATGCCGGCAAGCAGACGGTGACCGAACTGCCGGAAACGAGCTATTTTTCGAGCGCCGACAGCTTCGCCATGATCCGCGGCGGTCATATCGACCTGTCGATCCTGGGCGCGATGCAGGTTGCCGAAAACGGCGATCTCGCCAACTGGATGATCCCGGGCAAGATGGTCAAGGGCATGGGCGGCGCGATGGATCTCGTCGCCGGCGTCAAGCGCGTCGTGGTGGTGATGGAGCACGAGGCCAAGGGCAAGTCGAAGCTGCTGAAACAGTGCGACCTGCCTTTGACCGGCAGCCGCGTCACCGATCTGGTGATCACCGATCTCGGCGTCTTCACCGTCGCGCGCACCGGGCCGGCAAAACTGACGCTGATCGAGCTTGCCGACGGAGTCAGTGTGGATGAGATTCGCGCGAAGACGGAAGCCGACTTCGATGTCGCGCTCACGGCGGGAGAAAAGGCATGAGCGATATCGTCATCGCCGGCGCCTGCCGTACCGCCGTCGGCGCCTTCATGAAGTCGCTCGCGACCGTGCCCGCCCATGATCTGGGCGCGGCCGTGATCCGCGAGGCGCTTGTCCGCGCAGGCGTTTCCGGCGACGAGGTGGACGAGGTCATTCTCGGTCAAGTGCTGACGGCGGGCCAGAGGCAGAACCCGGCGCGCCAGGCCGCCATGAAGGCAGGCGTTCCCGAAGCCGCGACCGCGTTTATCGTCAACCAGGTCTGCGGCTCCGGGCTTCGGGCCGTGGCGCTTGGCGCGCAGCAGATTTTGACCGGCGAGTCCCGCCTTGTGGTGGCTGGCGGTCAGGAGAACATGTCGCTGTCGCCCCACTGCCAGAATGCGCGCACCGGCACCAAGATGGGGCCGATCTCGCTGGTTGATACCATGATCAGCGACGGACTGATGGATGCGTTCGGCGACTATCACATGGGTATCACGGCGGAAAACGTTGCCAACCGCTATGCGATCAGCCGCGATCAGCAGGATGCCTTCGCGCTTGCCAGCCACCGCAAGGCAGCCGCCGCGCAGGAGCAAGGGCGCTTTGCTGACGAAATATTGCCGATCACGGTCAAGGACCGGCGCAGCGAAACGGTGGTCGATCGCGACGAGCAGATCCGCCCGGACGCGGACGAGGCAAGCCTCGCAAAACTTCGCCCGGCCTTCGACAAAAACGGCACGGTCACCGCCGGCAACGCCTCGGGCCTGAATGACGGGGCCGCCGCCATGGTGCTGATGTCTGCCTCGGAGGCCGAGAAGCGCGGTATCCAGCCGATGGCGCGCATCAAGGCGTTTGCGACGGCAGGCGTCGATCCGGCGATTATGGGGATCGGTCCGGTGAATGCCTCGCAAAAGGCGCTGGAGCGCGCCGGCTGGTCGGTGAACGATCTCGACCTTGTCGAAGCCAATGAAGCCTTCGCCGCCCAGGCCTGCGCGGTCAATGGCGCGCTCGGCCTTGACCCCGACAAGGTCAATGTCAACGGCGGCGCGATCGCGCTTGGCCATCCGATCGGCGCATCGGGCGCGCGCGTGCTTGTGACGTTGCTCCACGAAATGCAGCGCCGCGACGCCCGCAAGGGCCTTGCAACGCTCTGCATCGGCGGCGGCATGGGCGTCGCCATGTGCGTGGAAAGAGATTGACCGCACGCTGGATGACAAGGAGCCGGTCCGTGCAGCATTGAGGCCGGATCGACAGACGGACGGTCAGAGGGTCGTCCGTCTTCGGCTGGATTAAATCGCACAGATTCCGTTCTTCCTGCGGCTGCCAGTGTTACTGGGCCAGTTTGTTGCGGTTGAGCAGTTCCAGAAACAGGGCTGCGTGATCCAGATCGCCGCCGCCAAGCCGGTTCACCAGCTCGGAAAAGCGGTCGCGCTGCAGGGTGGTCAGCGGCAGGGAAAGGCCCATCGCCTCGCATTCCGCCAGGACATTCTCCAGGTCCTTCAGTTGCAGCGAGGAGCGCCCGCCGGGCGCGAAATCGCCTGCCTGCATGCGGGCGCCATGCTGCTGCAGGATGACGGAATCGGCAAAACCGCCCTTCAGAACGGCCCGAAAGCGCTCGGGATCGATGCCGGCCTCGCGCACCATGAGCGTCGCTTCGGCAACCGCCCCGACGGTGATGGCGACAATGGCCTGATTGGCAAGCTTGGCGAACTGGCCGCTGCCAGGCGGGCCGAGCAGAATTGCGTGCCCCATCGCGTCGAAAATCTTTCCGACCCCGGCGAAAACCGCTTCCTCGCCGCCGGCCATGATCGCCAGGCTGCCAGTCTCTGCACCCCGGGTCCCGCCGCTGACGGGCGCATCGATGTGGCCGATGCCCATCTCCGCCAGACGGCGGGCGTGATCGCGCGCCTCGGCGGGCCGGATCGAGCTCATGTCGATCACGGTCGCTCCGCGCGACATGTGTTCGGCCGCTCCCTGCGAGAACAAAACGTCGCGAACGGCGGAACCGTCCGTGACCATGATGATCACGACATCCTTGTCGGCCGCGGCCAAGGCGGGCGTTTCTGCCCTGACAGCGCCTGCCGCTTCAAGCGCTGCGGTTTTGCCGGGACTGCGGTTCCAGACTGTTACCGTGAAGCCCTCCTTGATCAGGTTGAGCGCCATGGGCGCGCCCATCAGTCCGGTTCCGAGAATTGCTATTTTCATGATCGGTCTATCCTGGTTTGAAGCCATTCGGAGTCACATCGGCTGCATAAGACGACGTTGTCGCCGTCATGAAAAGCCCGCCTGGCTTTTTGTCGCGAAAAGGCAAGTCGGAACCATCTCCGGCAGACGCCGTTTGCCGATCAGCTATTCGCCGAGATCTAAGCTGCAAAATACCCTCTCGTCTGAACAGACTGCAAGGCTGCCTGGCTCTTCCAAACCGTCGGCAACGCGGCGGAAGCCTCTATCGCCTTCACTTCCCGCACGATGCTTTCGACGGGTTCATCGGGGTCGGAAGTGGATTTGCGGGCGGCCGTGATGCGGGGAGGGGCTTATGGTCGCCGAAACGCGGAAAACGCTGCCGATCATCTCTTCGGTCAAAACAGCATTCGGCGCGCCCGAGGCGACGATGGCGCCATCCTTCAGCACGATGATCCGGTCACAGAACATCGCGGCGAGATTGAGATCGTGCAGCGCAACGATGCTCGTCAGGTCCAGTTGCCGCACGGTATGCAGGATCTCGATCTGATGGTGGATGTCGAGATGGTTGGTCGGCTCGTCGAGAAACAGAACCCGCGGGCTCTGGGCAAGCGCGCGGGCGATGTGCACGCGTTGCCGCTCGCCGCCCGAAAGCGTCTGCCAGGACTGGTTTTGAAGCGGCTCCATGCCGACGCGCCGGAGTGCGCCGGATACTGCTTCCTGATCGGCCGAACTCCAGCCGGAAAGCGCCGAGCGATGGGGCGTGCGTCCCAGGCGGACGACGTCGCGGACCGTGACATTGGTATCGGTCGCCGCATTTTGCTGAACGAAGGCCACCTCTCGCGCCAGCAGGCGTCTGGGCACGTGGGCGATGTTGCGGCCATGGATCTCGACATGGCCGCGATCCGGCCGCTTCAGGCCGGCAAGGAGCCTCAGCAGCGAGGACTTGCCGGAGCCGTTAGGCCCGATCAGTCCGAGGGTTTCGCCCTCCCGCACGTCGAGGCTGACATTCTTGACGATGACCTTTCGCCGGACGCCCCAGCTTAACTGGTCTGCAACGACGCTCATGTCCGGGGCCTCGCGCGATAGAGGATGATGGCGAAGAACGGTACGCCGACCAGCGCGGTGACAACCCCGATCGGAATGGTCTGCTGCGGCACCAGCACGCGGGAGGCGATGTCGGCGATGACCATGAAGACGGCGCCGAGGATCGCCGAGGCGGGCAGGAGGCGCATATGCACCGGCCCGACGACATAACGCGCGGCATGCGGCACCACCAGCCCGACAAAGCCGATCGCGCCGACCTGGCTGACAATCGTCGCCGTCATCAGCGCCGTGACGCCAAACAGGATCAGCCGCGTGCGGGCCACGGGAATGCCGAGGGCTGCGGCATCCTCGTCGCCGAAGGTGAACGCGTCGAGCGTGCGGGCCATCCAGATGCAGATCGCAAGGCAGATGCACAGAACGACGGCCAGCAACTGAAATTCGGGCCAGCGAACGCCGCCGAAACTGCCGAGCAGCCAGAACATGACATTGCGCGCCTGCTGGGCATTGGCCGAGGTGGTGACGATATAGGCGGTGAGCGCATTGAAGAGCTGCGAGGCCGCGACGCCGGCGAGGATCGTATGGCTCGGGCCGCTGGTCGCGCCATTCGAGAGCAGGGCCACCAGCGCGAAGGCGGCAAAGGCGCCAACGAAGGCGCCGAGCGACAGCGACACGGCGCCCGCGCCGATGCCCAGCACGATGACGCAGACGGCGCCGGTTGAGGCTCCCGCCGACACGCCGAGCACGAACGGCTCCGCCAGCGCATTGCGCAACAGCGCCTGCAGGATGGCCCCGCAGATCGCCAGACCCGCGCCGCAGAGCGCTGCAACGAGGCTCCGGCTCAGCCGGAGATTCCAGACAACGCTCTGTTCGATCCTGGGAATATCGGCGGTCGTCAGGCCGAAATGATTGGTGACCGCCAGAAAGACGGATCTCACAGGTATGTTGTAGTCGCCGATCGCGGTCGCCAGGGCGATCACGCCGATCAGGACAACGGCCGAACCGGCCAGCAGCAGGGCCAGCCTGAGGCCGGCCCGCGTGTCATCCGCGGTGTTCATTTCGAAAGGTCGATCGCCTCGAGCTGTGCGGCGATTTCCTCGGCGCCGTAGAGCGTGCGGATGCTGGGGTTCATGGCCGCCCCGCTCATGACCACGATGCGCCCCTTGCTGACGGCGTCCATCTGGCTGACGGTCGGATCGGTTTGCAGAAATTCGATCTTGTGTTCGGCGGTGTCGAGGTCCCATCGGTTGCGGTCAACCTGCGCGGCGACGATGACGGTGGGGTCGGCCGCCATGATGCCTTCCCAGTTGGAAGTCGGCCACTCCGCCTTGGTGTCGAGCGCGTTGCGACCGCCGAGAAGGTCGGCGATGAAGCCGGAAGGGCCGTTGCCGCCGCCCAGATAGGCGTCGTCGGCGGGCGACGGGCTCGAGAACCAGAACAGAAATGTCAGGTTCTCGTTTTTGGAGAACCGATCGCGCAGCGCCTGTTCGCGCGCCTTGAAGTCGGCGATGAGAACCTGTCCGCGGTCCTCGACATCGAATATGCGGGCAAGATCGTCGATCTCCTTGTAGAGGAGATCCATGTTCCAGAGCTGGTCGCGGCTTCCATAGGCATCGCCCGTGTCCAGCGTGGTCGAGCAGGCGCTCGGAGAGAGGTAGGTGGGAATGCCCAGGCTTTCAAAGTCGTCGCGCTTGGCCAGTTTGCTGTCCGGTCCCATCAGGATCGGCAGCATCGCCGCGACGAAATCGGGCTGCTGCTCCAGGACGGACTCCAGCGTGGGGAACTCGACGCTCAAAAGCTTGACCTTTGCATTGGCCTCCGCCAGTTCGGGCAGAACCTCATTGGGCCAGAAGGCGGTGGCCGCCATCCTGTCTTCCAGGCCCAGCAACAGCATGATTTCGGCGCTGTTCTGGCCAAGCGCAACGGCATGTTCCGGCGCCTTTTCGAAGACCACGGTTGCGCCGCAGTTTTCGATCGTGAGCGGGTAGGAGGTTGAAGCGGCCAGCGTCGGCACAGACGTCAGGGCCACCATCAGGCCGGCGGCAATACCAAGTTTCTTGTGCGATTCCATCTCTGACTCCGTGCATTTGTGTCGTTGGATCGCTCTTTAGGATTGGTGCGGCGTTAAATCAAGACTAAATAACTCATGTTTGTGTCTGGCGGTGCCAAGAGGGCTTTACGACCGACGACATCGTCTCCAGTGGATCGTTCATCCTGTTTCACCAAAGGTCACGAATAAAACCGTTTGACGCGTTTATTACTAACTGGTAGGTAATAAGCAAGTTCAGGGAGGAATTCTATGGCTGATACCAATCGTATCGGGATCATCATGCACGGCGTCACCGGCCGCATGGGAATGAACCAGCATCTTATCCGTTCGGTGCTCGCGATCCGCGATCAGGGCGGTCTGCGTTTGAGTGACGGCTCGCTTGTGATGCCGGATCCGATCATCGTTGGCCGCAACGCAGCCAAGATCGAGGAACTGGCGAAGCGCCACGGCGTTCAGCGCGTCACCACGGATCTCGATGCGGCGCTTGCCGATCCCTACAACGTGATCTTCTTCGATGCCGCCTCCACCAAGCTGCGTCCGACGCTGCTGAGGAAAGCGATTGATGCCGGCAAGCATGTCTATTCCGAAAAGCCGGTTTCCGAAGGTCTGGAAGAGGCTGTCGAGATCGCCCGCTATGCCAAGGAAAAAGGCGTCAAGAACGGCATCGTTCACGACAAGCTCGACTTGCCCGGCCTCGTCAAGCTGAAGCGGCTGCGCGATAACGGCTTCTTCGGCAAGATTCTGTCGGTGAAGGGCGAATTCGGCTATTGGGTCTTCACCGGCGAGGACCAGCCGGCGCAGCGCCCGAGCTGGAACTACCGCGCCGAGGATGGCGGCGGTATGGTCTCGGACATGCTCTGCCACTGGCGTTATGTGCTGGATAATGTCGTCGCCCCGGTCAAGTCGGTATCCTGCACCACCGCGACCCATATCCCGACCCGCATTGATGAGCAGGGCAGGGAATACAAGGCAACCGCCGATGATGCGGCCTATGCGACCTTCATGCTGGAAGGCGATATCGTCGCCCACATTAATTCAAGCTGGTGCACCCGCGTGCGTCGCGATGATCTGGTGACGTTCCAGATCGACGGCACCCACGGCTCCGCCGTTGCCGGGTTGCACAAATGCTACAGTCAGCACCGCGCCAATACGCCGAAGCCGGTATGGAACCCGGACGAACCGCAGAAGATGAACTTCTTCGAGGACTGGCAGGACGTGCCGGACAACACGGTATTCGACAACGGCTTCAAGGTGCAGTGGGAACAGTTCCTGCGCCACGTGCTGGAAGACGGCCCCTGGGCCTATACGCTGACCGAGGGCGCCAAGGGCGTGCAGCTTGCCGAAGCCGGATATAAGAGCGCCCGTGAACGCCGCTGGGTCGACCTCGAAGATCTGGGGATATGAGTATGACAGCTATCAAGCTTCCGACCGCCTCCGGCGGCATCGAGACCTTCTCCTTTTCCGGCGCTGGCGTGACGCCCGATCGGGGCGAATGGAACCGCAAGGTATTTGCCGCCGCCCATGTCGTCGTCGATCCGCTTGCCGACAACAATCCGTGGTCGGACTGCAATGTCGACTGGGACAAGACGATGGCGTTTCGCCGCCATCTCTGGTCGCTCGGCTTCGGCGTGGCCGAAGCCATGGACACCGCCCAGCGCGGTATGGGCATGGACTGGCCGACCTCGCTGGAGCTGATCCAGCGCTCGGTGGCCGAAGCAAAGGCCGGCGGTCATTCGATCGCCTGCGGCGCGGGCACCGACCATCTCGACCCCGCCGATGCCAAGACCATCGATGATGTGATTGCAGCTTACGAAATGCAGTGTGAAGCCGTCGAGGCGACCGGCGGTCAGGTGATCCTGATGGCCTCGCGCGCGCTCTGCAAGGTCGCAAAAAGCGCCGATGACTACGCCCGCGTCTATGGCCGCATTCTTTCGGGCCTGAAGCAGCCGGCCGTGCTGCATTGGCTTGGCGAGATGTTCGACCCGGCGCTGGAAGGCTATTGGGCGAGCGCCGATCACATGACGGCGATGGATACCTGCCTCAAGATCATCGAGGACAATGCCGCCAAGGTCGACGGCATCAAGATCTCGCTGCTTTCGGCCGAAAAGGAAATCGCCATGCGCCGCCGGCTGCCGGAAGGCGTGAAGATGTATACCGGCGACGACTTCAACTATCCGGAGCTGATCGCCGGCGACGACCAGGGTTACAGCCACGCGCTGCTCGGCATTTTCGATCCGATCGCCCCCGTTGCCGCCACCGGGCTTGCGGCCCTTGCCAAGGGCGACATGCAGCGCTGGAGCGCGGTGATGGAGCCGACCGTGCCGCTGTCGCGCCATATCTTCAAGGCGCCGACGCGCTACTACAAGACCGGCGTCGTGTTCCTGGCCTATCTGATGGGCCATCAGGACCATTTCACCATGCTCGGCGGTCAGCAGAGCGCCCGCTCGGCGCAGCACCTGGCCGAGATCGTCCGGCTTGCCGATGCGGCGGGGCTGATCGCAGATACCGAGATGGCCGCAGCCCGCACCGCGCGGGCGATGGCAACCCACGGCATCGGGGTCTGACGGCATGGCGGTGATCACCCCCGAAAGGCTTTCGCTGAACACCGCGACCACGCGGGCGCAATGGAAGCTCGATCAGGCGATCGAAGGCTGCGCCCGCCACGGTTTCGGCGGCCTGTCGCCATGGCGCGACCAGTTGCAGGCGCTTGGCGCCGACAAGGCCGCCCGCCAGATCCGCGATGCCGGTCTCGGCGTCTCGGGCCTTTGCCGCGGCGGATGGTACACGGCCGAAGGCGCGCTGACGGACGCCGTTCTGGAGGACAATCGGCGCGCTGTCGACGAGGCCGCGACCATCGGCTCTGAATGCCTTGTCATGGTCGTCGGTGGTTTGCCGAAGGGCCGCCGCGATCTCGACGGCGCCCGCGCCATGATCGAGGAAGGGCTGGCGAAGACGCTCGACTATGCCCGCACCGTGAATGTGAAGATCGCCATAGAGCCGCTGCATCCGATGTATGCGGCCGACCGCGCCGCGGTGAACACGATGGCGCAGGCGCTCGACATCTGCGACCGGCTCGGCGACGGCATCGGCGTTGCCGCCGACGTCTACCACATCTGGTGGGACCCGGCGGTGAAGGCTGAGATCAGCCGCGCGGGGAAGGAGCGTCTGATGGCGTTTCACCTTTGCGACTGGCTGGTGCCGACCACCGACATGCTGAACGACCGCGGCATGATGGGCGATGGCGTCATCGATATCCCGGACCTGCGCGCAGCCGTGGAGGCCGAGGGTTTTTCAGGACTGAACGAGGTCGAGATTTTTTCAGCGGAGAACTGGTGGAAGCGCGATCCGGACGAGGTGATGGAGATCATCATCGAGCGCGCGGCCAATTGCTGCTGAGCTTGAATTACCTGCTTGCGCAGGCAGGCGGTCGGAAGGCCGGGGGAGGAGCAAGAGGAGCGCTTCCCCGGCGGATCGGCCGGAAACTGCGGATACCGGTCACTTGACACGAGGTCAGGTGCCCGTAACCTACTATCCAGTAGTCAAGGGAGGAGACTATCATGTCCATGCTTTCGAAACTGGCTGTTTCCGCAGCCGCAATCGCTCTTTTCGCCGCCGGCGCAGCGTCTGCCGAAACCTGGCAGCCCGACCGGCCGATCAACATCATCGTGCCGTGGTCGGCGGGCGGTTCGACCGATCAGGTCACCCGCGTCGTTGCTCCGATCCTGTCCGAGGCTCTTGGAACGGAAGTCGTCGTGGTCAACCAGCCGGGCGCATCCGGATCGATCGGCACCAAGGCGGCGATGGACGCCCCGCGTGACGGTTATACCTGGACCGCGAACGCGATCGCCAACAATGCCACCTATGCCGTTTCCGGCCTGCTCGAAGAGTCCAACATCGACGATTACCGGATCTACCTGCACGTTGCCAACGCGCCGCTGATCTCGGTCAACGCCGATGCGCCCTACAAGGATTTCGGCGAGCTGATGGAAGCCATGAAGACCGGCGATGTGACCGTCGGGACCGCCGGCGTCACCTCCTCGGGCGGTACGGCCTTTGCCACGCTACAGGATGCGATGGGCGGCAACTTGTCGGCCCGCATGGTCGCCTATGACGGCGGCAATCCGGCCGTTATCGCCGCGGCTTCGGGCGAGGTCGACATGACGACCCAGCTTGCCGTGGAGCAGACCGAAATGATCAAGGCCGGTCGCCTGCGTCCGCTGGCCGTGCTTTCCGACACGCCGCTCGAAATCGAAGGCATCGACCCGGTTCCGCCGGTCACCGAATGGCTCGATATCGATGTCGCCCCGGACTATTTCGGCGTCTTCATCCCGAAGGGCGCGCCGCAGGAAGTCTACGACACGGTCGATCAGGTCTGGGCTGACAAGGTGATGAACTCCGAGGCGCTGAAGAAATATGCCAATGAGCGCGGCGCGAGCTTTGCGCCGAGCTATGGCGACGAGGCCCGCGCCCGCGCCATTCCGGTTGCGACCAACGAGGCCTGCGCCATGAAGGCCCGCGGCGAGGCGGTGAAGGACCCGTCCGAAGTCGGCCTGACCTGCCCGGAATAAGGGCGGCTGGCGCAGCAATACCCGATCTCCCCCTTGAGGGGGAGAGCAATCGCAGATGGCCTTCGGTCTCGCTCCCAATATTCTCTCCCGCTTGCGGGAGAGATGCCCCGAAAGGGGCAGTGAGGGTGATGCAGCATTTCCGTTCGTGAGGGCGTCCGTAAGGATAAGTTCCCCCCTCACTGTCGCTTTCGCGACATCTCTCCCCTCCGGGGCGAGAAGATTGGGGGGCTGTGCGGAGGGAGCAATCCGGCCTCGCGAAACGTCAAAACAAACCGGGGCGGCGGTGCCGCCGCCTCATCCCGTTTCCTCGGAGGCTTCATGCTGAAAATCCGCTCCGTCGACATTGCCGTCTCGACCATCCTGCTTGCCGTCGGGATTGCCCAGCTCATTGGCGGCTACACCATGGACCGGCTGGAAGTCCGACACATTCCGCCGGCAAGCTTCCCGGGCCTGCTGCCGATCGTGCTTGGCATCGCCATGACCATCGTTGCCGGCCTTCAGCTCATCGGCCTCCTGCGCAGCCGGGATGGCGACGACGAGCGCCGGGCGAGCGGCATGGTGACCCGCGAGGAACTGGTGCGGCTTTCCGGGCTCATTGCCCTTTGCGCGATCTACGCGATCGTGCTGGTCGGTCGCGTGCATTTCTGGGTGGCGAGCAGCCTGTTCGTCGCCACCTTCATTCTGGCCTTCGAGTTTTCGCCCGGCATGCCGCGGCGCGCCATGATCATCACCATCGCCCGCGCGCTGGTGATTGCGATCGTCTTCGGCGGCGCTGTGTCATACCTTTTTGAAGATCTGTTTCTGGTGCGCCTGCCATGACCCCCGTGATCGACGCGCTCGCCAGCGCCTTTTCCGAACTCACAACGCCGATGATGCTGTTCAACGTCGTGTGGGCGACGCTGCTCGGCATCTTCGTCGGCGCGCTGCCCGGCCTGACGGCGACGATGGGCGTGGCGCTCCTGACGACGCTCACCTATTCGCTGGACCGCAATACCGCGATCATGGTGCTGATCTGCATGTATGTCGGCGCGATTTATGGCGGCTCGCGCAGCGCCATCCTGCTCAATATTCCCGGCACGCCGGCGAGCGCCGCGACCGCACTGGACGGCTTTCCGCTGGTGCGCAAGGGCAAGGGCTCGCTCGCCATGGCAATCGCCACCTTCGGCTCGATGCTCGGCACGCTGGTCGGCATCGCCATGCTGGTGCTGATCGCGCCGCCGCTGGCGGAAGCCGCCTTCGGCTTCGGCTCCTATGAATTCTTCTGGCTGGCGCTGTTCGGCATCATCATCTCCGGCCAGCTCACCCATTCCGGCGAGCCGCTGAAGGGCTATATGGCCGGCCTGATCGGCCTGTCGGTGGCGATGATCGGCTCGGAAGGAATTCATTCCTATGTCCGCTTCAATTTCGGCATCCAGCAGATGAATGGCGGGATCGAGCTGATTCCGGCCATGGTCGGCGCCTTCGGTTTCGCCGAAGTACTCTTTGCCATGACGCTGCCGGCGGCCGAACTCGCCCGCAGTAAATCCGTGCCGGCACCGCTGAAGGAGCTTTTCGGAAGTGTCTGGCGCTACAAGCGTACCGTGCTCGAATCCGGCGTCATCGGCACGCTGGTCGGCATCATTCCGGGCGTCGGCGAGGATATCGGCGCATGGGGGTCCTATGCCGCCGCCAAGCGCCATTCGAAGGAGCGCGACGAATTCGGCAAGGGCAGCCAGGAAGGGCTGATCGCTGCCGAAACCGGCAACTCGGCCGTCGTGCCCGGTTCGCTGATCCCGACGCTGACGCTCGGCGTGCCGGGTTCGGCATCGGCGGCCGTGCTGATCGCGGCGCTGTTCCTGCATGGCGTGCGCCCCGGGCCGATGATCATGTTCGACCAGCCCGACATGATCTACACCATCGCCGTGATGCTGATCTTCGCCACCATTGCCATGGGCGTGTTCGGCATGGCGCTGACGCCGCTGTTCGTGCGAGTGCTTCAGATCCCCCGAACGATCCTGATGCCGATGGTGTTCACCCTCTGCGTCATCGGTCCCTATGCGCTGTCCCAGCGGATTTTCGATATCTGGGTGATGTTCGCCTTCGGTGTCGGCGGCTATATTCTGCGCCGCCTGAACTACCCGATGGCGCCGCTGGTGCTCGGCATCATCCTCGGCGCCCTGCTGGACAAGAGCTTGCGACGCGGGTTGATCCTGTCGAATGGCGACATCACCGCCTTCTTCACGCGGCCCGTTTCGGCCGGCTTCGCGGTGCTGATCGCGCTCACCATCCTGTTCTCGATTCCCGCCTTCCGCCGGTTTGCAAGCTTCAAACGCTGGCGCGGCGATGCTAACGGGGAAGACGCGAAGACGAAATAGGGAGAAACGGGCGTGGCAAGGCGGACAGCGGTAAAGACGAAACGGGCAACGCGCGATGCGGAGGCCTCGCGCGCGGCCATCCTCCAGGCGGCGCTCGATGAGTTTTCCTCCGTCGGCTATGACGGCGCCCGCGTCGACCGCATCGCCGCCGAGGCCGGCCTGTCGAAACCGCTGCTTTACGACTATTTCGGCGACAAGGACGAGCTCTACAAGGCGGCGCTGCGCGAGGCCTATGTGCAGATCCGCGCGGGCGAGGAGAAGCTGGCGCTCGAGGCGCTGTCACCGGAGGATGCGGTCGGGGCGCTGGTGATGTTCACCATGACCCATTTCCGCACGCGGCCCTGGTTCATCACCATGCTGAACACCGAGAACCTGCGGCAGGGCTCCTCCGTCGGCAAGATCGGCGACCGGCGCGAGATCCAGTCGAAGCTTCTGATCAAGCTTGAGGAAGTGCTCAAAAGGGGTTGGAAAGACGGCGTTTTCCTGCGGAAGGCCGAGCCGGTGGACGTCTATCTGATGATCGCCTCGCTCTGCTATTTCCCGGTCTCCAACCGCTTCACGCTGGCCGAGGTCTTCGGCTTCGACGCCAGCGAAGAAGGCCTCAACGCCCATGCCCGCCGCGCCACGGAGGCCGTCGTCGGCTGGCTCAAGCAGAAAGACGCGAGTTGATGCCCCGCCTTGTCAGTTGCAATGAATTGCTGAGCCGTCAGGGGCACGATCTTCGGGCGCAATGCCGGTTCGCCAAGGCCGTCGGCTATGATGCGCTGGAGCTTGCGGTCGAGAGTTTTCCGGCTGATCCGCGCGCGCTTACAGACGGGCAGGTGAGGGCGATGCGGCAGACGGCGGCCGATGAGGGCATGGAGATTGCCGGCCTGCACTGGCTGCTGTCCTCCGCCCCGGCGCTTTCGATCACCGATCCCGCGGCGGCCGGGGAGACAACGGACTACCTGCTGAAACTCATCGACATCTGCGCCGGGCTGGGCGGCCATGTGCTCATCCACGGCTCGCCCCAGCAGCGCCGCCCGCTTTCCGGCACGCCGGATGCGGCGACCTATGACCATGCGGCGGAGCTGTTTACGCCCGTCGCCAGCGCCTGTCTCGATGCCGGCCTGACCTATTGCATCGAGCCGCTCTCGCGCGACCAGACGCCGTTCATCAACACGCTGGCGGATGCCCGCCGGCTTGTCGAGATGGTCGGATCGCCGGCGTTCAAGACCATGCTCGACTGTTCCTCTGCGGCCCTTGCCGAGGAGGAAAGCGTGCCCGCGCTGATCGAAAAATGGATGCCGACCGGCCTGATTGCCCATGTGCATCTCAACGACAGCAATCGCGGCGCGCCGGGCACAGGAGCCGACGATTTTTCGGCCATCATTGCCGCGATCATAGCAAGCGGATACGGCGGCGATCTTTCGGTCGAGCCGTTCACCACCTGCGTCAGCGCGGAGGTGACGCTTGCCATCGCGTCGGCCACCACGCGGGCCCATCTGCAAACCCATGGGAGGGCGATGCCATGAGTGCCGCACGGATTTCGCTCAAGGCGATTGCGTTTCGCACCCGGCCCGTCCGGTTCCGCCTGCCGTTCCATTTCGGCAATACCGTGGTCACCGAGACCGATCAGGGCTTCGTTTCGGTAACTGTCGAAGTCGATGGACAGATCGCGGAGGGCCATGCGGCCCAGCTCATGGTGCCGCGCTGGTTCGACAAGCGCGGCAGCCGGACGAATGATGACACCGTCGCCGACCTGAAGCGCTCGCTCGCGCTTGCCTGTCAGTCAGCCGAAGACATCGCCTCCGAAACCATCGCCGCCGCCACAACGCGCATGCGCCGGGACGTCGAGGCCGCCATGCCGGAGGGCACGCCAAGGCTCGCCGCCCATTTCGGCCCGGCGCTTGTCGAGATGGCGTTGATCGACGCGGTCTGTCGCGCGCATGGCCTCAATTTTCCGCAGGCCGCAAAGGCCGACCTGTTCGGCGTCAGCGCGCTTGGCGCTCCCGATATTTCGCCTGCCGCGATCACAGGGGCGCTTTCCGGCGTCACGCCGCTTCCCGCGATTGCGCCGCGCCAGACCGTCGGCTTCGATGCGCCGATTTTCGAAAGCGAGGCGGACCCGGAGAGGGCCGATGACGGCCTGCCGGTCAGCCTCGAAGCGATCATCCGCGCCACCGGCATCCGCGCCTTCAAGATCAAGTTGAAGGGCGACCCGGAGGCCGATATTGACCGGTTGGCGCATATCGCGACGCTTGTCGATGGCATGGACCATTACCGCGTCACGCTCGACGCCAACGAGCAATATCTGCCCGACCGTTTCGCAACCTTTCTCGAAAGCCTTCAGGGCGATCCCAGGCTTTCGCGACTGCGCGGCGCTATCGCCTTCATCGAGCAGCCCTTCGCCCGCGAGACCGCGCTGACGCTTGAGATCACGCCGACGCTTTCCGCTTTTCCGCTGATCATCGACGAGAGCGACGACCATGACGACGCCTTCGCCACCGCGATTGCCCATGGCTGGTCGGGAACCTCGATCAAGAGCTGCAAGGGCGTGTTGCGCGCGCTTTTGAACTATGCCCGGATGGTCGATGGCCGCGCGCACGGAAAACGCCTGTTCATCTCGGCCGAGGATTTGACCTGTCAACCAGGTCTTTGCTGGCAGCAGGATACGCTCGTGGCGGCAACACTCGGCTGTCGCGATGTGGAGCGCAACGGCCACCATTTCGGCGGCGGTCTGCAGGGTTATGACGATCTCGAAAAGGCCCGCCTCCTCGCCGCCCATCCCGACCTCTACCGCCGGCGCGGCGATCGCATCGACCTGCTGATCGAAGACGGCACAATTGCCATCGGCTCGTTGTTCGGACCGGGTTTTGGGCGATAGCCGCCTGAGGCCGAATTCTAAGAGGCTGTCTCGCCGCGCTGTGGCAGGGTGATGCCATGTCGCCGCATCCACCCCCACCGCCGGTTAATGGCGTCAACGCGCGATGCGCTGGTCGGTTTCATCGAAGAGATGAACATCCGCGACATCGAAGGTGACGCGGATGGTGGTGCCGGTTTTGAGCGCGTGCTGGCCGGCAAGCACGGCCATCACACGCTCGCCGTTTCCGGCTTCTCCGTAGATCACGGTTTCCGTTCCCAGCGCCTCGACCAGGGTGATGGCGATCTCGAAGCCCGTCTGGTCCTCCGCCGCCAGCCTGATGTGCTGCGGGCGCACGCCGAGCGTTACCCTGGCGCCGGCGGCCGGCCGCGTCCCCGCGATCGCCAGATCGAGCGTCTCGGCGTCGAGGAGGCTGATCTTCAGTCCGGCCTCATCGGCATCGACAACGCTTGCCGGCAGGAAATTCATCGCCGGCGAGCCGATGAAGCCCGCGACGAACAGGTTGGCCGGGGTGTTGAACAGCTCCAGCGGCGTTCCGATCTGCTCAACCTTGCCGGCGCGCAGCACCACGATCCGGTCCGCAAGCGTCATTGCCTCCACCTGGTCATGGGTCACATAGACCATGGTGGTCTTCAGCCGGTCGTGAAGGGCGGAAAGCTCCGCGCGCATATGCACGCGCAACTCCGCATCAAGGTTGGAGAGCGGCTCGTCGAACAGGAACACGTCCGGGTGGCGCACGATGGCGCGGCCGATCGCGACGCGCTGTCGCTGGCCGCCCGAAAGCGCCTTCGGTTTGCGGTCGAGATAGGATTCGAGCTCCAGCATCCGGGCGGCTTCCATCACCCGGGTCTCGATCTCCTGTTTTTTCATGCCGGCGAAGCGCAGTGCGAAGCCCATATTCTCGCGCACCGTCATATGCGGGTAGAGCGCATAGGTCTGGAACACCATGGCGATCCCGCGCTTTGCCGGGTCCTCGTCGGTCATGTCCGTCCCGCCGATCGACAGCGAGCCGGATGTAATGTCCTCAAGCCCCGCGATCATCCGCAACAGGGTCGACTTGCCGCAGCCGGAGGGACCGACAAAGACCACGAACTCGCCGGACCTTATGTCGAGATCGACGCCCTTGATGACCTCGATCGCGCCGAAGGACTTGCGGATTTGGTTGAGGGAAACATCTGCCATGGCAAACCTCAGCTGATCGTGAAGGCGATAGTATCATCGGCAAAGGCGGCGCAGCGGACCGACAGCGTCAGCGTCCCGGTCTCATCCCCCGCCTCGATATAAAGCCCCGCCGTGCCGCCCCGGAAGCTCGTGATCTCCGGCCCGACGATGCGGCCGGGCCCATCGAGCGAAAGCGCGACCGGCTCGTCGAAGAACGGCATGATGTTGCCGCACTGGTCGAGCGCGCGCAGAATCACCCGCACGCAATCCTTTTCGCCCGCCCTCAATTCGGTCGCATCCGGCGCGATCTCAAGCGTCGTCGGCACGGGGTTGCCGGCAAGCTTCATGGTCCTGACGGGTTTTCCGTCGATATAGCCCGTCAGCGTGCCGTCGAACCACTGGCGGCCCCAATCGCCGAATTCTTCGGCGGAGACATTGTGGCTGTCGAGAATGACCGGCGGATGAGGGAGGTGCGGGTATGTCGAACGTGCAGGCTCCACCCGCTTGGGCGCGCTGTCGCCGACGGTGAGTTCGATATAGTCGCAATTGGTCAGGATGATCAGCGGCAGCACGCCGCCGATGTTGCGCTCGCCGCGCGCCCAGAAGGTGACCGGCTGAAGCACCACGCCATTCTCGGGATCGCCCTGCGAGGCATAGGCATAGGCCGCGAATTTCGGCTCGCGATACATGTCCATCACGCCGTGATAGCAGATCCGGTCGCCGGAGCCGAAATCGCTGTGGGTGTTGTAGTCGAACATGCACCAGCCCGTGCTGCCCGCGATCGTCGGGTCGCCGGCGACCGCGTTCAGCATCTGCAGGTGGCGGGTGACGTGCTCGGCCTGCCGACTTTCCTGGTCGAAGCGCTTGGTGGGATACATGTGGCCGTTATATTCGGTGATCATGTAGGGCACCGTCTTCGAAAGCCCGGTCACCTGCCTCTGGTCGCGGGTGCAGATCCGCGCATGGTTGCGGCCCGGCTGTTCCTCGTCGCCGAGGACGAAGTCGTTCATGGTATAGACGTCTTCCAGCATCTCGCTGTTTTCGATGCAGCGCACGCCGCCGGTCTGGCGGGTGGCGTCGAGTGCGCGGGCGACCCGGTTGGTCTCGGCGTAGAAATCGTGGTCGTCGGCGGATTCGTTGATGCGCACGCCCCAGATGATGATCGACGGATGGTTCCAGTCGCGGGTGATCATCCGGCGGACGTTCTCGACCGATTCCCGCTTCCATGCATCGCCGCCGATATGCTGCCAGCCCGGGATTTCCTCGAAAACCAGCAGGCCGATCTCGTCGCAGCGGTCGAGGAAATATTTCGACTGCGGATAATGCGAGGTCCGGGCGATATTGCAGGCCAGTTCGAATTTAAGGATATCGGCATCCTTTTCCTGCCCGCGCCTGCCCATGGCGTAGCCAAGATGCGGCCAGCTCTGGTGGCGGTTGAGGCCCCGCAGTTTCAAGAGCCTGCCATTGAGTCGGAAGCCATCGCTGGCGAAGGACGCGGTGCGGAAGCCGAAACGGTTGGAAAAATCGTCCGTGCCCGCCTCGGTTTCGAGCGTCACGGTGAGAGTATAGAGCGCCGGGTCATCGATATCCCAAAGCCGGAGGCCTTTCAGATCGGAAAGCGCAAGCCGCGTCTGCCGGCCCGAAACGGAAGCTTCGGTGGCGGCGATCATTTTGCCCTCGGCGTCGCTCAGCGTCGCGCTGAGCCTGCCGGTGGTCTCGTCGGTCAGGAACACGTCGGCGGTCACGCTCTTGGCGTCGGCGAGCGCGTCGGGCGTTTCGATCTTGACGTTGTCGATCGCGACCGGGGTCGTGATCTTCAGCCAGACGTCGCGATAGATGCCGGCAAAGGTCAGATAGTCGATGACATTGCCGAAGGGCGGGATGTCCGGGTTCTCCGATCCGTCGATCTTCACCGTCAGCAGATTGTCGCCGTCCTTCAGATGCGGGCCGATCTCGACCTCGAAGGGGGTATAGCCATCCTTGTGGGCGGCGATTTCCTTGCCGTTGAGGAAAACGACGCTGTCGGCCATCGCCGCGTCGAAGACCAGCGAAACCCGCTTGCCGGCGAAACCGGGCTCGTTGGCAAAAACCTTCTGGTAGGTGAAAGCGCGCTGATAGCGCTTCTCGTCGAAATAGTTGAAGGGCAGTTCGACGGCGGTATGCGGCAGGCGCACGCTTTCGCCATCGCGCAGGGTGCTGATCGCCGCATTGTCGAACCCTTCGGAGAACACCCAGCCGGCATTGAAATTCTGAACTTTACGCATGTGTATGACCTATTTGACGGAACCGAGCATGCCCTGGACGAACTGGCGTTGCATGGCGAAGAAGATGAGAAGCGTGGGAAGGGTGGCGAGGATCGTGCCAATCATCACCGTGCCGTAATCGGGATAATAGGCGGAGGCGAGCGAGGAGACGACCAGCGTGATCGTCTTGGTCTCGTTCGATTGCAGCACGATCAGCGGCCACAGATAGTTGTTCCAGTAGAGCATGAACACGATGACGAAGGCCGCCGCATAGGTGGAGCGCATCACCGGGAAATAGATATGCAGGAAGATTTGCCACTCCTTCAGCCCGTCGACCTTGGCGGCATCGCGCAGTTCGGACGGGAAGGCCTTGGTGGCCTGGCGGAAATAGAAGATCACGAAGGCCCAGGCGATGAAGGGCAGGATGATGGCGATATGGGTGTCGATCAGCCCGGCCTTGGCGGTCATCATGAACAGCGGGATCATGATCGCCGCAAACGGCACCATCAGCGTCAAGAGCACGATGGCATAGACCCGGTCGCGCAGCTTCGAGCGGAATATCTCGAAACCATAGCCGGCAAGCGAGGTGACCGTGAGCGTGAGGAAGGTGCCGAGGCCCGCGATCTTGATCGAGTTCCACATGATCAACGGCACGTCGACCTGCGTGACGAAGGCATTGATATTCGTCGTCAGCGCGTTGCCGAAGGTGACCTTGCCGATGACGATATCGGCGGTGGTGTTGGTCGCGCCGATCACCATCCAGATGAAGGGGAACACCGAGATGAAGGCGGCAAGCCCGAGCAGGATATAGGTCAGCGAACCGGCGGCGAGGCGGATGAGGCGGCGGCTCGTCATGTGCGTTCCCTCGCGGCGTAGAATTGCAGGAAGGAGAGCACCGCGACGATCAGCACGATGACGTAGGAGACCGTGGCCGCGTAGCCGAAATTGGGCATGAAGCGGAAGGTCAGGTTGTAGATATAGAGCGACAGGGTCAGCGTCGCGTTCGCCGGACCGCCTTTGCCCTCGGTCAGGTTGTAGACCTCGTCGAAGAGCTGCAGCGTGCCGATGGTGGAGGTGATCGTGGTGAACAGGATCACCGGCTTCAGCATCGGGATCGTGATGTGCAGGAAGCGCCGCCATGAGGGCACGCCATCGATGCGGGCGGCCTCGTAGATCGACCTGTCGATATTTTGCAGCGCGGCCAGATAGAAGATCATGTTGTAGCCGGTCCAGCGCCAGGTGATGGCGAGAATGACCAGCACCTTGGCCCAGAACGGATCGGTGAACCACTCGATCGGGCTGTCGGCAAGCCCCACCGCCATCAGCGTGCTGTTGATGATGCCGTCGGTGGCGAACATGCTCTTGAACAGGATCGAATAGGCAACCAGCGAGGATACGCAGGGCAGGAAGATGGCGGTGCGGAACAGGCCGGAAAATCTGAGCCGCGGATTGTTGAGCGCGTTGGCGAGGATCAGCGCCAGCACGATCATGACCGGCACCTGGATGACAAGGAAGGTCAGCGTGTTGGTCAGCGCCTGCCAGAAAATGGCGTCATACCAGAGACGCTCGATATTCCCGAAACCGACGAAATTCATCATCATGCCGCGGCCGGAATAGAACGACAGCACCAGCGAGCGGATGATCGGATAGAACATGAAGGCGGCGACGAGAATGAGGGCCGGCGCCACGAACAGCCAGCCGTTGACGTCGTAAAACCGCTTCAGATTGCCGGGTCTTGCATTAGCCATGGTCGGTCCCAGTTGCCGGCGGGCCGGCTTTCCAACAATCGTGATGGCGAAAGCCGGGGCAGGCGGGCCCGCCCCGGCAAAGCGCCTTTACTGGATCTGGAACTTGGCCTGATCGTTGATCGCCTTCAGCACCTCGTCGACCGGCTTGCCGTCGATCAGCGACTGCAGGTTGGAGGTGACCGCGACATCGAGCTCGTTGGTGAAGATGCCGTAGTCGACCGCCGGAATCTGGTTCAGCCAGTCGGAGAATTTCTGCCAGACCTTCTCGCCGCCGAAGAACGGATCGGCCTCCTGATAGGCTTCGCCCTCGCGCGCGGCGAGCAACGAGCCGACCGCGCCGCGCTCGATCAGGATCTTCTGGTAGAATTCCGTGTCCTTGGCGTAGATCTCGTTGAGGAAATCGATCGCTTCGTCCTTAACGTCGGAGCTGTCGAGCACATACCAGCTCGAGCCGCCAAGGTTGGAGGCGTTGCCTGCGCCCTCGACGCCGTCGAGCTTGGGAATCGGTGCGACGCCCCATTTGCCGGACTGGTCTTCCTGCGCCTTGATGGTGCCGGTGATCCAGACGCCGGTGATGACCGAGGCGACATTGCCGGAGGTGAACGCGTTGACATAATCCGACCAGCCGGTCGCCGGATAGATCAGGCCTTCCTCGGCGATCTTCGCCTGGGTTTCGAGGGCTGCCTTCAGCGCGGCGTTGTCGAGGACATTGAGGTCGCCGTTTTCGTCGAAATACCAGCTTCCGGCCGACTGCATCATGATTCGGGTTATGCCGCCGTCATTGAGGTCGAGCGTGGTCATCTTGTGGCCGGTCTTGGCCTCGACTTGCCTGCCGATCTCGATGAACCGGTCCCAGGTGATGTCCTGCATGTCCTCCGGTTTGAAGCCGGCTTCCTCCAGATAGTCGCGGCGGTAATACATGCCGGTGACGCCGGTGTCGAAGGGCATGCCGTAGACCTTGCCGTCGACCGTCATGAGCTGCACCTTGTAGGGCGCGAAGGCAGAGTAATCGACAACGCCATCCATGGCCGCAAACGCGCCGGGGAAGGACTGGAGATATTTCTGCGCGCCGTAATCCTCGATCAGCACGATATCCGGCAGCGCGCTGGTCGCGCCGGAGGCGAGAGCGGTCTGCAGCTTCTGCTCGACATCGGCCTTGGCGAAGTCGACGACATTGAAGGTCGTGTCGGGGTGAGACTTGGTGTAGATCTCGCCCGCTTCCTTCATGATCGCGACGTTGAAATTGGGGTCCCAGCACCAGATGGTGATCTCACCCGCGAAGGCGGCGGTCGCGCCGAAGACACATGCTCCCGACAGAGCCACACCCGTGATGCGGCCCAGCACTTTCTGCTTATCCATTGGTTCCTCCCGTTTGGACAAATTGCCCGACGGCTCTCCATGCCGCCCCGGAGGAAGCTAACTACAATTTGGAAAACTTGACAATAAAATTTTTAGTAAAAATCAGTAAATAAATTTACGCGGCGGGCGGATGGCGACAACTGTCGCGCCAGATCATCTCGCCGGGGATGGTTACGCGCTTTGTGTATTCGCGACCGTTGATGCGCTCGACCAGCAGGTCGACCGCGCATTCGCCGATGGCCTCGCCTGGTATCTTCATGGTGGAAAGCGCGGGATTGAGAAACTGGGCGACCGGTATGTCGTTGAAGGAGGCGATGGCGATATCGTCGGGCACCGAAAGCCCTGCTTCGGCCAGTGCCCGCCCGGTTCCGATGGCGATATTGTCATTCGCGGTGAGGATGACATCCGGGCGTTCGGGCCGGTCGAGCAGGTCGCGGGCATGCTCGTAACCGACCTCAAGCCGCAGATTCTGCCCGTCATTGCAGTCATTGTTGAGGGCGATCAGGGTGGGGTCGAAGGTGCCGCGCGCCTTCTGCCAGTCGACATAAGCCCGGCAGCGCGCCTCGCTGTAGGGCACATCGCCAAAGCTGATCCTGTCCTCCGCGCCGATGAAGGCGATGCGCCGATAGCCGGCAGCGGCGAGGCCATCGAGAATTTTCGTGGTTGCCACCGCGAGATCGCTGTAAACACAGTCATAGTGCTCGTCCGAAGGCTGGAAATCGGCGAACACCAGATGGTCGCAACACTCCTCGAGAAAGGCGATTTCCGCCGGCCTGTGCTTGCCGATGGCGATGATGCCGGCAACCCCCTGCAACAGACTGGCCTCGTTGAAAAGATCGGCGTGGAACACCTTCACGATCTCGCTCTGGTAATGCTGTGAGCGCCGTTCTATGCCCAGCCTCACCCCGATATAATAGGGGTCGATCAGTTCCTCGTCACGCTCCAGGAAGTGAACCGTGGCGATGCGGGGCATGGCGGCGGTCGGTTGCGGTTGGCGGAACGGCGCGGGCTTGCGGCGATTGCGGTTTCGCGGCGTTGCGTAATCCAGCGCCTCGGCGGTCTCGATGATCGCCTTGCGCTTGGTCTCGCTCACCGAAAGGGTGGGATCGTAGTTCAGCACACGGGAAACCGTGCCTGCCGAAACGCCGACCGCCTTCGCAATTTCACGGATTGTGACCATCATCTCCCCCGAAGCAGCCGGGACCACAATGGTCTGGCACGTCTAGTAAATTTTTACCGAAACGTGGATGAAGCGCAACCCCTTCCTGAACGTTTCGCTTCGTACACGGCGTGTAATCTATCGCGAGCCGGGATTGTCCGGGTCGAAATCGAAGCGGTCCGGCACGGCAAGCCCGCTTTCGATGTGCTTTTCGATGGCGCGCAGCGATACGCCGTCGCGATAGAGCCAGGGATCGCGGGTCTCGCGCTGCCAGGCTTCCGTCGCGGCGCGCATTTCAAACAGACGGTCGCGGTGGGCAGGGTCGCCGGCCAGATTGTTTACTTCGTGCGGGTCGGCTTCCAGGTCGTAGAGCTCCTCGGGCGGGCGACGGACATAGTCTTTCACAGTCCGCCTGCCGATCATCGCCGGGGTCTGATTGCGGATACCCTCCCAGGTCAGCGAGCCGTAAAGATCGCCGGAGAAGGGGAAGTCGAGCTGCCAGGCGACGTTGCGGTGATATTTGTAGCGTGTGGTGCGCATGAAGCGCGTCGGCCAGTAATTGGTGACCTCGTGGAAGGTGTGCGAGCCGAACACGGCCTGCCAGCCTTCCTCAAGCTTTTCGGATTCGAGGATCGGCAGCAGCGAGCGCCCCTTGCGGGGCCCGGACGGCGGGGCGTAGCCTGCCCAGTCGAGGAAGGTCGGCAGGATATCGGTGAAGGAGACCATATTGGGATTGGCGATGCCCGCGCGGCCGCCGGGCTTGCGGATGATCAGCGGCAGATGCACGCCGGCATCGTAAAGCGTGGTCTTGGAATTGAGGAAGGGGGAACCGTTGTCGGAGAGGAAGACGATGAGCGTGTCATCGGCAAGGCCGGCCTTTTCAAGTTCCTCAAGCACCATGCCAACGCCCTGATCGAGCCGGTGGATCGAGCGGTAATAATCGGCAAGCTCCTGGCGCACCTCCGGCAGATCGGTGAGGAAGGGCGGCACGGCGACGTCCTCAGGAGCAAAGATGCGGTCCTCGACGCCGGGATAGGCGTGGTCATTGCCGAAGCCGCCGCGGGTCTCGTCGCGATGCGGATCGATGAAGCCGATGGTCAGGAAGAAGGGGTTTTGCTCGGCCTTTGCGTGGTGGAAAAAGGCGGCGGCGCGGTCGGCGACCCGGCGCACATCGCGCTCGGCGCTCTCCTCGCGCACCTGCCAGGGATAGACCGCCTCCGGGCCGACATGGATCTTGCCGATAATCCCGGTCTTCATGCCCGCCGCGTTCAGAAGCGCCGGGGCGGTTTCCACATGATCGAAGGTCATGAAGTGGTGATGGTCGTGGTTGAGGCCATACTGTCCGGTCTCATGCGTGTGCAGGCCGGTATAGATCACCGAGCGGCTGGCCGAGCACGAGGCGGTGGAGGTGAACGCCATGTCGAAACGCGTACCGCTCTCGGCGAGCCGGTCGATATTGGGTGTCGCGATCGCGGTCTCGCCGTAGCAACCCGTCATCCGGCCGAGATCGTCGGCGATCAGGAGGAGGATGTTGGGCATGGTGCCAGACTCTTTTCCGGGAAGATCGCAGCGCCGCTGCGGGGAAATTCGCTGATCACGGCGGAGGCGACATCAATGCCGCGCCTCAGCGCCGCGCGCTCGGGGGCACCTTCCGCGACGGCGCTCAGATAGCCCGCGTTGAAGGCATCTCCGGCGCCCACCGTGTCGATCACGTCAAGGGGGCGGGCCTGTTCGATGATATAGTTGCGGCGCCGGTAGCAGGCAGCGCCCTCCGGGCCGCGCTTGACCACCAGCGTGGCATCGGGGCGCATATGTGGCGCGAGTGCCCGGCAGGCGGCGTGCACGGCGTCCTCGCCGGATAGCCCGAGCGCCTCCTTGTCGTTCAGCAGGATATGGTCGGCAAGGCCGATCCATGCGCGGGCACTGGCGATGGCGGCCTCGGTCCAGCCGTCGCCGGGCCAGCCGGGATCGATGGCAATGGTCGCGCCCCGTGCCTTCAGCCGCTCCAGGAAGTCCGTGTGCTCCGCCATCAGGCCGGGCAGGGCGAACCCGCCGGAGACCAGCGCGATCGCGCCGGAAAGCGGCCAGTCCTCCAGAGCGGCAGAGAAGAACGCGGCATCGAGCCCGTCGAGATGGCCGTTGGTGGAAAAGAAGCTGCGCTCGCCGCCTTTCTGCAAGATGCCGACGGACATCGATGTCGGGCCGGGCCGGGCGGCGATCCTGTCCAGCGCGCCGGCGAACTGGCGGGTGATCATCGCGCTGGCCGCATCGCTGCCCGTCGCCGAGACGAGGCCGACGGGATGGCCGAGACGCTGGAGCACGAGCGCGGTATTGGCCGCCGATCCGCCGATGCGGAAATCCGAGCGTTCCAGAAACACCTCCGTGCCCCATTCCGGCCAGTCGTCGATACTGCCGGTGACGAGGTCAAGATTGGCATTGCCGATGACGCAGATCGGGCGCGGCGGTTCGGATGGTCTGCTGTTCATGCCAGCCCCCTAGATCGCCGCGCCGGCAGCGTCGAAGCGATGCAGCGCCGTCTCGTCCGGCGTTACGAACACGCTTTCGCCCGCTTCGAAATCCTGCGCGCCCGGCGCGCGGACATTCAGCATACCGGCATTTTCGGTTTCCACATGAATGTAAGTATCGCTTCCAAGTTCTTCCGAAAGCAGGACTTTCCCGGTCCACCGACCGCTCTCGCGCGAAATCGCGAGATGTTCCGGGCGGATGCCGCAGGCCGCCGCGCCGAACCCGTCCGCGATCTCGCCCTCGATCACATTCATGCGCGGCGAGCCGATGAATTCCGCGACGAAACGGCTGGCGGGCTTCATGTAGAGTTCCATCGGCGTGCCGACCTGTTCCACGTGCCCTGCGTTCAGCACCACGATCCGGTCGGCAAGCGTCATCGCCTCGACCTGGTCATGGGTCACGTAGATCATGGTCACGCCCTTCATGCGCTTGTGAAGCGCGGCAATCTCGATGCGGGTGTCGACCCGGAGTGCCGCGTCGAGGTTCGACAGCGGCTCGTCGAACAGGAAGATGCGCGGCTGGCGGGTGATCGCCCGGCCGATGGCGACGCGCTGGCGCTGGCCGCCGGAAAGCTGGCGCGGCTTGCGGTCGAGATAGGGCGTGATCTGCAGCATTTCGGCCGCCTCGCGGATGCGCTTGTCGGCCTCCGCCTTGTCGAGCTTCGCCTGTTCCAGCCCGAAGGCCATGTTCTCGTAGACCGTCATATGCGGGTAAAGCGCGTAGGACTGGAACACCATGGAGATGCCGCGCTTTGCCGGCAGCACATTGTTGACGCGCTCGCCGTCGATCATCAGGTCGCCGCCGGAAATATCCTCCAGACCGGCGATCAGGCGAAGCAACGTGGACTTGCCGCAGCCCGACGGTCCGACGAAGACGACGAACTCGCCCTTTTCGAGGTTGAGGTCGATATCCTTCAGCACCTCGACATGGCCGAAGGACTTGCAGATTTTCTTCAGTTCGATGGAGGCCATGAGACTATCCTTTCACGGCGCCGGCGGTGAGGCCGGAAACGATTTTGCGCTGGAAGACGAGAACGAGCGCGATCAGCGGCACGGTGACGATCACGGACGCCGCCATGATATTGCCCCACGGCACCTCGAATTCGGAAAGGCCCGAGATCATCGCGATCGCCACCGGCACGGTGCGCTGGCTATCGGTGGACAGGAAGGTGAGGGCGAACAGGAATTCGTTCCAGGCGTGGATGAAGGCGAGCAGCCCGGTCGTGACCATCGCCGGCCACATCAGCGGCAGGAAGATGCGGCGGATGATGGTGAAGGAAGAGGCCCCGTCCATGATCGCGGCCTCCTCGATCTCGATCGGCATGTCGCGCATGAAGGTGGTCAGCACCCAGACCGTGAAGGGCAGGGTGAAGATCATGTAGGAAAACACCAGCGACCACAACGAATTGAACAGACCGAAATTGCGGATCAGCTCGAACAGGCCGGAGAGCACGGCGATCTGCGGAAACATCGACACCGACAGGATGGTGAACAACAGCAGTCCGCGTCCCCTGAAGCGGATGCGGCTCAACGCAAAGGCGGCGGTGACGCCGAGAAACAGCGAGAAGATCACGACAACGGTGGCGACGAAGATCGAGTTGAAGATCTGGTGGCCGAAAACGCCGTCGGTCAGCATGTGTTGGTAATTGTCGAAGGTCACCGCCTTCGGCAGATAATTGACTTCGAACAGCGCCTGGCCGTTTTCCAGCGAGGTCAGGATCGCATAATAGAACGGGAACAGCGCCTGGACGAGAATGGCCAGAACCAGCGCGTAGAACGCGATGCGTTTGACGGGAGCGGGGATGATCATCTGTCGCCTCCAAGGTTCATGCGGGTGGCGCGGATGAAGCCGATCGTCAGAAGCGCGATGATCAGGAACAGCAGGGTGGAAGCCGCCGAGCCATAGGCGAACTGGTCGAAATCGAACAGATTTTCGCGCGCGAACACCGACATGGTGGCCGTGTTGGGATTGTTGGGCGTCAGCACATAGACGATGTCGAAGACGCGCAGCGCATCGAGCGCGCGGAACACGATCGCCACCAGCACCGCCGGCATGATCAGCGGCAGGGTGACCTTGCGGAACACGCGCACGGGATGAATGCCGTCGAGCTTCGCCGCCTCATACATGTCCTTCGGCACCATCTGCAGGCCGGCGAGGATCAGCAGCGCCATGAACGGCGTGGTCTTCCAGATATCGACGATCAGCACGGCGAGAAGGGCGGTGTCGGGATTGGCGGTCCAGGCCACCGGCTCGGCGATGATGTGCAGTTTCATCAGGATATCGTTCAAAATGCCGAACTGGTCATGCATCATCCAGGCCCACATCTTGGCGGAGACGATGGTGGGGATCGCCCAGGGGATGAGAACGGCGGCGCGGACCAGCGCGCGGCCGGGGAATTGGGTGTTGAGCACCAGCGCGATGATCATGCCGAAAATGGTTTCGAACAGCACCGAGAAGAAGGTGAAGCGCAGCGTGTTCCAGACGGCCCGCCACCAGTCCGGGTCTGCCAGCAGCCCGTAGAATTCGCCGGTGCCGTCGCCATAGTCGAGATATTCGAGGTAGTTGCGGAAGCCGACCCATTGCGCCTGGCCGGGAAAATCGATCGATGCATCGGTGAAACCGAAATAGATCGTTCGGACCAGCGGATAGACCGCGACCACGGCCAGCACTGCCAGCATCGGTGCCAGGAACACCCAGGCCGAGACGACGCGCTGATGCGACAGGGTCGATTTTTCGACCGGTTCTGCCATGTTCCGTTCCCTTCTTCTCTTGCGCAAAACGGCGCCGCGCCGGGGTGCGGGCGGCGCCGTTATGTTTACCAGCCGTTGCCGCGCAGGCGCTTCAGCTTGGCTTCCAGCTTGGCGAGGTTCTGCTCGGCGGTGCCGTCGCCTGAAAGCGTATCATGCACGGCGGTCCAGAATTCCGAGGAGACCTCGTTATATTTGCGCTTGGTGGCGGCGGACGGGCGCGGCAGGGCGTTGAGCACCACCGGCTTCCAGCGCGGAATGAAAGGCTGGGCCTCGGCCACTTCCGCATCGTCGTAGACAGCCGTCACCGTCGGCGGGCGCGAGGTCTCGATCGCGCGTTCCTTCTGGTTTTCGAAATTGTTGAGGAACTTCACCAGTTCGATCGCCTCGTCCGGATTGGGTGAATATTTGGAAACGGCCAGATGCCAGCCGCCAAGGGTGGCCGCCGAGCTGTCGCCTTCGCCGCCGACGGGCAGCGTGGTCACATCGAACTTGCCCTTGACCGGGGAATCCTCGCCATCGGCCAGCGCATAGGCGTAGTTCCAGTTGCGCATGAACACCGCATTGCCGGACTGGAACACGCCGCGTGCATCCTCTTCCATGTAGTTCAGCACGCCCTGCGGCGCGATGGTGCCGACCCAGGATTTCGCCATGTTCAGTGCTTCGGCCGCTTCCGGATTGTTGATGCCGATCGAGCCGTCAAGCTCGACGATCCGGCCGCCGCCATAGGAGTAGATCCATTCCTGGCCGTTGCAGGTCAGCCCTTCATAGGGCGCGCCCTGGAAGACGAAGCCCCACATGTCGCCATTGCCTTCGGCCCGCTCGCCATCCATGATGACCTTCGCGGTTTCGGTCATCTGGTCCCAGGTCTCGGGAACCGGTTGATCGTATTTTTCCAGAAGGTCGCTGCGATAGTAGAGCGCCGGCGCGCCGAGGAACATCGGCAGCGCGACGAGCTTGCCGTCGACGGTCTGCGATTCAACGGCTGCCGGCACGAACTGGTCGATGATATCGGCGGTCGCCTCCGTCAGGTCGATGAAATGGTCGGCCAGCTGCGGCGCGCCGATGACATCGATGCGGTAGACGTCGATATCCGGCGATTTGGCCGAAAGCCAGAGCTTGTACTGGCCGAACTGGTCGGTGGTCGATTCCGGCATGGAGACGATGTTGACCGTGTTGCCGGTCATCTCCTCATAGCGGTCGAGCTCCTTGCGCAGAACCTCGTTGTCCTTGCCGATCGCGCCATGGACGATGTTGAGTTCGACGGCGCCGGCCGAGACCGCCATCAGCGCGCTTGCGCTGAGCAACACGCTCGTGAATTTTCCAAAATGCTTCATTGCCTGTTCTCCCTCCGGCCTCTGAAAGGTCCGGTTTTCAAAAAGTTCCCGCGTATGAAAGCCGGTCCATCGGGGGCCGCTTTCCTGTTGTCCGGGCAATCCGGGGCGTCGCCGCCCTTGCCCGCATGGCCGGATTTTGCGATCCGGCGGTTTCGCCTGTTTCGTCTCACGCCTCCCTTCTGCAGAAAATCGGCGAGGTCCAGGCCATCTGGCCGGTCTTCTCGCGCAGCCTCACATAGATGTTCTCGCCGTCGGCCAACGCGCCAAGCGCGACCGTGCCGTGCCATTGCCACTGATGCGGCCGGGGCAGGGCGTGGAAGCGAAAAGCGGGGCTGTCGATCGGGCCGAGATTGCCCGAGAGCGCGCCCTCGAAAAGCTGATCAAGGGCAATATCGAGCTGTTTGCCCGAAAGCGTCGCCTTCAGCCGCGCCCCGGGCTTCGCCTTCAGCCGAATGGCAAAGCCCTGGGTTGCGGAGGTGACGTTGTTGGGGTTGGCAGCGGCCGTGACCGAGAATTGAACATTGCCGCCTTCACGGCCGAGCGTCGGCAGCTTGGCGGTCTCGTCCTCGCCTTCGAGCGGGGAGACGATCTCCGCGCCGCGGAACCTGGGCTCAAGGCCAAGAATCTCGCCGCCTTCAAGATGGAGTTCGCCGGCCCAATCATGGCTTCTGCCGCGCGCGCCCCAGCCGAGCTCGACAAACAGGATGGTTTCCGCTTCGCTCTCTGCCTCGATCGGGGCGGGGCTCAGTTCGGGCGAGATGCGCTCGAACAGTTCTCCGTTTCGGACGATATCGATGCTATCGATGAACCCGCCGCCGATGGCCTCGATATCCAAGGCGGCGTCGGGCGAGGGCGCTGTGATGCCGCCCTGCACGACATCGCCGATCGCCGTCAGCAGATGAATATTGTCGCCGGTCAGCGCATTGGTGCGGCGCGCGCGCATCGCCTTGAAGATCGCGTCCCGACTGTCATCTGCCGCGTAGACCGCCATGCGACCATGGCCGTAGGAGCCGGGGAAGGCGGAATGATGATCGGTATTGCCGACAACGCCGAACACCGCGCCGCGCTTCAGCCCCGCGCGCATGGTCGATGCGCCGTTCACCGGACCCATGGAATGCAGGTAGGAGCGTTCGGATTCGGACTCTTCCGCGCAACCATGCATCGAGAACATTTCGACGAAGGGCGAGAGTTCCGGATCGAACGTGTCCCAGTTGATGCCGCGCGCGCCCTGGCGGTAGCCGATATGGTGCGGGAAGGCGAGGGCATTTTCGCCCTTGGTGGTCTGAAGCGCCTGCTTCAGTTCGGCCGGGCTGTCAGCAAGTTCCGGTTCGGCGACATCGAGGTCGCCATAGACGATCGTGTAGTCGCCATGTTCCGACGAATGGATCTCGTAGCCGGGAAACACGGCGAAGCGGCCGGGACTTTCGAAGGCCTTCAGCACCGCGAAATGATCCTTCCAGTTGGCCTTCAGCTTCGCGAAACCCTTGACGTGGAAATCGACGATATGGGCGACCTCCGGCACGTCGACCGGCATATCGGGCCAGGCGGCATGTCCGGTGATGGAGACGAAGTCGAGCTGTAGTGCGGCGCGGGACAACGCATCTTCCAGCCGGCCGTGGCCGTAGGAGAGGGCGCAGTGATTGTGAATGTCGCCATATAGCGGCTGCAGGCCGAGCCGGTTGGCGAGCGGGGTCAGGCGTTCGGGGAAACGGCGGGTCATTGCGCGAACTCCTGGGTTTCGGGATCGACGGGCATGCCGCCGTTTTTCATGGATTTCTGCGCCGCCAGAACGATCCTGAGCGAGGCGACGCCGTCATCGATGCCGACGGGCGGGTTTTCCCCGTCCATGAAGCGGCGGAGCGTGCGCACGAGCTCGAGATCGGCCCCGAAATGGGTGGAGCTACGGTCTGGGCTGGTGAAACCGAGCGTGCCGTGCGTGCGGCCGTAATCCTCGACGATGTCGATTTCGCCGGAATGGCGCTCCATCCTTATGCGGCCGGACGAGCCGACGATCTCCAGCGTTTCCTGATCCTCGGCCCAGGGGCCGAAAATGGCGAAGAACAGACAGGCCGACACGCCGTTGTCATAGCGGATGGTGACGATCGCGTGGTCGTCGATGTCGGCGCCCGGCCGATAGACGCAGGTATCGTTGCGGTCCTCCGGCAGCGCCGCCTCGCCCCAGCTCGGGTTGGCGATGGCCCCTGCGCCCTCGAAGCGGTCGACCAGCGTTTCATGGCGGCGATAGGGACAGTCGCGGTCGCAGAGCGAACAGCGTTCCGGCGCGTTCGGATCGGGCGGGAACACATTGCTGCGGCCGCCGACAGCGGTGACGGAAAGCGGACGCGACCGCGCCACCCAGTTCAAGACGTCGAAATGATGCGAGCACTTGTCGTTGAGCGCGCCGCCCGACAGCGCCTGCTTGCGGTGCCAGAGCTGGAGATAGCGGGTGTAGGGGATGACCGAGCGCAGCAGGATCATCTGCGGATCGCCAATGCGGCCGGAATGGGCAAGCTTCACCGTCTCGACCCAAGGCTTTTCGTAACGCCGGGTAAACGCCATCAGCACCGGTTGACCGGCCTTTGCCTCTGCCGCCTGAATGGCTTCCGCGTCGTCGAGCGTCACCGAGATCGGCTTGTCGAGATAGACACGCTTGCCGGCCGCGATCGCCGCCTCGACCGGCGCGCGATGGGCGTTGGTATGGGTGGTGACGATCACCAGATCGACGGCCGGATCCGCGACGGCGGCTTCCAGGCTTTCAAATATCCGCACGGCGTGGCGGATGCCCGCTCTGCCGTAGAGCCCGTTCAGATGGTCGGCGGCATAGCCGGCGCGGTCTTCCAGCCGGTCGAACACGCCGATGATGCGAAAGCCGGTCTCCGCCGCGATTTCGGCCATGCGCGAGCCGACATAATAAATGCCGCGTTCGCCTGCGCCGATAATGGCGACGCCCGTGGTTTTCTGCTGGACCGGCTCCTGGAGCATTCAACGCCTCTGAACTTGTATTCGTTATCGGCATCGGATGCTATTTGAGTATATATATGTGTACAATAATTGATGTACTCAATTGGTGTGGAGATCGATCACCGAACCATGGCGGACGTAGGAAATGGGGAGATAATGGGTCTGCGGCTCCTCCGGTCTGTCGGCGATCCGCGCGCGGATGATCCGTTCGAACACCGCAAGCTTTTCGTCGTGGCTGTTGCCCACCACATCGAACCGGCCGAGATGCTCCGACTGAAAATCCGTGCTGCCAAGCATGATGACGCTGAGGTCTCTGCCCGCTTCGAGGCCGAGCTTGGCAAGCGCGCGTTCCAGAATGAAACCTTCGACAACGCCCCAGGCGATCAACGCCGTGAACGGAAGCCGCCCCTCGGCGTCAGCATACCGTCCGACTGCGGCGGCGATATCATCGATCTGATAGCTGCCGGGCAGCGCGTTCAGTTCGATCAGAAAGCGCTGATCCGGATCGGGAAGGAAGCTGCCGAGCAGGTGGAACTCGCGGCGCGCCATGGCGATCTGGCGGGCATGATGGGCCGATGTCAGAAAGGCGATCCTCTCGTGGCCGCTTTCCCTGAAGGTGCGGAAGGCGATCGACAGCGCCTCGCGCCAATTGGTGCCGATGGCGTCGACATCGATGCCGGTCGCCGAAACCCCGTCGATGACGATATGGTCGGCCTGCCTGTGGAGCGCGGCCAGGAACGCGACCGTCAGGATCTCGAAATTCACCTGGATGAGGCAGGTCCGGAACCGCCCGATCCGTTCCAGCACGTCGATCGCCTGGGCGTCGCTCGAAAAGCCGAGCTGCAGCACCGAAAAGCCGGCGGATTTTATCCGCGTCGCGACCTCCTGCAACGTCACCCGCGCAAGCCTGCTGTCGGAATTGCGATAGAGTATAAGAAGGTCCGCAGCATAGCTGTCGGGCTCCTTCTCCTCGGCCTTGCCAGCGACAACGATGCCAGCGCCCGGACGGGCGATCAGACGGCCGTCCTCGAGAAACGGCTTCAGCGCCGCCTCCACGGTGCGCTGCGCCGTTCCGAATTCGCGCATCAGATGGCGAACGGTCGGAAGCCTTTCGCCGGGCGCTGCCCTGTCAATCCTGTCTTCCAGCCACCGCCCGATAGCGGCGAGGACCTGTTTGGTTTTGGTCTGCATATGGGTATTTTGAGTATAATTTATACCCGATGCAAGTCGCGAATGGAGTTTGGGATTGCTTTCGACCGGGGCTATCCGAAAAGGCAAAATCGGGTTCGTCTGTCGCGCTTTCGCGGCCGACGGCTTTGGGCGAAGTCTTCGCTCTTGTCGAACCCGAAATACGGCGCCGGGAGCCTTCGCATGGCGGATCGAATTGCGCATGAAACCTGAATAAAGGTGCCGGAGAGCGGCCTCTGTCGAGGTTTTTTCAGGAACGGACTTTTATCAATATAGTACATATTTTCAGATGCTTGCCCGGATTTCGAGTCTCTTCGTGCGCAGTGGTTCGTCTTCGTCGGCAATAAACCGGCTTGCAATTAGAACAAAAATAGAACATAAAAGGACTATAAGCAAAACGGAGGCAATCATGACCGATATTCTGCGCGACATCGCGGCTTTCTTCTCAGTCAGCCTGTTTCTGGCCAGCATGGCGTTGATCGTGAGCTCGCTATAGGTTTCTGTGCATTGCGAGACGAGCGATTGCACCGGCGTTGCTCGCCTGCCAAAATCGGGTGACGTATCTGATTTGGCGGCGATGAAGGAGTGATCTCGAGATGCAGGCTGAAGGCAAAGATCAGGCGGTTCGTTTCGTGCATTTGCGCGTTCACTCGGCCTATTCGCTGCTTGAGGGCGCGCTGCCGCTGAAGACGGTGATGAAGCTTGCCGTGGCCGACAGGCAGCCAGCGATTGCGGTGACGGATACCAATAATCTCTTCTGCGCGCTGGAGTTTTCCCAGAAGGCCGTGGGCGAAGGGCTCCAGCCGATCATCGGCTGCCAGTTGTCGATCGATATGGAGGATGGCGGCGACGGCGAGCGCCGCAGCGGCGGACATCTGCCGCCGAAGAAACCTTCGATCGTGCTGCTCGCTGCCGATTCGACCGGCTATGCCAATCTCATGCATCTTGTCAGCGAGGCCTATCTCGGGGGAGAGGGGCATGACAGCATCTATACAACGAAGTCATGGCTCGGTGCGCATTCGGACGGGCTGATCGCGCTCACCGGCGGGCGGGGCGGGCCGATCGATGAGGCCGTTATCTCCGGCTTCGAGGCCAAGGCGTCCGAGCGGCTCGCATTTCTGAAGTCCGCCTTTGGCGATCGGCTATATGTGGAAGTGCAGCGGCACGGCAATTTCGATGTCCAGCACGAGCGTCGGGTCATCGCGCTTGCCTATGAGCTTGATCTTCCGCTGGTTGCCACCAATGAGGCATTCTTCCCGACCCGCGACGATTTCGAGGCGCATGATGCGCTGATGGCGGTGGCGCATGGTGCCATCGTTTCCGACGATCGCCGTTTCAAGCTGACGCCGGATCACTATTTGAAGTCGCAGGATGAAATGGCGGCATTGTTTGCCGATCTGCCCGAGGCGATCGAAAACACCGTGGAGATCGCGCGCCGGTGCAGCTTCGTGCTCGATACCCGCATGCCCATTCTGCCGCGCTTCACCGGCGCCTCAGATGATCCCGAAGAGGCGGAGCGGGCGGAAGCCGCGGAGCTGCGCCGGCAGGCGCGCGAGGGGCTGGAGGCGAGGCTTGCCCATGTGGGCCTGAGCCCGGGCCACACGCGCGAGGACTATTTCGAGCGGCTCGACTATGAGCTCGGCGTGATCGAAGGCATGAAGTTTCCGGGCTACTTCCTGATCGTTGCCGACTTCATCAAATGGTCGAAGGAACGCGATATTCCGGTCGGGCCCGGCCGCGGCTCCGGCGCGGGCTCGCTGGTCGCTTACGCCTTGACGATCACGGATGTGGATCCCCTGCGTTTCTCGCTGCTGTTCGAGCGCTTCCTCAATCCCGAACGCGTGTCGATGCCGGACTTCGATATCGACTTCTGCCAGGACCGGCGCGAGGAGGTCATCCGTTACGTGCAGGAGAAATACGGCCGCGCGCAGGTTGCCCAGATCATCACTTTCGGATCGCTGCAGGCCCGCGCGGCGCTGCGCGATGTCGGCCGCGTGCTTGAGATGCCCTATGGCCAGGTCGACCGCATCTGTAAGCTGGTGCCCAACAATCCCGCCAATCCCGTGACGCTCGCCAAGGCGATCGAGGACGAGCCCAAATTCCAGGAGGCCGCGGAAGAGGAGCCGATCGTCGGGCGGTTGCTGGCGATCGCACAGAAGATCGAGGGGCTCTATCGCCATGCCTCGACCCATGCGGCGGGCATCGTTATCGGCGACCGTTCATTGTCCCAGCTTGTGCCGATGTATCGCGATCCGCGCTCCGACATGCCGGTCACCCAGTTCAACATGAAATGGGTGGAGCAGGCCGGCCTCGTGAAGTTCGACTTCCTGGGACTGAAGACGTTGACGGTGCTGAAGACAGCGGTCGATTTCATCGCCCGCCGCGGTATCGCGGTCGATCTCTCGCTCGTCCCGCTGGATGATCCTGAATCCTATGAAATGTTGGCGCGCGGCGAGACGGTCGGGGTGTTCCAGGTGGAAAGCGCCGGCATGCGCAAGGCGCTGATCGGCATGCGGCCCGACCGCATCGAGGATTTGATCGCGCTGGTGGCGCTCTATCGTCCCGGCCCAATGGAAAACATCCCGGTCTATAATGCCCGCAAGCACAATGAGGAGGAGATCGAATCAATCCACCCGCTGATCGATCCGCTGCTGGCCGAAACCCAGGGCGTGATCATCTACCAGGAGCAGGTCATGCAGGTGGCCCAGGTTCTGGCGGGCTATTCGCTGGGCGAAGCGGACCTTCTGCGCCGCGCCATGGGCAAGAAGATCAAGGAGCAGATGGACAAGCAGCGGGTTCGCTTTGTCGATGGTGCGGTGGAAAAGGGCGTCAAGAAGCAGCGGGCCAACGAGATTTTCGATCTGCTTGCGAAATTCGCGAACTACGGCTTCAACAAGTCCCACGCCGCCGCCTATGCGATCGTGTCCTATCACACGGCCTTCCTGAAAGCGCATTATCCGGTCGAGTTTCTGGCGGCGTCGATGACGCTCGATATGGCCAATACCGAAAAGCTGAACGATTTTCGTCATGATGCAAAGCGCCTCGGCATTGAGGTTGTCGCGCCTTCGGTGCAGACCAGTTACCGGCATTTCGAGCCGGGCGAAGGGCGGATCTTCTATGCGCTCGCGGCGATCAAGGGCGTGGGCGAGGCAGCGGTCGACCATATTGTTGCGGTCAGAGGGGACCGGGCGTTCGATAGCCTGGAGGATTTCGCGCGGCGGATCGATCCGAAACTCGTCAACCGCAGGGTGCTCGAAAGCCTGATCTGCGCCGGCGCCTTCGATTGCTTTGGCAAGGATCGCGCGGCGCTTCTGGCCGGGCTCGATCGCATCATCGGTCTGGCGCAGCGCAGCCAGGATGACAAGACGAGCGGACAGACAGATATTTTTGGCAGCGCCGGCGACCTGCCTCAGATTACGCTACCGGATTATACCCCGATGCCGGATTCGGAGCGGCTGATGCGGGAATTTCAGATGCTGGGCTTTTATCAGACCGCGCATCCGCTTGACGCCTATGCCGATATATTGTCGCGCATGCGGGTCCAGAGCTTTGCCGATTTCTCGCTCTCGGTGAAGAATGGCGCCGGTCGCGGACGCCTGGCCGGCACGGTGGTGGCCAAGCAGGAGCGTAAGACCCGCACGGGCAACCGTATGGGGATCATCACGCTTTCGGATGCGACCGGCCAGTTCGAGGCGGTGCTGTTTTCCGAGATGCTTTATCAATACCGCGACCTTCTGGAGCCGGGAACCTCCGTTGTCATCACCGTGGCGGCCGATGTCCGTCCCGAGGGAATCGGCATGCGCATACAGACGGTCCAGTCGCTGGAGGAGGAGGCAGTGCGCCAGCAAAGCGCGATGCGCGTCTACCTGCGCGATGATTCGCCGTTGGCTTCGCTGTCCAGGCACCTGAACAGCAGTGGAGACGGGATCGTGTCCTTCGTGGTCATCCAGAACGAGGGGCTGCGTGAGGTGGAGGTGGAGCTTCCGGGCAAGTACAGGCTCTCCCCGGAAGTGGCGTCAGCCATGCGCGCGGTATCGGGCGTGGTCGACGTCGAGCTCGTTTAGCTCTCTTCGGAGCAGAGAGCTGGTCCGAGGAGCAAAGAGCTGGTCCGATTCGCTTTTGCGGATATTGTGCGCGTTTTCACGTTGAAGTCGCGGAATATGGACTGTCTTTATATCGTTCGAACCGCCGTGGCTGGAAGGAAGCGCCCCATTGACGCTTGTTTTCTTTACCTTTTGTAAAGATTTGACCGCCCCGCAGCCCCAACTTGTTGCGTATCGGCAACAGCAAGCCGGTAAGGAAGCCTCGGCGGCGGCTATGCGGGCGATTGATGATTGCGATCGGGCGGCGGTCTTGTATGTTCACACTCAGAAGCGAGGGTCTAGACAGCCCGATCTTCTTGAAACCCGGAATGGGGCAGGGAACGCTCAGGCGAAAAACCCATTCCGCTTTAAAACCTTTTGGAGGTCATTATGAACGTGAAGAGCCTTCTTCTCGGCTCCGCTGCAGCAGTCGCAGCAGCTTCCGGCGCCCAGGCGGCCGACCCGGTTGTGGTCATCGAGCCTGTAGCTGCCAACTATGTAGAAATCTGCGACGCCTTTGGTGCCGGCTACTTCTACATCCCGGGCACCGACACCTGCCTCGATATCGGCGGTTATGTCCGTTTCCAGGTCGACGCTTCGCGTGGCGGCAATGTTGCTGATGCGTGGGACGTATATACCCGCGGTCACATCGACATTTCCTCGAAGACCGAAACCGAGCTCGGCGTTCTGACCGGCTTCATCTCGCTGAACGCCGACTATTATTCCGATAACGCCTCCACCGACGTTTATCTCGACGAGACCTACCTCTCGCTCGGTGGTTTCCAGGCTGGTTACTTCAACAGCTATTGGGATCAGGGTCTGCTCGGCGAAATCGACGATCTGAACGGTCAGACCAAGTTTAACTCGGTCCGTTACGTTTACACCGGTGAAGGCTTCGTGGGCGGCATCTCGCTCGACTTCCTCGAGCCCGACATGATCGGCCTTATGAATTCGGGCAACAATGTTCCGCATCTCGGCGTTTCCGGTCGTATCGGCTTCCAGGCTGGCGGCGTTGGCGCCAAGCTCGATGTCGGTTACGACACCTACAACGAAGAAGCCGCTTTCCGCGCTATGACCTCGCTGGCGCTTGGCCCGGGCGCTCTTGATCTCGGCGCTATCTATGCCACCGGCTGGGGCGCTTATGCCGTCACCTACGGCGGCAATGACTTTCAGGACTTCTCGCTCGCGACTCCGACGGCTGTTCCTGGCGTTTATGCCGAATGGGCTCTGGCTGCCGGTTACAAGCTGAACGTATCCGACAACTTCGCGATCACGCCTGCTGCTCAGTGGACCTCGGCTAACATTCCGGGTGCTGACAATGAGGACTTCTGGTCCGCTGGCGTACTCTTCGACTACACCATTGTCGAAGGCCTGAGCGCAAAGCTGAACGTTCGTTACACCGACCTGCCTGCGCAGTACTATGACGACGATCAGTACTGGGCCGGTTGGTTCCGTCTGCAGCGCGACTTCTAAGAAGACGCTTGAACAGATCAGGAAAGGCCCGGCCGTTTGGTCGGGCTTTTTCGTTTTTTGCAGCGCCATTCAGTTTGCGGTATTTCAGGCAATCAGACGCGTGTGATGAGTGCGAAACACGTGTTGCCGGAGTGGAACGGCGCTGCTGAAGTACGCGAATCTCATCCGGCCATGGCGCGCCGGTTTTTCAGACCGGTCATACGTCTCTCGAATAGGCAACGGAGCGCTTGATTTCGAATACGGTTGGTGCGGACGGCGGGGGTCGAACCCGCATGACCATCCGGTCGAGGGATTTTAAGTCCCTTGCGTCTACCAGTTTCGCCACGCCCGCAGCAGGTTTTCCCGAACAAGGGAATGGCTCGACGACCGCCTGGTCGCGTCGGAAAGGCGGTATCGACCTTTCCGGGAGCGTCTTGGCGAAGTTGAGCCGCAACCTGTGTCCGCTTCCCCAAAATCGGCGAAGCGGTGAGCGATGTGTAGTATGGCAATGAGACTTCCGCAATAGAGCAAGGCGATTGTGCCGATGGTTCCACACGGGTTCGGGTGATGAAAGAGCAACCTCTGTTGAACGCGCGGTCGCGGCGTTTGGTCGAGAGCTCGCGCGGGCGCAGGACGAGACGTTTGAGGCGAAAGCTGAAGCCTGCCTGTATATCAGCATGTTAACGCTTTCCAATGAATCCGGTGACTGTGGCTGTTGTGTCACAGCAATTGTTTCAGTTCTCTCGTACAAACGATCTCGGCGTTAGCGTCTATTTCCCGCCACAAACACGCGGCATGTGAAAGGGGACAGAGCGCGCAGCAGTCCGCTGGACGTGTGATCGCGGTTTTTCCGACAAGATCTTTGCGCCCTCGACAACGTGGTGAAATCGTTTGATGATGAAGGCAATTCTGAGACAGACAGGCGTGTATGTGGTGGCGGCGGGCTTGTTCGTCATGGCCGGCGCGCCGGTATCGGCCTTTGATATCTCCAACGACATACCCAAGGATTCCGGGCGTTTCGATCTGTTCCGCTTTGGCTTCAAGGCCTACAAGAACGGCGACAAGCAAAAGGCGGTCGAAGCCTATCGCTACGCTGCCGAGAAGGGCCATACCGGCTCGCGCTGGGCGCTCGCGAATATGTATGCGTTCGGTGATGGCGTGCCGGAAAACGACTATGAGGCCTTCAAGGCCTATGCCGAGATCGTCAACCACGATGTCGAGCCTGGTTCGCCCGATACCGGATTTTATGTCAACGCGCTTCTCGCGCTCGCTGGCTATTACAAGGCCGGCATTCCGGATACGCCGGTAGAGAAGGACCTCGCACAGGCCCGCCAGCTTTATTTTCAGGCCGCTTCCGTTTTCGGCAATCCCGAGGCGCAGTTCCAACTCGCCCAGATGATCCTGAATGGCGAGGGCGGCGCGAAGAATGTGCGCCTCGCCAAGAAATGGCTGAACCTTGCCAGAAAGAACGGCAATATCAGTGCGATGGCCGTTTTCGGCGACCTGATTTTCAACGAAGGCCAGCCGGTGCTCGGTCTCGCCTATCTCACCATGGCGGCCGATCGTTGCGAGATCGGTGATTGCAGCTGGATTCGTGATCTGCAGGAAAAGTGCTTTTCCGTGGTGGACGAGAATGACCGCCGCGGCGCGATCGCGCTCGCGCATAATATGAGCACCGGTTCTCCCTGACGCGACCAAGTCTGGATGTGTGGCGCACGCCTGCATCCATTGCATTTAAACCTTACGGGCTCTAGGCCCAGTCGAAATCAAGCTGGCAGATCACCGGCACATGGTCGGATGGTTTTTCCCAGCTTCGTACAGACTTGTCTATCGAGGTAGCCACCAGCCTGTCGGCGGCCTCGGCGGAAAGCAGCATATGGTCGATGCGAATGCCATTGTTCTTCTGCCAGGCTCCGGCCTGGTAATCCCAGAAGGTGTACTGACCGCCGGCCTCGTCGGCGCCGGCGACGGCATCGTGGAGCCCCAGTCCAAGCAATTCTGAAAAGGCTTCTCTGGTCTGCGGCAGGAACAGGGCGTCGCCCGCCCACACGGCGGGATCGTGGCAGTCACAGGGGCGCGGAATGACATTGTAATCGCCCGCCAGCACCAGCGGTTCCTCAAGGTCGAGCCGCTTTTTGGCAAGACCCTTCAAACGCTCCATCCACGCAAGCTTGTAGGGGTATTTCGGCGTGTCGACGGGGTTGCCGTTCGGCAGATAAATGGAGGCGACGCGGATCACCCCGCCCTTCACGCTGAAGACCCCCTCGATATAGCGCGACTGATCATCATCATGACCATCCGAAAAGCCGCGCTGGACGTCTTCCGGCGCTTTCCTTGAAAGAAGTGCGACGCCGTTGAAGCCTTTCTGGCCGTGAGTCTCCACGTGATAGCCGAGGTCCTGAAAGGGGGCGGCCGGGAAATTCTCGTCGACGGACTTGATCTCCTGCAGGCAGACAATGTCGGGCGATGCCATTTCCAGCCATCGGAGCAGGTTTTCCTGCCGCGCCTTGATGCCGTTGATGTTCCAAGTGGCTATCTTCATGTCAAAATCCGTATCCGCGACCGCGTTGGGAAAACCGTTTCGCCCGTGCCAGGCGTTTTGGAAAAGCCATTGTTCGCGACGCGTGCGTCGCGGCAGCCGGGTCGCGCGATCATGCCGGATCAAGCACGGGCAAGGAAGCCCCCGACCGGCGATAATCAACATGTCTTTGCCCGGGCGATAACCTGATGGGCCAGCGGCAGGTCGGCAGGTCGGCAGGGGGTTGTCGTCGCCGGCCGCGCCTGCCTTGCGATTTGCCACAGAAATGAGCAGTTCGCGTTCTCGTTGCATGAATTCGCGCCTCATGCCCGGGGCCGCGCGCCGTTCCGCTTCAGCTGTCTCTCGCCGTCGCCGTATGCGAAACGTGTAGTGGGTCGCATTTTCACTTCTTGCGCGCATGAAACATTGTGTGACACATTTGTGGCACGGATGTTGCTTGGGACATTCGTGTAAGTGCGAGCGATAACAAGCGGCAAGGGCCGCGGGGGATGAACTAATGTCCGATCAACATCACATCATATACAAACTCAACGACGTGCCTTCGCCGGGCGCCTCGTTTCTGGCCGCCATACAGCACATTCTGGCCAGCATCATCGGCATCGTCACGCCGACGCTCATCATCGGCGGCGCTCTGGGCCTCGGCGTTCACATGCCGTATCTTCTGGCCATGTCGATGTTCGTTTCGGGCGTCGCGACCTTTATTCAGTGCCGGCGCATAGGGCCGGTCGGTTCCGGCCTTCTCAGCGTTCAGGGCACCAGCTTCGCCTTTCTCGGCGTCATTCTGGCAGCCGGTTTCGCGGTCAAGGGCAGGGGCGGCACGCCGGAGGATATTCTGGCGATGATCTTCGGGCTCTGCCTCGTCGGTTGCGTGGTCGAGATCGTGCTCAGCCAGTTCATCACCCGGATGGGCCGCGTGGTCACGCCGACGGTGACCGGCATCGTCATTACCGTGATCGGCCTCAGCCTGGTGAAATCGGGCTTCACGGATTTTGCCGGCGGCGCCGGCGCCGGTGAGGCGCTTGGCGCCCCGGTCAATATCTTCCTCGGCCTGCTCGTGGTTGCGGTCATCATCTTCTTCTCGTTTTCGAAGCGGCCCATGGTCAGGATCGCCGCGATCATGCTCGGCCTGCTGGTCGGCTTCATCGTCTCGATCTTCTTCGGCATGGTGAATTTTTCGCAGCTCGGCACACAGCCCGTCTTTGCCGTTCCCGTGCCGCTGAAGTTTGGCCTGGATTTCGACCTCGGCCTGTTCATCCCGATCGCTTTCGTCTACCTGATCACCGCGATCGAGACGACCGGGGACCTGACGGCCAATTCGGTCATATCCGGCGAGCCGGTTCAGGGCGATGTCTATCTGAACCGCATCAAGGGCGGCGTGTTGGCAGACGGTATCAATTCGGGGATTGCGGCCTTGTTCTGCACCTTCCCGAACACGACCTTCAGCCAGAACAACGGCGTTATCCAGATGACCGGCGTGGCCAGCCGCCATGTCGGTTTCTATATTGCGGGCATCCTCGTGGTGCTCGGCTTCTTCCCGATCATCGGCGGGGCGTTCCTGCTGGTGCCGAAGCCCGTTCTTGGCGGGGCCACCGTCGTGCTGTTCGGATCGATCGCGGTCGCCGGAATCCGGATCCTGGCCTCCGAGCCGATCGACCATCGCAAGGTCTATATCATGGCGGTCTCGTTCGGCCTCGGGCTTGGCGTTACGCTGGTGCCCCAGTCGATGCAGCAGATGCCGGATATCATCCAGAAGGTGTTTGCGACGCCGATCACCCTGTCGGGCATTTCGGCCATCCTGCTCTCGCTCGTCATTCCGGAGCGGGCGGGCAAGACGATCGATGCCTGAAGCTGAGCGGGGGGCTGCCTTGGAGTCCCTGGCTTTTGCAGCGTCCCGGACACCGCGTCCGGGGCGTTTTGTTTTGCTGGTGTGTCGGATATCGGCACGGTTGTAAGCGCTGGCTGTCCGGGCATTGCTCGCGCATGGCGCGATCACGGGATCGGCCTGAACAAAAAAGAACACCCCGGCGCAGGGATATGCCGGGGTGTTCCTGGAGGTCATCGCGAACGCGGCTGCCTGAAAGGCCAAAGTCGGTAGACGGCCGACCTAACCAACCCACGATGAATTTGGTCATAACGCCAAGCGCTATAAAATTAACGTAATCACTTGTTGTTCTTTAGTCAATCAGATGATTAAAAAATAACTTGCCGTGCGGCGAAAGGGGCTATGAAGCCACAAAGCCTCAAAACAAGGATTGCTGCAGACGCCCCTTGGCCCGGCCTTCGAACGTCGTTCGGAGAAAGTGCCGAACGCTCCCGAGCGGCAGTCAGCACCGCCCGTTTGCAACATTGTTCAGATCGAGAAACTGGTGCCGCAGCCGCAGCTTGCGACCGCGTTCGGGTTCTGGATCTGGAAAGACTGGCCGAGCAGGTTGTCGACGAAGTCGATTTCGGAGCCGGCCATGTAGACCAGCGAAATCTCGTCGATCAGCACCTTTGCATCGCCGCGGGTAATCACCACGTCATCGGCTTCCGCGTCTTCGGCGAGATCGAACTTGTAGGAGAAACCGGAGCAACCGCCGCCTTCCACGGCAACGCGCAGGGCCTTCTTGCCGTCCTCGGCTGCGATGATTGCGGCGATCCTCTTGGCCGCCGCCTCTGAAAGCGTGACAGTCTTGGTGTCCATTGTCAGTCTCCTGAGCCCGGCAGACGGGCTGAAATCGGTGTTTTGGCGCACGGAATGATCCACGCCTTCCAATGGCCTTTGATCTTAGTTAAGAACGGCGGTGACAGCCGTCAACGGTCTATCTGCAACCGGGGGGCCGGCAGGACGCAAGCAGGAACACTTCCCGCGACAGGAATAAGCATGACAATCGACAAATCGGCATTGGGTTTCGGCGATGTGGCGCTCGCGCCCTATGCCTGCAATCCGTGGGAAAGCCGCGGCCGGCTCTACCCCGAGCCCGACAGCCTGACGCGCTCGCCGTTTCAGCGCGACCGCGACCGCATCATCCACACCACCGCCTTTCGCCGTCTGAAGCACAAGACCCAGGTGTTCATCGCCAATGACGGCGATCATTATCGCACACGCCTGACCCATACGATCGAGGTGGCGCAGGTTGCCCGCTCGCTCGCCCGCGCGTTGCGGCTTGACGAGGATCTCGCCGAGGGTGTGGCGCTGGTGCATGATTTCGGCCATACGCCGTTCGGCCATACCGGCGAGGATGCGCTGCACGAGAAGATGGCCGCCTATGGTGGCTTCGACCATAATGCGCAATCGCTCAGGATCGTGACCAAGCTGGAGCGCCGCTATGCCGAATTCGACGGGATCAACCTGACCTGGGAGGCTTTGGAGGGGCTCGTCAAGCATAACGGTCCCTTGCAGGATGAAGAGAGGAAGGGCATTGGCGGGACGGTTCCGCAGCCGATCCTCGATTATTGCGCCCGTCATGATCTCTGGCTTTCGACCCATGCCAGCATGGAGGCGCAGGTGGCCGCGATCGCCGACGATATCGCTTACAACACGCACGATATTGATGACGGGCTGCGCTCCGGCTATCTGAGCTACGACATGCTGGAGGAGGTGCCGTTTTTGGCCGGCCTGATGTATGAGGTGCGCGATCGCTATCCCGGGCTGGAATCGAGCCGGTTCACCAACGAGATCATGCGCCGCCAGATCACCGCCATGGTCGAGGACGTGATCGGCGTTGCCCAGGAGAACCTGCGCACGGTCGCGCCGCAATCGGCCGATGAGGTTCGCCGCGCCGGCATGACGCTGGCCACCTTCTCGCCGGCGATGGCGGAGATCGATCGCCAGATCAAGAAGCTGCTGTTCCACCACATCTACCGCAATCCGGATATCATGGTGATCCGCAAGGGCGCGGCCCAGATCGTGACTGACCTCTTCGACGCCTATATCGCCGACCCGAAGCTGATGGGCGCGCATTCGTGGAGCGAGGGCATCGAGCGGCTGGAGCCGGCGCAGCTTGCCAGGCATGTGGCCGACTATCTCGCCGGCATGACCGATACCTATGCCTACAACACGCACCGCCAGTTGTTTGACCATACCCCCGATTTACGGTAGGAGCCCGGCAAACTGCGCCCTTTTGCGCCGGCCGCGCGGCGGCGGATGGAAATTGACATGAACCTTTTTACCGATTTCGAACACAGACTGAACGAACAACTGCTGACGATTGCCGAAATCGCGGAAAAGCGCGACACGCTGGATTTCACCCGCATCGTGGTGGAGCCGCCGCGCGACCCGAGCCATGGCGATATTGCCGTCAACGCCGCGCTGGTGCTGTCCAAACCGCTTGAGACCAAGCCGCGCGACCTTGCCGAAAAGATCGTCGCCGCGCTTGAGGCCGATGAGGATATCGCCGAGCTTTCGATCGCCGGTCCGGGCTTCATCAATATCCGGTTTTCGCCGCGCTACTGGCAGCGCGTGCTGCTCGCGCTGGTCCGCGAAGGCGAGGATTTTGGCCGCAGCGAAATCGGCAAGGGCCGCAAGATCAACGTCGAATATGTCTCCGCCAACCCGACGGGGCCGATGCATGTCGGCCATTGCCGCGGCGCGGTGGTGGGCGATACGCTCGCCAATATCCTGGATTACGCCGGCTTTGCGGTGACCAAGGAATATTACATCAACGATGCCGGCGCGCAGGTCGACGTGCTCGCCCGCTCCGCATTCCTGCGCTATCGCGAGGCGCTCGGCGAGACGGTCGGCGACATCCCCGAGGGCCTTTATCCGGGCGACTATCTCGTGCCGGTCGGCGAGGCGCTGAAGGCGGAATTCGGTCCGTCGCTGCACAATCTGCCGGAAGACCAGTGGATGCCGATCGTCAAGGACCGGGCGATTGATGCCATGATGGAGATGATCCGCGCCGATCTCGCCGCCCTCAACGTTACCCATGAGGTGTTCTTCTCCGAGCGTCAGCTTCATGCCGACGATGCCGCTGCGATCCGGTCCGCGATCAACGATCTCACCTTCAAGGGCCATGTCTACAAGGGCACGCTGCCGCCGCCGAAGGGGCAGACGCCGGAAGACTGGGAGGACCGCGAGCAGACGCTGTTCCGCTCCACCGAGGTGGGCGACGATATCGACAGGCCGCTGATCAAGTCGGATGGCAGCTACACCTATTTCGCCGCCGACGTCGCCTATTTCCGCGACAAGTACGAGCGCGGCTTCGACGAGATGGTCTATATTCTCGGCGCCGACCATGGCGGCTACGTGAAACGGCTGGAGGCGGTTGCCAAGGCGGTTTCCGGCGGCGAGACCAAGCTGACGGTGCTGTTGTGCCAGATGGTCAAGCTGATGCGCGGCGGGCAGGAGCTCAAGATGTCCAAGCGGTCGGGCAATTTCGTGACGCTGCGCGAGGTCGTCGACGAGGTCGGCCGCGATTCCGTGCGTTTCATGATGCTTTACCGCAAGAGCAGCGAGCCGCTCGATTTCGACTTCGCCAAGGTTACCGAGCAATCGAAAGACAATCCGGTATTCTATGTCCAGTATGCGCATGCGCGCTGCATGTCTGTCCTGCGGCAGGCCCAGGAGAACTTCCCGGGACTGGAAATTTCACAAAAAACACTGGAAGATGCGGTAAAGCAGGCGACTTATGAACCGGAAGAACTTAGAGTTGTGGCCAAGCTTGCGGAATATCCGCGGGTAGTCGAATCGGCGGCGACAATGCGAGAGCCGCATCGGCTGGCGTTTTATCTCTATGATCTGGCGTCGCAATTCCATTCCCACTGGAATAAAGGGAAGGAAAAGCAGGAGTTACGCTTTATTAATGAGAGTGACAGACAATCAACGATTGCGAAGCTCGGACTCGTATCTTCTGTCGCTGCCGTATTGCGTTCCGGACTGGCTCTCACGGGAACCGACGCGCCGCAGGAAATGCGTTAGGTCCACCTGCACTCTCCCGTCGGCCTTGTGGCCGATGGCAGCCTCGGTGGTTTGAAAATGGCAGACAAGAACAAGCCGGGTAACGGCAATAATGGCGGCTTTGACGGGGACGATCCCTTTGCCGAACTGGCGAGGTTGATCGGCACGTCTGACAATGAGCCGCCGCGCCGACAGGAAGGTCCGTACCCGCCGGAAACGGCGGATGACCTGACGGACGAGCTGTTGCGCGAGTTCGACAGCTTTTCTGCTCCTTCCGAACGGTCCGAGCCGCCGTCGCGCCACGCGGCCGAGCCGTCCTTCGCGCCGGAAGAGGAGAGGCCTTACGACGAGCCTCAGCCCTTCGAGCCCGATGAGAGGCCGGCTTCCATCTGGGACAGCATGCCGGCCGACCCCGCGCCCGAGAACGAGCAGCCGGATGATTTCGGCCGCTTCGAATTGCGCGGTTCGCTTGGCGGATACGAGCCGGAAGACCCCCGCCAGACCGATGTGACGCCGCCCGCAGAGGAACCTGTCGCGCCCCCGCCGCCATATCAGCCGGAACCGACCTACGCGCCGAAGGCGGAATACGAGCCGGAGCCGCCGCAGCAGCGGGAACCGGAATACCAGACGGAACCCGCATACGCGCCCGAGCCGCGGCAGCCGGCGGCGCATGAGGATCAGGAGCTCGATCTCGACCTCGATGAAATCGCGCTTGAGCTTTCGGAGCTCGAACTGGCCGATGACGGCCCGGGACCGCTGGACGAGGTGGCGGCTGGCGACGACGATCGCGACGGCGATTTCGATCCGGCCGCGCTGATTTCGACTGAGGAGCCGCCCGCGCCGGTCGATGAGCTCGACCTGCCGCCGATGGGCGATGACGAAGTCGTGCCGGCCCGCGCCTCCGCCGAGCCCTACGAATTCGACCTCGATGAAGAGCTTGCCGATGTGCTGGCAAGCCAGCCGGCTCTGGTCGATCCACTGCAGGAGACGCCCGCCCAGCCGGACCTGCCGGAGGAGGTCGACTATTACGCCGCCGCTCACAGCGAAGCGTATGACGAACCCCTCAGGCAGGCCGTTCCGCCGCAGGCCGGCTACAACGATGCTGCCGAGGGCTTTGAAGCTGCGGTCGATGACGACTATTACGACTTTGACGATCGCGAGCGTCGTCCGGGCCTGCTGCCCGCGACCTTCCTCGGAGCAGGGCGCGTCGCCCTGATCGGCATTGCCGCGGTTGCGCTGGCCGTGCTGTTCGTGTTCGCGGGCATGCGCTATTTCGCCGGCGATGGCGGCGGCGAGCCGGTGGTCATCACGGCCGACAATTCAAGCGTCAAGGAAGCGCCGGAGGATCCGGGCGGCGAGGTCGTTCCCAATCAGGATAATGCCGTCTTCAACGATGTCTCCGGGACGCTGGCCGAAGCGCCGCGCCAGGGCAGCCTGATCGCCTCCGACCAGGAGCCGACCGATGTTGAAAGCGTCGCGCCCAATCCGCTGGCCGGCAGCGCTGCGAGCGGCACAGCCGATACCGGCGGTCTTGAGCCCCGCAAGGTCAGGACCATGATCGTCAGGCCCGACGGCACGCTGGTCGAACGCGATGTGGCTGAGGCCAGTTCTTCGCCCTCGACCGGGGTCAGAAGGATTGAGACCCAATCCGCGCTTCCCGATGAAAACGGCCAGCTTGTCACATCCGTGTCTCAGGACAGCACGAATGCCGGCGCCGGCGATGAGCCTGCCGCGCCCTCGCTGGCACCCCCATCATCGCAAGCGACGACCGCCTCGCAGACGGCTGGAGTAACGGACGAAACGGGCGCGGAAACGCCGGCCGCCACCGAGCCGGCCACCGTGGCAGAAGCAGCCGCCGAAGGTGCAGTCGAAGCGACCGAAGAGCCGGCCGCCACGGAAGAGCCCGTACAGGATTTCGGCATCGCCAATGTGCCGCTGCCGACGCCGCGGCCTCCGGGCGGTGCGCCCGCGCGCGTTGCCGCCGCCACCCCGGCTCCTGCCTCCAGCCCGGCGCCCGCCGCTTCGACGACCACCACAGCGCCTGCCGCGACGGCGCCGCAGCCAAGCGCGCAATCCGGTTCGGCCTATGCCATGCAGATCGCGTCGCTGCCTTCTCAGCAGGAAGCGGAGCAGGCTTACCGACGGCTCAGCGCACAGCATCCGGCGGTGCTCGGACGGCGACCGGCGGAGATCGTTCCCGCGACGATTGCCGGCAAGGGCACTTATTATCGCGTGCGTATCGGGGCCTCCAGCCTTTCGGAAGCGCTGTCGCTGTGCGAGCAGTACAAGGCGGAAGGCGGAAGCTGCTTCGTTCCGCGCTGATTTCGGCGGCGCGGGCGCCGAATTGGTGTTTTTGCCGTGCAGGACCACACAAAATTGTGCATGAATGTCGGGGCTTATTCTTGCTTTGGTCCCGATCCCATATGATTCGCCCATGACAGACGCTGCGAAAGCCATGATTCTCGGTTGCGCCGGCGCCCGCCTCAGCGCCGAGGAGAAAGCATTCTTCCGCGCGGAGCAGCCGTGGGGCTTCATCCTGTTCGGCCGCAATCTCGAAACCAGGGAACAGGTGAGGGCGCTGACGGCGGAACTGCGCGCAGCTGTCGGCCACAATGCCCCGGTGCTGATCGATCAGGAAGGCGGAACCGTGCGTCGTCTGCGCCCGCCGCTGGTGCGCGATTATCCCGCCGCCTCGGTGATCGGGAAGCGCTATGCTGCCGCTCCCGATGAAGCGAAGGAGGCGGCCTATGCCTGCGGGCGGCTGATCGCGGCGGATCTTTTGTCCGTCGGCGTCGATGTCGACTGCGCCCCGGTGCTCGACATGCCGCCGGAACCCGATACCGGGTTCATCGCCAACCGCGCTTTCGGTTCGGACCCCGACCAGGTGCGGGTTCTGGCGCAGGCCATGGCCGACGGGCTGAAAGCCGGCGGCGTGCTGCCGGTGATCAAGCACATGCCGGGCCACGGGCGCGGCCTTGCCGATTCCCATATCGGCCTTCCGGTGGTCAAAGAGCCGCTGGCGCTGCTCGCCGAGCGCGATTTCCGGCCGTTTCGCGAAATCACCGGCATTCTGATGGCGATGACCTGCCATGTGCTGTTCGAGGCGGTTGACGCCGAGAACCCGGCCTCCACCTCGGCGAAGGTGGTCGAGCAGGTGATGCGCGGCTCGATCGGTTTCGACGGGCTGATCATCTCCGACGATATCTCGATGAACGCGCTGGCCGGCGATATCGGCGCGCGCGCCCGCGCTGTCGCGGCCGCCGGCATCGACATCATTCTTCACTGCAACGGCAAGATGGACGAGATGCGCGCCGTTGCCGATGCCGCTCCAATGCTTTCCGGCGCCGCCCTGATCCGCAGCGAACGGGTGATGGCGGGCCGGCCAACGGCCGATGACGCCGATCTCGCCGCGCTGTCGCGCCATCTCGATGCCCTTCTTCAGGCTGGGAGCTGACCATGCAGGACAGTTTCTTCCCCGAAAGCGAGAATGCCACTGTCGAGGTGCGCGCGGCCGGCGAGGCGGTGTTGGTGATCGATGTCGGCGGTTTTGAAGGGCCGCTCGATCTGTTGCTGCATCTGGCGCGCACACAGAAGGTGGATCTGGCCCGGATTTCGGTTCTGGCGCTCGCCGAGCAGTATCTCGCCTTTATCGAAAGCGCGCGGCGCATCCGCATCGAGCTGGCCGCCGATTATCTGGTCATGGCCGCCTGGCTTGCCTATCTGAAATCGCGGCTGCTGATCCCCAAAAGGCCGAGCGACGAGGAGCCTTCGGGCGAGGATATGGCGGCAACGCTCGCCTACCGCCTCAAGCGGCTGGAGGCGATGCGCGATGCCGCAAGCCAGCTCATCAACCGCAACCGGCTCGACCGCGATGTCTTCCGCCGGGGCGCGCCGGAACATATCCCCGATGAAACCGGCTCCCGCTACATGGCGTCGCTTTACGAACTGCTGGACGCCTATGCCAATATGCGTCAGCGCGAGGCGGTCAGCGAGGTGACGATCGCCCTGCGTCACGTGTGGTCGCTCACCGATGCGCGCGAACTGCTGCAGGGGCTGATCGGCGAGATCGGTGAATGGACTGCGCTCGACCGTTATCTGTTGCGTTATCTTGCCCGGCCGGAGGACCTGCGCACCGCGATCGCCAGCACCTTCGCCGCCTCGCTGGAACTGGCGCGCGAGGGCAGGCTTGACCTGAGACAGGACGAGGCCTTCGCGCCGCTGATGATGCGTCGCGGCAGAAGCAGGAGCGAGCCCTTCACCGGCGAGGCCGCCGAATGAGCGAGCCCGAGGACAACGAAGAATCGTTGAGCCCGGAACGGATGCTGGAGGCCGAGCGGATCGCCGAGGCGCTGGTTTTCGCCTCGGCCGAACCGGTGAGCGAGGCCTATATTGCCGAGCGCATTCCCGAGGGCGTCGAAGTGGCCGAGCTGATGGCGGGCCTTGCCGAACAATACCGCAATCGCGGCGTCAATCTGGTGCGCGTCGAGGACCACTGGGCGTTCCGCACCGCCGCCGATCTCTCCTTCGTCATCCACCGCGGCGAGCGCGAGGCGCGCAAGCTTACCCGCGCAGCACTCGAAGTGCTGTCGATCATCGCCTACCACCAGCCGGTGACCCGCGCCGAGATCGAGGAAATCCGGGGCGTTCAGACCTCCAAGGGCACGCTCGACGTGTTGATGGAGGCGGGCTGGGTCCGCTTTCGCGGCCGCCGGCGCACGCCCGGCCGGCCGGTGACCATGGGCACCACCCGCAGCTTTCTCGACCATTTCGGCCTTGAGGAGATCCGCGACCTGCCGGGCCTTGAGGAGTTGCGCGGGGCGGGGCTCTTGTCTGGCCGGATACCGCCCGGCTTCCAGATACCGCTGCCGCTCAACGATGATGAAGACCTTGCCGATGACGAAGAGCCGCTGGACGCCGCGGACCTCGAGGATCTGGGGCTTTTGACACCGGGCGGTAAACATGATGAATAAGCTCTAGAAAAAGCCGTCGCGCCGATGTATGGCGAGGCAAAAACGTTCTGGAGCGGCGATGAATTTTGCCCGGCGCCCTGTAGCCGAGAGCGGTCTGACCGCGCGGCTCGGTTTTGAAGATATCCGCCACGGCTATGGCCAGGGCGACGTCGTCAAGGGCGTGTCGCTGTCGGCCGCGCCCGGCGAGGTCCTGTGCCTGCTGGGGCCGTCCGGTTCGGGAAAAAGCACGCTTCTGCGCATCGCCGCCGGCCTCGAACGGCCGCATCACGGTCGGCTGCTGATCGATGGCGTCGAGGTGACCGGCCCTTCGACCTTCCTGCCGCCGGAGCGGCGCGGCATCGGGTTGATGTTTCAGGATTTTGCCCTGTTTCCGCATATGACGGTCGCCGACAATGTCGCCTTCGGGCTGCAACGCCTGCCAAGAGCGTCACGGCAGGCCGCCGTCGGCGAGGCGCTGGCGCGGGTCGGCCTTTCCGGCTATCGCGACAAATACCCGCATATGCTGTCGGGCGGCGAGCAGCAGCGGGTGGCGCTGGCGCGCGCCGTCGCCCCGCGCCCTTCCGTGCTGTTGATGGACGAGCCGTTTTCCGGCCTCGATTCGCGGCTGAAGGATCAGGTGCGGGCCGAAACGCTGGCCGTTTTGCGCGAGACCGGCGCGACCGTCATGATCGTTACCCACGACCCCGGCGAGGCGATGGGGGTGGCCGACAGGATCGCCTTGCTGAAGGACGGACATCTGGTGCAGACGGGCACGCCGCGCGCGCTGTTCTCCCGCCCGGAGAGCCTGTTCGCCGCCTCTTTTTTCTCTGAAATCAATCGTTTCGAGGGGAAAGTTGAAACAGGACGGGTTGAAACTCCCTTTGGCAACCGTCCGTTGGCCGTCCCCATGCCAGACGGTCCTGTCACGTTCGCGATCCGTCCCGGCGATATCCGGCTGAACCAGGAGGCGACGCTTTCCGGCCAGCCGGCGGAGGTGCTCGAACGCCGCTTTCTCGGCACCCAGGAACTGTTCCGGCTGAGGATCGAGGGTACGTCGCATGTTGTCGACGCCAGCGTTTCCGCCGGCGCGATCGGCGAGGGGGCGGCGCGGGTTTTTGTCGAAGTCGACGATCAGACTATTTTGGTATTTGAAAATCGCGAGCAAACGCCTTACACCAGAGACACCTAAGTAACAGGAGATTTGGTTATGGGTAATCTCGGTATCTGGCAGCTGCTCATCATTCTGGCGATTGTCGTGCTGCTTTTCGGCCGCGGCAAGATTCCCGAACTCATGGGCGATGTCGCCAAGGGCATCAAGAGCTTCAAGAAGGGCATTTCGGACGACGAAGAAAAGCCGGCGGACAAGGACAAGACCGTCGAGCACACTGTTGACCACAGGGCAGACGAGACCAAGCAGGGCTGATGCCGGGCAGCCGGCAACGGCTGGCCGCAGGAGAATGTGAATGCTTGACATTGGCTGGACCGAGCTTTTGGTCGTGGCGATCGTGCTGGTCGTTGTCGTCGGGCCCCGCGAACTTCCGCATGTGCTGAGGACCTTCGGCAAGACCATGACGAAGTTCCGGCGCATGGCGTCCGATTTCCGCTCCCAGATGGACGATGCGCTGAAAGAGGCGGATATGGAAGACGTCTCGACGGCGATCCGGGACGTCAGAAAAATCAATCCCGCCAATCAGTTGCGCGACGCAATCAATCCCCTGCGGCAGACCGCGCGGGATATCGACAACGATCTCAAAAAATCGACCGCGCTCGATAACAAGCCGAAACCCAAAGCCGATGGGCCGGAACTGAAGAAGACGTCCTATCCCACGCCCGGCACAAACCCCGATGTCTCGTCCGTCAACGCGTTCGACAAGGCGGCGGCGAAGAAGGATGAGGCTGCACCGGCGCTGGTCTCGAAGCCTCGGGACGAAAAGCTTGTCAGCCACAGGCCCGGCTTCAAGGCCGCGCCCAGGCCGGTCAAATCGAAATCGTCCGGTGGACGCAGGAGCGGGCGATGAGCGCAGAAAACGATATCAACGACAAGCCGCAACCGCTTGTCGAGCATCTGATCGAGCTCAGAAAGCGCCTTGTCTGGTCGCTGGTGGCTTTCTTCCTCGGCTTCCTGCTCTGTTTCGCCTTCGCCAAGGATCTCTTCAACATTCTGGTCCTGCCCTATAAATGGGCGGTGATGTGGTCCGGACATGATCCGGAGAAGATGCAGCTCATTTACACCGCGCCGCAGGAATTCTTCTTCACCCAGATCAAGATCTCGCTGTTCGGCGGCCTGCTTCTGGCCTTTCCGGTGATCGCCTTTCAGGTCTACAGCTTCGTTGCCCCCGGTCTTTACCGCAACGAGCGGTCGGCCTTTCTGCCGTTCCTGGTGGCCTCGCCGGTGCTGTTCATCATCGGCGGCGCCATCGTCTATTTCTTCCTGATCCCGGTGGTCATGCTGTTCTTCCTCGGCATGCAGCAAACCGCTGGAGAGGGCGAGGTGGCGATTTCGCTGCTGCCGAAAGTGTCGGAATATCTGAGCCTGATCATGTCGCTGGTGCTGGCCTTCGGCCTGGTATTCCAGTTGCCGGTGGTCACCACGCTGATGGCGCGCGTCGGGCTGGTGTCTTCCGAGTGGCTCGGCAAGCAGCGCAAATTCGCGATCGTGATCGCCTTCATCATCGCCGCCATCCTGACCCCGCCCGATCCGCTCTCGCAGCTCGGTCTGGCGCTTCCGACCGTGCTTCTCTACGAGGTCGCGATCTACGCGGCGCGGATTGTGGAGCGCAAGCGCGTCGAAGCCACAGAGGAAGAGAGCGCCTCGGAAGAAGACGAGGCTTAGTCCTTCCACTTGCGCTTTTGATATGAGTTGGGCACAAGAGGGCCGCCGGGAAATTGACCGGCGACCCTTTTACTTTTCTGGAAGCTTCATCATGCTCGATATCAAATGGATTCGCGAAAACCCGGAGGCGCTCGACAAGGCGCTGGCCGCGCGCGGCGCCAGGCCGCTTGCCGCAGAAATCGTCGATCTGGATGAGAAGCGCCGCTCCGTCGTGCAGCGCCTCCAGGAAATGCAGTCCCGCCGCAACGCCGCCTCCAAGGAGATCGGCATCGCGATGGGCCGCAAGGATGCAGAACTGGCTGAAAAGCTGAAGGCCGAGGTTTCGGAAATCAAGACCGCGATGCCGACGCTGGAAACGGAGGAGCGCGAGGCGACGACAGCGCTGGACGATCTTCTCGCCGGCATCCCCAACGTGCCGCTCGACGATGTGCCGGTCGGCGAGGACGAGGAGGCCAATGTCGAAATCCGCCGCTGGGGCGAAAAGCCCGGCTGGAATCACGCCGCGAAAGAGCATTTCGAGATCGGCGAGGCGCTGGGCGGCATGGATTTCGAACGGGCGGCAAAGCTGTCGGGCTCGCGCTTCACGGTACTGACCGGCGCATTCGCCCGGCTGGAGCGGGCGCTTGGCCAGTTCATGATCGACATGCACACCACGGAGCATGGCTATCAGGAAGTCAGCCCGCCGCTTCTGGTGCGCGATGAGGCGCTGTTCGGGACAGGGCAGCTGCCGAAATTTTCCGAGGACCTGTTCAAGGCCTCGGAGGATCGCTGGATGATCCCGACGGCGGAAGTGCCGCTTACAAATCTGGTGTCAGGTGAAATCCTGCCGGCGGAGGAACTGCCGCTGCGCTATTCTGCGCTGACCTATTGCTTCCGTTCGGAGGCAGGCTCGGCCGGGCGCGATACCCGCGGCATGCTGCGCCAGCATCAGTTCCTGAAATGCGAGATGGTCTCGATCACCGATGCCGAAAGCTCACTCGATGAACTCGAGCGGATGACGGCAGCGGCCGAGGACGTGCTGAAGAAGCTCGGCCTGCATTACCGCGTCATGGCGCTTTCGACCGGCGATATGGGCTTTTCGGCGCGCAAGACCTATGACATCGAGGTCTGGCTGCCGGGGCAGGATACCTATCGCGAGATCTCGTCCTGCTCGGTCTGCGGCGATTTCCAGGCCCGGCGCATGAATGCGCGCTATCGCGGCAAGGAGGAGAAGCAGACCCGCTTCGTGCATACGCTGAACGGGTCCGGCGTGGCTGTCGGCCGCGCGCTGATCGCCGTCGTCGAGAATTACCTCAATGAAGATGGTTCCGTCACGGTGCCGGATGTGCTGGTGCCCTATATGGGCGGCATGACCCGCATCGAGAAGGCGAAGTGAGATCGATATGCGCATTCTGCTGACCAATGACGATGGCATTCACGGCCCCGGCCTTGTCGTGCTGCAATCCCTTGCCGCCCAGCTTTCCGACGACGTCTGGACGGTGGCGCCGGAGACCGACCAGAGCGGCCTTGCCCATTCGCTGACGCTCTCGGAGCCGCTCAGGCTCCGTCAGATGGGCGAGAAGGAATATGCGCTGCGCGGCACGCCGACGGACTGCGTGATCATGGCCGTGCGCGAAGTGCTGCCCGAGCCGCCGGACCTCATCCTCTCCGGGATCAATTCCGGCGCCAACATGGCCGACGACGTCACCTATTCCGGCACGATCGCCGCGGCGATCGAGGGCACGATGCAGGGCGTACGCTCGATCGCGCTCAGCCAGACCGGCAATTACGATGATGGACGGCGCTATTTTCCCTGGGAGGTGGCCGAGCGCCATGCCCCGGCGCTGATCGACAAGCTGCTGTCGCTCGAGCTTCCCGAGGGCACCTTCTTGAACGTCAATTTCCCGTGCTGCACGCCGGACGAGGTCAAGGGCGTGCGGGTCACCGCGCAGGGCAAGCTCGAATCGGGCCTTTCGGTCGACAAGCGGTCCGATGGTCGCGGGCTTCCCTATTACTGGCTGACCTTCCGCGAGCGTCTCAGCGCGTTCGCCGACGACAGCGACCTGCAGGCGATCGGCGAGAATTATCTGTCGGTCACGCCGCTGAAGCTCGACTTGACCGACCATGTGGTTCGCGACAGGATCAAGGCGGCGCTCGGCTGATTTGAAAGGGATGGCGGTGGCGACGAAGCTTCAGGAACGGGAAGGGTTCGCGGCGCTTGTGATGCGCCTTCGCGCAGGTGGCGTCACCAATCTGGACCTGTTGTCGGCGGTCGAGGCAACGCCGCGCTCGTTGTTCACGCCGTCTCATCTTTCGCCCTATGCCTATAGCGGACGATCGGTGCCGATCGAATGCGGCGCGTTCATGGAAAGCGCCGATCTCGCCATCCGCCTGATCGATATCCTCAAGGTGAAGCCCGGCCAGCGCGTGCTCGAGGTCGGCACGGGCTCGGGCTATACCGCGGCCATCATGGGGCGCGTTGCCGAGCGGGTGCTGACGGTGGAGCGCTACCGCACGCTCGCCGATCTCGCGCGTCGGCGTCTTGCCGAACTTTCGCTGCAAAGGGTTGTCGTGCGCCAGGCCGATGGCCGCGAGGGCATGAGCGGCGAGGGCACTTTCGACCGTATCCTCTATACCGTGGCGGTGCCGGAAATTCCGCGCGCCCGCGTCGAGCAGCTTGTCTCCAACGGCGTCATCATGGCCCCGCTGATCCGTGAGGGCGCGCCGCCGCTGATGGTGCGCATGACGCGGATCGGAAGCCGGTTCGAACGTCAGGACCTGTTCGAGGTTCCCTATATCGCCGCCGAACGCGGACTTTCAAAGGCCCTGTAACGCTTCATTTTCCGGCTGACCGGACTTCTCGTCCCTGAATTTCGCGCTTCGCTGCCGGCTTTAACCGTGCGGTAACTCTGATGTGGTTAAAACCGGTGCAGTAAAGAGTTCAAGCGTACAGGGTCGGTTCATGCGTATTTCTGGGCTGCCGGAAGTCGGCAAAGCAACACAAGGCGTACTGCTCGTTTCGTCGCTGGCCATATTGGCCGCCGGGTGCAGTTCTGAAACCTCGCGCCTCAGCAATGGGCCGGACACGATGACCACCGGCTCGGTCGTTCCCCAATATCAGCAGCTCGTGCCGCCCGCCAATGTCGGCGGCGGCGGATATCAGGGCCTGCCATCGGCTTCCTCCGGCCAGGCCGTTTACAGCAACCAGCCAATCAATACCGCAACCACAGCCGGTTCGGGCGCCCGCATGGCGACCACGCCGGTGACGGTGCAGAGCAACACGCTGCCGCCGCCGGCAGCGCCAACACAGACAGCGGCGCTCGCCCAGCCGGCCAATCCCGCGCCGCAGCCGGCCGCCGTCGGTCAGCCGAGCACGCTGCCCTCCAGCACGCAGGATGTGGCGACGCGGCGCGTGATGATGCGTTCGGACGAATCGCTTTCAGCCTTTGCCAGCCGTAATGGCGTCAGCGAGCAGGACCTTCTGCGCCTCAACGGGCTCACCAGCGCCTCTCAGGTGCGCCCGGGCCAGGTTCTGGTCGTTCCGGTCGTCTCCAGCCAGCCCTCGGTTGCCAAGTCCGCGAGCCAGACCCAGGGTCTGCCGCCGGCCGCGCCGACGCAACTTCCCTCCGATACGCCCGATCAGCGCGTCGCCGTTCTGCCGGGAACGGCGGGCGTTCGCGAACGTCAGAGCGTGGAGGCGACCAGCACGGCTTCCGCCGCCCGCAACGGCGAGAGCGGCGATGGCAACACCTATTCCGTCAAGAGCGGCGACAGCCTCTACACCATCGCGAAATCCTATGGCGTCACGGTTGATGCGCTGAAGGCGGCCAACGGCCTGACGTCGGCCAATATCCGCATCGGCCAGAAGCTCGTCATTCCGAGCAAGGGCGCACCGGCCCCGGTGCAGACCGCCGCCGCGGCGCCGACGACCCCGGTCAACAAGACCGCGGAGACCGCAGACAGTCCCAAGCCCTACCAGCCGCCGGCCGCCGAAACGACGGCCGTCGTGGAAGAGGTTGCGGTGAGAACCGACGCGGGCGAGGAGGTGCCGGAAGGCACCGGCATCGCCACCTATCGCTGGCCCGTCAAGGGCGCGGTGGTTGTCGGCTTCGGCCAGCCCTATGGCGACGATATATCCGAGGGCATCGATATTTCGGTTCCTCAGGGCACGCCGATCAAGGCCGCTGAAAACGGCGTCGTGGTCTATGCCGATGACGGGCTCTCCGATTACGGCAACGCGATCCTGATCCGCCATGACGATGGCCGGGTCACGGTCTATGGCTATGCCGAGGAGCTGAAGGTCAAGCGCGGCGACAGCGTCCAGCGCGGCCAGACCATCGCTACATCCGGCATGAGCGGCAAGGCGCAGCGCCCCATGGTCCATTTCGAGGTCCGCGACAACACCACCGCCGTCGACCCGATGCCGTTCCTCAACGGCTGAGAGACCGACATTGAATTGCGAGATGGCTGCACGTCACTGAACGACGCCGTCAGACTGTAGACAAAGCTGCGGCTTGGGCCATCGTATGTTGTCGGCCCCTCGTCGTGGGTTATGCTCGGACTTGATCCGAGCATCCAGGCGGATTAAGTCGCTGAATTTGCGAAAGACTTATGGCAAGCCCTGCCGGGCGGCCTGGATCCTCGGGTCAAGCCCGAGGATGACCCGGAATGTGGGGCAGTGTTTGTCAGAAAACTGGCGGCGCCGAGGGGCGCTGTTTTGCTTGTCCGAGCAATTTGCCGGCTGATCAGGTTCGCTGTTTCGCTTACGCCGCCTTGCGATGGTGGGCAGCACAGCTCTGCTATTGTACCATGTTTCATCAGCGGGCTTGCGTAAGCCTCGCAACCTATATAAAGATATCTTTATATCTTGATGAAAGTCGGTAGATGGCGAAATTCGATCTGGAAACCATGGTGGAGGTGCTGAAGGCGGTGGGCGAGCCCACGCGGCTCAGGCTGATCGCGCTGCTTTCGGCAGGCGACCTCACGGTCTCCGATCTTACCGACATTCTCGGCCAGTCGCAGCCGCGCATTTCGCGCCACCTGAAACTGCTTTCCGAAGCCGGCCTGATCGATCGCTATCAGGAGGGGGCGTGGGCCTATTTCCGGCTTCGCGACGAAGGCCCGCCCGCGCGCCTCGTGCGCCAGATTCTCGCCCATGCATCGCTGGAGGATTCGGCGCTGGAGCGCGACGTCGCCCGCCTTGCGGCGGTCAAGCAGGCGCGAGCGGAAAAGGCGGAGGCCTATTTCGCCCAGCATGCCGGCGAGTGGGACCAGATGCGCCGCCTCCACATTTCCGAGGCCGAGGTGGAAGAATGCCTCGTCAGCCTGATCGGCAACAAGCCGGTGCAGAACATGCTCGATCTCGGCACGGGCACCGGGCGCATGCTGCTGTTGCTGAAGGATGTCTATCGTCGCGCCGTCGGCATTGATGCCAGCCGCGACATGCTGGCCGTCGCCCGCGCCAATCTCGATGCCGAGGGACTGACCCGCGCGGTCGTCCGGCTTGGCGACATTCTGAACCTGCCGCTTGAAAGCGAGGATTTCGATCTGGTGATCGTCCATCAGGTGCTGCATTTCCTCGAAAACCCGGACGAAGCGATCGCGGAGGCCGCGCGCGTGATGCGGCCCGGCGGGCGGCTGGCGGTCATCGATTTCGCGCCGCATGACCTGGAATATCTGCGCGCCGACCATGCGCATCTGCGTCTCGGCTTTTCCCACCAGGCGATGGAAGACTGGATGCAGGAAGCCGGGCTTGACGTGGAAAAGGTGATCGATCTTCCGTTCGCGGCTGCAAGCGAACCGTCGCTGACGGTGACGGTCTGGCTTGCGCGCGATCCCCGCCGGCTGGTGGCCGGCGGCAATGAAAAGACTTTTGCGAGGAGTGTCTGAGGCAATGACCGATGGAACCGGCGCGCTGACGCGGCCGATCGTGTATTCGTTCGAATTTTTTCCGCCCAAGAGCGAGGACGCCGCCGCCGGCTGGTGGCGGGCGGTGGAGGCGCTGTCGGCCTATGATCCGGCCTTCGTCTCCGTCACCTATGGCGCAGGCGCCTCCAGCCAGGCCCCGACCTTCGATGCCGTCAAGCGGCTGATCGATGAGACAGATCTCGTCACCGCCTCGCACCTGACGGTGGTGAAAGCCACCAGCGGCGAGGTCGATAACGTGATCCGCCGGTTCCGCGATGCCGGCGTGAAGCGCTTCGTCGCCCTGCGCGGCGACGCGCCGGATGGCGTCGGCGCTGCCTATCGCCCGCATCCCGGCGGCTACGCCAATGCCGCGGCATTGGTGGCCGGGCTGAAGGCGATCGACGATTTCGATATCTCGGTTTCCGCCTATCCCGAAAAACACCCCGAAAGCGCCGATCGCGCCGCCGATATCGCGATGTTGAAGGCGAAGGCCGATAACGGCGCCGACCGCGCCCTGACCCAGTTTTTCTTCGACAATGACGTGTTCGAGGACTACCTGAACGATGTCCGCAGGGCCGGAATCACCCTACCGGTGCTGCCCGGCATCATGCCGGTTCAGAACCTCAATCAGCTCAAGCGTTTTGCGGCGATGTGCGGGGCGAGCATCCCGGATTTCCTCGAAAAGCGGCTCGGCGGTCTCGTTGATGACCCCGCGGCGCATTTCGAAGTGGCGGCCGATATCGCCGCCGAGCAGGTGCTCGATCTGCAGAAGCGCGGCATCTCCGAGTTCCACTTCTACACGATGAACCGCTCCAAGCTCCTGATCGCGGTGTTCGACCGCCTCGGCATCACGCCGGCCGAAAGGGAATCGGATGAAAAGATGCTGGGGCGCACGGGATAGCAGCCGGGTGACACGTCCTCGGACAGATGCCGGTGACCCTGACCATTTCGCAGTCAGGTGGGAACACCTGACGTTCGCGAAAATGCGTGAAACCAAAGAGATCGAGCAGTTTCGCGTTTCCGTGAAACTGCTCTAGTCTTCACCGGCAATGCTTCCGCGGCCGACGATCAGTCCGCCATGCCGGCTTCGTATTTCGCCGAAAGCGCCAGCCATTCTTCCTCGACTTTGGAAAGCTCCGCCGCCGCGTTCGCGCGCGCCTGGATCATTACCTTCGCCTTTTCGGGCGACTGGGTGTAGAGCTTGGGATTGGCGAGATCGGCGTCGAGCCTGGCGATGATTGCCTCGATCTTCGCGGTCTTTTTCTCGGCCATGTCGATCTGCTTCTTCAGCGGCGCCATTGAGGCGCGCCGGTCGGCGGCGCTTCGGCGCTGTTCGGCCTTCGAGCGGGCATCCTCGACCGGGATCTTCGTTGCCTTCGGCTTGCCGCCGGAGATAATCAGCTCGCGGTAGTCCTCAAGGTCGCCGTCATAATTCTTCACCGTTCCCTCGTGGACCAGCCACAGCCGGTCGACGGTGGCCTCGATCAGGTGACGGTCATGCGAGATCAGGATGACGGCGCCGGGATAATCGTTCAGCGCCTGGATCAGCGCGTTGCGGCTGTCGATATCAAGATGGTTGGTCGGCTCGTCGAGGATCAGCAGATTGGGCGCGTGGAAGGCGGCAAGGCCCATCAGGAGCCGCGCCTTTTCGCCGCCGGAAAGATCGCGCGCGGGCGTATCCATCTTTTCCGTCGCAAGGCCCATCTGGGCCACGCGGGCGCGCACCTTGGGCTCCGCTGCCGCCGGCATCAGCTTGCGCACATGGGCGATCGCACTTTCGTCAGGCACGAGATCATCGATCTGGTGCTGGGCGAAGAAGCCTGTCAGAAGGCCAGGGGCGAGCTTCAGAGTTCCGCTTTCCGGCTTCAGCCGGCCGGAGATGAACTTCGCGAAGGTGGATTTGCCGTTGCCGTTTGCGCCAAGCAGCGCGATCCGGTCGTCATTGTCGAGGCGCAGGTTGAGCCCGGTCAGGATCGGTTTGCCTGGCGCATAGCCGACCGCGCCGTCCTCGATCGCGACGATCGGGGAGGCGGGGATCTTTTCCGGGGCCGGGAAGGAGAACCCCTGCACGTGATCCTCGATCACCGCAGACACCGTGCCCATCCGCTCCAGCGCCTTGACCCGGCTTTGCGCCTGGCGGGCCTTGGAAGCCTTGGCCTTGAACCGGTCGATGAAACTTTGCAGGTGCTTGCGCTGGGCCTCGTTCTTGGCATGCGCCTTCATCTGCAGCTCGTCCTGGGCGGCCTTCTGGCGGGCGAACTGGTCGTAGGAGCCGCGATAGAAGGTCAGCTTCTTCTGGTCGAGATGGACGATGGCATTGGCCGCGGTGTTCAGGAGATCGCGGTCATGTGAGATGATGATCACGCTGTAGGGATAGCGGCGGATGTAATCCTCCAGCCAGAGCGTGCCCTCGAGATCGAGATAGTTGGTCGGCTCGTCGAGCAGCAGCAGGTCGGGCTCGGAAAACAGCACCGCCGCCAGCGCCACGCGCATGCGCCAGCCGCCGGAAAAAGACGAGGCGGGGCGCTTCTGGGCGGCTTCGTCGAAACCGAGGCCGGAGAGAATGCTGGCGGCGCGCGCTTCTGCCGAATGGGCGTCGATATCGGCAAGCCTTGTGTGGATTTCGGCGATCCGGTCGGGATCGGCGGCCGTCTCGGCCTCGGCGAGCAGGGCGGCGCGTTCCTTGTCGGCGGCCAGCACGATATCGATCAGCGGATCTTCCGTGCCGGGCGCCTCCTGCGCCACCTGGCCGATGCGCGCGCGTTTGGGCAGCGACACCGTGCCGGTTTCTGGCGCAAGCGCGCCGGTCAGCACGCGAAACAGCGTCGACTTGCCGGCGCCATTGCGCCCCACTAGCCCGGCCTTCATCCCATCGGGGATGGAAACGGAGGCGTTTTCAATGAGCAGGCGTCCGGCGACGCGGACGGTAAGGTCGGATATCGAGATCATGCCAGCGGTTTTGTCTGAAACCGCACCGCTTGGCAAGCGTTGCGTCAGGCGTTGTCGAGCGCGCGGGCTTCCGCGGTGCGCAGGAAGTAGATCATGTCCAATGCCAGCGACGGTTGCCCGAGCACCGTCAGCATCATGTGGACCTGGCCGCGGTGGTGAGTCTGGTGGTTGAAGAAATGCGCAAGCGTGGTGCCGAGTCGGTCTGTATAGGTCTTGGGCGGGTTGCCGCGCTGATAGGAAAATGTTCCTTCGACGCTGTCGAGCCCGTCGATGAAGCCGATGATCTTCTCGTCCATCGCCTGGCGCGACGCCCTCAACGCTGTGAAATCATCGAACAGGATGGTGTCGAGCTGAACCGGGCCGGTATCCTTGCCCGCAAACCGCGTCATCCAGACCCCGTCGGCATAGAGGACATGGTTGAGCGTGGCGTGGACGGAGGGGAAGAAGGCGCCGAGATCGCGGCGATATTCCTCATCGGATAATTCCGCGGCCGCGGTGTAGACAAGGGCGTTGGCCCAGGCATTATAGGCGGCGAAACGGCGGTAATGCTGCAGCATGGGGGTCTCCTCTTTTGCCGCAGAATACCGCGGCGCTGGCCGTAAGCCAGCGAGAAATTTTGATGGTTTCAGCAATAAGTCTCATGCGTCATGCCCCCTTGACGTGCTAATTTTTCAACCGCGACGAAGGAGTTTCACATGGCACGAATTCTCTACACGCTTTGCGGCGCCGATCCCGATATCCGCTTTTCCCCCCATTGCTGGAAAATCATACTGGCCCTGAGGCACAAGGGGCTCGACTTTGAGGAAAAGTCCGTCGGCTTCACCGAGATCGCCAAGCTCGAGAACGGGTTTTCGAAAACCGTGCCGATCCTGAAGGATGGCGACAAGCTGATTGCCGACAGTTTCGCGATCGCGCTCTATCTGGAGCAGACCTATCCGGACGCCCCGTCGCTCTTCAAGGGCGAGGGCGGGGCCGGCATGGCGCGGTTCGTCGAGGCCTATTCCCAGGCGACGCTGCATCCCGCCATCACCCGGATCGCGGTCAAGAATATCCACGACATGCTGGCCCCGGTCGATCAGGCCTATTTCCGCGAAAGCCGGGAAGCCCGCCTTGGGGCGACGCTCGAAGAGGTCGCGACCGGACGCGAGGCGGAAATCGCCGCCTTCGCCGACAAGCTGAAGCCGCTGCGGGTGATGCTGGCGAAACAGCCCTTCATAGGCGGCAGCGAGCCGCTTTTTGCCGATTACATCATCTTCGGCGCGCTGCAATGGGCGTTCAAGACCGGCAATCCAGGGCTTCTCGATCCCAACGACCCGGTAATGAACTGGTTCGAGCGCTGCCAGGGCTTCACCGAAACTTCATAATCGCAAGCCGCATCGATTCATCGCGTCCGACAGCTTCCATTTTGGCCGAAACCGCTTTATACACCGGCCAAATTTCATGAACGCAAAGGACGACGACATGGCGATTGAACGCACTTTTTCGATGATCAAGCCGGATGCCACCAAGCGCAACCTGACCGGTGCGATCACCAAGGTTTTCGAGGAAAACGGCCTTCGCGTCGTCGCCTCCAAGCGGGTATGGATGGCCAAGCGCGAGGCGGAAGCCTTCTACGCCGAGCACAAGGAACGTCCGTTCTTCGGTGAACTCGTCGATTTCATGTGCTCCGGCCCGACCATCGTCCAGGTTCTGGAAGGCGAGAATGCCGTCCTGAAGAACCGCGAAATCATGGGCGCGACCAACCCGGAAAAGGCCGATGAGGGCACGATCCGCAAGACCTTCGCGCTGTCCATGGGCGAAAACTCGGTTCACGGTTCGGACGCGCCGGAAACCGCCAAGCGCGAAATCGCCTTCTGGTTCTCCGAAACCGAAATCGTCGGCTGATTTCTCGGTCGAACCGACTTTCAGAACCCGCGGCTTGCCCGCGGGTTTTTTTGTGTCAGCCCTTGCGCGCGGCGAGGCGCTCGGCGGCCCGTTCGCTGGCGGAGCGGCGGCTGGACTGGAACATGTGGAGCCGCGCCCTGACGGCGTCGACGATCTCCGGCGGCGCGGTCTTCGGTGTGCCGCAGCGATAGGGCGGTTCGGGATCGTATTCCATCTGCAGCTGGATCTGCTGGGCGGTCGCCCGGTCGGTCATGTCCTCCACCACCCGCAAGGCGAAATCGATGCCGGAGGTGACGCCGGCGCCGGTGATGCGATTGCGGTCGACGACCACGCGCTCATGCACCGGTTTGGCGCCGAACAGCGCCAGCTGCTCGATCGAGGTCCAGTGCGAGGTGGCGCGGTAGCCGTCAAGCAGGCCCGCCGCCCCCAGCACCAGCGAGCCGGTGCAGACCGAGGTGACCAGCTGGCAGCCCGGCGCAATCCGTCGCAGGAAATTCAGCGTCTCGTCGTCATCCATCAGCGCGATCTGGCCGGGGCCGCCGGGGACACAGACGATGTCCAGGCTCTGGCACTGGCCGAATGTGGTGTTGGGCAGCACGCGCAGCCCGCGATCGACGATCACCGGATCGAGGTTTTTCCAGAGAAATTTGATGTTCGTGCCCGGCATGCGATTGAGAACGTCGGCGGGCCCGAACAGATCCAGCTGGGTCAGGCCAGGATACATGATCAAGCCGACATCTATGGAAGCGGCATTGGCGGGCATGGCGGTCCTCGTCGCGCGGTAAATCGATTGAAAGATTTCATCAGCAGGATAGAGCGATTTACAATCCGGGCAAGCCCTGCAATCGCGCTTCTACAGCAAGATCGTGTCCGTTTTATTGCCAGCGGCCGCGGGCCCGGTCATCCTGTTCGCGGGCGCTGACCCATTCGCCGGAGCCGCCGTCCTTCAGGTGTTCCTTTTTCCAGAACGGCGCGTCGGTCTTCAGGAAGTCCATGACGAAGGATGCGCCGTCGAAGGCGGCATGGCGATGGCTGGCCGCGGCGATCACCACCACGATCGGATCGCCGGGCAGCATGCGGCCGAAACGGTGGATCACCGTCAGGCCGAGCAGGCCGAAGCGCTCGATCGCCTGTTGGCCGATCCGGGCGATCTCCTCCTCGGCCATGCCGGGATAGTGCTCGAGTTCCAGCGCCTCAAGCCTGCCGCCCTCGTCGCGGCAGTGGCCGGTGAAGCTCACACTCGCGCCGATATCCGGGCGGCCTCCGGTGATATTCTCGATTTCTGACGCGATATCAAAGGCTTCAGCCTGTATCCTGACTTTCGGTGCGAGCTTCATGTCTCACCCGCCCGTCATGGGGGGAAACAGCGCGATCTCGCGCGCGCCGGCGATCGGGGCGTCATGCTCGGCATGGAACTTGTCGAGCGCGACCCGGATCACCTCCGGTTCGGCAAGGGCCGCGGCATAATTGTCGCCGCGCGCCTGGAGGAAGGCGAGCAGGCCGGCGACATCCGTCACCTCGGCCGGAATGTCCAGTTCCTCCTCGCCGGTCCCGATCCGCTCGCGCACCCATGCGAAATAGACGAGCCTGGTCATCGCTCCGCCTCCACGACATGTTTCAGCCCGGCGCGGAAATAATCATAGCCGGTATACATCGTCAGCGCCGCCGCGACCCAGAGCAGAACGATGCCGAGATTGGTGGTGTAAGGGATCACCTTGTCGCCGGCGGGGCCGGCCAGCAACAGGCCGATCGCCACCATCTGGAAAGTGGTCTTCCACTTGGCGATGCGGGTGACCGGGACCGAGACCTTGAGGCCCGCCAGATATTCGCGCAGGCCCGATACCAGCACCTCGCGGCACAGGATGATGATCGCCGCCCACAGCGACCAGCCGGCAATCGTGCGCTCGACATCGGCGGCGAGCAGCAGAAGGCAGGTCGAGACCAGCAGCTTGTCGGCGATCGGGTCCAGCATGCGTCCGATATTGGAGGTCTGGTTCCAGGCACGCGCCAGATAGCCGTCGAAGAAATCGGTGATTGAGGCGATCAGGAAGATCGTCAGCGCCGCCCAGCGGGCGAAATCGGAGCTTGAGAGCTTTCCCTCCAGGAAAAAGCAGAGCACGATCAGCGGCACCGCCAGGATGCGCCCATAGGTCAGGAGGTTGGGTAGATTGTAAGCTTTCGATGCCATCGCGTCATTCCGTCTGCTCGGGCGGGCGGTCGCGCCCCGCCGCAAGATGCTTCCAATGCAACCCCGCGGTCAATGCGGCGCGGCATTAAACCTGTGACAGGTTTTCAGAATTTCCGAAAGCCGACTGTCATTTGCCGCCGCCTTCGTGAAAATGGTCGTAGATCAGCCGCGCCATCGCCTCCGAAATCCCGTCGACGCCGGCAAGGTCCGACAACCCCGCGCGCGACACCGCCTTGGCCGAGCCGAAATGCTGCAGCAGAGCGCGCTTGCGTGACGGCCCGATGCCGGCGATCTCGTCGAGCGGGTTCCTGACCATCTCCTTCTTGCGCCGCGCCCGGTGGGAACCGATCGCGAAGCGATGGGCCTCGTCGCGCAGGCGCTGGATGAAATAAAGCACCGGGTCGCGCGGCGGCAGCGAGAAATCGGGCCGGCCCGCCATGAAGAAGCGCTCGCGGCCGGCCTCGCGGTCGGCGCCCTTGGCGACGCCGATCGCGGTGACCGCCTCGGTGATGCCGAGGTCTTCGAGAATCTTGCGCACCGCCGACATCTGCCCCTGTCCGCCGTCGATCAGGATCACATCCGGCCAGGCGGGGAAGGGGGCGTCGCCATCGCCATCCGGCGCAACGGATCGTTCGGGAATGCCGTGCTCCTTGATCAGCCGCGCGAACCGGCGGGTCATGACCTCGCGCATCATGCCGAAATCGTCGCCGGGCGTGATCTCGGTCGATTTGATGTTGAACTTGCGATATTGCGCCTTCACGAAGCCGTCGGGACCGGCGACGATCATGCCGCCCACCGCATTGTTGCCCATGATGTGGGAGTTGTCGTAAACCTCGATCCGCCGCGGCGGCTGGCGCAGGCCGAAGGTTTCGGCGAAGCCTTGCAGCAGGCGCGATTGCGTCGCGGTTTCGGCAAGCTTGCGGCCATGGGCCTCGCGGGCATTGGCAAGGCCGTGCTCGACCGCCTCGCGCTTTTCGCCGCGCTTCGGCACGGTGATCTGCACCTTGCGCTCGGCGCGCTCCGAAAGCGCCAGTTCGAGCAGCGCCTGCTCCTCGATCTCCTCCGACAGGAATATATTCCTCGGGATCGGCTTGTCGTCATAGAACTGCGCCAGGAAGGCGTTCAGGATTTCCGCGCCGGTGAGCGACGGATCGGCCTTCGGAAAATAGGCGCGATTGCCCCAGTTCTGGCCGGTGCGGTAGAAAAACACCTGAATGCAGCAGAGCCCGCCCTCATTGTGGATCGCGAACACATCCGCTTCCTCGATGCCTGCCGGATTGACGCCCTGGTGGCCGAGCACATGCGAGAGCGCGGACAACCGGTCGCGATAGATCGCGGCGCGTTCGAAATCGAGGTTTTCCGACGCAGCATTCATCGCATCGGCGAGTTCGGCATGGACCTGCTTGCTCTTGCCCGACAGAAAGGCGCGGGCCTCGTCCACCAGTTCGGCATAATCCTCTTTCGATATCTCGCCGGTGCAGGGCGCGGCGCAGCGCTTGATCTGATAGAGCAGACAGGGGCGCGTGCGGCTTTCATAGACGCTGTCGGTGCAGGAGCGAATCAGAAACGCGCGCTGCATCGCATTGATGGTGCGCCCGACCGCGCCGGCCGACGCGAAGGGGCCGTAATAATCGCCCTTGCGGGCGCGCGCGCCGCGATGCTTGAACAAAGCGGGCGCCTCGTGGTCGCCGGTGATCAGGATATAGGGAAACGACTTGTCGTCACGCAGCAGGACATTAAAGCGCGGCCGCAACCTCTTGATCAGATTGGCTTCCAGCAGCAGCGCCTCGGTCTCCGTCCTGGTGGTGACGAATTCCATATGGGTGGTCTGCGCGACCATGCGGGTGATGCGGTTGGAGTGGCCGCGGCCTTGCGCATAATTGGTGACGCGCTTTTTCAGAGACCGCGCCTTGCCGACATAAAGCACGTCGCCATTGGCATTGAACATGCGGTAGACGCCCGGCGCGTTCGGCAGGCGCTTGACGAATTCGGCAATCAGTTCCGCGCCCTTCAGCGCATGCTGTTCGCTCGCCGCATCATTCCACTGGATCGCGTCGGGCGAGGGCACGGTGACCTCCGGCAAGCCGTCGTCATCATCCCTGTCGTCATAAACAATGCCGCCATCAGGCGCGTTGCGTGTCATTCATTGATACCCGTTACGTCCGGTGTTTCCCAGGCCAGGTGCTGCCCGCCATCGAGCGCGATCATCTGACCGGTGATCGAGGGCGTTTCGTAAAGATAGCGAATCGTCGCCGCGAATTCCGACAGCGCCGGCCCACGTCTTAAGATAAGCGTTCCGATCTGGCTTTCAAAATCCTCGTCGCTCTGACGCGTGTTTTTCAGCGTCGGACCGGGGCCGATGGCGTTGACGCGGATGTTCGGCGCGAAGGCCTGCGCCATGGTTTGCGTGGCGGTCCACAGCGTGCTCTTGGACAGCGTGTAGCTGAAGAAGCGCGGCGTGAGCGCCCAGACCCGCTGGTCGATCATGTTGACGATCAGGCCGGACCGCGCGCCGTCGACCTGACGCGCGAAATGCTCGGCCAGAATCAGCGGCGCCTTCACATGGATGGCGAAATGGCTGTCGAACTGGTCCGCGTTGAACCGGTCGGCCTCGTCGGCATTGAACAGCGAGGCGTTGTTGACCAGGATATCGATCGGCCCCATGGCCGCGTTGACCGCGCCGATCAGGCGACCCGTCTGTTCGCTGTCGAGTAGATCGGCCTCGAAGGCGCGGGCCTCGATGCCGCCGTCGCGAAGGGCGTTTGCCAGCGATTCCGCTTCCTCGAAGCTGCGATTGGCATGGATTGCCACATTGAAGCCGCAATTCGCCATGCCCTCGACGATGGCGCGGCCAAGTCTTTTCGCGCCGCCGGTGATGAGAACGGTTCTGGAGCACGGGTTTTGCTGCATATATCGATCCTTTGGACGGCGTTGCGAAGCTTATATCGTCTTGTCGCAGCAACAACCAAGTGGAAGTTGGCGCGCTTACGGGGGCGCGGCGGAAGCGGCGACCACGCAGTGATATAGCGGATTTAAATATAAATAATGTATTAACTCTGATTTTCTGAGTTTATTTTTGTATAAATTCATTGTTAACGATATATATGACGGACTTATCGAAAGCATTGATAACATAATTAATCGCGCCTATCTCATTTCTTAAGTGCTTTACGCGCAGATACGATAGCGAAGCACAAGAAGGAGAGACAAGATGCGGAATATCAAAACGACGACCGCCGTCGCGATGGCGGTATTGGTAGGCGCTGGCGCGGCACAGGCCGCAGACGCCATCGTCTCCACCCCTTATGAGCCGAGCCCGGTGAGCTATGCTCAGCCGGCCAAGATTTCGAACTGGAGCGGCTTCTACCTCGGCGGCGCCGCCAACTGGGACTGGGGCACGTTCGACGAGGGCGACTTCAAGGCCGATGGCTGGGGCGGCACGCTGTTCGGCGGCTACAACATGCAGAGCGGCAATATCGTCTACGGCGTCGAAGCCGATCTCGCCACTTCGAACCAGAATGAAGTTGTGGTTCCCAGCGTGAAGATGGAACAGGGCGTTAACGGCTCGCTGCGCGGCCGCGTCGGTTTCGCCATGGATCCGGTTCTGCTCTACGGCACGGCCGGTCTCGCCGGTTCCAAGCTGGTCGCCAAGCAGGCCGGCGACAAGGACACGCAGATGGGCTGGGGCTGGACGGCCGGCGCCGGCGCGGAAGCCATGCTGACGGACAATATCTCCGCTCGCCTGGAATATCGCTACACCGACTACGGCAACCAGGATTTCAAGCTGAACGGCGCGACCTATGAGCGCGGCTTTCAGGAAAACACCGTCAAGGTCGGTCTCGGCGTTCACTTCTGAGAACCCGACAACGCCTGATGTAGGGGAGGCTCGCCGGAAGGCGGGCCTTTTTTCGTTCGGGCGGGAAACGCCGCGGGCTACGCCTGCGGGCGCAGCCGGCCATAATCGGGAAAGCGTTCCTCGAATGCCGCCGGCCAGTTGACGAGGCGCACGCGGTGTTCTTCCCACTGGCCGGGAAAGCGCAGCATCAGATAGCCGAGCAGGCTCGCCAGCGCGAAATGGCCGGCATTGAGCCGCTTGCCGAATTTCGGCGGATGGGCATCCAGATGATCAAGCCCGCGGCGCACCTTGTCCCACTGGCGGTCGACCCAGGGCTGGTGCCAGGCCTCCGGAGAGCGAAACCGCGTCTCGTAGATCACCAGAATGGCGGCATCGCAGATCCCGTCGCAAAGCGCCTCGGTGCGTTCCACCGCCGCGCGTTTTTCCGGGCTGCGCGGATAGATGCGAGCATCCTCGCCGGCAATCGCGTTCAGATAATGCATGATGGTGCGGCTGTCGTAGTAGGTCTCGCCCTCGTCGGTGACCAGCGTGGGGATCTTGCCGAGCGGGTTGGCGATCAGGAGGTCCTCCGGATTGTCCTGCGTCGCCGTGGGCACCAGATCGAGCGCTATGCCCAGATGGTGAGCCGCCATCACCACCTTGGTGGAGAAGGGCGAGGCGGGGGCGTAAAACAGTTTCATCGGCCGTCTTCTTTCTCGTGTGCGGTCTCGCCGGCGATCCAGAAGCTTTTGGCGCGGGCGAAACGGTCCTGCGCCAGGCAGGTCTTCAGATAGGGCAGCAGAATATCGAGTTCGCCCGCCAGCGTATAGGGCGGATTGACGATGACGAGGCCCGTACCGGCAAGGCCCTCGGCGTCGCGCTCGCTTTTGACGACAAGCTCCGCGCAGAGGATTTTCGGGATCGCAAGTTGCTTCAGTTTCTGATGGAAGGCGGCGACCGGGGCGCCGTTCTTGATCGGATACCACAGCAGATAGGTGCCGGTGGCGAATCGGCGGTGGGCCTTTGCCAGACCGTCTGCGAGACGATCGAATTCGCCCGGCTCCTCGAAGGGCGGATCGACCAGCACGATGCCGCGCCGCTCCTTCGGCGGCAGATGGCCGGCAAGCGCTAGCCAGCCGTCGAGATGGGTGGCGCGGACCTGATAATCGCCGTCGAATGCGGCATGCAGGGTCTCGTAGTCGGCCGGATGCAGTTCCATCAGCGACAGCCGGTCCTGCTTGCGCAGCAGCATGCGGGCAAGGCGCGGCGAGCCCGGATAGGATTTTACTCCGCCGTTCGGCCCCACATTCGGGTTGAGCGCGCGCACGCAATCGAGATAGGGCTCAAGCAGGCGCGCGATATTGCCGGGCAAGTCGGCGTCAAGGAGCCTCCCGATGCCGTCGCGCCATTCGCCGGTCTTTTCCGCTTCTCCGCTCGAAAGATCGTACTGACCGATGCCCGCATGGGTGTCGAGTACCCGGAAGGCGGCCTCCTTGCGCTCGAAATAGCGGATGACATTGACGAGCACGGCGTGTTTCAGAACGTCGGCGAAATTGCCGGCGTGGTAGATATGGCGGTAATTCATCGCGTCCTCGCATTGCCTTTGGCCGGGATGGTATTAAGAGTCCCGGCATCGCTTTACAAGCGGCTCGCCGCCCGCCTGCTTTCAACAAGGATTTCCCCATGACCACGGATCGCGCCCGAATTCTCCAGAAAAACGTGCTGTTCGAAGGCTGGAGCCGGATCGTCGAATATGTTTTCCACTACCGCGATAGTAAGGGGCGCGAAAGCGACCGCTCCTGGGAGGTCTGCGAGCGACCGGAGGCGGCGACCGTGCTGGTCTATGACCACGATCTCGGCAGGTTCGTGCTGGTGCGCCAGTTCCGCGTGCCTGTCTTCGCGCTGGGCAATTGTGACGGTTTTCTGCTGGAGGCCGCGGCCGGGTTGATCGACGACGGCGAGACGCCGCGCGAGGCCGCGATCCGCGAGGCCCGGGAAGAAACCGGCTATGCGGTGGGCGAGCTTATCCCCATCAGCGCCATGATCTCCGCGCCGGGCATTCTCACCGAGGTGGTGCATTGTTTCGCGGCAATCGCCGACGGCAGCATGCGGGTTGAAGATGGCGGCGGGCTCGCCGACGAGCACGAGGACATCGAGATCGTGACGCTCACGCTCGACGAAGCAATGGCAATGGTCGCCTCCGGCGAGATCAGCGACGCCAAGACGATCATCATGCTGCAATGGGCGGCGATGAACCGGTCGGTTTTCGGACTTTAGTCCGAAAACTGTTCCGCCAGTATCCGTTCCGACCATGAGCGGTTCGGGTCGGAGAGCACCTTGGCGCGGGCGTCGGGGTCCTGTTCGATGCGGACGTGGAGCACGTGCTTGACCTCGGTATGGTCGGCGAAGGCGTTGACCAGGCGCTTTTCAGGCTCCAGCGCCACGATATCGACGACGGCGGTGTTGGGCAGCAATGCGCCGCGCCAGCGTCGCGGCCGGAAGGCGCTGACCGGGGTGATCGCCAGAAGCGGCGCCTCAAGTGGGATGATCGGGCCGTGGACGGAGAGGTTGTAGGCGGTCGAGCCGGCGGGCGTTGCGACCAATATGCCGTCGCAGGCAAGCTCCGGCAGGCGCACCCTGCCGTCGACGCTGACCTGCAGCTTGGCCGCCTGGTGGGACTGGCGCAGCATCGAGACCTCGTTGATCGCGAGCGCGATCGACGAGGTTCCGTCGGCATTGCGCGTCGTCATGCGCAGCGGCCGCAGCTCGTTGATGTCGGCAATCGCCAGACGGCCGAGCAGATCGACGGTCGAATACTCGTTCATCAGGAAGCCGACCGAGCCGCGGTTCATGCCGTAGACCGGGGTGGCGGAGTTCATGTATTCGTGCAGCGTCTGCAGCATGAAGCCGTCGCCGCCGAGCGCCACGATGTAATCCGCCTCTTCCGGCGCAACATTGCCATAAAGCTGTGTCAGTTCGGCTAAAGCCACCTCGGCATCTTCGGTTCCGGAAGACAGAAAGCACAGGGCGGGTGTGGTCTTGGGCATATCGCTTTTCCGTTCGGGTTTGGCGCGGGGCCAGATCACCCGAGCGGGCCGCGATTTGCAAGCCCCTCGCGCCGCCGATCTTTCCGGCTGCGCCAAAATAGCGACGAAATAGATGATTTTTTCGTTTTACAGCAGGGCCAAATCTGATAGTTGGCATGCCCAATGCCCTTGTAGCTCAGTTGGTAGAGCATCTGATTTGTAATCAGAGGGTCGCGGGTTCGAATCCTGCCGGGGGCACCAAGCCGCTTTCAGGGTTACCGCGCAAGGCGTCGAGTTCGACGCTTCCGGCCGGTAAATGCCCTGGCGCCATTTTGCCCAAGCCCGGAAAAGCTTGTCAAAATGCCAAGGATATTGCAAGAAGTCGCGCCCGGCCATGACGCCGCGTTTGCGCATGTAACCCCACGGCTTTCGAGCCGATATGAAATGAAGGTATGGATATGCAGGTAACCGAAACGCTCGCCGAAGGGCTGAAGCGCGAAATCAAGATCACAGTTCCTGCGGATGATCTGAAGGCGCGCATGAATGAACGCCTGGCGGACGCCAAGGACAAGGTTCGCATCAACGGCTTCCGTCCGGGCAAGGTGCCGATGTCGCACCTCAAGAAGCTTTACGGCAAGTCGGTCATGGCGGAAATCGTCAACGAGACGCTGCAGGAAAAGCCGCAGGCCGTGATCGCCGAGCGCGGCGAACGCGCCGCCGGCCAGCCGAAGATCGACATGACCGAGGATGAGGGCGAGGCCAACAAGGTCCTGAACGGCGAAATCGATTTCGAATTCACCGTATCCTACGAAATTCTGCCGAAGTTCGAGCTTCAGCCGACCGACGGCCTGAAAGTCGAGCGTCCGGTTGTCGAGATTTCCGATGAGGAAGTCGAGGAGCAGGTCAAGGCGGTTGCCGAAAACGCCCGCGAATACGAAACCAAGAAGGGCAAGGCCGCGGATGGCGACCGCGTCACCATCGACTATGTCGGCAAGATCGACGGCGAAGCCTTCGAAGGCGGCGCCGACACCGATTCGCAGCTCGTGCTCGGTTCCAACCGCTTCATCCCCGGCTTCGAAGAGCAGCTCGTCGGCGTCAAGGCCGAGGACGAAAAGCAGGTCAAGGTCACCTTCCCCGAAGACTATCCGGCCGAACATCTCGCCGGCAAGGAAGCCGTGTTCGACGTTACCGTGAAGGAAGTCGCCTCCGCCGGCGAACTGGAGATCAACGACGCGCTGGCCGAAAAGCTGGGTCTGGAATCGGCCGATCGTCTGCGCGAGCTCGTGCGCGAGCAGATCGTTGGCCAGTACAACCAGTTCACCCGCCAGAAGGTCAAGCGTCAGATCCTCGATCAGCTCGACGAACAGTATTCCTTCGAAGCCCCGCAGTCGCTGGTTGATGCCGAGTTTGAAAACATCTGGCGCCAGGTCCAGGCCGATCTGGAGCGTTCGGGCAAGACCTTCGAGGATGAGGACACGACCGAAGAGGAAGCGCGCAGCGAATACCGCAAGCTTGCCGAGCGTCGCGTCCGTCTCGGCCTCGTGCTGTCCGAAATCGGTGAGAAGGCCGGCGTTCAGGTTTCCGATGAGGAAATGCAGCGCGCGCTTTATGACCAGATGCGTCAGTATCCCGGCCAGGAGCAGGAAATCCTGAAGTTCTTCCGCGAAACCCCCGGCGCCCAGGCATCGCTGCGCGCGCCGATCTTCGAGGAAAAGGTGGTCGACCACCTGCTCGAAGGCATCGACGTCAAGGATGTCACGGTCTCCAAGGAAGAGCTGATGGCTGACGATGACGACGAGGTAGCAGCGGCGACCAAGAAGGCTGAAAAGAAGCCCGCCGCCAAGAAGAAGGCTGCGCCGAAGAAGGCCGCCGCCAAGGCCGAGGATGACGCAGCTCCCGAAGAGGCTGAAAAGCCTGCCGCCAAGAAGGCGCCGGCCAAGAAGGCCGCTCCGAAGAAGGCTGCTACTGCCAAGGCTGACGCCGACAGCGATGCGAAGCCCGCGCCGAAGAAGAAGGCCGCTCCGAAAAAGAAGGCCGACGACAGCGCCGAATAAGCCTGCGGCTTCGTGAATTTAAAACCCGCCCGGTTCGCCCGGGCGGGTTTTTTGTTGGCGGTGCCCGCCCCATTCTCCCTCGTCATCCTCGGGCTTGACCCGAGGATCTAAGCACGTATCAGCACGACCAGCGTTTCGGACGAAAATCTATTTAAATACGCCCTATTCCCAAACGCCAACTCCGCTCGTGTGGAAAGGTGGTTAGATCCTCGGCACAGGGCCGAGGATGACGTCCGTAAAGGGGATAGGCTTGTCAGCAGTCTGCGTCGTCGGTTCACCCGTGCGTTTTTGCGGCTGCCGATTTTCAAATTTCTCGACCGTCAGTCTTCCGCAAGCCGTTCGAGCGCGAGCTTTCCGACGGTCAGCGGAATGTCGGCCCGGATATCGTCATCCCGCAGGAACCAGACTGCGGAGAGGCCGCACCAGGCGATAGTCCAGCGGAGCAGGCGTGTCCGGTCGAGATCGGCGGCCGCAGCAATAATGTCCAGACGGCGGTCGAAGCGGCTCTGATCGCGCGCGATGACGGCGTCCGGGACATCGATATCCGGATTGCAGAAGACATTGGCGAAGTCGAAGGCGCGCTCGCCGTAAAGCCCCTTGGGGTCGATGGCAAGAAAGCCGCGGTCGCCGAAATCCAGAATATTGCCGTGGTGCAGGTCGCCGTGCAGCGGGCGGAGATCCCGCGGTTCGTCGAGCAGGCGGCGCGCCTCGTCCGACGCCCGGTCGAGGAATGGGTGTTCGCCGGGCGTCGCCTCCAGCAGCGCCCGGAAATAGCGGTCGAGCGGCGTCAGCGCAGGCAAAGGGGCAGGGCGGTGGGCATGTAGCCGCGCGGCGGTGGCGCAGATCTGGCGGCAGGCGCGATCATCCTCGTCGGAAAGAGAAAGGGCGGTCAGCGATACTGAACCCGTCGCCCGCTCCATCAGGATCGCATTGTCGGCTTCGGCGAGAATGCGGGCTGCGCGATCGCCGTCCCACCATTTGAGCAGGGCGGCGCCGATGGCTTCCTCCGGATCGGTGAACCGCTTCAGCATTGCCGGCCGGCCGTTGCGGAGCACCGGCAGCAATGCGCCGGTCGCCGTCACGATCGGCGCGCCGGCCGGTGACAGTTGCCATTCGGCCAGCAGCGCCTCGAACATGGCCTATTCGCTCTGCTCGGCGGCCTCCAGCATCGCGATCCTGTTGGAAGCATCGAGGCCGGCGATCTTGTAGGCTTCGGCAAGGGTCGGATAGTTGAAGGTATTCTCGACGAAATACTCCACCGTGCCCTTCAGGTTCAGCACCGCCTGGCCGATATGGATGAGTTCGGTCGCGCCCTCACCGACGATATGGACGCCGAGCAGACGATGGGTCTTCAGCGAGAAGATCATCTTCAGCAGCCCGTTCTGAATGCCCATGATGTGACCGCGCGAGGTTTCGCGGAAGAAGGCGATGCCGCATTCATAAGCGATGCCGCGTTCCTGAATTTCCTCCTCGGTCATGCCGCAGGTCGACATTTCCGGCACGGCGTAAATGCCGTAGGGAAAGAATTGCGGCGGCTCCTCGGCCTCCGCGCCCACGGCGTGGCGGGCGGCGATGCGGCCCTGTTCCATCGAGGTCGAGGCAAGGGCAGGGAAGCCGATCACATCGCCGGCGGCGTAGATATGCGGCACATCGGTCTGGAAGGTGATCGGATCGACCTTGATGCGGCCGCGACGGTCGGCCTCCAGCCCCACGGACTGAAGGTTCAGCGTGTCGGTCGCGCCCTGGCGGCCGGCGGCAAACAGCACCGATTCGGCCATCAGCACCCGGCCGTTGGAGAGCGTGACACGCGCCTTGCCGTCGGCGATCTTCTCGACCTTGTCCGCGCCCGCGCCGAACAGAAGCTTGACGTTGCGGTCGCGCAGTTGGGCCGCGAAATTGTCGCGGATCTCGCGGTCGATGAAATCCAGCATGCTGTCGCGCGGCTCGACCACGATCACCTGGGTATCGAGCGCGGAAAAGATGGTCGCATATTCGATGCCGATCACGCCGGCGCCGACGACGATCATAGAACGCGGAATCGCCTTGATGTTGAGCAGCTCGTCGCTGTCCATCACCGTCTGGCCATCGAACGGCACGTTCGGCGGGCGGTACGGCCTTGTGCCGACCGAGATCAGCACGGCTTCGGCGTGAACGCGCTGGATTTCACCGCTGTCCTTCTCGATCTCGATCGTATGGGCATCGACGAAATGGGCGAAGCCGCGCACCTGCTCGACGCGATTGCGCTCGAACTGCCATTCCAGCACGTCGATCTCGTAATCCAGCGTCTTGATCAGGCGGGCGCGCAGGTCGTCGGCGGTGATCTTCTGTTTGACGCGGTAGGAGCGGCCGTAGAAGCCGCGCTCACGCCAGCCGGTGAGGTTCAGCACGGTTTCGCGCATCGTCTTGGACGGGATGGTGCCGGTGTGGACGGAGACCCCGCCCACCTGAGAGCCCTTGTCGATGACGAGCGCCGTCTTGCCGAGCTTGGCGGCCTGCACCGCGGCGCGCCGGCCGGCCGGACCGCTGCCGATGACGACCAGATCGTAAGAATTCATAAAATCACCCCGATTTGGTTATTCAAATTCAAAGACATGTGCCGGAAGGCACAATCCTATCGTTCTGCCGCATGTCCGCCGTCGCCGGAAGATTCCGCCTGACATGCGAAATGCTTTACGTGAAATGGTTCCCGCGCCGCAACAGCGCGGCGTTTGCGGCGCAATATGGTCCCGCTCCGTGATGTTTTCATTACATACAGCCACAAGCTGCATGCCGAGTCTATGGCCTCAGATGAGCTTTAAGCCCTTGAAGCTGACATAGCCATCCTTGCCGATGATGATGTGGTCATGCACCGTGATGCCGAGCGGCTTGGCGCTGTTGATGATCATATGGGTCATGTCGATATCCGCGCGCGAAGGGGTCGGGTCGCCGGAGGGGTGGTTGTGGACCAGTATGATCGCCGTGGCCGACAGTTCCAGCGCCCGCTTGATCACCTCGCGCGGATAGACCGGCGTATGATCGATCGTGCCGATGCCCTGGATTTCGTCGGCGATCAGCTTGTTGCGCTTGTCGAGAAATAGGATGCGGAACTGTTCGCGGGTCTCGTGCGCCATGGCCGCGTTGCAATAGTCGATCACCGACGACCATGATCCGAGGATCGGGCGGTCCTTCAGCGAGCTTTTCAGGCTGCGCTGCGCCAGAGCCGACATCAGTTTGAGGTCGAAGGCGACGGTCTCGCCGATGCCCGGGACCTCCTGCAGCAGTTCCGCCGGCGCGCCGAACACGCCGCCAAGCGAGCCGAACCGCTCGATCAGCGCCTTGGCGATTGGCTTGGTATCGCGGCGCGGGATCAGCCGGAACAGCAGCAGTTCGAGGATTTCGTAATCGGCGAGCGCGTTGGCCCCGCTCTCCCTGAAACGGGCGCGCAACCGGTCGCGATGGCCGTGGACATGGCTCGGCGTCTTGTCGCGGATATCGCCGCCCCTAAACGGACGTTCGGGCGGTTGATCGGCGAAGAACGTCCGTTCGTCGGGGCCGTCTTCTTCAAGGCCGGCTGGTTTGCCTTTGGCGGGCGGTTTCTTCATGCGGCTCCTGGAGCGATAGCAGGCAACATCGGTTCCAATCCTGAAACGACCTAAAGCGCGGGTGTCAGCCCCGGACGGTCGTAGCCGCCGGGCGACAGCGTGAACACCTCGCAGCCTTCGCTGGTGACGCCGACGGTATGCTCGTACTGGGCCGAAAGCGAGCGGTCGCGGGTCACTGCGGTCCAGCCGTCATTCAGCACCTTCACATGGGGCTTGCCGAGGTTGAGCATGGGCTCGATGGTGAAGATCATGCCTTCCTTCAGTTCCGGTCCCTCGTTCTTGCGGCCGTAATGCAGAATGTTGGGCGCATCGTGGAACAGCCGGCCGACGCCGTGGCCGCAGAAATCGCGCACCACCGAACAGCGCTCGCTTTCGGCATAGGTCTGGATCGCCTCGCCGATGGCGCCAGTGCGCGCGCCGGGCTTCACTGCGGCAATGCCGCGCAACAACGATTCGTAGGTCACTTCCAAGAGCCGTTCGGCCGCCCGCTTCAACTGCCCTACCGGATACATCCGGCTCGAATCGCCGTGCCATCCGTCGAGGATATAGGTGACGTCGACATTGATGATGTCGCCCTCGCGCAGCGGCTTGGCATTGGGCATGCCATGGCAGACGACATGATTGATCGAGGTGCAGCTTGAATATTTGTAGCCGCGATAGCCGAGCGTTGCCGGCACCACGCCGTGGTCGAGACCGTACTGCAGCACGTGGCGGTCGATCTCCTCGGTGGTGACGCCCGGCTTGATCAGATCGGCGAGGCTGTCGAGACAGCCGGCGGTGATGCGGCAGACCTGGCGCATCTTCTCAAAGCCTGCCTCATCATAAAGGCGGATTGTACCGTCATTCTTCAGCGGCGCGGTTGCCGCATCGGCGTAATTTACCATGGTCATCCTCCGCACCGCCCTGGCGTGTGCGCTTACATGTTATCAACCAATACTGTACCATCTGGCGTGATGCTGTCACGGGATACATTGCATTTTATCGCATAGGCCTCGACGCCGGCGCGACGGGCGCATTTGAAGGCCTCGGCATAGACCGGGTCAAGATCGGCGGCGATGGCGAAGCCTTCGCAATCGCCGCGCTGGATCAGATAGACCATCGCCGCCCGTTTTCCCGCCGCGACCATATCCGCAAGCTCGGCCAGGTGCCGGGTTCCGCGCGCCGTCGGCGTATCGGGAAATTCCGCGAGACCGGGCGTGCGGATGAAGTGGACATTCTTGACCTCGATGTAAAGGTCGGGCCGGTCATCGGCCGACAGCAGCAGGTCGATACGGCTCTGGCGGCCATATTTCTGTTCGCGCCGGATCACGGGGTAGTCGGCAAAATCGGCCACCATGCCCATCCGGATCGCCTCTTCGACAAGCCGGTTCGGCAGACCGGTATTCACGCCGACGACGGTGCCATCGGCCTCGATCAGCTCGAAGCGGTGGGGATATTTGCGCTTGCCGTCGTCATTGCGCGACAGCCAGATGCGCGAGCCGGGCGTATTGAGCCCGAGCATCGAGCCGGTATTGGGGCAGGAGCCGGTGATCGTCTCCCCGGTGTCCTCCAGAACGGCATCGAACAGAAAGCGCTTGTAGCGCCGGATCAGCGTTGCCGCTATCAAGGGAGGATCGAACTGCATGGGAATGCGTTTTAGCCTTTCAAGTGCCGCTTGCAAGGGGTGGACGCCAACGAGGAGACGAGATCATGGAATGGATAACGGGCGGATGCCTTTGCGGCAGGGTGCGGATTGCGGTGTCGGGAGAGCCCTATCGGGTGGGCGTGTGCCATTGCCTCGATTGCCGCAAGCATCACGGCGCGCCGTTCCAGGCGGCCGCGATCTTCCCCGAGACCGCCGTCAGCATTGCGGGCGAGGCGAGCTGCTTCGAAGACAGGTATTTCTGCCCGACCTGCGGTTCGCCGGTCTATGCCGTGAGCGGCGATGAAATCGAGATCAATCTCGGCACGTTCGATCAGCCCGACCGTTTCAAGCCGACCTATGAACTGTGGACGATCCGGCGCGAATCCTGGCTTCCGCCGCTGCCGGTCGCCCATCGCTACGAGCGTGACCGGGAAGGCGAGGGGCGAACGGAAGACTGACCTGCTTGCACCCGGCCGCCAAACCGGGCAGATTTGCCGGCGACTGATTTGCGCCGCCGCGGCGCCTGGAGAGATGCGATGAAATTCGGCCGGATGATCTTGAGTGTAACCCTTGTGGCGGCGGCCTCGCTTCTTGCCGCCTGCTCCACCACCTGCGGCGAGCCGGACGTCTGCGATACCGGCACGGCGGCCTATCCGCAGTTTACCGATGAAGAGGTCGCGACCATGACGACCAAGCTCGACGGACTGGCCGGCATTCCCGCCCCCCAGTAATCCTCCAAAAACCTCCGTTCTTGCCTTCCTCTGTGGCAAGGATGAAACAGAGTATTAGGATTTCTGCCGCAAAATCGACGCAAGTGCAGTTGATTGTTGCGTAAGGGCGGTTTTTCCTGCTCTCGTTTCGACGATCCTTCGAAAGGCAAGGATCGTTCAACCCAGTGTTCCAAGAGGAAGAAGATGGAAGAGTTCCACAAGGTCAGGCGACTGCCGCCATACGTTTTCGAACAGGTCAACCGTTTGAAAGCGAGCGCGCGAGCGGCGGGCGCCGATATCATCGACCTTGGCATGGGCAATCCCGATCTTCCGACCCCGCAATCCGTGGTCGACAAGCTGTGCGAGGTCGTGCGCGATCCGCGCACCCACCGCTATTCCTCGTCCAAGGGCATTCCCGGTCTGCGCCGCGCCCAGGCCGGCTATTATGCCCGCCGTTTCGGCGTCAAGCTGAACCCGGAGACCGAAATCGTCGCCACGCTCGGCTCCAAGGAAGGCTTTGCCAACATGGCGCAGGCAATCACCGCGCCCGGCGATATGATCCTTTGCCCGAACCCGACCTATCCGATCCACGCCTTCGGCTTCCTGATGGCCGGCGGCGTGATCCGTTCGATCCCGGTGGAGCCGGATGACAGCTTCTTTGGGCCGGTCGAGCGGGCGGTGAAACACTCGATCCCCAAGCCGATCGCGCTGGTGCTCAACTACCCGTCGAACCCGACCGCGCAGGTGGCGAGCCTGGATTTCTATCGCGAGGTCGTTGCCTTTGCGAAGAAGCACGAGCTTATCGTGCTCTCCGATCTCGCCTATTCGGAAATCTATTTCGATGGCGCGCCGCCGCCCTCCGTGCTCCAGGTGCCGGGCGCCAAGGACGTCGCGGTCGAGTTCACCTCGATGTCCAAGACCTATTCCATGCCGGGCTGGCGCATGGGCTTTGCCGTCGGCAATGAGCGGCTGATCTCGGCGCTCGCGCGGGTGAAGTCCTATCTCGATTACGGCGCTTTCACCCCGATCCAGGTTGCCGCCACGCACGCGCTGAACGGCGATGGCTCGGATATCGCGGAGGTCCGCTCAATCTACCACAAGCGTCGCGACGTCATGGTCGAAAGCTTCGCCAAGGCCGGCTGGCAGGTGACCCCGCCGGCGGCGACCATGTTCGCCTGGGCGAAGATCCCCGAGCCTTTCGCGGAGATGGGCTCGCTTGAATTCTCCAAGCTGCTGGTGGAAAAGGCCGATGTCGCCGTTGCCCCCGGCATCGGCTTCGGCGAGCAGGGCGACGATCATGTGCGCATCGCGCTGGTCGAAAACGAGCACCGCATCCGCCAGGCCGCGCGCAACCTCAAGCGTTTCTTCGCCACCACTGAGGTCGCGCCCGACAACATCGTGTCGCTGAAGGCGCATCGATAGTGTAGCGGCAAGGTGCCCCCCTCTCGCAATTCGATCAGGAAGGCGATGGCTTTCCTGATCGCCCAATGTTCATGCCAGGTTCATAACCAATACCGCATTCCTCTGACGAGAATTAGTTTATCGCTGGGGAAGAATCCTCTTTTAAATCAGGGGTGGTAGCGCTATCATGAATAACAAGAGAAACCTTGCGGGAATGGTTCACGTTGGGAATTTGCCTGGCTGGCAGGCGAAGCCGGCGCTCGCGGCAGGGCTTCAAGCGGAGGAACTGCGGATGAGTGAAACCTTTGGCCGGGTAAAGAAAACGATCATCGCCGTCATCGGCTCGGCCGAGCGCGACGTCGTTGAGCTGGCTACGTTGGACGATCTGGGCGTCAACTCGATCGATATCCTCGAGCTGGGCATGGCTCTTGAGGACGAGTTCGCTGTGGTGATTATGGATGAGTATCTTTTCTCCAGCGCCACCGTTGGCGATCTGGTCAAGACTATACACAAATCGCAGGCCCACTATTCGCAACTTGCGGACCCGGCGGAAGTTTTCGTCCACAGCGAAGGTGAAGCAGGAGCGTGAATGTTTCCGCTCGATGCCGTTCCTGTGCAGGCCCTTCCAAATTTCCCGGCCCGGAATGTTTCAATTGCCGCCGAAACGATCTAAATGAAGCGCGGACGCTTGCGTCCGAACGTGAAATTCGGGTCAGTAGGAATACCCCATGGCAGATGCCCTGAAAATCGGCGTCGCCGGTCTTGGAACCGTCGGCGCCTCGCTTGTGCGCATCATCAGCGAGCGATATGAAAACCTCGCCACCGCCTGCGGTCGCGCCATTATGGTGACGGCGGTATCGGCGCGCGACCGCAGCAAGGATCGCGGCATCGATGTCACCTCGGCCACATGGTACGAAGATCCGGCGGCGATGGCGCGCGAGGGCGATATCGACGTGCTGGTCGAGCTCATCGGCGGCGCGAGCGGGGCCGCGAAGGATGCGGTGAATGCGGCGCTGGAGCGGGGCATTCATGTCGTGACCGCCAACAAGGCGTTGCTCGCCGAAGACGGCGTGGCGCTCGCGGCGCTCGCCGAGGAAAAGGGCGTGCTGCTGAATTTCGAGGCGGCCGTCGCCGGCGGCATTCCGGTGATCAAGGCCGTGCGCGAATCGCTCACCGGCAACACCATGACCCGCGTCTACGGCATCATGAACGGCACCTGCAATTACATCCTGACGCGGATGGAAAAGGAGGGGCTGTCCTTTGAGGACTGCCTGAAGGAGGCCCAGCGCCTTGGCTATGCCGAGGCCGATCCGTCCTTCGACATCAACGGCAATGACACCGCCCACAAGCTCGCGATCCTGACCTCGCTTGCCTTCGGCTGCGAGATTTCCTGCGACGATATCTATCTCGAGGGTATCTCCAACATCACCCAGGACGATATCCGCGCGGCGGCCGAACTCGGCTATCGCATCAAGCTCCTGGGCGTTGCCCAGCGCACGGGCGGCGGCATCGAACAGCGCGTGCACCCCACCATGGTGCCGCATGATACCGTGATCGCACAGGTCGATGGGGTTACCAATGCGGTGGCGATCGAATCCGATATTCTCGGCGACCTGCTGATGGTCGGCCCGGGGGCGGGGGGCGATGCCACGGCCTCCGCCGTACTTGGCGATATCGCCGATATCGCCAAGTCGCGCCCCGGCGCGCAGACCGTGCCGGCGCTCGGCCGGCCGGCGAAATCGCTGGAGCCCTACAAGCGGGCGCGCATGCGCAGCCATGAGGGCGGCTATTTCATCCGCATGCGGGTGGCCGACCGGATCGGCGTGATCGCGGCGATTGCCCGGCGCATGGCCGACAACCAGATCTCGCTCGAATCGATCGTGCAGCATTCGGCCAATGGCGAGCGCGACGCGCCGACCAAGACCATTATCATGGTCACCCACGCCACCACCGAGCTTTCGATCCGAAACGCCGTCAAGGCGATGGAGAGCGATGGCTACATCGTCGGCAAGCCGCAGGTTATCCGCATCGAAAAGCCCTGAAGCGCGGTTCCTGCTCCGGATTCGCGCTTCGGCTGCCATGCGTCGTCGCGATCAGCCGATGACATCGGGGCGCATCAGGCGCTATGAAGGGCAGAACGTCAAAGCGGAGCCGAGGCCTGATGACTGATACTGCCGCCCAGCGCAAGGCGAGCCCCCGGGCATTTCTGGGCGTGGATCGTTCCGCGCGCGAATTGCGCTGGGTGCCGCGTCTGGGGCCAGCCGGCGAAAACCGGGCGCTGGCCATGGCGCAGAACCACGGCCTGTCCGAGCTGATTGCCCGGGTGCTGGCCGGCCGCGATGTGCCGGTGGACGACGCGCCCGCCTTTCTCGACCCGACCCTGCGCTCGCTGATGCCGGACCCTTTCAGCCTGACCGATTGCGAGGCAGCGGTCGCGCGCCTGATCGAAGCCGTCAAACGCGGCGAAAAGGTCGCGATCTTCGGCGACTACGACGTCGACGGGGCCTGTTCGTCGGCGCTCATGTACCGCTTCCTCACCATGCTCGGCCTCGAGGTCGAGATCTATATCCCCGACCGGATCTTCGAGGGCTACGGGCCGAACCCGCAGGCGATCGAAAGCCTGATCAGGGACGGCGCGAAACTGATCGTGACCGTGGATTGCGGTTCCACCAGCCACGAATCGCTTGCGGCGGCGAAGGCACTCGGCGTCGATGTCGTGGTGATCGACCACCATCAGGTCGGCGTCGACCTGCCGGAATGCGCAGCGCTGGTGAACCCCAACCGCGAGGACGATCTGTCGGGGCAGGGGCATCTCTGCGCCGCCGGCGTTGTGTTTCTCGTTCTGGTCGCCGCCCACCGCGCGCTGCGCCAGGCCGGCGACATGCGGGCCGGGCGGATCGATCTCCTGTCCTGGCTCGATCTGGTGGCGCTGGCGACGGTGTGCGACGTGGTGCCGCTCAGGGGGCTGAACCGCGCCTATGTGGTCAAGGGGCTGATCGTGGCGCGTTCGCTCTCCAATCCCGGTCTCGCGGCGCTGTTCAAGCGCGCCGGCCTCGCAGGGCCGGTGACGCCCTATCACCTCGGTTTCCTCATCGGCCCGCGCATCAACGCCGGCGGGCGGATCGGCGACGCGGCGCTCGGCAGTAGGCTTCTGACCGTCGATGATACGGAAGAGGCAGAGGCGATCGCCGAACGCCTCGACCAGCTCAACCGCGAGCGCCAGGCGATCGAGACGGCGATGCTGCAGGAGGCGGAGGCCGACGCGATCGCCGAATTCGGCGATGGCAGCGGCGCGGGCGTGATCGTGACCGCCCGCCAGGGCTGGCATCCCGGCATCGTCGGCCTGCTGGCCTCGCGCCTGAAGGACAGGTTCGGGCGGCCCGCCTTCGCCATCGCCTTCGATGCCAATGGCCGCGGTACCGGTTCCGGCCGGTCGATTTCTGGCTTCGACCTCGGGCGGATGGTGCGCATGGCGGTGGAGCAGGGGCTGCTGGTCAAGGGCGGCGGGCATGCCATGGCCGCCGGCCTGACGGTGACGCGCGAGAAGCTCTCGGCGCTTCGGGCCTTCTTTGAGGACCACGCGTGCGACGCCGTCGAGGCGCTCGCGGCCGACGCGGTGTTGAAGATCGACGGCGCGCTCAGCGCCTCGGGCGCCACGCTTGACCTGATCGACCGGCTGGAAGCGGCGGGCCCCTACGGCTCCGGCCATCCGCAGCCGATCTTCGCGCTGCCGCAGCACAGGGTGCGCGACGCGCGCGTGATCGGCGCAGGCGGCCATGTGAAGGTGCGGCTTGAAAGCGCGGAGGGGACGGCGCTGGATGGCATCGCCTTCCGTGCTGCCGACAAGCCTCTGGGCGAGCTTCTGCTTGGCAGCCGCGGACGCAGCCTGCATGTCGCGGGAACGCTTTCCGGCGACCACTGGCAGGGCCAGCGCCGCGTTCAGCTGCGAATCATCGATGCGGCCGTTACATCATAAAATGAAATGCGGGGAATTCTTTCGGCTGGGAAACCGAAGGTTTTGAAATGGCACGCCCTAGGGGAATCGAACCCCTCTTTCCAGAATGAAAATCTGGCGTCCTAACCGATAGACGAAGGGCGCACATTTCAAAAACGGCGGTCACCGCAAAGCCGGAACCGCCGCCGCAGCAAACACCATTCTCGAAGCATCCAGGCTCCGGAAACATCCCGCAAAAGGTCAATGACCTCGCGCAAAGGATGGCACGCCCTAGGGGAATCGAACCCCTCTTTCCAGAATGAAAATCTGGCGTCCTAACCGATAGACGAAGGGCGCATGCGTTCGCTGGGCGCCCTTATAATCAGGCAGATGAATTGCCGCAAGCGCAAATCAGCGAATTCTTCAAAAAAAAGACACATCAGAGGCGCCGGTTGCGGCGCCTCAATAAGTATTTGTTTTTTCCGCCTAAAATCCGTGCTTGCACGGTCAGCGGAAAAGTCCTCTTACCAGCTTCCGGTGTTCTGCATCGAAGCCCAGGGCTCCTGCGGCGGCAGCGCATCGCCTTCCTGCAGGATTTCAACCGAAATGCCGTCGGGCGAGCGCACAAATGCCATATGGCCGTCGCGCGGCGGGCGGTTGATGGTGACGCCGGCATCCGCCATCTTCTGGCAGAAATCATAGATATTTTCGACCCGATAGGCGAGGTGGCCGAAATTGCGGCCGCCGGAATATTCTTCCGGATCCCAGTTATAGGTCAGCTCCAGCTTCGGCACGTGGTCGTTGTCGCCCTTTTCGAGATCGGCGGGTGCGGCGAGGAAAATCAGGGTGAACCGGCCCTTTTCGTTCTCGATCCGGCGGACTTCCTTCAGCCCCATCAACTCGCAGTAGAATCGCAGCGAGGCGTCGATATCCGTTATGCGGACCATGGTGTGGAGATAATGCATAGGTCACTTTCCTGTGGGCTAAACTGAAAATTTCTGCGGCGTTGACCCGCAATTCCCGATTTCATGCGTTTGGGTATTGCAGGAATCAGATGGATGAATGTTATTCTTCTGTGAAGAATCAGTTAATTCGCGGCCTGGGTTTTTCAAGGAGCGGGGGCAACATGGCCGAGAGGTCTCAAGCGGGAAGATATTCTGCCGCAGAGGATGCGGGCCTTGAAGCCGGGGAACTGCTCGAGGTTACCGGCTTCGTGAAGTGGTTCGACGTCGGCAAGGGTTTTGGTTTCGTGGTGCCGGACAACGGCATGGACGATATTCTCCTCCACGTCACCTGCCTGCGCAAGGACGGCTACCAGACCATACTGGAAGGCACCCGCGTCGTGGCGCTGGTGCAGAAGCGCGAGCGCGGCTATCAGGCGTTCCGCATCCTGTCCATGGACCAGTCCACCGCCGTCCATCCCTCGCAGCTGCCGCCGGTCAAGACCCATGTCCATGTCGAGGCGACGAGCGGGCTGGAGCGGGTGATCGTCAAATGGTTCAACCGCGAAAAGGGCTTCGGCTTCCTGACCCGCGGCGAGGGCACCGAGGATATCTTCATCCACATGGAGACGCTGCGCCGCTACGGCCTGACCGAACTGGTCCAGGGCCAGAGCGTGCTGGTGCGATTCGGCGACGGACCGAAGGGCCTGATGGCCGCCGAGGTTCATCCCGATATTCCGAACCCGATGCACCGCACCAACTGACGCGTCGTTTGGGCCAATCGTGTCCGGTTCAATAATCGCGAGAACATCGAAAAGCGTTGAAATCGCTGAATTTCGTGTCTTTATTGAATTTCACGACATCGCTTTTCTCTTCGCGGCTTCGGTTGAGTAAGGCCCCACCCACCCATGCCGAGTCATCCTCGGGCTTGACCGGAGGATCCAGGCCATATGATAAATGGTTGCAGAAAATATCCTGAATTCAATGTCTTGAACCGCCTGGAAGCTCGGGCTTGATGTAAAGCCCGGAGATATGGCTGACAGGTTTGCTGCGAAGAACACGCGGTATTGGCCGTCGGTCTCCAAGGGTCTGATGGCGAGTGCCTCGCCCTGAAAGGCGTTTGGCATGCGTCAGGCCTGCCCCTTGAAGGCGACGTAGGCTCTGGTGCTACTGACTCGCCTGACGATCTTGCCCGGATCGTAAACAGGCTCCGGAGCAGGGGCGGGAAAGCTGCGCGACGATGGGCGGTAACGGCTGGCGGGCACGGCCATGGCGATGCCCTGATAAGGCCGATAATGGTTGTAGAGGTCGCGCCAGCGATCGAATGCCCCTTTTGACTTGTTTGAAGGCGGACGCCGCGAGCGTTCCTGCGCCGCCTCGCCAGATCTGACGCGCTTCAGCCAGACATAGCCCGTTCGACGAGATATCCCGAAGCGCAGGCACAATTCCGAAACACTCGCGCCCTCAAGCGCACAAAGTCGGCAAAACTCCAACCTTTGATTGTTGATTTTCGCTGAGAACTGCCCCGTATTTCCACTGAGAACTAACTCTGACGCACTTTGCTGCTGTTGGAAGGCAGGCTTTTGCTAATTCACTTGAGAATCAGCTTATGCGACATCGAATTCCGCACGCGAGTCTCGCGCCTGACGGCTTTTCAGTAGATGAAGTGAAGGTTGTAGCGGATAGCGTTCAGATCCTGTTACGGTCGCGCCACCCCCTTGGGAAGATATCCGGACTGCGGACGAGCGAGCCGAGAGTTCAAAGCCGATATGTTCGCCGACCTGCTGACCTTCCACTTTCTGGTCGGCGTGTAAAGTTGACGATAGTCGCGCGCCGGTTCTGGTGCGATTCTGTCCTCTGCGGTCGGCGCGTATTCTGCGAGCAGTTCGATGGCGGTGTGTTGGCCCGCTATGGACGGCGCACTCAACGGCTGGAAACTGTCGTCCACCATCTTGGCCTGGCACTCGGCGGCAGAACGGCTGCCGCCTTTGCCAATCGCCTCATGATGCCGGTGGGCAACGACACGCTGCTGCGGGTGGTTCGCCGACGTATAGCCGATCAGAGCGATAAACTCACTGTCATAGGCTTTGATGACTTTGCCTTTCGACGCGGCCAAACCTACGGAACAATCGCTTGCGGCCTAGAACGGCGGAGGCCGGTCACTCTCTTGCCGGATCGGGCGCCGGATACGTCTCGACTATGGCTGGCCCAACATCAGTCCATATCGATCGTGGCTCGCGACCGGGGCAGAGGATAGTAGTCGCCCTTGTCGGCAACGAAGATATGTTTGCTGACGTGCAAGGTGGAGGTGTCGTCCAGGCAACCGGCGGCGATGCCGATGCCTGCTTCGTCATTCATGCGATAGAACAGGCTGGATCCACAATGCGTGCAGAAGCCGCGTTTTGCATGATCAGACGATGCATACCATCGCAGTCCTTCGTCATTCAGGAATGTCAGCTTGTCGAATGGCGCGTGGGTCGATGCCCAGAGATGACCGCTGGTTCGTCTGCACTGGCTGCAATGGCAGATCGTGACGGTGTCGCGCACATTTTCCACCTCGAAAGCGACCGCGCCGCATTCGCATCTGCCTTTGATCATCTCAATCCTCTCCATCATTTTTCAACTGCTTTCGCATGATCGGTCGCGTCTCGGATCGGCGGGCGACCTCGGTGAAACCGGCGCTGCTATATGTTCCCATGAAACCGGTCCAGGCATAGACGGCCGGATATTTTGCTTTTGGCGTATCGATCGGGTAGCCCTCGATGATTGCTGCCCCGTGCATACGGGCCCATTCGACAGCCGCGTTCAACAGTTTGAGCGAGAGCCCCTGACGCCGGTATCGCTTGTCGACCAGGAAACATGAAACGCTCCAGACCGCCCGTTCATCCACCGGCTTCAGGATTCGTGACGATGCAAGGCGCGGGAATGCCGATCGCCGGTCGACCTGGATCCATCCGACAGCCTCGTCTCCATGCATTGCGACAAGCCCCGGAACAGCGCCGCTGTCGAAGATCGCCTTCATGGCCTGCCGATTGCCATCACCCTTTCCGGCTTCCATCGCCCTGGCGCTGCGTCTCCATAACATGCACCAGCACCCGCCACAGCCGCCTTTCTCTCCCATAACGGCCTCAAAGTCCGCCCATCTTGCCGGTCGGATATCAAAAGCTAACGGCGCATGCGGTTGGCGTGCCATCTGTTATCCGTGTCCGTGAATGTTACGTTTCTGCAGGGTCATGCGGCTTTGCCTTTTTGCCGGAAGATCGTGAAAACGCCGCTGGCGATGATGATCGCCGCGCCCAGGAAGGTCGCGGCGTCCGGACTTTCCCGCCAGATCAACCAGCCGAACAGCGTGGCCCAGATGAGTGCGGTATAGTCCAGCGGCGCGACAATAACCGCCGGGGTCAGCCGAAAGGCCTGCGTCATCATTGTCATGCCCGCCGTTCCGAAAATGGCGATGGCCGCAAAAAGCCAAAGGTCTTCGAGGCGCACCGGCACCCAGACGAAGGGCACGATGAACACGCTGATCAGCGCTGCCGTGCCCGTCAGATAGACCAGCAGTGTCCACACACTCTCACGCGCATCGACCCAGCGGGCGCTGAGCATCAGCAATGCGTAGACAAGTGCTGTGGCAACGGGCAGCAGTGAGGCCGCCTGAAAGGTCGCGCCGCCCGGGCGGATGACCACGAGAACGCCGAGAAAACCGAAGAGGACCGCCAGCCATCGCCGTATATGGACCTTTTCGCCCAAAAACAGCGCCGAAATGAGGGTAATGAAGAAAGGCGCCACGAAGATCAGCGCGGTGGCCTCCGCAAGTCCGAGATATATAAAGCTCGTGAAGAACATCATCGTGGCGCAGACCCAGAGCGCCCCGCGCAGCATGTGTGCTGCGGGCCGGTAGGTCTTCAGCGCCTGCCGTCCACCCATGGTGATGGCGATGAGCACGGTGAAGGGAAAGGCAACCACATTGCGCAGAAACAGAATCTCAAGCGGCGGGTAGTGCGAGGTCAGCGCCTTGGCTACTGCATCATTGGCGCTCAGGCAGGCAACGCCGGCGCACATCAGGACAACGCCGCTGGTGTAACTTGCCTCTCTGCCGGACGGCGCAGCCTGCATGTCGATCTCTTTCTGTCGATGCCTTTACGTATGCGAAGTGACAGACTGCCCGATCCGGAGCTGAAGAGGCAAGTGCGAGGACGTCGTAGAGGTCATTGAAGCCCGGGTCGAGTACGGCCTTCCTGGCTGGTCCGGCAGCCTTGGCGTCGACGGCGCGGCCGGCCTTGTCGCTGCCCGTCGACCTCGTTTCGGCAAGCTCAAACGCTTCGCGTTCAAATCGGTGGTTCGCTTTTTGACCTGTTCGCGGGAACTTGTTTGCCGATGGGAAAATGAGCTAACGATCCCTGCAGCCAAGGGAGCGTGTTCGTGGATTATACGACTTATCTGGACCAGACCATTCTCGACTTCGTTAATGAAACAATGGCTTTCTATCCTGCGGACCTGAAGGGTGACGACTGGGACGGGCAGCGGGCGGCTTACGATCGTATGGCGGCGCATTTTCATGCCGGACGACCGGTAGGGCTCACGGTTCTCGACGGGACGATCGACGGCGTGCCGGTTCGCTTTTATGGGGCAGAGACCGACACGGTCATTGTCTATGCCCATGGCGGCGGCTTTGTGCTGGGCGGGCTGGAGAGCCATGACGATGTTTGCGCGGAAATTGCCGCCGAGACCGGCGTTCAGGTGGTGTCCGTCGACTACAGGCTTGCGCCGGAGCACCGCCATCCGGCGGCCTATGATGATATGATGGCCGTCCTGCGCGCGCTTGCAGAGGCGCGCCGGCTGGTGCTTTGCGGCGATAGTGCCGGCGCGTCGCTCTGCGCCTCCGTGGCCGGAACGTGGGTGGGGCCGGCGCTTGCGGGGCAGGTTCTGATCTATCCCTCGCTCGGCTTTGCACCGGAGGGCGGAAGCTTCGAGACTCATGCCCACGCGCCGTTGCTTTCCCGTGACGAGTTGCGCGGCTATGGCGATGTACGCGGCGGCACGCCCGAAGATCCGAGGGCAACGCCGCGGGCCGGCGATCTTGCCCGCCTGCCGCCAACTTTCATCTATTCCGCCGAATGCGATCCGCTGCATGACGACGCGCTGCGTTATCAGGCCGCCGCGCAAGCTGTCGGCGGTTCCGTCCATGTCGAAACCGGAACGGGACTGGTGCATGGCTGGCTGCGCGCCCGCCACCGCAGCCAGAGGGCGGCGGATATGTTCCGGCGGATCACGGAGCGGCTCTCGCTCCTGTGCCACGGCGACTGAAGGCCGGTCACGGCTTCTTTTCGATCTTGCGCAGCGAGTGCCCATAGGCCTTGCGAAAGGCCTTGCTGAGGGCAGGGGCGTTCGAATAGCCGGAGCGGATCGCGATTTCGCGCAGGCCCAGCGCCGTGTTTTCCGCCATCTCGCGGGCGTGAGCCAGCCTGATGTTCTGGTAGTACTGCCCCGGCGACATGCCGAGCTCGGCCTTGAACAGCCGGTTAAGGGTGCGTGTCGACATGTGGGCGCGATCGGCAAGCGCGCTGAGCGACAGCGGATTTTCGATCGTTTCCACCATGATGTCGATGATGGCGTCCATCTTGCCGCGTCCTGGCACGGAAAGCGCCGTCGGCATGCGCGCGCCGTCGCGCTGTGGGCTTGCATCATGCATGAACATGGATGAAACCATGAACGCCCTGGCCGCGCCAAACTCCTCGGTGATGAAGGCGAGAATCAGTTCCAGCGCCGTCGAGGCGCCGCCGCAGCTCCACAGCCGCCCTTCCTTGACGTAGCCTGCCTGGCTGACGTGAACGTCCGGAAAGGTCTCCGCAAACTCGCTGATCACCGACCAGTGCAGCGTTGCCGTCAGGTCGTCCAGAAGACCGGTCGAGGCGAGCATCCATGCACCGGCATCCGCGCCTATGACATAACGGCTCTGTCGGGCGAGCGCCATCACGAGGCGCTGGTTTTCAGGCGTTGGGTGCTGGCGGTAACCGTTGCTGGAAATGATAACGAGAAGATCGGAGGCCTCGATGTCCTCGCGCTTTGCCGTGGGGACGAGCAACAGGTGCGAAGAGCTTTCCACCGCTTCGTCATCGGCGCTGATGACCTGCCATCTGATATCCTCCCGATAAAGATCGTGAACCATGCGAAGCGGTTCGAGAAGACATGAGAAGACCAGGTTCGAAAAGCCGTCAAGGAGCAGGAATGTGACGTTCATGGGGCGAAATTGGCCTTATTGGACAATAAAATGGCATAATAGGATAAAACACCGGCGCATGGCTAACCTATTCTCCTGCCCATCGAAACCGTCAGTCCTCGCGACAGCGCGCCTCAGGCCCGTCGCCTGGACAATCGGACGAGCCGGTGACGAAGTCTGTCCTGACGGGGCATGCCTGTCCCTAGCGGCATGCGACTGTTTTTCCACCGGGTCATGCACATGGCTGCACGCCGCGTGCCGGGATGCGTCTCGCATCCGAAGTCCGATTCATACCTGCATGTTAAACGCCGCGCAGGGCGTCAATCTGCGCGAGAAAAATTGGAATTCGCACCCGGCCTTCAAGGTCAGGCCGGCTTGTGCGCAACGAGAATTCTCGCTCTCCGCCTCTTCACGACGGGAGTGACACAACAGGAGTATTCATGCCTCTGACAATGAACAGGGATGTCTTCATCACGTGTGCCGTAACCGGTTCAGGCAGTACCCAGGACCGCTCGCCCCATGTTCCCCGTTCACCGGAAGCGATTGCCAAAAGCGCCATTGATGCCGCCAAGGCGGGCGCAGCCATCGTTCACTGTCATGTCCGCGATCCCGAAACCGGCGCGCCGTCACGCCTTCCCGCACTCTACCGCGAAGTGACGGACCGCATCCGCGATGCGGAGGTCGATGTGGTGCTGAACCTGACGGCCGGCATGGGCGGCGATATCACTTTCGGGTCGACGGAAGCGCCGTTGCCGGTCAATGAAGCCGGAACCGACATGATCGGCGCCGCCGAACGCGTCGTCCACATCGCCGAATGCCTGCCGGAACTGTGCACGCTCGATTGCGGCACGATGAATTTCGCCGAAGCCGATTACGTGATGACCAATACGCCCGGCATGCTGCGCGCCATGGGGCAGATGATGACGGATCTCGGCGTGAAGCCGGAGATCGAGGCTTTCGACACCGGCCACCTCTGGTTCGCCAAACAGCTGGTCAAGGAAGGCATTTTGACATCGCCGGCGCTGGTGCAGCTATGCATGGGCGTGCCATGGGGCGCGCCGAACGACCTCAACACCTTCATGGCCATGGTCAACAATGTTCCGGAAGACTGGCACTGGTCGGCCTTCTCGCTCGGTCGTGATCAGATGCCCTATGCGGCAGCCGCCATGCTTGCCGGCGGCAATATCCGCGTCGGGCTTGAGGATAATATCTATCTGTCGAAGGGCGTGCTCGCCACCAATGCCCAACTCGTCGAAAAAGCGGTCACGATTGCTGAAAACATGGGCGGTCGCGTCATCGGGCCGGAGGCCGTGCGTGAAAAGCTCGGTCTGGTCAAACGTGCGCCGAAGGGGGCTGCCTGATGAGTTCGGATGGCCCATCAAAGGTCACCATTATCGGCGGCGGCGTGATCGGCGGCGGCTGGGCCGCACGCTTCCTGCTGAATGGTTTTGATGTCGCAGTGTTCGATCCCGATCCGGAAGCCGAACGGAAGATTGGCGAGGTCATCGCCAATGCCCGCCGCTCGCTGCCGGCGCTCTACGATAAGCCGCTGCCCGTCGAAGGGGCGCTGACCTTCTGTGACACACTTGAAGAGGCTGTCTGCGGTGCCATCTGGGTACAGGAAAGCGTGCCGGAACGGTTGGCGCTGAAGCATGAAACCCATGCAGCGATTTCTGCGGCGGCGGGAAAGGGGGCGATCATCGGTTCGTCCACGTCCGGTTTCAAACCCTCTGAGCTGAATGAAAAGGGTGCCCGCGCCATCGTCGCCCATCCGTTCAACCCGGTCTATCTGCTGCCGCTCGTCGAACTCGTGGGCGATGAGGCGACCTGCGCGAAGGCTGCCGACATCCTCACCGCCATCGGCATGTACCCGCTGACAGTGAAGAAGGAAATTGATGCCCATATCGCCGACCGGCTGTTGGAGGCGATCTGGCGCGAAAGCCTGTGGCTGGTGAAGGATGGCGTCGCCACAACGCAAGACATCGACGAGGCGATCCGGATGGGCTTCGGCCTGCGCTTTGCCCAAATGGGTCTGTTCGAAAGCTATCGGATTGCCGGTGGCGAAGCTGGCATGAAGCATTTCATGGCGCAGTTCGGCCCGGCGCTTTCCTGGCCGTGGACAAAGCTCATGGACGTGCCGGAATTCAACGACGAGCTTGTCGAGCTGATCGCTGGGCAGTCGAACGACCAGTCGGGTGAAAAGTCGATCCGGTCGCTGGAGCGGGAGCGCGACGACAACCTTGTTGGCATCCTGCGGGCGCTGAAGGTCAGCGACAATGCCGCCGGCAAGGTCGTGTCGGCGCATGAGGCCGATCTTGTTGTCGCCGGAGCGCGCGATGGCCTTCCCGTGACGCTTAGCCGCCAGGTGCCGCCGTCATGGACCGATTATAACGGCCACATGAACGAGGCCTTCTATCTGGAGGCCGGCTCCAAGGCTACAGATGGCTTCATGGCGCTGATCGGCGCGGATGCAGCCTATTTCGCCGGCGGGCTTAGCTATTTCACCGTCGAAAGCCATGTGCGCTATCTGAACGAGGTTCACGAGGGCGACAGGCTGACGGCGACGTCGCAATTGCTATCCGGCCAGGGCAAGAAGATGCATCTGTTCCACCGGCTTTTCCGCGGCGACGGCGAACTGGCGGCAACCGTCGAGACGCTGCTGCTGCACACCGACCTCAAGGCGCGGCGTACGTGCGTTCCGGAAGGTGAGGTCGCCGAAAAGCTGGCGGAATTCGAGCGTGTACATTCCGTTTTCGATGCCGATGGCGCTGGCCGCTTTGTCGGCGAGCGGCCCGGCAGTCGTTAGCTGCGACCGGGCAAAGTTTCTTACGGGCTCGTTCCAGCAATTTTATTCCGCCCCACCAGAGAGGCTCACGAGCCGCCTCGTTTGCGGACAAATCCAAACCAAGAGGGAAGCAAAATGAACAATTATCGGAAATTTCTCACACCCGGCATTTTGAAGAGCGGCATGTCCCGCCGTGCATTCATCGCCCGCACCTCGGCGCTTGGCGTCGGTGCCGTTGCCGCCAATTCGATGTTCGGCCGCATGGCCATGGCGCAGGAGCCGGTCAAGGGCGGCACGCTGCGCATGGGCCTCGGCGGCGGCTCGTCCACCACCTCGCTCGACCCGGCGCTGATTGCCAGCCAGGTGCCGTTCCACGTTGTCCGCGCCTATGGCGAACAGCTTCTCGAAGTGAACGCAGACGGCTCGCTGAACCCGCGTCTAGCTGAATCCTTCGAGGCCTCCGACGACGCCAAGACCTGGACCTTCAAGATCCGCCAGGGCGTCAAGTTCCACAATGGCGAGACGATGACGCCGGAAGATGTGCGCCAGACGCTGCTGCGCCATTCCGATGAGGATTCCAAGTCCGGCGCGCTCGGCATCATGCGCGGCATTTCCGATATCCGCGTCGATGGTGAAAACCTGATCGTCGAGGTCGATGTGCCGACGGCGGACCTTCCTTATCTCCTTTCCGACTTCCATCTGGCAATCCAGCCGGGCGGCGGCCGCGAAGATCCGACCGCCGGCATCGGTACCGGCGCCTACAGGATCGTCGAGGCCGAGCCGGGCGTTCGCTACACCTTCGAGAAGTTCGCAGACTACTGGGACGAAAGCCGCGGTCACTTCGACACGATCGAGATGACCATCATCAATGATGCGACGGCGCGCAATGCAGCGCTTCAGTCCGGTCAGGTCGATATCGTCAACCAGGTCGCGCCGCGCGTTGCCGGTCTGCTTGACCGTGCGCCGAACATCACCGTCGATCATGTTGCCGGTCGCGGTCACTACGTGTTCATCATGCAGTGCGACCAGCCGCCCTTCGACAACAGGGAACTGCGCAACGCGCTGAAATACGCCATCAACCGCGAGGAAATGGTCGAAAAGATCCTGCGTGGCTATGGTTCGGTTGGCAATGATTTCCCGATCAACGAGAGCTACCCGCTGTTCGACGACAGCATCGAGCAGCGCTCGTACGACCCCGAAAAGGCCGCCGAACTCTACAAGACTTCCGGTCATGACGGCAGCCCGATCATTCTGCGTGTTGCCGAAACCGCCTTCCCGGGCGCAGTCGATGCCGCGCAGCTCTTCCAGCAGAGCGCACAGGCCGCCGGCATTCCGCTGCAGATCCAGCGCGAGCCCGATGACGGCTACTGGTCGGATGTCTGGAACAATACGCCGTTCTGCGCTTCCTACTGGGATGGCCGTCCGGTTCAGGACCAGATGTACACCACCGCCTATCTTTCAAGCGCCGACTGGAACGACACGCATTTCTACAATGAGGAATTCGACGAGCTTCTGCTGGAAGCCAAGGGCGAACTCGACCAGGAAACGCGCAAGGAACAGTACAGCCAGATGGCGCAGATCCTGCGTGACGAGGGCGGTCTCATCTGCCCGATGTTCAACGAGTTCGTTCAGGCCGTCAGCACTGATGTTCAGGGCTGGGAAGAAAACGGCGTCTTCGAGCTGATGAACGGTCTTGCCCCCGTAAAATGCTGGAAGGCCTGAGGCGCCCATGAACGCCTCCCTTTTCAAGCTTGTGGCCCAGCGGTTAGCGCTGGGCCTCATGCTGATCTTTTTCGTATCGATCCTGATCTTCGCCGGCACGCAAATGCTGCCCGGCGATGTCGCCCAGGCCATTCTCGGCCAATCCGCCACACCTGAAGCCTTGGCAAACCTGCGCGCCGAGCTTGGCCTTAACGCGCCGGTCTACCAACGCTACATCACGTGGCTTGTCGGTCTTTTGCACGGCGATCTCGGAACATCTCTGACCAATGGCCAGAATATCGCGACCGCCATCAGTGGACGGCTTTCAAACACGCTGTTCCTGGCCGGGTGCGCCGCCATCATCTCGGTGCCGCTCGCCATCATTCTCGGCCTTGTTTCGGTGCTTTATCGCAACCGCTGGCCGGACAAGCTGATCTCGACGATCACGCTGGCATCGATTTCCGTGCCGGAATTCATGCTGAGCTACATCCTGATCTTCTACATCGGCGTGCAGCTTGGCTGGGCGCCGTCGGTCGCGATGATCAATCAGAACATGTCTTTCTTCGCCAGACTGTATGCAATTGCGCTTCCGGTCACGGTGCTGGTGATGGTGGTGCTGGCGCATATGATGCGCATGACCCGTGCCGCGCTTTTGAACGTCATGCAGTCCGCCTATATCGAAACCGCCGAACTGAACGGGCTTTCCCGCTTCAAGGTGATCTGGCGGCATGCGTTTCCGAACGCCATTGCGCCGATCGTCAACGTCGTGATGCTCAACATGGCCTATCTGGTCGTCGGCGTCGTGGTGGTTGAAGTGGTCTTTGTCTATCCCGGCATGGGCCAGTATCTGGTCGACCATGTGGCCAAGCGCGACGTGCCGGTGGTTCAGGCCTGCGGCATCATCTTCGCAGCGGTCTACATCAGTTTGAACATGCTGGCGGATATCTTCTCCATCCTCGCCAATCCGCGTCTGCGGCATCCGCGGTGAGGAGGAGAACATGATAAAACGAGTACCTTATCCCGCCCTTATCGGCCTGTTTGTCACCATCTGCTTCTTCCTCGCGGCAATCTTCGCGCCATGGCTTGCGCCTTATGGCATGAGTCAGATTGTCGGCGATGTCTGGGAGCCGGCGTCCGCCGCCCACTGGCTTGGCACAGACAATATCGGCCGCGACCTGTTGTCGCGTCTGATCTATGGCGGCCGCACCACGATTTTCGTCGCGATCGCGGCGACCATGGTGGCCTTCGTCGTCGGCACGGCGCTTGGGCTTTTCGCTGCCGTCATCGGCGGATGGGTGGATCAGGCGCTGTCGCGCCTCGTCGACCTCATCATGGCCATTCCATCGCTGATCTTTGCGCTGGTGGTGCTGTCGGTGATGCCGGTCACGGTGCCGATCCTGATCGTCGTCATCGGGCTGCTGGAAGCGACCCGCATGTTCCGCCTGTCGCGCGCCGTTGCAGCCGATCTTGCCGTCATGGACTTTGTCGAGGCAGCGCAGCTTCGCGGTGAAGGCCGTGGCTGGGTGATCTTCCGTGAAATCCTGCCGAATGCGATTTCGCCGCTGATTGCCGAACTCGGCATGCGCTTCATCTTCGTCGTTCTGTTCGTTTCGACGCTTTCCTTCCTCGGTCTCGGCATCCAGCCGCCGAATGCCGACTGGGGCGGCATCGTGAAGGAAAACAAGGATGGCATCGTCTATGGCATTCCCGCAGCCCTGCTGCCTGCCGTTGCGATCGCCGCGCTCGCCATCTCCGTCAATCTGGTCGCCGACTGGATTCTGGAACGCACGACATCGCTGAAAGGAGGCCGCAATGGCTGAGGCTCTTCTTGAAATCAAGGACCTCAAGATCGAGGCGACCAGCTATCCGCCGGGCGAAAAACCGCAGAAGATCACCATCGTCAACGGCGTCTCGCTGACGCTGGAAGAAGGCAAGGTGCTGGGCCTGATCGGAGAATCGGGCGCCGGCAAGTCGACCATCGGCTTGTCCGCCATGGGTTATGGCCGTGGCGGCGTTCGGCTGACCGGCGGCTCCATCAAGCTCAATGGCCGGGAAATGCGCCGCGCGCCCGGCAAGGTGCTGCGCTCTGCCCGCGGCGCCGAAGTCACTTATGTGGCGCAGTCAGCGGCGGCCGCCTTCAATCCGGCGCGCAAGCTGATGGATCAGGTCATTGAATCGACCGTCAAGCACAAGCGCATGAGCCGGTCGGAGGCAAAGGCGCGCGCCGTCGACCTTTTCACCCGTCTTGGGCTGCCCGACCCGGAAACCTTCGGCAACCGCTATCCGCATCAGGTCTCCGGCGGCCAGTTGCAGCGCGCCATGACCGCCATGGCGCTTTGCCCGAAGCCGGATCTTGTCGTCTTCGACGAGCCGACGACGGCGCTGGACGTGACCACCCAGCTTGGCGTTCTGGCGGCGATCAAGAAGGCGATCCGCGATTTCGGCGTGGCCGCTCTCTACATTACGCATGACCTTGCCGTCGTCGCCCAGATCGCCGATGACATCATGGTGTTGCGCGGTGGCGAGACGGTGGAATACGGCACCTGCGACCAGATCATCAATCACCCGCAGGAGGAGTATACGCAGGACCTCGTCTCGGCGATCAATGTCGAGCGCCGCGAGCACGACCCGGATGAAAAGCCGGTGCTGACGCTGAAGGAGATTTCGGCGCGCTATCGCGGGCTCGATTTCGATGTGCTGAAGAACATCAACATGGAGGTCCAGCCAGGCACGACGCTCGCGATCGTCGGCGAAAGCGGTTCGGGCAAGTCGACGCTTGCCCGGGTCCTGACCGGGCTGTTGCCGCCGCATACCGGGGAAATCTCGTTTGACGGCGAGGTGCTGTCGCCTGCGTTGAAGGGACGTAGCTGGCAGAATCTGCAAGAACTGCAGATGATCTACCAGATGGCGGATGTGGCGATGAACCCGCGCCAGACCGTCGGCACGATCATTGGCCGCCCGCTCGAATTCTATTTCGGCATGAAGGGCAAGGAGAAACGCAAACGCGTCATCGAGCTGCTCGACCGTATCGAACTCGGCGAAGAATTCATCGATCGCTACCCGGCCGAACTTTCCGGCGGGCAGAAGCAGCGCGTCTGCATTGCCCGCGCGCTTGCGGCAGAACCGAAGCTGATCATCTGTGACGAGGTGACGAGTGCGCTCGACCCGCTGGTGGCCAAGGGCATTCTGAAGTTGCTGCGCGATCTTCAGCTGAAAGACGGCGTGACCTACATCTTCATCACCCACGATATCGCCGCTGTCCGTGAAGTCGCCGACACGATTGCGGTCATGTATCAGGGTGAGGTGGTGCGCTATGGCGGCAAGCAGGAGGTCCTTTCGCCGCCGTTCGACGATTACACCGAGCTTCTCATGCGCTCCGTGCCGGAAATGCGGATCGGCTGGCTGGAAGATACGCTGAAACTGCTCGAGGAGCATCTGCCGGCTTCAGTCGTGCCGGAAGGAGCCTGATCTTGTCTCAGACAAAACCCGAAACAGATGGCTCGGTGGCTCTGGTCACCGGCGCCGGCTCCGGCATCGGCAAGGCGATCGCCCTCAATCTGAAGGCCGCGGGCTTTCGCGTGTTCATCTGCGATGTCGATCCGGAGGCCGTCGAAAGCATGCAGGCCGCCGGTATCACCGCCAGTGTCTGCAATGTCGCCGATGAGACCGCGGTGTCTGCGCTGGTGGCGGAGGTTGTTGCGGCGACCGGTGGCAGGCTCGACCTTCTCGTCAACAATGCCGGGATAGCCGGCATGAATGCGCCGGTGGAGGATGTCGATGCCGAAGACTTCCGCCGCACCATGGATATCAATGTCAACGGCACCTTTTATTTCCTCAAGGAAGTGGTGCCGGCCATGAAGGCAAAGGGGCAGGGCGCGATCATCAACATCGCCTCGACGGCCGCCCTTTTCGGCTATCCGAACCGCACCTCCTATGCTGCCTCCAAATGGGCTATCATCGGGCTCACAAAGACGCTTGCGATGGAGCTTGGCCCCTTCGGAATCCGCGCCAATGCCATCTGTCCCGGATCGGTGGAAGGCCCGCGCATTGATGGCGTGATTGCGCGGGATGCAAAAAACCGTGGCATGGAAGCTGGCGATGTGCGCAGGATCTACGAGCGCCAGGTGTCCATGCGCAAATTTGTCGGCGCTGACGATATTGCCCGCATGTGTGTGTTTCTGGCGTCGAAAGATGCGGGCATGGTATCCGGCCAGGTGATCGCCGTCGATGGGCACACCGAAAGCCTCTCAGTCCCCTTTTAGGAGCGTTATGATGAAAGCAGTCCGGTTTGAAAAATTCGGCGATGCCGATGAGGTGCTGATCTACGGCGATATCGAAACGCCCGTCGCAGGCCCCGGCGAGGTGCTGGTGAAGCTGCACACCAGCGCCGTCAATCCGTCTGACACGAAGAAACGGATGGCCTCGTTTCCGAACCTGCTTGATGACGGCTATGTCATTCCCCACAGCGATGGCGCCGGCGTGATCGCGGCCGTCGGCGAAGGCGTGCCCGAAGCTCGGATCGGCGAGCGGGTCTTCACCTTCAATGCGCAATATGGCCGCCGTTTCGGCACGGCTGCCGAATATGTCGCGCTGCCGTCTGCCCACGCGCCGTGCCTTCCCGACCCGGCAAGCTTCGAAGTCGGCGCCTGCCTCGGCATTCCGGCCATGACCGCGCACCGCTGCGTCTTCGCCGATGGATCGGTCAACGGCAAGACCGTGCTTGTCACCGGCGGGGCGGGCCGCGTCGGCTTTTACGCCATCCAGTGGGCAGCGCTTTCCGGCGCCCGCGTGATCGCCACCGCCAGCAATGACGCCGATGCCGATGCCTGCCGCAATGCCGGTGCATCGATCATCGTCAATCACCGCGACACCGGCTGGCCGGAAGCGCTTCTGGCCGCAACCAACGGTGAGAAGGTGGACCGCGTGGTGGAGGTCGAATTCGGCGCCAATCTCGAAAATGTGCTGAAGGTCATTGGCACAAGCGGCGTCATCGCGACCTATTCATCGACGGTCGAGAAGGAGCCGAAGCTGCCCTTCCTCAAGATGATGTATCTCGACATCACCATCCGCATGGTGATCGTCTACGCCATGCCGGATGAGGCCAAGGACCACGCCGTTTCCGACATTCAGGATGCGCTGGAAGCCGGCCGTCTGCAACACCGCGTTGCCCGCCTGATCCCGCTCGCAGACTGCGCTTCCGCCCACCGCGAGATCGAAGCGGGCGAGGTGCGCGGTTCGGTGGTGCTGAAGATCAAAGGCGCTTGAGCCACCGTATCCGACCCTTCGGCGGGAGCCGATGCGAAGTGAAGATACATACTGCGAGGCCGGACAGGCTTTGCTGGGGAGTGTGCGTCCGTCGCGGAGCCGGCCGCAATGACAACAGACTGGAGAAAAAGCCCATGAAACGACTGCTTCTGCCCATGATGGTGTCGCTTGGCGCGATGGTCACAGGTACAGCGCTTGCCGATGAAACCCGTTTTACCATTGACGATTTCACCGCGTCGATTGACGACTATGCGCTGGTCGACAACGCTCTGTTCGTGCCGCCGCAAGATGCGGGGCCGGCAAAGGAGGCCTTCGAGGGCACGCTGTCGATTTCCGAGACCCCGATGCCGAGTGATCCTGCCGAGATTGCGAGCGGGGAGGTCCTCGGCAAGAACCCGCAGCTTTTCCCGGCTGTCGATCTTTCGTTCATCACCGTCGGCGATGACCTTGTGCCCGCCACGCAGGACGTCATCCGCGCCGGATCGACGGAAAACGGCAGCAGTTTCTGGGATATCATCGTTCAGCCCGGAAAGGTCTGGTCGATTGGCGATGACGGCTGGTCGCGGGCGTCGTTTCCGTTCTCGCTGATCCATATGATCGAGGGCGAGACCCATAACGGCGTTGCCATGTTCCTCTACAGGGAAGGCGAAGTCAGCGATCTCCGCTATCAGATACTGACGGAAACAGCGCCTTTCTACGTTGAGACCTATTTCACCGCCGCAGGAAGCCTGCCTGCCGAGCTGACTTCCACGACAGTGGATAATGCTGATGCGCTGGCCGCGCGCTTCGAGATTGCCAGGGCCGATGCCGAGGACATCCGCCCGTGGTCCGCGCTGGAGAAAAAGGTTGGCGCCGCCACGCTGGAAGGCTTCGACAGCGACATCCGCCCCAACGAACTTCTGCTGGACGGGTTGATGGTAGAGGATACCTTCTATCTGAAATCCTGCCCGACGCCGGCCGGCGAACTGCCCTATTGCGACCGCCAGCGCTTCGGTGTCTGGTCGGTGTCGAAGTCGCTGGTGGCGGCTGCCGCGATGCTGAGCGTTTCGAAGAAGTACGGTCCCGAGATCTTCGACATGACAATCACGGACCTCGTGCCGGAAGCCGAAGGCATCGAAGGCTGGGACAAGGTAACGGTCGGCGATGCGCTCAACATGGCGACCGGCATGGGCTATGGCCAGCGCGAGGCAGAGCCGAAAATATCCTGGTCGCCCTATACCGACGACTACTACGCCTTCTATGAGGCGCGATCGCAGGAAGACAAGCTAAACCTGCTGCTCAACGCCGCCAAGCCCTATGACTGGGGGCCCGGCGCGATGATGCGCTACCGGGATGAGGATATGTTTCTCGTTGGCGTCGCTGTCACCAACTACCTGAAGGACAAGCAGGACCCGAACCCGAATGCCTGGTCCTTCCTTCAGGCGAATGTTTACGAACCGATCGGCATTCATGACATGCCGATCAACAAGACGATCGAGGATGACGGCAGCGAAGGCCAGCCGCTTACGGCCTATGGGCTTTATCCGACGGTGGGCGATCTCGTGAAGCTTGCAAGGCTCTACCAGAATGGCGGCAGGTTGGGCGACGAGCAGATACTCAGCGCCGAGATGATGGCCGATATCGCCACCACCAGCGAACCTGCCGGGCTTACGACCGGTCAGGAAGCGAAGCCCTATTACGGAAAGGCCTTCTGGCGCTATCCCTTCAAATCGGATGAATGCACGCTCTATTTCCCGTCCATGGATGGCTGGGGCGACAACCGCGTCATGCTGATGCCAAACGACATCACCGCGATCCGAATTGCGGCCAACTGGGATGGCGACGAGAGCGCAAAGAACATGGAGAGCCTCATTCGCACGGCAAACGCAATCGACCCCTTCTGCCCATAAAATGATCCGCCTGGCAGCCGGGGACGACCTGTCAGGCGCTTTCTGTTTTGCCGCTTTGATACCCCGCTGGCCGAGCTTGGGCGGAGCGTAGCTTTATGGTGCGCATTGCAAAACGCGTCTGCACCCTATAGCTTGGGAAGCACAGCATATGGAAAGCCTTTTAGGGTCGACTTCTGTAAGCCTTTCTCTGAAGGATCGCGGCTTTGACGTCAGAGTGTCAGCCGCTGAAAGGAAATGGGTCTGCGGCCTGTTTCGGTAAATTCAAACGGAAGCCGAGATGGAAACAGCCTTCTTTCAGTTCGAGACTGTTGCGGAGCTCGGTTCGATCAGGAAGGCTTCGGAGAAGCTTCATATCTCGCCGTCTTCGGTCAGTCGGCAGATCCAGAAGCTGGAATATGCTTACGGAACCGAACTTCTCGTCCGCCAGTCCCAGGGCGTCCGGCTGACGCCGGCGGGTGAACTGGTGCTGCGCTTTGTGAAGGGGCGCAATAAGGAACTGCAGCGGCTGCGCGCGGAAATCGATGCGCTGAAAAACCTCGAAAGTGGTCATGTCATCATCTATACGGTCGAGGGCATGATCGGCGGTCTTCTGCCGCGCGCGCTTGCCCGTTTCGGCAGGGACCACCCGAATATCACCTATCAAGTGCTGGTCGCCGGAACCGATGGCGTGATGCGGGCGGTTGCAGAGGATCGCTGCGATATCGGTATTTCCTTCCAGCCGTTTCCGCGCGATGAGATCGATACGCTGGTCAGCCTGCGCCAGCCGGTGATGGCGGTGATGTCGCGCCACCATCCGCTCGCCGGACGGCGGGAACTGGACCTCACCGAAATCCGCCATCAGCCGGTCGGCCTGCCGGACCAGTCCTTCGGCATTCGTCAACTGGTCGACCATGTCGTCAGGTCCGAGCAGCTCGCGCTCAAGATCAGGTTGGAAACCAATTCTATCGACATGATGCGCCAGTTTGCGCTTCAGGACATGGGCATCGTCTTTCTGCCTGCCTTCTCGTTCGAGCGTGAACTGGAATCCGGTGAGCTGATCGGCGTCCCGATCACCTCCTCAACGTTGTCGCAGTCGACGACACAGGTCTGCAAGCGCGCAGAAATTGAACTGAGCCCGGCCGCAGGCCGACTAGTCGAGTATATCCGTAAAGTGGCTGATGAGTTTGTTGGTGTTGCGTAGGATGCAACGCTGTGTGCCTCAATTACGACTTCCGCGAAGCACGCTTTTACCCTTACCTTGTTGAAGTCCGGAGATCGCCAAATCTCCCGGTGCATCAAAAAACAACGAGAACTGAGGGGTTCCGAAATGACGCATTCTACGAAGTCGTGGCTGCTCGCGCTTGCCGGCGCCACAATGCTGCTGGCGACGCCGGCACTTGCCAACGAGACGATCCGGGTCGGCGCGCCGCTGCCGCTGACGGGGCCTCTTTCCCCGGAGGGCTTGAAACAGCAGCGCGGTTATGACCTCTGGGCCGAAACCGTCAATGCCGCCGGCGGTATCACCGCCGGTGATATGACCTATGACGTCGAGATCGTTTATGTCGATTACGAAAGTCAGACGCCGCGCGCCGTGCAGACCGCCGAGCGGCTGATCACGGCTGATGAGGTCAATTTCCTGTTCGCGCCCTTCGGTTCGGGTGCTGCCAAGGCCGCAAGCTCGGTTGCCGAGCGCTACCAGATCCCGATGGTTGCCGCGACGGCTTCCTCCGTCGAGGTTTACGATCAGGGTTATCAGTATCTGTTCGGTACGTTTACGCCCAACAATACGTTGACCGATCCACTTGCCGCGATCGTCGCCGATTCCGGTGAGGATATCTCGACTGTCGCAATCTATGCCCGTAACGACCTGTTTCCGCTGGCGATCGCCAAGGAAATGGAAAAATCGGCCGGCGACAACGGCATCGAGGTCATCTCCTTTGATGAATATGCCATCGGAACGATGGACCACGCCTCGGCCATGACGCTGATGATGCGGTCCAAGCCGGATTGGATATTCGCCACCGGTTATATCAACGATCTCATTCTCATCCGCCGCCAGATGGCCGATCTCGGTATCGAGCCGAAGGCGCTGACGATGCTGGCCGGTCCGGCCTACAAGGAATTTATTGAGGCGACCGGCGACCTCTCCAACAACGTCTCGAGCGCTGCGTGGTGGCATCCCGCTGTCGCCTATGATGGCGAGGGCATTTTCGGCGCGACGGCGGATTTCGTGTCCGCTTTCGAAACGAAATATGATTCCACACCCGACTATGCGGAAGCCTCCGCAGCTGCCGCCGGCGTCGTGCTGCAACTCGCCATCGAGGATGCCGGCACGATTGAGCCGACCGCTGTGCGCGATGCGCTGGCCGCGATGGACGCCATGACCTTCTACGGTCCTGTGCATTTCGGCGAGAACGGCCAGATCGACTCGCTCGAGCCGCCGGTCTTCCAGATTCAGGATGGCGCCACGAAGACGATCTATCCGGAAGAAATCAAGCAGGCCGATATGCGTTTCGGCGGCATCGAATAAGTCCCGGCATCAGCCATTCAACGCTTTTGCGGTCGGCCATGGCGGCCGGCCGCCCAGACAGCGGAAAACACAGCAATGCTATACGCACAGATCCTCCTCAACGGGCTGGTGCTGGGCGGGCTCTATGCCTGTATCTCGGTCGGCTTCTCACTGGTGTGGGGTGTCCTGAACGTCATCAACGTGCTGCACGGTTCGTTTGTGGTTCTCGGTTCCTACATCGCCTATTTCGCCTATGTTCACCTCGGCATTCACCCGTTCGTTTCGGTCATCATTGCCGGCGCGCTTCTGTTCGCGCTTGGCTATGTGGTGCAGCTCGGTCTGATCAACCGGGTGGTTGGCGCGCCGGTTCTGACGACGCTGGTGCTGACCTTCGGCCTCGACCTTCTGTTGAACAACGGCATGCTGCTGGCGTTCAGCGCCGACTACCGCTCGGTTCAGCTTGCCAATCCGCTTGGCAGCAAGGTGATCGCCGGACTGGTGCTGCCACTCGACCGGCTGATGGCGATGCTGCTTGCAGGCGTACTGACCGGACTTTTGTATCTTCTGCTGGTGCGCTCAAAGATCGGCCATGCCATCGTCGCCGTGCGCATGGACCGGGAGGCGGCAGCCCTGATGGGCGTCGACGTGAAGACGATCTACGCCATCACCTTCGGCATCGGTGCGCTGATGGCCGGTGCCGCGGGCAGTCTCCTGAGCCTCGTCTTCCCGATCTCGCCGCTGGCAAGCTCGGAATATCTGTCGATCGCCTTCATCGTCTGCGTTCTCGGCGGGCTTGGCAGTATTGCCGGCGCCATTGTCGGCGGGCTGGCGCTCGGCCTCATCCAGAGTTTCGGCGCGCTGTTCATCGGCCCGGAACACGGGCTGACGATCGCCTTCGTCCTGCTCATCCTGCTTCTTATCTTCAAGCCGACCGGCATCATGGGCCGCAGGGGGTATGAATGAAACATCCGCTGATTGCCCTCGGCTTCTTTGCCCTCATCGCCTTCCTGCCGGTCTTCGGAGACAATTACATCCTGCGCCTTGGCACCATGTTTGCCATGTATGCGGTGCTGTCCCAATCGTGGAATATCATCGGCGGCTATGCCGGCTATCCTTCCTTCGCAACGGCTGCCTTCTTCGGGCTCGGGGCTTATACGGGCGCCATCCTGCAGGGGCTCGGCCTTGCCATGCCGCTTGCCTGGGCGGCGGCTGGCCTGATGGCCGCAGCCTTCGCCGCCGCCATGGGCGCTGCCATCCTGCACCTGAAGGGCCACTACTTTGCCATTGCCAGCCTCGTCCTGGCCGAAGTGCTTCTGGAAGTCACGACGTCATGGACCAGCCTGACGGGCGGCGGCATGGGGCTCAACCTGCCGATCATCCGCATGTCGGTTGCCGCCCAGGCGCGCCTGTTCTTCTGGTCGATGCTCGCCCTTGCCGTGCTCACCTTCCTGATGAGCTGGTATGTCTCGGCCGGACGCATCGGTTTTGCCCTTCGTTGCATTCGCCAGAACGAGGATGCCTCCTCCATGGTCGGCATCAACACCACGCTCTACAAGATCATCGCCTTTGTGCTTTCCGCCCTGTTCGTCGGCTCCGCTGGCGCGCTCTATGCCTCATGGGTGTTCTACATCGAACCGCCGGATGTCTACTCGGTGATGACCACCGTTCGCCCGATCGTGATGACCATGCTCGGCGGTCCCGGAACGCTGCTCGGTCCGGTTATCGGCTCCGGAATCTTTTTAGTCATCGAGGAAGTGGTGTGGCGCAACTTCCTGTCCATCCATGCCGCCGTTCTCGGCATCCTCATTGTCGGATTGATCTTCTACCTGCCCAACGGCGTTGTCGGGACCGCCATGCGCAAACTGCGCAAGCGCAAGGCACATAAAGTGGAGACCAGGCCATGAGCATTCTCGAACTGAACGGTCTCACCCAGCGCTTCGGCGGGCTGACAGCCGTCAATGATGTCGATCTTGCGGTCGAACCCGGCGAGATCGTCGGCCTCATCGGACCCAACGGCGCGGGAAAGACCACGCTCGTCAATCTGGTAACGGGCGTCTTCAAGCCGTCTGCCGGCAGCGTCATCTATGATGGCCGGCGCATCGACGGCATGAAGCCTTATCAGATCAGCCGGCTCGGCGTCGCCCGCACCTATCAGGTGGTCCAGCCGTTTCCCGAGATGACCGTGCTGGAAAACGTGATGGCGCCGGCGGTCTTTGCCGCTGGCGCATCCTCGACCACCGAGGCGATGCATGCCGCCGACGAGGCGATCGAATTCCTCGGGCTGAAAGAGCATCGCGACACGCTGGCGGGCGAACTGACCCTTGCCGGCCGCAAGCGGCTGGAACTGGCCAAGAGCCTTGCCATGAAGCCGAAGGTGCTGCTGCTGGACGAGGTCAATGCCGGGCTCAACCCGGCGGAGATCGAGACGGCGCTCGAGATGATCAGGGCGATTGCGGCGCGCGGGATCACCATCATCCTGATCGAGCATCTGATGAAGGTGGTGATGAGCCTTTGCACCCGCATTGTTGTCCTGCATCACGGAGCCAAGATCGCCGAAGGCCGGCCAGACGAGATCACGCGAAACGAGAAGGTGATCGAGGCCTATCTCGGCAATCGTTATGCGAAAGCCAATGCCGGGGAGAAAGCCGATGTCTGAACCATTCTTCCAGATCAGCAAGCTTGAGGCCGGCTACGGCGAAATCCGGGTTCTCTGGGGCATCGATCTTGCCGTCAGTGCCGGCGAGATCGTCTGCCTGATCGGCTCCAACGGCGCGGGCAAGACGACGCTGCTGCGCACGATCTCCGGCCTGCTTCCGCCGACGGTGGGCAGCATCGTAATCGACGGCCAGGAGCTCGCGGGCGCCGACACGCGCCGGATCCTGGCGGGCGGCATTGCCCATGTGCCCGAAGGCCGGCGGCTGTTTCGCACCATGTCGGTGAAGGACAATCTGATGATGGGCGCCTATCTCAGGAAGAGGGACGCCTCGGTCGAGGACGATCTCGAACGGGTCATGACCATGTTCCCGCGCCTTGCCGAACGGGCGCATCAGGATGCCTCGACGCTGTCGGGCGGCGAACAGCAGATGTGCGCGATCGGTCGCGGGATCATGAGCCGTCCGAAACTGCTGATGATCGACGAACTTTCGCTGGGGCTTGCCCCGCGCGCCGTCGAGCTCCTCAGCGAATCCCTCATCGAGATCAACAAGACCGGTGTTGCCATCCTGCTTGTCGAGCAGGATGTGATGACCGCGCTCGACCTTGCCCATCGCGGCTATGTGATCGATCGCGGCCGGATTTCCCTTGCAGCCACTTCAGAAGAACTCCGTCAGGAGCCCGCCGTGCGCGAAGCCTATATCGGCGCGGCCTGACATTTTAAGAAAACACAAGAAAGCAATTCCGATGCATGCTTCCCAGAAAATCGAACCCCGTCTGGACGCCATTCTCTCGCCCTATGACGGCAGCCTTGTCGGGCATATGCCGGTCTGCGAGGAGGCCGATGTCGAACGGGCCATCCTGACGGCCGAGAAGGGCTTCGACATGATGCGCAAGCTGCCGCGTTTCGTGCGCGCCGATATTCTCGAGCGCACCGCGGACCTGATCGAGGCGCGCAAGGATGAATTCGTCCGCCTCATCGCGGCGGAAGCGGGAAAGCCGCTTTATGATGCGCGCGGAGAGATATCGCGTTCGCTTTTGAACCTGCGCGGCGCGGCCCGCGAGGCGCGCGCCTTCGGCGGCGAGGAAGTGCCGCTCGATATCGATGGCGCGGTCTTCGAATACCAGACGGCGTCTGCCGATGGCAGCCCGCTCGATCTTTCGAAGGCCAATCTGGCGACGCTCAACGGGCTTGGCCGGCGCATCGGCATTGCCCGAAGGTTCCCGATCGGCCCGATCCTCGCGATCACACCCTTCAACTTTCCGCTGAACCTGGTGCTGCACAAGCTGGCGCCGGCCTTTGCCGTCGGCAATTCCGTCATCCTCAAGCCCGCGCCGCAGACGCCGCTCACCAGCCGGCTGCTGGCTGAAGTCTTGTATGAGGCCGGTCTGCCCGAGGAGGCGCTGACGGTGGTGCATTGCGATGTGCCGCTTGCTGAAAAGCTGGTGCGTGATGATCGCATCGCCATGGTCACCTTCACCGGCAGCGTACCGGTTGGCTGGCATATCAAGTCGCTGAGCGGCAAGAAGAAGGTCTCGCTCGAACTTGGCGGCAACGGCGCGGTTGTGGTCTCCGATGACGCCGATATCGCCTTTGCGGCGGCACGCTGCGTGCGCGGCGGCGTCGTCTATGGCGGCCAGTATTGCATCGGCGTCCAGCGCATTTTCGTGCATGAAAAGGTCTATGACGCCTTCGAGAAGGAGCTGGTGGCCCGTGTGGAAGCCTGCAAGGTCGGCAATCCGATGGAGGAGGGGGTCGATGTCGGGCCGGTGATCGACGAGCGTTCGGCGATGCGCATCGAAAGCTGGATCAACGAGGCCGTTGACCAGGGTGCGCGCGTTCTGACCGGCGGCACGCGCGACAAGGCCGTCATCGCGCCGACGGTTCTGACCGACACGAAACCCGACATGAAGGTCGAGGCGGACGAGATTTTCGGACCGGTGGTGACGCTGACGAAGGTGAAGGATGCCGATGAGGGCGTGCGCCGTGCCGCTGACAGCCGGTTCGGCCTGCAGGGCGGGTTCTTCACCAACGACATGAAGGCCGCCTTCCGCGCGCTGGAGGACTGGGATGTCGGCGCGCTGATGATCAATGACGTGCCGATCTACCGCATCGACACAATGCCCTTTGGCGGCTGGAAGGATTCTGGCCTCGGCCGCGAGGGCACGCGCTATGCGATGGATAGTATGACCGACATCAAGCTCCTTGTGATCAATTATGGCTGAATGTCACACGGTCGCAGTCGCCGGGCTGGGGTCGATCGGCATGCGGGTGGCAAATGCCCTTGATCAGGGGATCGAGGGTCTTCAACTGAAAGCCGTCGCACTGCGTGATGTCACGACGGCGACCGCGCGTCTTTCCGGCTTGCGTTCTTCTCCCGCCATCCTGCCGCTTTCCGAACTGCCGGAAGCGGCCGATATCGTGGTCGAGTGTCTGCCGCCATCGGCTTTCCCGGAGCTTGGCAACGCGATGCTGAACCACGGCGGCAAGAGCCTTGTCGTGGCAAGCGTCGGGCAATTGTTGATCGCCGAAGGCTTTCTCGATGCCGCACGTGCAGCAGACCTTGCGATCCTTGCGCCATCCGGTGCGGTTGCCGGACTTGACGGGCTGCGGGCAGCGCGCGAGATCGGACTGGAGGCGGTCAGTCTCAAGACCCGCAAACCGCCGCATTCCTTCGGTGATAGCGTCAGGATCGGCGACACCATTGTGGCGGCGTCCGCGATCGAAGAGCCCACACGCCTGTTCTCCGGCAGTGCCCGGCAATCGATCTCAGCCTTTCCGAAGAACATCAATGTGGCGGCGACCGTCGCGCTTGCAGGGCTCGGCGCCGATCGGACATCTGTCGAGATCTGGGCCGATCCCGGTATCGCCATGAATACCCATGAACTCACCATTCGCTCCAGGGGCGGCAAGATCAGGGCCGTGTCGGAAAACCTGCCCGATGCGGACAATCCGAAGAGCAGCGCGATCACGGCCTACAGCATCATCGCTGCCTTGAGGCGTATGGAAAGTGCCGTTTCGGTCGGCTCGTGAGCCGGAAGCACATATCAGACAGAAGGAATTGACTATGCAGACAAAAACCATGGCGGCTGGCGGTTACCACTATATTCCGGGCGTAATGCAGTATTCAGCCGGCGTTGCCGCCCTTGAAGGTTACCGCATCGTCCGCGCCCGCTTTTTCGATGTCGTGCCAATGAAAGAGGCCTTTGAGCGCATCGCCGCGCATCTCGGCGAAAACGGCCGCCCGCTGCAAGCCTTCTGCGCCTGCGAGATGCGCTCGCCCGGCCAGTTCACCGAGGAGGGGTTTGCCGCCTTCAACACGCTTTACGCCGAAACGCTCAGCGCCTGGAGCATCATGGAAGGCGATGACAATCCGGTGGCGCGTTCCAATATCTGCCCCGAGATCGGCGCGCCGGAGGAGCCCGGCTTCCATGCCTTCTGCTACACGGTGAAGGATGAGAACGCACCGAAGACCTTCGCGATTGCCGGTTCCGGCGAGGTGCCGGAGGGCAAGGCCAATTACCGCGACCATATCGTTCGTCCGGGTGAGACAGGTCCTGACGCCATTCGCGAGAAGGCGGCCTTTGTGCTCGATGAGATGGAGCGCCGCATGGGGTTTTTCGGCGGCAAGTGGGCGGATACGACAGCGGCGCAGATCTATGCGGTCCATGACATCCACCCGTTGATCGAGACGGAACTGGCGCCGCGCGGCGCCCACCGTAACGGGCTTTCCTGGCACTATAACCGGCCGCCAATTGTCGGTTTGGAATATGAGATGGACTGCCGTCGGGTGTTCGACGAAATCATTCTGTGAAGCGACGCAGGCGCGGGGTGTGCAGGTGAACCTCAGCCTGGAACGCTTTCGGGAAGTAAGCGCTTAAAGACATCGCGTTGCACGAGCAGCCTTGATGAAACAACAAACGGCTGTGAGCAAAAAAACAGTGTCCAAATCCCGCCCCCGCAACCACTCTGCAGAGTGATATATTACTACGTGCTTCAAAATGAAATTCAGGTCAATGCCGAATTTGGGCGGACGCCTTGCACCTATGTCAGCCGTTCAGATGCTTGCCCGAGCGACCTGTTGTTCGTTTCGGCACTGTGAAAGGCACAGGGTGTAGATGAAGCCGGCAGATGCTGCGCGACGCGCGAAGGGTCGTCCCAATCAGACATACGCTTAGGGCGCAGACGCGTAACGCTTCAACCCATCAGGCTTATCTCAAAGAGATAAACCGGTGAGCCACCGGGGGCGTTCAGTCGTTTCCGCTCGCGAGTTGCAAGCCTGCCCAAGTGGCATATTTGTCGCCGGTCTCACGGATGTGGGTATAACGTTTAAGGGTCACCCAGGACCTGTGTCCGCTGACCGCTGCGACATGCGGGATGTTCCAGCCCATCTCGAACAGGCGCGAGATGCCGTCATGGCGCAGATCGTGGAAGTGCAAGCCTTCAATTCCAAGCAGCTTGCAAGCCCGCGTGAAGTTCGCTGTGATTGCATCCGGGGAGTAGGGGAATATCTCCGATTTACGCTTGGGCATGCTGTCGATGATACGGATGGCTTCGTCGGGCAGGTCGACCTAGGTATCATTGCCGATCTTCTCACCCGGGTGCTTCATGTCACGAGCCAGGATGCGTTTGTGTTGCTTCTGGAAATCTGCCCAGGCGAGGCGGGTAATCTCTGCCTGTCGGCGGGTCGAGAAAAGAGCGAAAACGATCACCTTGTGCATTGGCATGGCCTGAGGTGTTCTTCGGCGCCGATCGATGAAATGCGTCGATAATCGGTCGAGTTCGTCGAGGGTGGGTCTGCGGTGCCGCTGAGCTGAGCGGGATATGATCCCCATGCGGCGCGCCACCGTGATGGCGTCTCTCATTTCCCTGTCGTCAAGCCGAAAGTCCCACATCGGCCGCGCGATGGCAAATATGGAGGCGAGGTGGCTTGCGTAGTTCCCAACGGTTTGTGACTGCCCGGGAAGGGACTGAAGGAATTCGATGATATTCTTCGACCTGATGGCGGAGCAGGGCATGTCGGCGATCGGATAGGTCGAGATGGTCTTCAGGAGTTGTGCCTTCGTGCGTCCGATTTCTTTGACCGCTTCTTCGGTATAGCGCTCGATGGCCTTGGACAGCGGCGGGTCGTATGCGTTGAACTCCTCCAGTGCGCCAGGTCTGGCCAGCTCTTTCTCGCGTTTCTTTATCCATGCGGCTGCAGCTGGGCGTCTGTCAAAAGTCTTGGTCTCGTGATAGGACGTCCCCTCTCGCATCACGCGCAAGCGGGCAAGGTAGCTGCTGCTGCCATCTTTTCGTTTGCGTGTTCTGATCGAGCCCATGGTGATCTCCTGATTTGGTACTTTGTACCAAGTCCAGTGTCGAAATCGACGGGTTTGGTACCGAACGAGCGGAAAAGAGACAGAAATAAGGTTTCTATAAGTGTCTGAAAAAACTGAAAAACAGGAGTTTCCAGCGGCTTCCCGCTTTTCCGTTGCGCCTATGATCGACTGGACGGATCGGCATTGCCGGTTTTTTCATCGGCAGATGATGACCCGCGGGCAGGTGTATACGGAGATGATCGTGGCCGATGCGGTGCTGCATGGTGATCGCGACAGGCTGCTGGGCTTTGCCTTGGTCGAGCATCCCGTGGTGCTGCAGCTTGGCGGGTCCGATCCGGTGAAGCTTGCGGACGCGGCGGCGATCGGCAGTGATTTCGGGTATGACGAGATCAATCTCAATGTCGGCTGCCCGTCGGACCGCGTTCAGTTCGGTACGTTCGGCGCCTGCCTGATGAAGACGCCCGAGGTCGTGGAACGGGCGGTCTCTGCGATGAAGGCGGCTGTTTCGGTGCCCGTCACGGTCAAATGCCGGATCGGCGTGGACGATCAGGATCCCACGACGGTGCTTCCGGATTTTGTCGACCGGATGGCGGGCGCCGGGGCCGACGCTTTGTGGATACACGCCCGCAAGGCGTGGCTGCAGGGGTTGAGCCCCAAGGAAAACCGTTCGGTCCCGCCGCTCGACTATCCGCTGGTCTATGCCATGAAGGAGCGCCATCCCGATTTCTTCATCGGCATCAATGGCGGCATCCTGACCATGGACGCGGCGGAAGCCCACCTTGAAAAAGTCGATGGCGTGATGATCGGTCGCGCGGCCTACCAGACGCCCGCGTTTCTGGCCGATGTCGATCATCGACTGTTCGGCGAGCCGCGCCGGGCGCTGGACTGGCAGGCGCTGCGCGACGCGATGATGGTTTATGCGGACCGTGAACTGGCCGCGGGCACCCGGCTCTCGCAGATCACGCGCCATATGGTCGGCCTGATGAGCGGCTATGCCGGCGCGCGGCGCTATCGCCAGATCCTTTCAACCGAGGCGACGAAGCCGGGCGCGGGGCCGGAGGTGATCGCGCGCGCGTTCGACGCAGTTGCGCTGGATGAAAAAGCGGCCTGATCCGGCCGCTTGTGACTGCGACGGCCGGCGGCCCGCTCGCATCCGTTTCGAATTTTCGAGGCCTGTCCGCGCTTAGAGTATCGGGCGACTAATTGGCATTGCCCGATACTCTGAATTCTTCCTTTTTGACGCGTCGGGTTAACGAAAAACCGGATTCGGCTTTTTCGCCCGACGCTCTAGCCGGCGAGCGCTGATCGCACGGCATCGATCGCGGCATCGGCATTCGCGCCATCGGGGCCGCCGGCCTGGGCCATGTCCGGACGTCCGCCGCCGCCCTTGCCGCCGACTGCGGCAGAGGCCGCGCGCACCAGATCGACGGCGGAAAATTTCTGCGTCAAATCTTCGGTCAGCGACACGACGACGCTCGCCTTGCCGTCTTCCGCCACGGCGATGAAGGCGACGGCCGTATGATCGCGGTTGGTCTTGGCTGTGTCGGCCATGCCCTTCAGGTCTTTTGCCGCCACGCCCGAGAGCACCTTGGCGATCAGGTTGATATCGCCGATCTTCTCGGATTCATCGGCCGATCCCGAGCCGCCGAGCGCAAGCTGCTTGCGTACCTCCGTGAGTTCGCGCTCCAGCCGACGGCGTTCGTCCAGCAGCGCATCCACGCGGTTACCGACATCGTCGGGCTGGACCTTCAGACTTGCCGCAAGCGCCTTCAGCTTTTCATCCTGGTCGGTGAGATAGCGCCGCGCGTCAACGCCGGTCAGCGCCTCGATCCGCCGCACGCCGGCACCGACGGCGCTTTCGCCGACGATCCTGATCAGGCCGATATCGCCGGTGGCGCGCACATGGGTGCCGCCGCACAGTTCCAGCGAATAGGTCTTGCCGGCCTTCTCGCCCGACGTCGCGATACCCATCGACACGACGCGGACCTCATCGCCGTATTTCTCGCCGAACAGCGCCATGGCGCCTTCCGCGATCGCGTCGTCGACGCTCATCAGCCGGGTTGCGACCGGGGCGTTCTGCAGCACGATCTCGTTGGCCATGTTTTCGACGTCGGTCAGTTCCGCCGCGCTCAGGGGCTTGGGGTGCGAAATATCGAAGCGCAGCCGCTCGGGCGCGACCAGCGAGCCCTTCTGGGCGACGTGGTTGCCGAGCCGCTCGCGCAGCGCCTCATGGATGAGGTGGGTGGCCGAGTGGTTGGCGCGCAGCCGGGACCGGCGAGCGTGATTGACTTCGAGCGAAACCGGCTCGCCGCGCGCGATTTCGCCCGTCTCGACGGTGGCGTAGTGCACGAACAAGCCGCGGCCCTTTTTCTGCGTGTCGGTCACGCGCAGAACGGCCTTGTCGGTCCGGATCGTGCCGGTATCGCCCATCTGGCCGCCGGATTCGCCGTAAAACGGCGTCTGGTTGACGACGAGGGCGACGGCATCACCCTCCCGTGCGCCTTCCACCGAAGCGCCATCCTTGACGAGCGCCTGGACTATGCCCTCTGCCTTTTCGGTGTCGTAGCCGAGAAACTCGGTCGCTTCGTGCTTCTCGCCAAGCTCGAACCAGATGGTCTCGGTCGCCTTGTCACCAGAGCCCTGCCAGTGGGCGCGGGCTTCGGCGCGCTGGCGGTGCATGGCGTCCTGAAAGCCGGTGAGGTCGACATGGATGCCGCGGGCGCGCAGGGCATCCTGGGTGAGATCCAGCGGGAAGCCGTAAGTGTCGTAGAGCTTGAAGGCGGTCTCGCCATCGAGGCTGTCGCCCTTCTTCAGGTTGCTGCTGGCCTCGTCAAGCAGCGTCAGGCCGCGGTCGAGCGTCTTGCGGAACCGGGATTCCTCAAGCTTCAGCGTCTCGGAGATCAGCGCCTCGGCGCGATGGAGTTCGGGATAGGCGCGGCCCATCTCGCCGACCAGGACGGGAAGAAGCTTGTAGAGCACTGGCTCGCGCGCGCCGAGCAGTTCGGCGTGGCGCATGGCGCGGCGCATGATCCGGCGCAGGACATAGCCACGGCCTTCATTCGACGGCAGGACGCCGTCGGCGATCAGGAAGGCGGAGGAGCGCAGGTGATCGGCGATGACACGGTGGCTGGCGCGATGCTCGCCCTCGGCCTTGACGCCGGTGAGATCCACGGACGCGGCGATCAGGTTGCGGAACAGATCGATGTCGTAATTGTCGTGCTTGCCCTGAAGCACGGCCGCGACCCGTTCCAGGCCCATGCCGGTATCGATCGAGGGGCGCGGAAGATTTTCGCGGCGGTCGGCGGAAATCTGTTCATACTGCATGAACACCAGGTTCCAGATCTCGATGAACCGATCGCCATCCTCTTCCGGCGAGCCGGGCGGGCCGCCCCAAATATGGTCGCCATGGTCGTAGAATATTTCCGAGCACGGGCCGCAGGGGCCGGTATCGCCCATCGACCAGAAATTGTCCGACGTCGCGATCCGGATGATCCGCTCCTCGGGAAGACCGGCGATCTTCTTCCACAGGTCAAAGGCCTCGTCGTCCTCGTGGTAGACGGTGACCAGCAGCTTGTCCTTTGGAAGCGCGAATTCCTTGGTGATCAGGTTCCAGGCGAGCGAGATCGCGCGTTCCTTGAAGTAATCCCCGAAGGAGAAATTGCCCATCATCTCGAAGAAGGTATGGTGGCGCGCGGTATAGCCGACATTGTCGAGATCGTTATGCTTGCCGCCGGCGCGCACGCATTTCTGCGCGGTCGTTGCGGTGGAGTAGGGCCGCGATTCAAGTCCGGTAAAGACGTTCTTGAACGGCACCATGCCGGCATTGGTGAACATCAGCGTCGGGTCGTTATGCGGCACCAGCGGACTGGACGCGACGACTTCATGACCGTTCTGCCGGAAGTAGTCGAGGAAGGTCGACCGGATTTCATTCACGCCATTCATGCTGCGCACGTCCCTTTGAATTCTGGTGTGTCCGTTTCCCGGCTTTTAACGACAGGCGAAGATACTGTCCAGACAAGACAAAACAGCGGCCCCGGAAAGCCGCTGTTTAATCAAACTCACGAAGTGCGACGAAGCCTATTCGTCGTTGGTTCCGGTAGCTTCGCCATCGTCTTCACCCGTATCGAGCAGACCTTCGGAAAGCAGGCCGGCATTCTGGCGAAGCGCAAGCTCGATCTCGTTGGCGGTTGCCGGGTTGTCCTTCAGGAACTGCTTGGCATTCTCACGCCCCTGGCCGAGACGCTCGCTGTTATAGGAGAACCAGGAGCCGGACTTCTCGACGATGCCGGCCTTGACGCCGAGGTCGATCAGTTCGCCGGTCTTGGACACGCCCTCGCCATACATGATGTCGAACTCGACCTGCTTGAAGGGCGGGGCCATCTTGTTCTTCACCACCTTCACGCGGGTCTGGTTGCCGACCACTTCGTCGCGATCCTTGACCGCGCCGATACGGCGAATGTCCAGACGAACGGAGGCGTAGAACTTCAGCGCGTTGCCGCCGGTCGTGGTTTCGGGCGAGCCGAACATGACGCCGATCTTCATGCGGATCTGGTTGATGAAGACGACCATGCAGTTGGAGCGGGAGATCGAGCCTGTGAGCTTGCGCAGCGCCTGGCTCATCAGCCGCGCCTGCAGACCGGGGAGGCTGTCGCCCATCTCGCCCTCGATTTCCGCGCGCGGGGTGAGGGCCGCGACCGAGTCGATCACGATGACGTCGAGCGCGCCGGAGCGCACCAGCGTATCGGCGATTTCAAGCGCCTGCTCGCCGGTGTCGGGCTGGGAGATCAAAAGGTCGTGCAGGTCGACGCCGAGCTTGCGGGCATAGACCGGATCAAGCGCATGCTCGGCATCGATGAAGCCGCAAATGCCGCCATTCTTCTGAGCCTCGGCGATGGTCTGCAGCGCCAGCGTGGTCTTGCCGGAGCTTTCCGGGCCGTAGATTTCGATAATGCGTCCCTTGGGCAGGCCGCCAATGCCGAGCGCGATATCAAGGCCAAGGGAACCGGTCGACACCGTTTCGATCTCGACGATGCTGTCATTGGCGCCGAGCTTCATGATCGAGCCCTTGCCGAACGAGCGCTCGATCTGGGAAAGTGCCGCTTCCAGCGCCTTGCTCTTGTTCACCGATTTTTCCTCGACGAGTTTTAGTGAATTCTGTGCCATGGACCTTATCCCTTGTTGTCGCTGCCGCCTAGACGATTTCAGAACTTACATATTTGTACTCCATTTGTTCCATTCCCGCAAGCCCTTGTCAAATCATTGTTTTATATATAGAAAGGCAACAATGTTCCGGTTATGTATTTCCGCTCGAAAGCTTGTGTACGGCGTTGCGGGAGGAGGAAAGCGCCGGTCGCGGCCGCCTCAGTCCGCCGTTTCGTTTTTCTGGGCTTCGATTCGTGCGGCGGCCTCGTCGAGAGTGGCGCAGTAGGCGACGCGCGGTTCGGAGATCCCGTGGCTTTCGAGGATCGACCGGACGCTCGGCGTCGCGCCGGCGAGCAGAACCCGAACCTTGCGGTGTTCGGCCTTGCCGATCGTGCCCTCCAACACGTTGGCGGCGGAGGAATCGACATAGGGCACATCGGAAAGATCGAGCACGAAATTGCGCGCGCCGCCGGCCACCCGGTCGAGCACGGAGCCGACGGTGGCGGCCGCGCCGAAGAAGAACGCGCCCGAAATGCGGTAGACCACGGTGTCGGGATCGGTATTGGCGATCGGCGATTCGGCCCTGGCGTTGTAGTCGGAATAGGGGTTCACGGCGACATTCTTGCCCATGCGGTCGATGAACATGACGGCGCCAAGCGCAAAGCCGGCGACGATGCCTTCGGTCAGGTCGCGGAAGACCACGAGCAACAGCGTGACGAGCAGGATGACGGCATCGCCGCGCGAGGTCTTGAGCAGCGTCCGGATCGCGGCCTTCTCCACCATCGTCCAGGCGACGACGGCCAGAACGCCGGCGAGGGTCGCCAGCGGAATGAAGCGGGCCAGCGGGGCTGCGACGATCATGAACAAGAGCAGGAAAAGCGAATGCAGCATGCCGGAAAACGGGCTGGTCGCGCCGGCGCGCACATTGGTTGCGGTGCGCGCGATCGTGCCGGTCACGCAGATGCCGCCGAACAGGCCGGAGGCGATATTGGCCACGCCCTGGCCGACCAGCTCCATGTTGGAGCGATGCCGGCGCCCGGTCATGCCGTCGGCGACGACGGCGGAAAGCAGCGATTCGATCGAGCCCAGCAGCGCGAAGGCGAAGGCATCGGGCAGCACCGAGATGACCTTCTGGACCGACAGCGCAGGCAGGGCCGGGGTCTGCAGCCCGCGCGGCAGGCCGCCGAACTGGCTGCCGATGGTTTCCACCGGCAGGTTGAACGCGAAGGCCGCAAGGGTTGCCACGGCAACGGCGATCAGCATCCCCGGCCAGCCCGGCCGGAAGCGCTTCACGGCTATGATGATGGCAATGGTCAGCACCGCGATGGCAACGGCTGAAATATTGGTGGTGCCGACATATTGCGCCAGATAGGCGACCTTTTCGGCGAAGGGGCCCGGCTCCTTGCCGGGCAGGTCAAGGCCGAAGATCGCGGAAAGCTGGCTGGCGAAGATGATGATGGCGATGCCGGCCGTGAAGCCGACGGTCACCGGATAGGGTATGAAGCGGATATAGGCCCCGAGCCTCAGGTAACCGGCCGCGATCATGATCAGGCCGGAAAGAATCACGGCGATGATCAGCCCGTCAATGCCATTGCGTTCCACCGAGGCTGCGACCAGCACGATGAAGGCCCCCGCTGGGCCGCCGATCTGGTGGCGGCTGCCGCCCAGCAGCGAAACGAAGAAGCCGCCAATGATCGCGGCGTAGAGCCCCCGGTCGGGCGAAACGCCGGAGGCGATCGCGATCGCCATCGACAGCGGCAGGGCAACGATCGCGACGGTCAATCCGGAAATGGCGTCGCTTTTCAGACGGGAAAAGGAATAACCTTCGCGCAGAACGCTGACGGTCTTGGGAACGAGACGGGTGGGCATGATCATTTCACCTGGGGCCGCGGATGGGCAGGCGGATCATTGCACCCGAGGGGCGATTCCGCAAGATTTGTCAATGCGACCTGTGTTTGAAAGGCAATGTCAAACGGGAGTGAACGGTTGTGATGAAAGATATGGATGTGTTCGGGACCTATGAGCAAAGGCTGAAGCGGGTCAGCGATTATATTGCCGTCCATCTGGACGACGCGCTCGACTACGCGAAACTCGCCGAGATCGCCTGCCTGTCGCCATGGCACTGGCACCGGATCTACCGGGCCGTCTATGGCGAAACCATCCACGCCACGGTGAAGCGCCTGCGTCTGCACCGGGCTGCCGGCGAACTTGTCAACAGTGCGGCAGGCATAGAGAGCATTGCCCGCCGTTCCGGCTATTCAGGCGTCGCATCATTCACACGAAGTTTCAAATCCGCTTATGGAATGGCGCCGGCGGGTCTGTTCCGGCCGGATATGCAGATGGTCGGCATCTATTATTCGGACCCCGGCCTTGTGGCTGAGGAAGAGCTGCAGTCTTTCGCCGGCCTTGTCGTGCCCGCCGGCTTTACCCCGCCCGCAGGGCTGACGCTGCGCGAGATCGCCGGTGGTCGGTATGCGGTCTTGCGCCACAAGGGGCCATATGCCGAGCTTCACAAGGCCTATGGCTGGTTTTACGGCAGCTACCTTCCCGCCAATGGATACGAGCCTGCGGACGCGCCGCCTGTCGAGGTCTATCTCAACAATCCGCGCGAGGTCGCGCCCCAGGACCTGCTGACGGAAATATGCATACCGATCAAAGGGTAGGCGGCGTCACTTGTCGCCGAGCTTCAGCGCCGTAACCGCATCGCCACTATCCGCAATGTAGTCGCCGGCATCCTGCTGGCGCTGGAGCAGCAGGATGAAGAGGAAGTCGGTCAACATCAGTTGGGCATCGCGGGCGGTGATTGCCGAGGAGCGCACCTTTTCCTCATCGGCGATGGTGTAGAGATTGACATCGGCCACGCGGGCGATGGCGTTCTGTTTCGGTCCCGTCAGCGAGATCACGGTGACGGCGCGCTTGCGGGCAAGTTCGGCGATCCGCACGGTCTCGATGCTCGCGCCGGAATAGGAGAGCGCGAACAGCACATCGCCGGATTTGGCGGCCGAGACATTCGCCATCTGCACGTGACTGTCGGAATCATGCAGCGCGTAGCGGCCGAGCTTTTGTAGCTTGTAGCAGAAATCGCGCGCCACCAGCGACGACGCGCCGACGCCGGCCACATGAATGCGCCGCGCGGCATCCGTGATGTCGAGCGCCCGCGAAATCGCGGTCTCGTCATTGGCGGCAAGCGTCTGCTGCATGGCGTGCATCTTGCTGGCAAGCAATTTCTGCGCGATCGTGGCGTGGCTGTCGTCCAGCTCGATGGTCGCATGCAGCGCGCCGGGCGCGCGCCACTCGCTGGCCTTGGCCTTGCTGACGGCGAATTTCATGTCCTGATAGCCGGAAAAACCCAGTTTCTGCGCGAATTTCACCACGCTCGACTGGCTGCGCCCGGTCTTCTCGGCAAGGCTGGCGGACGACAGCCGCAGCACCTCGTCGGGATGGGCGAGGATGAAATCGCCGATCTGCCGGTCGGCCGGCGCGAGGCTTTCCAGCTGCGCTTCTATGATGCTGAGGACGGACACGGCCTGCCTTTCCGAGAGGGTCGAACGAGAAGAATAATAAATTCCTGAATTCAGGAATACAATGGAATTGTTGCGAATTGGTTTTCGTTGATTGCCTGGGCCGGTTTGGAATAAATTATTCTCAATATTATTTGACAGTTGGAATTCTCGATTATAGCCTCTGGGCAAGATAGCAGGCTGCCGCTGCGGATTCGTCCATCGGCAAGCCTTGTAGGGCAGGGGAATTCCAACGTGAATCTGTTGAATGGCGAGCTCGACAAACTGGTCTCCGAAGGGCGCAATCCGAAAAGCGTCGAACTGGATCTTCTGAGCACGAGCGAGATCCTTGAAACCATCAATGCCGAGGATGCGCTGGTGGCCGGGGCAGTCGCCCGCGAGATCGCGCCGATCACGGCCGCGGTCGAACGCATCGTGGCCGCGTTCAATGCCGGCGGACGGCTGATCTATATCGGCGCCGGCACCAGCGGCCGCCTCGGCGTGCTCGATGCTTCGGAATGCCCGCCGACATTCTCCGTGCCGCCGGGCATGGTCGTCGGCCTGATCGCTGGCGGGAATCCGGCGCTCACCACGGCGGTCGAGGGCGCGGAGGATGACCCTGCTTTGGGGCGCGCCGATCTTGAGGCCGTCAATCTTTCGAAGCGCGATGTCGTGGTCGGAATCGCCGTCAGCGGGCGCACGCCCTATGTGATCGGCGCGCTGGACTATGCCCGCGAAGTTGGGGCAGACACGGTCGCGCTCTCCTGCAACCCATCTTCCGCGATTGCGGCCATCGCCGATATTTCGATCGCGCCCGTCGTCGGGCCCGAGGTCCTGACCGGCTCCACCCGCCTGAAATCCGGCACGGCGCAGAAGCTGGTGCTCAACATGCTGAGCACGGCGAGCATGATCCGTATCGGCAAGGTCTACCAGAACCTGATGGTCGATGTGACGGTCAGCAACGCCAAGCTTTACGCCCGCGCGGTGCGCATCGTCATGGAGGCCTCGGGCGTTGGCGCCGACGCGGCGGCGGCGCTTCTGGAGAAAACCGGAAATGACGTCAAGCTCGCCATATTGCTGGCGCTGACCGATATGGATGTGCAGGAAGGCCGCGATCTGCTGTCGAAATCGGGCGGCTATCTGCGCAAGGCTATCAACCAGAAGACGGCGCAAGGCCGCGAAGACTGAAGTCGCTCCGGTCGCGACGACCGGCAACAATCATCATCTCGAGGGAATTGATCATGGGAAGAGTTCAAATCAAGACGATCGCATCGGCGCTGGCGATTGCCGCCGCGCTCGCGGCAGCGCCGGCTTCGGCAGAGACACTGAAAATGGCATGGTCGCAGGATGCGACCGGCCTCGACCCGCACAAGCAGACCGCATTCGCGTCGATCCGCCTGCTGGAACTCGTCTACGAGCCGCTGGTGCGCACAGATGCCGAACTGAACGTGGTGCCGGCCATCGCTTCCTCCTGGGACTTCTCCGAGGACGGCAAGACGCTGACATTCAAACTTGATCCGAATGCAAAATTCTCCAATGGCGACAAGGTGACGCCGGCGGATGTGAAAGCATCGTTCGAGCGCATTCTGGACGAGGCCACCAGTGCGGCGGCCCGCTCCAACTTCCTGTCGATCGAAAGCATCGATACGCCGGATGATGAAACCGTCGTCTTCAACCTGTCGCAGCCGGACGTTCCGCTGCTGACGGCGATGTCGTCGATCAACGCGGCGATCGTTCCCGCCTCGGCGATCGAAGCCGGTACGCTTGGCACCGAAACCCTCGGCTCCGGCCCGTTCGTGCTGGAAAACTGGGAGCCCAATTCCAGCGAGACGCTGACGGCCAATGAAAACTGGGCCGGCGGCGAGCTCGCTATCGACGGGCTCGATATCTCGGTCCTGCCGGACGAGACCGCCATTCTGGCATCGCTGCGCACCGGCCAGGTCGATTTCGCGCTGATCAACGATCCGCTGGTCGCCACGCTGGTGCCGTCCAATCCCGGCCTGACGCTCGATCGCGAGCCGGTGCTCTCCTACCACGTACTGCAGCTCAATGCCGAAGAGGGCGCGATGAAGGAGCTCAAGGTCCGCCAGGCGATCTCCTGCGCGATCGACCGGCAGGACGTGCTCGATGCCGCGCTTCTGGGCGAGGGCGAGGTAACCGGTCCGCTGACCATGCCGGCCTTCGCCACCGACCCCTCCGAACTGTTCTGCTACACGCAGGACCTCGACAAGGCGAGGGCGCTGATGGAGGAGGCCGGCTATGCGGACGGCTTCTCCGCCAAGGTGATGGCCGCGACCGGCGAGCCGCCGACGGCAGCGGCAGAGGCCCAGGTCATCCAGTCGCAGCTTGCCGAGATCGGCATCGATCTCGAGATCGAGATGATGGAGCTCAACGTCTATATCGACCGCTGGCTGAAGGGCGATTTCGACATGGCCGTGGCGCTGAACGGCGGCCGCACTGATCCCTACACCATGTATAACCGCTACTGGACCAAGGACGGCAATCTCAACCACGTCGCCCATTATATCGACGACGAGCTCGATACGCTGATGAATGAGGGCCGCGTGGAAACCGATCCGGCCAAGCGCAAGGAAATCTTCGCGGAATTCTCCAAACACATCACCGAGGTTTCGCCCTGGGTCTGGCTCTATACCGGCTACAGCTACACCGCCAGCACCGACAAGGTGAAGGGCTTCGAGGCAACGCCGACCGGCTCGCTCTTCGGTCTGACCGCCGTCACCGTCGGCGAATAAGAAAAGACACGAGGTCAACGCTCCATGAACTATCTGACCCGAAGACTGGTGACCTTTCCTCTGGTCATGCTCGGGGTGTCGGTCCTCGTGTTCATCTCGATCAGGCTGGTTCCCGGCGACGCCATCACGGCGATGCTGGGGACCGAGGCCGGCCTGCTGACGCCGGCCCAGCGTGCCGCGCTTGAAACCTATTTCGGCATGGACCAGAGCTGGTTTGGTCAATACTGGCACTGGCTCGGTGGCGCGCTCACCGGCGATCTCGGCATTTCGGTCACCTATGGCAAGCCGGTGCTGGAGGTTATCCTCCGGGTGTTTCCGCTGACGCTGGAACTGGCGTTGCTGTCGATGATCGTGGCGCTCGCCATTGGCCTGCCGGCCGGCATTTACGCCGCCACCCACGCCGAAAAGCCGTCCGACCTTATCGTTCGCATCGTCGCGATGATCGGCCAGTCGACGCCGAGCTTCGTGGTCGCGCTGCTCGCGATCTACGCGCTGTCCGTCTGGTTCGGCGTGTTGCCGGCCATGGGCACGTTCACGCCTTTGTTCGAAGATCCGCTGAAGAACCTCGCGCAGATGATCCTGCCGGCCCTCACTCTGGGCTTCGCTTTCGCCGCCGCCGTCACCCGCATCTCGCGTTCCGCCATGCTCGATATTCTCTCCGACGACTATGTCCGCACCGCCCGCGCCAAGGGCGTGCCGCAGCGCAAGGTGATCTGGCACCATGCGCTGCCCAATGCACTGATCCCGGTGGTCACCGTCTCCGGCGTCGAGTTCGGCTATCTGCTGGGCGGCGCGGTGATTGTCGAGCAGGTGTTCGCGCTGCCGGGGCTGGGGCGCACGGTGCTGGATGCCATTCTGCAGCGCGATTACGCGCTGGTGCAGGGCAGCGTGCTGTTCATTGCGCTCAACTTCATGATCGTCAATCTGCTGGTCGATCTCGCCTATGCGGCGCTCGATCCGCGTATCCGGCTGGGAGCGCAGTGATGGCCCTCATACGCTCCATTTTCTCCCATCCGAGCGGCCGCATCGGCGGCGCGATCGTCGGGCTCTATATCGTGATCGCGATCCTCGGTCTGATCGGCGTCACCCCGCACGACCCGCTGACGCAGTTCCGCATCGACCGCCTGCATGCGCCATCCGCGACCTACTGGATGGGCACCGATCTGCTCGGCCGCGATGTCGCCAGCCGGCTGATGATCGGCATCGCGCAATCCTTCATCGTGTCGTTTTCCTCCGTGGCGCTGGCAACGATCGCCGGCATCGTCCTCGGCCTTGCCGCGGCCTGGTTCGGCGGCAATTGGGATGGAGCAATCATGCGGCTGATGGATGTGCTGCTGGCGTTTCCGGCGATCCTGCTGGCGCTCCTGATCATCACCATTGTCGGCCCCGGCACCTGGACCAGCGTGATGGCGATCGCCTTCGTCTACACGCCGATCTTCACCCGCGTGGTGCGCGGCCCGGCGCTGTCGCTGAAAACCCGCGAATTCGTCGATGCCGCTCGCACCTTCGGGTCTTCGCGCTCCTACATCCTGTCGCGGCACATGCTGCTCAATCTGGTGGCGCCGCTCACCGTGCAGGTGACTCTGGCGCTGGCCTGGGCGCTGCTGACGGAGGCGGGGCTTTCCTTCCTCGGTCTCGGCACCCAGCCGCCGCAGGCCTCTCTCGGCCTGATGCTGAGCGAGGCCCGCAACCTGATGGAGATGGCGCCATGGCTGCTGATCTTCCCCGCACTTGCGATCATGCTCGGCATTCTCGGCTTCAACCTTCTGGGCGATGCGCTGCGCGACATTCTCGATCCCCGCTCGAGGAGGGCAGAGGCATGAGCAGACTTGTTTCCGTCTCCGATCTCCGCGTCGGCTTCGGCAAGAAGCCGGAGAAGAACGAGGTCGTGCGCGGCGTCAGCTTCGATCTTTCCCCCGGCGAGACGCTTGCGATTGTCGGTGAAAGCGGCTCGGGCAAATCCGTCACCTCGCTCTGCCTCAACCGTCTTGTCGATTTCGGCGGCGGCAAGATCACCGGCGGACGGATCGACTACACGCTGGCGGATGGCAGCACCGTCGACATCGCGAGCCTGCCGGAAAAGCGCCTGACCGGCATTCGCGGCCGCGAGATCGGCATGATCTTCCAGGAGCCGATGACCTCGCTGAACCCGGTCCACACGATCGGCGAGCAGATTGCGGAAAGTTTTCGTCTTCATCACGGCCTCACCGGCAAACAGGCGATGAATGCCGCGCGCGAGGCGCTTGAGCGCGTCCGCATCTCGGACGCGGCGCGGCGGCTGAAATACCATCCGCATCAGCTTTCAGGCGGCATGCTGCAACGGGTGATGATCGCGACCGCGCTGTCGTGCAATCCGCGCCTGCTGATCGCGGACGAGCCGACGACCGCGCTCGACGTGACGGTGCAGGCGCAGATCCTCGCGCTGCTTTCCGAACTGAAGCGCGAAAGCGATATGGGCCTGATCTTCATCACCCACGATATCGGCCTCGTCGCCGGCATCGCCGACAAGGTGATGGTGATGCAGGCCGGTGAGGTGGTCGAACAGGGAGCGACCGACGCGGTTCTCGACAACCCGCAGCACGCCTATACCCAGCATCTCTTAAAGGCGGTGCCGCATTTCGCGGAGGGACGGGCGGTGCGCAGCGACTTTACTCGCAAGCCTGAGGCCAAACCGGCGTTGGCGGTTGAAAACCTCACCGTGCGCTTTCCCGTCGCCTCCGGTTTCTTCAACAGACGGACGGGCGCGGTCCATGCCGTCGATGGCATCGATTTCGACCTGATGCCGGGCGAGACGCTGGGCATTGTCGGCGAAAGCGGCTCCGGCAAGTCGACGACGGCGCGCGCCATCATGGGATTGACCAAGCCCACGCGCGGCAATTTCTCGCTGGGCGAGGGCGGTTCCGTCGCCGCCCATGGCGATCCGATCCAGATGGTGTTTCAGAACCCCTACGCCTCGCTCAATCCGCGCCTTCGCGTCGACAGCATCCTCGCCGAGCCGGTGATAGCCACCGGAGGAAGGCTGAACGCTGAAACCCGCGCCCGCATGGCCGAATTGCTGAACCGCGTCGGCCTGCCGGAAAACGCGCTGACGCGCTATCCACACGAATTCTCCGGCGGCCAGCGCCAACGGCTCTGCATCGCCCGTGCGCTGATGCTGAAGCCCTCCGTCGTGGTGTTGGACGAGGCGGTGTCCGCACTCGATGTCTCGGTGCAGGCCATGGTTCTGGAACTGCTGACCGAGCTTCAGCGCGACATGAACCTCTCCTATCTGTTCGTCACCCACGACATGGCCGTGGTCGAGCGCATTGCCCACCGTATCGCGGTGGTCTATGCCGGCCAGATCGTCGAGATCGGCGATGCAAGGTCGGTGCTTGCCGATCCGCGGCATTCCTATACCAAGCGGCTGATCTCGGCGGTGCCGAGCATCGACCGCCGTCACCAGGACTATCGCCTCGACACCACCGACGTGCCATCGCTGGTGCGCCCTGCGGGCTATGAGCCGCCGCAGGCGGATTGGGTATCCTATGGCGATGATCATCTGGCGAGGGCCGAAGCATGAACGAGACCGGTTTCGACAAGGCTTTTGCAGCACTTGAGCAATCCGTTGCCGAGGGACGCATTCCCGGCGGTGTGCTGGGCCTCATGGACGGTAAAGGCAACCGGCTGACCCGGGCCGTCGGCAGGGCCGCGATCGAGCCGGAAGAGCGTCCGATGAATACCGACACATGGTTCGATCTCGCCTCGCTCACCAAGGTGATCTTCACCACGTCGCGCATTCTGGCGCGCGCAGAAGCCGGAGACATCGACCTCGATGCGCCGCTCACCTCTGTCATCCCCGATTTCCGCCAATATGATCCGAACTGCTGGGAGCGGCAGGTCACCTTCCGCCAGTGCCTCGGGCACCAGACGCATTTTCCGGCGGTCGAGCCGATCTACACCTATGGCGGCGATCCGGACCGGCTGAGAGCCTTCGTGCTGCAGCGGGAATGGCGGCGGGTGGAAACGCCGGTCTATTCCGACATCAACTACATCCTGCTCGGCATAGCGCTGGAACGGCTTTCCGGCAAGACGATCCGCGATCTCGATCCGGGTCCCGGATTCGCCTGGTCCGCCGATCCTGCGGAAACGGCCGCCACCGAGCGCTGCACATGGCGCGGCCGGGTGATGGCGGGCGAGGTGCATGACGAGAATTGCCACGCCCTTCAGGGCTCCGGCCATGCCGGGCTGTTCGGGCAGGTCGACGCCGTTCTGGATTTCGCCCGCGATCTGCTGGAGCGCGATAGCAGGGGCTATGCGGCAGTCAACCTGATGCGGGAACCCTTGTCCGAACGCCGCACCCATGGGTGGGAGCGACCCTATGAGGGCTGGCATGGCGGCGCGCTGTGCTCGCACGCAACCATCGGCCACACCGGCTTCACCGGCACCTCGCTGTGCGTGGATTTCGAGCGCGGCCATGCCTGGACGCTCTTGACCAACCGGGTTCACCCCAGTCGCCATTTCGACAGTGGCATCATGGCGCTGCGCCGCGCCGTCAGCGATTTCATGAATGGAGCCGACTAATGGCCGAGGACTTCAAGCCGGTCTGGGCCGTGGGCCTGATGACGGGCACCGTGCTCGACGGCAATATCGATGTCGCGATGCTGAAGACGGACGGCGTCAGCGTCGAGCAATTCGGCGCCTATACGTTGGCGCCCTATCCGCAATCGACCCGCGACCTGCTGGAGGAAACGCTGGCCGCCGCCCGCAAGTGGAATTTCGAGGGACCGGAACCCGCGATTTTCGCGAAAGCCGAGGAGGTTCTGACCCGCGCCCAGTCCGCCGCCGTGAAGGCGCTGGTGGAGGCGGAGGGCCTGAGCATGGCCGATATCGGCGTCGTCGGCTTTCACGGTCAGTCGGTGCTCCACCGCGCGCCGACGAAAGAGCGCATCGGCGATACCCGCCAGCTTGGCGACGGCGCGCTGATGCACGACCTGCTCGGCTGCAAGGTCGCCTATGATTTCCGCACCGCCGATATCCGCGCCGGCGGGCAGGGCGCGCCGCTCTCCGCCGGCTACCACCAGGCCCTGCTGCGCGGCCTCGACACGTCCGGCGAGACGGCGGTGCTCAATCTAGGCGGCGTCGCCAATGTCACCGCATGGGATGGCGGCGAGCGCCTGATCGCCTTCGACACAGGCCCCGCCAATGCGCCCCTCAACGACTTCATCAAGGCAAACGGCCTTGGCGAGATGGACCGCGACGGCAAGCTGGCGCTGTCCGGAACCGTCGACGAGGAACGCTTGTCGCGACTGCTCGAACATCCCTATCTTTCAACGCCTTATCCGAAATCCCTCGACCGTTTTGACTTCACTGCTGAGATGGCCGACGGCCTCGATCCTGCAACAGGCGCGGCAACCCTGACCGCCTTCACCGCGGCCGCCGTCGGCAAGGCGCTCGATCTGCTGCCCGTGCGTCCGAAACGCCTGATCGTCTGTGGCGGCGGACGGCGCAATCCGGCGATCATGCAGATGCTCGGCTCGCGCGCCGGCGTTGAAGCCGTGCCCGCCGAAACGGTCGGCTGGCGCGGCGATGCGATCGAGGCGGAGTGCTTTGCGTTTCTTGCGGTACGGACGCTGCGCGGTCTGCCGATCAGCTTCCCGACAACCACAGGCGTGCCACAGCCGATGACGGGCGGGCGGCTTGCCGGATAGGCGGATGCCGGTGCATTCTCGCGGTTGCGATTCGTTTCGCCAAGCCGGGGAGGGACCGGGACTATGACCCATGAAACATTGCTGGCCCTGTTCGGTTTCGCGGTTGCGGCCTCGTTTACGCCGGGGCCGAATAATTTCATGGTGTTTGCGTCGACGGTGAACTTCGGCTTTTTGCGCACGATCCCGCATATGGCCGGCGTCGTGATCGGCTTTATGGTGCTGCTGGCCTCGATCGGCGCGGGGCTCGGCGCGGTCGTCGCCGCCTTTCCCAGCCTTCTGATCGTGGCCAAGGTCGCCGGCGGCGCTTATCTCATATGGATCGCCTGGAAAATCGCCAATACAAGGCAGATGGATTCGGGCCGGACGGTTTCCGGAAGGCCGTTGACCTTCCTTCAGGCCGCCGCCTTTCAATGGGTCAATCCGAAGGCCTGGATCATGTCGTTGACGGCGATATCGGTCTATACCTATCCGGAAGATTATGCGTTTTCGGTTGCGCTGGTGTCAGGCATGTTCGGCGTGGTGTCGGTGCCGAGCCTTTCGATCTGGGGCGGGTTCGGCGCGGGACTGCGCGACTGGCTGTCCGTGGGAAACCGGCTCAAATGGTTCAACATCGCCATGGCGCTTCTGCTGGTCGCAAGTCTCTGGCCGATGCTCTCCTGAAAGCGCTGAGGCCAGCCGGCGGCGCGCCCGCGACAGGCGCGACATCACGGTCCCAAGCGGAATGCCGAGCCTGTCCGCGATCTCCTCATAGCCATAACCCTCGATATCCCTGAGGATCACGATGGCGCGGAAGTCGGGATCGAGCGCGTCGAGCGCTGCCTCGACGCCGAGCCGGTCGATCTCGATGGCTTCCGTCGAATTGTCGGCAAGGCCGCAATCCTCGTCCAGAACCATCATTGGCAACACCCGGTCGTGGCGGCGGCGGTTGGCGTCGATGTGGCGCATGATCGCGTAGAGCCAGCCGCCGAGATTTTCGCCGCGCCACTGGTCCCGGCGCTCGAATGCGACCATGAGCGTGTTCTGCAAAAGATCGTCGCCGTCCGCAGCCGATCCGGCCAAAGCGCCGGCCATGCGGCGGAGCTTCGGCAGTTGCTCGAGCATCTCAGCCTCGAATGCGATGCGTGGCGGCGCAGCCTCAGAGCGACGCTGCGCCGTTTCAGCGCGATCATGCAGCCGGGCGCGCCACCTGCCAGTTGCCGTGATCGGCGTTCTGGCCGGTGATGTCGCCGGTTTTCTTGTCCGCAGAGCGGAAGTAGAGGGGTTCGCCATTTAATGCCCACTGTCTCTGGCCATCCTTGCGCACCACAAAGCTGTAATGTGCGAACGGTTGCGCGGATGAGTTGGCGAGATATGGGAGCCATTCCTTGGCGCAGCTACCATAGCAAACGGATTGGTGGTTTGCGTCCTTGTCATAGGTGTAGAGCGTCTGGCCGTTCTGTCCGGCGAGAACCTGGCCGTCCGGCGTGTTGATCGCCTGAAAGGTGGTGGTGCCCGCATGGGCCATCCCGGCAAAGGCTGCAAGCGCGACGGCTGCGAGTATGGGTGTTTTCTTCATCATGGTTGTCTGTCCGTGTCGTGATAACCGCAGATTGCGGTGGTTACGTGCGATAGACACCTCAGCGCGGCGGTTTATTCCCGTGCGATGCGATTTTTTGTTGCCGAGCGGCGGCGAATCCTGCCAATTCACGCTCATGGAATTCTCGCCGCAACAGGATGAAGCGCTACAGGCCGTCGCCCGCTGGCTGAAGGAAGGCCGGGCGCCGGTGTTCCGCCTGTTCGGCTTCGCCGGAACCGGCAAGACCACGCTTGCGCGCTATTTTGCCGAGCATGTCGACGGCGAGGTGCTGTTTGCCGCCTTCACCGGCAAGGCGGCGCAGGTGCTGCGCTCGCGCGGGGCCACCAATGCCCGCACCATCCATTCGCTGATCTATCGCCCCAAGGGCGAGGAGATGATCGAGGATGAGGAGACCGGCAAGACCTCGGTGTCGCCGATGTTCACTCTCAATCGTCAAAGCCCGCTTGCCAAGGCGGCGCTGATCATCATCGATGAATGCTCGATGGTGGACGAAAAGCTCGGTCAGGATCTGGTCTCCTTCGGCACGCCGGTGCTGGTGCTCGGCGATCCCGGCCAGTTGCCGCCGGTTTCGGGCGGCGGCTATTTCACCAATCACGAACCGGATTTCCTGCTCACCGAAATTCACCGTCAGGCCCGCGACAATCCGATCATCGACCTTGCGATGAAGGTGCGCGAGGGCAACGAGATCGACTATGGCGATTACGGCCTTGCACAGGTGATCTCCAAGCATGACGTCACCCAGGAACTGGTGCTGGAGGCCGATCAGGTTCTGGTCGGCACCAATCGCACAAGGCGGCGCTATAACCAGCGGCTGCGCGAGTTGAAGGGTTTTTCGCAGATCCATCCGCAGGCCGGCGACAAGCTGGTGTGCCTCAGAAACGATCCGGCCAAGGGCCTGCTCAACGGCTCGCTGTGGAAGGTGATGTCCGCCTCGCGCGAAACCGTGAAGCCCGGCATCAACCTTCTTGTGAACCCGGAAGAGGACGATCCCGATCGCGGCGCATCTCGCATCAAGCTCTTGAAGGCGGCATTCGAGGACACGGGAACCGAAATTCCGTGGTCCACCAAGAAGCGCTATGACGATTTCGACTATGGTTATGCCCTGACGGTCCACAAGGCGCAGGGCTCGCAATGGAACAATGTCGTGCTGTTCGATGAGAGTTGGGCATTTCGCGATACGCGGGAGCGCTGGCTTTACACCGCGATCACGCGCGCGTCTGAAAAGCTGACAGTGGTCAAGTCGTGACGCAACCTTTTGTTGCGACGGTGTGCGCTTTGTCGCATATACGAGTGAGCGCGTGTCGCGATACATCCGGAGGGAGCCATGGTCGCCAAGCTGTCCGTTAACCTGAATGCGATTGCCCAGTTGCGCAATCGGCGTGATCTGCCGTGGCCCAGCGTGCGTCATTTCGGCCGGATCGCGCTTGAAGCCGGCGCCCATGGCCTGACGGTCCATCCAAGACCCGACCAGCGCCATATCCGGTTTTCCGATCTGCCTGTCTTGCGGGCGCTGATCGATGACGAATTCCCGCAGGCGGAGTTCAATATCGAGGGCTATCCGAGCGATTTCTTCATCGGCCTGTGCCTTGAAGCCGAGCCCGAGCAGGTCACGCTGGTGCCGGATGATCCCGACCAGGCGACATCGGATCACGGCTGGAAATTCGCCGAGAATCGCGACCTGCTGAAGAAGACGGTTGCAAGGCTGAAGAAGAAGAATATCCGGGTCTCGATGTTCGCCGATGGCGATGCGAGCGCCGCCGAACTGTATGCCGCGCGCGAGAGCGGGGCCGACCGGATCGAGCTCTATACCGGCCCCTATGGCGCCTGTTTCGAGGATCCGGCGAGGGAGGCCACGCTTGCGGCGCAACTGGGTCAGACCGCGCAACGCGCCCGCGAACTTGGCCTTGGCGTCAATGCCGGCCACGACCTGACCGTCGCCAACCTTCCGCCGCTTGTGGCCGCGATACCGGATCTGGCGGAGGTCTCGATCGGCCACGGCCTCACCGCCGACGCGCTGGAATACGGCATGGCGGAGAGCGTGAGGCGCTTCCGCCATGCCTGTGGCGAAACGGTCTGAGACGGCGAAGCCTTAAGACGACAGGGCTTGGCGATTGTCCTCGAAGAAGGCGCGCAGCGGCTTCGGCGTGCGACCGGTAAGGCGCTCGAAATCATCATTGACGATGTCGAAGTTGCCGGCGCGGATGTTGTCGTCCGTGCTCACAAGCATGTCCACGAGGAAGGGTGGCAGGCCCGCGCCCTCAAGCGTCTTGCGCAGCGTGGCGCTGTCGACATGCTGCACCGCGAGCGGCTTGCCGCTGAATTCGCGCGCCAGCGCGGCAACATCCTCGATGGTGTGGCCTTCGGAGCCGACGAGCGTGTAGATCGCATTCCCATCGGTCTCCGCAAGCAGGGCCGCGGCCAGCGCCCGGGCGCAATCCTCGTGGGCGATGTAGCTGAGCTTGCCCTGACCCGCCGCCGACATGAGCATGCCATGCTCCAGTGCCTGCGGCAGGCTCATCAGAAGGTTTTCCTGATACCAGGTGTTGCGCAGGATGGTGTAGTCGAGGCCGCTTTCCTTGACCGCCTTCTCGCTGCCCAGATGATCGCCCGCGAAGCTGATCAGCGAGGTCTCGGGGGCAGGCATCGAGGTATAGATAATGTGACGGGCGCCCGCAGCCTTGGCGGCGCTGACGGCAGCGCTGTGCTGGGCGACCCGATCGACCCCGGGGAAAACGGCATCGGTGGAGATGATGGCCACCCGATCGGCCCCTTCGAAGGCGGGGCCCAGGGTTTCGGGCGCATTGAAATCGGCGTGTCGCACGTTAACGCCTTTCTCGGCGTAATCGGCAAGCTTGGTCACGTCGCGGGTGGCGGCGATGATCCGGGCTGGGTCCTTGCCGGAGGCAAGCAGAAAGTCCAGCGTTTCGCGGCCGAGCTTTCCGGACGCGCCGGTGACGAGGATTGTCGGGTTGTTCATGGTTGGTATCCCGATTAGAGTAAAGCTATGAACGAATTATAGTCTCAAAAAGAGACCATGAACCATCTAATATGACCGTCGTCGTTGTAAAGACGGGTTTTATTTGTGCGGTGGTTACACGGTTGTGACCGGGAGAAAGAAATGGCCGACGATCTTCGCTTGTGGAGTCGCGCGCAGCTTGCCGAGATCATCGCTGATGACGGGGCCGGGAACTGCCCGGTGCGCGATGTGCTCAATCAGGTGTCCGGAAAATGGAGTAGCCTGCTGTTGATGGCGCTTTCGAGCGGGCCGCTGCGCTTTGCCGAACTCAAGCGCATGACGCCGGACATCTCGCAACGGATGCTCACCAAGACATTGAGAGACCTTCACCGCGACGGCTATATCACCCGCACCGTGTTTCCCACCAAACCGCCCAGGGTGGTCTACGAACTGACGGAGACGGGCCGGTCGTTTCTCGCACCGTTCTCGCTGCTGGTCACCTGGGCGAAGGAAAACCACAAGCAGATCAGCGAGGCGCGCAGCGCATTCGATCGCGCCGAAAACGAAATGAGCTTCTGATATGGCAAAAAATAAACGCCCCGGAGCAGGGGGTGCCGGGGCGTTTACTTGGGGGTCACTTACGAACTTATAGACACGAAACGCTGCCCGTGTCCGTCTAGTTCCCATATATGGTTAATTTTCCGGCGATTTGAAGGCGAAGCGGATTTTTGCCCTTACCGGACGAAGCGCGCGGCTGTCGTTGGCGCTCGAAGTTGTCTTGAAATGCCGGAGGAGCGCGGAATCAGAAGCTGCGGCCAAGCCCGATGCCGCCATAGGTCAGGCCGCTGTTGGGCGAGGCCAGTTCGGCGTTCGAGGAATGACGCACCGTAGCCGTCAGACTCCAGTTTTCATCGAGATTGACGCCGAGCGCGATATATTCGTGAAACAGGATGTGCGAGCCGACGCCGGGGCCGCGACCGCCCTCGTCAATATCGGCGTTGGTCAGCGCACCGCCGAAGCCGATATCGGCGAAGGTCGGGCCTAGCAGCGGAAACTTCCAGCTTGCGCCGGCCATGATCTGCGATGATTCGTCATCGGTCGAGATGCTGGCGCTCAGGAAGAAACGGGGGTGGAAAACCTTGTCGAACCCTTCCCGGCCTTCGCTGTGCAGCGGATCGAAGAACACGCTCGGGATCAGGAAAACGCCACTTTCAAAATCCGAATTGGAGCCGAGCGAACCGGCAACCTCGAAGCGGACTTCATCGAAAATACTGTCGTTGGCAACCGGCGCGGGAGAGACGGTGACACTATCCATATCGGCGCCAGAGGCAGCAGTTGCGGTGATCAGCGCGACCGCAAGGCTTGCCGCCGACGTCGAGAATCTATTCAGTTGCATTTGGTCGACCTAATCGAATCAGTACGACAGCAAACTCGCGCTGCCTTAATTTTCTCCTAATACTGATCATTCTCACGTTCAGGTCAAGCCAAACGTGCGCCGTTTCAGGCAACCTCAATCTGTCCAAGCGCCGCCTCGAAAAGACGGCGGCCGTCGGTGCCGCCATGGGCGGGTTCGATCAGGTTTTCGGGATGCGGCATCATGCCGAGCACATTGCCGGCTTCGTTAACGAGGCCCGCGATGTCGTTGACCGAGCCATTGGGGTTGGTGCCCTCGGCGTAACGGAACGCCACCTGGCCGCGATCCTCGAGCGCTGCAAGGGTGTCGGCATCGGCGAAATAATTGCCGTCGTGATGGGCGACCGGGCAGCGGATCACTTCTCCGGCGGCGTAACCGCTGGTGAAGACCGTGCGGTTGTTGGCGACGGTGAGCCGAACCTCGCGGCAGACGAATTTCAGCGATGCATTGCGCATCAACGCGCCCGGCAGAAGGCCGGCCTCGAGCAGGATCTGGAAGCCGTTGCAGACGCCGATGACGCGCACGCCCGCGCGCGCCTTTTCGGCAACCGCGCGCATCACCGGCATGCGAGCGGCGATCGCGCCGCAGCGCAGGTAATCGCCATAGGAGAAGCCGCCGGGGATCACGATCAGGTCAACATCCGGCAGTTCGGTCTCGGTCTGCCAGATGGTGACCGGATCGGTGCCGGAAATCTGCCGGAGGGCTGCAAACATGTCGCGGTCGCGGTTGAGGCCGGGAAGCTGGATAAGAGCGGATTTCATGGCGGCTCCGATCAGTTCAGCTCGATGGCGTAGTTTTCGATCACCATATTGGCCAGCAGCTTCTCGCACATCTCCGCGACGTCGGCTTCCGCCTTGGCGCGGTCATCGGTGTTGAGCGTGAGGTCGAAGACCTTGCCCTGGCGCGCGCCGGAAAGGCCATCGAATCCGAGGCCATGCAACGCGCCTTCGATCGCCTTTCCCTGCGGATCGAGTACGCCGTTTTTCAAGGTGACGATGACGCGTGCGTTGATCACTGGCTTAACCTCAGCTTCTGTTCGAAAATTCTATTTGACCAGGACGGGGCCGGCGGCGCGCGCCGGCTCGTTCTCATTCATGATGCCGAGCCGGCGGGCGACCTCGGAATAGGCGCTGACGGCAACGCCGTCGGCGCCCTCAACGCGCGAATCGAGACGCTGGCGGGTCGCCAGATCCATCAGGCGACAGGAATCAGGGGAAATCTCGTCGGCCAGGATGATGCGCATCATATCGCCCTCGAAAAGGCGTCCGCACTCGATCTTGAAATCGACGAGTTGCATGCCGGCGCCGAGAAACAGGCCGGACAGGAAGTCGTTAATGCGGATCGCCAGCGCCATCATGTCGTCGAGCTCCGGCGGCGAGGCCCAGCCGAAGGCGGTGATGTGTTCCTCGGTCACCAGCGGATTGCCGAGCTCATCGGAATTCAGGCTGAACTCGACGATCGAGCGGGGCAGGGGAACGCCTTCCTCGATGCCGAGCCGGCGCGACAGCGAGCCGGCCGCGACATTGCGCACGGTGACGATCAGCGGGATCATCTCCACTTCGCGCACGAGCTGCTCGCGCATGTTGAGGCGACGGATGAAGTGGGTGGGAATCCCGATCGCGTTCAGATGCCCGAAGACATATTCCGAAATGCGGTTGTTCAGAACACCTTTTCCGTCGATCACGTCGGCGCCCGCACCCGGTTCGGTGCTGGCGTCGTCCTTGAAGAACTGGATCAGGGTTCCGGGCTCGGGGCCCTCATAGAGGACTTTACCCTTGCCTTCATAAACCCGGCGGCGACGACTCATCTCTGTCTCGTATACGTTGGCGCAAAACGCGCTGAAATCATCAGTTTCGCTGCAATAGCGAGTTTGCGCCGCTTTCTCAATCAAAACCACGTGTTTTTCAAGGCAATTGCGGTTTTGCACCTTTTGCTGACGACAAACCGTCGCATGCGGACAAATTTTGAAGCAAATGCCGGTTTTTTTCTTCTCAATCGTGCCGAGTCATACCATCTTAGGTGAGTAGGATTATCAGGGAGGCCAACATGGCAGATCGAATTTTTGCAGACCGCGGGCGCGCGCACGAGGCCGCCTATACGGCGGAACAGCATGCGCATTTCAACACGCTCGCCCGGCGCAACCGGATGCTGGCAAACTGGGCGGCAGGGCTTTTGGACCGTGAGGGCGACCAGGCCTATATCAGTGAAGTGATGGCCAGCCATTTCATCGAGGCCGGCGATGCCGATCTGACGGGCAAGCTGATGGCGGACTTCAATGCGGCGGGCGTCGAAATGGACGAGCAGACCATTCATGCCAAGCTGAACGAGTTCATGATTGCAGCCGCTGCCCAGGAAAAGGGTTCCGCCTGAATTGACTTGAGCGGTCCCGGCTTTTTCGGAAGGCGTGGCCGCTCTGCCTCTTTTTTGAGGCGCGGCCGATCGCTCAGCCTAGGGTCACGATCCGGGCGGTCTCGCCCGCTTGAACCGCCTTGGCGTGGGGCGGGCGGACGATCAGACAATCCGCTTCGGCAAGCGTGGCCTGCAGGGATGAATCCTGCCGCGCGAACGGCGCGACCCGACCCTCGGGGTCGAAGCGGCCGCGCATATAGTGCTGGCGCGAGCCGTTGTCGGCGAGCGCGGACGCGGCGATTGCCGTGGTCTCGCGCTTGCGCGGCGGGAAGTGTCCGACATGGCGGATGAGCGGCTCGGCAAAGAGCAGGGCGCAGACGAAGCTCGAGACCGGGTTGCCGGGCAGGCCGAGCACTCGCATGTCTGCGAGCCGACCGACCATCAGCGGCTTTCCCGGGCGCATCGCGATCTTCCAGAAATCGAGTTCCATGCCCATGGCGGAAAGCGTGGGGCGGATCAGGTCGTGGTCGCCGACCGACGCGCCGCCGATCGTCACCAGAATGTCAACCTTCGCCGCGACCGCCTTTTCCACGGCCCCGCGGATCGCCGCCTCGCTATCGCCGGCAATGCCGAGATCGATGACATCCGCGCCGTTGCCGCGAGCGAGCGCCGCAATGGCGACGCTGCCGGAGGCTGAAATCTGGCCGGGGCCCGGTAGCGTGCCGGGCGGCACCAGTTCATTGCCGGTGGCAAGCACAGCGACGCGCGGCCGGCGAAAGACGGAAAGCGTTGCGTGACCACCGGCTGCCGCAAGCGAAAGGGCGCGGGCGTCAAGCGTGCGGCCGCGGCTGAGCAGGATATCGCCCGCGGTAAAATCCTGTCCCGCCTTTCGGATGTTATCGTCCGTGATGGCGGGGGCTTTGAAGAAGACGCCGCCATCGCCGCGCTTCTCGGTGTTTTCCTGTATCACCACGCTATCGGCGCCTTGCGGCAGCGGCGCGCCGGTGAAAATCCGCATCGCGGTTCCGGCAGCCACATGCGCGTCCGGCATCGCGCCGGCGGCGACCTCGCCGATGACCTGAAGCTCCGCGCCTTCGGGCCCGATATCGCCCGCGCGTACCGCATAGCCATCCATGGCGGAGGCCGAAAAGGGCGGTTGGGTTATCCGGGAGGCGACGTCCTCGCAAAGCACGCGCCCATTGGCATCGGCAAGCGCCACGGTTTCCGTCTCGCTTACCTGCGGAGCATGCTCCAGCAGGATTTCACCGGCTCTTTCAACGCTCAGCAGGGGATCGGCCATGGCTCAGCCTCCGCGCTTGAAGTCGCCGCTTGCGCCGCCGGATTTCTCGACCAGCCTTATCGCGCCGATTTCCATTTCGCGATCGGCGGCCTTGGCCATGTCGTAGATCGTGAGGCAGGCGATGGAAACGGCGGTCAGCGCCTCCATCTCGACGCCGGTCCGGCCGGAAAGCGACGTTGTGGCGACGACCCTGAGACCCGGAAGCGTTGCGTCGGCGTCGATGTCGACGGCGATCTTCGTCAGCATCAGCGGATGGCAGAGCGGAATGAGGTTCGCCGTCTGCTTCGCGCCCATGATCCCGGCCAGCCGGGCGGTGGCGATCACGTCGCCCTTCTTGGCGTTGCCGCTTTCGATCAGCGCAAGCGTTTCCTGCTTCATCCGGACATGGCCTTCCGCCGTGGCCGAGCGGACGGTTTCGACCTTGGCGCCGACATCGACCATGCGGGCCTCGCCGGTCTCGCCGATATGGGTCAGGCCGGCGGGCTTGTCGGTCATGGCGCGGCCTCGGCTGTGCCCTTCAGCAGCGCACGGGTGGCGGCGGCGATATCGTCCTTGCGCATCAGGCTCTCGCCCACGAGGAAGGTGGAAATGCCGACCTTCGCCAGCCGCAGGCAATCGTCATGGACGAAGATGCCGCTCTCGCCGACGATCAGCCGGTCTTCCGGGATCATCGGAACGAGCCTTTCGCTGGTCTCAAGCGAGACGTCGAAGGTGCGCAGATTGCGGTTGTTGATGCCGATCAGCGGCGAGGAGAGCTTCAGCGCCCGCTCGCATTCGGCTTCGTCATGGACCTCGATCAGCGCGTCCATGCCGAGTTCGAAGGCGGTCTCCTCCAGGAGCCGGGCCTCGTCATCGGAGAGGCTCGCCATGATGATCAGGATGCAATCGGCCTGCCAGGCGCGGGCCTCGTAGACCTGATAGGGCTCGAACATGAAATCCTTGCGCAGAGCGGGAAGGGCGCAGGCCGCCTTGGCGGCGGCAAGAAATTCCGGCGCGCCCTGGAAGCTCGGCGTATCGGTCAGCACCGAAAGGCAGGCCGCCCCGCCTTCCTCATAGGCCGCGGCGAAGGCCGGCGGATCGAAATCCGGGCGGATCAGCCCCTTGGAGGGGCTTGCCTTCTTGATTTCGGCGATCAGGCCGAATGCGCCTCCGGCCTTTCTGGCGAAAAGCGCATCGGCAAAGCCGCGCGGTTGATCAACGTCGCGGATTCGCGCCTTCAACTCATCAAGCGGGTGCGCGGATTTCGCGGCGGCAATTTCCTCGCGCTTGTAGGCTTCGATCTTCTTCAGAATATCGGTCATGGCCGGATTCCATGTTCGGGCTTGCGGTTGGAAACGGCAACCAGCCGTTCGAGTGCGACAGCCGCGTTGCCGCTCTCCAGCGCCTCCGTGGCGATTGTCATACCATCGGCGACACTATCGGCCTTGCCGGCGACCACGAGTGCGGCGGCGGCATTGCAGAGCGCTATGTCGCGATAGGCGTTCTTCTCGCCGGCGAGCACCTTGCGCAGCGCGGCCGCATTGACCTTGCCATCGCCGCCGCGCAGTGCCTTGAGCTCGGCTTGTGGAACGCCGAAATCGGAGGGCGAAAGCGTGAATTCGCGGACCTTGCCATCGGCAAGCTCGGCCACCAGCGTCTCGCCGGTCGTGGTGATCTCGTCGAGGCCCTGGCCGTGGACGACCCAGACCTTTTCCGATCCGTGGTCGCGCAGAACCTCCGCGAGCGGCCGCACCCATTCGGCGGCAAACACGCCGAGCAATTGCCGCTTGACGCCTGCGGGATTGGAGAGCGGACCGAGCAGATTGAAGATCGTGCGGGTGCCGAGCTCCACGCGCGACGGACCGACATGGCGCATGGCGGCGTGGTGCTTCTGCGCGAACATGAAGCCGATTCCGGCCTCTTCCAGACAGGCTTCGATGAGGGCCGGCGTGATATCGAGATCGACGCCGAGTTCCGACAGGCTGTCGGCGGTGCCGGAGCGCGAGCTGAGCGCGCGGTTGCCATGCTTGGCGATGGTGACGCCGGCGCCGGCGGTGATGATCGCCGCCAGCGTCGAGATGTTGTAGGTCCCCGCGCCATCGCCGCCGGTGCCGACGATATCGATGGCATCGGCCGGGGCTTTGACGGGGGTCATCTTGGCGCGCATGGTCGAGACGGCGCCGACGATCTCGTCGACCGTCTCGCCCTTGACCCTCAGCGCCATCAGGAAGCCGCCGATCTGCGAGGGCGTGGCCTCGCCCGACATCAGCAGATCGAAGGCCTGGCGGGCTTCGTCACTGGAAAGCGACTGGCCGCTTGCGACTTTCGCGATGAAGGGCTTCAGCTCGGACATTGTTGCTCTTCTTATCTGAGGTTGATCGCCTGCTGGGCCAGCGTCTGGTTGATCGTGACGCCGTACTCACCCTGCAGCTTGTTGATCATTTCGTCGAGAATGTCGTCGCCGGCATAGGATGCGATGGCGTTGACCGCCTGGTCGTCGCCGGATGCCGCCAGCGTGCCGACCGGGTTGACGACGGCCACGACCTTCAGCACCACCTGCTCGGTGCCGCTGTCGCGCGGCGCGGTGGCCACGGTGCCGAGCGGGCCGCTGAAGGCGGCGGCGACGGCTTCCGGGCCGAGTTCGTCATTCTGCGTGGTGCGGGTGACGGAGGTCACGCTGTTGACGTCGATCGCCAGCTCGTCGGCAATCTGCTGCAGGCTCTCGCCGCCTTCGACGCGGGCCTGCAACTCGTTCGCCTTGTCGGCAAGAGCCTCGCGCTGCTGCTCGGCCGCCCAGTCGACCTCCACCTGGCTGCGGACCTCTTCAAATTCGCGGTCGCGCGAGGGGGTAATGTCGACGACCTCGTACCAGACAACGCCGCCATCATTGAGCGTGAGCGGCAGGTTCTCGACGCCGATATCGCTGTCGAAGGCTGAAGCAACGAGTTCTGTGCCGAGCGGAATATCGGCAACGGGAGTGCCGCTTTCATCGTTGCCCTGGGCGTCGATGGCGTCGATGGTCACCGGCTCGAGGCCCAGGCTTTGCGCTGCCTCTGCCATCGAAGCGCCGCCGGCGCGCTGGTCCTCATACTGGTTTTCGACATTCAGGATATCGTCCGTTGCCTGCTGCTCGGCGAGTTCCTGACGGATCCGGTCCTTGACCTGATCGAACGGCGTGACCTGTTCGGGCGAGATCGCGGTGACGCGCAGGATCACTGGGCCGAAATTGCCCTGGACGACTTCGCTGGTGCCACCCTCGTTCTCGATGGCGAAGGCCGCCTCGTCGATCGAGGCGTCCGGAAACTGGCCCTTGGTGAAGATGCCGAGGGTCACGTCGCCGGTGGTCTTGCCCTGTTCGCTGATAAGCTGGTCGAATGTCTTGGTGCCATCGGCGAGCGCCTGGGCCGCCTGTTCGGCCTCCGCCTGATCGGAGAAGGTCAGCTGCTGGATACGGCGCTCTTCGGGCGTGGTGAAGCTTGCGATCCGGGCGTCGTAATCCTCGCGCACGGCGGCATCGGTGATGGCGTCGGGATCGGCGATATCGGACGGGTGAAGCGCCACATAGGAAACCTTGCGGTATTCCGGCGCGCGATAGGCGGCCTTGCGCTGCTCGAACCAGGGCTTCAGCACCTCGTCGCCCGGCGATTTCACCGGCTCGATGAAGGCGTTGTTCAGCACGATGTAATCGACGCCGCGCGACTGGTTGCGGTATTCGCTGATTGCATCCACCAGGGCTTTGGGCGGGACGAAGCCGTCGGCGATGCCATCGACGACCTGGGAGCGCACGGCGACCTTGGAGCGTTCGGCGACATAGTCATCCTCGTTGAGGCCGACATTGCGCAGCAGCGCGCTGAAGCGCTGGCGGTCGAAACGGCCGTCGGCATTCTGGAAGGCGGGGTCCTGGGCGATGATCTCTGCCAGCCGGTCTTCGGAGAGGCCGAGATTCATGTCGTCGGCGAGCTGGTCGAGCGCGGCGCCGGCAACGAGCTGGGCATTGACCTGCTGGTCGACGCCGATCATGCGGGCTTCCTCGCCGGTCAGCCGCCGGCCGAACTGGTTGCTGAGACTGTTCAACTGGCGCTGATAGGCGAGGCGATATTCATTGGCCGAGACGGTCTTGTCGCCGACCGTCAGCACCACATCGGAATTGCCGGACAGGAACGCGCTCGACGCCCCCCATACGCCGAAGGAGATGATCAGCAGGATCAAGAGGAGTTTCGCGACCCAGGTCTGGGCGCCTTTGCGCAGTGTCTCAAGCATTCTTGTGCAGTCCCTGTTTGCCGGTCCTTCGGTTTTGTGACGCTTCATAGACGAAGATGCAACCGAATTGAAGCCGCAGATGCGATGGCTGGCCGGGCAGGGGATGATAACCGTTCATTAACCATAAATATTAAGCATGTTCGCAAAAGCACGCATGGCAATAGGTTCTTAAGGACCTGCAACCAGAATCACCCCAGTTTTGGACAGTCGGCCGATTCCCCGGATTAGCGGATCGCGTCGCAAGGGGTAGGTAATGCGTGGTTTGAGATTTGGGCAGGGCGCTGCCAGAGCGTTGTTTCTGAGTTCCTCCGCACTTCTGGTGGCGTGGAGCGCGCCGGGACTGACCGCCGATTTCAATTGGACGGGCGCGACCTCCACAGACTGGTATGCGACCGAGAACTGGACCGTGGACGGCAGCCAGCCGCCGCTTCCGCCGAAATCCGGTGACAACGTAACCATCAACACGCTGAACAATGCCCCGGTGCTGACCCCCGACCGCGGCACGGAATATATCAGCAACTTCATCGTGGGCGACACGGCCGCCGGCAAGCTAACCTCCAACGCAACGGTCAGCGGCGAGGTGGTCACCCTCGGCGCGTCCGCCGGCGGCAACGGCACCATCATCGTTCAGGGCGCGGGCAGCGCGATCCAGTTCGACAAGCAGATCGTGGTCGGGGGCGCCGGTACCGGCACGCTGACGATGCAGTCCGGCGCCAGGGGGCAGACCGGCGCAATCACCATCGGCAACGCGGCAAGCGGTGAGGGAACCTACACGCTCGACGGCGCGGGAACGGAGATGCGCACCTATGGCACGGGCGCCAACAGCGTGGTGGTCGGCAATCTGGGCACGGGCACGCTCAACATTACCGGCGGGGCCAAATTCGAATCGAATCAGACGATCATCGGACAGGGCGCTGGCGGCGACGGCGCGGTAACCGTTTCCGGCGCGAATTCGGAATGGAACGGCTATGGCGACCTGACGGTCGGGCTGTCGGGAACCGGCTCGGTGACCGTGAACAATGGCGGCCACGCGATCAGCGGCTCGCTCAGCATCGGCCAGAACAACAGCTCCACAGGCAACATCGCCACCGTGACGGGGGCGGGTTCGCTCTGGAACGTCTATAACGATATCGCGATCGGCGGCAACGTGGCTGGCGGCGGCTCCGGCGGAGAAGGCGAGCTCTCCGTTCTCGCTGGCGCGACGATGACCGCCAGCAACATGACGGTCGGTTATGTGACCGGCGGCGAGGGCACGGTGACGATCGATGGCGCGGGCACGAAGCTGCAGCTTTCGGCGGCGCTGAAGGTCGGCAATTCCGGCGGAGGCGGCCTTACCGTATCGGACGGTGCGGCGGTTACCGCCGATTACGCGATGCTGGGCGTCAACGCGACCGGCTACGGCGGAACCGTAATCACCGGCGCCGGCAGTAGCCTGACGCTGACCAACAGGATGACGGTGGCGGCCAAGGGCGAAGGCGCGCTCGGCATTTTCGATGGCGCCGCGCTCAATTCCAATGGCGGGGTCATCGGTCGCGACGCCGGCAGCGAGGGCGGTGTTGCGCTGACAAGCGGCGGCGTCTGGACCAACACCTCCAATCTCACTGTCGGACAGGATGGCACAGGCCTTCTCGGCATCGGTAGCGGCGCGAAGGTCACCAACAAGACAGCCGTGCTCGGCGCTTCAGCAACCGGGAACGGCGGTGTGCTGGTCGCGGGTGCCGGATCGAGCTGGGATGTCGACGGCGGCATCACGGTCGGCGCGGGTGGCACGGGCCTGTTCTCGGTCACGACCGGGGCGACGGTCACCAGCACGGCCAGCGTTGTGGCCGACGCAGCAGGCTCGATCGGCCTTGCTGAGGTCTATGGCGGCACCTGGACGGTCAATGGCGGCCTTGTGGTCGGCAATGGTGGCTCCGGCATCCTCGACGTTGCCGAAAACGGCATCGTGACGGCCGACAGCCTTGTTCTTGCCGTCGCAAACGGCTCTGAGGGCGGACTTGTCATCGGAGGCATTCCGGGTGTCGGCAGCGCCGTCGCTCCGGGCGAAGTGGCGATACCCACCATCGCTTTCGGCGAGGGCACCGGCCTCATCGTCTTCAACCATACATCGTCAGACTATGTCTTCGCGCCGACCATCAGCGGGGCGGGGCAGATAGCTGCGTTGTCCGGCACCACGATCCTGACCGCCGACAATACCAATACCGGACTAACGGCGATCGACTCCGGCGCTGAAATCCAGGTTGGCGCGGGCGGCACGACGGGAACGCTCGGCGGCGATGTCGCAATCGAAACTGGCGGCACGCTGAGCTTTGCCCGCTCCGACGATATCGAGTTCCGTGGCGCGCTGAGCGGTTCCGGCGCTCTGGTGCAGAAGGGACCGGGAGAACTCAACCTTTCCACCGACAGCGCGGATTTCACCGGTTCGCTCGAAGCGGCGGGCGGTTCGCTCGACATCGATGCCGACCTGCGCGGCGCGACCGCCGAAGTGGCGGGCGGCGCGACGCTGGGCGGCTCCGGCGTGATCGGCGACACCCATGTGAGCACCGGCGGCACGTTCCGCGGCGGCGACAGCAAGGGATCGATCATGGTCGACGGCGATCTCGATTTCGATCCAGATGCCACCTATGTCGCGGTGATCACGATCAATCAGGAGCCTGCGATCGTCACCGGCACCGTCGCCTTCGACGATACCGCCATCGATCTCGATTTCGAACAGGGCGGCGTGCTGAAGAAGGAGTATACGCTGCTCCAGGCCGGAAACCTCACCGGCACCTACGATCCCTCGCTTGATTCGCTGCCCTCCCAGTTCCGCGGGACGATCACCGACGAGGACAATGCGCTGAAGCTTGGCCTCGCCTATGTCGGCGGCAATTTCAACTTCTCCGCGCTCGGCCAGGGTGTGAACACGGCGCTCGTCAATGCGTTCAATGACGGCGTGCCGCTGCAGGGCACGCTTGCGGCCGGCATGCTGCAATCGGGCCAGGCCTATGAGGCGGCGATGACGACGCTCGGCGGCGAGCTCGGCATCAATGCCACGATGACGGCGACACTCGGCATGGACAATTTCCTGCGGCGCTCCTCCAACCTCAACCGATTGCTCGCCGGCTGGCGTCCTATCGAAAAGGATGCCGATGAGGACACCGTGCAGAATGCGCCGGCGGCGACATCGGGTCTCGCCTACTGGGCGGTCGGCGGCTATGACGGCTATGCGGGCGCGGCCGGCGATCCGCGCTGGGACTGGTCCGCGGCGCGGCGCCAGGGGATTTATGCCGCGCTCAACCCGGTCAACACCGGCTGGCTCGAATATAATGGCGGCAGTTCAAGCGTCGATGGCGATGCCCAGGCCGGCAATTCCGGCGCTGATATCGACAGCAGCATGATCGAGGGCGGCTATCTGGCGCGGCTTGATGACGCCAATGCGATCGGCATCGTGTTCGGCGGCGGCAGCTCGACCTACAAGCAGACGGAGCAGGACGGCAAGGCGGATTCGCAGAGCTTCCACGCCGCCATCAACGGCGTGACCCAGTCCAAGGAAGGGTTTTATGCCACCGCTGCCCTCGGCGGCGGCGTCGACAGTATCGATACAAAGCGCACGGTCGCCTTCGGCAATGCCGTCGACCAGCTGCGCGGCTCCTATTCGGCGACCACAGTCGGCGGGCGGATCGAGGCGGGCGGGCGCATCGTCCAGAACGGCGTGGCGTTGATGCCGTTCTTGGGGGCGAGCGCGGTCTATACCCATGCGCCCGATTATCAGGAAGAGGTCGAGGCCGGCTATGGCAATGCCGCGCTCGCCTATTCCGATGTCGGCCTGTTCCGCGGCACGGTCGAGGCCGGGCTCGGTTTCGACACGGCCGCCGGCGACGTGGCGCGCCGTTTCGCGCTCAACGGCCGCGTTTCCTATCTCTATCGCTATGGCGGCGGCGGCGATGCCAGCGCCAGTTTCCTGGCGGTGCCGGGCTACGGCTTCTCGATCTCCAGCAATGCGCCCACCGGCAGCGCCGTCGCCGCCAATGTCGCAGCGAGAATCCAGCTCACCAGCCAGGCTGATCTCAGCTTTGGCGCCTACGGCGAATGGGGCGAGAGCTATTCGGCGCTGATCGCGTCGGCGAAACTGCGCTACGTCTGGTAGGTCTTCGCGTAGGCCGATGTGCTCCTTCTTGAGGCGAGGGCGTTTCTGTGCCATCAAGAGCGCCGAAAAGGAGGGGCCATGTCTCTTTCCCACCGTCCTATCGATCATCTGGTTCTGCCGGTCGTCGATCTTGCGACCGCGCGGCTCAGGCTTTCCGCGCTCGGCTTCGCCGTGGCGCCGGAGGCGCGGCATCCGTTCGGTACGGAGAATGCCTGCGTCTATTTCGCCGATTCGACCTATCTCGAGCCGCTCGCGATCGCCGACCAGCAGATCTACGACCAGAATATCCCGAAAACCGAATTCGTGCGCCGCGACCGCGCCTACCGCTTCCGTAACGGTGATGACGGCCTCTCCGCGATCGTCTTCAAGAGCGAGGATGCGGCGGCCGACCATGCGGAATTTGCCGAATCCGGTATTGGCGTCGGCGATCTGTTCAGCTTCTCCCGGCCCTATAAGCTGGCTGACGGGACGGAAGCAACAGCCGGTTTCAAGCTCGCCTTCGCCGCCGATCTGCGCGCGCCCGACCTGTTGTTCTTCACCTGCGAACGCATGCAGGCGCTTGCCCCCGGCGAGACCCTCATGGGCCATCAGAACGGCGTGACCGGCATTTCGGGTGTCTTGCTCGGCGAGGACTATCCGATGGAATTCGAGCCGCTGCTGCAGACGCTCACCCGCGCCGGCGAGGCCGATATCCATCCCGACGGCTTCAGCACCGATGCGCTGACGGCGAAGCTTTCGGTCTTCACCTTTGATCATCTCTACAGGCGATATGGAATCGCTCGTTCCGGCGCGGGCCGCGGGATCGAGCCCGCCGCCATTGTGTTCGAGGTGGCCGACCTGGAAAACCTCGCCGATATTCTGAAAGCCAACGAGATCGCCTCACGGCAGACCGGCGACGGCATTGCCGTACCGCCGGCGCCCGGCCAGGGCGTGACCTTCATATTCAGGGAATACTAGCATGACCGACCGTACCGTGACCGCCGGCGCCGGCGAAAAAGCAGTCGCCTTTTCCAATAGCGGCAAGCTGTCGCTGATCGCCGGGCCGTGCCAGATGGAAAGCCGCGATCACGCCTTCATGATGGCCGGAAAGCTTTCGGAAATCTGCGCGGATGCCGGGATCGCGCTGGTCTACAAATCCTCCTTCGACAAGGCCAACCGCACCTCACTCAAGGCGACGCGCGGCATGGGTCTCGACAAGTCGCTTGAGGTCTTCGCCGACCTGAAGAGGGAGTTCGGCTTTCCGGTGCTGACGGACATCCACACCGAGGCGCAATGCGCCGAGGTGGCGACCGTTGTCGACGTGTTGCAGATCCCGGCCTTCCTGTCGCGCCAGACAGACCTTCTTGTGGCCGCCGCGAAGACCGGCCGGGTGATCAACGTCAAGAAGGGCCAGTTCCTGGCGCCCTGGGACATGAAGAACGTGCTCGCCAAGATCGTCGACAGCGGCAATGACAATGTCCTTCTGTGCGAGCGCGGCGTTTCCTTCGGATACAACACGCTGGTCTCCGACATGCGGGCGCTGCCGATCATGGCATCGACCGGCGCGCCGGTTATCTTCGACGCCACCCATTCGGTGCAGCAGCCGGGCGGGCAGGGCGGTTCCACCGGCGGACAGCGCGAATTCGTCGAGACGCTGGCGCGCGCGGCCGTTGCCGTCGGCGTTGCCGGCGTTTTCATCGAGACCCATGAGGACCCGGACAATGCGCCTTCGGATGGTCCCAACATGGTGCCGCTCGATGACATGCCGCGGCTTCTGGACAAGCTTCTTGCTTTTGACGCCATTGCCAAGGGAAGGTAAGTTCTTTCGAAATCGGGTGATCGTGCCGCAAATATGCGCGGCTTGATCGCCAAAATCATTCATTCGTCATAGTGCTGGCGCACGAACTGCATTAAGCAGAACTCCGACGACGCGGTCCGCCTGCTGAAGGGGCGGGCCCTCGCAAAGCGCCAGAGCTTAGACGCGGTCGTTTCATTTTTTTGTAGCAAGGTCGACAGGTAGACAATCATGACGACAATCACCGACATTCTCGCCCGTGAAATCCTCGACAGCCGTGGCAATCCCACGGTCGAGGTCGATGTGTATCTGGAAGACGGCACGATCGGCCGCGCCGCCGTTCCCTCCGGCGCCTCCACCGGCGCGCACGAAGCCGTCGAACTGCGCGATGGCGGCGAGCGCTATCTCGGCAAGGGCGTCGAAAAGGCGGTCGATGCCGTCAACAACGAGATCCTCGAGGCGGTTGTCGGCCTCGATGCCGAAAACCAGATGGAAATCGATCAGACCATGATCGAGCTTGACGGCACCGCCAACAAGGGCCGCCTCGGCGCCAATGCGATCCTCGGCGTGTCGCTCGCCACGGCCAAGGCCGCCGCCACCGCCTGCGGCCTGCCGCTTTACCGCTATGTCGGCGGCGTGTTCGCTCACCAGCTGCCGGTTCCGATGATGAACATCATCAATGGCGGCGAGCATGCCGACAACCCGATCGACTTCCAGGAATTCATGATCATGCCGATCGGCGCGGACACCCTGCGTGATGCGGTTCGGACGGGTTCGGAAATCTTCCACACGCTGAAGAAGGAACTTTCGGCCGGCGGCTACAATACCGCGATCGGCGACGAGGGCGGCTTCGCGCCGGCGCTTCCGAGCACCACCTCGGCGCTCGACATCATCATGAAGTCGATCGAAAAGGCCGGCTACAAGCCGGGCGACGATGTCTACCTCGCCATGGACGCCGCCTCGACGGAATTCTACAAGGGCGGCAGATACGTCATGGAAGGCGAGGGCAAGACGCTGGATTCCGGCGAAATGGCCGCTTACCTCGCCGACCTGATCGGCAAATACCCGATCTTCTCGATCGAGGACGGCCTCGCCGAGGATGACTGGGACGGCTGGAAGGAACTGACGTCGCTGATCGGCGACAAGTGCCAGCTCGTCGGCGACGACCTGTTCGTCACCAACACCAAGCGCCTGAAGGACGGCATCAGGATGGGCGTTGGCAATTCTCTGCTGGTCAAGGTCAACCAGATCGGCTCGCTGACCGAGACGCTCGACGCCGTCGAGACCGCGCACAAGGCCGGCTACACCAGCGTGATGTCGCACCGCTCCGGTGAAACCGAGGACGCCACGATCGCCGACCTCGCAGTCGCCACCAATTGCGGTCAGATCAAGACCGGCTCGCTGTCGCGTTCGGATCGTCTCGCCAAGTACAACCAGCTCATCCGCATCGAGGAAGAACTGGGTAGCCAGGCCGTCTACGCCGGCCGGTCGATCCTGAAGGGTTGATATTTTTGGAGGCTCCGGCCGCATAGCCCCAATCAATCTCCCCCCTTGAGGGGGAGATGCCCCGATAGGGGCAGAGAGGGGTGAACCCTCTCGATAGGTTCGGAGCTTGCGGCTTTTAGGGCTTACGCCCTTTACCCCTCTCTGCCGTTTTCGCGACATCTCCCCCTCAAGGGGGGAGATTGGCGGCGGCCAGTTCCTTGGTTAACTCCAATGCCGACGGACACCGCGATTTCAGCGGGTATGATTGCTGAGCCGGGCCTGATTGCCGCTCCGGTTTTGCCTCAAAAAACCGCACCTCATCCCATCCCGCCCGCTCCCGGTTTAGCCTTGGTTAAGGTTCACGCGTTAGTGTGAATCCATTGTATTGCGTAGCCTTCCGGACAGCTTCATGTGGACCCGACATCATAAATCCCGGTTTTACGGCCGCCTGATCGTACCCGCGATCACCGTCTGCTTCATGAGCTATTTCATCTATCACTCGATCCATGGCGATTACGGCCTGATCGCCGGCGAGCGGTTTGCCGCCCACAAGGCGCTCAACGAGCGCAAGCTGGAAAAGCTCGTGGCTGAACGCGAGGCCATGGAAAAGCACGTCAAGATGCTCTCGGATGGCTCGCTGATGAAGGATGCGCTCGATGAGCAGGCACGATACGCGCTGAACCTGCTGAAACCCGACGAGATCGTGATTTTCGAGCGAAATCTCCAATAAACTGAAAACCAGTTAATACTGTTTTTAGTAAAAAATTTCAGTATATTGGTGTGTCGCACAACATGCTAAATCTAGCATTGCCGTGCCGCACAAAACCGCCTATTGTGACTGCCAATTCCCAGTCTTTCCTCAAAGAAGGAGACCCTGATGGCGTCGCAAGCGTCCGGCTCACGGAAAACATCAAAAAAACAGGATAGTCCCAAGATCGCGGAATTCGACCGTGATCAGGAAATGCATGCTCTTCGTGAGATGCTGATGATCCGCCGTTTCGAGGAAAAGGCCGGCCAGCTTTACGGCATGGGCTTCATCGGCGGTTTCTGTCACCTTTACATCGGCCAGGAAGCCGTCGTTGTCGGCATGCAGATGGCGCTTAAGGATGGCGACCAGATCATCACCAGCTACCGCGACCACGGTCATATGCTGGCAACCGGCATGGAAGCGCGCGGCGTGATGGCCGAGCTGACCGGCCGCCGCTCGGGCTATTCCAAGGGCAAGGGCGGTTCGATGCACATGTTCTCCAAGGAGAAGGCGTTTTACGGCGGTCACGGCATCGTCGGCGCGCAGGTCCCGCTCGGAACCGGTCTCGCCTTTGCCAACCGTTACCGCGAGAACGACCATGTCGCCGTCGTCTATTACGGCGATGGCGCGGCCAATCAGGGCCAGGTCTATGAAAGCTTCAACATGGCCGAGCTTTGGAAGCTGCCGGTGGTCTATGTTGTCGAAAACAACCGCTATGCCATGGGCACCTCGGTTACGCGCTCGTCGGCCGAGACCGACTTTTCCAAGCGCGGCGCATCTTTCAACATTCCCGGCAAGCAGGTCGACGGCATGGATGTCCGCGCCGTCAAGGCGGCAGCCGAAGAGGCGGAAAAGTTCGCGCGTGAAGGCAACGGGCCGTTCATCCTCGAAATGATGACCTACCGCTATCGCGGCCACTCGATGTCGGACCCGGCGAAATACCGCTCCAAGGACGAGGTCCAGAAGATGCGCGCCGAGCACGACCCGATCGAGCAGGTCAGGAAGCGGCTTCTGGACAAGAAGTGGGCGACGGAAGACGAGTTGAAGGCGATCGACAAGGATGTGCGTTCGGTCATCTCTGACGCCGCCGATTTCGCCCAGACCGATCCGGAGCCGGATGCGTCCGAGCTCTACACCGACATCCTGCGCTAAGACGGGGAGGGATATCATGCCTACCAATATTCTCATGCCGGCACTCTCCCCGACGATGGAAGAGGGCAACCTTACAAAGTGGCTCAAGAAGGAAGGCGACAGCGTCGCCGCCGGTGACGTGATCGCCGAGATCGAGACCGACAAGGCGACGATGGAAGTCGAAGCCGTGGACGAAGGCACGATCGGCAAGATCCTGGTCGAGGAAGGTGCCGAGGGCGTCAAGGTCAACACCCCGATCGCCGTGCTGCTGGAAGAGGGCGAAAGCGCCGACGATATCGGCAAGGCCGACGCCGCCGAGCAGCCGAAACAGTCCGAAAGGGCCCCCGAGGTCGAGCAGGAAGAAAAGCCGCAGGCTTCCGCTTCCAACGCGCCGGCCGAACCGAAGGCCATCGAGGTCGCCTCCGATCCGGATATTCCGGAAGGCACCGAAATGGTTTCGACCACGGTGCGTGAAGCGCTGCGCGACGCCATGGCCGAAGAAATGCGCGCCGATGGCGATGTCTTCGTCATGGGCGAGGAAGTCGCCGAATATCAGGGCGCCTACAAGATCACGCAGGGCTTGCTGCAGGAATTCGGCGCCAAGCGCGTGGTCGATACCCCGATCACCGAGCACGGCTTTACCGGCGTTGCCGTGGGCGCTGCCCTTGCCGGGCTGAAGCCGATCGTCGAGTTCATGACCTTCAACTTCGCCATGCAGGCGATGGACCAGATCATCAACTCCGCCGCCAAGACGCACTATATGTCCGGCGGCCAGATGGAATCGTCGATCGTGTTCCGCGGTCCGAACGGCGCGGCAGCCCGCGTGGCGGCCCAGCACTCGCAGTGCTACGCTTCGTGGTACAGCCACATTCCGGGCCTCAAGGTCGTCATGCCCTATACGGCCGCCGACGCCAAGGGCCTCCTGAAGGCGGCGATCCGCGATCCCAATCCGGTGATCTTCCTCGAAAACGAAATTCTCTACGGCCACAAGTTCGATGTGCCGAAGCTTGATGATTTCGTGCTGCCGATCGGCAAGGCCCGTATCCACAAGCAGGGCAAGGACGCAACGATCGTTTCCTTCGGCATCGGCATGACCTATGCGGTGGAAGCGGCGGCCAAGCTTGAGGAGGAAGGCATCGATGTCGAGATCATCGACCTGCGCACCATCCGTCCGATGGATCTGCCGACGGTCATCGAATCGGTGAAAAAGACCGGTCGTCTGGTCACAGTCGAGGAAGGCTTCCCGCAGTCCTCCGTCGGCACCGAGATCGCGACCCGCGTCATGCAGCAGGCCTTCGACTATCTCGATGCGCCGATCATGACGATCGCCGGCAAGGATGTTCCGATGCCCTACGCCGCCAACCTCGAAAAGCTCGCCCTGCCGAACGTCGGTGAAGTCATCGATGCGGTCAAGGCCGTCTGCTACAAGTAAGGGAGCGTCAAGATGCCCATCAAGATTACGATGCCGGCGCTTTCGCCGACCATGGAAGAGGGCAATCTTTCCAAGTGGCTGGTCAAGGAAGGCGACAGCGTTTCGGCCGGTGATGTGATTGCCGAGATCGAGACAGACAAGGCGACGATGGAAGTCGAAGCCGTCGACGAGGGCACGGTCGCCAAGATCGTGGTGCCGGAAGGCACAGATGGCGTGGCGGTCAATGCCCTGATCGCGATCCTCGCCGAAGAAGGTGAGGACGCTGCCGAAGCCGCCAAGGCGGCCGATGGCGGCGATGCGCCGGCAAAGGAAGCTCCCAAGGAAGAAAAGCCGAAGGAAGCGCCCAAGAAAGAGGCCAAGGCCGAGAAGTCTTCCTCCGACGAAACGGCCGAAAAGGTCGCCAAGGGCGGCATTCCGTCTTCCGATACACCGGTTCCCGAGCCCAAGGCGCCCGCGGCGCCCAAGGCCGATGGCGAGCGCATCTTCGCCTCGCCGCTTGCCCGTCGTCTGGCCAAGGAAGCCGGTCTCGATCTGACTGCGCTTTCCGGTTCTGGCCCGCATGGCCGCATCGTCAAGCGCGATATCGAGAAGGCCGAGAGCGAAGGCGTCGGCAAGGCCGCTGCCAAGCCGGAAGCCGGCAGGCAAGAGGCTGCCGCCGCGCCGCTGCCGAAGGCGACCTCGGAAGAGGCTGTTCTCAAGCTGTTCGAGGAAGGCTCTTACGAACTCGTGCCGCATGACGGCATGCGCAAGACGATCGCCAAGCGTCTGGTCGAATCCAAGCAGACCGTGCCGCATTTCTATGTCACGATCGATTGCGAGCTCGACGCGCTTCTGGCGCTTCGCAGCCAGCTCAACAAGGCAGCGCCCGTCAGGGACGACAAGCCGGCCTACAAGCTCTCCGTCAACGACATGGTCATCAAGGCCATGGCGCTTGCACTCCGGGATGTGCCGAACGCCAACGTCTCCTGGACGGAAAGCAACATGGTCGTCCACAAGCATGTCGATGTCGGCGTTGCGGTGTCGATCCCGGGCGGCCTGATCACCCCGATCGTGCGCCGGGCGGAGGAAAAGCCGCTCTCGGTCATCTCCAACGAGATGAAGGATCTGGGCAGCCGCGCTCGTGAGAAGAAGCTGAAGCCCGCCGAATACCAGGGCGGAACGACGGCTGTTTCGAACATGGGCATGATGGGCGTCAAGGACTTCGCTGCCGTCATCAACCCGCCGCACGCCTCGATCCTCGCCATTGGCGCGGGTGAAAAGCGTCCGGTGGTCAAGAATGACGAACTGGCGATCGCGACCATGATGTCGGTCACGCTTTCGACCGACCACCGTTGCGTCGATGGCGCTCTGGCGGCCGAGGTTCTGGCGGCGTTCAAGGGCTATATCGAAAACCCGATGTCGATGCTGGTCTGAGGGCGGTCCGATGAAGACGGTTCTCTGCTACGGCGATTCGCTGACGTTCGGTCATGACGCGGCCGGGCAGCGCCGTCATGCGCATGAGGACCGCTGGCCGATGGTGCTGCAGAAGGCTCTGGGGGAGGGCGTTCACGTTCTCCCCGAGGCGCTGGGCGGCCGCACCACGGCCTTTGACGATCACACGGCGGCGGCTGACCGCAACGGCGCGCGGGTTCTGCCCACGCTGCTTGCCAGCCACACGCCGCTCGATCTGGTCATCATCATGCTCGGCACCAACGACCTGAAGCCGTGGACCGGCGGCGGGGCGTTGGCGGCGCGAAACGGCATGAAGCGGCTGATCGAGATCGTAAGGGCGCATCCCTATCCCTTCGATCATGCCGCGCCGGATATCCTGGTGGTTGCGCCGCCGCATGCGGTACCTACCGCCAACGATACCGGCATGGGGTTCCTGAAGGGCGTGGTCGAGCAATCGCAGATGCTCTCGACCTTCTACAGCGAACTGGCCGATGAGTTGGGCTGCGGTTTCTATGATGCGGCCTCGGTTTCGCGCGCAAGCCCGGTGGACGGCGTCCATCTCGATGCGGAAAATACCCACGCCATCGGCCGCGGTCTCGAACCGATCGTCAGGATGATGCTCGGCCTGTGATTTTTTTTGATTAATATCAAGGAGTGGACACGAAGCGCGGATAGGGTGGATATCAACCACAACAGAGGAGATATCCATGTCGAACACCCCGCACGAACTGGCCGATGAATTCCCGGAATTCGCCGACCGGATTCACGAATTGAAGGTCGAGGATGCGCATTTTGCCAAGCTCTTCGACGACTATCATGAGGTAAACCGCGCGATCCACCGCGCGGAGGAAAACATCGAACCGACCGATGACCTGCACATGGAAGAGATGCGCAAGCGCCGGATGGTTCTGAAGGACGAAATCTACGGGATGCTGAAACAATAGAGCGGCGGCATCCCGCAAGCGGGCCGGGCGGTTTATTGCCCGGCTCCCCTTAAAGGAGATGTACCCGTGTCTGAGACCTACGATGTCCTCGTCATCGGCGCCGGCCCCGGTGGCTATATCGCCGCCATCCGCGCCGCCCAGCTCGGCCTGAAAACCGCGGTCGTCGAACGCGAACACATGGCCGGCATCTGCTCCAACTGGGGCTGCATCCCGACCAAGGCGCTGCTCAGATCCGCCGAAGTGCTCGACAACACCAATCACGCCAAGGAATACGGGCTCGTCATCGACGGCCAGGTCAAGGCCGATCTCGATGCGATCGTCAAGCGTTCGCGCGGCATTGCCGAGCGGATGAATGCCGGCGTGATCTATCTGATGAAGAAGAACAAGGTCGACATCATCTGGGGCGAGGCGACGCTGTCGAAGCCCGGCGAGGTGACCGTCTCCGAGGTCAAGAAGAAAGTGGTCGAGCCGCAGGCGCCGACGCCGAAGGGCGCCAAGGGTCCGGGCACCTACAACGCCAAGCACATCATCGTCGCGACCGGCGCACGGCCGCGCGCGCTGCCCGGCATCGAGCCCGATGGCAAGTTGATCTGGACCTATTTTGACGCGCTGAAGCCGGCCAAGCTGCCGAAATCGCTGCTGGTGATGGGCTCGGGCGCGATCGGCATCGAATTCGCCTCCTTCTATCGCTCGCTCGGCGTCGAGGTGACGGTGGTCGAGGTGATGAAGCAGGTCATGCCTGTCGAGGATAACGAGATCGCCAAATTCGCCCAGAAGCGGCTCGAAAAGCGCGGTATCAAGATCATGCTTGAAGCCAAGGTTGCGAAGGTCGAAAAGGGCGGAGACAACATCACCGCCCATGTCGAGACCAAGGACGGCAAGGTCGAGAAGATCACCGCCGACCGGATGATCTCGGCCGTCGGCGTGCAGGGCAATATCGAGAATATCGGGCTGGAAAAGCTCGGCATCAAGACCGATCGCGGCTGCATCGTCATCGACGACTATTGCAAGACCAATGTCGAGGGCATCTACGCGATCGGCGATGTCGCCGGCCCGCCGATGCTCGCCCACAAGGCCGAGCACGAGGCTGTGATCTGCGTCGAAAAGATCGCGGGCGAGAAGAACGTCCATCCGCTCGACAAACGCAAGGTCCCCGGCTGCACCTACTGCAATCCGCAGGTGGCTTCCATTGGCCTCACCGAAGCCAAGGCCAAGGAAGCCGGCCATGAGGTCCGCGTTGGCCGCTTCAGCTTCGCCGCAAACGGCAAGGCGGTGGCGCTCGGCGAGGATCAGGGCATGGTCAAGACCGTGTTCGACAAGAACACCGGCGAGCTGCTCGGCGCCCATATGGTGGGCGCGGAAGTGACCGAACTGATCGAGGGCTTCGTGGTCGCCATGAACCTGGAGACCACCGAGGAAGAACTGATGCACACGATCTTCCCGCATCCCACGCTTTCGGAAATGATGAAGGAAAGCGTGCTCGACGCATATGGGCGTGTACTTAACGCATGATTCCTCTATGTTATCGGTAGCGGGAACGAGAGGACCTGCTTCGACGTCTAGCAAAAAGGGAGACGCATTACATGGAAGAACAGGGTGTAGGCTGGATTGCCGCCATCATCATCGGCGGTATCGCCGGATGGCTCGCCGAGAAGTTCATGAAGTCCAATATGGGCATTCTCATGAACATCATCCTCGGCATTGTCGGCGCCATTGTTGCAAACGCAATTCTGGGCGTGTTCGGCATCGCCCTTGGCGGATGGCTGGGCTATCTGATCGCCGGTTTTATCGGCGCGGTGATTCTGATTTTCGTCGGACGCATGATCCGGCGCTGAGGCATTTCGCTGTTGGACGCAACGTCCGCGAAACTGCCATGAGAACAAGATAGACCGGAGCCGCGAAACGCGGTTCCGGTCTAACGGAAAACGAGGCCGCCCGGGCCGGAGAGGCCCGGCGGCGCTGAAGGACGAACAGATGGTTACGCTTCTCGATACGACAAGTGACGCACAAAAGCGCGTGCGCCATCCCGAAAAGGCCCACAGGCCCGATACCGAAGTGCTGCGCAAGCCGGACTGGATCCGCGTCAAGGCGCCGGTCTCGCGCGGCTATCAGGAAACCCGCGGCATCGTGAAGGACAACAAGCTCGTCACGGTCTGCGAGGAAGCCGGTTGTCCGAATATCGGCGAGTGCTGGGACAAGAAACACGCCTCGTTCATGATCATGGGCGAGATTTGCACCCGCGCCTGCGCCTTCTGCAATGTCGCGACCGGCAAACCCGGCGCGCTCGATCCGAACGAGCCGGAAAATATCGGCAAGGCCGTCGCCCAGATGGGGCTGATGCATGTCGTGATCACCTCGGTCGACCGCGACGATCTGGCCGATGGCGGCGCGGAGCATTTCGAGAAGGTGATCCACGCCATCCGCGCGGCCTCGCCGGCGACCACCATCGAGGTACTGACGCCGGATTTCCTGCGCAAGCCCGGCGCGCTGGAGCGCGTGGTGGCCGCCAGGCCCGACGTCTTCAATCATAATCTTGAAACCGTGCCGTCGAACTATCTGACGGTTCGCCCCGGCGCGCGTTACTTCCACTCGATCCGGCTATTGCAGCGGGTCAAGGAACTCGATCCGAACATGTTCACCAAGTCCGGCATCATGGTCGGTCTCGGCGAGGAGCGCAATGAAGTGCTCCAGCTCATGGACGATCTCAGAACCGCCGATGTCGATTTCCTGACCATCGGCCAGTATCTGCAGCCGACCCGCAAGCATCACCGCGTGGTGAATTTCGTGACGCCGGACGAGTTCAAGTCCTACGAGACGGTCGCCTATACCAAGGGCTTCCTGATGGTATCCGCGAGCCCGCTGACGCGTTCCTCGCATCACGCCGGCGAGGATTTCGCCCGGCTGCGCGAGAACCGCGCGAAGAAGCTTGCCATGGTGGCGGCTGAGTAGTCCGAGAATCCGATCCGTCCCGCGACAATAACGGAGCAGATCTTTGCCAACATTCCTGCAACATGCACTTATCGTGGCCGCCGGCGGCGCGCTCGGCTCCGTCGGTCGTCATTTTGTCGGCGTTCTGGCGACGCGTATGGGCGCCATCACTTTCCCTTGGGGCACGCTGGCGGTCAATATCATCGGCTCGCTGCTCATCGGATTGCTGGTGGAGGCTGTGGCGCGGGTGCTGAACGAATCCGCCGAGGCGCGGATGTTCATCGTGATCGGCTTTCTGGGCGGCTTCACCACCTTCTCCTCGTTCTCGCTCGACGCCATGAACATGATCGAGCGCGGCGACGTGCTGCCGGCCATAGCCTATGTCATCGGCAGCGTGGCGATCGGGCTGGGCGCAGTGTGGGCTGGGCTTGCCATCGGGCGGTTGGTATTTTAGCCCGTTTCATTCCACGCGATCATGCGATAGAAGCCTTCTCCTGAGAACAAGGGCGTACCGCATGGCAGGCATCGAACATATCAAGGTGGATCACGACGAGGCGGGCATGCGCCTCGACCGTTGGTTCAAGCAGCATTATCCGGGCCTCGGCTTCGGCGCGCTGCAAAAGCTGCTGCGCTCCGGGCAGATACGCGTCGACGGCGGGCGGGTGAAAGCCGATACCCGGGTCGAGCCTGGCCAGATGATCCGCATTCCGCCGATGAATGTCGACCCGAAGAAATCCGGCCCGATACCGGGCAGGGACCTGAAGCATTCCCCGGATGGCGAGCTTCTCTCACGCATGCTGCTGCATGAGGATGAACGGGTGTTCGTGCTCAACAAGCCCGCCGGCCTAGCGGTGCAGGGCGGCTCCGGCGTGGTGCGCCATATCGACAAGATGCTGGAGGCCTGGACCAACAGGAAGGGCGAAAAGCCGCGCCTCGTGCACCGCCTTGATCGAGACACCTCCGGCGTGCTGGTGATTGCCCGCTCGCGCCGCGCCGCGCAGTCGCTGACGGAAGCCTTTCGCCACCGCACGACCAAGAAGACCTACTGGTCGCTGGTCAAGGGCGTGCCGCGCCAGCGCGAGGACAAGATATCGACCTGGCTGGTGAAGGAACAGACGCCCGATGGCGACCGCATGCGGATCGCGAAGCATGGCGAGGCGGATGCCGATCATGCGGTTTCCTTCTACCGCGTGGTCGATACGGCGGCCCATACGCTCGCCTGGCTGGAAATGGAGCCCTATACCGGGCGCACCCATCAGCTGCGCGTCCACGCCCATCATATCGGTCACCCGATCATCGGCGATCCGAAATATTTCGATGACGATCCCAACTGGGAGTTTCCGGGCGGCATTCAGAAGCGGCTTCACCTTCATGCCCGCCACATCGATGTGCCCCATCCTGATGGCGGACGGCTGAGGGTCACCGCGCCGCTGCCCCCGCACATGGTGCAGAGCTGGAACCTGCTCGGCTTCGACGCCGACCGCGAGGATCTCGACAAGGAATGACATGAGACTTGTATTGTTCGACTGCGATGGCACCCTGGTGGATACGATCGCCATCATCCAGGAATCGATGGCGCGCACGTTCACCCGTTTCGGCTACCCCGTTCCGGCCATCGAGAAGACCCGCGCGACCGTTGGTCTGACGCTCGATACATCGATCTCGCTGCTGCTCGGTCGCGAGGGACCGGACGAGGAATGCCGCGAGATGATGGCCTATTACCGCTCGCTGTTTGCCGTGGTGCGCGCCGATCCGGCCTTGCAGGAGCGGCTGTTCGATGGCGTCGCTCCGATGCTGGAGCACCTTTTCCTGCAGGATGATCTCCTGATCGGCGCCGTGACCGGAAAATCGCGGCGTGGGCTCGATCACATGCTCGATCTGCATGGCTATGCCAGCAAGTTCGTGGTGTCGCGCACCGCCGATGACTGCCCCTCCAAGCCGCACCCGGCGATGGTGCTGGAATGCTGCGTCGAGACCGGCATCGAGCCGGCCGAAACCGTTGTGATCGGCGATTCCGTCTATGACATGCAGATGTCTCGCTCCGCCGGCGCCGATGCGATCGGCGTATCCTGGGGGTATGGCGCAACCACGGACCTGACCACCTCGGGCGCCTCCGCGATTGCCGAAAACCCGGATGATATATTGAAACTCGTGCTGAAGACCGTCCAATGACCGAGACCGATCCGATCCGCCGCTCGCAGGAACTGATGCGGGCCGAACTGCCGAAGAAATTCTATCAGAACGCCACAGTCGAGCAGGAAGGCGAGGGGTTTGCGATCAAACTCGATGGCCGCGGCGTGAAGTCACCCGGCCGCAATCCGCTGATCTTGCCGACCGCGGCTGCCGCCGAAATGGTGCGCGCCGAATGGCAGGCGCAGGAAAAGGTGATCGATCCGGCGAAAATGCCGGTCACGCGGCTTGCCAATACCGTGATCGATGGCGTGATGCAAAACGCCGATGCTGTGTTCGAGGAAATCCTCGCCTATGCCGGCAATGACATGCTGTTCTACCGCGCAGAAAGCCCCGAGGAGCTTGTGGCTCGGCAGGCGGAGCGCTGGGACCCGGTTCTCGACTGGATGGCGGAGGAATTCGGCGCGCGCTTCGTGCTCGTGGAAGGTATTATGTTTTCCGAGCAACCAACTGAAAGCATTGCGGCTTTCAGGAGCGAGATCGACCGTCACCGCGCACCTTTCGCGCTTGGAAGTCTCCACGTCATGACGACGCTCACCGGCTCGGCCCTTGTCACCCTCGCGCTGGCCCGCCGCCGCCTGACGCTGGACGAGGCCTGGGCGCTCGCCAATCTGGAAGAGGACTGGACCATCGAACACTGGGGTGAGGACGCCGAAGCCGCCGCCCGCCGCGCGAAACGCTTCGAGGACATGAAGGCCGCGCATGATTTGTTCGTGGCGCTGGGGTAGCGAGCTGAGCTTTCGGTCACGCTCGGGCCCGCTGTGCGGCCTTGAGACATGCCTGACACTTCCCGGATCGGGCTGAAGCGTTCATGAAATCACGCCATCGGCTCCTGCTCGACCGTCACGCCGGCCGAGCAGGAGAACAGGCTCCCTACCAGCGCTGATGCACATGCGGCGCGATGCGGGTGCGGTAGATTTCCTCCATCGCCGCCATCACATCGGCGCCGATCACCGGCAGGTCGGAGGCGGAGGCGTTTGCCTTGGCCTGTTCGGCGTTGCGCGCGCCGGGAATGGCGACGGTGACCGCCTCGTTCATCAGGATCCAGCGCAGCGCGAAGGCGGCCATGCCGGTGCCGCGCGGCACGTGCTTGCGGACTTCGTCGACAGCGTCGAGCGCGATCTCGAACGGCACGCCGGCAAAGGTTTCTCCGACATCGAAGGCGTCACCCTTGCGGTTGAAATTACGGTGATCTTCTTTGTCGAAAACGGTATCGCGGGTGATCTTGCCCGACAAAAGCCCGCTTGCCAGCGGCACCCGAATGATGACGGCGATGTTTTTCCGCTTGGCTTCCGGGAAGAACAGCGAGGCCGGGCGCTGGCGGAAGATATTGTAGATGATCTGGACGCTGGCGACGCCCCGAAACTCGATCGCCTTCAGCGCCTCCTCGACCTTTTCGACGCTGACGCCGTAATTGGCGATCTTGCCCTTGGCCTTCAGCGCGTCGAGCGCCTCGAACACCTCCGGACGATAAAACGCCTCGGTCGGCGGGCAGTGGAGTTGCACGAGGTCGAGCCGCTCCATCCTGAGGTTCTTCAGGCTGCGGTCGACGAAGGCTTCCAGATTCTCAAGATTGTAGCCATCGGCGGTATGCGGGTTCAGCCTGCGGCCGGCCTTGGTGGCGACGAACGGCTTCTGGCCGCCGCGATCGGCGAGCACATCGGCGATGATCTTTTCGGAGCGGCCGTCGCCATAGACATCGGCCGTATCGACGAAGTTGATGCCCGAATCGAGGGCGGCGTGCAGCGCGGCGCGGCCATCCTCCTCGCTGACCGAGCCCCAGCTTCCGCCGATCTGCCAGGCGCCGAAGCCGATATTGGAAACGGGTCGCCCGGTGCGGCCGAAATTGTGATAGTGCATGATGTCCTCCGGTGATGGTCAGCCCGCGAAAATGCGGGTGGGATAAAGCGCGACGCCGGCGCTTTGGGGTTGAAGTGTCGTCGCGAACTCTTTTACCCCTTCGAGACAAGAAGACAAATGAGGCAAGTTTGACCGGTTTCCGTTTTATCCACGCCGCCGACCTGCATCTTGGGAGCCCGCTCTCGGGGCTTGCGCTCAAGGACCGGCAGATTGCCGAGCGCTTTGCCGCCGCCGGCCGCGAAGCCTTCACGGCGCTGATCGATTGCGCGATCGAGAGCGCGGTGGATTTCATGGTGATCGCCGGCGATGTCTATGACGGGGCCTGGCGCGACAACAGCGTCGGCCTGTTCTTCAACCGCGAGATCGCGCGGCTTTCGCGCGCTGAAATCCCGGTCTATTTCCTACGCGGCAATCATGATGCCGAAAGCATCGTCACCCGCACGATCGCGATGCCGGACGGCGTCAAAGAATTCTCGACGCGCCAGCCCGAGACCTTCACCATTGACAGGCTGAAAGTGGCGCTCCACGGCCAGGGCTTTGCCGATCGCGTGGCGGGCGACAATCTGGCGCTTGCCTATCCGCCGGCGGTACCGGGCCATTTCAACATCGGCGTGTTGCACACCTCGCTGTCGGGCCGGCCGCCGCATGCCGTCTACGCGCCATGCACGCCGGCGGACCTTGCCTCGCGCGGCTATGATTACTGGGCGCTCGGCCATGTCCACGCCTTCGAGGAAGTGTCCGCCGATCCGCTGACGCTCTATCCAGGCAATCTCCAGGGGCGCAATATCCGCGAAACCGGCGACAAGGGCGCGGTGCTGGTGACGGTCGAGGACGGCAGGCCGCGCTATGAACGCATCATTCTCGACCGCGCCCGGTTCGAGGCCGTTTCCGTGGCAATTGCGCCCGACATGAAGGAAAGCGATGTCCTGCAGGCGGTGGAGGCGACGCTGGCAGCGCTTGCGGAAGCGGCCAACGCGCGGCCCGTGGCGCTGCGTCTGACGCTTGAAGGCCGCCATGGCGATGCGCACAGGATGCGCGCGGCCCATGGCGAATGGCACGACGACCTCCAGGCCGCCTGCCAGCGGGTGCACGCCGATCTGTGGCTTGAGAAACTGGTTATCGCGCTTGAAGCGCCGATGACCTCCCGCAGACTTCTGCCGGATAGTGACCTCGATATCGAGGCTATGATTGAGGCGCTGGCCGGTGACGACGCGATCGACGCCGAAATCGAGGCGCTGATAAACGAGATCGCGGTGAAGCTGCCCGGCGGCGTCGGCGCCAGAGATGAAGCCTTTTCGGCGTCGCGTGCCGACCTTCTGGCGGAAGCCCGCGCCATTCTCGGCGCGCGGCTGGAGGGTTGAGGCATGCGTTTCCTGTCGCTCGATCTCATCCGCTACGGCCATTTCACCGACCGGACCATCGCATTCCGGCCCGACGCCGCGCTTCATATCGTCTATGGCCCGAACGAGGCCGGCAAATCCTCCGCGCTCGCCGCCTTCTCCGACCTTTTGTTCGGATTTCCCGACCGCAATGTCGGCTATGATTTCCTGCATCCCGCGCGCGACCTGCGCCTCGGCGCGAGGCTCCGCGCGCATGGCGGAACCGAACTCGCCTTTCGCCGGCGCAAGGGCCGCAGCAATACGCTGCTCGATGCCGAAACCGAAGCCGCACTGAACGATGACGCGCTCGCCGGCTTTGTCGGCAGCCTCGACCGGGCGGTGTTCGAGCGCGCCTTCGGGCTCGATTCGGTCAGACTCAGGGCAGGGGCGGACGAGATGCTGGCCGATGGCGGGGAGATCGGCCAGATGCTGTTTTCCGCAGCCTCCGGCCTGACCGGGTTGCGAGCGGCGAGCGAGGCGCTGGCAGCGGAGGCCGACGGCATCTACGCGCCCCGCAAGTCGCAGACCCGCAGCTTCTATCAGGCGCTGGAGCGCTATGACGAAGCCCGCAAGGCCGAGCGCGACAGCCAACTCAATGCCAGCGACTGGACCGCGCTCATGAAGGAAGAACGCGAGATCGGGCAGGATTTTGCCAAAGTCGAGGAGCGGCAATTGCAGCGGGCGCGGCGGATCGGCGAGCTTGAGCGGCTGCAGCGGCTGCGCGGCCTGCTTGGCGAGATCGACGGGCACAGCGCGGCGCTGGCCGAATTCGCCGATATCGAGGCGATCGAGGACCGTATCGGTGAGGAGCTTGGTGAGCTTGAGGTCCGCCGCGCTCGGCTCGTTGAACAGATCGAGGCCAAGGAGACGCGGCAGGCGGTCGGACAGCGGGAACTGGAAGCGCTTGTCGTCGACGATGCGCTTCTGGCGCGCCGTGCCGAAATCGCCTGGCTGCAGCGCGAAAGCGGGCTTTACGAACAGGCGCTGGAGAGCCTGCCGCGCCGGCGGCACGAACTGCGCGATGTCGAGGCGCGGTTGCGGAGCGCTGCCGTTCAGCTTGGATTTGACTCTCTTGAAAATATGGAAAAGAGTTTTCCAAACAGTCTGTTGCGATCCGAGTTTCAAGCGATTGTGGAGCAGTCGAAAGAGCAGGGCCGCGCCATCCGTTCGGCCGAAAACGCCCTTTCGGAAAATCGCGAAACACTGGCGCGGCTGGAACAGCAGCATGGCGAGACCCATCTGCGCGATCCCGCGCCGCTGCGCAAAAACTATGAGGCGCTGCGCGACGATCTCGCCGGTATCAAAGAGGCGGAAACGCTTGAAACGGAGATCGCCGGCAAGGAGCGCGTGCTGTTGGAGCAGGCGGCCGGCCTGCGTCCCGCGGTGAATGATATTCTTGGCCTGCGGGCAGGCGATCTTCCTGCCGAGGCCGCGCTGAAGACCGCGTGCGACGATATCGCATCGGCAGAATCGGCGCTGGCCGCGTGCGACAGCGCGTTGGCGAAGGCCGAGGAGGAATGCGCGCGCCTGGAAGGATTGCTCGCCGAGGATCGCGAGGCCGGGCCGGTTCCGACGCGGGCGGCGATCGATGCGGCGCGGGCGGAGCGCGACCGGTTGTTCGAGACGCTCGACGGAGAGGATAGCGCCTATCGCGATGCCTTGCGCGCCGCCGACGATCTTGCCGACGACGCGCTCGACGATGCCGAGCGGGTGGCCCGCCATGCCGATAATCAGCGCCGGCTGGACCGGGAGATCGCCCAAAAGCAGCAGGGCGCGGAAAAACGCGAAGCCGCGCTTCTGTCGCTGCAGAAAACGCAGGCGGATTTCGAGGCGCTTTTTGCAGGGCTCGATTTTACGCCCGTGGCCCCCGGGGCGATGATCGAATGGCGGCGGCGGTTGGAAGCGCTGCTCGAGGCGCGGACCGCGCTCTATGCGCTGAAAGACAGGAAAGCGGTCCTTGACCGCAACAACGCGGCGCTGCGGGAGACGCTGGAGCGGCTCGCGAACGATCTCGGCACGGATGCGGCACTGCCGCTCGCCGCGCTTGCGCGCGATGTCGGTTCCGCGCTCGACCGCCTTGGCGAGCGCTGGACGGAGGCGCGGGAGCATGCGGGCGCGCTCAAGGCAGCGCGGCAGGCAGTCGAAAAGGGCGCGGAGCAGCTTGATCGGTTGCGGGTCGGGGAGAAAGCCTTGGGCGAGCGTTTTGCCGCGAGTCTCGAAAGTGTCGGCCTGCCGGGCGAAACCGGCCTGGCCGGCGCGGAGGCGGCGCTGGCGTTTTGGGCGGACCTGCCATCGCTTTTCGCGGACCGGACGCGGCTGGTGCAGGAGGCAGAGGCCGACGGCAAGCGCGTCGCCGCGTTCGACGCCGCCGCTCTGCAACTGGCGGAAGCCGCGGCGGCGGATATGGCGGGCGAACCGGCTTCGCGATTCGTCCACGAACTTGCCGAACGCGCGGCCGATCATGCAACGCGCGCGGCGCAGCGGGCAACGCTTAAGGAAAGCGCCGAGCGGCTTCGCATTGAGCTTGCGACCGACACGGGCGAGCGGGAAGAGATCGACGGCCGGATGGCAGCCATCGCCGCCACCTTGCCGGAGGGCGTCGCGATTAACGGTCTTTCGGCGCGGTTGCGGCAGCGGGCGGCATCGCGTCAGGCGCTGGCCGAAGCGCGGCAGCGTTTTTCGGGGATCAGCGACGGGGCCTCGGTGGAGGAGATCCGGACGCTCGCCGAAACGCTGGACGAGGTCGATTGCCGTCAGGAGCTCGCGCATCTGAAGGCCGATGCCGGGGAGGATGCGGCCGAGATCGAGGCGCTGCGCGAGCGGCGCATGGCGCTGCGTCACCGCAAGCAGGCGCTGGAGACCGGGCCGGGAAGCGAGACCGCCGCCTTCGATCGCGCCGCAGCCGAAGCGGAGGCGCAGGCGCTGGCCCGCCAATGGGTAGTGCTGAAGCTGGCCGGGCGGCTGCTGGATGGCGCGCTGGAGCGCTACCGGGAAAGCCGGTCCGATCCGATACTTGCGGCGGCGGGACGGCATTTCCGCACGCTGACACGCGACGGCTTCGAGGGCCTGTCACAGGCATACGGCGAGCATGATGCGCTGGTGCTGTCAGCCGTGCGCGCCGGCGGCGATGAAATCCGGGTCGAGGGGTTGAGCGACGGCACCCGCGACCAGCTCTATCTCGCGCTCCGACTTGCCTTTCTGGAGGATTACGCCAGCCGCAACGAGCCCGCGCCGCTGATCGTCGACGATATCTTCCAGACCTTCGACGATGCCCGCAGCGCGGCCGGCCTCAAGGCGCTTGCCGGCCTTGATGGGCTGCAGACCATCCTCTTTACCCACGAGTCGAGCATGGTGGAGATCGCCCGCAGGGAGTTGGGCGAGGCGGCGGACATCATAATGCTCGAACGAAGCTGAACCTATTCCTCAGCATCATCGGACAAGCTCTTGCGTTTACTAATATTTGTGTTGATTTCCAAGCGCCTGAGAAGGAACAGGACGACAAGTCCCAGCATCGAGGCGAATATGCCGAGGCTCCAGAGACCAAGCCCGATCGTCAGCCCGATCGCGCCGGAAAACCAGAGCCCGGCTCCGGTCGTCAGCCCCTTCACCGTGCCCTTTTGAAAAAACACGATGCCGGCGGCGAGGAAGGCCACGCCCTCGGTGATCGATTGCACCACGCGGGTCGGATCGACGCGCAGCACGTCGCGGTCGCTGCGCATGATCTCCGGCACCTCGATGGCGACGAGCACGAACAGGGCCGCCGCCATGCTGACCAGAATATGGGTTCTGAGCCCCGCCGGATGGCGATGGATCTCGCGCTCGAAGCCGATCAGCCCGCCGAAGATCGCAGCGCCGATCAGCCGGACGAACATGATGATGTGATCGGCGGAAAAGGCGTTTTGGAACTCTTCGGCCAGAAATTGCGTCATGGCGACGCCTTCAGGGCGGACAGGATTTTTTCCGCATTGGCCTTCAGCACCTCCATGTCTTCCATGCCGTCGGTATGGCGCTTCATCTCGACGCCTTCATGGCGCGGAACGACGTGGAAATGCAGGTGATAGACGGTCTGGCCCGCGGCCGCCTCGTTGAACTGGCCGACGAAGACGCCATCGGCGTCGAAGGCCGCCTTGACGGCGCGGGCAAGCTTCTGGACCACGGGGATGGTTTTCGCGAGCACATCCGGGTCGGCGTCGAGCAGGTTGCGTGACGGCGCGCGGGGGATCACCAGGACATGGCCCGGCGCCTGCGGCATCACATCCATGATCGCCACCGCGTGTTCGTCCTCGTAAAGACGGATGGAGGGGATTTCGCCGCGCAGCAGCTTGGCGAAGATATTGTCGTTGTCGTACTCGGCCATGGGTCAGTCCTCCTCGATGCTTTCGCCGCCGGCTTTCTTGTAGGGTCCGTGGTCGACGAGAATATCATTGAAACGGGCGACGTCCTCGCGCTCATGCTTGAGGAAATCGGCAACGGCGCGCCTCAGCCCCTCATGGGCGATATAGTGCGCGGAATGGGTCGTGACAGGGAGGTATCCGCGCGCCAGCTTGTGCTCGCCCTGAGCACCGGCTTCCACACGCTTCAGGCCGTGGGCAATCGCATAGTCGATCGCCTGGTGGTAGCAGACCTCGAAATGCAGGAAGCGATGATCCTCGATGCAGCCCCAGTGGCGGCCATAGAGCGCGTCGGAGCCGATGAAATTGATCGCGCCGGCGATATAGCGGCCCTCGCGCTTCGCCATCACCAGCAGCACGTCCTTCGCCATGCGCTCGCCGATCAGCGAATAGAAGTCCCGCGTCAGGTAGGGCCGGCCCCATTTGCGGCTGCCGGTATCCATGTAGAAGGTGTAGAACTGGTCCCAGATCTCCTCGGTCAGGTCGGAGCCGGTCAGCCAGTCGATCTCGATCCCGGCTTCGAGCGCGGTGCGGCGCTCCTTCTTCAGCGCCTTGCGCTTGCGCGAGGCGAGCGTGTCGAGGAAGGCGTTGTAGCTGTCATAGCCCGGATTGAGGAAGTGGAACTGCTGGTCGGTGCGATGCAGGTAGCCTGTCTGTTCGAATATGCCGATCTCGTCTTCCGGCACGAAGGTGACGTGGGTGGAGGAGACGCCCAGCCGATCATTGACGGCCTGCAGCCCCTCGGCCAGCACCTTGGCGACGGTCGCGTGATCATAGCCGTCGCGCACCAGAAGATGCGGCGCGGTGGCCGGCGTGAACGGGAGCGAGGCCTGGAGCTTCGGATAATAGCGCCCGCCGGCGCGCTCGAAGGCATCGGCCCAGCCATGATCGAAGACATATTCGCCCTGGCTGTGGTTCTTCAGGTAGCAGGGCACCGCGCCGATCAGGCGGCCATCCCCGGCCTCCAGCAGAAGGTGATGGCCGAGCCAGCCGGTTTCGGCCGTGGCAGAGCCCGATTCCTCCAGCGCCGACAGGAATGCGTGCGACAGGAACGGGCTGTAGAACCCGTCGCCGGTGAGCGAGGGCGTGGTCGCGGCAAGGCTGTCCCAGGCCGCGCGATCGATATTCGCGAAGCTGTTTTCGATGCGGATTTGCAGGTTTTCGCTCAAGAAATCTCTCGGAATGCGGTCTTGAAACTGTCTGTCCTGCCCGGTCTCAAATCCGGTCTGTTCAGAGCGGCTCGCTCTGGCGCGGGTCGAAACCTTCGAAGGTCATCTGGTCGGCGTTCAGAAACGTGCGTCTGCGGGCGTCTTCGTCGCGCACGGTCCAGGTGATCACCGGCACGCTCTTCGCCCGAAGCCCGGCAACGAATGCGTTGGGTAGATGATCGTAATAATAGGAGACGAAATCAAGGCCAATCGCAAAGGCTTTCCGATGGGCCGCCAGGGCTTCCTCGCTTTTGCCCTCGGCTGTCAAACCGAGCGGCTGTGCCGCACCGGCTTGTTTGAGGGCTGAGAGGAGGGCGGCATCGAAGCTCATCAGCGCGACCGGGCCGTCATAGCCGGAGAGCGCGGCAAGCGTGGCCTCGGCAAAGGCGGCCGGGTCGGCGCGGCTCGCCTTCAGCTCGATCACCAGCGGCACTTTTCCGCCACAGGCATCGAGGAGATCGGCAAGCGTCGGGATCGTCGCCTCGGTCCCTCCGACGGCGATGGTCTTCGTCTCTGCGGCCGTGAGGTCTTCGATCGCGCCGTCGCGGCCGCAAAGCCGTTGCAAATCGTCATCGTGAAACACCAGCGGCACGCCATCGGCGGAAAGGTGGATATCGCATTCGATCGCGAAACCGGCGTCGATTGCGCGCCGGAAGGCGGGCAGGGTGTTTTCCCAGATCGCGCGGTTCATGTCGTGATAGCCGCGATGGGCAATCGGATTTGCGGTCAGCCAGGCGGGCATCAGGCGATTTCCAGAATGGCGTCGATCTCGACCGCCGCGCCCAGCGGCAGCGCGGCCATGCCGACGGCCGCGCGGCTGTGCTTGCCGGCCTCGCCGAAGACCTCGGCCAGAAGGTCGGACGCGCCGTTGATGACGAGGTGCTGCTCGGTGAAATCCGGCGTGGAGGCGACGAAGCCGTTGATGCGCAGGATACGGGTCACCCGGCCGAGATCGCCGCCAAGCGCCGCTTTCGCCTGGGCGATGATATTGATCGCGCAGGCGCGCGCCGCCTTCTGCCCATCCTCCAGCGATACATTCGCGCCGAGATGACCGGCGGCGACCATTCGGCCGGCCTCGGTCGGCAACTGCCCGGATATATAGAGCAGGTTTCCGGAAATGACGTAGGGCACGTAATTGGCGGCGGGTGCGGCGGCCTCCGGCAGGGCGATCGACAGTGCCTTGAGCCTGTTCTCGATGGCGTCGGACATTTTCTGCTCCAGATAGGGTGGGATGATGATTGGCAGAGCGGGGACTTTTCTATACCATCGGTGTTCAAAGCCAAGGGGAATGTCGATGCGGACACTGGCCGTTACAGGAATTTTCTGCTCCACCTTCGCAATGACGGCTGCGGCCGGCATGCCGCCGCAACCCGGGGTGACGCTCGAACCCCACCGCGCGGTCTATGACCTGACGCTCGCCTGGGCGTCCGGCCAGTCCGGCATCGAGGGGCTGCACGGCCGTTTCGTCTATTCCTTCACCGGCGCGCCCTGCGAGGGTTATGTCACCGAAATGCGGATGGTGACCGATATCGCGCGCGAGCATGGTGCCATGGTCACCGACCAGACATCCTCATCCTTCGAGGACCTGGAAAAGGGTGCGTTCAGCTTTTCCAGCAAGATGTTTGCCGATTACAACCTGCAATCGGAGACCGCCGGCGAAGCCAACCGCGCCGCCGATCACAAGATTGCGGTAAAGCTTGGCGACCAGAACCCCTTCGATATCGGCAAGGCGCAGTTCCCGACGGAATATCTCGCCAATGTTCTGGATGCGGCTGCCGCCGGCAAGCATGTTTACGAAGCAGCCTCCTTCGATGGCTCGGGCGAGGAGGTGATGCGCGCGGTCACGCTGATCGGCGATCGCGAGAAGGGCGTCGGCAGCGGGCCCGACCAGTGGCCGGTCACCACCGCCTATTTTCCGATCGCGACGCATGATGGCGACCAGACGCCGGATTATACCGTCTCCATGCTGCTGGCGGAAAACGGCGTCAGCCGCGACCTGCTGATGGATTTCGGCAACTTCAAGATGGCCGGTCACCTCGACAAACTCGAAATGCTTGACCCCGCCGCTTGCGAAGGCCTGCCGACGACGGCCGCCTCGCAACGCTGAGCGCCGCACGGCAGGGCTCCGAGACCGCTGTCTTCCGGGCGCAAATTGCCGCGGCACTTGCATTCCATTTCAAAACAGGCTATCGCGCCCGTATTCCACACGCAGGCCATGGGGTGTTCCGGGAGAAATCCGGTGCGCTCCGCCGGTGCCGGACGGGTTTTCGTCCGTTCTCAGGTCTGCGGAGGTTCAACCGGAAAAGGAGACAAGGCAATGGCATTGCCCGACTTTACCATGCGCCAGCTGCTTGAGGCAGGCGTCCATTTTGGTCACCAGACCCACCGCTGGAACCCGAAGATGAAGCCCTACATCTTTGGCGACCGTAACAACATCCACATCATCGACCTCGCACAGACCGTGCCGATGCTGCAGCGCGCCCTTCAAGTCGTGTCCGACACCGTCGCCCGCAACGGCCGCGTTCTGATGGTCGGCACCAAGCGTCAGGCTTCGGAAATCGTTGCCGACAGCGCCCAGCGTTCGGCGCAGTACTACGTCAATTCGCGCTGGCTCGGCGGCATGCTGACCAACTGGCGCACGATTTCGAACTCGATCCAGCGCCTGCGCAAACTCGACGAAATCCTCGCCAACGAAGCGCAGGGCTTTACCAAGAAAGAGCGCCTGAACCTCGACCGCGAGCGTGAAAAGCTCGACCGCGCCCTTGGCGGTATCCGCGACATGGGCGGCGTGCCGGACCTGATCGTGATCATCGACACCAACAAGGAAAAGATCGCGATCGAGGAAGCCAAGCGTCTCGGCATTCCGGTTGTCGCGATCGTCGATTCGAACTGCGATCCGGATGAAGTCGACTACCCGATCCCCGGCAATGACGACGCATCGCGCGCCATCGCGCTTTACTGCGATCTGATCTCGCGCGCCGCCATCGACGGCATCGCCCGTCAGCAGGGCGCTTCGGGCGTTGATCTCGGCGCTGCCGCTGAAGCACCAGCCGAGCCGGCGCTTGAAGAGGCGCCTGCCGAGGAAGCCGCTGCCGAGGAAGCGACCGGCGAAAAGCCCGCCGAGTAAGGCGGCCAGCATCAGGCCCGAACGCCTGATGCGCGACAGGACCTGAAGATGGCGGCGTTACCGGCGCCGCCATTGGGTTTCAGGAATGGGAGGCGGCCTTCAAAATCGGCCGCCCGATGCATATTTTCATCGCGCCAGCCGCGAAAACGGCCTGGCCGTCAGGGGATGAGTTTCATCACCCTGTCACAGACACGGGTACACTCCCGATCGGCGCGCCCGACAGCGCCGCCCAGCGAATGGACGAGAGGCAAGTTATGAGCACGATTACGGCAGCAATGGTGAAGGAACTGCGCGAAAAGAGCGGCGCAGGCATGATGGATTGCAAGAAGGCGCTCGCCGAAACCGGCGGCGACATGGAAGCCGCCATCGACTGGCTGCGCGCCAAGGGTATCTCCAAGGCTGATAAGAAGTCCGGCCGCACGGCCGCAGAAGGCCTGATCGGCATCGCCGCCGGCGATGCGGAAGCCGTCGTCGTCGAGGTCAACTCCGAGACCGACTTCGTTGCCCGCAACGAAGCCTTCCAGCAGCTCGTCTCTGGCATCGCCGACGTGGCGCTTGGCACCGACGGTTCCGTTGACGCCATTGCCGCCGCGACCTATCCGAAGTCCGGCAAGTCCGTTGCCGACACGATCAAGGATGCGATCGGCACGATCGGCGAGAACATGACGCTTCGCCGCGCGATCAAGCTTTCGGTCGGCAAGGGCGTTGTCGCGACCTATATGCACAATGCCGTCGGCGATGGCCTCGGCAAGCTCGGCGTTCTGGTCGCGCTCGAATCGGACGGCGACAAGGATGCGCTGAACGCGATCGGCCGCCAGGTCGCCATGCACGTCGCCGCGACCAACCCGCTCGCCGTACGCCCGGAAGAAGTTGACGCCGAAATCGCCGATCGCGAACGTTCGGTGTTCCTGGAGCAGGCCAAGGAATCCGGCAAGCCCGCCGCCATCGCCGAAAAGATGGTGGAAGGCCGCATGCGCAAGTTCTTCCAGGAAGTGGCGCTGCTGTCCCAGCAGTTCGTCATCAACCCTGACCTGACCGTCGAACAGGCCGTCAAGGAAGCGGAAAAGGACGCCGGCGCGCCGATCAAGGTTGTCGCCATCGCCCGTCTGGCGCTTGGCGAAGGCGTCGAGAAGGAAGAATCCGACTTCGCGGCGGAAGTTGCCGCCACGGCCAAGGGCTGAGCCCTTCCGTCCGTCTGGTTCATTTTAGGATCAGCCGTTGAAATCCCGGGGGCGCCGCGTGACATTGCGGCGCCCTTCGTGTATCGGGATGGCATTGCTTTGTAAGGGAGTTTGCGGCGTTGACGAAACCGATTTTCAACCGTGTTTTGCTGAAGGTTTCCGGTGAGGCGCTGATGGGCGACCAGGGCTTCGGCATCGATGTCAACGTCGCAGACCGCATCGCTTCTGATATTGCCCAGGTTCGCTCCATGGGCGTTGAGATCGGCATTGTCGTCGGCGGCGGCAATATTTTTCGGGGCGTGGCCGTGGCCTCCAAGGGCGGCGAACGCGTTACCGGCGACCACATGGGCATGCTGGGCACGGTCATCAACGCGCTGGCGCTCGCCACCTCGCTGCGCAAGATGCAGGTCGACACTGTGGTTCTCTCGGCGATCGCGATGCCGGAAATCTGTCAGTCGTTTTCCCAGCGCGCCACCCGCAGCCATATGGAAGCGGGCAGGGTGGTGATCTTCGCCGGCGGCACCGGCAATCCGTTCTTCACCACCGATTCCGCGGCGGCGCTTCGCGCGGCGGAAATCGGCGCGGAGGCGATCTTCAAGGGCACGCAGGTCGACGGCATCTATTCCGCCGACCCGAAGAAGGATCCGAACGCCATCCGTTTCGACGCCCTGACCCATCAGCAGGTGCTTGAACGCGGGCTGCAGGTGATGGATGTTGCCGCGGTGGCGGTTGCCCGTGAAAACTACATACCGATTATCGTTTTTTCGATTCACGAGCGCGGCGGCTTCGGCCAGATCATGGCCGGCGGCGGCCGCAAGACAATCGTAACAGAAGAATGATCACGTCTTGCCCGCTTTGGGCACATGCGTGACGGGAGACAGATGATGAGCGATCCAACCGACCTGAACGACCTGAAGCGCCGCATGGAAGGCGCGATCAACGCCTATATCGGCGACATCACTTCGCTTCGAACCGGGCGGGCCTCGGCCAATATTCTCGATCCGGTGCAGGTTGAAGCCTATGGCTCGAAAGTGCCGCTCAACCAGGTTGCCAACATCACCGTGCCGGAGCCGCGCATGCTCTCGGTCAATGTCTGGGACAAGTCGATGGCGGGCGCTGTTGACCGCGCGATCCGGGAATCCCATCTTGGCCTGAACCCGATCATGGACGGCCAGACGCTCAGAATTCCGCTTCCGGAACTCAACGAGGAGCGTCGCCGTTCTCTGGTCAAGGTTGCACATGAATATGCCGAAAAGGCGCGGGTGGCGATCCGTCATGTGCGTCGGGATGGCATGGACGGATTGAAGAAGGCGGAAAAGGATGGGGACATCAGCCAGGACGACAGCCGGTCGCTTTCCGAGGACGTTCAAAAATTGACCGATGAGTCAATTTCCAGAATTGATGACTTGCTCGCAGACAAAGAAAAAGAAATCATGCAGGTTTAGTTACCACTCTATTCTTTTAAAGAAGACTCGGTCGCCCTTATGAACAAAATTATAGACCCAGCCATTCCGCGCCATGTCGCAATCATCATGGATGGCAATGGACGCTGGGCACTCGGGCGCGGGCTCGGGCGGCTGTTCGGCCATCGCAAGGGTGTTGAGGCCGTTCGCCGCACGGTGGATGCGGCGCGCGAAAGCGGGATCGGTTATCTGACGCTGTTCGCCTTCTCTTCCGAAAACTGGAAGCGGCCCGCCGATGAGGTCGATGGCATCATGGAGCTCATTGCGACCTTCATCCATCGCGAGCTCGACAATTACCATCGCCAGAACATGCGTTTCCAGATGATCGGAGAGCGCAGCGGCCTGTCGGCAAAGATATTGAAGGCCCTCGAGGTCGCCGAGGAGCGGACCCGCAACAATACCGGGCTGCATGTGGTCGTCGCCGTCAATTACGGTTCGCGTGCCGAGATTGCCGGCGCGGCGCGCGCGCTCGCGCGAGATGTAGCGGAGGGCAGGCTCGACCCGGATGATATCGATGAGGCCGCCATCGGCGAGCATCTCGACACCGCCGGCCTGCCGGATCCCGACCTCGTTATCCGCACCAGCGGGGAACAGCGGCTTTCCAACTTCCTGCTCTGGCAGACGGCCTATTCGGAACTGGTGTTCCTGCCATGTAACTGGCCGGATTTCAGCCGGGAGATGTTTTTCGAAGCGCTTTCGGAATATGCCCGGAGGAACAGACGCTTCGGCGCGCTTTCCGCGCCGGAGGCGGCATTGACGGATACCTGATGACCCAGGAACTGAGGTTGCGCATCGTTTCGGGAGCCGTTCTGGCGGTGGTGGTTCTGCTGATCACCTGGGCGGGCGGCGGTCTCTTCAACCTGCTTGCGGTCGCGATCGGATTCTTGGTTTTTTATGAATGGCTGGAGATGAGCCGGGCGCGCGACGGTCAGGTTAATCGTTCGATCGGCCGGTGGAGCACGCCGGTGCTTGGCGGCATCGCGGTGATGATCGCCGTTGCCATCCTCGTCTTTCTCGAGTTTTTCGGGCTGGCGCTGGCGCTCGCCTGTTTCGGCGCGGCGGCATTCTGGTTCCTCGGGCGCCGCGCGGCCATGCCGTTCTGGTTTGCGGGTTCGGTGATCTATGCCGCGGGCAGCATGATCGCGCTTGCTGCCCTGAGAAATGGCGGGGAGGCGGGACTTTTCGCAATCCTGTTCCTGTTCGCCGTCGTCTGGAGCACCGATATCATGGCCTATTTCGTGGGCCGCGCCCTCGGCGGCCCCAAGCTTGCGCCGTCGATATCGCCGGGCAAGACGTGGTCGGGCGCAATTGGCGGGGCAGTCTTCGCCGTCGCGGCGGCCTTTGCGCTGTGCTGGAGCTATGGCGGTTCCCCCTCGATCGCGATCGGTCTTCTCGCGCTTTTCCTGTCCGTTTGCAGCCAGGTCGGCGACCTGTTCGAATCGGCGCTGAAGCGGCGCTGCGGGGCCAAGGATTCCAGCCATTTGATTCCCGGTCATGGCGGCGTGATGGATCGCGTGGACGGGCTCGTCGCCGCGGCATTTGCGATGTATGTTGTCGTCGTTCTGGTGGCGCTTGCCGGCCATGAGGGTTTTGCGGGCGACATGCTGATGAACTGGAGCGGTCTGGCCGCTCCGATGAATGGAGCCTGACCTTGCAGTTCGCGTTTACCAATGCCCCCGGAATGATCGTCGCCTTTATCGTGGCGATTTCCTTTCTCGTGTTCTTTCACGAACTCGGACACTACCTGGTCGGGCGCTGGTGCGGCATCCGCATTCTGGCCTTCTCGATCGGCTTCGGACCGGAGATCGTCGGACGGACGGATCGCCACGGCACGCGCTGGAAGCTGTGCGCCATTCCGCTCGGCGGCTATGTGCGGTTTTACGGCGACGAGGATGTCGCAAGCCGCCCGGACTTCAAGGGCCTGGAAACGCTGCCGGAAGAGGAGCGCGCCCGCACGCTGAACGGGGCGGCGCTCTGGAAGCGCGCCGCCACGGTGGCGGCGGGGCCGATCGCAAACTTCCTCTTGGCGATTGCGATCTTCGCCGTGATCTTCATGGTCTATGGCCGCGCGGTTTCCGATCCTGTTGTGGGCGAGGTCACGCCCGACAGCCCCGCCGCGGCGGCGGGCGTCCAGCCCGGCGACATCATGGCGGCGCTCGACGGCCAGCCAATCGACACCTTCGATGCCGTGGTGCGCTATATCAGCGTGCGCCCGGGCGTGCCGGTGGTGCTGACGGTGGAGCGCAACGGCGCGCCTGTCGACCTGACTGTGGTGCCGGAGCGGGTGGAGACCGAGGACCGATTCGGCAATGAAATGGAGCTCGGTCGTATCGGCGTCGTCGGTACACGCGATTCGGGTAATTTCCGTGTCGAGCGCTATGGCCCGGTTGCCGCCATCGGCCAGGGTGCGCTGCAGAGCTGGCACATCGTCGTCAGTACTTACGACTATATCGCCAATGTCTTCGCCGGCCGGATGAAGGCCGATCAGATCGGCGGCCCGGTCCGGGTGGCGACGATGGCGGGCCAGATGGCCTCGCTTGGTATTGTCGCATTTGCTAATTTTGCTGCAATTCTTTCGGTTTCGGTCGGTCTGTTCAATCTGCTGCCGGTTCCCATGCTCGATGGCGGGCATCTGATGTTCTACGCCATCGAGGCCGTGCGGGGGCGGCCGCTTTCGGCGCGCGTGCAGGAATTCGCCTTCCGCATCGGTCTTTTCCTGGTGCTGGCGCTGATGGTGTTCGCCACCTGGAACGACACGATCGGGCGGATGGGGTAGCCGGATTTTAACCCCTTGACACTATTTGGTTAACCGTCCGCGCGCTCTCATCTTGCTGCAAACGGTTTCTTGTGCAAATGTGGCCTTGCCTTTGGCGTTGGAGATGATAGGAAACCCCTGAGGGAGCATCTCCGTCGTGCTGTTTACGTATTCCGTAGCGTTCGGTTTACCATAAACGCAAAAGAACGTGGCGATTTGGTCACGCTCGGGGCGGAAGTTGCGTCTGAGGGGCGGCTTTCTATTGCGTGGGGACGCGAAGTCTTTAGAACTTTAGACCACGTTGCCGAAAACCGCTTATACCGAGCGATTATAAAGGGTAGATAGTAGCATGGCCGGTTCAAGATTTTTGAACACAGTTTCAGGTGCGGCGCTTTCGTTTGCAGTCGCCGTTTCCGGGGGGGTCGTTGCCGCCGTTGCTGTGCCTGCAGACGCATATGCCGCCGTCGTCAGGAACATCACCGTCAACGGAACCGGTCAGGCCGGCTCCGATGCGATCAAGTCCAAACTGACGATCAAGCCCGGCCAGAGCTTCACCGACGCCGACATCAATCAGTCGATCCGCAATCTCTACAGCTCCGGCTATTTTTCCGACGTCAAGATTTCGGTTTCCGGCTCGACGCTGGTCGTGAACGTCACGGAAAACCAGCTCATCAACCAGGTCGTGTTCAACGGCAATCGCAAGGTCTCCGACAAGAAGCTCGAAGGCGTTGTGCAGCTTCATTCGCTCGGTCCGTATAACCAGGCTCAGGCGCAGGTTGACATTCAGAACATCAAGGACGCCTACGCCTCCATCGGTCGTTCCGATGTCGAGGTCACGATCCAGACGGCGACCGTTCAGGATAACCGCATCAACGTTGCCTTCGTCATCGATGAAGGCGGTCGCACCAAGACGCGGAAGATCAATTTCGAAGGTAATAACACCTTCGGCGACTCGCGCCTCGCCTCGGTCATCCTGACCAAGCGCTCGACGCCGCTGTCGTTCCTGACGCGCAAGGATATCTACAATCCCGACAAGCTTCGTCAGGACGAGAAGCTGCTGCGCGAGTTCTACAATAATCACGGTTTCCCGGACTATCGTCTTCTGTCGACTGATGTCGTCTATGACGAGACCGACAATTCCTATTCGATCACCTTCAATATCTCCGAGGGCGATCGCTACAAGTTCGGGGATATCGGCGTCGAGACCACGGTCGAGGGCGTCGACATCTCGAACCTGAAGGGCGATATCAAGACCAGGACCGGCAAGATTTACGACGCCGACGACATCCAGAAGACGTCGGAATCGATTGCCGCCTCGGTATCCTCGCAGGGCTATCCCTTCGCGCAGGTCAATCCGCGTGGCGACCGCAGCTTCACGAATGATACCTATTCGGTGAACTACGAGATCGATCAGGGCATGAAGGCCTATATCGAACGGATCGATATCGTCGGCAATACCCGCACCCGCGACTATGTCATCCGCCGCGAGTTCGATCTGGCCGAGGGCGATGCCTATAACCGCGAGATGATCGCGCGCACCAAGCGCCGGCTCGAGGCGCTGGGCTATTTCAGCTCGGTCGAGATCAAGACGCTGCCGGGCAGCGCGCCTGACCGTGTGGTTCTTCAGGTCGATGTCGTGGATGAGCCCACCGGCTCGTTCTCGATCGGCGCCGGTTATGACGCCGAAGGCGATTCGCTGGTTCTGGAGCTTTCGGTCGAGGAACGCAACTTCCTCGGTCGCGGCCAGTATATCCGCGCCTCCGCCGGTCTCGGCGATGACGACTCGCAGATCTACAACTTCAGCTTCACCGAGCCCTTCTTCCTGGGCTATCGACTGGCTGCCGGTTTCGATCTCTATCGCGCGTCGTCCTCGACCCAGGAATACTACAATTACGCTGAAACGGCGGGCGCTATCCGCCTGACCGCGCCGCTCACCGACAACCTCTATTCGACGGTGAAATATTCATACCAGCAGTTCGAATATGATGGTCAGGGCGATTGGCAGAACCTGAACAATGTTTCGCAGGTTTATCAGGATCTGATCAACGGCAGCCCGTGGGTGGTGTCGTCGCTGCAGCAGTCCTTCAACTTCTCGTCGGTCGATAACCGACAGCTTCCGCGTGAGGGCGTTCTGGCGGCGCTGAACAACACATTTGCCGGTCTTGGTGGCGATTCGCATTACTACAAGCTGGACGGCAAGGTACGCTGGTATCAGATGATCTCCGATCAGGCCGATATCATCGGCTCGCTGACGGCGCGCGGCGGTTTCGTCACGCCGTTCGATGATAATCTGAACGTCTTCGACCAGTTCACGATCGGCGGCCAGCAGATCCGCGGCTTCAAGCAGAACGGTATTGGTCCGCGCACCGTGGGTACCAATGACGCGCTCGGTTCACAGTACTACGCCACGCTTTCGGCAGAGACCAACTTCCCGCTGCCGGGCATTCCGGAGGATATCAATCTTCGCGGTGCGGCCTATGTTGACGCCGGGTCGGCCTGGGGTAACGCCGTGGAAGTCACCGGGACTCAGATCGAGGGCACTGATTTCTCGATCCGCGCTTCGGCGGGTGTTGGTCTGATCTGGAATTCGCCCTTCGGCGACCTGCGGTTCGATTATGCGGTTCCGTTCGCCAAGGAAGATTTCGACGAAACCCAGCGTTTCCGTTTCGGTATCGCCAACACGTTCTGATATCTGTTTCCAGAACTCAAAGCTTAACTGTTCTGGAGAACGGACATGGATCAGAACCAGTTTTTCGGCGCACGGCAGGCGATCCCTCTGGGTGAGCTTGCCGGCCGTATCGGCGCTTTTCTGTCACAAGCCACGGCGAGTGATCGTCTGGTAGAATCAGTCGCGCCGATCTCCCGCGCCGGACCGAATGACATCTGCTATATACAATCGAGAAGTTCGGCGGATTATCTGAAAACCTGCCGGGCGGCCGCGATCATCTGCCCCCAAGCGTTGACCGCGTTGCTGCCGGATGGGCTGACGGCGCTTGTATCCGACAATGCGCAGCTTGCCTTTGCCCGCGCTTCGGCGCTGCTGTATCCGGCGGCGATGCGGCCGCAGTCGCTTGTGGGTGAGGGCGAGATTTCTCCGCAGGCGTCGGTGGACGTCACGGCCGCGCTCGAAGCGGGCGTCGAGGTGTCGCCATTCGCCGTGATCGGGGCGCGCGCGGAAATCGGCGCGGGGACCCGAATCCTGAGCGGCGCGGTGATCGGGGCGGACGTAAAGATCGGGCGCAATGTGACGATCGGCGCGCATGTCTGTGTCACCAACGCGCTTATCGGCAACAATGTCATCATCCATACCGGCGCCAGGATCGGACAGGATGGCTTCGGCTATGCCGGCAGCCCGACGGGCATGGTCAAGCTGCCGCAGGTCGGGCGGGTGATCATCCAGGACGATGTCGAGATCGGCGCCAATACCACGATCGACCGGGGCGCGATGGACGATACCGTGATCGGCGAGGGGACCAAGATCGATAACCTGGTTCAGATCGGCCATAATGTGCAGATCGGCCGTCATTGCGGTATTGTCAGCCAGGTGGGGATCGCCGGCAGCGTCAAGATCGGCGACGGAGTCATGATTGGCGGGCAGGCCGGCGTCAATGGCCATCTCGAGATCGGCAGCGGCGTACAGATTGCCGCCAGAAGCGGCGTTCTGTCGTCGATCGAGCCCGGATCGCGCGTCGGTGGTATTCCGGCGCGTCCTATGAAACTGTATCTGCGCGAACTTGCGGAACTGAGCAGACGGGCTCAGACAGGGGGAGATGAGCAAGGTGAATGAGGCTGTGACTGAGACTTTGGAACATATGGAGCTTCTGGAGATCATGAAGTTCCTGCCGCATCGCTATCCGTTTCTGCTGGTTGACAGGATTATCGAGATCGACGGCGACGACAGCGCAGTCGGCGTCAAGAACGTGACCGCGAACGAGCCGCATTTCACCGGACATTTTCCGTCCATGCCAATCATGCCCGGCGTGCTTATTGTCGAGGGCATGGCCCAGACGGCGGGCGCGATCTGTGCGCGTAAGGCCGATGAGGTCGACAATCTGGTCTACTTCATGACCATTGACAATGCGCGCTTCCGCAAGCCGGTGGTGCCGGGCGATCAGGTGCGCTACAAGGTCGTCAAGCAGAAGCAGCGGCGTCGGGTGTGGAAATTTCACTGCGAGGCGACGGTCGACGGACAGCTCGTCGCGGAAGCTGATATCGGCGCCATGATGGTGCGCAAGGATGAAGAATGACCAGAATTGCCAGCTCCGCCCGGATCGACCCGAAAGCGGTCGTGGAGGACGGGGCCGTTATCGGTGAAAACGCCATCATAGGACCCCTGTCCTATGTCGGCCCGAATGCGGTGCTTGGCGATGGCGTCGTCGTGATGCATCACGCCAGCGTCGAGGGCATGACCCGGCTTGGCCCCGGCTGCCAGGTGTTTCCGATGGCCGTGATCGGCGGTGCACCGCAGAGCGTGCGCCACGATGCCAGCGAGACGCGGCTTGAGATCGGCCGGAATTGCATCTTCCGCGAGGGCGTCACGATCAATACCGGCTCTTCCCACGGCGGCGGCATCACGATTATCGGCGACAACAATCTGTTCCTTGCCAATTCCCATATTGGTCATGATTGCCGGATCGGCAACGACGTCATTCTGTCGAACAATGTCATGATCGGCGGCCACGTCGTGGTGCACGACAAGGTTATCCTCAGCGGCGGCGCCGCGATCCACCAGTTCGTCCAGATCGGGCGGCAGGCCTTTGTCGGCGGGCTCGCCGGCGTGGTCAACGATGTCATTCCCTATGCGATGATCGTCGACAATCCAGCGATGATGGGCGGGCTCAATGTGGTCGGCATGCAGCGCGCGGGTATCGAGCGCGATGAGATCCATCTGGTCCGCAAGGCCTACAAGACGATCTTCTCCTCGGGCCTGATCCTGGAAAACGCCGAGTCAGCGCGCGCGGAATTCGGCGGCAAAAGCGATGCAGTCGACGAAATGCTGCGTTTCATCCTCGAACGCGATGCCGAGCGCTCGCTGACGACGCCGGGTTCCAGGCGGCGCAAGGGCACGGCGTGAATTCGGCGGCGGTTTCCGAAAAGGAACCGATTGCGATCATCGCGGGTAACGGGCTTTTGCCCTTTTATGTGGCGAAGGCGGCGCGCGAGGCCGGCCATCAGCCCTTCATCGTACAGTTGCGCGGCGAGGGCGGAAACGATTGGTCGGGTTTCGAGCATATCGAAGCCGAACTGGGCGGGTTCCGGCCGGTGGTGATGGCGCTGCGCAAACGCGGAATCGACAAGATCGTGCTGTCCGGCGGGGTTAACAGCCGGCCCGAGCTTTTGAGTCTGCGCCCCACGCTTTCCGTGCTCGCTTCCATTCCCGCAATCCTTGCCAAACTGCGCAGCGGCGGGGATGACAAGGTCTTGCGCATGGTGATTGCGCTGTTCGAGAAGCACGGCTTCGAGGTGGTGGCCGCACAGTCGATCGCGGGCGATCTGCTGGCGGAGGCCGGCGCGCTCGGCCGGCACGCGCCGGATCGCGAGGCGCAAGGCGACATCGAAGCGGCCGTTTATGCCGCGCGCACGATCGGCGCGATGGATATCGGGCAGGGCGCCGTCAGCGTCGGCGGGCGGGTGGTGGCGCTGGAAGGCGCGGAGGGTACGGACCAGATGCTGCAGCGCGTGGCGGCGTTGCGCCAGTCGGGTCGCATCAGCGCCCGGCGTCGCGGCGTGCTGGTGAAAGTGTGCAAGCCGCAGCAGGATCTGCGCGCCGACCTGCCATCGATCGGCGCCAATACGGTGCGATTGGCGGCAGCAGCGGGGCTCTCCGGCATTGCGGTGGAGGCCGGGCGGTCGCTGCTGCTCGAGCGTGAAGAGACGCTGCGGGCGGCCGACGCAGCCGGTCTGTTCGTCTACGGGCTGGAGCCTGACCTTCGATCATAAGGGAGCGGGATGTGGCTTTGAAAATCGGGATTGTGGCCGGCGAGGTTTCTGGCGACCTACTGGGCGCGAACCTCGTCGCCGCGCTCAAGATGGCGCATGGCGGGCCGGTGGAACTTGTCGGCGTCGGCGGCGACGGCCTTGCCGGCGAGGGACTGGTTTCGCTGTTTGACTACAGCGAATTGTCGATCATGGGATTTACCCAGGTGATCGCCCGCCTGCCGCACTTGCTGCGCCGCATCCGCCAGACCGCCGATGCGCTGATCGCGGCGAAACCGGATATCATCGTCATCATCGACAGCCCGGATTTTACCCACCGCGTGGCAAGGCGCGTCCGCGCCGCAGCACCGGATATCCCGATCGTCGATTATGTCTGCCCCAGCGTGTGGGCGTGGAAGGAATATCGCGCGCGCGAGATGCTCGCCTATGTCGATCACGTGCTGGCGGTCCTGCCCTTTGAACCAGCGGCGATGGAGCGGCTCGGCGGGCCGCCGACCACCTTTGTCGGCCATCGGCTGACCGAGGAACCGGGCGTGCTTGCGGCCCGCCGTCAGAACCGGCTTGAACGGTCGCAGTCGAAGCCGACCATCATGCTGCTGCCGGGTTCGCGCAAATCCGAGATCAATGCGCTCGCGCCGGTGTTCCGCGATGTCGCGGCGACGTTCGCGGCACGCAATGACGGGTGCCGCATTATCCTGCCGACGGTGACGCGCAGGGAGCAGCAGGTGCGCGCGGCAATCGCCGACTGGCCTGTACAGCCGGAACTCTTCGTCGGCGAGGAGGCCAAGTGGGAGGCCTTTGCCATGGCCGATGCCGCGGTCGCCGCCTCGGGCACCGTGGTGCTGGAACTGGCGCTTTCGGGCATTCCCGCCGTCTCCGCCTACAAGGCGGATTTCATCGGCCGTTTCATGCTGAACAAGATCACCGTCTGGTCGGCATCGCTGCCGAACCTGATCGCCGATGCGCCGCTGGTGCCGGAATATTTCAACGACACGATCCGCGCCGGCGCGCTGGCGCGCTGGATGGAGCTTCTGACAAAGGACAGTTTCCAGCGGCGCGGCATGATGGAAGGCTTCGAGCGCGTTATCGCGCTGATGCAAACCGACATCCCGCCCGGCGAGCGCGCCGCGGCCATCGTTCTCGATGTGCTGGCGGAAAAGGGCGCTGTGAAGTAGGCCGCCCGGCGGCAGTTGTTCCCCACACGATACAAAAAAGGCCGGTCGCTGGACCGGCCTTTCGCATTCGAACACGCTGGAAATCAGCGCTTGGAGATGTCCACGAAATCGCGTTCGGGGGCGCCGGTGTAAAGCTGGCGCGGACGGCCGATGCGCTGTTCCGGATCCTCGATCATTTCCGCCCATTGCGCGATCCAGCCGACGGTGCGCGCCAGCGCGAACAGTACGGTGAACATGGTGGTGGGGAAGCCGAGCGCCTTCAGCGTGATACCGGAATAGAAGTCGATATTCGGATAGAGCTTCTTCTCGATGAAGTACTCATCCGTCAGCGCGATCCTTTCCAGTTCCATCGCGACGTCCAGCAGCGGATCGTCCTTGATGCCGAGCTCCTTGAGAACTTCATGGCAGGTCGTCTGCATGATCTTGGCGCGCGGATCGTAGTTCTTGTAGACGCGGTGTCCGAAGCCCATCAGGCGGAAGGGATCGTCGCGATCCTTGGCGCGGTTGATATATTCCGGGATGCGATCGACCGAGCCGATCTCCTGCAGCATGTTGAGCGCCGCCTCGTTGGCGCCGCCATGAGCCGGACCCCACAGGCACGCGATGCCGGCCGCGATGCAGGCGAACGGGTTGGCGCCCGAGGAACCGGCAAGCCGCACGGTCGAGGTCGAGGCGTTTTGCTCGTGATCGGCGTGCAGGATAAAGATGCGGTCGAGCGCGCGCGAAAGGATCGGATTGACCTTGTATTCCTCGCACGGCGTGGCGAAGCACATATGCAGGAAATTGGCGGCGTAGCCGAGGTCGTTGCGCGGATACACGAAGGGCTCGCCGACGTGGTATTTATAGGCCATAGCCGCGATCGTCGGGATCTTGGCGATCATCCGGATGCTGGCGATCTCGCGCTTGTAGGGATCGGAGATGTCGATCGAGTCGTGGTAGAAGGCAGACATGGCTCCAACGGCGCCGCAGATGATGGCCATGGGATGGGCATCACGGCGGAAACCGGTAAAGAGCCTCGTGAGTTGATCGTGGATCATCGTGTGATGGGTCACACGGAAATCGAAATCCTTCTTCTGCGTGGCCGTCGGCAGTTCGCCGAACAAAAGCAGATAGCAGACTTCGAGGAAGTCGGCGTTTTCGGCGAGCTGATCGATCGGGTAGCCGCGGTGCAGCAGAATGCCGTTGTCACCGTCGATATAGGTGATCTTGGATTTGCACGAGGCTGTCGAGGTGAAACCCGGATCGTAGGTGAACATGCCCGACTGCTTGTAGAGCGAAGCGATGTCGAGGACTTTCGGGCCGAATGTGCCCTCTTCCACGGACAGCTCGAGTTCCTTGCCGTCGAGTTGCAGTTTTCCAGTTTCCGTCATCCTATCCTCCAAATTTCCGGCGCGAATACGCTGTCGAAGCCAATCGGGATTTTCATTAGCTATAGGATTGGCAAGGTGTTGCCAAGCCGACGAAGCCGCGCGGCGGGTGATGAGTAATATCTGCGTTTAGCAAGTTTTACGGGGTTTAGAAAAGGAAAATTTTGCTTCTGCCGCCAGCGCTTGCATTGCAATCGATTAGCATTGGCCACAACATGTAAAAGTTGTAGGGCGGCGATTGCGGATGACTGGGAGCGGGGCAGGCACAAGCGAGATAGACAAGGCGGCGGGCCTGCGCGCCGGAGCCGACCGGCTTCGCGCGCCCTTCAGAAGGCGCCAACCGCAAGGCGAGCGCGAGGCCGGTTTTGACGGGCGCGACGCGGGCCGGGCAGGGCGGTTCGATATTGCCGCCTTGTGGCGGGAGGAGCAGGCTTTCGGCCGGCCGTTTCTCATGGTGCCGGTGGCGCTGGCAGCAGGAATAGGCTGGTGGTTTTCGCTCGACGAGAGCCCGTCTGCGCTGGGCCTTGGCATCTATTGCGGCATGGCGGTGCTTGCTGCTGTGGTGCTGCGAAACCGCAGAGGCTTGCTGCCCGTTGCCAGCGCCTGCATCGCGCTGTTCCTGTGCGGCGCGCTGCTTGCGGCGCTGGAGACGGCGCGGCGGGCCACGGTTATGCTCGATTCGCCCGTGACCACCCATATCACCGGCGTGGTCGAAAGCCGCGAGCCGACGGAAACCGGCTGGCGCTATGTTGTGCGGGTGACGGCGACGGACGACCCCGTGATCCATCGTCCGCCCGAACGCGTCACGCTTGTCGCCCGCGGCAATTTGCCGCCTGTCGGTATCGGCCATGCTATCCAGGGGCTTGGGCGACTGCTGCCGCCTTCCGCGCCCGTCATGCCCGGCCTGGTTGATTTCGGGTTCCTCTCCTATTTCGACGGCATCGGCGCGGTGGGCTTTTTCTACGGGCCGCCGAGTGATGCCGGCCTTGCGGCCGCGTCGGGCGTCAGCGCGCGGGCGGGTTTTGCGATCGAGCGGATACGCGATGGCATTGCCGGGCACATCCGGGGCGTGCTTGAGGGTGACACCGCTGCTTTTGCCAATGCGATCATCACTGGCGAGCGCCGGGCGCTGAGCGACGACATGCTCGATGCGCTGCGCAACGCCGGCCTTGCCCATATCATTGCCATTTCCGGCCTGCACATGGCGCTGGCCGCCGGCATCTTCTTCTCCAGCCTCAGGCTGTTGCTGGCGCTGTCGCCGCGCGCCGCCGAGGCGGTTTCGACGAAGAAGATCGCAGCGGCGGCGGCGATCGCGGCGGCGCTGTTCTATCTGCTAATCTCGGGCATGCAGGTCTCCGCCGAACGGGCCTTCATCATGCTGGCGGTGATGCTGGCGGCGGCGATTTTCGACCGGCCGGCGATCAGCCTGCGCAATGTGGCGCTGGCCGCGCTCGTGATCCTGATCGTGACGCCGGCCGAAGTGGTGGGGCCGGGCATGCAGATGTCCTTTGCCGCCACGCTGGCGCTGATCGCGGGCTATGGCGCATGGCAGCGCCGGCCCGCAGAGGGGTTTCGCGAAAGCCGGGGACCGCTCCGCTGGCTCTGGATCGCAGCCTCCGGCATCGTGCTCACCGCGCTGATCGGCGGATTGTCGACGACGCCGTTCGCCATCCATCATTTCTCGCGCATCGCGGGCTATGGATTGCTGGGAAATCTCTTGGCCATGCCGGTGGTCACCTTCGTCGTCATGCCGGCGGGGTTGCTTTCGCTCATTGCGATGCCGCTTAATCTTCATGCGCCGTTTCTGATCGTCATGGGCTGGGGGCTCGACTGGGTGATGCAGGCGGCGACATGGGTCAATGGCCTCGGCGGCGCGTTCACCACAGGTCGCGCGCCGGAGGGGTTTCTGCTGCTGTTTCTCGCCGGCTTCCTGCCGCTCGTGTTGTTGCGCACGCGTCTGCGTTTCTTCGGTGTGATCCCGATAGCGCTTTCCTTCGCGCTGATCTCATGGCCGCGCGAGCCTCCGCCGCCGCAAATCCTGGTGGCTGGCGACGGCGATCTCGTGGGGATCGTCACCGGCGATGTCGCGGCGCTCACCACCAAGCGGCCGCCATCCTTCGTGTTCGAGCAATGGGAAACGGCGCTCACGCTCGCGGAGACGCTGCCGCCTGTTGAGGAAGGCGCACTGGTGCTCGATGAGGAAGATCGTTTCGCGCGGCTGGAAGCAACGGATATGGCGAGCGCCGCGCGGGCGCTCAGTGAAACGATCACCGAAGCCGGCCGGATGCCCGGCATCTTCCGCTGCAAGAAGGATGCATGGTGCTATGCGACCTCGATGGGCCTCAGGATCATGACGGTCGACCGGCCGGCTTTTGCCGGCCTTGCCTGCGACAATGCCGATATCGTCGTCAGCCGTTACCGTCCCGGTTTCCAGACCTGCCGTTCCGGCGCATACCTCGTCACGCCGAAGATGCGCCGCCAGCACGGCGCCTTTCAATTCACGCTGCCGACGGCGGACGGTCGAAATATGAACGACGGCGACATACGGCGCTCGGTCGCGAAGCCGGGCAGAAGCGGGGAAACCGCTCAGCATGCAGGCAACGCCAATCCGTTGTCGGGAGGCATCGCGGATGCGAAGGTGCAACTGTCCCCGCCAGCCAGACCGCCCTGCGGCCCGATGACGATCTCAGTCAGCACATCGGTCAGAGCACTGACCCGCCCATGGAACAGGCACCGGCTCTATGACTGGCGTTCCGGCGAATACATGCCGGTCATCTCGGTTCCGCAGACGCTCACCTTCAGTGGTAACGGCGAATCAGGCCGACCAGTTTGCCCTGAACCTTGACCTGGTTCGCCGAAAAGATTCGGGTCTCGTAAGCGGGGTTGGCCGCTTCCAGCGCGATCGAGGCGCCCTTGCGGCGAAACCGCTTCAGCGTCGCTTCCTCGTCATTGACGAGCGCCACGACGATATCGCCGGGCGAGGCGGTGGAGATGTTGCGGATGATCACGGTATCGCCGTCGAAAATCCCGGCCTCGATCATCGAATCGCCCTGCACCTCGAGCGCGTAATGTTCGCCCGCGCCCAGCATTTCCGCCGGCACGGTGATCTGATGGGTGTTTTCCTGGATCGCGGAGATCGGCACGCCGGCGGCGATCCGGCCCATGACCGGAATGCCCGCCGAGCCGCTGTCATTGGCGCTGGCAGGCGCCTTCGGCTCTTCCTGTTTCTTGCCGAGAGAACCCTCGATCACGCTTGGCGAAAAGCCGCGCCGTGGCTGCTGGCCGATCGCGCTGTCCGGCATGCGCAGGATTTCGAGCGCGCGGGCGCGGTTGGGGAGCCGGCGGATGAAGCCGCGTTCCTCCAGCGCGGTGATCAGCCGGTGAATGCCGGATTTCGACGCGAGGTCCAGCGCCTCCTTCATTTCGTCGAAGGATGGCGGAATACCGGTCTCTTTCATCCGTTCATGAATGAAATACAGCAATTCCTGTTGTTTGCGTGTCAGCATTTCCTGCCCCTGGCCCTTCGAAACAAATCCAGAACGAATATACATGTTCTCAATGTGTTCCGCAAGTCCGGCCGAGCCCCGGCAATCAAGGGGTTTCGCGCCGCCGATGCGGGTCGGGAGACGAATCGACGCACCGGCGGGTCAGGCTCACTTTTCCCAGCGTTTCTTCCTGCGCGGCGCCAGCGGCTTCAGCGGGTGGAGCGCATAGGAGGTCGGTTTTCCCAGCGCGGTGGCGACCACGCGATAGGCGCGCCGGTAGTTGAACAGTCCGCCGATGAAGAACAGGACGCTGCCGACCAGATATTGCCAGGCCAGAAATCCGTCGAGCAGGGTTTCGTCGCGCTCGCTGGCAAGCGTCCAGAGATAGGGGATGGAGGCGACGGCAAAGAGCGTGGAGCCGACCACGAAGGTCAGGGCCGTCAGGTTCATCATCTGCAGGGTGACGAGATCGTCGGCCTGGACAATCTGGATGACGTTGATCACCGCGCCGGCCACGAACAAGACGCTGCCGACGATGAAGCACCAAGCGCCAGCCTTGGGGAGATCGACGGACGACAGGAAGAAAATGCTGCCGACGACGAACAGCACAGTTCCAAAGACATAGGTCCACGCCGCCCAGGCTTCCAGCCTGTCCCACACCGTTTCCGGGTCCTTGCGCTGCCTGGCATAGACGAAAACCTCGATCAGGTCGTGCCCGGTCACGAGCAGATAGATCAGCGAGCCGAAAAAGAAGATCCAGGCGCCAAGGTCGGCATAGGCCGAAAGCGCGGGGAAGAAGCAGATGCTGCCGAGGATGAAGATCAGCCCGCCGGCCTGATAGGCGATCGCATTGATCGTCTCCCACCGGAAATTCTTTCGCTCCGCCGGCGTATCGGCAATCACATCGTGAAGACGCGGTCGATTGACGAACATATGCGGCATGCGGTCCCCCGAGATTGATACGCTTGGCGCTCGGCCGCGTTTTAAAGAAGCGGGGAAGGAAAATCAAAACCGGTTGAAAAACGAATGTGGTGAGAGCGCAGGGGTTCGAACCCTGGACCTACTGATTAAAAGTCAGTTGCTCTACCGGCTGAGCTACGCTCTCCCAAGCCGGATGCCCGGCTGAAAGTGGGCGGAACATAGAAAGGGTCTTATCCAAGGTCAACCCGGAATCTCGCCGCGAAAGCGATAATACGGCGGTTTTCGGCGCGCGGAAAGGTGATTGGATTTGACCGGCCATCTGGTTTAAGACCCGCGGACGCGTTCCGCGGGCATTTGCGCGGTCGCGAGCATGGGTTTCGGGCGTTGCCCGCGCCCGTTTTGTAAGGTGTTGGAGCAGGTTTCTTGTCGATCGGCGATATTTCCCTTCTGAGCGCGCTTCTGGCCGGCGCGCTGTCCTTTCTCTCGCCCTGCGTGCTGCCGCTGGTGCCGCCCTATCTCTGTTACATGGCGGGGATTTCGGTCGACCAGTTGAAGGGCGGCGGCGAAGCGAAACCGGCGAGCCAGTGGGCGGTGCTGCTGCCGGCCTTCTTCTTCACGCTCGGCTTCGCGACGATCTTTGTGGCGCTTGGCGCTGGCGCGTCCACCATCGGGCAGTTGCTGCGCCAATATATGGACATTCTGAGCAAGGTCGGGGGCGTCATCATCATTCTGATGGGGCTGCATTTCCTGGGCGTGCTTCGGATACCGATTCTTGCGCGCGAGGCGCGGTTTCACGGCGGCGGCAAGCCGGCAAGCGTCACGGGCGCCTATATCATGGGGCTCGCCTTCGCCTTCGGCTGGACGCCCTGCATCGGGCCGGTGCTGGGCGCGATCCTCGCCGTGGCCGCCACCAAGGCGACGGTTTCGAACGGCGCGGTGCTGCTGGCGGTCTATTCGCTGGGCCTTGCCGTTCCGTTCTGGATCGCGGCCTATTTCTCCGGCGCCTTCATGCGGTTTCTGACGCGGTTTCGCAAACATCTGGGCGCTGTCGAGAAAATCATGGGCGTGCTGCTGATTCTCACCGGCGTCGCCTTTCTTTTCGGCTTTATTGCCGATATGGCGATCTGGTTTCAGCAGACCTTTCCGGTGCTCTCGCGTATCGGATAGTGCCGAGACGGAGCGACCGGAGCCATGGCCGATATTCTTGCGCTGCTTTTCCCGTTTTTCGGGCTGATCGTCATCGGCTTCGGCGCGGCGAAGATCTTTCGCCATCCGGAGGAAGGCACCGCCTGGCTCAATATCTTCATCATCTATGCAGCACTTCCGGCGCTGTTCTTCAAGCTGGTGTCACGCACGCCGTTCGAGCAACTGACGCGGCTCGATTTCGTGTCGATCGATCTTGCCGCGACCTACAGCGTCTTTCTGTTGCTGTTCGCCATCGGCTATCTGTGGAAGAAGAACGGGGTGCGGGAAACCACGATCCAGGCCTTTGCCGGCAGCTATGGCAATATCGGCTATATGGGGCCGGGGCTTGCGCTGCTGGCGCTGGGGGAGGAGGCCGCCGTTCCGGTGGCGCTGATCATCTGTTTCGAAAACGCGCTGCATTTCATTGTCGCGCCGACGGTGATGGCGACGGCCGGCGGCGGAGGAGGACGTTCGCTGGCCCGCCTTATTCTGTTGCGGGCCTTGCTTCATCCGTTTCTGGTGGCGACGGCGCTGGGCTTTGCTGTCTCTGCGTCGGGGTTTGCCGTGCCGCAGGCCTTCAACCGGCTGGTGGACTACCTTGCCCAGGCGGCAGCGCCCTGCGCCCTGTTTGCCATGGGCGTCACGCTGGCGCTGAGGCCGGTCAGGCGGGTGCCGGCGGAAATCAACTATATTGTGCCGGCAAAGCTCATCCTCCACCCGCTCATGGTCTATCTGTTCATGATGGTCCATGGCGGGTTCGACCCGCTCTGGGTCAAGGCGGCGGTGCTGCTGGCCGCGCTTCCGACGGCGACCAACGTCTTCGTTATCGCCCGCCAGTACGGCATCTGGTATGAGCGCGCCTCGGCGACAATCCTGATCTCGACGGTCGCCTCGGTGGCGACGCTTGGCGTGTTGCTGGCGTTGATCGGCGCCAATGCGATTCCGTTTTAGATTCGGCGTCTAAACGCATCTATAACAATATCTTACGCCGGTTTTCTGACGTTATCCCGCAAACAGCGCCTTGATGCCGCGCATCGGCTGTACGCCCTCACGCATGGCAAACTGGCGCAGCGGCGGCACGGCAGAGAGCACGTAGAGCCCGGCCGAGCGCGCAAGCTGAGCCGGCAGGAAATCGGCCAGCAGCGAGCGGTTCAGAAGGTCCACGCTCGCCGTCCGGCTCCAGACATCGGACTTGCGCAGAAAATCGTAACGCTCGCCGGTGCGTGACGAGATGGTTGAGCCGTCAATGCCGTCGAGCATCCGGGAAAGCCGCATAATATCGCGCAGGCTGAGGTTCAGCCCTTGGGCGCCGATCGGCGGAAAGGCGTGCGCGGCCTCGCCGACAAGCGCCATTCGGCCCTTGCCGAAACGATTTGCAACCAATGAGGAGAGCGGCCATTTCTGCACCGGGCCATCGATTTTCACCGCGCCCAGCAGGAACTGCATGCGCTCCTCGATCGCCGCGGCAATCTCCTCCGGCGGGCGGTCAACCATGGCCTCCGCATCGGCCGTCGCCATGACCCAGACGAGACTGGAACGGTTGGCTTCCGGCAGCGGAACCTGGGTGAAGGGGCCGCTGCGGGTGTGGAATTCGGTCGAGATATCGCCGTGCGGCAGGGCGTGTTCGAAATTCAGGACGACGGCGGATTGTTTGTAGGTCCATTGGCGGGTGCCGATATCGGCGCTCTCGCGTACCTTGGACCTGCGGCCGTCGGCGCCGACGACCAGCTCGGAACTGAGGCTTTGGCCTGAGGAAAGCGTGATCGCGACCGCCTCCTTGCCGATTTCAATATCGCTTGCGGCCTCGCGGAACTGGGTGATGTTAGCCTCGTTCTCGACGGCTTGCGAAAGCTTTTCGACCAGCACCGTGTTCGGAATATTGTAGCCGAAGGCCTCCAGATCGATCTCGGCGGAGCGGAAGCTGACGGTGGGCGCGCGCAACAGGCGGCCGGTGCCATCGATAATCCGCATGGTCTTGAGCGGGGCCGCCCCGGGCTTGATATCCTTCCACAGGCCCAGCCGGTTGATGAAGGCGATGGAGTGGTCCATGAGCGCGGTGGTGCGGTGGTCGCCGCCGCTTTGGGCGGGCGCCACCAGGGCGACATTGCGTCCCGCACGCGCCAGCGACAGGGCCGTAATCATACCGGCGGGTCCACCGCCGATCACTGCAATTTCATGCTCCGACATAATCGAGCCTCGTCATTTGTTGTGATACCGATATAATGCGGCAAGGCTGTTTCTGCTGCGAAAAATTCTGGAAAGCCAAGATTTTTTTCGCAGGACGCATCGATCTGGTGCATTCTGGACTGAAATTCGGTAGGCATGCCGGATCGTCCGGCGGAACAGGCCGGCAACGCACGACGCAGCAAACGGATATCGAATGGGATTGTTCAGTCAGCGAAAAGTGCCATATGCGGAAATCCGGGCGTTTTCCGTCCATATCCTGACGGCCTCGGGCTCGTTCCTGGCCTTTCTCGGGGTCGTTGCCGCCGCCGAGGGGCGATTCGTGTCGATGTTCTGGTGGCTCGGGCTGGCGCTGCTCGTCGATGGCATTGACGGGCCGATCGCGCGTCGCCTGAGGGTTTCCGAAGTGCTGCCGAGCTGGTCCGGCGTCATGCTCGACAACATCATCGACTATGTCACCTATGTCCTGCTTCCGGCCTTTGCGCTCTATCAGTCGCACATGATCGGGGAGCCGCTGTCCTTCGTTGCCGCCGCGCTGATCGTGGTTTCCAGCGCGATCTATTATGCCGACAGCGGCATGAAGACCGGCGAGAACTTCTTCTCGGGCTTTCCGGTGGTCTGGAACATGGTGGTGTTCTCGTTTTTCGTCATTCAGCCGTCCTCGCTCGTGGCGATGGCGATCGTGCTTTTGTCGGTGGGGCTCACCTTCGCGCCCGTGCAGTTCCTGCATCCCGTCCGCGTCAAACGCCTGAGGCCGCTCAACCTGACCGTCTTCGGCATCTGGTGCGCGACCGGTTTCTATGCGCTGATTGCGTCCTTCGACGCGCCGAAACTGATCGAGGCGCTGTTCGTCGCCAGCGGCATCTATCTTTATGTCATCGGCGCGGTATTGCAGTTCCTGCCCAAGCTGGGCGCGCGGGCCGCGGAAACGCGCGCCGAATTCTGAACGAAGAATCTGTTTGCGGAGCGGCCAAAACCGTTGCGCATCGACCGGGGTTTGTGCTTCATTTATACGCAGGGCAGGGGAAGTCCTAATTTTTAGTCAATCCATGGCGGGCAGGGCGCGCATGTAGCGTCCGGGTGCAGTGCCGGCGGCCGGAGGGCGGTTTGGACGAAGTAAAGAAACCGGCGTGTCAACCGCTGCTGGCGGTTTCCGGTCTCACGAAGTATTTCGGCACATTCGCCGCTTGCGACGGGATCGACCTCGAAATCGCCAGGGGTGAAATCCACGCCCTGCTTGGGGAAAACGGCGCGGGCAAATCCACTCTGGTGAAAATGCTGTTCGGCGTGCTGGAACCGTCGGCGGGGCAGATCATCTGGCAGGGGGAGCCGGTGCGCATCGAAGCGCCGGCCCATGCGCGCAAGCTCGGCATCGGCATGGTTTTCCAGCATTTCTCGCTGTTCGAGGCGCTGACGGTGGCGGAAAACATCGCGCTCTCGCTCGATCCCGGCATTTCGCTGGCCGAGATTTCCGACGAATCGCGCCGGCTTTCGGTGGAATACGGCCTGCCGCTCGACCCGCGCGCCCATGTGGCCGATCTGTCGGTCGGCGAGCGCCAGCGCATCGAGATCGTGCGGGCTCTGCTGCAGAACCCCAGCCTCATCATCCTGGACGAGCCGACCTCGGTACTGACGCCGCAGGAGGCCGACCGGCTGTTCGAAACACTGAACAAGCTCAGAGCCGAGGGCCGCTCGGTGCTCTATATCTCCCACCGGCTGGAGGAGGTGCAGCGGATCTGCGACAAGGCCACGGTGCTGCGCCACGGCAAGGTGACCGGCGCCTGCACGCCACGCGAGGAAACGGCGGCGTCTCTGGCGCGGATGATGGTGGGCGGCGAGGTCTCCGAGATCAAGCGGCCCGAGGCCATGACGACGGGCCGGGTGCTGCTTGAGGCCAAGGGCCTGAATGCGCCATCGCGTACCCCGTTCGCAACCGCGCTGAAGGATATCTATCTCGAGGTCAAGGCCGGCGAGGTGCTGGCGATCGCGGGCGTTGCCGGCAACGGCCAGTCGGAACTGTTCGACGCGCTCTCGGGCGAATACCCGGTGGCCGACGGGCAAAGCGTTCTGATCGATGGCAAGCCTGTCGGCTCGAAGGGCATCAATTTCCGCCGGGCGCTCGGCGCAGCCTTCGTGCCGGAGGAGCGCCACGGCCACGCCGCCGTCACCAGCCTGCCGCTTTCTGAAAATCTCGTGCTCGCCCGCAACGAGGCGGAGGCCGGCACGTTTCTGGCGGGCGGTCCGCTGAAGATGATCCGCCGCGCGGTGGCGCGGGCGCGCACCGGCGATATTTCCAAATTCATGGATGTGCGCAAGAGTGGCGAGGATCCGACAGCCGGCTCGCTTTCCGGCGGTAATCTGCAGAAGTTCATCGTCGGCCGCGAGCTCGATCGCAAGCCCAAGGTCATCATCGTCAATCAGCCGACGTGGGGCGTGGATGCGGGCGCTGCCGCCCATATCCGCCAGTCGCTGGTCGATCTCGCCCGCGCCGGTTCGGCCGTGCTGGTGATCTCGCAGGATCTCGACGAGATTTTCGAGATCGCCACCCGCATCGCCGTGATTTCCGAGGGCCGGCTGTCCGACAGCTATCCGTCGGAGACGATGACGCTGGAGAAGATCGGCCTGCTGATGGGCGGCGTCCATGGCGAGGAGGCGGCCGATGCGCATTGAACTTGAAAAACGCCCTGGCGCCTCGCGGCTGTTTTCGTTGCTGTCGCCGATCATCGCGTTTGCGCTGACCGTGGTGTTCGGGGCGATCATGTTTCTGGCGCTCGGCAAGGATCCGCTGGAGGCGCTCTACCAGTTCTTCATCTGGCCGCTGTTCGATGTCTGGTCGCTGCATGAGCTGATGATCAAGGCCGCCCCCCTGATCATGATCGCGGTCGGCCTGTCGGTCTGCTACCGCTCGAATATCTGGAATATCGGCGCCGAGGGTCAGTTCACGGTCGGCGCGATCGTCGGTTCGATCGTGCCGGTCTATTTCTACCAGTGGTCGTCGCCGCTGCTGTTGCCGATCATGCTGTTGATGGGCATTGCCGGCGGCGCGCTCTATGCCGGTATCCCCGCGCTTTTGAAGAACTATTTCAACACCAATGAAATCCTGACCTCGCTGATGCTGGTCTATGTCGCCCAGCTTTTCCTCGACTGGCTGGTGCGCGGGGCGTGGCGCAATCCCGAGGGCTATAATTTCCCGCAGACGCGCGACTTCGTCGACGCGGCGATGCTGCCGGAAATGATGGCTTCCGGCCGCGCACATTACGGCTTTGCGCTGGCCATTCTGGCAGCGCTTGCAGTGTGGTTCATGATGCGGTTCACGCTGAAGGGTTTCGAGGTCAACGTCATCGGCCAGTCGCAGCGCGCGGGCCGGTTCGCGGGCTTTTCCTCGCGGCGCATGGTGTGGTTCTGTTTCCTTTTGTCCGGCGGTCTGGCAGGGCTTGCCGGCATCAGCGAGATTTCCGGCGCGCTCGGCTATCTCCAGCCGCAGATCTCGCCGGGCTATGGCTTCACCGCGATCATCGTCGCTTTTCTCGGCCGTCTCAATCCGCTCGGCGCGATCGTCGCGGGTCTGGTTCTGGCGCTGACCTATATCGGCGGCGAAGGGGTGCAGTTCACCATGGGCGTCTCCGATAAGGTCACGCGCGTGTTCCAGGGCATGCTGCTGTTCTTCGTGCTCTCCTGCGACACGCTGATCCTTTACAAGGTGCGCGTGATTTTCGCAGGCAAATCGTCCGAAGCGCCGCCCGGCCGGCCTGTTGAGGAGAAAGCGTCATGATTGTCGAAGCCATTCTGCTCACGATCATCACGGCCTCGACGCCGCTGGTTCTGGCGGCAATCGGCGAACTGGTGTGCGAGCGCGCCGGCGTGCTTAATCTCGGCGTCGAAGGCATGATGGTGATGGGCGCGGTCGGCGCGTTCACCGCGGCGCATGCCACCGGCTCGCCCTGGATCGGCATGATGGCCGGGATGATCACGGGCGCGGTGTTCTCGCTGCTGTTCGGCTTCCTGACGCTGACGCTGGTGGCCAACCAGGTGGCGACGGGCCTCGCGCTGACGATCCTGGGGCAGGGGCTTTCGGCGATGATCGGCGAGGGCCTCGTCGGCAAACCGGGCGTCAAAATGCCGTCGCTCGATATACCGGTCCTGTCCGACATTCCCGTCATCGGGCCGCTGCTGTTCGACCAGGATATCTTCTTTTATCTCTCGATCGCGATCGTGGCCGGCGTTTCCTGGTTCCTGTTCAAGACCCGGCGCGGACTGGTGCTGCGCTCGGTCGGCGACAATCACGGTTCCGCCCACGCACTCGGCATCAATGTCATCGGCATCCGCTATCTCGCGGTGATGTTCGGCGGCGCCTGCGCCGGCCTTGCCGGCGCGCAGCTTTCGCTGGTCTATACCCCGCAATGGTCGGAGAACATGGCGGCCGGGCGCGGCTGGATCGCGCTTGCGCTGGTGGTCTTCGCCTCGTGGCGTCCCTGGGGCGTGCTGGTTGGCGGCTACCTGTTCGGCGCGGTCACGATCGGCCAGCTTCACGCCCAGGCCTTCGGCATCGCCGTTCCGTCGCAATTCCTCTCGGCGCTGCCCTATGTGGTCACCGTCGTCGTGCTCGTCATCATCTCCCAGAACCGGAGGATGACGCTCATCAATACGCCCGCTTCGCTCGGGAAATCCTTTGTCCCGGATCGCTAGGCGAATTAGACTGAACCCTTCAAACCAAATGAGGTGAACGATGAAAACGCTGAACTTCGCACTGGCCGCCTCGGCGGCGATTATCGCCGGGCTTTATGCAACCGGCGCCAGCGCCCAGGAAGACGTCAAGGCCTGCTTCGTCTATGTCGGCTCGGCAACCGATGGCGGCTGGACCCAGGCCCATGACATCGCGCGGCAGGAGCTCGAGGATACGCTCGACATCGAAACCGCCTATATCGAAAACGTGCCGGAAGGCCCGGATGCCGAGCGCGCGATCGAGCGCATGGCGCGCTCCGGCTGCACCATCGTCTTCACCACCTCCTTCGGCTTCATGGAGCCGACGCTGAAGGTCGCCGCCAAATATCCGGATGTGAAGTTCGAGCACGCCACCGGCTACAAGACCGCCGACAACGTCGCGACCTACAACTCGCGCTTCTATGAAGGCCGCTATATCTCGGGCGTGATCGCCGGCTCGATCTCCGAATCCGGCATCGGCGGCTATATCGGCTCGTTCCCGATCCCGGAAGTGGTCATGGGCATCGATGCCTTCCAGCTCGGCGCGCAGTCGGTCAATCCTGATTTCAAGACCAAGGTGGTCTGGGCCAATACCTGGTTCGATCCCGGCCGCGAGGCCGATGCCGCCAAGGCGCTGATCGACCAGGGCGTCGACGTTCTCGCCCAGCATACCGATACCACCGCGCCGATGCAGATCGCCGCCGAACGCGGCATCAAGGCGTTCGGTCAGGCCTCCGACATGATCGAGGCCGGCCCGGAAACCCAGCTTACCTCTATCCTGGACACCTGGGCGCCTTACTACATCAAGCGCGTTGAAGCCGTTCAGAACGGAACCTGGGAATCCGAGCAGAGCTGGGATGGTCTGAAGGACGGCATCCTGACGATGGCGCCCTACACCAACATGCCGGACGACGTGAAAAAACTCGCCGAAGAGACTGAAGCGAAAATCATTTCCGGCGAACTCAAGCCCTTCACCGGCCCGGTTACCCTGCAGGATGGCACGCCGTTCCTCGCCGAGGGCGAAGTCGCCGACGACGGCACGCTGCTCGGCCTCAATGTTCTGGTCGAAGGCGTGGAAGGCTCGCTGCCGAAGTCGGAATAAGGACCCGTTGCTGTCCCCACACTCCGCGTCATCCTCGGGCTTGACCCGAGGATCCAGGGCCCCATGACGTGGGCTTTTAAGCAGTCTTTCTGTTCAAAGGCTCAAGCAGAATGGATGCTCGGATCAAGTCCGAGCATGACCCCTGTGGGGAGGCACCTGTGGGGAGGCAGATGAAGGCAACAGCCCGCGCGTCTGCTGGTTTATCAGCAGTCTGGGCCCGGCGTTTTTCGACGCTGGGCTTTTTCTTGTTAAGCCTCGGGCGCGTCCAGCCCGCGTACCGCATCTTGATGCAAAATAGCGCGATACACGCTTCCCAATCCCGCCTTTGCCCCTTAGCCTGCCCGTCTGAATGACACTGATTTGCGCGGCTATTCAGCCCGCACGTCGGCATAATGCTCTGGAGACCAATGCAGACTTTCAACTCCCTGATCCCCGACAACTGGCCGGTCGAGGGCCGCGCCTTTCCGGTGCGCTCGATCGATATCCGGGTGGAGGCGGACGATCCAGCCGGCATTTCCCGTTTCGACAGTCAGGTGCAGGAAAACTGGGAGCGCGAGGTTGCGGCCAATCCGCATCTGTTCAATGGCCGGCTGATTACCCTGAACGAGGTGCGCCTTGAAGATGGCGGGGTGACGGCCACCGGCCAGATCGTTCCCTACGCCTATCATCTCTGGTGGCGGCGGCAGGAGCCGCCCCCGCCGACCTTCCATTCCTTCGCCATGCCGGTGATCATCTCGGCCGATGGCGCGATCATCGCGATCCGCATGAGCCCCACCACCGCCAATGCCGGCAAGGTCTATTGCGCGTCCGGTTCGCTCGAACCCGCCGACATCGTTAACGGCCGCATCGATATCGATGCCAACATGGCGCGCGAGGCGGCGGAGGAAACCGGTATCCGGCTTGATGGCCTTGAAGCCCGGCCGGGCTACTACTGTGCGCATTTCCGCCAGGCTGTCATGTTCTACCGGTTTTTCCATGCGACGCTTGACGCCGATGATCTTATGGCCAATGTGCGAGAGCATATGCGCCACGACGACGAGCAGGAGATCGACGCGGTTCTGGCGATCACGCGTGAAAACCGCGACGCGTTCGACTACGCCTATTCGATGTTGCCAGTGCTTGAACTGTTTTTCGACGGCGGACTGAGGAGGTGACGACACCATGCTGGATTATGTGATCTATGATGTGTTCACGGCGGAGCGCTACAAGGGCAATCCGCTTGCCGTGGTGTTCGGCGCCGACGCGCTGAGCGACGACGAGATGCAGACGATCGCCATCGAGTTCAACCTGTCGGAGACGATCTTCCTCAGCGCGCCGGAGCATGTTTCGCACTCGGCCGCGGCCCGCATTTTCACGCCCGGCGGGGAACTGCCTTTTGCCGGCCACCCGACTGTGGGCGCGTCGATCGCGCTTGCCGAGCGCCAGCATGGCGAGGATGCGGATGTCGATATGGTCACGGTTCTGGCTGAAAAGATCGGCCCGGTGCGTTGCGCCGTGAAGCTCAAGCCGGGGGCCGCGAGCTTCGCCGAGTTCGACCTGCCGAAACACTCGCGCCGGTCTGACGAGGTCATCGCGCGCGAGAAGCTTGCCGATGCGCTCGGTATTTCGCCGTCCGAAATCGGCTTCGAGAATCACGTGCCGACGATCTGGTCGGCCGGCGTTCCCTTCGCCATGATCCCGCTGCGCAATCTTTCTGTGGCGGAAAAGATCGAATTCGATCAGCGCCAGTGGCTGTCCTTCGCGCCGCTCGTCGATGGCCTGCCGGTGTGGGCCTACCCCTATACCAGGGGCGGGGTGCGCCATGACGCGCAGTTCCATGTGCGCATGTTCGCCGCCGAAACGATCGAGGAGGACCCGGCGACCGGCTCCGCGGCCGCGGCCTTTTCGGGCGCGATCCAGCATTTCGATGCGCCGGGCGAGGGGTCTCACACCTTCGTCATCGAGCAGGGCGTGGAAATGGGCCGTCCGTCCTATATCCGACTCAATCTGGAGACCGGAGCGGCCGGTGAAATCACCGCCGCGCGTATCGGCGGGCAGGCGGTCCGTGTCGCGCGCGGCACGCTGCTGTAGGGCCGCCCTGACAGCCTCGAGCGACCATTTCCCACCGATAAGTCCTTGGCCGCTCACGAAAAGCCGAAAATTTCACTTGCAGTGCTGGACAAGCCCCCGAATCCCCGTTATATGCGCCTCCAACGACGTAAACGCGCCGTTCTCGTGGGTGATTAGCTCAGTTGGTAGAGCAGCTGACTCTTAATCAGCGGGTCGTAGGTTCGAGACCTACATCACCCACCATTTCGTTCTCCGACATGGATATTTTTCGGTTCTCGAGAACGGTTTTTCCTCGTGAATCGCAGAAACGCTTTCCAGCTTACCTGCTGCGGATACCCGGGCAGCGTGGCGGTGACCTATCGTTTTGGCACGAGTAGTTTTCGTCTGCAAAGAGGCGCGACATGTTAGGTCACGCCAATGCGCCGCCGTTTCATCAAACTTATCTTGGATGAGAAACCGAGCGCAGACACGAAGCAAATAGCCCCGGACTTGCGAAAGCCCTGAGGCTGCAGATCAACTTTGGAAGAAGTGGCTCCCCGGGTCGGATTCGAACCGACGACCTATCGATTAACAGTCGAGTGCTCTACCGCTGAGCTACCAGGGAACATTAGCGCCGTATGAGGCGCTGCGGTGTGAGCGGGTTAATACAAATGGTGAGGCGATTTGCCAAGCCCTTTTCGACAAAAAAAGCAAAGAAGTTTATGACCCTCGCGCGTTCCGTTTCGCTCGGTCGGGATGCGGACCCGATCGGACCGCCGAGAGAGGTCAGGACTGCGCCTCGACGCCGCTTGTTTTGTTGCGACCATCGCCACGCTCGGATTGGTGCAGGTCGCGCATCAGTCTTTCGATCCGGCGGCGCTGGCGCTGGCTGCGCAACTGCGATGCGGCATAGCGGCGCGGGGACACGACAAGCTCGTCGCGTTCGCCGACAATATCGAAAACCCGTTCGGCTGCTACCGGTCGGTCCTCCGAGGTATAGGTCGCCACGATGGTGATATTGATGTTTTCAATGGTCTCGAAGCGGTCGAAATCCGGCGGCGACATTTTTTCGATCAATGCGCGGAATGTGCCAAGGTCGAGATGCTCGGACGCGGCCAGCGGGCCCTGGAACAGTTTGGCGCGCGGATCGGATGCATTGTTCTCGTCGAAGGTGAGGTTGCTGAGCGAATAGCTGAAATGCTCGCGGCCTGTCTCGGTCTTCACGGCGAAATCGAGCAGGACGGCGTCGATGAAGACGGCCTTCGCGCTCATATTGGCAACAAGGCAATGGCCGTCGAGCGTCGGGCTGCCGCCGCGATTGATCAGGATCTTGGCGCGCCGGCCTTCGCGGAATCCGCTGAAAATCAACTGTAGATAGATCGCCCAGATAAAAAGCGTGGCGACGCTCGCGACCGCGCTGATCGCGCCTGCGTTTTCGTTGACCCAGCCCCACATTTCAACCTCCGCGGCTATCGGGGCCCATTCGCTTTTCTAAAGCTAGGTCCCGTCGTCGTCCTTCGGCGCCTCGCCGGCGTTCTCTTTTGTCGCAACGTCTGCGATTGGCTTGGGTTCCTTGTAATCGCCCTGTGCAAGATAGACGGTGGAGGTGGGATAGGCGAAACCCGAACCGTGGCGTTCGACGATGTCGCGAATCGAAAGCAGCAATTGCTCCTGCACCTCCAGGAAGACGTTGATGTCGGAAGCCGAAATATTGGCGTAGATATCGATCAGCACGGCCGAATCGCCATATTCCACGAGCCGGACCCGCCTGGGTGATTCGAGCACGCTTTCATGGGATGCGAGCAGCGTCCGGATATCCTCCATGATCTTGTGCAGCGTGTCGGCGCCGGTTTCGTATCTGAGGCCGATCTTGTGGCGGAACAGGAAGACGTCGCGTCGGCTGTAATTGGTGATCTTGCGCTTCACCAGATCGGCATTGGCGACGATGATGAGGGTGCGGTCGAGCGCGCGGATGCGGGTCGAACGGATGCCGATTTCCTCCACCGTGCCGGCGGTATCGTCGAACTGGAAAAAGTCGCCGACCCGCACGATCCGGTCGGCGTAAAGCAGCACGCCGCTGATGAAGTTTTCAAGCGTCGGCTGGGCCGCGAGCGCGATCGCCAGACCGCCGACGCCGAGACCGGCGACGACGCCGTAGATCGGAATGCCGATCTGGGTCGCGCCATAGCCGAGCACGATGATCGCCACGATGAACGACATAACCTGGAAGCCGGTGCGCAGCAGGCTGGCATCAAGCGAGGCATTGCTGACGGCGGGATTGCGGATGGTCCACATATAGAGCGTCTGCAGAAGCTGATAGGTGAACCAGGCCGTGGCCGTCCATATCAGGGCGCTCAGGGCGGTGGTGGTGACATAGAGCAGGTCGCCGGTGATGTTGATCTGCTCCTCGATCAGGAAGCGGATGAGGTTTGCCGCCGCGATGATCAGCAAGGGCGTGACGACGCGACGCAGCTGCCGCCTGGCGGGATCCAGCGGCACGGCGCGTCGCGCATTCCAGCGGCTGAACCAGACCAGCGCGACCACCGAAACGACGGCGATGAGCGCCAACCCGATCCATTGCCAGTAGGCCTGGTTGCCGAATTCATAGCGCAGCCAGTAGGGTCCATCGAGAATGAGCTCATACCAGCGCGGCGCAACCAGACTGCCCGGCGTATAGATGTAATACTGGTAGAGGTCTTCGCCGAGGTCGGCGATCATCGGCAGGGCCTTGACCTCGTCGTAGTCGTCGTCGATCTGGTTGATCGTGCTCTGGGTGAAAAGGTATTCGCCCTCCCGTGGGCCTTCCCGTTGTCGTTCGATGGTCAGGCTGGTGCCGGGAATGATCCATTTTGCCGGCAGCGCTTCTGCGTCCGAATCCGACAACGCGAACGCGCCGGCGGCAAGGCCCGGTATTTCTTCCACCGGCGGCAGATAGATCCGGTCGAATATCTCCTGAAGCTGCAGCACCGTCTCTATGCTTGCGCGCTGTCGCGAAGCGGCCGGTATCGCGGAGAGATCGAATGTCCGCGCCGCCTTCTCCAGAAGCGACTGCACCAGAACGAGCTGATCGCGCTGGGCTTTGGTCATGAAGAAGGTGTCGCCGTCAAAATAGCTGTCGCGCACCTCAAGCCAGAGTTCGCTGGCCGTCTGCATGATCACAAGGAAACTTTCGAGTGTCGCCCGAGGGCTGCGGGTGTCGGGCGGCGATATCGGGTTGGTTACCAGTCGCTCGTAACGCGCCTTCAGGCCGGCATTTCCCTGGGCATCCTGGAAAATTTCCTGCACCAGCTCGGTGGAGGTTTTTTCGTCGTCGGGCACTTGGGCGGCGGCGGGCGGGAGCTGAAGACATGCAGCCGTCAAAAGGGCGAAAACGCACCACGCCGCAAAAAATCTGACGGAATTCAAGATGGTCGGCATTGGTCCCCTCCATTGCGACGACGCGGCAAGTCGATCACGACGCCGGACTTCGTGACACTAACCGATTCGCGCAGCCTTTTAAGCCTGCGGAACCGCTTTTTGCCGGCATTGGCGTCGACAGGGCGCCCGTCGGGGCCGGCGATAATCTGTCCCGATGCGCCAGCGTGCGGCCGGTGCCTCTTCGTGAAATAAAATGAGGTCGCACCGGGCAGCGCTATTGCAAATCAAAATAAATCATTCTAAATCCGCGCCAACCCTTCGATCGACAATGTTTGGCCTCGTGGCGGAGTGGTTACGCAGAGGACTGCAAATCCTTGCACGCCGGTTCGATTCCGGCCGAGGCCTCCACTCTCCCTTTTCTGTAAAATTTCAACGCCGTGGTGGCAGCCTCGCCAGAGCCTGCGCGGTCATGTTCATGATCTTCATGACGATGCGCGTTGGCGGTCGCATGGTATCGCTACCATGCTTTTGTTTGAATGACTTGCCTGCGGCATGTCTACGCGTTTTTATGTCCCGAATAACTTCTTTTTCTTCAAAGTATGGGGTGCGGATATTCTGTTATTTTCGATCGAAAACTAAATATCCTGACCCGTTCGCCGAGGAGATTCTTCACGGAAGAGGAACCTTTTTGATCAAGGTCCCGTTTAAAAGTTACGCGGATCGAACAGACGAGCCGCAAACATAAGGTTGTTTGAACAGGGGGAGTCCTTCCACAGAGAGGGCTCCAGAAGGAGGACGACATGTTTGCCTGTCGCAGTAAATCTACACTTCTGGCGAGCGCTTTTTGCGCAGGGTCGCTCGCCGTTACATTGTATGGTGCCAGCCCTGCCAATGCGCAGTCTCTGAATATCGGCGGCGAGAACGGGATAAGTGTCGGCATCAATACCGACACCGATCCCTCCGGCGGCATCGGCGCGGGCGTTGACGCAAGCGTCGGCGGCTCGGACGGCGTGAATGCCGGTGCGTCTGCCGGTGTTGGCGGTGGTCAGGCCGCAAGCGCAGATGCGGGCGCGAGCGTCGGCGGTTCCGGCGGCGTTGATGCCGGAGCGTCGGCCGATGTTGGCGGTGGTCAGGCCGCAAGCGTAGATGCGGGCGCAAGCGTCGGCGGCTCCAGCGGCGTGAATGCCGACGCATCCGCCGATGTTGGCGGCAGCAGCGGAATAGGGGCCTCGGCTTCCGCCACGATCGGCGGCGACAGTGGCGCGAATGCTGATGTCGATGTCGGCATTGGCGGTGATGATGGCACCGGCGCGGACGTGGATATCGGCCTCGGCGGAGGAAGCGGCAACAATGGCGGTGGCAATAATGGCGGCGGAAACGGCGGCGGCAATGGCGGCGGCGGCGGCACGGCCGGCGGTGATGGATCGGGCGGCGGATCGATGCCCGACAATCGCAACGACCAGCGCCTCGTCATCGCCTTCGACGATCTGAGCAGCGGCGAGCAGCAGACCGTGCGTAAACAGTGCCAGGCCGTGATGCGCACGCCGGACAATTATGAAGCCGGCCTGCAGCGGCTCTGCATTCTGGTCAACCGTTATCGCTGATCTTGAAATGCCATCGGGGCCGGCGTTCGCGCCGGCCCCTTCGTCATGTCCCGGGTGAGCAGGCGCAGCCTCGCGCGCCTTCTTTTTTGCGGCAATTTCGCGCGAACGGCTCTACCATCTTGCATGGAGGCGGCAGCGCATCTATGAAAACAACTCGTGCGTCGGGACGGCGCTGAACGCTGATTGTTTGCGAGGTTGTTGGCCATGATGAATTTCGAGACGGCGCGCCGGAAGATGGTGGAAAACCAGATCCGGCCGACCGATGTGACAGCCTATCCCGTGCTCGAGGCCTTTCTTGCCGTTCCGCGGGAAGCTTTTCTGCCGCCGCAATCCAGGTCGCTCGCCTATATCGACGAGGACATTCAGGTAAAGCCCGCCAATGAAGCCGGCCCCGCCCGCTACATGATGGAGCCGTCGCCGCTTGCGAAGCTCGTCCAGCTTCTCGAACTCTCCAAGAAGGATGTTGTGCTGGTGGTCGGCGCGGGCGATGGCTATGCCGCGGCCATTCTTTCGCTGCTCGCCCAGTCGGTCGTCGGCATCGACAGCGATGAGGAACTGGTTGAGAGCGCGAGCGCGAAATTCCTCGAACTCGGCTATGACAACGCGGTCGTGGTCAGCGGCGTCCTGCCGGAAGGGTATCCTTCCGAGGCGCCCTATGACGCGATCTTCCTCAATGGCGCCGTCGAGGTCGTTCCGGAGGCGCTGCTGAACCAGTTGCGCGATGGCGGCCGGCTCGTCTGCGTCGAGGGCACGGGCTATGCCGCCCGGGCAACCATCTATCATCGCGACGGCGATGTGTTTTCGTCGCTCTCCTCCTTCAATGCCGCCGTCAAGCCGCTTCCTGGCTTCGCGCGGGCGAAGGCCTTCGAATTCTAGAGATTTGTAAGTTCTATCGGACGTGTCCCGAAAATTCTGTGTATAGCACTGAAAATATGACGGTTTCGGTCTTCATGCGGCCGGAGCTGGCGTATCGTTGTCGATGATTCGACGCTTGGGACGTTAACGCGCGGGAAGGTTTGTAATGGCGCAGCCGAAATTGCAGCAAGAGCCCTCGATGGAAGAAATTCTCGCTTCGATTCGCCGTATCATCGACAGCGGCGACGATGTCGGGCGTTCTCCGCGCGCTGCGCGTGACAACGCTGCCGCGCCGAGGGAGGAGCGCTACCGCGCGCCCGAGGCCTATCGCCAGCGCGATCATGATGCCGGCGACGCGTCTCCTGTCGAACAGGATCCCGAGCCCTTTGGCGACAATTCCTTCGTCTCCCGCCGTCCCGCCTTCACCTTTGATGATGATTCCCAGCCGTCGAACGAGGCGGAAGCCGCGCCTGGCGAGGAAGTCGAACAGCCATTCGAGGCAAAACAGGAGCCGGTGACGCAGCAGGCGCATGAAGCGCAGCAACCTGCGGCGGCCCGGCCGCACCCGCTGGAGCGCGATGCGGTTTATCCCGGCACGATCGGCGAGGTTGCGCGCCAGGTGCGGGAGGCGACCGGCGGGGCTCATGAGCCCGCAAGCGCTCCGCGCGCAGACGATGCCGACCGTTCGCCACGCATGGAGGAGGGCCAGGATCACCTGCTCTCATCCGGCTCCGAACAGCGGATCGGCAATGCGCTGCATGCGCTTTCCGACGCCCTTGATCGCGAGGGCGCGCGCAAGATCGAGGAAATCGTGATTTCGGAACTGCGTCCGCTGCTCCGCGACTGGATCGAGGAGCACATGCCGTCGATCGTCGAGGAGATGGTCGGCAAGGAAATCGAGCGGATGCGCAACGCAAAGCGCTGAGAATACGCAGGTTCGACCTATCCAAGCCGTCCCCTCCGGGGCGGCTTTGTTGTTGACAGGCCTGAAGTCAAGCGCATAACAACGACAGGCCGCGAAGGGCCGCCGCGAAAGCCGCGGCAACCCGCCGCCGTTTAATCCGGACGCAGGCGCGCTATATGTGTTTCGCCCGGTTTTGGTATCAGCAGGAATTGGCGAAGACATGCTTGAGAAGACGTATGACGCGAAAAGCGTCGAACCCAGGATTGCCACCCGGTGGGAACAGGCCGATGCCTTCCGCGCCGGAGCCAACGCAAAGCCGGGCAGGGAGAGCTTCTCGATCGTGATCCCGCCGCCGAACGTGACCGGCTCGCTCCATATGGGCCACGCGCTCAACAACACGCTGCAGGACATCATGATCCGCTTCGAGCGGATGCGCGGCAAGGACACGCTCTGGCAGCCCGGCATGGACCATGCCGGTATCGCCACCCAGATGGTGGTCGAACGGCAGCTCATGGAACGTCAGCTTCCCGGTCGCCGCGAGATGGGCCGCGACGCCTTCATCGGCAAGGTCTGGGAATGGAAGGAAGAGTCCGGCGGCCAGATCATCAATCAGCTCAAGCGCCTCGGCGCCTCCTGTGACTGGTCGCGCGAGCGCTTCACCATGGATGAGGGGCTTTCCGAGGCCGTTCGCGAGGTCTTTGTTTCGCTCTACAAGCACGGCCTGATCTATCGCGGCAAGCGGCTGGTCAACTGGGATCCGGAATTCGAAACCGCGATTTCCGACCTCGAGGTCGAGAACCGCGAAGTCGATGGCCATATGTGGCATTTCAAATACCCGCTTGCCGGCGGCGAGACCTATACCTATGTCGAGAAGGACGCGGACGGCAATGTCATCCTCGAGGAGGAGCGCGATTACATCTCGATCGCGACCACCCGTCCGGAAACCATGCTCGGCGATGGCGCCGTCGCCGTTCATCCAACAGATGAGCGCTATGCGCCAATTATCGGTAAATTCTGCGAAATTCCGGTTGGGCCGAAAGAACATCGACGTCTGATCCCGATCATCACCGACGAATATCCGGACAAGGATTTCGGCTCCGGCGCGGTCAAGATCACCGGTGCGCACGATTTCAACGACTATCAGGTCGCCCGCCGAAACCACATTCCGCTCTACCGGCTGATGGACACAAAAGCCGCGCTGCGCGATGACGGCGAGCCCTATGCCGTCTGCGCCGAGCAGGCGATGAAGATCGCGAAATCCGGCGAGTTGCCGGGTGAAAACGAGGTCGACGACATCAACCTCGTGCCCGACGAATATCGCGGCCTTGACCGCTATGCCGCCCGCAAGCGCATCGTTGACGCGATCAATGCCGAGGGGCTTGCGGTGACCGTGAAGGACGAGGAGGGCAATGATATCCCCTTCGTCGAGAACAAGAAGATCATGCAGCCCTTTGGCGACCGTTCGGGCGTCGTCATCGAGCCGATGTTGACCGATCAGTGGTTTGCCGACGCCAAGGAACTTGCAAAGCCGGCGATTGAATCAGTGCGCGAGGGCCGCACCAATTTCGTGCCGAAGAACTGGGAAAAGACCTATTTCGACTGGATGGAGAACATCGAGCCGTGGTGCATTTCGCGCCAGCTCTGGTGGGGCCACCAGATCCCGGCCTGGTACGGCCCAGATGGGCAGGTCTTCGTCGAAAAGACCGAGGAAGAGGCGCTCGACGCCGCGATCCAGCACTACATCGCCCATGAGGGGCCGTGGAAGGCCTGGGTCGAGGAGCAGCTCGAAAACTACGAGCCCGGCAATATCCTGACCCGCGACGAGGACGTGCTCGACACCTGGTTCTCCTCCGCGCTGTGGCCGTTCTCGACGCTCGGCTGGCCGGAAGAGACGGACGAACTCGCCCGCTATTACCCTACCAGCGTGCTCGTTACCGGCTTCGATATCATCTTCTTCTGGGTCGCCCGCATGATGATGGCCGGGCTGCACTTCATGAAGGATGAGGACGGCAATCCGGTCGAGCCATTCCACACCGTCTATGTCCATGCGCTGGTGCGCGACAAGAACGGTCAGAAGATGTCGAAGTCGAAGGGCAACGTCATCGATCCGCTGAACCTGATCGAGGAATATGGCGCCGACGCGTTGCGGTTCACGCTGGCGATCATGGCCGCGCAGGGCAGGGACGTGAAGCTCGACGAGAGCCGCATTGCCGGCTATCGCAATTTCGGCACCAAGCTCTGGAACGCCACGCGCTTTGCCGAGATGAACGGCATGAAGCTCGACGGCTCGTTCCGCCCGTCCGGCGCCACCCAGACCATCAATCGCTGGATCCTGACCGAGCTTTCGAAGACCACCGAGGACGTCACCACGGCGATCGAGAACTACCGTTTCAATGAGGCGGCCGATTCCCTCTACCGCTTCGTCTGGCACGAGCTCTGCGACTGGTATCTGGAACTCCTGAAGCCTGTATTCATGGGCGAGGACGAGGCCGCGAAGGCCGAGGCGCAGCATTGCGTCGCCTTCGTGCTGGCCGAAACCTACAAGCTGATGCACCCGTTCATGCCGTTCATGACCGAGGAGCTGTGGAACCATATCGGCGGTGAGGGCCTGTGCTGCCACGCCGACTGGCACGAGCCGGGCTTCCGCGATGAAGAGGCGGCCGACGAAATCAACTGGCTTGTCGATCTGATCTCCGGCATCCGCTCGGCGCGCGCGGAAGTGAACGTGCCGCCTTCGGCCAAGGCGCCGCTGATCCTCGTCGGCGCCAACGCCACGACCCGCGAGCGCACCGCCCGCCATTATCCGGCGCTGGAGCGGCTCGCCCGCATCGACTCGCTCGATTTCGAGAAGGACGCGCCGAAGGGCTCGGCCCAGGTCATCATCGGCGAGGCCACCGCCTGCATTCCGCTCGGCAGCCTTATCGATGTGGCGGCCGAAACCGCGCGGCTGACCAAGGCGATCGGCAAGGTCGACGCCGATATCGAGCGCAGCCAGAAGAAGCTCGGCAACGAGAAATTCGTCGCCAATGCCGATCCGGAAGTGGTGGCCACAGAGCGCGAACGCTTCGAGGAACTGAAGCAGCAGCGTGAGCAGCTTTCCGTGGCGCTCTCGCGGGTGGCGGAAGCCGGATAAATCAAGGCGCGGTCGACGCTGGTTCGGAAACTCGAAGGCGGCTGTTGTCAGACGCCGCCCCGGTTTGTTGACAAACGTGTCCTCAAACTCGGTGTCATCAACTCTGTTTGATGGTTTGGTCTCTGATCCTTG